>JAWLAY010000013.1:0-160406 GCA_041395245.1 Lysobacteraceae bacterium
GCAGGTGCGTCAGGTCACCACGGCCTTGCGCGAGTCCTATCACCTGTCGTTTCCGATGCTGTTCCGCTGGGCCGAGCAGACCTGCATGGTGGCCGAATCGGCACAGGCCAAGCGGGTTGATTTGCGCGTCGCGCAACGCTTTCCGGATCGCTGGTCGAACATGGCCACACTGCTGCACGGCTGGCGCGTGGTGGACGCCACGGTCACCGAACACGATGGACGTTGGTGGATGTTTGCCAGCGTGGCCGAAACGCCCTTCGATGACGGTGGCCGCGAGTGGAACGAGCTGTTCCTGTTCCATGCCGCGTCGCCGCTCGGACCGTGGTTGCCGCATCCCGGCAATCCGATCTGCACCGATGTGCGGCGTTCGCGCTCGGCCGGTCCGCTGTTTGTTCACAACGGCCGTCTGATCCGTCCGGCGCAGGACTGCGCTGCCGAATACGGCCGCGCCGTGGTGTTCAACGAGATCACCACGCTCAGCCCCACGCACTTCGCCGAACGCCGTTTGGGCACGCTGGAGCCCGATTGGTTGCGCGGCATCGATGGCTGTCACACCTACGCGCGTCACGCCCGGTTGGATGTGCTGGACGCGAAATACCTGGCCCCGCGCGTCGACACGCGCGCTTCCTGAGGCAACCCGTCATGTCACACGCCCCCATCCTGGTTACCGGCGGTGCCGGCTACATCGGCAGCCATGTCGTGCTGCAACTGGTCGAACAAGGCGAGCGCGTCATTGTGCTCGACAACCTGAGCACCGGCTTTGCCGACGCCGTCATCGGTGCCGAACTGGTGGTTGGTGAGGTGGGCGACACCGCCTTGGTTGAGCGCTTGCTGCGCGAGCACGGCATCGACACCGTCATGCACTTTGCCGCGCGCACCATCGTGCCGGAATCGGTCGCCGATCCCTTGCGTTACTACGGCAACAACACCTGCGCCACACGCAACTTGTTGGCCGCCTGTCAGCAGGTCGGCGTCCAGCACGTGGTGTTTTCGTCGACCGCGGCGGTGTATGGCATTCCCGCCGCCGGACGCGCTGCCGAAGCCGATGCGACGCAGCCGATCAATCCCTACGGCAGCAGCAAGCTGATGAGCGAATGGATGCTGCGCGATCTGTCCGCCGCCACGCCATTGCGGCATGTCGCGCTGCGCTACTTCAACGTGGCGGGCTGTGACCGCGCCGGTCGCATCGGTCAGTCGACCGAAAAGGCGACCTTGCTGGTCAAGGTGGCCGCCGAAGCCGCCTTGGGCATTCGCCCGCATGTCGCGATCTTCGGCACCGACTATCCCACCGCCGATGGCACCGGTGTGCGCGACTACATCCACGTCGAAGATCTGGCCGCCGCGCATCTGGCGGCGCTGCGCTACCTGCGCGGCGGTGGCGAATCGGTCACCCTGAACGCCGGATACGGACATGGCTACAGCGTGCGCGAAGTGCTGTCGGCGATGAGCCGGGCGCTGGGCAGCGCGGTGCCATTCGTCGAACAACCACGGCGCGCCGGTGATCCACCGGAACTGGTGGCCGAATGCGCACGCATCCAGCAGGTGCTGGGCTGGACGCCGGAACTCGACGATCTCGACCTGATCTGCGCCAGCGCGTTGCAATGGGAACGTAAGTTGCTGGCGCGTCGCGGTGCGTGATCACGTTCTTCGCGTCTGGCATCGCCACGCGCGGGCCTGGCGCATCGCCCTGCTGATCTCACTCGCTGGCATGTTGCTGCTGATGCTGCCGCTGGGCGATCACCCGCGTTGGCAGCCCCTGTTGAATGCCGCACATATCCCGCTGTTCGGTGCGCCCTCGGCCCTGTGGGTGTGGGCCTTGCGCGGCGAAGACTGGCCGCGTTGGCGCGCGGTGCTGGTTGTGCTGTTGTTGGGCATCGCCATCGCGGGCTTCACCGAATGGGTGCAGTACTGGATTCCCGGACGCTGGCCGGACCGCGCGGACCTCGCACGCAATCTGATCGGCCTGGGCGCGGGCGTCGTCGTCGGTGCATGGCTGCCACGTTGGCGCGCCCGTCGCTGAGCGATGTCGGCGCGCGTCAGCGCAGTGGCGCGGTCATTGGCAGTGGCAGGCGCGGATCAAACTTGGCGCGCTTCACGCTGAAGAAGGCTTTGACGTTGCGCACATTGGCGTCCTGGGTGAACAGACGCTGCGCCAGCGCGTGATAGCCCGGCATGTCGACGGCATGCACGACGAGGATGAAGTCCGGCCCCGGAGATACCCGCCAGCATTGCTGCACGGCGCTGTCCTGCGTGATCCGCGCTTCGAAGGCATCGAGGTGTTCGGCACCCTGGCGGTCCAGCGTGATTTCGACCAGCGCGCTCAGCCCGTGCCCCAGCCGGTCGGGCGACAACAGCGCCACCTGACGCTCGATCACGCCTTCGTCGATCAGTCGACGTACCCGACGCAGCGCGGTGGCGGGGCTGGTGTGGGCGCGCTCGGCCAGTTGCAGGTTCGACAGCGAGGCGTCGTGTTGCAACAGATCAAGCAGACGCAGATCGGTCGCGTCCAGGCTTGGATTGCTCATTTATTTCACCGATTCGCTAACTAATGCGCAAATGAATCGCCATCTACGAACGCATGATGGATCACTGCAAAACACCGCGCAATGCGATCCACAATTTCATCGCGACCGGCCTAGGATGCGCTGGCCCCCAACACACTCTGGATGCCCATCATGTGCGGAATCGTCGGCTCGGTCAGTACGCATGACATCGTTCCCATCCTGCTGCAAGGATTGAAGCGACTGGAATATCGCGGCTACGACAGTTGCGGCGTCGCCGTGCATCAGGACGGCGGCCTCAAGCGCGCGCGCAGCACCAGCCGCGTGGCCGAACTGGAAGCCAACGTCGCTGCCGACGGCATCGCCGCAGGCACCGGCATCGCGCATACCCGCTGGGCCACCCATGGCGCGCCCGCCGTCCACAACGCGCATCCGCATTTTTCTGCTGGTCCGGGCAGCGATATCGGAGAGAGCGGACGCATCGCACTGGTGCACAACGGCATCATCGAAAACCACGACGAATTGCGCGCCGAGCTGCAGGCCAAGGGCTATGTGTTCGCCAGCCAGACTGACACCGAAGTCATCGCCCATCTGGTGCATCAGGCCTACGACGGCGACCTGCTGGAAGCGCTGCAACGCGTGCTGCCGCGCCTGCGCGGGGCGTATGCCATCGCGGTGTTCTGTCGCGACGAACCGCACCGCGTGGTCGGCGCGCGCGAAGGCTCGCCGCTGGTGCTCGGCATCGGCAGCGCGGAGCGCGCGGGCGATCACTACCTCGCCAGCGATGCCATGGCGCTGGCGGGCGTCACCGATCAAATCGTCTACCTGGAAGAAGGCGACGTGGTCGATCTGCAGCTCGGCAAAGTGTGGATCAGCCACGCCGACGAGTCGGGTCGCTTCCGCAGCGTCGAGCGCCCGGTGCGCACCGTCAACGCGCACAGCGGTGCGGCCGAACTCGGGCCGTATCGGCACTACATGCAGAAGGAAATCTTCGAGCAACCGAAAGCCATCGCCGACACGCTGGACGGTGTTGGCGGTCTGGCACCCAGCCTGTTCGGCGAACGTGCCGCCGAGATCTTTGCCGACATCGACCGCGTGCTGATCCTTGCCTGCGGCACCAGTTATTACGCAGGCAGCACCGCACGCTACTGGCTGGAAGCCATCGCAGGCATTCCCACCACCGTCGAAGTCGCCAGCGAATACCGCTACCGCGAAAGCGTGCCCGACCCGCGCACCCTGATCATCACCATCAGCCAGAGCGGCGAAACCGCCGACACCCTGGCGGCACTCAAACACGCCCGCAGCCTGGGCATGACCCGCACCCTGACGATCTGCAACGTCGCCACCAGCGCGATGGTGCGCGAGTGCGAACTGGCCTTCATCACCCGCGCCGGTGTTGAGATCGGCGTCGCCAGCACCAAGGCCTTCACCACCCAACTGGTCGCCCTGTTCCTGCTCACCCTCGTGCTGGCCAAATTGCGCGGCAAGCTGCCCGCCAAGGGCGAAGAAGCCGCGCTGCGCAACCTGCGACACCTGCCCGCCGCCGTGCAGGCCGTGCTGGCGCTGGAACCGCAAGTCATCAGCTGGGCCGAAGCCTTCGTACCCAAACAGCACGCCCTGTTCCTGGGCCGCGGACGGCACTACCCCATCGCCCTGGAAGGCGCGCTCAAGCTGAAAGAGATCAGCTACATCCACGCCGAAGCCTACCCCGCGGGCGAGCTCAAACATGGCCCGCTGGCGCTGGTCGACAGCGACATGCCCGTCGTCACCGTCGCCCCCGCCGACGACCTGCTGGAAAAACTCAAGAGCAACCTGCAGGAAGTCCGGGCCCGCGGCGGCCAGCTCTACGTCTTCGCCGACGCCGACACCCACATCGAAAACAGCCCCGGCGTCCACGTCATCCGCCTACCCGAACACTACGGCGCCCTCAGCCCCATCCTCCACGTCGTCCCCCTGCAACTACTCGCCTACCACACCGCCTGCGCGCGGGGCACGGATGTCGACAAGCCGAGGAATCTGGCGAAATCGGTGACGGTGGAGTAGGGCGGGGATTGGGCTCTAGGCGATTCCGCACCTTTTGGCGCGACGTTCCCGCGCAGGTCAATAGCAGAAGGCGAGCTACGACCGCTCGCTCGGATTCGAATAATCGTTTTCTGCGAGCGTCGTCGGCACCGACATTTCTTGACCAACGAAGCGGTGGACCCTCTCCCATCGAATCTCTGAACGAGCGATGTCTTTGCGACCGACCAAATGTTCCACGTCAGCGACTAACTGGATCTGTTTGGGCGGAATATCGCGGGTCGTCGAAATGCACTCGACGCTACCTAGCATGGAGTAGCGACTTGCGTCGAAAAAGCGCCAGGTCAGGAGGTTGAAAAAGATGTCTTGCGCAATTCCCTGTACCAAGCCGTCCGGCATGAACTCCCATGGCACATCGCAGGCGAGGAGGAACGCTCTACCCGAGCGCCGCGCGTTTTGTACTCCAAGCCCCGCTTGCAGTGCGACACAACGCAGGAATTCACCTCCATGGATAGCGAAATCTGGAATGCTGCCAACGCAATTGCCGTAATTCAAACCAAGAGCGTGGCTCAAAGATGCGAATGAGTACACCCGACCACCTCTGTGGTCGGGCAAACATCCCTCGATAGAACGTTCAAGCATTGCCGACTCAACTTCGCCCCGAAATCTATCATAAGCTGCCGAGCGAAGCTCACTGGGGCTCCAACCTCTCAATCCGCTCGATCGAACAGTATCGAGATTGTCTAAACGCGTGGCGTGAATGACCCTTATGCCCTCATACGAATACTGCATATGGAGTTCGAACGGTTTTTTGCTCGACTCATAGGTTCCGGTACGAGTTGCCTGCTCGGCGTCAAGCCAGGATATCCAGTCGGGCTGCACTGTCTCACCGAAACGTGCCAATACTTCCGGATGAAACCGCTGGGTCAACCACGGGGCCAGCCTTTCACCCCATTTTTTGAAATCATCAATTTCCAAGTACATCAGGCGATGGTATCGCGCACGTTGGCTGGAATTCAATCGGGCACGCGCAAGATCTGTTTCGGTTGTATGCTGGGCCATCAAGCTGAGGAACGAGGGCGAAACAAACTTGTGTCGCAGTCGAGCGCTGCTCGCCACGCTTGGGTGAATCAAAGGATGGCGCGTCATGCGCGGCAGATCGTGACGGTGCGACTTGATGAATGACTGCAGAGCGCAACCTGCGAAGGGCGTGCAGCAATTTTTTCAGGCGGCGTAGTAGCACAATTGGCGCGAAGAACGGGTTGGAAATGTCGACGCAAAACGCGCAAGATCTTTAAGGCGTTTGACCGGAGTGACTGATTAATAATCCTTCCCACTGTCACGCACGATCACCTGGGCGACCTGCCGAGTGTTGCGGCCAGTGTGCGGTATGAATGGGTCTTGCAATTTTTGTGATCAATACTTATGGCTGAAAAGATTTCTCTAGACGAAAGCTTCGAATACAGCTTGCACAACTTCTCGCAATGGCTTGAGATCATCACACTAGAACCAATAGAACTGTGCAACGCTTGGGGAAACTACAACGTTGCTTGGGAAATAGTTTCAGATCTAAACACAGACGGAATCGCTGCGATTTCTAATCCTTGCAGTTACTTGGATGTTCGACAAAAACAGGCGATTCAAGATTTCCTCGCAAGTCTTGGTGGTATTCCAAAATCAGTCTTGGTTGGCGCCGCCTCGATAGTTGCAAATCAGGAAGCGATGAGCCATCCGTGTTGGCTCCCGTTTAAGACATCTGCTATTGCTCTGATCAAGACACTTGAGCCCGCTGCCACTAGGAACAAAGAGTATTTTTCGACCCTATGATACCTAGCCGTACAATAGGACATTTTCTTTCCGGTCGCTGTGTGCGACGCAATAGCGGCGTGCAGCGCCAGATAGCTTTCTGTTAGATGCTTAGTCGAACTATTCGATGGGTGCTCTTTTTTTGGTCGGCGGCTGCCGCATTCGTCAGCGCATACGCGGCTCTCCACGCCGTAGGCTCCCAGCCCGGGATCTACCGAACTGACGCATTGATTGGAGTTGGGTTTTGGCTCTTTCTTGGCAGCCCTGCCCTAATCACGCTTCCAATCGTTGTGACGTGTCAGTGGCAGGATATTGGCCGCTTCACCAGAGTCGTACAGTTGTCACCAAGTGTTTTGACTGTCGTCGCGGTCGCGGTGGTGCTTGTCGCCGACTTGGGCTTGGTCTAGGTCGGGTCGCTGCAGGCGCTTGTAGCTCCTCAACCGTCCGCGATTTCCGTCATTTGGACGTCATCTTGACTACTGGCGTCGCTGTCCAACAATTCTCGCGCGCACTCGCCGCAGAGGTCTTCAACCGTGTTGATAAAAGCTCTGCTTGCCCTCGTTGCGACGACTTCGTGCGAACTGCCGATCAGTGCCTTGTCACCCGTCGCGGGTGAACCGCCTCATCTGATCTCGGAGCTTCCGCATCCTGACGTGGTGGTCGTTCTCGATGTCGCGGTGTCTCCCGATGGTGCGGTCGCGTCGGCGCGTGTTGCTTCCTCAAACAGCGAAAAGAGAATCTTCGCGTATGCCGCGTTGAACAGCGTTCGACGCTGGCGCTTTGCGGCGGCGGGCGAGCACTACTCGGGCGCGGTCGTCGTGCGGTTTCCTGCTCGTCGGTGAAGGGCTGGCGCTGACTCACGAATTTCCTCGATTGCCGTCTTCGTGCGGCTCGCGCGACCGGCGCCGAGCTTGCTCTACGCGATGAGCCGGGTAAGCAGGGCGTTGTGCGTCATCGGAAACGGGAGGATAGAAAAAGCCAGACGTTCCCTCTCGTGTCTCACAGCACTATTTCCAACCCGAACAACACCAACCCGGTCGCCAACACCCCACGCGCCACACGGTAGATGAGCGACGGTTTTTTCGACGCAACGGCCACGCTTGTCGCCTTCAAGCCAAACAACCCTCTCAGCAGCGCGATCCGGCGGATCAGCTCAAACCCCAGCGCGCACGTCAGCACTGTACACGTCACCACGGCCATCGGTTCCCACACCGGCCCGAGGGCATACGGTGACAGACACATGGCCGCAACGATCAACGCGCTCTGGTGCAGGATGTAATACGGCAAGACCGCGTCCTGCAGATAGCGCCAAACCACGCCGGGATGTTGAAAGCGGTTTTGGCTGAGCGCGAGAATCGCCAACAAACAACTCCAGGCGGTCAAGGCGAGCGTGACAGCGCCGAGCAGTTGCCAGTGCGTGGTCTTACGCAGCTCGGGATCGATCCAGATCAGTTGATACAAAACCAGGACGGTGGCCAGCAATGTGAGCGCCGTGGCCAGCAATGCATTGCGTTGTGCAAAGAGCGCAGACCAAAAGCAGGGTCGGAAGGGAAAAATGGCCAGCGCTTCTGCGCAGATCAGCAGATTGCTGTGGACATCTGCTACCGCGAAACCGATACTCAGCAACGTTTGCCAATCGCATACCGGGTCACAGAATGCCGGTTGCATGCCGCGCTGCTCGTCTGCCAGGGGAAAATCATGAAAATTACAGTTCTGGGTGCTGCGCTGCTGGCTACGCTCGCCAGCACGACCTCGTGGGCCGACGTTAGCTTGCGCGACACGGACGGCTTTAGTAAACGCGGCGTGGCGAATACCAGCAAGAATGAAGGCAAGCAAGGTCCCGTCGTGCGCGCGACTGGCTCGATTGCCCTCACCGATTCAGTGGGTGTGGAGTACTTCATCAACTCCGACATCACCTTCTCGACCACCAGTTCAGCGTCGGGCGCGGCGTCCGAAGCGTCCTATGTCTCCGCGGTGCAGGCCGATACCTCGGGTGGCGGCTTCGTCTCGAGTACGCTCAATGACGCTTTTGACGGGTACAACACGGCGTGCATCAGCATCGGGGCACCGGGCCTCTGTGCCGGGGGCGCCTCCGACGCGATCTACAACGGCAACGGCGCCGCTACGGCCGACGCGAGCTGCACCGAAACGCCGGCCGGTGGCGCTGCCGGGCCGCGTAATTTTCTGTTTCCCGCTCAGGCGATGACCTTGGGCTCGGCGACGGTCACCACCCGGCGCGAGGTTTACGTCCCGGCGAACGACAGTTTTGCCCGTTGGACTACCTTGGTGACCAACACCGGCGCCAGCGCGGTGACGGTCAATGTGATCGCACAAAACAATCTGGGCTCGGATTCCAACACGGCAGTGGTCACCAGCAGCGATGGCGACGCAGTTGCCGAACCGACCGATGCCTGGGTAACCAGTTTCCAGAATTTTTCGGGTACCACGTCCTCGGATCCTCGGCTTGGTCACGTGGTGCGCGGCGATTCCGCACCGGCCATGAACTTGATGCAGTTCGTTGACGGCGACGACAATCCGCTTTGGTCTTTCCCGATTACCCTCAACCCGGGGGAAACCAAGTCGGTCATGTACTACGTGACCGCGCAGGGCACCCGCGCCGCAGCGGCCGCCAAGGCAGCACAGCTATCCGCATTGAGCAGCCCGTCGGCATTGAATTGCATGTCGCCGACAGAGCGCGCACAAGTAGCGAATTTCGCTATCGTCGCCGCACCACCGGCCGTGAGGGTGCCCGCAGGCCTTCCCGCGAACTGGCTGTTGCTGGGTGTCGGCCTGCTCGCCTCTGGACTGTGGTTCGGGCGGCGCCTGTTCGCGCGCTGAGACTGGCTTGACAGCGTGGTCTGATCCAAGAACGCCGGCCTTTCGTGGCCGGCGTTTTGTTTTGCTTGTCGCGCTATTGGCGCTGGTTGCGGGCTGCTCCAGGCCCGCGCCGAATGTGTTGCTGATTACAGTCGATACGCTACGCGCGGACCATGTGGGTGCATACGGCTATGCGCCGGCGCACACGCCGGTGATGGACAGACTCGCCAGCGAAGGTCTGTTGTTTGAAAACGCCATCACTGCAGCGCCCATTACCATGCCCGCGCACGCCAGCATCATGACCGGCCTGCTCCCGCCGGCTCACGGCGTGCGGGACAATGGCGCTTACGTCCTGGACGCTCAGGCACAAACACTGGCCGAGGTATTGAGTGCGGCGGGCTACGATACGGCTGCGTTTGTATCGGCGGTCGTGCTCAGCAAGCGATATGGCATAGACCAAGGCTTCGCGCACTATGACGATACGCTCTGGACGGAAGCGGATCCCAAGCTCTTCATGATTCGCGAAAGGCGCGCCGAGCGTACCGTGGAGCGCACCTTGAACTGGCTGGATAAGCGCGAAGCAAGCGGCGAGAACAAGCCGTTCTTCGCCTGGGTGCATTTGTTCGACCCGCACCAGCCGTATCAGGCACCAGCAAGGGAAACAACCCGAACCGTATCGCCCTATGACGCTGAAATCAGTTACGCAGACGGCGCACTCGGCGGATTGATCGAGCATCTGCAGTTGACTGGTCAACTGGACAATACCCTGATTGTCCTGACCGCAGACCATGGTGAGAGCCTGGGTGAACACCAGGAGCGCACCCACGCGATATTCATTTACCGTGCGACGACGCACGTGCCGCTGATCATTCGTTTCCCCAGGCTGTTCGATGCAGCAAGCCGTTATCCCGGCCCGGTGCGCAGCATCGACATCATGCCCACGGTGCTCGCGATAGTGGGACTTGACCCACCAGACGGAATGCAGGGTCGGGACCTGCTGCCCCTGTTGGGCAATCCCGATGCAGCGCCGGATCTTCCCCAATACTCGGAGTCCTTGGTGTCAGAACTGGGTTTCGGCATGGCACCACTCATCGGTGTCCGCAGCAAAGGGCATACCTGGATCCGCGCGCCGCGCAATGAACTTTATGATTTGCAGAACGATCCGGATGAACGGGTGAACCTGCATCCACGCCCAGGCACCGAGGTATTGAGCGACAGCCTGGACGCGACCCTGGAAGATTTGCTGGACGATAGCAAGGCGCGTGCGCTTGCCAGCGTAGCCAATCCGCTCTCCCAGGAAACCATGGAAACACTGCAGTCGCTGGGCTATCTGCAGGGCGCCCAAGATCGCGCGGGCGTGGCCGGCATGGATCCCAAGGACGGTATCGAGGTGTACAACCAGTTGGAAGAGGCCCGTCACCTCGCGCAACGCGAAAAATGGCCCGAAGCCGAAGCCATACTGCGCAAGATCCTTGACCGGATACCGGGTCACACCTCGGCGCGCGGTGTATTGGCGCTGGCGTTATTGCAGCAACGCCGTTTCGCCGATTCCGAAAGCGAATACCTCAAACTCATACAGGCGGACCCGAGCCAGTTCCGTATTTATGGAATGCTCGGACTGGTCGCATTGCGTGCCGGCGATCTGGACGCTGCGCAACGCCATTATCAAACGGCGCTAACCTTGTCCCCGGACTTCGTCGAGGGCGTCACCCAGCTTGCGTTGATCGCGATGTTGCGTGATGACAACGCGACAGCCGAAACGCTGCTCGATCAAGCACGCACACTGGATCCGGATTTTCCGCCGATCTATCGCCGGCTCGGCGATATGCTGTATGACCGTGGCGACTTTTCTGGTGCCTTGCGCCACTACGAGACGGCCTTGACGTTGCAGCCGCTGGACTTGCGTGCTTTGGTTCAAGCGGGCAATTCCGCACGCCGCCTCGACGACATACCAGCGGCACTGACGTACTTCGAGCGGGCGCGCAATGCGGACCGCGATCATTGGGTCGCCAGCTACAACCGCGCGTGTCTGCTTGCGGTCAGCGGCCAGGTGGATGCCGCTTGGGCTGCGCTGGACGAAGCCATTGAGCGCGGCCTAAAGCAAGTTGACCTGCTGGAAAACGATCCGGACTGGGATGGTTTGCGTGCCGACATGCGCTACCACCAGCGCATCAAGGCCATGCGCGCCGCGCAGGCCGACTGAGCGCGCAGCCACACACGGGCCATAAGCTCAGCGCGGCTTGGCGTCCCGTGAGTGCTCCGGCTCTGGGCGCAATGCGAGTAGCGCGTCTTGGATTGGCGTCAGCCCGCCGGGGGGCGCTGACAGGCTATTCCACGGGTGTTACCAAGCTCTCACTCGCTCTGATGCTGCACCGCAGCGTGATCGGGCGTGCTCGGTGCGCACACTGTGCCTTGCACAGCCACCTTTGGGGCCATCGGTCCCACGCTGGGCTGCTTTGATCAGGGGCGGGAAGCAATGCACAGCAGGAATGACGGGCAGTGATGCAGGAACTGCCGATCGTGTTGGTCGTGGACGACGAGGTGCGCTCGCAGGAGGCGCTGCGTCGCACCTTGGAGGAAGAGTTCGAGGTGCTGACGGCCTCGGGCGCGGAGGAGGCGCGGCAGATTCTGGAGCAGCGTGCGGTGCATGTGCTGCTGACCGATCAACGCATGCCGGGCACCAGCGGGGTGGCGTTTCTGACTCAGGTTCGGCATGACTGGCCGGACATCATCCGCATCATCATCTCGGGTTACACCGACAGCGAAGACATCATCGCGGGCATCAACGAGGCGGGCATCTACCAGTACATGCTGAAGCCCTGGCATCCGGAGCAGTTGTTGCTGACGCTGCGGCGTGCGGTGGAGCTGTTCCGTCTGCAGCAGGAGAACTGCCGCTTGTCGCTGGAGTTGCGCACCGCCGAGCCGGTGTTGCGCAAGCAGGTCGCGTCGCGCCGTGCGCAGGTGCAGGACGTGTTCAGTCTGGCGCGCATCGTGCGTGCCGAGGACAGCCCGATGCAGGCGCTGTGTGCGCAGATCGCCAAGGCGGCGCGCTACAACGTGCCGATCCTGCTGATGGGTGAGTCCGGCACCGGCAAGGAGTTGCTGGCGCGTGCCGTCCACTATGGCAGCGAGCGCGCCAATGCGGCCTTCGTGGTGCAGAACTGCGGTGCGCTGCCGGATACCCTGCTGGAATCCGAATTGTTCGGGCATCGCAAGGGCGCGTTTACCGGCGCCAGCGAAGATCGCATCGGTCTGTTTCAGCAGGCGCATCAGGGCAGTCTGTTTCTGGACGAAATCGGCGAGACCTCGCCCGCATTCCAGGTGAAGTTGCTGCGCGTGCTGCAGGAAGGCGAAGTGCGTCCCTTGGGCAGCAATCGCTCGCAGTCGGTCGACGTGCGGGTGATCGCCGCCACCAATCGCGATCTGGAAGCGGAGATGAAAGCGGGCCGGTTCCGCGAAGACCTGTTCTACCGGCTGGCGACCGTGCCGGTGCGGGTGCCGCCCTTGCGTGAGCGGTCGATGGACATTCCCTTGCTGGCGGCCAGCATCCTGCAGGACGCGGCGCAGCAGCTCGGGCGCGAGGTGAGTGGTTTCAGTCCGGGCTTGTTGCGGCATATTTGCGCACGGACCTGGCCGGGCAATGTGCGCGAGCTGCAGAACGAGATTCGCCGCATGCTGGTGCTGTCGGAAGGTCCGGTGCTGGGGCTCGATCTGGCCTCGCCGGGGGCCACCGGTGTGCCGCGTCTCGGTGCGCTGACGGACGAGTCGTCGGGTGGTTTGCGCGAGCGTGTCGAGGCGGTCGAGGTGATCGCATTGCGCGCGGCGCTGGAACGGCATGCGGGCAATCTGACCCGTGCAGCGGCGGAGTTGGGTCTGACGCGACTCGGACTGGCCCACAAACTGGACAGACTGGGCGTGGAGCGGCCCATCGCGCGGCGCGGGCGTCCGCGTCGTGAGGCGGGTCTGCCATGAGGCCGCTCAACCTGTTGTGGCTGCAGTCCGGGGGCTGCGGTGGCTGCAGTCTGTCACTGCTGAACGCCGAACAGCCGAGCCTGTTCGAGCGCCTGCAGGACGCGGGAATCCATCTGCTGTGGCATCCGAGTCTTTCCGAGGCCAGCGGACGGGAAGCGCTGACCATCCTGCAGAACTGTGCCGACGGCCATGTGCCGGTTGATCTGCTGTGTCTCGAAGGCTCGGTGATGACCGGACCCGACGGCAGCGGCGCATTTCATCGCCTGGCGGGCACCGATCAGCCGATGATGCAGTGGATTGGCAAGCTGGCGCAGCGTGCGCGCTACGTGCTGGCGGTGGGCAGTTGTGCCGCCTATGGCGGCATCACCAGTGCGTCCTCCGGGGAGGGTCTGGCCAGCCTGCTCGGTGCGACCGGCTTGCAGTTCGACGGTGCCGATCCCGGCGGCTTGCTGGGTCCGGCCTTCCGCGCCGCCGAAGGCTTGCCGGTGGTCAACATCGCAGGCTGCCCCACCCATCCGGGCTGGGTGCTGGACACCTTGCTGGCGATTGCAATGAAACGCTTCGACGAGGCCGACCTGGACGAACTCGGGCGCCCGCGTCTGTATGCGGATCATCTGGTGCATCACGGCTGTCCGCGCAACGAGTATTACGAGTACAAGGCGAGCGCGGAAAAGCCCGCCGATCTCGGCTGCCTGATGGAACATCGCGGCTGCATCGGCACGCAGGCGCACGGCGACTGCAACACGCGCCTGTGGAACGGTACGGGCTCCTGCCTGCGCGGCGGGTATCCCTGCATCGCCTGCACCGAGCCGGGCTTCGAGCAGCCGCGTCACGCCTTTACGGTGACGCCGAAGGTGGCGGGGATTCCAGTCGGTTTGCCTGCGGACATGCCGAAAGCCTGGTTCGTCGCGCTGGCAGCCCTGTCGAGATCGGCCACGCCGAAGCGGGTGCGCGAAAATGCCACCGCTGATCACTTGGTGCTGGCGCCGCCCGTGCGACGGCGCAAGCCGCGATGATGACGGCAGGTCAGACAGGATCGCGCCCATGAGTACCCGGATCGTCGGTCCATTCAATCGTGTCGAAGGCGACCTGGAAGTGCGTCTGGAGGTGGTCGATGGCCAGGTGCAATCGGCGCGCGTGGTGTCGCCCTTGTACCGGGGTTTCGAACCCATGCTGCTGGGACGCGCCGCCGAGGATGCACTGGTGATCGTGCCGCGCATCTGCGGCATCTGTTCGGTGGCGCAAAGCGCGGCAGCGGCCAGCGCGCTGCGACAAGCGGCGGATCTGCTGCCGCCCGAGAACGGACAACTCGCGGCCAATCTGGTTTTGGCCTGCGAAAATCTGGCCGACCATCTGAGTCATTTCTACCTGTTCTTCATGCCGGACTTCGCGCGCGATGCCTATCGCGGACGCCCGTGGTTTGCGCAGGCCAGGGCGCGCTTCAAGGCGGGCGAAGGCAGCGCCACCGCCGACGTGCTGCCCGCGCGGGCGAGCTTCATGCACCTGATGGGACTGATGGCAGGCAAATGGCCACATACGCTGTGTCTGCAGCCCGGCGGCACGTCGCGTCCGCTGGAGGGCGCGGAATGCCTGCAGGTGTTGAGTCTGCTGCGCGCATTCCGGCGCTTTCTGGAACGCCATGTGTTCGGCGATGCGCTGGAGACAGTGGCCGCGCTGGCCAGTGCGAGCGATCTCGCGCAGTGGCGACGCGACCGTGCGGGTGATCTGGCGCTGTTTCTGGCGATCAGCGACGACCTCGGCCTGCACGCCGTCGGTCGCGCCACCGATGTCTTTCTGAGTGCCGGTGCGTACCCGCTGGATCAGTCGCCATTGTTCGCCGGTGGCGTGTGGCGCGAAGGCCGCGTTGAACCGCTGCAGCCTTCGGCCATCGTCGAAGACCTCAGCCACGCCTGGATGGCCGGTAGCACTGCCGCGCCGTTTGCCGGGCAGACCGTGCCCGCGCCGGACAAGGCCGATGCTTACACCTGGTGCAAGGCGCCGCGCTATCACGACCAGGTGGTGGAAACCGGCGCGATGGCGCGGCAGATGGTGGCTGGCCATACGCTGATCCGCGAACTGGTAGCGAACGAAGGGGGCAGCGTGCGCACGCGCGTGCTGGCGCGTCTGCTCGAATTCGCCCGTGTCCTGCCCGCGATGGAGATGTGGGCGCAGGCATTGCAGCCGCGTGCGCCGTGGTGCCTGCCCTTCGTGGTGCCGGATCATGCGCACGGTTGCGGCATGGTCGAGGCGGCGCGCGGTGCGCTGGGACATTGGCTGGGTCTGCAGCACGGTCGCCTCAGCGGCTACCAGATCATCGCGCCGACCACCTGGAACTTCTCGCCACGCGATGCCGCCGGTACGCCCGGCGCACTGGAGCAGGCGCTGGTCGGCTTGCCGGTGCCGGAAGCGGAAGATCCGCCGCTGCTCGTGCAGCATGTGGTGCGGTCGTTCGATCCCTGCATGGTCTGCACGGTGCACTGAATGAACGCGCCCGAATCCAGCCGTGCGGGACGTGAGGTATCGCCGCTGTCGCGCAGCCTGAGCGAAGAGGAAGGTCGACTCGGCGAAGATGCCTGGATCGAAGTGATCCGCAAGATGGATGAGGTCTACAGCGACTTGCTGAAGTACGAGGTCGCGCTGGAAGAAAACAACGCCGCGCTGGAGGAGGCGCGACGCTTCGCCGAATCGGTGCTGTCGTCGATGTCGGACCTGCTGGTCGTCTGCGATCCCGACGGCGTGATCGAAGTGGTCAATCCGGCGCTGCTGCACCTGACCGGCAAGACCGAGGCCGAGCTGATCGGCAGCTCACTGTTCGCCCTGTTTGCCGACGAGCCAACGCGCCAACGCGCGCGCCAGACCTTTGCGCGCAAGTCATCGATGGCATCCGATTGCGAGATGGAGCTGAGCGCTGCCGATGGACAGGCCATCGCGGTGTCCTTCAACTGCACGCCACGCCACAACCCGCAAGGCCAGTTGCTCGGTTCGGTGGTTACCGGTCGCCCGCTGGGCGAACTGCGGCGTGCCTATCAGGCCTTGCACGACACCCACGAAAATCTGAAGCGCACGCAGCAGCAATTGCTGCATTCGGAAAAGATGGCCTCGCTGGGTCGGCTGGTGGCCGGGGTGGCGCACGAACTCAACAACCCGATCAGCTTCGTGCTGGGCAATGTGCATGCGCTGCGGCGTTACACCGAGCGACTGGGCCGCTACATCGCGCTGTTGCACGGCACGCCCTTATCGGCACAGCAAAGTGAACAGCGTGCCGCGCTGCGCATCGACCGAATTCTAGAAGACCTGCCTTCGTTGATCGACGGCACCGTCGAAGGCGCCGAGCGCACCCGCGATATCGTCGACAGCCTGAAGCGCTTCTCGGTGCTGGATCGCGACGAAGCCGTGCTGTTCAACCTCACCGAGGTGGTTGAGCGAGCGATCAACTGGATCACCAAGGCCTCGCCGTCGCGATTCCGTGTGCAGGTCGATCTACCCGCCGAGCTTTGGATCAACGGCTCCTCCGGGCAGATCCAGCAGGTGGTGATGAATCTGATCCAGAACGCCAGCGACGCGACGCTGGAGTCGCCCGATCCGTCCTTGCATATCAGCGCCGACTGTTCGCGTAGCGCGGTCAGTCTGCGTTTTCGCGACAGCGGGCCGGGCATCGCGGCGGAGCATTTGCCGCGCCTGTTCGAGCCCTTTTTCACCACCAAGCCGGTCGGTCGTGGCACTGGGCTGGGATTGGCGATCAGCTATGGACTGGTCGAAAAACATGGCGGCTTGCTGGAGGCGGGCAACGCCGCCGAGGGCGGCGCACTGTTTACCCTGACCTTGCCCTTGGCCGGAGACCGGACCGACTGAATCACCGCGCGCCGCTGAGGCGGCGGAACAGTCCGCGTCGGGCCGCGCCCTCGGCAGGCAAGGCCTCGCCGCTGGACTGGGCGGGCGCTTGCATCAGGGCGTCCATCGCGGCCAGTGCGACCTCGCGTGCCTGGCTCATGTCGGCGAACTGCAACACCGGCGAAAACAGCGAACAACTCAGGTAGTCGCCCAGGCGCGCTTCACTGGCGGCAAGAAATTCGTAGCGCCCAGATGGAAGTTCCAGCACGCAGGGCGTACCGCTGGCGGGCGCGGGATCGGCGCGCGGTTCGACCGGAAGACAGAGGATGTTCATGAACCACGGCGTGATCAGGATGCCGATCCAGTACGTCTGCCAGCGTTGAAAGCCCACCGCGTCCACGCCCAGGCGCGGATTGAGGATCGGGATGTCGCGCATGCGCGTTGCGGCAATGTGTTGGAACGTGGATTCCAGTAGCGCGCCGGGGTGTTCGTACCGCGCAACGCGGTCGCATGAGCTGTCCGCCGCCGTCATGTCGGCGCGCCACCGGGATCGTCTTCCAGCACCATGAACTGCTCACGCGCGCCGTCGCAGTTGGGGCAGCGCCAATGCTCGGGCAGGGCATCAAACGCGGTGCCGGGCGGAATCTGCCAGACCGGATCGCCCTCGGCCGGATCGTAGACATGCCAGCAGATCTTGCATTCCAGCCGCGCATTGGCGGGCAGGCGTTCGGCCCTGCCCAGATAGGAACCTTCAAAACTGCTCATGCGGGGAAGCCTGCGTGCGGCGGCGGATCGTCGTCGGGAACGATATCAGCAGTCGATCCACTCCAGCACTTCGCGCAGACGCTCGGTGGTGTCCTGCAGATCCTCTGCGGCGGCCTGCGCCACCTCGGGTAGTGTGCTGACTTCCAGGGTGTTGAGAATCAGCGCGTCCTGCGAATTGAAATACTGCACCCACCAGACCCTCGCGATGCCGGTCGCGGTGACCCGGCAATTGCCGTAGCCGCGCGAAAGGAAGGTCACGCCACCGCGACCGAGTCGCGCATCGAGCCAGCTTGCGTCCTCGGGGCTGAAGGGTAGTAGCGAGAGGTTGATGACATGCGGCTCGTTGCGTTGCGCGCGCACCTGCTCGTTGATCTCCGCCAGCAAGGCCACGGCATTGATGACGCCCGGACCGGCGTCGGCGGATTCGGGTGCCGCCAGACCGCAGGCGGCAACGTCGCGCGCCACGGCAGGCACGTCACCCACTTCCACGTAGTCGTCGGTCGGAAGTCCCGAGGCATCGAAACCACGCAGTCGCCACACGCCCGCGAAGACGCTTTCCTGCGCCGATACGCGACCGGTTTCCAGGCTGATCTGGGCGCTGACCTCGCCTTCGCCGAGCACTTGGTCAATCAAAAGGCGGTCGGCGGGCGCCAGCGCGGCCATGTCGAGACGAATCGCCGCCTGACCCGGTTGCCAGCGCGCGGCCGCGTCCAGCAAACCGCCAAACCAGGCCTTGAGTTGCTGCCGGTCGCGGAGCTCTTCGGGCTCGGGCAGCACCGGCGGGCGATAGGTGCGCATGTCCTTCGGCATTGGAAGGTAGTCGAGCGTGTCCTCTTCGGCCTGCGAGCCGGGCCCGAGCAAACCGCTGAGAAGAGTGAGAGGAATCGTGGCAGTGCTCATGACATGACCTCAATGACAGGCCGAAGCGGAAGGGGCAGCGCTGATGGCGATCGGTGGTCGGCGTACCGGGGCTTGCCGCAATTCCTGCAGGCGCTGCAGGTAGATCGACCAGTCCTGGATGCCGGAAATCGTGCCGACGTAGCCGCCCGCGCGCAGCACGACGAGGCTTGGCCAGCGATTAAAGCCGTAGCGCGTCTGCATGCTGCGCTCCAGGCTGGGATCGACGACGGCGGCCTGGAACTCGCCGCGAAAGGCCTGGACCAGTTCGGGCAGGACCACCGCGACATCCAGTGCCTCGGGGTATTGCGTGGGATCACCGGCACACAGCAACAAGGTATTGAGCGTGTCGTCGCAGAATGCGCTCACGTTGTCTTCGGTGAGCAGCGGGTAGCCATGGTGCTGCGTCAGCCGTTGCAACAGGGGATGCGAATGGCTCATGGGGTGTGCTCTCTTAAATGGGCGGGCAGTTCGGGGACGCGGTCGATCAGATCGGCGAAGTGGCGTGACAGGTCGGTGTCACCGGCCATCGCGGCCTGCAGTCCATCCAGTGCAGCATTGACCTGCCGTGCGTAGTCGGCATCGATGACTTCGCGGGCGGCATCAAGGAAACACAGCAGCCAGGTGCCGGGTGCCTGCGGACCGACCAGCAACAGATCGATCCGGCGCGGCCCGTCGCGGGTTTCGCACAGGGCATGGAATGCGTTGCCGTGGATGACCTGTGCGGGAATGCCTAGACACATGGGCGATCCGTCCTCCCAACCTTCATGTCTGCGGCAGGAAACGTTGGTCGCCCAGACGGCAGGCGGCATCCGCGCTGGGTCGCCCGGTTTCGTAGTGCGCCATGTCGAGGGTGTCCAGCGTGATGCGTTCGCGACCTGCCAACGGTTGCCCGCGCGGCTGTGGGTCGCTGCCCCATTCGCGCAAACGCTGCAGCGCGACCTGGATGGCATCGGGAACCACCGCCTTGACGGTATCCGACAGACTGCCGCCGTAGTCCTCCAGCGTCTCCGGTTGCACGCCGATCAGGCAGATGCTGGTCGGCGACCAGCCGCGCAACAGCGCCACCGACAGCACTTCCTGAAAGCCGGTCTGATGCAGGCTCATTTTCTTCGCGCCCATGAAGCGCGGCACGTCGTCGTTCTCGACCACTTTCAGCGTGCCGGGCGCGAGACCGTAGTCGACCGCATCGAGGATCAGCAATCGCCGACAGCCTTCGACGTAGGGCAACAGATACAAACCCTGTGTGCCGCCATCCAGCAGTTGCGTACCCGCCGCGAAGCGCCATCCAGCGTGCAGTTGCTCCAGTGTGCGAATGCCGAAGCCTTCGTCCGACCAGAGCAGATTGCCAATGCCGAGCACCAGCGTGTCGCTACGATGGTCGAGCGCGAAATCATCCTCGCCGAAGGTCTGACGGGCCATCACGGACGATCATCCTTGAACAGGCGCCAGCCCGAGATCATGGTCGAGATCAGGCTTTGCCGCGACATGATGTCCTCGCGCAGCGCCGCGTAGACGTGCAGCAGGATGAACAGCAGCATCGCCCACATGCCGAGGTGATGCCAGGTATGCACGTCCTGACTCGAGCCGAACAGCGGAATCACCCAGGACGTGAACCAGGCATGCGCCCAACTGCCTTCCTGCGTGCCTTCGCCATACAGCGCGAAGCCGGTGACGATCATGAACAGCGTGGTCGACAGGAACATCGTGAACATCGCGAGCTGGGCCAGCGGATTGTGGCCGACGTATTTCTTCGGGTCGCGCTCCAGAAACAGATACCAGCGCAGTTCGAACATCACTTCGCGCCACCACTGCCGATTGAACACCGGCAGCACGAACATCTGGCGTGCGTGCTTGTTGCCGACGAAGGCCCAGTAGATCCGTCCCGCCAAGCCGATCAACAGGACATATCCTGCCGCGAAGTGGGCGAAACGGATGTAGCCCATCAGGAAGTGGTCGCTGGCTTCGCCGGGCAGACTGGGAAAGGGACTGGCGATGAACCAGCCGCTGACCGCCAGTACCGTGATGGCGAGTGCGTTGATCCAGTGCCAGAGCCGTACCGGCACCTCGTACACATAGATGGCTTTGACAGATCGGCCGTGTGCGGCGGCCTCCTGCATGTCCTGATTCGAGAGCATGAATGTCTCCTCAAGGCTCACGCGGTCTGCGCGCAGACCGGCGTGAGCGACCAACCGATACCGAACGCATCCGATGGCAACGCACCATCGGATGCCATGTCGTCAGCGCACCCGAACCCGCGACATTTCCTGTCCGTCCGGTGACATCACATGCGTCGAACAGGCCAGGCAAGGATCGAAGCTGTGCAAGGTGCGCAGGATTTCCAGCGGCTGATCGGCCACCGCGACCGGCGTGTTCATCAGGCTGGCTTCGAACGCACCGATCTGTCCCTTGGAGTCGCGCGGACTGCCGTTCCAGGTGGTTGGCACCACGCACTGATAGTTGTCGATGCGCGTGTCCTTGATGCGAATCCAGTGGCCCAATGCGCCGCGCGGGGCTTCGGTGAAGCCGACGCCTTTGGCTTCCTTCGGCCAGGTCGACGGGTCCCACTTTTCGATGTTCGCCGTCGAGGAATCACCGGCCTTGAGATTGGCGACCAGCTTGTCCTGGAAGTAGCGCATCTTGTGCGCCGCCCACGAGGCCTCAAGACCGCGCGCCGCGGTGCGTCCCAAGGTCGAGAACAGTGCCGTCAGTGGCACGCCCAAGGTGCGCAGCACCATGTCGACTGGTTCCTTGAACTCCGGCTTGTTCTGCACGTAACCGATCACGTAGCGCGACAGCGGACCGACTTCCATCGCGTGGCCTTTCCAGCGCGGTGCCTTGATCCACGAATACTTGCCGCCTTCGTCGATCTGCTCGATCCGCGTCGAGGTGCCCTTGGCGTTCTTGCCAAGCTCGTAATGCGGCTCGGTGACGCCTTCCCAGGGATGCAGCCCCTTGCCGGGCTGGTCGTACTTGAACCACGAGTGGTCGACGAATTCCTGCACCTGCTCGGGGTCACGCAGATCGACCTCGTGCACGGTGGACAAATCACCATTGATGATCGCGCCGCGTGGCAGCAACAAGTTGGATGCCGAGTAGTCGTTGGCGCGATCCGGGATGTCGCCATAGGAAAGGATGCTCTGCGAAGACAGCCCGCCGCCGTAGTTCCAGTCCTTGTAGAACGAGGCAATCGCCAGCAGGTCGGGGATGTAGACGTTGTCGATGAAGTCGATGCTGCGGTCGATGATGCTGGAGATCAGGTTCAGCCGCTCCATGTTGATCGCGCCGACCGCGCCGGTGTCGTGCACGTTGATCGCACAGGGCACGCCGCCGACCAGCCAGTTCGGGTGCGGGTTCTTGCCACCGTAGATGGTGTGGATCTTGACGATCTCCTTCTGGAAATCGAGCGCTTCCAGATAGTGCGTCACTGCCATCAGATTGGCTTCGGGCGGCAGCTTGTAGGCCGGATTGCCCCAGTAGCCATTCATGAACGGGCCGAGCTGTCCCGATTCGACGAACTTCTTCAGTCGATTCTGGATGTCGCGGAAATAGCCCGGCGAGGACAGCGGCCACGAGGAAATGCTCTGCGCCAGTTCCGAGGTCTTCTTGGGATCGGCGCTGAGCGCGCTGACCACATCGACCCAGTCAAGCGCATGCAGGTGGTAGAAGTGCACCAGGTGATCGTGCACCTGCAGACACAACTGCATGATGTTGCGAATGCTGTTGGCGTTCTCGGGAATCTGGATGCCCAGCGCGTCTTCCACCGCGCGCACCGAGGTCAGTGCATGCGTGCCGGTGCAGACACCGCAGATCCGCTCGGTAAACGCCCACGCGTCACGCGGATCGCGACCCTTGAGGATGACTTCCAGACCGCGCCACATGGTGCCGGTGGACACCGCGTTGCGGATCACATTGTTCTCGTCGAGATTGACCTCGACGCGCATGTGGCCTTCGATGCGGGTGACCGGATCGACGACCACGCGCTTGCCCGAGTTGTCGAGCTTGAACCCCTGGGTTTCGTACGCACTCATGATCGGTCCTCAGCTCTCTTGGTTCTTGCTCGTGAGTTGTTTGATCGCACTGACCGCCGCGTGCGCGGCGACCGCTGCGCCGACCACGCCGACCACCGCGCCGCCAACCTGGTCGGCATTGCTTTCGACGCCGAACTGGTGGATGTCGGTGACCCGGTCGTAGAACGAGCCCTTGTCCCAGAAGCCGTCTTCCGAACAGCCGATGCAGCCGTGACCGGACTGGATCGGGAAGGACACGCCGCCGTTCCAGCGCACCGTCGAGCAGGCGTTGTAGGTGGTCGGGCCCTTGCAGCCCAGCTTGTAGAGGCAATAGCCCTTGCGTGCGCCTTCGTCATCCCAGGCTTCGGCAAACTGGCCCGCGTCGAAGTGTGGGCGGCGATAGCATTTGTCGTGGATGCGCTGGCCGTAGAACATTTTCGGACGGCCTTGACGATCCAGTTCGGGAATGCGATCGAAGGTCAGCATGTAGGTGATGACGCCGGTCATCACTTCGGCAATCGGCGGACAGCCCGGCACCTTGATGATCGGCTTGTCGGTGATCACCTTGTGCACCGGCGTGGCCTGGGTGGGATTGGGCTTGGCGGCCTGCACGCAGCCCCAGGACGCACACGAACCCCACGAGATGATCGCCTTGCAGTCCTTGGCGACATGCCGCAACTGGTCGAGGAAGGGACGGCCACCGATGATGCAGGACATGCCTTCCTGATTCAGCGGCGGATTGCCTTCGACGGCGAGGATGTAGTTGCCCTTGTACTTGGTCATCACTTCTTCAAGGATGGCCTCGGCCTGATGTCCGGCCGCCGTCATGATGGTGTCGTCGTAGTCGAGCGAGATCATCGACAGCACCGCGTCCTTGGCCAGCGGGTGGCCGGAACGGATGAAGGACTCGGAACAGCAGGTGCATTCCAGTCCGTGCAGCCACAACACCGGCGTGCGCGGTTTGGTTTCCATCGCATGCGCGATCTTCGGCACGAACGAGGGACCGAGACCGAGCGAAGCGGCGGTCAGGCTGCAATACTTCAGAAAGCTGCGCCGGGTGATCCCCTGCCGTCGCATGACCTCGTAAAAGGTTTCCACCATGGCCACGGTCTCCTCCTCCTGGTTCTGTGGTCGTCACTGGCCCGCATCGCGCGGACTGTCGATGACCTAAACAAGAGGTGTGCCAAGTTTTTGTGGATGGAAAAATCCCGTAATGTCATGGGTTTATCGATCCGACGGGGGAATCTTTCGGCTTTAATTGCATATAAAAATTGCGTTTTTGTATTAATTGATATTCGGTAATTCATTTATTCGACGCGCCGTTCTCATGCCCTGAGACGCGGCGCTGCTGAACTTCCGCCGCCGACTGTCGCGGCCCATGAGGAACCCGTCCGTGCGGAATGACACTTCCCTCACTTCCGGCCTGGTGCTGTTTCGTGCCAGCCGGGTCGAAGCGCTGTTGCAGCCGTTGCTGGCACTGATGGACGCGGGCACACCGGATGCCGTGCTGGCGCCGCAGACGATCATCGCGGCGCATCCCGGCGTGCGGCAGTGGTTGCAGATGGCGCTCGCCAAGGCGCGCGGAGCGGCGGGCGTAGTGGCCAACGTCGACATCGTTCTGCCTGCCAGCTGGATCGAACAGCGTCAGCGAGAGTGCCTGCCGATCAGCGCCACCGCGGCCACCGCCTATGCCACCGAGTCGCTGCGCTGGGTGTTGTTCGATCTGTTGCAGACGTCGACCGATCCACAGTGGCAGCGTTATCTGCAGGGCGACGAGGGTGGATTGCGACGCTGCCAACTGGCCCAGCATCTGGCGCAGCGCTTGGCGCAGTTCCGGGTCTATCGGCCGGACTGGTTGCAACACTGGTCGGAAGGGCGTTCGGCGGTCGCGGGCGATACCGCCATGGCTGCCCTGTGGCAGGCCGCGCGGACGCGTGTCGGTCAGCCTTTGCGAAGCGAACTCTGGCCCGCTTTGCGCAAGGCACTGCGACGGGAACAGGCAACGACCGAGCCATTGCACGTGTTCGGCTTGACCCATTTGCCGCCCATGGACTGGCAGGTGCTGCTGACGGTGGCGGAAACAAGGCCGGTGGTGCTCTACGTGCCGGACCCGTGTCGCGAGTACTGGGGTGGGCTGCAAAGTCCGCGTGTGCACTGGCAGGAATTGCTGCAAAGCGCGCTGCAGAGTGGTCTGACGCCCGAATCCGAGGAGACCGGACATCCTTTGCTGGCACGCTGGGGCCGCATCGGCCAGCACTTTCTCTGCCAGGTGGAGGCCAGTGAGCTGAGGGTCGACGAGCGCCACTGGGAAGACAGCCATCCTGCCAACGAAACCCAGACGCGGTTGCATCGCCTGCAGGAGAGCATTCGGCGTCATCAGACCGACCTGCTGCGGCAGCCGTTGCGATGCCCGCCGAAGGACGCCAGCCCGGATGCGGCGATCGATCCGCGCGTGCAGGCATGGCGCGACGCGATGAACGATGCCTCGCTGCGCATTCATTCCTGTCACACCCGGTTGCGCGAGCTGGAAGTGCTGCGCGATGCCTTGCTCGACGCGCGTGTCGCCCATTCCGACCTGACACCGGCCGACATCGTGGTGATGGCACCCGACATCCGCGCCTATGCCGCGCTATTTCCGGCGGTGTTCGGCGAACCGGGCCGAAGTCAGGGCCCCTTGCCATGGCAGTTTGCCGATCTCAGTCCGCAGGCCCGGCATCCGACCTGGCAGGCGCTGAGTCAATGGCTGGCGATGGCACGCAGTCGCTGCCATGCCAGCGAGCTGCTGGACTGGTGGTCCTTGCCGCCGGTGCGACGACGTGCCGACCTGGACGAGGCCGACATCGAGGCCTGCCGTGCCGTGCTGGAACAGGCGCACGTGATCTGGGGACTGGATGCCGATGCCAAGCAGCGTGCCGGTGCGCCCGCGCAGGCGGTGCACAGCCACGCCTGGGGATTGGATCGCGCCCTGGCGGCTTATGTGCTGGGCGAGGTCGACAACGAGGAGGGTTCTACGGTGGTGCTGGCCGAGAGTGGCGGCGTCGTGCCCTTGCAGGGCATCGACCCCAGCCTCGCGCCGGTGCTTGGCCAGTGGGACGCGCTGCTGTGTGCGTTGGGAGAATGGCAGGTCTTTGCCGCGCAGGCGCATCCGCTGAGTGCGTGGGTCTGCAGCCTGTTGCGGATGCTGGACGAACGCCTGCTGGCCGATCCGTCCGACGCTGACGACACGCGCGCACTCGATGCCTTGCGCGCCGCCCTCGGCACGCTATCGAGCGAGGCGCAGGCAGTCGGCTGCGATCCCGTGTTGGGTCTGGACGCAGTCACCGAGCTGGTCGAACAGGCGATGCAGGCGGTTCCACCCGGACAACGTTTCCTGCACGGTGGCATGACGGTGTGCGGCATGGTGCCGCAGCGTGCCGTGCCGTTTCAGGTCATTGCGGTACTCGGTCTGGACGAAGGCGCCTTCCCGCGCCAGGTGAGCGCCGGGCATCTGGATCTGATGGCCGAGCATCCGCGCCCGGGCGACCGCGATGTGCGCAGTGATGACCGCTGGCTGTTCCTGCAAACCCTGATGTCGGCGCGCCAGCGTCTGCATCTCAGCTATGTCGGACAGAACGTGCGCGATGGCAAGCCGCGCAATCCCGCCGAACCGCTTGCTGACCTGCTCGACCTGCTGGATCGCGAGGCCGGACTGGCGCCGGACGACGGGCATGGACCGTGGTGGGTGGCGCACCCGCTGCAAGCCTTCGACCCGCGTTACTACGCGGCCAGCGACCCACGCCTGTTCAGCTTCCGACCGCCCTTGAGTCTGTCGCCTGCGATGGCACCGGTCAGGCCGTTCTTTGCCGAGCACGCGAGCACGTCACCGCTTGCCAGCGCCGCGCCCACGCGCTTGCGGATCGACGCCGTCGTGCGCTACTTCCGCCGACCGGCCGAGACCGTGTTGAGCGAACAACTCAGTCTGGGTGCGCTGCAGTCCGACACCCTGCCACGCCTGGAACCGATGCAGGATCGTCTGCATGGCCTCGACAGCGTGGTGCGCGAGCTGTTTCTGCAGGCGGCACGCGATCCGGCGGCGATTCTGCCGGTGCAGCCACCGCCCGCCTTGCGTCTGGCCGGACGTCTGCCCTTGGGACGTGCGGGCGAAGCCGCCTGGCAGCGCGAGCGCTATGCCATCGAGGCCTTGCGCGACATCGCGCGAGTGCATCCCTTGTTTGCCGAGGGCCTGCCGTGCCCGCACTACGCCGCGTTGGACTTCGCCTGCGAGGCCTGGCATCTGCAAGGCAACATCGGCCCACTGTATCGGTGCAGCGACACCGACTGGCTGCTGATCATCGTCCCGCCCAAGGTCAAGCAACGGGGCGGCGGGCTGGCGATCGAGCGCGGTGCCCGCAGCGCGCACTTCGGTCAGCGCGTGCCGGTCTTCCTGCAGTGGGTGCTGCAACAGCTGCAGACGCCGCTGCAGCCGATTCGCGTCTGTCTGCTGCAGCATGATGCGGATGAGGATTGGACGAGTCGTCTCGACGCCTTCAATCAGGCCTGGGTGAGTGCGTGGCGGCAACAGGACGCGGCGCGCATCGCCGCACTGCGCGGCGATCTGCTGACGCGGCTCGACGGACTGCTGCGGCTCTACACCGATGCGCAACAGGGTCGACGCTGGTACTTCCCGCGCACCAGCTGGCAGGCCGCGCTGGACCCGCACGGCAAGTGGTTGACGCAATGGGACGGTCAGACGGGTGAGCGCCATGGCGATGGCGGCTACGCGGCCTTGTGGAGCCGCGATGTCGAACTGGGCGAGGAGCCGACCGCGACCGACGCGCTCACCGATCTCGCCAGCGACCTCGCGCAGTGGCTGATGCCCGATCCGATGCGCACCTTGGCGCAGGAGGCGGCCCGATGAGCGCCGTCGATACCCACCTCGCCGCGCCGCCCGCGGACTGGCGTGACCTGTCCTTGCAGGCGGGTGGACGCAGTCTGATCGAGGCCAGCGCCGGAACGGGCAAAACCTGGACCATGGCGGCACTCTATCTGCGCCTGCTGCTGGAACAGACCTTCACGCCACGGCAGATTCTGGTGGCCACGTTCACCGATGCCGCCGCCAGTGAACTCCGCGAACGCATCCGTCAGCGCGTGCTGCAGGCCGAATACCGCGCTCGCTGCGAATCGACTGAGGGCACCGACGATAGCGTGCTGCAATGGCTGGATCAGCGCTGGCAGGATGCCGCGCAGCGTCAGCAGGACGTGTTGCGTTTGCGGCTGGCGCGCGCCGAGCTGGATCTCGCGCCCATCAGCACCCTGCACGGTGTCTGCGCGCGCATCCTGAGCGACCACCCGTTCGAGACCGGACGCCGCCTTTCGGGTGCGGAGTTGATCGATGAAGGCGAGTTGCTCGACGAACTGCTCGACGACTACTGGCGCGAACTGCTGCAGCGCGAGGTCGCGCTCGCCGCCCACGAGCAATGGCTGTATCAACGCGGCCGCGACACCCTGCGCCGTGATACCCAACTACTGCTGCGCCCGGATGTCGAGCCGCTAGTGGCGCGCGAGGAACCCACACGCCCCGGTCTGCTGGACACCGACCAAGGGTTGGCGTGCTTGCAGGCCTGTCTCGATGAGCCGGGTCTGTTCAAGGCCAAGTCGACCTTGGCGCGAGCCTTGCCGCGCCTGATCGAACTGCTGGCGCACGAGGGCGGCGTGGTCCTGCTCACGGATGACGAGGCCGAGGATCTGCAGAAGCCGCTGTCGGGGCAGATCACCAAGGCCTTTGAGCAGGATGACCGCGTCCTCGCGCTGCGGCCCGTGCTGGACTGGCTTGCCGCGTGGCGTGAATGGCTGGCGCAGGACGCGCTGCGGCGTTGGATCGACGACGTGCGCGAACGGCGCCGGGTGGCGATGGAGACGCGTCATGTGCTGAGCTTCGACGCGCAGTTGCAGGTCGTGCATGCGGCCCTGCATGCGCCCGACAGCGTTTTGCCCGATCTGCTTTTCCAGCGCTGGCCGGTGGCGATGGTGGACGAGTTCCAGGACACCGACGGCCTGCAGTACGGCATTCTTGATCGGGTCTATCGTGCTGCCGACGGCGCAACACGCGGACGCCTGGTGATGATCGGCGATCCCAAGCAGGCGATCTATCGCTTCCGTGGCGGCGACGTGCACACCTATCTGCGCGCTGCCGCGACCGCCGATGTCGACGCGCGCCTGCACCTCGGTATCAATCGACGCTCAACCGCGGCTTATGTCGAGGCTTGCAATCAGTGGTACGCCGCCTGCGGTCTGGCGCTGAGCCGCGACGTCGAACATCCGATCCGCTATCGCCCGGTGCGCGCGGCGACGGAGGATCAGGCCGACACCGTCAGTCCCGCCCTGCACGTGCACGTCTGGCTGGAACCCGATACCCACAGCGACAGCCGGGTGAGCCATGCGCTGCAAGCCTGCGCGCGCCATATCGTTGCCCTGTTGAGCGATGCGGCACAAAAGATCGAACCAGGCGACATCGCCGTGTTGCTGCCGCAGAACAGTCACATCGAGCAATTGCGCGCGCTGCTGATCGAACGCGGTGTGCCTTGCGTCGGGGCCGGTCGGCAGAGCGTGTTCCAGAGTGAGTGGGCGAGCGAGCTGCAGCTTCTGCTATATGCCCTGCATCACCCGCGTGACCGCCGCGCGCGCGGCGCTGCCTTGGCCACCCGTTTGCTGGGCTACGACTGGACCGCACTGCGTGCCCTGGCCGATCAGCAAGACCGTCAGGCCGAGCTGGAACGGCGCTTCACGCACTGGCGTCTGCACTGGCGTCAGCGGGGTGTGCTGGCGCTGGTCGATGCCGTTCTGCGCGAGTGCGCGCCGCACCTGGGTTCGGTGGCGCAGGCCGAACGCGCCGCCTCCGATCTGCGCCAGCTCGGTGAGTTGCTGCAGCAATTCAGCGAGCAGACGCCCGGTGAAGCCCAGTTGCTGCAATGGCTGGATGCGCAGCGCAGCGGCGAGGCAGGCAGTGATCCGGACGCGGCGGGCGAGCGTGAGTTGCGTCTGGAGTCGGACGCGCATCGGGTCCGTCTGATGACCTTGCACACCAGCAAGGGACTGGAATTTCCGCTCGTGCTGCTGCCCCTGATGTGGGCCCATCGGCAGCGTTCCGAAAAGCTGGCGCTGTGGCATGCCGAGGGTCGCGAGCGCCTGCAGGTGGGTTGGGATGACGAGGCCCAAGCGCGTGCCGCGCAGGAAGCGCAGGACGAGCGCTTCCGTGTGCTGTACGTCGCCCTGACCCGTGCGCGTAGGGCGTGCCACGTCTACGCCTTACCGCCAGACCGCCAGAAGGACGCGCGTTCCACGAAGGCCGAAGCCGACCCGCATCGCTCCGCCTGGGATGCCAGTCTGGACGCCGCACTGACGCGCGCCCGCGCCGTGCATGCCGATAGGTCGCCCTGGAGTGCCTTGCAGCATCTCTGTCCGGCCGTGGGTATCCACACCGAGGGCTGGGCATGGCCGGAAGCCACGTTGCCGCCGCGATTGACGAGTTCCGAAGACCCGGAGCGACGGATCGAACCACCGCCCGTGCCCATGCACCGGCTGTGGAGCTTTTCGCGCCTGCATCAGGGTGATCAGGCGGCCGACAGCGAGGCGCCCGCTGAAGATGAAGCTCCACTCCAACCGAGTCCGCTGGATGTGCTGGCCGAGCCCATCGAGGAGCAAGCCGATCCCGTACTGCGCGCGCTCAGTCATTGGCGCGGTACTGGCTTCGGCAACGCGGTGCATCGCTTTCTGCAGCAACGACCAGCGGGCACCTTGGCCTCGCAGGCCATCGATCTGCTGCAGTCCTGCCTGCGTGGGTACGGCGTGGCCACCGGCGAGCAGGGCGAGCGTGGCGTCGAACGCCTTGCCGCGCGTCTGGACGACTGTTTGCGCGCGCCGTTGTGGCCGTCGCCGCGCAGCGTTTGTCTGGCCGATCTGCCTGACCGCGCACAGCGTCGCGAAATGGATTTTCACTTCGTGCTGGAGGGCGCGCAGATGAGTCGTTTGCGCGCGGTCTGCGCCGAACACGGCGAAGCCAGCCTGTTGCCTGCGTCGCTGCCCGAGGCCGCGCTGCGCGGCCTGATGACCGGCTCGATCGATCTGGTCTTCGCCCACGAGGGTCAGGTTCACGTGCTTGACTACAAGACCAACCGGCTGGGCACGGATCGAAGGGAGGACTATCGCGCGCCCGCCTTGCAGGCGGCGATGGATGCCTCGCACTACCGATTCCAGGCCTTGCTCTACAGCCTGGCGGTGCAACGCTATCTGCGGCAGCGCGGCGGATCGTGGGTGTTGGGCGAGGCGATCTATCTGTTCCTGCGAGCGGTCGGGCTGGATGGCAAGGAACCGACATTGGGCATCTGGCGACAGCGTTTCGATGCGGACTTCCTGCGCGCGGTCGATCAGGTGTTTGCGCGTTCCAATGTGCCCGACGAGAAGGGAGTTTCGCCATGACGGATTCCGTCTCATCCAGCTCGCGAACGTCGGCCGCCGCCGCACAATCGCCTTTGCAGGACGCCATTTCGCGCTGGGTGCGCGGGCATGGCGGCAGCGCCCTGCTGGCGGGCTTTGCCGCGCGTGCGGTCGCGGCCGAAGCCCAGGGCGACAGCGCGGTGTCATTGAGTTTGTCTGCGCAACAACGCGAAGCACTGCGCGGCGAAACGCTGTTGTGCGATGTGCGGGTCGATGATCGCACCGACACGCCCTTCGTGCTGGACCACGCCGACCGCTTCTATCTGCGCCGCAACTATCGCCACGAGCAACGCATCGCCGAGGCCTGGCAGGCGCGCCTGCGCACCGCTTCAGCACCCGCGTCCGACGCCTGCGCGGCAGATCTCGACGCCCTGTTCGGCGTCGACAGTGCCTCGCCCGCGCGACCCGATCACGCACAGCGTGTGGCTGCCGGTCGGGTGCTGGGCGAACCTGCCTTCGTGCTGACCGGTGGACCCGGAACCGGCAAGACCCGCACCGTGTTGCGCATGCTGCTGATGTGTCTGCGTCAGGCCGGCGGCCCGTTGCGCATCCGTCTGGCGGCACCCACCGGCAAGGCCGCGCAGCGACTGCGCCAGTCCCTGCAGGATGGACTGCCGCCGCTGCGCGATCTGGACGCGGGGTGGCAAGATTCGATGGCCGCGTTGCGCGATCTGCAGGCCGAAACCGTGCATCGTCTGCTGGCCTGGTCACCGCACGAACGACGCTTCCGCCACGATGCGCGTCGCCCCTTGCCAGTCGATCTGGTGGTGGTGGACGAAGCCTCGATGCTCGACCTCGCGCAATGGCACGCGCTGCTCGACGCCGTACCGCCGCAAGCAAGACTGATCCTGCTGGGTGATGCCGACCAGCTCACTTCGGTCGGTGCCGGGTCGGTGTTCAGCGATCTGGTCGAGGTGCTGGAGCGTCAGCGCGATCCGCGCTGCATTCGTCTGCAGTACAGCTTCCGCGCCGAAGGTGCGCTGTCCGCGCTGAATGGGGCGGTGCAAACAGGCGACTGGATGACCGCCTTGCAGGCCTTGCATGCCGACCCGGCGCACATCGACTGGCAATCGACCCAACGCGCCCGCGATGTGCTGCCCGCGATCCGACGCAGTGCCGAGCGGCTGGCCGCCGACTCGGCCTTGCAAGCAGCTGCCGGGGCCGCCAGCGACCCGACACAGGTTGCTCGCGCGGCGCTGCTCGCCCTGGGACGGCAGCAATGGCTGTGCGCCCTGCGCGAAGGGCAGTGGGGCAGTGTCACGTTCAATGCCCACATCGAGGCCATCCTGCGTCAGGCCTGGCGCGTCGACGGAACCGGCGACTGGTTCGGTGGACGCGCCGTCATCGTGCAGCAGAACGACTACGAACTCGGCCTGTTCAATGGTGACCTCGGCATCTGTGTGCGCGAGGCCGACGGTCGGCTGGGTGTCTGGTTTGCGGGCACCGACGCGGAAGCGCCACGGCGCTTTGCGCCACTTGACCTGCCGCATTGCGAAAGCGCGTTCGCGATCAGCATCCACAAGAGTCAGGGCTCGGAATACCCGCAGGTTCATGTGGTGCTGCCACCCGATCCCGAACACCGCATCCTGTCGCGGCAACTGCTTTACACCGCACTGTCACGCGCACGCCAATCCGTCCACCTGTACGCCGGCGAAGCCGCCCTGCGTGCGGCCCTGGAGCGACGAATCACGCGTGAAGGCGGGTTGCGCGAGCGCTTGCAGGTCGTCGAGCCATGATCACCCCATCGCCTCGCGAGCGGAGTCCGTGCTGTTCAAGCCTGATCCGCATTCCCTTTGACGGGATTGCCCGATGTTCGTGATTCGACCTGCAAGCAATGAGGACGCCGGCGCGTTGGCGCGGCTGGCGGAACGGACCTTTCGTGCCACCTTTGGCGGCGCCAACCGTGCCGAAGACATGGATGCGCATTGTCGCAACAGCTATTCCGCCGCGCGGCAGGCGGACGAGATCGCGCGGATCGACGGGGCGACGTTGCTGGGATTGGCGAATGACACCCTGATCGGCTTCATACAGCTACGCTGGGGCACGGTGCCAAGCGGCATCGCCGCGCGCGCCGCGGGCGAAATCCAACGCCTGTATGTGGACACACCATGGCATGGACAAGGTCTTGCCAACGCCTTGCTGCAGGCCGGACTGGCGGTCTTGCGCGCGCATCATCTGGACCACGTCTGGTTGGGTGTCTGGGAGCACAACCCACGCGCCCGCGCCTTCTACCGCAAATGCGGCTTCGTTGATGTCGGCGAACACATTTTCCAGCTCGGCGATGACCCGCAGCGCGACGTACTGATGGCGCGTCGAGTGGAATGACGGACCCACGCATGCGGCCATGAATGCGGTGCGCGCCATGCGTTGCCGCGACCCGGCACCGAGGGCTGCGAACACGCCGGAAGGCGTCTTCGCAGCCCGCAGGGACGCGCTCAGTCTGTCATCGCCAGCGAGGCAACGGGCTCCGGCATTGCCGAGCTGTGGTGCAGGCTGATCTTCCACTCGCCATCCTGTTTCTCGTAGACGTAGGTGTAGCGCGCCTGGACTTGCTGACTGCCACCCTGTCCGTCATGCAGGGTGAAGGTGTAGATGCCCGCATCGAGCGCGGAATCGTCGTCCAGCAGTTTGATTTCACGGGAATTGATCACGCCTTGCGGCTGCTTCTTCAGGAAGCTTTCGAAGTAATTGGCAATCTCGTCCTGCCCTACGCGCATCCAGTTCGAAACGGTGGGCTGCAGCACGCCGTCGGCGGCATACAGCGCGGCCACCTGTTGCGGATTGCCGGTGGCGAGGGCCGCGTTCCAGCGGTCGAACAGGGCCGCGATCTCGCGCTCATCGGCATCGACAGGCAACGGTGCCTCGCCGCGGTACTCGCGGGCCATCGCGCTGGTCGACAGGCCCAGCAGCAGGGCGAAGGAGGTGACAAGGGTGCGACGGGTCAGGTTCAACATGGTGATTCTCCTGCAATGAGTTATCGATGTGGCCCTCACAAGGGCAGGGATATGGTGTCTGGACCATGGCTCCATGAGATCCGCCATGCGGCGTATGCTTCCGTACGCTGATCGGCCGATTGAATGGGGTTCCCGATTGCCGAGCCTGTAACCCGTTCCCCCCGGAGTTTTGCGATGAACCAGAGCTTTGCCGACTGGCGCCATGCGCAGCGAGAAGACAGCAGTGATGCGTGGCGTCTGCGGCGACTGCAGCAGCTCTTGCAGGCCTTGGCCGAGCAGCCCGATGACAGCGACTGGCCGCGGCAGCTGCTGGTGCGGATGTGCGAGCCGCTGGGTGTGCACGATGCCGCCTTGCTACAGCGGACGAACGACGGCGTGCGGGTGATGGCTGCGCTCGGCCAGGCCCGGCCGCGCGGGGCCCGTGTCGCCGGGGCGGGCGACTGGCCGGTGATGAGTAGTCGCGCAACGCTGCGGGACCATCTGCGGCGGGATGACGGCGTGGCATGGTGTCTGCCGCAGGCGGCGAAGCTCACCGATGAGTTGCATCTGGGAGTCTGGCTCGCCGGGCGCGCCTTGGGTGCAGTGGTCATGCGCGTGCCGACCGCCGAGGCGCTGGATCGGGCAACGCGCGACTGGTTGCTGGCGATGGCAGAGCTGGCCGCCGTTCCGTTGCTGCAGGCGCAGGCACCGGGTACCGAGCGTGGCACCCGGCGGCCGCGCAACCATGCCCGACTGACCATGTTGACGCGTCGTGAGCGTCAGGTACTGGCCTTGCTGCCGCGCGGCCTGAGCAATGCGGCGCTGGGTGAAGCACTGGGCGTGTCCACCGCAACGGCAAAGACCCATGTCGAGCGCATCCTGCGCAAGCTGGAATGCGGTGATCGCGTGCAGGCTGCGGTGTTGGCGACGCGAGCGGGACTAAGCACATGAGCTTGACGTCGACGTGGAATGACTGGCCCTTGACGCGCAAATCCGTGGTGGTGGTGGCCGGACCGTTGCTACTGCTTCTGTTCTCGCTGGTGGCGATCTATGGACTTGAGCGCCAGACCGCCAAGGCGGAGGAGGATGTGCGCCGTACCCTGCAGATCGTCAGCGACCTGCACGAGGCACATAGTCTGCTGGCCGAAACCGCCGCCGGTGTGCGCGGCTATGTATTGGTCAATCAGACCAATTTTCTGGAGCCCTACTACGACGCCGAGCCGCGCCTGCTCGGTGTGGTCGAACGACTGGCGGAACGCGCCAGATCCGGTCCGCGCGGGACACGCTATGCAGCCCTGGTGCCGTTGTTTCGCCAGAAGCTGACCGGTTGGCAGACCTTGCTGCAGGGACAGGCCAAGGCGGATCCGGACTGGTTGCAGGCACGCCTGATCGAGGGCAAGCGGACGCTCGATGTGCTGCGTACCGAACTGCGTGTGCTGGGGGCCGAAGAACGCAGCGAACTCGAAGCACGAACAGCCAAGGCTACCGCCTTGCGGCAGCGCAATCTGGCCATCACGCTCGCCTTCGCCTTGCTGGGTGGTCTTGGCGCGGTGATGTCGGCGGGCGTGTTCGCCGCCAGCCTGAGTCGACGTCTGCGTCATCTTGCGGCGGAAGCCAGTCGCCTTGGCGCGGGTGCGGACATGCCGATGCCGACACGCTTTGAGGCGGACGAACTCGGACATGTGCGAGAACGGCTGTACGACGCTGGCACCCTGTTGCGTGCGCGCGCCGCCCAGTTGGACGAGGCGCGTCGCGAAGCCGAAACCGCCAACGGGGCGAAAACCGAATTTCTGTCGCGCATGAGCCACGAACTGCGCACGCCGCTGAATGCCATCCTCGGCTATGCGCAAATTTTGGTTGACGATGATCCAGAGGCACGCGCAGGGCGATTCGGGCGTCATATCGAAACGGCGGGACGGCATCTGCTGGGCTTGATCACCGAAGTGCTGGACGTCGCGCGCATCGAAGCGGGTGCCCTGACCATCGACACCCGCCCGGTCGCCTTGCGCAGCGCGCTGTCCGAGGCATTGGACCTGCTGCGTCCGCAGGCGGAACGCGATGGCATCCAGCTCGACAGCGTGCCCGAAGGCATCGCGTTCAACGTGCTGGCCGATCCGCAACGACTGCGTCAGGTGCTGCTCAACCTGATCGGTAATGCAATCAAGTTCAATCGACCAAAGGGCCGCGTGCAGTTCGACATCACCCAGCGAGAGGGATTGATCGAGATGGGTGTGCGGGACGAGGGGGTCGGACTCGATGCGTCTGCTTGCGCGCGATTGTTCCGTCCCTTCGAGCGCATCGAGTCGACCGCGCACGGCATCGAGGGCACCGGGCTGGGCCTGGCGCTCAGCAAACGGCTGATCGAGGCGATGTCGGGACAGATTGGTGTCAGCTCGGCACCGGGGCATGGCAGTCGGTTCTGGATACGTTTGCCGATCGCCCACGCATTCAAGTCGGAGCCTGATCCCTTGCATGCGACGACGGCAGTCGATGGCCGAATGCGAAACGTGCTGCTGGTCGAGGACAACACGTCGAACCGCGCCTTGCTGGAAACCCTGTTCGAGCGTCGACCGCAGTGGCGCCTGGTTCCGGCCATGAATCTCGCCGAGGCCAGACAGCGGCTGGCGAGTCAGACCTTTGATGCTGTGCTGCTGGACCTGCGCCTTCCCGATGGCGATGGCGCAAGCCTGCTGTCCGAACCCCCTCTCAGCGAACACCGGGTTCCCGTGCTGGTGCTGAGTGCTGATGCCACGGAGGCCTCGAAGCGGCGTCTGCTGGACTTGGGGGCGCAGGGTTTTCTCACCAAGCCGCTGGACATGCGTGCCTTCTTTGGAGAGCTGGACAAATGCCTGCAGTAAGTGACCAGGACATCCTTGGGTCGCGCGTGCTGATCATCGACGACGAAGCCGCGAATGTGGGACTGCTGGAAACCTTGCTGGCCGACGAGGGTTTCGAACAGGTGCTCAGCACGACCGACCCGACCCGCTGCGACGCACTGGTCAGCGCGTTTCAGCCGGACCTGATTCTGCTGGATCTGTGGATGCCCGAGGTGGATGGATTCGAGGTGCTGACAAGGCTGTCGCAGCGACAGCAGGGCTATCTGCCGGTGATCGTGCTGACGGCCGACGTCAGTCGCCGAACCCGGCACCGCGCCCTGGCGCTCGGTGCGCGCGATCTGTTGACCAAGCCGCTGGATTCCCTGGACGTGATGCTGCGTATCTGGAACCAACTGGAAACCGTGCAATTGTTCCGTCGCCTGCAGCGCCATGTGGATGGCCTGGACGCACCGGGAGCGGGGCTGAGCTCCCGTTTGTAGTGCCTACCTGTCTCTAGCGTGTCACTGGCACGACGCAATGGCCACACAAGAGCGCGCCACGCGGTGGCGCTTGCTGGAACGGCCATCAGGGTTACACCCAGCGTGCAAGAAAGGTCTCGGCTTGGAGATCGAATGAGGCACCGATGCTGCCGGGAACATCGAATACACGTGGGCGATTGCGAAAATCGAAAACCCGATAGAGCCGGTAGGCGTTCGCGTCCACCTCTGATCTCGCCAGCTCATTGCGGCTGACGTAGAACGGTGTCAGTTCGCCGAAAGCGGTGGTCTTTACTTCGATCAGGCGTTCCTTGCCGGTTTCATCGAACGACAACACATCAAACCCTAGGCCGTCGCCCTGTGTAATCGCCACGTGCTCGACGCGGTCAGCAAGCGTCTTCCGACCTGCCGCGTGCAGCCGACGCGCTTCGAGTTCGATGACGAATAGCTCTCCGGCTCGACCCAGGGAACGATTACGTGCCTCCTCGGCAAGATAGTCGCGTCGAGTGGCAGAGAATCGGGGCCGATAGGCCGCCGGCACCTCGCGAATCCGAGTTGCCTGGGGACATGGCACCCAAACGTCTTGCAGATCGATGTTCGTCGATGCGGTGGCGGGTCGTGACACCGCCGCCTCAGCGGCTGTTTGTAGCGCAAGGTTGTCGATCACCTGCGCCTCGATGGCCTCGATCAACAAGGTCTGGTAATTCGCTCGCGGCTTGTAGCCATGGATGCACGGATAGCCGAGCGAGTGCATCGCTGCACTGATATTGCAGTGCTTGAACTCGACGGAAGCGCGACTGCGACCGTGAAGTCGACCCAGCAGTACCTTGGCGTGCTCCGTCTTGTTGTAGCGCTGACCATTCAGCTCCATCGTCAACATGTGCAGATAGTCGGCCACACAGGCGTCCACTTCATCCCGGCTCCAATCGGTTCGTTCGCGCATGCGCTTGGTCCTCCCCACATGCGCACCAGGTTAGCGTTGGCGACGGGAGGTTGAGGGGTGTTCCATCCCCGTTTCGACCAGTGATCGGGCCTTGGCGATCCGCGTCGATGATCGACGGTAAAGTCGGCAGGGATCTTCGCGCTAACCCGATGGCACGCGATCCCTCTGCGCCGCTGCATGTCGAATGGTTCGCTGGTTCGCATGCCGTGCGGCGATGCCGCCGCGCCATCACACGGCCGTTGCGTTGGACCCGTGCGTGACCAACGGCAGGTTGCGCAGCGACGAGGTCAGGCGGATGGTGGCGGTGTCGGTCGGCGTGATGGAGGTCGTGCAATGCGCAGGCAAGTTTGGGGAGCGGCGTTTGCGGCAGTGCTGGCGCTGGGTGGGTGTGCGGGGCCACGGGTCGAGATGTCGGTGAATCCGCCGCCGCGGGAACGCCCGGACGCGCCGGGAGAGCGCGCGGCGTTTGACGCGGCGCGACGTTTGCCACCGCATTCACAGGTCATCGATCCGGCGTGGTATCGGCAAGCCGAGAGCAGAGCCAAACAAATGCCGTCGTTCAGCACGCGCCGTGGCCGACCGGCGACGGGCGAAAAGACCGCCGCAGCCTGGGAATGGTTGGGGCCAAGCAACGTCGGCGGGCGAACCCGCAGTCTGGTGTTCGATCCGCGCGATCCTGCGCGCATGCTCGCAGGTGGTGTGTCGGGCGGGGTCTTCGAGACGACCGATGGGGGCGCCAACTGGCGGCCACTGTCGGACGATATGGTGAATCTCAACATCGGCGCGCTGGTGATCGATCCGGTGGTGCCGGACACCCTCTACGCGGGCACCGGCGAGCTATACCGCAACAACGAGCGACCCTTCGCGGCGATGTGGGGGCAGGGCATCCTGAAGTCCGAGGATGGCGGACAGCACTGGCGTCCGTTGCTGGCTACCGAGACGGTGGATTTCCGCTATGTCTCCGATCTGCTCATCAGCCCACGCGACCACCAACGCCTTTACGCCGCAACCAATACCGGCGTCTGGCGTTCGGATGACGGCGGCTTCAGCTTCACCCAGATCCTGCGTCCGGTCGATGCGGGGGGCGCACTCCAGTACGAGGGTTGCACCGATCTTGAGCTGCTTCCGGAAAGCGACACCCTGCTGGCCAGCTGCGCGTCGCGCTCGGAAGACGACCGTTATTGGTTGCCTGGCACGGTCGTACCGGCAAGCTGTGATGGGCCATGTCCGGCCAGCGTGTTCCGTACCGATGACGCGCGTGGCACGCCAGACTGGCAGGTGGTACTGACTGAAGCAGGCATGGGCCGGACCTCGCTCGCGGTCGCACCATCCAGCCCGAACATCCTGTACGCCTTGGCGGCCAGTACCCAACCAGGTCCCGACCGCAATGGCGATGGTCTTGGCGACTACGACAATGGACTGCATGCGCTGTTCCGGTCGGAAGACGGCGGACGAACTTGGCAAGCCCGTCTCCGCAACACCAGTTCGGACGTGCTGTCGACCTACCTGCTCAGCTATGCCGATGGCTTTGAGGCCGTGCGCTGTGGCTTCGGCCGCTTCGATGCCTACAGTGCCGGCTGGTACAACCAGGCCATCGCGGTCAATCCGCTCGACCCCGAAATCGTCTGGGTCGGCGGCATGGAGCTATATCGCTCGAACGACGGTGGGCGCAGTTTCGGCAAGGCGTCCTATTGGTGGCTGGACGATGGCGGCACAGGCGAGATCCACGCCGATCAGCATTTGCTCAAGTTCCATCCGAACTACGCCCAGGGCACGCGCCGTCTCTACAGCACAAACGATGGCGGTGTCGCCTACACCGCGAACGACGCTGGCCCCGTTCGTACCGGCCCCGAGGCCGCCTGTGGTCGCGGCAGCGGAGTCGTGCATTGGACGACCATCGAACAAGGACTGGGCAGCAGCCAGTTCTACACGGGCGCCGTCAGTGCCTCCGGTCGCGTTTGGCTGGGTGGCACCCAGGACAACGGCACCTTGCTGCAGAACCCATTCTCGGCGGGCAACACCTTCAACCACATCTTTGGTGGCGATGGTGCCAGCGTCGCCATCGACCCGCGCAACGACAGCACCCTGTATGTCAGTTACCAGAACGTCAACATCCATCGGTCGATCAATGGCAGCGCGTTCGTGCGCGCCACCAACGGCATCGTGGACGAGACGGTATTCATCATGCCGTTCGTGCTCGATCCGCTGTCGCCGAATCGTTTGTACGCCGGCGGCTCGCGGCTTTGGCGAACCACCGATCAGGGACGCAACTGGGTGGCGGCAAGCGCTTCGCTCGGGGGCAGCTTTACCGATCGCATTTCGGCCATTGGATTGTCTCCGGTGAACAACAACCGGATCCTGCTTGGTAACCAGCGGGCGATCTTCCGTAGCGAGATCGCGGCGAGCAGCACCGCTTCCACCACGTTCGCCGCCGTGTCGCCGCGCAGTGGCTGGGTATCCTCGCTGACCTTCGATCCGGCCGACGCCAATCTGGCGTATGCAACCTACTCCACGTTCGGTGGTGCACATGTATGGCGCAGCGTCGATGCCGGTGCGACATGGACGGCCATCGATGGCGTTGGTAACGGTGCGCTGCCGGATATTCCGGTACACCATCTCGTGGTGGACCCTGGCAACCGTCAACGGCTTTACATCGGCACCGACATTGGCGTGTTCGTCACCCTGGACGGGGGACAGCACTGGGCTCGCGAAAGCGGCGGTTTCGCCAACGTGATCGTCGAGCGTCTGGCGATCGGTCCGGGTCCGACATCAGGCAGTCCCATGCATCTGTACGCCTTCACCTACGGTCGCGGCGCATGGCGGGTGCCGCTGAGTTCGCTGGATGGCATACCGAGCTATCGCATTGCTGCGGACCTGTCGGGGGCGTTCTACGATCCCGCGCAGGACGGTCACGGCTGGTTTGTCGAAGCCACCAACATCGCCGGTGTGCCCGGTGTGATCGCGACCTGGTACACCTACCTCCATGGCGAGCAGGTCTGGTTGGTCGGCGCTGGCGAGGCGGATGGTGACAGCGCGACGATCCCGTTGACGATCACTCGCGGTGGCGAGTTTCCGCCCAACTTCGACCCGACGACCGTCCAACAGGAACCCTGGGGTGAGGTCACGCTGCACTTTGACAGTGCGGACCGCGGCACGGCCAGTTGGACGCCAACGCGAGACGGCTTTTCCAGCGGCAGCATGCCACTCGTGCGGCTGTCGGCGATTTCGGCAGCCACCGAGCGGGTGACCGCCCTCAACGATTGCCATAGCGGCACGTGGTATGACCCCAGTCAGGACGGTCACGGCTTGCAGACGCAGATCATCGGCCCGCCTGGATCGCAATACCTGGTCGCGATCTGGTTCGCGTATTTGAACGGCGAACAGGTCTGGCTGCTTGGTGCAGGCCCCATCGAGGGCGACCGTGCAACCTTGGCCATGGAAACGACCCGCGGCGGACAGTTTCCTCCGGGATTCAATCCCGCTGACGTGGTCCACGACGCATGGGGAACGCTCACCGTTCGGGCTGATGGCGACAACGCGATCCATGTCGCATGGCAGAGCACCCAACCTGAATACGGTTCCGGCGCACTGGATCTGGTGCGACTCTCCGCCCTGTTGGGACATGCGTGCAGCGATTGACCGCAGACGTCGACAGCGACCACGCGCCACGCATCGCAGGATGTCCACGAGCCCGTCGACGTCGAACGTCCGACAGGCTCGCTGGCCCACGCGAATGAGGCAAATCCGGTGCTTGCATCGACGGACGTTGTAGCGGGCCCGTCTTACGGCAGCGCTTGCGGTCCGGCGTGGCGGTCGATCACCGACGGTGCGGTCGATGCTTCCATCCGATCCGCCACCAGATCTTCCAGCGATTCGCCCTGTGTGCGGGCGTGGCCCAGTTCGTTCTGGGTCCACTGGTGGGCGATGCGGCCATCGAGCAGCAGGGCGACGCGGTCGAAGTCGTGCCGTGGAGTCGCGGATCGAGTGCGTGTCGCGATCATTCCGGTGGAATGTGCCAACTTCGACGATCCTTCGGCAATGCACCGTCCGGGTCGTAGACGGTCAGCTGGTCCTGCGGGCCCAATGCATCCGGATAGATGACCAGATTGACGCCGTGGGATCGTTCGGAAGGAAACAGAATGCCCGCATGACCAGCGCGAAGTACGTCGTCACCAAGCAGCCAACTTGGCGGCTCTGTCTCCTCAAGTAGCGCCAAGCGTCGCCAGTTGCAGGAGAGTTCCTGCCAAAGCGGCGACCAATGACGCGGGTCATATCCAGCACGGAAGTCCACAACACGTTGCAATACCACGCGGTACGTCACCAGCGTGCAGGGTGGCATCAACGAGGACAGTTGCTGGTACTCGGCAAGCGCCGTGTCCACCGATGACGAAAGGTAGAGCGCATGCGTCCCGCGTCGGTTCAAGCGCCCGCCGTGCAGCGCGGCACCCGCGCCGCTCAAAGGCTGGCTGGCCCACTGCGGTGTATGTGCGCGGTAGAACGGCTCGCTACCGTCAAGCGAGCTCAAGATCACCCGGCGGCCCCGGCGCTGATCGATTCAACGTAGTTGATCAGCGCCTGCACCTTGCCCTGCTCCACCAATTGCATGGGTGTGAAGTGGTCGAACTCGGAAATGGGTTGGTTGCGGAACCAGAACAGGGCGCGGTCGATATCGCCGGTCAAGGCGTGGGCGGCGGACAGCACGCGTACCACATCGACCATGGCGTCCTGCAACTTCGGTGAGGTTGGAGCCAGGCTCACGGTATTGCGATGCACATGCGCCAAGCTCGCCAGACGTTGCAGGGGCAGCTCAAGTGCATTCGCCAGTCGTTCTGGTGACAAGGCGGTTCTTGCGTTCTGGTCCTTCAGGGTGTCCAGGAAATTCGAGAAAGGAACGGCTGCGGAGGGCATGGTAGTGACTCTGTGCTTGAAAATGTGCACATTTTGCGCACAAAATGTGTTGTGCGCAAACGTCAATGAAGGAATTGGCCTGTGAATCGGTATCAAGAAGAACTGCTGGAGGGCGCTCGCGGTGTGGCGCTGGAGGATCTTGTCGGTCATCTGTCCCCACGCCGCTTGATCGAAGACGCGATGGGGATCAGGCGCCTTCGCGATGAGTTCGGTGCCATGTCGGTTGCTCGGGAATGCTTGCGTGCGATCCCGTCCGCAGAGTATTTCGCCGAACGCGATGCCGTGACGATGTGCGCCCGAGACATGTGCTCGTCGCAAGGGTTCGCCGATCAGTTGGCGCAGTTTGATATGCCGGATCATCTGGGGTCGTTGGCAGCGAAGGAATATCAGGCCGGCGTGGATGGGCTACTCGATCAAGCACGCGTAGCACAAACGGTGATCGATCAGGCCAGTGCGGCCTGTCTCAGCGCCGAGACCTGCGGTTCAGCAGTGGAGGCTGCAGGGTTGCTGCGGGCGCTGCATGCGCACCCTGCAGACGTTCTGTATGCGCAGAATGGAGACTTCCTACGCGACGCGACCGGTGCGCTTGAGTATCTACAACAGATCGACAATGCCGCGTTGGCGACTTTCGGCGGTGATTTGGCGATCAAAGAACTACATCGCCAGATTGAGGCGGGCGCGTTTCCTGTGCCGTGGCATGAACTGTCTGTGACACCGTTTCGAGATGCGTGGAACGACGTCGATGAGCGCGCTGACGAGCGCCATGCCGACAATGCCTCGGCATGCGCCGAGGAGATTGGGACTGCCACGAGTGCAGAGCGAAAGCTGGCTAGCCGCTGCGCGCCAGCGCAATTCGAGCTGGAGATCCGGCTTCGCAGCGTCGCGAGTCGATTGGATCATGCCGCGTTGGGGGACAAGACGGGCTTCGACGAGCAGATACGCCTCGTCGCGACGTACTGTCTGGAGCATGCCCTTCAGGAACATGGCGTTCGTCTTGTCATTCTCGCCGACAAGTTATCGAAAGCACTTAGGCTGATGTGCGCGCCGCGAGGGTCCGCTCGATGTGGCGGAAGAGAGCAATTGAGCGATTCCGATGTCGAGGAATTTGTCGAGATCATGCAAGCGATCTGCAAAATTCTCCGGATGATCGAGCACGACGTGAGCGAGTAGGCCGAGGCTCCGAGGACGGTGACAGGTCACGTCAGAGCCCGACATCGAACGGTATCGCGCTTGGATGGCAGCCAGATCGACTTCAGGTCGCCTGCTCCATCCGATCCGCCACCAGATCTTCCAGCGATTCGCCCTGTGTGCGGGCGTGGCGCAGTTCGGTCTGGGTCCACTGGTGGGCGATGCGGCCATCGAGCAGCAGGGCGACGCGGTCGACATCGTGTTCGGTGGCGCTGAGTCCATGTGTGGCAAGGATCACGCTGCTGCGGTCACCGTCGACGCGCTCACGCAGATGACGTTTGAGATGGCGGGCGCTGGCGGGGTCGAGGCCGTTGAGGCTTTCGTCCAGCACGATCAGGCGCGGCGCGCCGAGCAGGGCGAGCAGCACCGAGAGTTTCTGCCGTGTGCCGAGCGAGCAGGCTTCCACCGGTGTATGCCACCAGTTCGCCAGCCCGAAGCGATCTGCCAGCGCCTGCGTGGGCGCATCCAGGCCTGCCACACCACGCACCTGTGCCAGCAGTTGGATGCAATCGCTCAGGCTGAGTTCGGCGGGCAGGACTTCGACGCTGACCGCGTAGCCCAGCGCATGCCGCGCGGACTCGCTGCCCGCCGCGTGACCATCGACCAGAATGCGACCGTGCTGCACCGGCAGACTGCCCGCCACGCTGCGCAGCAGGGAGGTCTTGCCGCTGCCGTTCGGACCAATCAGGGCGATCAGTTGCGCGGCCTCGATCTCCCAGTGCAGGTCGTGCAGGACCTGTCTGTGACCATAGCGGAGTCGCAGATCCTGGATCTGCAGGCGGGGATGGCTCATCGGGCTCTCCATTGGTGAATCATCTGCAGCAACGCCAGCGGGATCAGCGCAGGCGAAAACACCTGCGAAACGAGACCCCAACTGACCAGGTGCACGCTCAGGCTGATGCCGACGCGACGTGGTTCGGCGCGCCAGCGGTAGTGGATCAGCGCCTGCAAGAGAAGCCAGCCAAGCAGGGCGAGCCCGACCAGCAGGCTGACTTCGCCGCGCAGTCCGGCCAGCCACAGGGCGGCGACCAGGATCAGGATCGTGCGTGTGCCCTGCCACAGCGGGTAGCGCAGCAGCTCGCGGCGCAACGCGGGATAGCGCGGTTGGGTATCTAGCCACTGCTGGGCACGCGGCAGGACCGCGAGTGCCACTTGCTGGGTGTGCAGCGCGCGACTGAGCACGAACAGGGCGATCAGGCTGATGATCAGTGCCAGACCGGACATGCCCGCCGGGGTCAGCAACAGGGCAGGCAAGGCCAACATCGCCTGTACGCGGGCGGTCTTGTGTGCGCTGGCGGCGGCACGCTGCCAGTCGGCGAATCGCGGCGCTCGCTGTGCCCGCGATGGGCGTGGGCCTGGCGGTCGTCGGTTGTCGGCCAAGGCGGGTGCGCTGGCATCCATCCATGGCAACAGCAAGGCCCAGAGTACGGGTGCGCCGATGGCGATCCACAGCCAGCCGATCTGCGGCGCACCGCGCAGCCAGCCGATGAGCGGCAGCGCCGCCAGCAGAAATGCGCGCGCAAGCAACTGTGCGGCCGCATACGACCGCTCGGCGCGCGCCACGCCCGGCCAGTTCGCCATCCAGCCTTGCGTCGCGCGCCTTGCGATGTGGCGACGCTGGCGCCAAAGCCACTGTCCGCACAGCACGATCCACAGCGCCACGATCACGCGCGGCGAATGCTGCCATGAGGTCACCAGCCACGACGGTGGCGAACTCAGTAGTGGGCGACTCCACCAGAGCAGCATTGCCGCCGATCCCAGCAGCACGACGGCGATCCACAGAGACTGTCCCGGTAACGCCCACCAGCGTCGCCAGCGTGTGCGCCAATGCAACCAATCTTCGTGAACAAAGGGATTCATGCGGCGCGCGACGTGGGTGGTGGGTTGGCGCTGACCCGCTGGCGGACGATTGGTTCAGCAAGGTGTCGAATTGTTCGCTCTTGCAGCTTTTTTACAATTTCCTTACAACGGTGCCGCTGGATCGCGTGGGGACGCCCCAGCACGAAAAAAACCATACCGCCATCGTCCACTTTCCAAGAGGGGAAATCATGTCGTCATTCCGTTCCAACCGCCTCAGTGTGGCTGTTCGCTATGCCTTGCCGTTGCTTCTGCTGCCCGCACTGGGCGTCGCCCAGGACGAGCAAGCCAAAGCACTGGATCGCGTCGAGGTCACCGGTTCGCGCATCAAGAAGGTCGAGATCGAAGGACAAACGCCGGTCATGACCATCTCGCGCGAGGACATCGCGCGTTCGGGGCTGACCTCGGTCGGCGACCTGATCCAGCAGATCACCGGCTCGGGTTCGTCGCTCAACACCCGCTTCAATTCCAGCGGCAACTTCGGCTTCCCGCCGGATGGCAGCGGCGTCGGTGCCGGGTCGGCCACGGTCGATCTGCGTCACCTTGGTTCAAAGCGCGTGCTGGTGCTGGTCGACGGCCTGCGCTGGGTCAATGAATCCTCGGCCTCCGGCGTGTCCGGTTCCACCGACCTGAACACCATTCCGGTCGCCATCATTGAGCGCATCGAAGTGCTCGAAGACGGTGCGTCCTCGATCTACGGGTCGGATGCCATCGCCGGTGTGGTCAACATCATCACCCGGCGCGAATTCGACGGTGCTTCTGCCTCGGTGTATTACGGCGAGTTCGAAGCCGGTGGCGCGACCAAATCCGGCGAAGTGGCGTTTGGCGGTAACGGCGACAACTACAGCTTCTTCCTGTCGGCCAGCCTGACCGAACAGGACGGCATCAGCTCCACCGAGTATGAAAATGCGGGCGTGCCGAAGCCGGGCACTGGCCTGGCCTTCGGTTCGTCGGCGACGCCCAACGGTCGCTTCGTGTTCACCGATCCGAACACCGGCGAGACGGTCAGCATCACCACGCCGAACGGCCAGTTCTATCCGAATGGTCCGAGTTACCCCGACGATTTCATCCCGTTCACCACGGCCAACCGCTTCAACTACGCGCAATACAACCTGATGCTGACGCCCAGCGAGCGCAAGGGCGTGTTCGGTCAGGCGCGTTTCGAGTTCAGCGATTCGGTGTCCTGGTACATGCGCACCCTGTTCAACCAGCGCGATTCCAAGAATCAGGCCGCGCCAGAGCCGATGTTCCTCGGTCCGGGCAACGGCAATTACTGGATGGACAACATCGTCATCTCGGCCAGCAATCCCTACAACCCATTCGGTTTCGATCTGATCTCGGCGGGAGAGGGTGCCAACCTGATCCTGGCCGCGCGTCGACCGGTGGAGGGCGGGGCACGCGAGTTCTATCAGGACGTGCAGACCTGGTACTTCGCCACCGGCCTGGAAGGGACATTCGACTTCGCGGATCGCAGCCTGTTCTGGGACGCCAACTACGTGCGAAGCTCGAATCAGGCCGATCAGACCAACTACGGCAGCTACAACATCCGCCGCATCTACACCGCGCTCGGTCCGATTGCGGGCTGCAATGCTGATCCCGCCTGCGTGCCGCTCGACATCTTCAGCGGTCCCGGTTCGATCACACCGGCGATGCTGGCCTATATCCAGCCCATCGTGCGCGACAGCAGCGAAAACAATCTGCAGGTGTTCTCGGCCAACCTGAGTGGCGATCTGTTCGACCTGCCTGCGGGTGCGCTGTCGTTCGCCACCGGTTACGAGCATCGCGTGCTGGACGGCTGGTACATGCCGGATGCACTGACCGTCGCGGGCGAATACAACGGTGTGGCCTCGCTGCCGACCTCGGGTGAATACGACGTCGACGAGTACTTCGCCGAATTCAACGTGCCAATCTATGCCTCTGGCGACTCGCGACTCGATCTCAGTCTGGCCGGGCGCTATTCGGACTACTCGACGTTTGGCGGCGAGACGACCGCCAAGGCCGGTCTGCGCTGGCAGTTCAGCAAGGAATTCCTGCTGCGCGGCACCTGGGCCCAGGGCTTCCGTGCGCCGTCCATCGGTGAACTGTTTGGCTCGGCGGCGCGTTTCGATGCCGAGCTCGACGATCCCTGCCTGATCGGTCTGGACGGTTCCGCACCGGAAGGCTCGGCGGCCAACTGCGCCGCGCTGGGTGTGCCGGTGGGTGCCCAACAGGCCAACTCGCAGATTTCGGTCACCACCGGCGGCAACCCGGATCTCGACCCGGAATCGGCCGACAGCCTGACCTTCGGCATGGTGTGGAGTCCGGATTTCGCCACTGACACCGCGTGGTCGGATCGACTCGATCTGGAAGTCACCTACTACAAGCATGAGATCGACGGCGCGATCCAGGCCATCGATGCGCAGACCCAGTTGGACCTGTGCGTGGAAACGCTGGCCGCACAGTACTGCGATGGCATCACCCGTGCGTCGACCGGTGTGATCGGCAGCTTCGAGAATCGGCTGGTCAATTTCGGCAGCATCGAAACCGATGGTTTCGACATCGACGTGTTCTGGACCTTGCCGGAAACCGATCTCGGCACTTTCCGGGTGTCCTGGCAGAACACCGTGGTCAACGACTACCTGGCCATCGACGGCATCGGCACCGTGCAGCCGCGTGCGGTGGGCGTGGAAGTCAACGACACCGGCCTGCCGGAATGGAGCAGCAACCTTGGTGTGAACTGGGCCATGGGCGATCTGACTGCGGCCTGGACGCTGCGCCACATCAGTGACATGACCGAAGAGTGCGGCGATACGGCTTCGTTCCCGGTCTGCTCGGATCAGACGGCAGGCACCAACCACCTTGGCTCGACGACCTACCACGACCTGCAAGTCGGCTGGAAGGCGCCGGTGCTGGGTGGCACGCAGTTGACCTTCGGCATCAACAACGTGTTCGCCAAGGACCCGCCGATCTGCCTGTCCTGCTCGCTGAATGGCTACGATCCGTCGAACTACGATCTGCCGGGCGGTCGCTTCATGTATGCCCGCGCCGAACTGAAGTTCTGATCCTCGGCTGACTGATCGGTGACACCCAAACGCCCGGCTGCTGCCGGGCGTTTGGCATCCGCTCCGACAACATGTCCGAGCCGCGCGCATGCGGCCAGGCTCAGGGACGTGTAGAACGGAATGCGGTGTGCGTTGCGCGAGATGTTGTCGGTGCCGTGGATCATGCGGCGCGCAGCTACCCGCAAACATCTGGCACACGGCATTTCATCACTCCCAAGGTTGTGCCGCGAGCCCACACCGGATTCATTCGGGTTTGCCGACGTGCGCGACCAAGGCATCGGTCAGCGCTTGGAGATCAAAACCTTGGGCCACCACCGAGCAGGGGATGATGTGAAAGAGTCGCGGCATGGGATAGATCAACACAAACGTCGCGTTCTGCCGCCACTTGTATATTTGGTCCCACGTAACGATGACTTCGCCCGTCGGAGCGAAAAAACGAATGCCATTCTCGGCGAGTTCAACGGCCAGGTCTTGTTGGATGGCCTTGTATTTCCGGTAGTGCCTGCGGGCCAGCAGGGGAGACGCGAAGAATCGCCCAATGACCAACACAATCATGCCGCCTATCAACGCGCCCATGGCGACGCCGCGCGATGTAGGCGAGCCGAAAATCGAAAGAAGCGCCAAGGCTAGTGCTGCAACACCCAAAGCAAGTGACATCCGAGGTGAGAGCTTGGCGAACAGCGCCAACGTGTCTACATAGTCTTGCTCGGAGATTCGATAGGTCGCTCGCATAAGGGGATACCGATTTCGGGATGGAATCGTGCTGTCCGGTGGAAGACAGTACTGGAAGGTCTTCAGTGCGAAAAGGGGTGGTCGAGGTGTCGAATTCGTCACGCCCCGAGCTGTGCGATCACCAAGCAGTTTGGTATGAGCGATCTCGGGACGCTATCGACTGTCGTCGAACGACACACGACGCGTGCTGTGCACGATCAGTGACGATCAACTATCCGGTCAACTGGGAGGAACCCGCCGACGAGGGCATCTGACTTTCGCGCACGCCTACTCGAAACCATTGACGAAGACACGTTCACTGAACTCGCCCTCGAAGGGGCCCAAATCCGGTACCACGCCCTGTACACGTGGGCTGCCGATCAGGTCGAAATCGGGCAGCGCGTCGGCGGGCATCGGATTACCGGCCTCAAGGGCCGGTGATCCCGGGGCCAAGCGGTATTCACCCGCGGTGGGATTGGCGAACTGCGGATCCTCGCTGAGATAGCTGGAACCCATCGCCAGCGCGCCGCGTAGTTGGCCGATCAGGCCGAAGTCGATGCGAGGGGGTATTGGGGCGTTGCTGACATCAAGGTCGAAGGCGCCACTGCCATTGTTCCAGGCAATGCTGGAGTCGAACACGATGTCGAGACCGCTCACCGCGTTCCAATGTTGCAGGCTCAACATCGATGCCCCGGAGCTGGCGATATTGCCGGTGACGCTGCTGGAGTTGACCGCGATTCGACCATTGTTCCCGGTGCTGAGCAGAACGGGCGTGCTGCTGCTGGTCAGGTTGTCGGCGATCAGGCTGTTGTCGAGCACAACCTCGGCACCGCTGGCATTGCCGAATCCCCACAGCCGCATCGTGTAGGTCAGGAAGTCTGCGGCGATGTTGCCGACGATGCGAGCGTGGGATACGCGGAAATGATGGCCAGTGGCAGGGGCTTCCAATCGATGGATGATCTGCACGCCGCCGGTCAAACCGGTAAAGCTGATCCCTTCAATCAGCGCATCCTGGTTGACGTTGAGCAGGTGCAGGCGCGCATTCGCAAAGCCACCACCGTCAATCACGGTGTTGCGTGCATCCAGTGTGCGATCAGTACAGGCACTGGCGTATCCGCCGCGTAGCTCCAGCGCGACGGGGGTCGTCGAACTGTACTGGTAGACCTCCGAGACGCTACTCGCAGGCAGCGCGTAGTTACCAGACTGCATCTGGATCACGAAACGCGCGTCCGCATCGGGTGCCGTAACCACCCACTCCTTCAGGGCGGCGTCGAGACCCGCCACATCGGAGACACAACGCGTGGTGGCCGCATGTCCGACAGGGCTGGTCAGTACAGCAGCCAGTGCAAGGGTCGTGCATGGATGGTGCAGTTTGCGGTGCATTTGAATCCGTCCCGGTGTGCGAGGGGAAGGTGCGGCGGCCTGGCGTTTGTGATGACGGCCAAAGTGATCCGCGCGTTCGCGACGACCCGCGTCAGCTGTTGGGTACTCGGGAACAGCTGGGTCATTGATTGGCCCGATGCGGGTTTGCATCGCCAGCGCACGGAGTCCGGGCCGCAAGACAACCCGCACTCGAGCCGCGGCGAGAGCGAAGATGGATGCGAGGAGTGGCCGTAGTAGGACGATGCCACTTGCGTTGGGTGGCAGACACGGACGCTTCCGCGCGGACCGAATCAACGCCGCAGTGCGATGCCACATGCTGAAGCCTCCGTCTGGATTCTGCTGGGATCTACGGATTTCCGCGAAGGCGACTGACACGGCAACAGGCGGACAGCGCGTCGGTCGCGATGATTGGCGAATCAAAACGCATCCCGCCTCGTGACCCCTTTGAGATCCCGGCATCCCGCTGGTCGCGAACCCGCTGATAGCGCCACTTGCCGGGGACAGAAAACCGGCCCGTTTGACGCACAAAGCCGTCGCAACGACTACTCGATCATCGCTTCAATGGTGAGATCAATGGCAAAGGTGTCGTCGGTAAACACCTGCTCGCCATTGCTGCTCAGCTTGACCTTCAAGTGTTTGTCTTGGACATGGAAGTCCGAGGTGCTGACTTCGGTGACCACTCCGAATCGGCCACTTTCTGCGGCGGTATGCCCAAGCTCCGCGATCCAGACGCGCCCATTCTTCTCCAGACTCAAATAGATGAAGTCACCCTGCTCGGCGGGATCACCCGTTCGCCACGCTGCTATCGCCCCTGATGCGGCTTGTGCGGACAGCAGAAGCGAGTACCCCGTGGTGCCGTTTGCGTCGAGCGCCTCCTCGATAGCACGAACCTGTTGCAAGTGGGCCTCAACACCGTTGACCACGAAGCGACCGGTGACCTTGCCCTCAGCGCAGACCAGACTGCTGAGCGAAGCTAAGGCGAGCGCCACAAGAAAGCGGATGAGAACGAAACGGGACATGGTGAACCTCCAGTGACGATGGTGCGGGGTGGTTGTGGGCTGTGGGTGAGACGTGACTGCGACGTGCGAAGTGGTCAGGCGGTGCCGTTCGAGCGGCTCGAAGCACCGTCCCAGGCTCAGGGCTCGAAGCCGTCGAGGAAGATGCGCACCGCGTCGACATCTAGGTACCAGACCTTGCCGTCGGGCGTGGCGGTAAATACCCGGTTGCCGTCAACGACCAAAGTCCCCTGCTCATAGCCGTTGTTATCGCGGGTAATGCCATCATTTCTCCCAAAGCTGCCACTGCGGATCGGCGCGGGCCTGGGTAGACAAGCACGCCGCCGCCTGCAGCAGGCAGATCCTGGTCGCGCAACCAAATGCAGACGGGTGGTTTCACGGCGGGCTCCTTGGCTCGCGAAAGTTATTACGCGAAAAGAGGCGCGCTCCTGCCGTTGCCATACGACCAATTGATCGGTGCGCCTTGGTGTGGGCGCGGTTACGGTTGCACCGAGGAACGGCTACTCGAAGCCATTTCGGAAGATCGCATTGATCACAATGACCTGATTGACCGGCACGCACATGTTGACCTCAACATGGCGCATCGCACCGCTCACTCACCCCGCCAACGCCCGTTGCGCAGGAAGTCGGCGACGGGTTCAAGTCGGCGAACGCCCTCTGCGCGGCCAATGAGATCCCTGAGCCATCGGGGGGCAAGTTCGATGGGTGCGAGGATCGTCCGCCCTACTTCCGGTGGCGTTGCGTGGTCGACGTCAATCCGATGCTGGGTGACGTCAGACATTCAGGGATGTATGCATCGGGTCCGCCGCCTAGCTTGTCATGCCCGATGATTTTCGGCGGGACGAGTATCCTTGCGGCGTCCAATCGCGTTGCATAGAGGCACTGATTTGTCTGGTCGATGGCACAGAAATGGTAGGCGACGGTGGGTTCATCGCCTGGCGTGGTTGCTTGTTCTTGCATCGAATGCCCAAGCCGACGGCTTGGCGCAGATCGACTTGAGCGGGTTGAAAGGCGAGCAGGCCGACAACGTGCGGGCCATGGTGACCTTGTTCCAGTTGCCGCCCGAGGAGCGCGCCGACCTGCCCGAGGGACGCTTGGGCTGGTTGATCCGCAAGACGCCGGCCGAGGTACGCAAGGCGTTGGAGCCGTTCGGGTACTACACGCCTACGGTCGATGTGCAACTGCTGCCGTCGCCACAGGGCGCCAAGGTGACCATCACGGTGACGCGCGGCGTGTCGACCAAGCTGCGGCGGCGCAGTGTCGTGGTCGAGGGTGCGGCCAGCGACGATGCGCGCATCCAGAAAGCCATCGCGGCGTTCAAGCCGAGCATCGGCAAACGCTTCGTGCATTCCACCTACAGTCGCAGCAAGGCGCATATCGAGTCCGAGCTGGCGGCGCATGGCTATTTCGATGCCGAACTGGTCAAGGCGCGCGTCGAGGTCACGCGTGCCGATTCGGCGGCGGATGTCGACCTGCAATGGCAGAGCGGTCGGCGCTATCGCTTTGGACCGCTGTATGTCGACGGTAGTCACATCGATGCGCGCGTGCTGGCGCGTGCCGTCGGTGAACACACGGGCGAGCCCTACGACGTGGACGTCTTGCTGGGCGTGCACCAGCGACTGACCGATCTGGACTATTTCGGTCTGATCGACATCCAGCCGCAGATCGAGATGGCCGACGGCGATCAGGTGCCGGTGACGGTTGACCTCAGTCCGTCGCGACGCACGATCTACAGCGCGGGCCTGAGCTATGGCACCGACTCGGGGGCGGGGTTTCTGCTTGGACTGGATCGCCGTTGGGTGAATGCGCGCGGCCACAAATGGAGCAATCGCCTGCAGTGGTCGCAGGTCAATCCGCGCTTCGACAGCGCCTATCGCATCCCGGCCTATCGCTGGTTCGATGGTTGGTACTTTGTCGGTCTGGGCTATCGCAAGGAAAGCACCGACAGCGTCGAGAATCGCATCAGCGAAGCGGTCGCGGGTCGCGATGGACGCTTTGGCGAATGGACCTTGGGCGTCAGCCTGCATGCCTTGCGCGAGCGCTATTTGCGGGCGCGCAGTCTGGGCGACTATGCCACCGCGCTGCTGGTCTATCCGGCGCTGCAGGCCAGTCTGGCGCGGTATGACGATGCCCTGTATGCGCGGCACGGGTTTTCCGCGAGCGGCGAAGTAAGGCTGGGCAGTGATGCCTTTGGCTCGGATTTCAGCTTTGCGCAGTTGCTCGGTTCGGCGCGCTGGGTACGCGGCTGGGGTGAGCAGGGACGCGTGATCGCGCGAGGCCAGTTTGGCCGCACGTTTGGCGGCAATATCCAGGGTCTGCCGACCAGTCTGCGTTTCTACGCAGGTGGTGATCGCAGCGTGCGTGGCTACGCCTATCAGGAAATCAGTCCGCAGGACGCCGCAGGCGATCCCATCGGCGGGCGCAATCTGCTGGTCGGCAGCCTGGAATACGAGCACATGTTCGACGAGCAATGGGGCATGGCGAGCTTTGTCGACGCGGGCAACGCCTTCAACGAGGTCAGCGAGGGATTGCGGGTCGGCGTGGGACTGGGTTTGCGCTGGCGCTCGCCGATTGGACCGGTGCGGCTTGATCTCGGGCACGGTCTGGATGATCCGCAGCGCGGCTGGCAGTTGCACCTGGGAATCGGGCCGGAGCGATGAGCGAGCAGTCCGTGTCGAGCCCATCCCCTGCGCAGCGCTCGCGACGCTGGCGCGCTGCGCTCCTGCTGCTCGCTGCATTCCTGCTGCTGTTGTTCAGTACGCCGTGGATGCTGCTGCAATGGGCGCAGCACAGCGTCGCGGGGCGGGATGAACTGTTGGCGCTGGCGCAGCGGCAACTGGGTAGCGAGCACCTGCACTGGACCGCCGTCGATGGCGTGCTGAGCGATGGCGTGCGGATCGATGGCCTGCGCTATGTCGCTGAGGGCCTGGAGGTGTTCGTTGAGCACGCCAATCTGCGTGCCACCGCCGAACTGGGCTGGCCACTACGTTTGAACGTGCAGGCGCTGGATCTGCAACAGGTGCAGATACGTACGTGGCCGAGCGGCGCAGCGGCGAATGCCGGGCCTGCGGCCTTGCCCGCATTGGACGCGCCACTGGATCTGGCGCTGCACGCGAGTGTGACGGGACTGGCCGTGCAGTCACTGACGACATCACCGAGTGCGGACAGCGCCGAGATATGTCCACCATGGATCGAGCACGCCACGCTGCAACTCGCCTTGCGCGACGGTCGCCTGCACATCGAAGACCTGCACCTGCGAAGTGGCGAGGCGGCGCAGTCGGTCGAGGTGCCGCAAAGCAGCGTGCGCCTGCAGGGCGACATCGACACGACGCGGCAATGGCAACACCAACTCACGCTGCAATGGCTGGCCTCGGCATCGATGCCTGCGGGCTGGCCGCAGCAGGTGAATGCCGCACTGCGCGGTGATTTGCGGTTGACGCAAATGGACCTGCAGGCGCAAAGCACGGACAACGCGCAACAGCTCCGATTGCAACTGGCGGCGCGTGATCTGCTGCAGCAGCCCACGGGCCAATGGCAACTGGACAGCGCGGCGTGGACACTGCCCGTCGGCGACGAGGCGATCTGGCAGGACATTCACTGGACCGGCGAGCTGAGCGGTGCGTCGAACGCTCTGCTGCTGCAAACCGAAGCGGTGGCGCGTCATGGCGACGTGCGTTTTGAGTTGGCACCGATGCAGGCCGTGCAGACCGCGCAGGGCTGGCAAATCGAGGGCATGCAACTGAAGGTCGGCGAGGGTCTGTTGACGGCATCCGGTCAACTTGCCACCAACGCGACACAGACCCACGCGCTGCAGTGGCACGCGACCGCGTTGCGCTGGCCGATGGCGGATCTGGGCGAGGTGCAGATTGATGGTGACGTGAAGATCGAAGGCCCGACGGATGCCTTGCAGATGCACACCGATGTGGTCCTTTTGCGGCCCCCGCATCGCGCCGCGATCCAGGCCACCGCCGCGCTGCAGGGTTCGCATCTGGCGATTCCGTCGCTGCAGATCGACAGCGGGCGCACCGACGCGGATGCCCACGGCAGACTCGAAGGCAGTGCCGAACTGGACTGGGCAGACGGCTGGCAATGGCAGCTCGATGCCCAGGCGCAGCAGTTGAATCCCGCCTTGGGGTGGCCCGACTGGGCGGGCAGCCTGAGCGCGCAACTGCAAAGCGAGGGGCGCTGGCAGGACGACCGCACCGAGGGTCGACTGCAGGTTCGCGAACTGCAGGGTCAACTGCAGGACACCGCACTGGCGGGCGAGGTCGAACTGCATTGGCAGGCGCGTGATGAAGCGCAACTCAGTGCCGCGTTGAACGTCGGCAGCGGGCGTCTGCGCGGTGACCTGTCGCTGGCGGACGAGCTGCAGGGCGAATGGCGATTGCAGGACTGGGATCTGGCGGCCTTGCGCTTGCCTGGCATGCCGATGCAGGGTCGGATTGAGGCACACCTGGGCGTGAGCGGGACGCGGGATGCGCCGCGCCTGGATATCGATGCGAAGGCGCGCGATCTGGCGGTTTCCGGTCTCGCAGCCAAAACACTGACGGGTCAAGGACGGCTGGGTTGGGGCGGCGATGCCCCCTTGAGGTTCGATGTGTCCGGCAGCGAGCTGAGTCTCGCGGGACAAGCGCTGACCGCACTGGCGGTGCAAGTCGACGGTCGATGGTCGGCACAGCAATGGCAGGCACGCCTGCAGACCGCGCAGGGCGAACTGACGGCGCAAGCGCATGGCGGTGGTGATGCGAGCGCCTGGTCGGGCACGCTCGACCGTCTGCAGGTGAGTTCGGTCAATCCGCGCTGGGCCAGTTGGAATCTGCGCCAAGCCGTTGTCGTGCAGATGGGCGACAGCACGCGCATCACGCCCTTCTGCATCGACAACGGCGCCGAGGCGCGGCTCTGTGCTCAGGTCGACTGGCCCGCTGATGGTGAAGCCATCGCCAGCGCGCAGCTCAACGAATTGCCCTGGGGCTCGCTGTCGGTGCTGCTCTCGCCCGAGCAGCGCGCCGCCTTGCCGGTGCGACTGGCGGGGTCGATCCATGCCTCGGTAATGGCAGCGCGCTCCGCACAGGGCGCGCTGAGCGGCGAGATGCGTCTTGACAGCGCACTGGCGATTTCTCCCCGGCGCGGTTCGCGCGATGCGCCGCCGGTGTTGCAGGTGCCGACGCTCAGCGTGGTCGCGGCGGTCGATGCGCAGGGCTGGCGTTTGCAATCGGCCGCCGAGCTGTTTGCGGCCGAGACGCGAGTCGGACAATGGCATGTCGATCTTGGTGTGGCGTCGCTGCAGGACGATGCGCTGCTGCAGGGCGAAGCGCAGGCGCAGTTGACGCGTCTTGACTGGCTGGAGGCACTGAGTCGGCAGGCGCTGGTCAACGTGCAAGGGCGCTTCGACCTGCAGGCGCAATTGGGCGGCAGCCTGGCGCAGCCCCAAGTGCAGGGCGCTGCGCAGGTGCAGGCCTTCGCGGCCGAACTGCCCGCCGCAGGCATTCGCCTGCAGGCGGGTCATGCCGAATTGCAAGGTGCGGGCAGCCAATGGCAGGTTGCCGGTGAAGTCACCTCCGGCCAGCCCTTGCGCTTGACGGGAACGCTGGATTTCCGGCCAGAGGTGCGGGATCGCCTGCTGTTGCGCTTGGAAGGTGAGCAGGTCGAGCTGGCGAACACACCGAACTTTCAGTTGCTGGCCAGTCCGGCGGTGGATCTGAGCTTGCGCGATGAGGTGCTGCGTCTGCGCGGTACGGTGGGCGTGCCGCGCGCACTGATCAAACTCGACGGCATGGACAGTACGGTGAGCGCCTCGCCGGACGTGGTGGTACTCGATCCCGCCAGCAAGGAAGCCAGCGTGGTCGCCTCACGGGTCGATGCCAATCTGACCTTCGCCCTGGGCGACGCGGTGCGTCTGGAGGGATTCGGCCTGAAAGGCAATGTGGCGGGTGATCTGCGCGTGCGCGAACGCCCGGGGCGTGCCACCACCGGCAGTGGCAGCCTCAATGTGACCGGACGCTATCGCGCCTATGGTCAGGATCTGGAGATCACGCGCGGGCGGCTGTCCTTTGCGACCTCGCCAATCGACAACCCCGGTCTGGATATCCGCGCCGAGCGACGGGTCGACAGCGTGACGGCAGGCATCCGCCTGCTGGGCACCGCCAAGTCGCCGAACCTCACTGTCTGGTCCGACCCGGCGATGGACTCGTCGGAAGCCTTGTCCTACCTCGTGCTTGGCAGACCATTGCGGTCCGCTTCGGGTGCCGATGGTCGGCAGCTCGATGCCGCCGCCACGGCGCTGGGCGCGGGGGGCAACTTCCTGGCCGAGCAACTGGGTACGCGACTGGGACTGGATCAGGCCGGTGTCGCCGATTCCGAAGCGCTGGGCGGCGCGGCGCTCACCGTGGGCAAATATCTCTCGCCGCGCCTGTTGCTGAGTTATGGCGTGTCGCTGTTCGGCGAGGGCCAGGTGGTGAGTCTCAACTACCTCATCAACGAAGCCTGGAATCTGCAGATCGACGCCAGTCCCAAGGAAAATCGCGGCTCCATCAACTACCGTCGCGAGCGCTGAGCGGAATCGCGCGGCATTGATCGAAGTCAGACGGCATGGGGCGGGTTATCGTTAAGGTTTGCCGCCGCCGACCGGAGCCCGCCATGCGACTCGACGATCCTGTTCCTGCCCTGAGCCTGCACGACGCCGCATTGCGCGCGCTGGCGGCGATGGATCTGACCAGTCTGGGTGAAACCGACAGCCCCGAGCGCATCCGCAATCTGTGCCGGTCCGCGCTCACGCCCTACGGTTCGCCTGCGGCGATCTGTGTCTATCCCGAACACATCGAAGGCGCCCGTCGCGCGCTGGACGGCGAGCAACTGTCGGCAGTGCGGATCGCCACGGTGGTGAACTTTCCCGAGGGCGCGGAAGACCCGCTGCGGGTCAAGCGCGAAACCCAGCGCGCGGTGGCAGCGGGTGCGGATGAGGTCGATGTGGTGATGCCGTATCGCGCACTGCAACGTGGCGATGTCGGTGTCGTCAATGCGGTACTGCTTGCCGCACGCGAGGCCAGCGCCGGGCGCTGTCTGAAAGTCATCATCGAAAGCGGCGAACTGAGCGATGAAGACAGCATCCGCCGCGCCAGTCTGCTGGCCATCGAGTCCGGGGCCGATTTCATCAAGACCTCCACCGGCAAGGTGCCGGTCAATGCCACGCTGGAGGCGGCGGAAATCATGTTGTCGGCGATCAGCGACTGCGGTGGCAGTTGCGGCTTCAAGGCGGCCGGTGGCATCCGCACGGTAGAGGACGCGCGGCAGTATCTCGCGATGGCGGATCGTTTGCTGGGCATCGGCTGGGCCGCGCCGGAGCGCTTCCGGTTCGGCGCCAGCGGATTGCTGCAGGACGTGCTGGGCGTGCTGTCGGGCAATGCTTCCAGCAGCGACGGAGGCTATTGAGCATGGATGTCGCCGCGCTGCTGCGGCGCAAGCGCGAAGGGCATGCGCTCGGTCGCGACGAGTTGCAGTCCTTTGCGCGTGCGACGGCCGAACAAGCCGTGGCGGACGCGCAGCTTGGCGCCTTCGCGATGGCCGTCTGTTTGCGCGGCATGAGCAGCGAGGAAACCCGCGACTGGACGCTGGCGATGCGCGACAGCGGGCAACGCCTCGACTGGTCCGATCTCAAGACACGAGGACCGATCCTCGACAAACACAGCACAGGCGGCGTGGGTGATACCGTCAGCCTGATGCTCGGTCCGATGCTGGCCGCCTGTGGTGCCTATGTGCCGATGTTGTCGGGACGCGGCTTGGGGCACACAGGCGGCACGCTCGACAAGCTGGAAGCGATTCCGGGCTATACCGCCGACATCGATACCACGCGCCTGCGTGCTGTCGTGGCGGAAACCGGTCTTGCCATCGTGGCGGCCAATGCCGATCTGGCGCCGGCGGATCGACGCTTGTACGCGGTGCGCGACGTGACCGCGACAGTCGACTCGCTGCCCTTGATCACCGCCTCGATCCTGTCGAAAAAGCTCGCGGCGGGCACCGATGCACTGGTGCTGGATGTCAAACACGGCAGCGGCGCGACCTTGCCCGATCCCGCCGCGGCGCGTGAGCTCGCCGAGGCCCTGTCGACGGTGGCCAATGCCGCCGGATTGCCGACCCGCGTGCTGTTGACCGACATGAATCAACCGCTGGCACCGGCCTTGGGCAATGCCATCGAAGTGGACGTGGCGCGTGCCTATCTGCAGGGCCGCGAGCGTCCCGCGCGCCTGCACGAAGTGACGCTGGCGCTGGGCGCGGAGTTGCTCTGCTTGGCGAAGCTGGCCGACACGCCTGCCGCAGCGCGCGGGCAATTGCTGGCGACGCTGGATTCGGGCGCGGCAGCCGAGCGCTTCGCGCGCATGGTGCATGCGTTGGGCGGTCCGCTGGACGTGTTTTCCTGCGCCCTGCCGCGCGCGCCCTTCAGTGCGCCGGTGTACCCCTTGCGTGCGGGCGTGGTGAGCGCCATGGATGGACGCCATCTCGGGCAAGTGGTGATCGGCCTGGGTGGCGGACGACGCTTGCCGACGGATCGGATCGACCCGCGTGTCGGGCTCAGTCATGTGGTCTCGCTGGGGCAGGCCATCGATACCCATCATCCACTGGCCATCGTGCATGCGGCGGATGCCAGCGACTACGCCCGCGCCGCGATGTGTGTGCGCGAAGCGATCAGCATCGGCGACGCGGCCCCGTCTGCGGCACCATTGTGGCAGCCCTTGCACACCGGGCCCGGCGCATGAGTCGCGTCGTCTGGCTGGTGATGGATTCGGTCGGCATCGGCGCGCTGCCGGATGCGCAGCGATTAGGTGACGCCGGTGCCGATACGCTCGGTCATATCGCGCAGTGGTGCGCGACCACGCGTGGACGCGTTCTGCAGATTCCCACACTGCGGCAACTTGGCCTGGGTCGGGCGTACCAATGCGTCCATGGCAGGCCGCTCGCTGGCATGCCGGAGGACGCCGCCCCGCTCGGCAGTTACGGCGCCGCTCGTGAACGCTCGACTGGCAAGGACACCGTGTCCGGGCATTGGGAGTTGTGCGGCCTGCCGGTCGACTTCGACTGGGGCTATTTCGACGCGCCCAGTGAGAGCTTCCCGCCCGCGCTGCTGCAGGCACTCGCGCAGGCGGCGGGCACCGAGGGCGTGCTCGGCAACTGTCATGCCTCGGGCACCAAGATCATCACGCAACTCGGCGAACAACATCTGCGCAGCGGCTGGCCGATTGTCTACACCTCGGCCGATTCGGTGCTGCAGATTGCCGCGCACGAGACGACATTCGGCCTGCAGCGTCTGTATGCGCTGTGCGACGTGGCGCGCACGTTGGTCGATCCGTATCGCATCGGTCGGGTGATCGCGCGACCCTTTGTCGGCGACAGCGCGACCACGTTCAAACGCACGCCCAACCGACACGACTACGCCACGCCACCGACCGCGCCGACCTTGCTGGATGCGCTGAAGGAGGCCGGTCGCGCCGTGATCGGCATCGGCAAGATCGGTGACATCTTCGCCATGCAGGGCATCACCGACAGCCGCAAGGCCAGCGGGCTGGAGGCCTTGATGCAAAGCACACGCGAGGCGATACGCGATGGCGCTGACGGCGCTCTGGTGTTCACCAATCTGGTCGACTTCGATCAGGAATACGGCCATCGCCGCGACGTTGCGGGCTATGCCGACGCGCTGGAGCGCTTCGACGCTCTGCTGCCCGCGTTGATCGACGAATTGCGCGATGACGATCTGTTGCTGCTCTGCGCCGACCATGGCAACGATCCGACCTGGCGCGGCAACGACCACACCCGCGAACACATTCCCGTGCTGGCCTATGCGCGCGGTCGCTCGGCGCAGTCGCTCGGTGTGCGCGAGAGCTTTGCCGATGTCGGACAAAGCATCGCCACCTGGCTGCGCGTTCCCGCCCTGCGCCACGGTCAGTCCTTTCTGTAGAGCCGCCCATGCCCACACCGCACATCAGCGCCCAGCCGGGCGACTTCGCCGACACCGTCCTGCTGCCCGGCGACCCGCTGCGCGCCGCCTACATCGCCGAGCATCATCTGCAGAACGCGGTCTGCGTGACCCAGGTTCGCAACATGTTCGGCTTCACCGGCGAATACCAGGGACGACGCGTCTCGGTGATGGGCAGTGGCATGGGGATTCCGTCGTGCTCGATCTACGCCAGCGAACTGATCGACCACTACGGCGTGAAGCGGGTCATTCGGGTCGGCACCTGCGGCGCGGTGCAGGATGATCTGGCACTGGGCGATCTGATCCTTGCGCAGGGTGCGTGCACCGACTCCGGCGTCAACCGGCAGCGCTTCGGCGGGCAGGACTACGCCGCCATCGCCAGTTGGCCCTTGCTCAAGGCGGTCGCCGACACCGCCGAGTCGCAGGGCGTGGCGCTGCGGGTCGGCAACATCTATTCCAGTGACCTGTTTTACGGCGTCGACGACACGCTGATTCCGCGACTCACCCGCATGGGCATTCTCGGCATCGAGATGGAAGCCGCGGGCCTGTACGGCCTGGCCGCCGAACGTCGGGCCGAAGCACTGACCGTGCTCACCGTGTCCGACCACTTGCTGCGCCATCAGGCCATGAGTGCAGACCAACGCCAACTCGGTCTGGATCGCATGATTGCGCTGACGCTGCAGGCGCTGCGGTAGCGCAAGAGCGGGTGTATTGCCTGCGGCGGATTCCGTCGTCACCATCGGCAGCTCCTCCCGCTACCGCTTCGCCCATGTCCATCGTCCTCACCGAATTTGCCCGCGTGCGCCTGTTCCCCCGCGATGGCCGTCGCACCGCCATCCAGGAGTGTTCCGCCCAGGCCTTCGAGCAGCATCTGAATGCCAATGCGCCCGACGCCGTGCTGCCCGGCTACGCGCCGTTCTGCGAACTGCACGTCCACCGCAACTGGACCTCGACACGCTGCTCGGTGGTGCGCATCGACGACAGCAACCGCGCACAACTGCGCAGCGCTTACGAAGCACGCAGCAAGGACGAACTGCCGGTGCTGGTGCGCTGGTTCGAAGGCATCGAACCACCGGTGGCGAACTACCTCATCCCGATCCTCTACAACCGCGAACAACTCGCCCGCGAAGGCACACCGATCCACGCCGACTGGGGCGTGGTCGGCTGCCTCTACACCATGCAGCCCGAAGCCATCCCGATGGCCCCGATCACCATGCTGCGCAACGCCCTCGGCGTACAGGAAGGCGGCTCCGGCGTCGCCATCGACCGGGCAGCGTACCGGCAGAGCGTGGCGTTCTGGGAGCAATGGGCGAATTGGCGGTGAGCAGTGATATCGGAGCAATCCCGTGAGCCGCTTTTCGCACCTTGCGTTGACGGGTCCGCACCCGTGCAGTGCGGGTCGGACGGCATGCCTCGCGGCGCGGGACGATTCCGGATGGCGGGTCGTCAGGTGAGCGCTGGGAGTTGGTCCAGGGTGTTCGGCTTGACCGCAGCACTCGGCGGAATCAGCGCCTTGGCGGTCTTCGCGCCCGTCGCTTGGCAGACTTGGCGCGAGGCTAGGGAGACATGGTCTGCAGAGCTCGAGAACGACGCGACCGTCTGGAAGCACGACATGGTGGAAGAGGCGTTGACGAAGTGCCCGTCGACGGAGGAATTGAAATTGTGGGCTGCGGAGCCGCATGTCTTTGGCGAGCGGACGCCTCATCAGCCCAGTGCAATCCAGCTTCAGGTGGGCGAGTTGCCGCTGTGGTGCGGGCGCGGAGCGGAGACCTATCGGCTTACCTACTCTCCGACGTTTCATAACCCTATTCTGGTGCGGGTATGGATCGACGGAGATGTGGGCCTGCTATCGGCGAGTCGATTCGACGGTCCAGGGTGGCTACCAGATCGGTGAAGCGAAACGGCAAATACAAGAAGCTTGTCCGCCGAGGAAGTCGCCCGCCTGCGCGCACTGGTCGACGCCATTGGTTTAGGAGACCGGTACGATACCGCCCCAGGCTTGGACTCGATGGCTCCACATGGCTTTTCGAGGGCCGACGCGACGGGCGCTATCAACGAATGCAACGCTGGAGCCCCGAAGCGGGCGCCGAACGGGACTTTGGTCTTGCCCTGATTCGTATGAGCGGACTGACCACGGCGTCAGACGACCTCTATTGATTGCGGCCATTCAACGCCAGTCCCTGAGCGCCGCGACGGTCCAAGGTACCCAACCGATTCACACCGAAACGCAGTGGATAGTTCGGCATGTCGGATCAACCGACGAAACAGTGAGCGAAACCTCGGGTGATGCCCTGATGCACAACGTGCTCTTTGTCTGTGGCAAGAATCGACTGCGCAGTCCGACGGCGGAACAGGTGTTCGCCGACTGGCCTGGCGTCGAGACCGCGTCCGCCGGGACGAGTCACGATGCGGACTGCCTGGTCTCGGCGGAGTTGATTGACTGGGCCGACACCATTCTCGTCATGGAGACGGTTCACCGCACCAAGATCGCGGCCCGATTCGCTTCGGTATTGCGTGGTAAACGGATGGTCGTGTTGGGCATTCCGGACCGCTTCGACTACATGGCCCCGGATCTCGTTCGGCTACTGCAGCAAAAGGTGCCGCGCTACTTGCCACGGTCGCGATGATGTCGGCAAAGGCTTGCCGCGCTCGCGCGCCGGAATTTGCAGACGTCGTCGTGCGCCGAGTCACGGCAAGCCATGAAATCAACGCGTTTGCGGCCAGCGCATTCGCGCAGCGACGTCGTCCGACAGGGATGCCAGGCGCATCGTGCGGCGTCGGGTGTCGACGTATTCGACCTGTTCGATCGGATAGGTGAACGGCCCACGGGCATCGTGGCCACTTTGTGTGCCGTACCACTGCGGTTGTTGATAGAGGAGGCGAACGCGGTCTTCCAGCAGGGCGAGATGGACACGTGAAAACTCGCCCCGCATCGCTCGTGGCCGTACCTGTTTGACGACTTCCAGCATGAGGCGACGGTCGGTGGACGCGTGTTGCACCAGCACGAATGCCGTTTCCACCCCGGCCAGGCCGACTTCCTCACGAGTGGGGAATCCGTTATCACGCAGCAGGGTGCGTAGCTGCGGAAGGTTAGCCGCGTCCACCGCCTGCAGGTCAGCACCAGACTGCCGCGCCGTCTGGTCGCGTTGCATCAGGGCAATCCAGGCATTCCGTTGCGCCATGTTGCGAGCCGGATGAACCGCTGCCATCGCTAACGGCGGCGCGTCATCGAGCGACAAGAACATCGGTACGTGGGTCAGGCCCAGATTCTCTTGGCGTGTGGCGTATTGGTGACGTTCTTTGCCGCGCAGCGCCACGGGAAACGCGTGCTCGGGCAATGTCCCGAAGCGCTGCGGCTTGCCTTCGCGGCGCGCGATCATGTCGATGGTCCAGACAAAGCCGAGCGCATCGACGTCACAACCAATGCGCTGTTCAAGCACGTTGATAACACCTTGGCGCAGTTCGGGGTCCGTGTCTTCCGCCAGCAGCCGATATTGCACTTGCGACAGGCTGGCCGCGTCGAGCGCCTGCTCCGAGATCGCTGCGGACTGTGCCCAGGCTTGCAGATCAATGGCCGACGTCGCGCGGCAGGCAAGCGGGCATCCCAGCGCAAGCAGGCCGGTCAATAGATATCGAATAACCGTTGATTTACTCCGCTGCGCATCGTCACGCGCCTGACTGATGACGTGCCTTCCCCAAGTGCGGTGATGCTGCTGCACAGGCGGGTGTATTTCAATCCGCGCGTTTCGATCCCAAGGGTGAGAAGTTCGGTGCGGCGTATTCGCCTTCGGCTTGCGCTGGATGCGGATGGTCGTGGGTGTGTGAAGGGTCGACGCAAATCAGCACGAATTCGGTTTCCTGGAGTGGGCATTGGCGAATTATTTTGACTCGAACGAGTTGGCGAATATGCTATTAGTGTTCAGAGTGTGCAGGACATAGCCAAAATCCAATCCGGTCAGAACGTCGAAAGTCGATCCATTCCATGTCACGGAAACGGCGGAGGGGCCATTCTGGGCAATGGCATCCTTCGCCTTACCCAACAAAACGCCCTCCATTGTTCGAAGGGAAAGCCCATCTGACTCTGCAAAAAGCAGATAGGGCGCATCCTGCTGTGGCAGGATTCCACGACTTGGCTCAGGCAACGGATAGCTGCGCCGCGTCGTGAGAGTGGATGCGTCTAGATGTGTCACCAAGCCGATGTTGTCCTCCACCACAATCTCGGGACCAGCCGGTGCCAAGCCTGCGTAGATTGCCCGTTTGCAGGGAATGCTATGCATCCACTCAAGCAATTGGCTCTCAACGCCAAAAGCGTACAGACCCTCCGGCAGAACGGCGACCAGGAGCTCCTGGCTGCTACCGGGCTGCACAAATATCCCTCTGGCCGTGGCGAAGCCTTGGCCTAGGCGGTCAGACTCCCAAAGCATTTGTCCAGTACGGAGCGACAGGACATGCACACGCACACCGGATTCACCGGTTGAGGTTGGCTGAGTGATTAGGGCGATGTCCTTGAATCCGTCAGTGTCATAGTCGAGAAGTACGGCACCCGCTACACCCCGAGAAGGAATCGGACGAGAGTTGGAGTAGTCGCCAATTTGTAGTTGGATTTCCTTTGTCTGTCCATCCAGCACAATGATCCTTCCATCACCGCCTCCGTTGCCCGCGACTACAAGTTCCAGGGGGGCGTCGTTGTCCAGTTGTGTCTGGAACAGAAATCTGGGCTGGATATAGAACGGATCATTGGCGTTGCCAACACCCGAGGGCGATAACCATTTTTCGCGACCGGTATCGCGATCAATCACATGTATGCGACCCTGCGACGCAGTGCTGTTGGCGACCACCAGATCCGCCGCGCCATCTCCATCGAGGTCACCTATTGTCGTCGCGCCGATGCCGCCAGCGTCAGAAATCAAATCGCGCAAGATCTCACCATCAGATGATCGTGCCATTCGCAGTACTGTCGCGTTTTGTTGTGATGCTCTTGCGGGGGCGAAAACGACGTCTTTGCCAGAAGACGATTGTGTTTTGGCTACAGCAAGCGCCGCCGTTCCGTGACCTGGATTAGGAATTGATCGACGCAGACTGTGGTTTTGGGAGTCGATGATGTTGATGGACCCCCACTGACCATCACCTTGAATAATTTCATCTGCACCCGAGCCATCGACGTTGGCCACGAGGACTGCGTCGATATCGAAACGCTGGAAGTTCCAACTGGGTGACCAAGGCACTCCCCCGAAAACAGTGAAATAGGTCCAGTCAAGAGCACCGACGAACGCGGGTGTGCCATCGGTACCAATATTCCCAGCCGCTAGGTAGCGGCCAAATCCGTCTTGCCAGGACCATTCCAACTCGTGGCTGGAGCCGTCGTAGACTTTGCCCGGAGGGTATCCGGCGAGAACCATTTCCAGCGCGGGGTCCGAGTCCAGGTTGGCCAGCACGATATCTGTGGCGATATCGGTTGGGACTGACCACAACCATTGCCCATCATTCAGACGCAGGCCGTAGGTCTCGCCGAGGGTGTTGACGACGAGTTCGACCACTCCGTCGTTGTTTAAGTCGCCCACAGCGCTGGCAAAGTGTCCGGGAGCAATGGAGTATACGAGTTGTTGACGCAGCGGCCAGCCAGAATAGACGCGGACTTCTGAGGTCACTGGGTTTGTTCCTTGCGTCGTCACCAGAACCAGTCGCGGTTCACTGTTGTCTTGAACGACGTGCAATTCAGAACGACTTCCATTTTGGATTGGTAACCTGAAGTGCTGAACCGGACTGAACCCATTTACATCTTGTGCAAGAGCAATCAGCAGGACTGCAGTGTTGTTGCTGATCATGAAGATTTCATCATTGCCGTCGCCGGTGAAGTCTGCGGTGACAAGACTGTCGCGCGCGGGGCTGCCGAAATCGGTGATACGCAACAGCAGATTTTTAAAAGAGTCGGCATGACACACGGGTGCGGCCACTGACAGCGCGAGCGAGAGCACTGCAGACAAGGTCAATTTGCGATTCATTTTGTCCAAAAAAATCACCGTGATGGAGTTGGTGGTTCGGTCCGGGACGTGGATGGCAGACTTGCGCGGAGAAACGGAGGTGGGGATCGATTAGCGGCGATTATGCTCGAGTGTGAGAATTTAGTTCAAATCCCTGTTCCAAGCTTGATCAATTGCCATCATTGAACGAGCTCGCTAGCTTTCGCATCCCGAGCGATTGTATAAATCTTAAGAGGTGCCCGTTGCTGACGGCGCGCGACGTGACGCGCTAAGCGGGTGTACTTCAATCCGCGCGTTTCGATCTCAAGGGTGAGAAGTTCGGTGCGTGGTATTCGCCGTCGGCTTGCGCAGGATGCGGATGGTCGTGGGTGTGTGCAGCGTCGAGGCCGAGCCAGGATTCGGTGAATGCGAGCGCGGCCATGGTCGACACGCCGAGCGTCAGCGGCAGCAGGCGGCTGCGCGCAAAATCGCCTTGTGGGACGACGTGCTGGCGCAGTGCCGGCAACAGGATGAATCCGGCGAGATACAGAAAGCTCCCGGCAATGATGGGTGTCAGCAGTGCGACGAAGTCGTCGATGACATGCCCGAGCAACAGTCCGGTGCTTGCGCCGATGAAGATCGTGCTGGCACTGGCAAGATTGGCAAGCAGTGCCTTGCGGGGGCTCAAGCCGGATTGCAGCAGGATTGCGTAGTCGCCGAGCTCTTGCGGTAGCTCGTGGGCAAGGACCGCAAGGGTGGTTACCAGACCGAGTTGCGGCGAGGCGGCAAAGGCGAGGGCGATCAGCGCGCCATCGGTGAGGTTATGTAGCGCGTCGCCACCGATGGACAGCGAGGCCAGGCAGCGGCCTTCGCTCTCGTGGCGTTGCGAAAGCCAACGCGAAATGCCACCAAAGACGAGGAATCCGGCGCCACACAGCGCAACGGTCCGAAGGCCGCCGAGCTCGCTCCAGGCGTGGGGCAGGAGATGGATCAGCGCATCACCGGACAGCACGCCGATGGCCAGTGCCAGCAGGGGTGGGATCACGCGTCGTCGATGATCGGCGTGACCGCGCACCAGTGCCGGGCCGACAAGGGACGCGGTCACGATGATGCCGCAGGCGGCCAGTGTGGCCGCGACCCATTCGATTCCTTGCAAACCCGCGCTCAAGACTCGATCACCAACAGCAGACGTGGCGCGGCGCCATTCAACGGTGGTGATCGATGAACGACACCACCCCCAAGTGGATGGCGCTCTCCGCGCAGCAAGGCGACCGCCCCTGCGGGAATACGTCGGGTCGCCTCGCGGTCGAGCACATGCGACTGGCTGCCATCCTGCAGATGGGCGCGATCCACGGCCGCTTCGGGCAACCATTCGGTGCCCGGCCCGATCAGGGTACACAGCAAACGCGCTTGCACATGATCGACATGAAAACGTCGACAACCGTCGTCACCGATGCGATCCAGACGCAGCCAGAGCGGGCGCGAATCGATGACGTCCTTGGCGACATGCAGCAGCGTGGCGATGAAGTCCGCAAGTCGCCCATGCTGTTCCGCTCGATAGCCAAAAGGATGCAGGAAATCAGCGAGCGCCAGATCGGTCACGCGCTCCGGCACGCGGAGGCGCTGACTGCAGGGTGGGCCGTGGCGAAGCGCTTCGATGGCCGGCAGGGCATCGTGCGGCACGGCCTCGTGCCAGATCGCCAATGCGGCGTGTCCGGACTCGATGGCACGCAGGACTTCTGCGCTGAAGCCTTCGCAAGCCTCGTCGCAGACGAGCGCTGCGACACGGCTTGAGACGGGCGTGATGGGGGGAAGTGTTCGCATCGGTGAGGCGGTGCTGGCTTGACAGTGTGGGTGAGTGAAGGTGTTACTGTATAACACTATCTGCGAGTCAACACGCATGGACAAGCGACTTCCCGTCACCGTGCTCTCGGGCTTTCTGGGCGCGGGCAAAACCACCTTGCTCAATCACGTTCTGCGCAATCGCGAGGGCAAGCGCGTCGCGGTGATCGTCAATGACATGAGCGAGGTCAATATCGATGCGCAACTGGTGCGCGACGGCGGCGCCGAACTCTCACGCACCGAGGAAAAACTGGTCGAGTTCAGCAATGGCTGCATTTGCTGCACCTTGCGCGAAGACCTGCGTGACGAGGTCAAGCGCCTCGCTGCCGAACAGCGCTTCGATTACCTGCTTATCGAATCGACGGGAATTGCCGAGCCCATGCCGGTGGCGGCGACCTTTGCGGTGCGCGATGAATCGGGATTCTCGCTCGCCGACGTGGCGCGCCTGGACACCATGGTGACCGTGGTCGATGCAGAGACCTTCACGCAGGACTTCTGTTCGCCAGAGCGACTGAAGGATCGCGGCATGGCGGTCAGTGATGACGACCAGCGCGGCCTGGTGAATCTGCTGGCGGACCAGGTCGAATTCGCCGACGTGATTCTGCTCAACAAGATCGATCGCGCGGGTGCGGAGACCACAGCGCAGGTCAAACAGGTGCTGCGCGCGCTCAATCGGGATGCGGAACTGATCGAGACGGTGCGTGGCCAGATTGCACTGGATCGCGTGCTGGGGACAGGTCGCTTCGACTTCATCAAGGCCCAGCTCGCGCCCGGCTGGATGAAGGAGCTGCGTGGCGAACACACACCGGAAACCGAGCAGTACGGCATCACCAGCTTCGTCTATCGTTCGCGCCGACCGTTTCATCCGAAGCGCTTCCATCGCGTCATCACGCAAGGCCTGCAGGGCGTGATTCGCAGCAAGGGCTTCTTCTGGCTGGCGACCCGGATGGATTGGGTCGGCGAGCTGTCCAGCGTCGGTGCCGCTACCCAGCATCAGGCCGCAGGCTTCTGGTTCGCCGTGCGGGAACGCGTCAATGCACAGCGGATCGCGTATCGCCTGCAACGCGGCGAGGCGCTCACTGCGCCGCTTCCATCCGAGGACATGATCGCCGATGCGCAGGAATATGCCGCCATGCGTCGGCTGTGGGATGCCGAATGGGGTGACCGCAGGCAGGAACTGGCGATCATCGGTGTGGGACTGGATGAGGCAATGGTTCGCGAAGAACTGGACGCCTGTTTGTTGACCGATGCGGAAATGCGTACGGGTCCGGCGCACTGGCAGGATCTGCCGGATCCTTTTCCGCGTTGGCAGATTGAGCCAGCCGGGTAAACGCGTGTTTCACTCGCGTCCCCGGTGGGTTTGACGACGAGCCTGCAAACGCACTGCAAGCCAGATAGGCTGTGGACTCCAGTTCGAAGTGGAGTAACGGCGTGCCATGTCTGAAGCCAAGACCCAACCGACGGCCGTGAGCGCCAACGCCTTTGTGGCGGCGATCGAGTCCGCACCGCGACGCGCGGATTGCCAAGCGTTGATGACATTGATGCAGGACATCACCGGCGAACCCGCCGTGATGTGGGGGCCGAGCATCATCGGCTTCGGTCGCTATCGCTACACCTACGAGAGTGGCCGCAGCGGTGAAATGTGCGTCACCGGGTTCGCCTCTCGCGGCGCCGACATCGCGGTGTATCTGGTGGCCGAAGGGGATTCGCAGGCGGCCTTGCTGCAAACGCTAGGCAAACACAAGATGGGCAAGGCCTGTCTGTACATCAAGCGGTTGAGCGACATCGACGTGGTGGTGCTGTCACGTTTGATTGCGGGCTCGGTGCAGGCGGTGAGGGCGCGTTGGGGATGAGTTCCGTACTCGAAGGCGATTCGTTCGAGATCAGCCTCGATCCACACCGGATCGACATCGATGCCGTGCATGCGTTCCTACGCGACAGCTACTGGGCGCAGGCGATTCCGCGCGACATCGTTGCCCGCGCAATCGCCAACTCGCTGTGCGTGGCTGCCTTCGTCGACGGTGCGCAAATCGGCTTCGCCCGCTTGGTGACGGATCGCGCCACATTTGGTTATCTCGCCGATGTCTACGTGTTGTCCGCGCATCGTGGGCGCGGCATTGCCTCGCGCATGTTATCCACCTTGATGGCTCATCCCGAGGTACAAGGTCTGCGGCGTCTGATGCTGGTGACCCGCGATGCGCAGACGCTTTACGCCGGGTTCGGCTTCGCGGCGTTGGCGGCACCGGAACGCCATATGGAAAAGACCGATCCAGAAATTTACCGGCGTGCCGCTAAGCCCTGAGTGCGCATGATCTGTCGACATGCCTGTCGGCATGGCAGGATGCACGGGTGCCCATGCGCGGGCACGATCCAGGGGGCTGGAATGTGGCAGAAGGGATGGACTGAAGACGCCGCGCAAAGCGGCGTCCGGCAGGGCTTTCATCAGGGAACCACGGCATTCGGTGAGGCGGGACGCGCGCTCCATGCGGTGCCGTTCCGCTGGGTTCGGTCGGGTGTTCACCAAACCTGTCGATGGGTACTGACGAGTGTGCTGCTGCTTGGCGTCGTCGTCGATGTGGTGTTTGCCGATCCGGTGACCGCCAGCGCGGACGCCAGCGTCGTCGCGCCGCCGGATGCCGTCGATCAGGCCCTGGCGCGGCTTACAGAGGATCGCGCGGCGGCGCTGGCCGAACTCGAAGGTCTCGCCAGTACCGCTGGTTCTATTCAGGGCAAAGCCATCGCCAAGTGGTTGGACGCGTTGGCCGAAGGCCCGGAGCGCGAACGCGTTGTCGAACTGGCCAAGCCGCTGCTGGACAGTCCTGTGCTGAGTTCCGCCCAGCGGGTCGAGGTGTTTGCCAGCTATCTCGCCGTTCTCGCGCAGATCAAGCCCGCTCCGGTTTCGGAGGAGACGCTCATCGCCTTGACCAAGCGTTTGATGACGTCTGCCACGACCGATGAGCAGGTGTCGTACGGCTCTCATCTGGCCGCCTGGCAACTGCGAAACCAACATTTTGCCAATGCGGAAGCGACGCTCGACGCGGCGATTACGCTGAATGCGGCGCGGCCCGCGTCGGCACAACGCGCGTCTTTGCTTCGCAACCTCGGCGTGGCGTTGGCCCAACAGGGCAAGCTGGATCAAGCCCTGCAAGCCATGTTGCAGGCGGACACCTTGACCCAGGAGTTGGGCCTGCCTGCCGACGCGGGTCTGGTCGCCAATCTGGCGGGTTTGTACGTGTATCTGGAGGATTGGCAGCACGCTCGCCAGTACGCACAGCGCGCTTACGATCTGGCACCCGAGGGGTCGGCCAACCAATTGACCGCCGTGAACATGCTGGGCAACTCGGCATTCGGCCTGGGTGAGTTTCAAACCGCGCGCGACCACTTCGAGCGCGGCCTCGCATTGGCCACCCGACTGGGGCGACCGGGCGTATCGGAGCGCAGCAATCTCGCCCTGACCTTGTTGAATCTGGGGCATCCGCGCGAGGCGCTGGCACGCTTTGAGGAAGTGATCCGTCTGGCGGATGCCAGTGCAGATGGCATCCTCTCTGCGGTGGGGCGAAAAAACGCGGCGGAATGCTGGATTGCGCTGGGTGATCGCGCCAAGGCGGATCGCTTGATGCACGAGGCGCTGCAGATTTACGCGAAGGAAGACGTCCCGCCCAAGCGCAAGGAACTGCTGCAACTGATGGTCGATAACCTCGAAGCGATCGGCCGCCACGCCGAGGCCTTGCAGCGGCTACGCGAATATCACGCGCTGGATCAGGAGATGATCAACAGCGAGACGAAGGCGCGGATTGCCAGTCTGGAAAACGACTACACCTTGAAATCCAAGGATGTCGAAATCGCCCTGCAACGTGCCGAGCTGCAGGCTCAGCAGGCTGATCTGGAACGACTGCGCGGCCAGGAGCAGAACGAGTCCTTGCAACGCAAGGTTCTGCTGGTGGCCTTGCTGGGTCTGGCAGGCATCGTGTTCGCGCTCTGGCACAGCCTGCGCCTGAAGGCGCGTGCCAACCGCGAACTGATGGCCATGAACTGCGAGATCGAAGCGCAGCGCATCCGGTTGCAGGAGTTGAACGTCACGATACGAAGGCAAAGCGAAGAAGACGCACTCACCGGTCTGCACAATCGGCGCTACCTGCAGTCCCTGCTGGATCACACAACCCGGGCGGAGAGCGGTCCAGTGCCCGCATCCGCGCTGGTCATCATTGCGGACCTCGACCATTTCAAACGGGTCAACGACACCTGGGGTCACGACGCGGGCGATCAGGTTCTGCGCCATGTCGCCGAGACCTTCCGCAGTGTGGCGCGCGCGGGCGATTCACTGGTGCGCTGGGGTGGCGAGGAGTTCGTCTGGTGGTGTCCGGGCGCGAGCGTCAGCGAGGGTCCTGCGCTGTGTGCGCGATTGCAGGCCGCGCTGGCCGCTGCGCCGGTGATCCTGCAGGGCGAAGCGCAGCAGATAACCGCGTCGATCGGTTTTGCTCCGGTACCGGTCTGGCCGGGTAGCGGCGTGGATTCGGCGCTGGGGCTCAAGCTGGCCGATCACGCGACCTATCTGGCCAAGCGTGCCGGGCGCAATTGCTGGTTTGGCTACGCGCCTCGCCGAACCCCGGACGACCCTGCTTCGCTGGGGCAGACCCCGGTGGATGTGCTGGAGCAGACCGGATGGGTCGAGTGCATCGCCGCACCGGGCTGATGGCGAACACGCGGGGCGGGATGCGTCAGCGCGTCACGGTCTGCCATTGGGCTTCGATCTCGCGCGTCCACGCATGGGTTGATCCCATCACCTGTCGACGAATGCCCAGTGCATCCTGTAGCAATTCGACCTGGCGTGCGGGGTCTTCGGCTTGCTGCTGCAGTGTTCTGGCCAGCGCCAGCTGGACTTCGGCCAGACGCGGGTTCCGCTGCACGCCATCGCGCTCGCGCTGCGCTTGCCAATAGTCCAGCGCGGCTTCCAGCACCATGCGCGACTCCGCCAACTGGCCGGACAGCCGTAGCAGATCGCCGTACACGGCACGGCCACTGGCGCGCGGTGCCCGGTCTGCCTGCGCCTCCAGCTCCGCGGCCTTGGCCGCAAACGGCAGCGCTTCGGCGAGTCGGCCTTGTTGCTGCAGGGCGCGTGCGGCCAGAACCAGCTCGACGATGGACAGCGATTCAGCCGTCAACGCCGCCGCCGTGGCCTGCTGCACCGGCTGCCATTCACCGCGCTGCAGCGCGCACTCCAGCTTGATTTGCTGCAACGGCGACTGGATCCGGCTTCCTGGCTGCGGATGGCTGACGATCAACGCATCGATTTCGGCCAGCACGTCTTGCGCGGCTTCGCATTGGCCGCGTTCGGATTCCAGTCGCGCCAGGTTGATCATCAGCGCGAGCTGACCCGGGACATGCGGCACCGGCGCGGCACGAAAATCGGCCAGCACGGCACGCATGTGCGCGGCGGCCGCCGCGTAGTCGCCCGCCGCCTGCATCGCGCTGGCCGCACCAGCGCGGGCCGACAGCGTATAGACGTGATAGGGACCGAGCGCCTCCGGCAGCAGCGCGGCGGCGCGCTCGAAATGCGCCGCGGCCTGTTGCGGTTGCCCCATTACCGAGAGCGTGGAGGCCAGATAGTAGGCGGCCACACCGACATCTGCCGCGCTGCCGATGCGCTCCTGCAGCGCCAGAATCTCGCGATCCGTTTGCAGCGCCTTGATCCGGTCGCCGCGGTCAAACCATGCATTCGACAGCAGGCGCAGCCAGGCAAGGCGTTCGCTCAGGGTGTCGGTGGAGCCCATCGAATCGAGCGCGTGCAACGCCGACTCGGCAGCGGCAATGGCGGCGTCCTTGCGCCCTGCCGCCCAATCGATCTGTGCGCGGGTCAGCGCAAGCCGATCACTTTCGTTGGTCGCTTCGGTCAGCGCGGCGGCCTTGCGCAAACTCGCTTCGGCGGCGTCGAGGTGGCCGCTGTTCTGTTGCAGTTGGGCCAGTCGCAGCCAAGCATCAAACTGCAGTTCACGTGGAAGTCCGGAGACATCGGCGCGTTGCAGCGCTTTGCCCAGCAGATCCTGGCCGAGTTCGGCCTCACCCAGATTGCCGTACACACTGGCGAGCTCGGCCAGCACGCTCAGCGCCACGTCGGGCGAGTTCTCCAGTTGTGCCTGCAGGCGTGGCAATCCGCGGTCCAGTGCCTGTTTGAGCGTGACCGTACTCTTGCCCTGGCGGAACGGATCCGCATTGGCCAACAGATCGGAGAGTGCGCGACGGGTCGCGTCCGCCCGCGCCGCTTGACGTGCGGTCTGGTCGGCCTGCCACATCACCGCGCTGAGTCCCAGCACCGCGCTGATCAGCACGACGGCACCCAATGCAACCGCCCAGCGATGGCGCTGGACAAACTGGCGCAGGCGTCGTGGCAAGGGTGTCGGCATGGATCGCAATGGCCGTTGTTCCAGCCAAGCGTCGATGTCCTCGGCCATCGCACGGATCGACGGGTAGCGATCCGCCGGTACCTTTTGCAGAGCGCGCTCGACAATGCGCTGCAGATCGTTGTCCAGCTGGGCCAGCAGGCGCGTGAGGCTCAGGCCGCGTGCGGCGGCGATGTCTTCGCAGTGAGAGAGCCCCGATCGCGTCGTTTTGTCCAGTGTCAGCGCCTGGCGCAGGCGCAAAGCAGGTTGCGAAACGATTTCGGACCAGCGCAGGGCACCGGTCTGGCGATACGGAAGGCGCCCGCTCAGCAGCTCGAACATCAGCACCCCGGCGGCATACACATCGGTGGAGGTGCTGATCGGTTGACCTTCAATCTGTTCCGGCGCGGCGTAGTCTGGGGTGAGCAGGCGGGATGCGGTGGCGGTCGTGGCATCGTCCAGCAGCCACTTGGCGATACCGAAGTCCAGCAGATGCGCGCGACCGTTTGCGTCGACCATGACATTGGCGGGCTTCAGGTCGCGATGCACCACCAGTTGCCGATGCGCGGCGTCCAGCGCATCCAGCACCTGTCGCAGCAAGCGCAGGCGGGTACGTAGATCGCTGCGCTGCGAATCGCACCATGCCGTGATCGGCTCACCCTCGACATAGCTCATCGCGAACCAGGGCAAACCCTGCGAATCGATCCCGCCGTCCAGCAGGCGAGCGATGTGCGGGTGATCGAGGCGGGCCAGGGTTTCACGCTCGCGCTGGAAGCGCTCGCGCGCAACCGGGTCGACGAGGTGCGCGGCGAGTCGCTTCAGGGCGACGCGCTGCTGGTAGGCCCCGTCACTGCGCTCGGCCAACCATACGACGCCCATGCCACCGCGTCCCAGCACGCGCAAAGGGCGATACGGGCCGATCTGCTCGGGCAGGGATTCGCGCAGTTGTTCCAGCGCCGCCGCCGCGTGGCTTTCATCGCGCCCGGTGTCGCGCTCGTGGGCCGTCAGCAAGGCGATCACTTCGCTCGCAACCGCCGCGCTCTGCGCTGTCTGGTGCACGAACTCGGCGCGCTGCGCGGGTGCCCGTTCCAGCGCGTCCTGGAACAGCCGCTTGATCTGCTGCCATTGATCCGGATCGACGACGCTCACGCGTGGCTCTCGGCCAGTACCCGGCGCAGGAACGCGCGGGCGGTGTCCCAATCGCGCCGGATGGTGCGCTCGCTGACACCGCGCAGCTCGGCAATCTGCGCGAAGTTCAGACCGGCGAAAAAGTACTGCTCGGTGAGCTGTGCCAGCTCCGGGTCCAGCGCCTCCAGCTGCACCAGCGCCTGATCGATGGCGAGGACATCGGCGAATCCATCCGAACCACCGATCTGCTCGTTCAGTTCGGTCTGTACCCAGTCGCCGCCGCGCTTGTCGGCGCTGCGACGCCGGGCCTGGTCGATCAGGATCTGGCGCATCGCTCGCGACGCCAGGCGATAGAAGTGCTGACGATCCTCGATTGGCGCCGACTGGCCCGGCAGCAGGCGGAGATAGGCCTCGCTGACCAGCGCAGTCGCCGACAGCGTGTGCCCGGCCTGCCCCTGCATGGCCGATAGTGCGATCCGCTTCAGTTGCTCATATACCTCGCGCATCGCCGAATCGGCCGCCGCCGCATCGCCACTGCGCGCTCGATTGATCAGAACGGTCAGATCCATGGCTGAGCCACTTTCAGGCGAGCAAGCGCCAACGACGCCATCGTGTGGAGGCGTCGGCGTATCGTCAAGCGGTGTTGCGACTTAACAGGATGTTGAGAGGGCTTTCCTGCCCTCTCAACGCGCCTCGTCGCGGTACACGCCCGCGAAAGGCTCCAAGGATCAAGCACTTGACGTGCTTGATCCTTGTGCAAGCCATCCATGGCTTGCCTTAACAGGGTGATTTTCTACACCCTGTTAATCCTCGAAGCCGTCCGAAAACAGCGGACCGAGCAGTTCCACGGGGCCGATATCGCAACGCGGCGTCACACCGAACTGGATCGATTGCGGACGCGCCTGACCGCGTGCATCCGAGGTCAGGCAAGCGGCCGGATCAGCCAGATTGCCCGCTCCGCTGACGCCTGCATCGACCAGTGGACTGGTCAGCGCCATGTCGTAGGCCACCGGAAAACTGGCGGGAAGCGTTGGCTCCGTGCCGATCAGGGCGAAGTTCGCGACCGCGACGCCATTCAGGCCGCAACCCAGTTGAAGCGGCTGCAGCCCCGCATTCTGGTTGGAGGACTGTGCGCTGCCGAGGCAGTGCGCAGCGGTGCCGCTGCCATCCAGGCCCGGTGCGCCAAATGCGGTGTGCGATACGGTCATGGTGCCGACGTTATCGGTCATGCGCAGGCTGTAACCGTCCGGCGCATCGTTGAATTGGAACAGGCTGTTGCGGACCTCCAGCATGCCATTGGTATTGCCGGGATTGGAGACGCTGACCGCGCCGCCATAACTGCCTGCGCGGTTGCGCTCGAAGGTGCTGTTGCGCAGTTGCACGATCCGCTGCGCGTTGGCATTGACAAACGCGCCTGCGGTGATGGCACCGCCCTCACGATCAGCTTGATTGCCACGGAAGAAGCTGCGTTCTACCGTCAGTCCGCCATTCTCCAGATGGATCGCGCCACCGTAACCGCTACCCGACCCGCCCGGGTTGGTGGCGAGATTGCCGCTGAACCAACTGCCACGAATGGCGTGATTGAGGCTGCCATCGGCGATGTAGATGGCGCCACCGAGCAGCACGATCCCGCTCGTATTGCCGTCGCCCAGCGCGGCATTGTCGATGAAGCTGCTGCCCTCGACGATCAGATTGCCGCTACCGGTTTTGATGATCGCGCCACCGCCGCTGGCAACGCCGCTCATGCCGTTCATCCGATTGTCGATGAACACACTGTCGGTGACGTTCAGTTGCGCACTGGCACTGATTGCACCGCCGCTGCCAATACCCGCAATGCAGCCGGAGAACAGCACGCGCTGGACTGTCATCGGCGGGCCATCGGTGCCGGCGCGCAGGCAGCCGCCTTCGCTACTCTCGCCACGGGTAAGAGTGAGATCGCGGACCACCAGCAATGCATTCTGATTGGCATAGAAAAGGCTCGACGTGCCTTGTCCATCGATGCTGAGGCCGGGACTGAGCGAGCCATCGATGGTGATGAACGAATTGGCGCGTCCAATGCGCGGCAGATTGCTGTTGACTAGAATCGTCTGATTGCTACCCACATTAAAATTGAGGTTGAAGACCGTTTCCGTGTTGTTCGCGTTGATCGCCTCAATGACCGCGCGCAACGATTGCGCGCCGCTATCGGCGGTGTTGAATACGGTATAGCTGGTGGCCGCGATACTCGCTGCAGCGGGTAGAAACGTGAGCAGGGTGAGCACGGCAAATGGGCGAAGGGGTCGCATGGCACTTTCCGGGAGGTTGACGGCAGCGTTACGACGCTGCCGTCAGAATCCAGACACGCCGTGCGCACCCGAGGGCACACTGCGACACTTGGTCGCATCCCGGCGACCGCAGAACGCATTAGTCTTTGCTTATTCACTGATTAAGGAGCGCAACATGCGACGGCAAGCAATGATGGGTCTGGGTCTGGGCATGCTGATGCTCAGCGTGTCGGCACAGGCGGAAGGCATCCGCGTCGAAGGCGCGTGGGCGCGTGCGATGCCGCCGACAGCGGAAGCGGGCGGTGGCTTCGTCACCATCCACAACGACACCGAGGCGGCAGTGCGGTTGGTCAATGCGCACAACGCGCGCGTGGACCACATGGAGATCCACACCATGAGCATGGATGGCGGGGTGATGAAGATGCGTCGACTACCGGATGGCATCGAAATTCCGGCGCACGGCAAAGTCGAACTGAAACCCGGTGGCGAGCACCTGATGTTCATCAAGCCCAATCCGATCCTCAGCGCGGGCGAAACCGTCGAGGTCGAGCTGGAGTTTTCCACCGGTGAGCGTCAGTCGGTCAGCTTCGAGGTCAAGGAGCGCCCACCGGTCGCTGCCCAGTAAGCGCACGCGCCATGGCGACCTTCAATCTCATCCTGCTGGTGGTCGGTGTGCTTTGGAGCGTGCTCTGGTTTGGCGTGCTGCTGCGATTGTTGCTGCAGTCGGCGGATCGCGTTCCCGAGATGGCGAATGCCCGGCTGCGGGACAGTGCCAGCGCGCTGCTTTGAGTGGCTCCTGGGTGACTGCCCCTGCATGACGCGGCCAGCGATGGTCGCGTCATTCCGTTTCCGAACCCCGGCCGGGAATCGCTGCGGCGATTGAGCGACACTTAAGCTGACCTTGCTGCAATGCGCGGCAAGTTTGCTGGAGTGCGTCAATGCGGCTGCTGATCGTGGAGGACTCGGAGAAGTTGCGCGATGCCCTGCTGTCGGGCTTCTCGGCGTTCGGCTGGGCGGTGGACATGGCTGCAGACGGTGCGGCGGCAAGGCCGTATCTGGCGCAGTGGGACTACGACGTGGTGGTTCTCGACCTGATGATGCCGCGCGTTGATGGCCTGCAGTTGTTGCGCGAAATCCGCCAGCAAGGCAAGCCGGTTCGGGTGCTGGTGCTGTCGGCGCGCGACCAGATTGCGGATCGGGTTCAGGCGCTCGACCTCGGTGCGGACGACTATCTGGTCAAGCCGTTTTCGTTCGACGAACTGCGGGCGCGGGTCGCCGCATTGACGCGGCGACACCACCACGAACACGAGCCCGAGATCGTCCTGGGTGAATTGAGAATCCACACCGCAGCGAGATCGGTACAGGGGCCTTCTGGTGTTCTACCGCTAACGCCCAAGGAATACGCCATCCTGGAGTTCCTGGCACGACATCGCGGTCGGGTCTTCAACCGTGCCGCGCTGTTCGAGCATTTGTATGGCAGCGCGAGCAGTGCGTCGGACAAGGTCATCGAAGTGCTGATGAGCACCCTGCGCAGCAAGCTGATGGACGCGGATTGCGCCGATCCCATCACCACACGACGCGGGTTCGGCTATGTCGTTGAGGCGTGAGCGCGCGCGGTCGTTGCGGCATCGGCTGGCACGCCGCATCGCGCTGACGTCGACGATCAGCGTCGTGGTGCTGGCCTTGTTGCTGGACAAGAGCTTCGATCACCAGTTGCAACAACGATTCGATGCCGGATTGCACGCACGTGCCCGTGCGGTCGCGGCCTACCTCGGTGCCCGCGTGCGCGATGCCGAGCCGCTGGAAACCTGGATGCCGGAGTTCCGCGAGGCCGGCCACACCGACTTCTATCAAGCCTGGGATGCCGGCGGTCGCACGCTGGCGCGCTCGGCATCCAGTCATCACGCGGATTTGCCTTTGCCGACGGCGCAGGACGCCGAAGCGCATTGGTTCGACCTTCAGTTGCCGGATGGTCACCACGGACGCGCGGTCGCCTTGGCCTTCGATCTGCCGGATGGCGATTCGCGAGACAGTCTTCGCGTCGTGGTAGCCGAAGAACGGGAGCAACTGGATGCACTCATGGTGCAATTGCATGGGCTCCTGGTGGCCGGCGCGCTGACAACCTTGGTGATGGTCCTGATGCTGTCGCACTGGTTGTTGCGACGTGGCCTGGCGCCGCTGGATGACTTCGCCGCGACCTTGGCGGCGACTCGCCTGGAGCAGGCGGCCAAGCCATTGTTCAGTGAGGATTTGCCCATCGAGTTGATGCCCGTCGCACGCAAGTTCGACCACTTGGTGACACGCGTATTCAAGCTGCTCGATCGCGAGCGACGCTTCGCCCGCGACCTGGCCCACGAGCTGCGCACGCCGGTGGCCGAAACGCGGGCCCTGGCCGAAACCAGTGCCTATGTCGAAGGCGAGGACGAACTGCGCCGCCGCCTGCGTGCGATTGCCGACACCAGTGCTGAAATGGAGCGCACCATGGACACCTTGCTGGCGTTGGCCCGGATCGAAGCCGGGCTGGACCGACCGGCGACGGAGCCCCTCAATCTGACGCAACAGCTTGCTGAGGTGCTGACGCGGAATCGCCAGCGTCAGCTGGACGACACCCTGCAGGTCCGCAGCGCACTTCCCGCCGAGCACTGGATCATTGGTGACGCCGGAATGCTGGAACGCCTGTTCGACATCCTGATCGGCAATGCCTTCGAGCATTCGCCACGGTCCGCCTCCGATCGACAGATCGAGCTGGCCTTGCAGGGCGACGACAGTGTGATGCTGCGCAATGCGGCGCCCCATCTGGACGAGGCGATGGCGGCACAACTGGGTAGACGGTTCCTGCGCATCGAATCCAATCCTGGCAGTGCCTCCCGCCACAGTGGGCTGGGACTATCGCTGGCGGTCGCCTTGGCTGAGGCGCAAGGCCTTCATCTTCACTTCGACTGGCAGAACGGTCAGCTCACCGCGCGCATCAGCGGATTCACGCCGCTGCCATCCTGACGCGCCAGGCCACTGATTCACCGGCGCGCATCGGCACCAACGTGGCCTCGCCGAATGGCAGTTCGTTCGGCACCGTCCACGCCTCGCGTTGCAAGGTCAAGGTCGTGGAATTGCGCGGCAAGCCATAGAAATCCGCGCCGTGGAAACTCGCAAAGGCTTCCAGGCGGTCGAGCGCACCGGCTTGTTCAAACGCTTCGGCATACAGCTCGATGGCCGAATGCGCGGTGTAGAGCCCGGCGCAGCCGCAATCGGCTTCCTTGGTGTGACGTGCATGGGGCGCACTGTCGGTGCCGAGAAAGAACTTCGGATTGCCTGAGATGGCCGCCGCCACCAGAGCCTGCCGGTGCGTTTCGCGTTTCAGCACGGGCAGGCAGTAGGCATGCGGACGCAGACCACCACTGAAGATCGCGTTGCGATTCAACAGCAGATGATGCGCCGTGATGGTGGCGCCGATGCCTTCCCGCGACTGCGCGACGAACTGCGCTCCCTGCGCCGTGGTGATGTGTTCCAGCACGATCTTCAGGCGCGGGAACTGCTCGCTGACACGCAACAGGTGGCGCTCGATGAAGACCGCTTCGCGGTCGAAGATATCGACACCCGGATCGGTCACCTCGCCGTGCATCAGCAAGGGCATGCCAGTCTCCTGCAGCGCCTCGAACACCGCTTCGCAGCGTTGCAGATCGGTGACGCCGGAATCCGAATTGGTGGTGGCGCCCGCCGGGTAATACTTCACTGCATGCACGAAACCACTGTCCCGCGCACGATGGATTTCCTCGGCGCGGGTGTTGTCGGTGAGATACAGCGTCATCAGCGGTTCGAACGACAACTCGACAGGCAACGCGGCGAGAATCCGCTGCCGATACGCCTCGGCCTCCGCCACGCTGCGCACCGGCGGTCGCAGATTGGGCATCACGATCGCGCGCGCGAACTGCCGCGCCGTGTCGGGCAACACCGCCCGCAACGCCTCCCCATCACGCAAATGCAGATGCCAGTCGTCCGGGCGAGTCAGGGTGAGCGATTCCATGGCACTGATCCTGGGGAAGAGCGCGCAGTTTAGCGTGGTGGTGGGAAGCTGCCCGATGGACGGCGCTGGGGGTCCATCGAACATTCGGGGTTCTGGTCACTCGCGGCATGTGGTTGATACTCCGCTAGAGCTATCCGTGTCACCAATTCTTCGGCACCAATGCGGGTGGTTTGGACCACGGCTCTTCGACCAGCGCGTCCTGGAACCACTTCTCGCGCAGGTTTGCATGCTCAGTGACGATCAGTTGGAAGCCTGGGACGTCTTCCTGGGTGAACTTAAGCAACAACTCGAACAGCCGACGCACCGCATCGAGATCGGCATCCATTTCCGTCTTCTGCACCGAACCATCGGCATCCCGATAGATCTGTTCGGACGGAAAGTACACCTGGGTTGGTTGGTCGATCAGCAGGAAGCGCGGAATCGGGCGGTTGTTCTGTGCAGCGAACAGATGCAACGCGAGCATTGCCGACAGATGGTAGGCCAGATGGTTTTCGCCGCCACCGGTCCGGTTCATCGGCACAGAACGCTCGGGCCGATCAAAGATGATCGTTAACTGCGGTATGTTGAGCCGTGCAGGGTAAGGAGCAAACTCGGCGTCGAGCTTCTGGATGTATCGCGACACCTGTGCGGAGATGTTGTTGAGGATCGAGGTCAGGCGTTCGTTGCTGTCATCGGCGCCGATCTGTTGCTCAAGCTGCTTGACTTTGTTGCTGAGGCGACGATTTTCAGCTTCCAGTTTGGCAAGATCCTCATTCGGGAGGAGCGTTTCTAGGAACAGGCTGATACGGCCGACTACGCGCGCCGCCGCGTTGTTGCGGTTGCCCATCTGCGCAATGACTTCGTTGGCCGAGATTGCCGCGGACAGCTCCGCTTCCTTGTGCTTGATGTCGCCCGAGATCCTGTCCGCCTTACCGGTCAGTTCGGCCAAGTAGGCTTCGAGTTTGGGGCGCTGGCCGGTGGCGATGCGCAATTCTTTGTCGAGCGATTCCAATTCGTTGAGCAGGACGACGGCGACCGGGGACTCTAGCGCTAGATTCCGTTCGCTGAACGGCCATTGCCAGTCGCCGCTGTCGGGGTTCTTCGGCAGTGCCTTGATTGAGGCCAGCCGGTCAATCTGTTCGGCGGCCTCGTTTTCGTAGCCGCCCGCCCGCTTGGCGAACTGTCGTGCCGAGTCGATCCGAGTCTGAGTATCACGGCGATCCTGACGCAGTTGGGCCAAATCCTCCTCAAGAAGTGAAACTCGGCTGCCGTCGTCGTCTGGCAGCATTTCGGGCTTCCACGACAGTGCCGACCTTAATGTGTCGATGATCCCGTCAGCATTCGGGTTCTCGTCGGTGTTGCCGATGACTCCGACCGTCTTTCCTTCCGAGTAGAGGCCGATGGCCTGTTCATGCGACGTGTCGACGGCGTCACGCGCCTGCTCCAGCTTCTTGTTGCTGATCCTCAGATCGCGCTGTGCTAGGCGCAGCTTTGATTCCAGCTCGTAGCGGTCGTGTGAGGAGACGCCGAGCAAGATCGGCAACGTGTCGCGGATCGCCTGCGGTTGGAACTGCTCGTTCTGGCGATAAAAAAGTTGGTCCTTGTTAGCGACCAGCCCCTGCTTCTGGAACAGGTAGTAGAACGTATGCTTGACGTTCGCGTCATAGCTATCTCGGCTTTGCTCAAGCGCGACTTCGGTACGGTTCTCGGGAATCCCAAGCAAGCGCGACAGCAGTTCGACAACGCTGTCATCGTCAGTGTTAACCGCCAGATCCTTGAACTCGGGCACCTGCAATTGGGCACCCCTTCGCAACATTGCCGTGCTGCAACTGGCGCCACCACCGGGCGGGGTCGGCTTGGCAATCAGCACCTGTTCTTTCTCGAACTGGTAGATCACGGCGAACCAAGACACCTTGTCACGGATGATGCCTTCGGGGACGTTGAACGAGGAGCGTCCCATGCAGTATTCGATGATCTCGGAGAGCGCAGACTTGCCGGTGGAGGAGCGACCGGTGATGACGTTGAGTCCGTCTACCTTAAACCGGAGATCACGGCGCTGGCCGTCATGGCTGTAGATGTGAATGGATCTGATCTTCATGGACGAATCCCGAAAGTCGTATAAACGGTCGCCCGGTCGGCGACGCGTGCGAATTCCTTTCCAACGATCCGCGCCGCCTTCTGGCAAGCAACGGTTTCGGAGGTTCCATCGACGGTCTTACGCACCTTCTTGGGTACAGTCCGAATGCGACCTTCGTCCCCGACAGCGATGCAACCTCTTTCCATCAGCAGACCGCATCCCTCGAAGGCGTACGGCAGCATCTGCGTTACGCGGTCGGCGAAGCCCACCATGATTTGCTGGTTCTTTTCTGCGGTCTTGAGAAGGTAGCTGCGTGGACTGCCGACGATCACCTCGCGCGAATCCTTGTGCAGGCACAGGGGTAGCACAAGCAGCGACAGCGAGAAGGGCATGCCGCGGGTATCTGCTTCTTCGTAGCCATGCAGGGCGCGGAACAGGACCAAGCCACAGAATGCAGGGTTGAACAGGTTTCGAATTTCGAAGGGGCGCTGATCCCATCGCTTCACGAGGCCACCCCCAGCACCTGGCCAAGACGGTCGAGGAATCTGGGATGCCAGTAGACCTTGGGTTCGGGCGTGGCGTCCGCCAGGATGTGGAAGCTGCCGCGAACGACATAGGGCTCCGTCACCCGTGCGCGAATGCGTAGGGATTCGATCTTCCCAGTCTCAAATTCCGCCCAGTTGTAGAGAGTCGCGCCAGCTTCGCGCAGTGCTTCCTCCGCGCTGTCGTCCTTCAGCTTCTCGAAAGCGACATCCTTATAGCGACCCCATTCATCGGTGAGGCGATCTTCGTACTCCTCAACCTCTCCCAACACAAGCAGGTTCTCGCGCACCCAAGCCGATCGTTGTTCGAACGCTCGGTAATAATCCAGAATCGCGCTCCTGATCCGACTGGAAGAAATGCCGATCTCGCGAAGTTGCGCCACGAATAGGCGTGGATCAGCATCAGTGTCAATCTCGTCGGCGGGCACTTTTCCACGGAAGGTAATAGGCAGGTTGTCCGCCTTGTATTCCTCGGCGAAGCTCGAGAGCTTGTCCGAGACTTCGTAGCCGAAGATCCCTTCCGACTTGGCACCACTCAACTGATTGATCACCGCATCTGTCCACCAACCCTCCAGCCGCTCGAAGACGAACTTGCGGTGCTCGCGCCGGATGCTTCGCATGTGCTTTTCCCTTATGAGCGCCGGGATGTCGCCGATGCGTGGGCTGCCATCGAGGATCAGAATGCGTTCGAGAAAATCCTGTTTCTCGGGATTGCTCAGTTCGTTGAACGCGGTGGCGATCGGCGCGATGAGTTTTGATGTCGATTCGGCAAGCGCGGCATCGGCCAATTCGGTCAGTGTTGTCTTATCGCCGGAGGCGGCGGGCTGATCGGGTAGAAGACGGGCAAGGAACGAGCCGGTCGATACCGTGCCGGTGGTGAGCAGAAAGAACCTCAGGTTCGATGCGGCGCGGCCATCTCGCTTGTACCGCGTCAGCCAGATATTGACGGACTTCCAGAAATCCGTCGACAGGTCGGTCAACCTATCGCCAATTGCCTTGTGTTTGAGTGAGGCCAAGGACTTGGCACCATGGCCGTCGACGAAGTCAAGGTCGTCGTCCTTTTCTAGGAAGATGGCGGTGTCTTCAGGTAATTGAAGCAGTTGTAGCAGAGCAAGGCGCGCCTGATAAATGTATCCGAGTCCTTGCTCGCATGCTGAAAATCTATCGGTATTCATGGCCGGCGCCGGTTGAATTGCTCTATGGGCGGAGTATGCATCGATTGTTCCTTTCTCTGTTGGGAAAATGACCATGCCCCGACTTGTGAACCAAGTGAGATATGCGTTCAAGGCGTCGAAAGAACTGGAGAGGTTTGGTTCGTTCGCCCGAGAGTCGGATGCAGATCGGCAGTGTGTTCTTTTGATCGGTGCTAGGCCTTGGATCAATGTGGCGAATGTGTGCGTCGCCGCATTCTTGGTCGCCAATTTCGCGCCACTGCAGCGTGAACGTGCATGCCGAATTGCCTAGCGGATTCGGTCAGCAAGGAGCGGTTGGCCGTGACTCTTCAGTCGAGACGACACCTTGATCGGCCGCTGATGAACATCGGCGCTAGCTAAAGCAAAACCAAAGACTGCCTCGGCACAGTGTGCGTATTCACATTGAACGCGCTGGAGAAGTCATGCCGCCGAGTCGTCGGGTCGCTGTGTTGTTGAGTGGGTTGCTGTCGGTCAGTGTCGCGGCTCAGGACATCGCGGCCTCCGCCACGCTACTGCCGCTGGATTCCGCGCGCTTGCAGGCCATGGGTGTTGAGCTGGTCGGGGTGCAGGCGACACCGGACTACGTGCTGACCCGTGTGCCCGCGCGCCTGCAGATTGCCGATTCGGCACGCCAGTCAGTGGTAGCACCGTTTGCTGGGGCCGTCCGGCGCGTGTTGGTGCTGGAAGGTCAAGCGGTGCAGCCGGGCGACGTACTGGCGGAAGTGCGCAGCCCCGACTGGCAGGCGAGACTGGCCGAGGCGGCGCAGCGCGACGCGGCATGGGCCGATGCCAGGGCGCGTGCCGAGCGCAGTGAGTCACTGCTTGCGGCGGGGGTGATCTCAGCGCGCGAGGCGGAGCAGGCGAAGGCGACTTGGCATGCGGCGACCACGGCGCGCAATACCATGCAGGCGGATTCGCAGGGCATCCAGACCATTGCCGGTGGCTACGCGCTGTTGGCCACGCAGGCCGGGATCGTGCTGCATCGGGCGGTCGATGGGGGTGATCCGGTCAGTACCGACGCAGTGCTATTCGAGATCGGTGATGCCAGTGAGGCCTGGGCCGAGGCGCGCTTGCCAGCGCGATTTGCAACGCGGGTGGGCGTGGGTGATGCGGTTCGCGTGGTCGGCACGGACGGCGCGGGCGAGGTCATTGCGGTGGGGCGCGCCATCGACCCGCAAACGCTCGATCTGCGTTTGACGGCGCGACTGCCGGAGGGTGTCGCCTTGCCGGGCCAAACGGTCGAACTGGCGCTGTACCAGGCGGCGCCGCCAAACGCGGTGCGCTTGCCCGCGGCGGCCGTCGTCGATATCCACGCGCAAGCGCGGGTTTTCGTTGCCAGTACCGAAGGTCTGCGGATTCGCGACGTGGTGGTACTGGCGCGTGACGGTCAGCAGGCCGTGGTGACCGGTCTGGCTGGCGGCGAGCAGGTCGCCGCGAGTGGCTTGCTCGCCCTGAAGACGCTGGCGTTGGAAGCGCTGGCGACATCCGAGTAACTCGCCATGCTCAAACGACTGGTGGAATTTTCCCTGACCCAGCGCCTGTTGGTGGCGCTGGCAACGCTGGCGCTGTGTATCGCGGGTGTTCTGGCGTGGCGTGGCCTGCCCATCGACGCGTTTCCCGACATCGCGCCGACCCAGGTCAAGCTGATCCTCAAGGCGCCAGGCATGACGCCGGAGGAAGTCGAGACACGCGTGATCGTGCCGCTGGAAATGGAGCTGCTTGGCATACCGCAGCAGGTGATGTTGCGCGCCTCGGCAAAGTACGCCATCGCCGATCTGACCCTCGATTTTGAAGAGGGCACCGACATCTACTGGGCGCGCCAGCAGGTGGCCGAGCGCTTTGCAGCCGTGGCGGGCGATCTGCCTGAGAGTGTGACCGGTGGTCTGGCGCCCATCGCCACGCCCTTGTCCGACATGTACATGTTCACCATCGAAGGTGACGGGCTGGACGATGCGGGCAAACGCGGCGTGCTGGACTGGATCGTGCGCCCTGCCTTGCGCACGGTGCCGGGCGTGGCGGACGTCAATGCGCTGGGCGGGCGGGTTCGCAGTTTCGACGTGGTGCCGGACCGGATCGCCATGGCGGCGGCCGGGGTCAGTGTGCAGAGTCTTGCCGATGCGCTGGCGGCCAACAACGCCAATGACGGCGCCGGTCGACTGGATGAAGGCGAAGAGGCGCTGGTGGTACGAACCACGGGTGCCTTGCAGGGCCTGCAGGACATCGCGGCGGTGCAAGTGCTCGGTGCCGCCGGTCAGCGCCTGCGCGTCGATCAGATTGCCGAAGTGCGCGAGGGCAGTCTGACCCGCTATGGCGCGGTGACGCGCAGCGGCAAGGGCGAAGCGGTGCAAGGGTTGGTGATCGGCTTGCGCGGTGCCGATGCCGGTGCCGTGGTGCAGGGTGTCAAGGCACGGCTCGCGGAGTTGCAGCCGCAACTGCCGCCCGGCGTACGGATCGTGCCTTTCTACGACCGCAGTGATCTGATTCAACGCGCCACTGGCACCGTCGAGGATGCCTTGCTGGAAGCCACGGTTCTGGTGGTCCTGTTGCTGGTGGTGTTTCTGGGTGACTTGCGTGCCGCCATCGTGGTGGCCTTGATTCTGCCCTTGTCGGCCTTGTGGACCTTCATGCTGATGCGGCTGTTCGGGCTGTCGGCCAATCTGATGAGTCTGGGCGGCCTGGCAATTGCCATCGGCATGCTGGTGGATGCCGCGGTCGTGGTGGTGGAAAACACGGTGGAACACCTGGCACAGCCGACGGATGAGAAGCGCAGTCCGCGTCTGCATCGCATCTATCGCGCGGTGATCGAGGTGGCGGCGCCGGTCAGTGCGGGCGTGATCATCATCGGCTTGGTCTTCCTGCCCTTGCTGACCCTGCAGGGGCTGGAAGGAAAACTGTTCGCTCCGGTGGCGCTGACGATTGTGTTTGCGCTGATCGGTTCCCTGCTGCTGTCCTTGAGCGTGGTGCCGGTGCTGGCTTCGTGGCTGCTGCGCAGCGGCGCGCATGCCGAGCCATGGTTGATGCGCCAACTGGCCGCACCGTATGACCGTGCGTTGCAGCGTGTCATCGCGCAGCCGCGCGCGGCGGTGGGTGGCGCCGCCGTGGTGCTCGTGCTGGCGGTCGCCGCCTGGTTCGGTATCGGCAAGACCTTCATGCCCACCATGGATGAGGGCGCGGTGCTGGTGCAGTTGGAAAAACTGCCTTCGGCCAACCTTGCGGCCAGTGTCGAGGTCGATCTGGCCGTTCAGCGCGCGATTTTGGCGCGCGTGCCCGAGGTGCGAAACATCATCGCGCGGGTCGGCTCGGATGAACTGGGCTTCGATCCGATGGGCCTGAACCAGACCGACAGCTTTCTCGAACTGGCACCCCGTTCGGAGTGGCGTGTCGACGATAAAGAGGCGCTGATCGACGCGGTGCGTGCGGTGCTGGAGGATTTCCCCGGCACCAGCTACGCCTTTACCCAGCCCATCGAAATGCGGGTTTCCGAAATGCTGACCGGCACGCGCGGTGACCTTGCGGTGAAGATTTTCGGTCCTGATCTCGCCACCCTGAATCAACTCGCTGCGCAGATCGAAACCCTGTTGAACGGCATCGACGGCGCACAGGACGTCTACACCCTGACCAATGAAGGCGTGCAGTATCTGGAGGTCTCACCCGACCGCCAGCGCGCCGGTGCGCGGGGTGTGGATGTGCTGGGCTTGCAGGAAACCCTGCGCGCCCAGGTGGAAGGCATGCCGGTGGGGACGGTGATGCAGGAAGGCCGTCGGATTCCACTGATGATTCGCGGCGACGACACCCTGCGCAGTGATCCCCAGCGCTTTGCTGACCTGACCGTGGTCGATGCCGATGGCGCCAGCATTCGGGTCGGCGACATCGCCACGCTGCAACGCGTGTCCGGGCCGGTGAAGGTGGACCGCGAGAACGCCTCGCGTTTTGCCGTGGTGCAGGCCAACGTCAGCGGGCGCGATCTGGTCGGCTATGTCGACGAGGCCAAGGCGGCAGTGGCGGCGCAGGTGTCGGTGCCGCCCGGTTATCGCGTCACCTGGGGTGGTCAGTTCGAAAATCAGCAACGTGCCGCAGCACGGCTTGGCCTAGTGGTGCCGATGGCGCTGGCGGGGATCTTTCTGGTGCTGTTCAGCAGTCTCGGCAGTGTTCGGCAAGCCAGCCTGATTCTCGCCAACATTCCCTTCGCATTGGTGGGTGGCGTGATCGCGCTATGGCTGACCGGCGAATACCTGTCGGTTCCGGCCTCGGTCGGCTTCATCGCCCTGCTGGGCATTGCGGTGCTGAACGGTCTGGTGATGGTGGCGTACATGAATCAACTGCGCGCCGCCGGGCACAGCGTGCTGGAAGCGGTCATGATCGGCGCACAGCGTCGCTTGCGCCCGGTGTTGATGACCGCCTCGATCACCGCTTTCGGCCTGATTCCGCTGCTGCTCGCCAGCGGCCCCGGCTCGGAGATCCAGAAGCCGCTCGCCATCGTGGTGATCGGTGGCCTGCTCAGCGCGACCGTCCTGACCCTACTGCTGTTGCCCTTGATGTACCTGCGCTTCGCCGAGGCCGGGTCGGTCGAGATGGAGATCAATGGATGAAACTTTGCAAGCTGATGCTCGCCTTCCCGAGCGATGCGGAAGACGCGTTGCTGGCGGTACTGGCAAGCCACAGTCCCGAACTGCCGGGATACACCATCCTCAACGGCGATGGGCATGGCTTTGGCTTCGAGCGGGCCGATATCCACGAGCGTGTGCGCGGGCGGGTCGAGCGGATGGTGTTGATGAGCGTCATGCCCTGCGATCACGTCAGTGCGCTGATCGCCGCCTTGCGCAGGGCCTTGCCGCGTCAGGACATCGCCTGGTGGACCGAGGCCGTACTGGACTTCGGGAGGCTGGCATGAGCAGGTCGTTGCGAGGATCACTGAGGGTCGTGCTGGGTCTGTCGCTGTGGCTGCCGGTGAGTGCGATCGCGCATGAGGTGCCAACGTCGTTGCTACGTATCCTGCCGCCGGAGTCTTTGGTACAGCGCGCGCTTGATGACAGTCTCGAACTGCAGGCCGCGCGCGCCGGGCTGGACCGCGCGCGTGCCGAAGCGGAACTGCGTCGACGCGGACCCCACGAGCCCACGCTCAGTGCGGACTGGTTGCGGCGCGACGTCGACCAGGAAGGACGCTTCGGTGAATGGAATCTGGGCTTGAGTCAGACCTTGCGCTGGCCGGACAAGCGTGCCATCGACCAGGCAACGGCGGTTCGCATGACCGACATGGCGCGTGCGGCGGCCGAGGACGTCCGCCATCAGGTTGCATTGGATCTGCTGCAGAGCTGGATGCAATGGCGCGCCGCCGAAGCCTTGCTGCGCAGCGCCGCGCAACGCGAGACGGCAGCGGAAAGCGAGTGGCAGGCGATACAGACGCGTTGGCAGGTGGGCGATATTTCCGCTGCCGAGCGCGATGCGATGGCGCAACGAAGGGCGGAGGTCAGGGCCGAGGCACTGCAGGCCATGCAACGTCAGCAGGCGGCGGTATCGCAACTGCGGGTCCGCTATCCGCTGCTGACACCGTTGTTGTCCGCGGATCTGCCCGAGCTGCCCGAACCCGAGCCGCTCAGCGCGCCGCAAGGCGGCTGGTGGGCACGGGTGCAGTCGCACAGTCACGAGCTGGAGGTGTTTCGGCAACAGTCCGCCATCGCCGATCTGGAATCGGATCGGCAGGCGGCGGAACGGCGTCCAGACCCGACCCTTGGTCTGCGTGTGCTCAGTGAGCGCGATGGCGCGGAGCGCGGTGTTGGGCTGAGCTTGAGTATTCCGTTTGGTGTGGCGCGACGCGATTGGCAGGCGCAGCAAGCCGCCGCGCGGGTGGCCGAGTTGGCCGGCACGCTGGCGGCGCAGATCCGCGAAATGGAACTGGCGGTGCAGCAACGTGAGCAGGCCGCCAGCGCGCTATGGCAGCAGTGGCAGGCATGGCAAGCGGCGGCACTGGCCGCCGAAGCACGTGCTGATCGAATGAACACCGGTTGGGAGCTGGGTGAAGTCGCCTTCGAATCCTTGCTGCAATCGCGCCGCGCCGCGGCCGAGGCGCGCACACGCGAGATTGAAGGTCGCGTGGCGGTGCATGCAGCGAACGCGGAACTGCTTCTGGATGCGCATGTGTTCTGGCTGACTCATGCCGCCCACTAGGAGTCTGTCGGACTTGAAAGGGAATCGGCTGCAAATCCGTCTGGACGGTCCATTTTTCGCCGCTTCCTTGGGCAATAGTTCAACTATTGCCCTGCGAAACCGGCAAAAACTGTCCTCGCCCAGCCGAATTTTCGCTTCGATTCTTCAAGGCCGACAGGCTCCTAGGCGGCAGAAAGGCAGGATGAGACGACGGCAGTGCCGCTCGGTATGGATGCGGCCGACGCGTTGCCGCGCACTAGGAAGGACGATGATTCAAGTGGAGGCGCCGATCAGTCCGGAAACGCTTTCCTTCCGGACTGATCGGCGTGGCGCAGACTCCTAGTTGTCTCTTAGCGAGCGGGGCCGCCGCAGCGTTCCTGAGGGCTGCTCAGGATGGTGTCGACCGCCTTTTGATCCATGATCTGAGCCGTGTAGGCGGTGCCACTCAGCGCCGTTGCCGAGGCGGCGAAGGCACGCAGGTGATTGCGCGAACCGCAGGCCAGTCGAGCATAGGTCTGGTCGATATCCGCACGCGAGGCGTGTTCCATCGCGGTCAGAAGATCGAGGATGTCGGCCTCTTCAACGAAGCCGCCAACGCGCACTGCGTCGAGCGCGGATTGCTCGCCTCGCTGCAACAGGGCGTCGTAGAGGGACTGCAGTTCGAGGTCGCTGAACTCGCCAACCAGATTGCCTGCGACCGGGTCGGCAATACGGTAGTTGCGCAGCAACTGCAGGATCGCCGTCATGTGACTTTCCTCGGAATTGACAATGTTGGCGAACGGCAGACCGCCCCAGCGCTCATCCAGAGCGAGGTAAAGATCGCGCGCGACCTTCTCCTCTTCACGCATGAACTTCAGGTCGGCGATTTCAGTGGGGCTCAATGGCATGGTCCCTGGGCCGATACGGGGTGGGCCACCGGCGGCCAGCGCGATGCCGGAGCCGAGGATGCCGATGGCCGCGATGGCCAGCCAGAGTGGGCGACGGGAAGAAGGACGAGTGTTCATGGCATGACTCCTTGGTGGGGGTGGAACAGGGGTTCAGAACAGATCAACGACGGGACCTGCGTGGAGCGGTCGCGTGGCGAGCTTCGAATCCGGCGCCATAGCGCAGGCTTCGACGTGGACGTCGCAGTGCGGTCGCTGCAGGCGGATTGCCGACGAGAGCGGTGCTCGCATTGGCCCGGGTGGGTGTGCCCATCGCTCCCGGCGTTCCCGTGCCTTCCGCCGCGGCCGCACAGCCGGCGACCAGCAGTAAACCAATCAGTAACCAGCGATGGCGGCGCATGGGAGACTCCTGCAGTGACCATGGCGACAGTCTGCAGAGCGCCCGTTGCGCAGGCTTTTCCCGCCTGCAACAAGGCGTTTCAATGTGTTTCAGGCGTGCGAGGGTGTCTTGCGCGGTCGTAGCATGCGTCAGCCGGTCGCGCATCGACGCCTGCGACGGCAGAGGAATCCTGATGAGTGATCGAGCCCACAACGAATCCGCGATGGCCTGTGTCTTGCTGGTGGAAGACGACCACGCGCTTCGCGACCTGGTGGCAACCTACTTGCGCCAGAACGCGTTGCGCGTGATCGAGGCGGGCGATGGCATCGAAATGCGCGCGGTGCTGGCTCGCGAGAACGTCGACCTGGTCGTGCTGGATCTGATGCTGCCGGGTGAGGATGGTCTGAGTCTGCTGCGCAGTCTGCGCGCCCAGTCCGCAACGCCGGTCGTCATTGCTTCGGCCCGAGGTGACGAGGTGGATCGCATTGTCGGCCTGGAGGTGGGCGCCGATGACTATCTGGCCAAACCCTTCGGACCGCGCGAATTGCTGGCTCGCGTGAGAGCGGTATTGCGCCGTGCCAATCCAGCACCAGCGTCCGGATTGAGCGCGGATCGCTGCCGGTTTGGTGATCTCCACCTGGATGTGTTGCAGCACAAATTGGTGCGTGGGGAACAGGAAGTCGCACTGACGTCGGGCGAATTCAACCTGCTGCGGATTCTTTGCGAGCATCCCAACCGCGTGCTGTCGCGGGATCAGTTGATCACCTTGCTGAAGGGCTACGAACGCAACCCGTTTGATCGCAGTGTGGACGTGCGCATCACCCGCTTGCGGCGCAAGATCGAACCCAGGCCGGACGCGCCCGTGTTCATTCGCACCATTTGGGGTGAAGGCTATCTATTCGCGCCTGGCGGAGATCGAAGCGCGTGAAAAAAATCAGTCTGTTCCAGCGCAGTCTGTTGGCGATTGCAGCGGGATTGCTGATCGCGATCACGGTGTCGGCCATGCTGGCCTATGTGTACGTGCTGCAACCGTTGGCGGCCCGTTCTGCGGATGACTTCTCCGCCTTGCTGGTGCTGTCTGCGCGTACCTGGGCCGAACTGCCACCCGACACCCGACCGGCTTTCGTCAAGGAACTGCAGGATGCCCATGCGCTGCAGATTCAGCCGCTGCAAGCACCCGCGGCAACCGAGTCGATGCAAGGACATCCGTATTTGCAATTGCTGCACGACAGTCTGCATGCGCGGTTGTACGACGACGAAGGTCTGCGTGTCAGTGAATCACCACCGGGACAGTTCAATGTCGACCTCGGTCTGACGGCGCAGTGGCTGCGATTCTCTTTCACCAAGCAGCGCATCACCCCACGACCGAACCGCGCCGTTGCCGGTACGGTGATCGCGGTGTTGCTGACGGCGCTGGTGGTTGCCTTCTGGTTGGCGAGGCATATCAGTGCGCCCGTGCGGGCACTGGAAGCGGCCACTCGAAGGCTCGCCTTCGCCGAAGACCGTGCCGAGGTACCGGGCAGCGCCATCCGCGAGCTGCACAAGCTGGGCCAGGCCATGCAAGCGATGGCCGACGAAATCGCCGTGCAGAGGCAGCATCAACTGGTCCTGCTGGCCGGGGTGTCGCACGACCTGCGTACACCGCTGAGTCGCATGAAGATGGCGATCGGTATGGCCGAGGAGGTGCTGCCCGACGGTATCCGGCAACGCCTGGAGAGCGACATCGCGGAAATGGATCTGTTGATCGGCGCGCAACTGGCGCTTTCGCGGGCGCGACAGGTGGAAGCGGGTCAGCGCATCGATCTAAAGGCCGTCCTGCAGGAATGGGTCGATGCCGAACAGGCGATGTCCCCAGTGCCGATTCGGGTACGGTTTGGCGACGACATCGGCGAGTGGACCGTGGCCTCGACGGCGCTTCGTCGCCTCCTCGCCAATCTGATCCAGAACGCGACCCGCTATGGCGCCCGCGAGGTGCAGGTCGTGCTGCGTCGTTGCGGTCGTGGACTGAGCATCGGTGTGCGCGATGACGGGCCCGGCATTGCCGCGGAGTTGCGTGACGCCGTATTCCGCCCGTTTTATCGCACCGATGCGTCGCGCCAGCGGGCAAGCGGTGGCGCGGGGCTGGGTCTGGCGATTGCGCGCCAGCTGGCCGAGACGCATGGCTGGACGCTTCGCCTGGTCAACCGCGCCAGACCGGGCTGTTCGTTCTGGCTGCGGATCCGTTGAGCGTCCTGCTTTCCGCTTGACGGGCTCCCAGGCCCGATGCGGTCAGAACGGCAGCTTGAGGCTCGCGTCCACGGCCAGCATCTGCGCGCGGAAGGCTTCCTGGATGCGGTTCAGTGCGATGTCATTGTCGGCATCGAAGCGCAGCACCAGGCTGGGCGTGGTATTCGAGCAACGCACCAGACCCCAGCCGTCCGGCCAGTCGACACGGATGCCGTCGATGGTGATGAGCTTACCGCCTTCAAATTTCGCGGCGGCCAGGAAGCGATCCATGAAGGCGTAGTGCGCGCCTTCGTCCATGACCACCTTCAATTCCGGTGTCGAGACGCCTTTCGGCAGCTCGGCGAAAATCTCCTCAGGCGTGCGGTCGTCGGCGGCGAGAATCTCCATCAGGCGTGCCGCGGCATAAACGCCATCGTCAAATCCGAACCAGCGCTCCTGGAAGAAGAAGTGGCCGCTCATCTCGCCGGCCAGTTCGGCTTCGGTTTCGCGCATCTTGGCCTTGATCAGCGAGTGACCGGTCTTCCACATGATCGGGCTGCCGCCGTTGCGCAGAACATGTCCGGCCAGATGCCCGGTGCATTTGACGTCATAGATGATCGCCGCGCCCGGATTGCGGCTCAGTACATCCTGGGCAAACAGCATCAGCAGACGGTCGGGGAAGATCACCTCGCCGGATTTGGTAACCACACCCAGGCGGTCGCCGTCGCCATCGAAGGCGAGGCCGAGGTCGGCGTTCAGGCGCTGAACCATCATCACCAGATCGTTCAGATTTGCCGGATCGGACGGGTCGGGATGGTGATTGGGGAAGTTGCCGTCGATATCGCAGAACAGCGGTTCGACTTCGCAACCAATGGCACCGAGCACCTTGGGCGCGATATCGCCCGCGACGCCATTGCCGCAATCCACCACGATGCGCATGCGCCGTTCGGTCTGAATGTCGCCGGCGATCCGTGAGAGGTAGTCGTCCTGCACGTCGAGTTGCTGCAGGCCGCCACCGCCCTTGGCAACCAGACGTCCTTCCGCGATGCGCGCGTACAGATCCTGAATCGCGGCGCCCGAGAGTGTTTCGCCGCCAACCACGATCTTGAAGCCGTTGTAGTCGGGCGGATTGTGGCTGCCGGTCAACGAGATGCAGCAGCCGGTATGCAGTTGATAGGCGGCGAAATACGTCACTGGTGTCGGCACCATGCCGATGTCGATGACGTCGCGACCCGCCAGGCGCAAACCTTCGATCAAGGCCGCGGAAAGACTCGGCCCGGACAGTCGCCCGTCGCGTCCGACCACGATTTCCCTCAGTCCCTTGTCGGCCATCAGACTACCCACCGCCTGACCGATCAGTTGCGCGACGCCTTCATCAATCGCCACACCGACCACGCCACGGATGTCGTAGGCGCGGAAGATGCTGCGTTCGATGCGCACCTTGGGCTTGGCGGCGGGCTTGTCCATGCTGGGCTTCCTGGTGGTTTCGGATTGCGGTTGTGCGGCCAGTGTCTCAAGGAAGGTCGGCTCTTCCGCTCGGACACGGGCAATGCCGGGATTCAGCGGATTGTTGCGCAAGCCCCAAGCCAGATAGCCTCCCATCAACAACATCGTGAAGCCCATCAGGAACTGTACCGGCGGCGCATACGGCACCCAGCTATACGCTGGCGGCGCCGCCACGCTCAGATACATGCCGCTGTCCGCCACCGCTTGACGCTGGGCGCGTTCGGCAAAATCGCTGTCGCCCGCTTCCGCCAGCATCGCCGAATCGTTGGACAGTGCGAGATAGCCACGCGGCAGTTCGGCTTGCTCGACGTGGCGCAGGTAGTTCTTCAGGGTCGATTCGACGAGAACCACCCCGACTGCCTTGCCGGCGTCACGCACGGCGGCGGCAACACCCAGATTGCCGCGTGCGCCCGAGCCGATCGGCGCGGCGACCGGTTCCTGGGATTCGCGTGCGCGATTGATCAGTTCCAGCCGGGTGTAGCCGAACTCGCGCAAGTCCTGTTTGTAGACTTCTTCGAGTTGAGCGCTGTAGACGCTGATCGCGGGTGCGTCAAACCAGACCCGCTTGACGCGTTCGCCTGCCGACTCCATCGCACCTGCTGCCACGTCAGCGCGCAGATAGGCATCGTTGACGACGGTCGCGAGTCGCTTCTTGCGTTCGTCGATGTCGTGCTCGATCTGCTCGGAAATCGTCTGACGCAGCTCGACCAGCGCTTCACCGGCACGCGCGCTCGTCCAGGCCTGCCAGGCCTGATAGAAGATGACCAGGCCGGAGACGCAGGCAATGGCGGTCAGGCCGATGAAAAACGGCCGCTGTAAGGCCAGCAACTGGGGTGGAATCTGGATGGGTTCGCGCTCGGCGACCTTCTTATTTTTCTTCTTTGCCATGTCCTGACGTCCTGCGGGCTCAGCCTTGACCAGTGTGGCCGAAACCGCCGCTGCCGCGCGCGCTGGTCTCGAATTCTGTGACGGTATTCAACGCGACCCGGCAGATCGGCATCACCACCAGCTGCGCCACGCGATCACCCGGATGGATGCTGCACTGCGCCGCGCTGCGGTTCCACAGGCTGATCATCAATGGACCCTGATAGTCGGCATCGATCAGACCGACCAGATTGCCCAGTACCAGACCGTGCTTGTGTCCCAGGCCAGAACGCGGCAGCACGATTGCACACAGGCCGGGGTCGGCCAGATGGATGGCCATTCCCGAGGGAACCAGTTGCGACTCGCCGGGCGCCAGGGTCAGTGGCGCATCCAACATGGCGCGCAGATCGAGACCGGCCGAGGCGGCAGTAGCGTAGGCGGGAAGTGGGAAGGTCGTGCCGAGGCGGGGATCGAGAATGCGGATATCCAGCGACCGTTCGGCGCTCATGACGAAATCCCTGCAGGTGACAGACGTGCGGCGATGCACATCAGCAATTGTCGGGCCACATCGGACTTGGAAGCTGCGGCGATGCGCAGTTCGCCACCGGGCCAATAAACGTTCAGCGCATTACGTTCCGATTCAAAGCCTTGCCCGGCAATCGAGACGTCGTTGGCCGCAATCATGTCCAGATTTTTGCGCGCCAGCTTGTCGCACGCATGCGCCTCAACATCGTTGGTTTCTGCGGCAAAACCGACCACCAGCGGCCGATCCTGACGCGCTGCGACCTCCGCGACGATGTCCGGATTGCGGACCAGTTGCAGGTCCAGCGTGTCGGCGCATTTCTTGATCTTCTGGACGGCCACTTCGCGCGGGCGGTAGTCAGCCACGGCTGCCGCCGCGATGAAGACATCCTGGCCCGCAAGTTGCTGCAGCACCGCGTCGCGCATCTGCAGTGCACTACGCACATCGATGCGCCGAACGCCCGGCGGTGTGGGCAAGGAAACCGGTCCAGCGACCAGTGTCACCTGCGCGCCCATGGCCTGCGCGACCTGTGCAATGGCAAAGCCCATTTTGCCGGAGCTTCGGTTGCCGACAAAGCGCACCGGGTCGATGTCTTCCAGGGTCGGTCCCGCGCTGATCAGCAGACGACGATCCCGTAACACAGCGGACGCGGCGGGTGCCAGCACGGCGGCCACGATCTCGATTGGTTCCAGCAAACGACCATCACCGACATCACCGCAGGCCTGTTCACCCGATGCGGGCCCCAGCACCTGCACACCGCGCTGTCGCAGCAGGGCGAGATTGGCCTGGGTGGCGGGATGCGCCCACATCTGCTGATTCATCGCGGGCGCGACGCTCAGCGGCGCTGCGCTGGCAAGGCACAGCGTGGACAGCAGATCATCGGCGTGACCGTGCGCGAGTCTGGCGAGCAGATCGGCACTGGCCGGCGCAATCACGATCTGGCTCGCCCAGCGCGCCAGTTCGATATGGCCCATGGCGGCTTCGGCCGAGGCATCCCACAGGTCACTGCGAACAGGTCGGCCACTGAGCGCCTGAAACGTGGCCGCACCCACAAAGTGCTGCGCCGCCGCCGTCATCACCACCTGCACCTCGGCACCCGCCTTGACCAGCAGACGGACCAGTTCGGCGGCTTTGTAGGCGGCGATGCCGCCACTGACACCCAGCAGGATGCGATGTGATGAAGAGGCCGACGACACCGGAATTATCCTACCCAAGACGATGGCCTTAGCTTACCCGAAACCCCTGCGGGCTCCGAGTCAGCACGCGGCGGCTTCGGCATACGCTTGTGCCATGTCGATACGTCACTGGCCCGAAACCGAACGCCCCCGCGAAAAGCTCTTGTCACGCGGCCCGCAGCAACTGTCCGATGCCGAACTATTGGCGCTGTTCCTCGGTTCTGGCGTGGCGGGCAAAGATGCAGTGCAGACTGCTCGCGAGCTGTTGGCGCAGCGCGGCTCACTGGCGGCCTTGCTGCATCGTCCGGTGGCCGAGATCCGTCGCGAACGCGGTCTGGGTCCGGCCCGCAGCGCCTTGTTGCTGGCGGCGCTGGAACTCGGCGCGCGCGTGCTCAGCACGCAACTGCAGCGTGGCGAGGCACTGACCGACGAGCGTGCCGCCGGTCGCCTGTTCCAGCAACGTCTTCGCCCTTACGGTCAGGAGGTGTTCGCCTGCCTGTTCCTGGACACCCGACATCGGATGATCGCCTTCGAGGAATTGTTTCGCGGCACCATCGATGGCACCGAAGTGCATCCGCGCGAAGTGGTCCGACGCTGCCTGCAGCACAATGCGGCGGCGGTGATATTCGGCCACAACCACCCGAGCGGCGTGGCCGAGCCGAGCACGGCGGACCGGCAGATCACCACGCGGCTGCAGGAAGCACTGCGCCTGATCGACGTGCGCGTGCTGGATCATTTCATCGTCGGTGACGGCGTACCGCTGTCGTTTGCAGCGCGCGGTTTGATCTGACCTGGACCACCGATGCTGACGTTTGCCGTCCCCCAGGGCGATGGAAAGTCGAGGACCGGCTAGGCATATACTCCGGCATCCAGTGCGGGGCCGAGCGGATGATTTTTCAGCTTGCAGCCAACTACCTTGCCGATGCGGTCGAGCGTGCCCTGCCCGATGCGGGCGCGGCGCGCGAACTGCTGAAGCAACGCCGTCCCGACGTGCTGCTGCGTTTGCACCAGCGCCACGAACAATGGCGAATCCAGAGCAAGCGTCAAGAAGCGCCAACACTCGCCAAAGCCGAAGACGCGGTCATTCTTGGGATCGCTCGCCTTGGTTTGCGGCACGGGCATTTCGGATCCGATCTGCACACCTATCACAACGAAGACCACGCGTTGGAGCTGTTGTTCGGACGCCTTGACCGCGTGCTGGAAGTCTTGCCGCCGGATGGCTTCCGCCTGCGTGATGCGCTCGTGCTGGAGTTGTTCGCAGCGGGACACGACCTGCATCAGCGCGAACCCGGTGTCGATCCCGGTGGCATTGGGCACAACGAACTCGCCAGCCTGGCCGAAACCTTGCGCATCCTGGACGCCTGCGGCTTTGATCGCGAGCAGGACGCCGACCAGTACGTCGCCGTCGCCATGGCGATTGCCGGATCGACCTTTGACGCCACGTCGCTTTCTGCCGTTACCCCGGAGGACCCCGCCGTCCACGAAGCCGCCGATCCAATGCTGAGCGGCGGCGCACTTGCGCCCAGGCTGCGCGAGTGGCTGAGTCGCGAAGCGCCGGGCACGCCCGTCGACGACAAAATGGAGCGTGCGCTCAGCCTCGCCTGCATCGCCGCGGACCTGGACACTGGCAATGTCGGAGACGCCTTCCTGTTGTTTTGCGAGAGCGCGCGGCGGCTATGCGAGGAACGCGAAATGCGCGCCGGACGCTCGCTGGGCAGCGTGGAATCGGGGCGGTCCTGTATCGATTTCCTGCTTCACGGACAGGCGCACTATCTGTTCGATCTGCACCGCTTCAATTCCGAACTGGGCGAACGCGCCTTTGCCACCGCCAAGGCGCAGAACGGGCGAAGACTGCGTGCACTCAGCGCCAGCTTCGAACGCGAACTGCTGCGCCCGGAGCACATCGGCCTGTCGGGGCACCGCGTATTGGCGATTTACGCCGACCTCGCCATGCAATGCGCGGCATAAACTGACGCGGTGGTAGCACGCCCCAAACAACAAGGCCGGTGCATCGCTGCACCGGCCTTGTTGCGTTCACGCGTTGGAGAGTGACGTGATCAGTTCGGCAGGTTGACCGTCCAGCCAGCGGTCCAGTTGTCGCGCGGACCGGCGAAGGCACCGCGGTAGTTTGCCGGGTAGAACCAAGCATCTTGGTTTGCTTCCCCGCCGGTCAGATACGCGGCGTTGGCAGCGGGCAGGAAGCCGGTGACGCTCAGTGCAGCATCCGCGCCGTTGCCGGTGCCAACGTTGTACCAAGCGCTGACAGCGTAGGCAGCGGATGCGTTGTCTTCGAACTGACCACCGGCGCAGTTCCCGACAAAGCTATGGGTCATGCTCAGCGTTGCGCCCTGCGCGGACGCGGTACCTTGCGCGTAGGTGCCCGCGTCGATCAGATTGAGGCAATGATCGCGGTAGCCCGTCACCACCACATTGGTGTAGTTGCCGCCCGTGCCGCGACGCAGCCGGATACCCTCGTTGCCGACGCTACCCGCGCCGATCAGCGTGACGTTGGAGATTTGCGGCTGGGTGCGCGGCAGCTTGTCGTTATTGCTGCTGTCGTTATCGGACTCGATGCCGTTCGAGTCGCCACCCATGTCCGGGTTGCTGCCTTGGTAACCCAACAGGAACTGCAACTTGCCAGCAAAGCCCTGATCGAAGTCGAAGCAGTCGTCGCCCATGTTGGAGCAGACGAGGTGACGACCATTCACCGAGCCACCGAAGAATTCGATACCGTCGTCGAGTCCGCCGTCGACTTGAACATGGTCAAGAACCGTGCCGCTGCCCACAGCCAAGAGCGTGAGCGAGTTCAGCTCTTCATTCGGCGCGATCTGCTGACCTGCCCAGAGGATTCGGACGTAACGCAACGAACCGGAATTGTCGTCGAGGACAGGCGTGGTTGACCCGTAGGTAATGTCCGGCACTGCCTCGAATTGGCACGATTGCGCTTCGGTGCCGTCGTTGCAGATCGAGTTGCCAGCCAACACCAGTCCAGCCCAAGATCCCGGTACCGCTTCCGGTCCAGTGAAAGTGATGGGTTGCTGAGCAGTGCCGTTGGCATAAATCTGCGCACCTTTCTTGACCGAAATGAAGTTCGGGTTGGTGCGATCCGTGGAGCCGATGACCGTTACACCCGGAGCAATGTTCAGCGTGCCGCCTTCTTCGACGGACACGCGACCCTTGACGATGTAATCCTTGCCAGCTGGCAGGTAGAGGTCGCCAGAAATGCTGGAAGGCAGCAAGCAAGCCGAACCTTCAGCCGTGGTTCCTTCCGGGCAGGTATCGACGGGCTCATTACACTCGCCGGTCGTCATTTTCTTCAGACCGAGCGAAGGCTGGAACACGAAGTTTGCCGGGGTGATGGTGGAGCCATTGGCCGGCGTGATGTCCATGGTGATGACATCGCAGGCAAAGCTGACTTCGGCTTTGCCGATCACTGCCTCGGTCGGTGTGCCCACAGCGCTGAACTGACCGCCGGTGTACTTGATGATGTCGACGTTGCTGTAATCGAGCTGTCCTTCCACCAGCGGTACGGTGAAGACCGACCACACCTGGCTGCCATCATTGGCGTAGGTGAAAAAGGCACCAAAGACCAGATTGACCGACGGGATGTAGTCGACCATCAGACCCTTGTTCTCGTCGCCGCCGACCTTGGTCCAGGCACCGTCGAAGGCATCGGTGACGACCGCAGCCGACACGCTGCCGGTGAAGAACGCGGCGCAGGCGGCAGCGATCAGTGTCTTGCGAATGTTGAGCATGACCATTCCTCTGAGTGGGGAGAGCGCGTCGAACACTTCGACGGGACTCCCACACTAAGAAGCTTTTGTTACGCGGGCACGGCGTTGATGTTGCGTTTGTGTGACAGTGCAACAATTTGGCCTACCAGCTCCACTCAATGCTGAGCGCGACATCGCGGCCCTTCTTGAACTCACGGGTGATGCCCTCACCTTGTTCAAAGCTTGAGGTCGGGTCGAGTAGATTGCGCAGGCGCGCCTTGGCTTTCCACCCCGACCAAGGCAGCTTGGCACTGATGGTGAAATCAAGCTGGCCAAAAGGCTGCTCGTAGACGTCCGGAAGTCCGCTGTCACCTACTTGCGAGATGCGTGCACCGGAGATGTTGTAGAGCAGGGTCGCCTCGACATTCCCCTCTGGATGCAGGTACGCAAGCGAGACATTGGCCACGTAGGGCGACTGACCTTGAAGCGGGCGAATCGCATTGGTTTGCGTGCCCTGTTGATCGCCGAGGTCAATCTCCGATTCAATCCATGCGTAGTTCGCGCCGAGATAGATGTCCTGCCAGGGTAATCCTTGCAGGAAGTCGGGCAGGAAGTCCCATTTCTCCACACCCGAAAATGCTCGGTAGTAGTCAAACTCGACACCCTGGTTGGTGGCTTCCTTGGCATTCTTCAGATTGAGCAACTCGCCGGACGCGGGAACCAGCACCAGTTCGATGGGATTGGTGAATTGCTTGCTGAAGATCGCTGCCGAAAAGCTCTCACTGGGCGAAAAGTAGTATTCCCAACGAAGATCGATGCTTTCGATTTCTGCTTGCTTCAAGTTGGGATTTCCCGTGACCCGAATGTCCAGCAATGGGTCGATCCACGGAGCGGTCGACAGTTCGCGGAAGTCGGGTCGCGACAGGGTTGTGCTGTAGCCGAGGCGGACTTGAGCGGCTTCCGAGTAAGCCCATGTCAGCGATGCGGCGGGCAATCGGTCCGTCGATTGAATTCCGCCGGTTACCGGTGCCGTCGGATTGAACAGTGCTTGGGTGATGACCACCTGATCGTTGCGCTCTTCCCGAACACCGATATTGGCGCGCCAATCACGCCACGAAAAGTCTGCAGCGAGATACATGGCATCCAGCGATTGGGTGGCGATGTAGCTATCGGTGGATTGCGTCGAATCCTGCAGAAACAAGCCGCCGGGCGCGATCGCCTCTTCACTGAAGATATCGTTGATCTCGGTTGCGCCGGCGGGGCGACGACCGCGAAAGTTGAATCTTCGAATCGCGGAGTCTCTGTTGCGCTCAAGCTGGTCTGCACCCGCTAACAAGGTAAGGTTGCCGTCCTCGGCGAAGTCCCAGGGCCACTTGAGGTCGATGCGACGCTGGGACGCATCGTCGGCGAGCGTCTCGTAGCGGATGAAGTTGACGCCATCGTACAAATAGACTTGGTCACCTTCGTCGAACGTGAAGCGATACTCACGCTTGTTGGGCGAGTAGCGGCTCGCGTCGGCCTCGGTAACCTGCCAGTGCAGGAACAGGTTGCCCAGCGCGGTGAATACATGCTCGCCATCGAGCTGACGTGTCGTCAGTTCGTTCTCGATCCACTCCAGTTCGTACTGCTGTTCGAAGTTGCCCGAGCTTTGCAGGCCTTCGTCAATTTGCGCTTGGTCGGTGGTCTGACGAACCTGAAACAGTGTGCCGGTGACGGTGTGGTGCTCGCCAATCGTGAGCCCCGTGGAGAAGAAGGCGCCACCGTCGATGGCGCGTTCAGTACGATTGCGTTGGTACTCCAGCAATGGGATCAGCTGCCCGCTGTTCAGTACCGAAAATCCGCGCCGCGTCTCCTCTCGGGTGTCCCAGTTCTGGCTGTATCGCAGGGCCGCGATGTAACCAAGGCTCCAGTCACCATCGTTGAAATTGAAGTCGTCACCCACCGAAAACGAGAAGCCGGTATTGGGGCCGACCTGCTTGGGTGTGATGGCGAAGCCACGGGCGGCAACGGCCTCGCCGAGCGCTTCGAGTGCGGCGGGGTCCGTCGGAAGGCGTTCGCCGAGCAGGCCGTCAGGCGCTTCACGCGCACCGTCATCAAACCCGGTCCAGTCATGCGCTCCACCGAGATAGCGCAGACCCTCTTTGCCTGTCGTACCGTCGGCGTAGCCCAGCGTTCCGGATGCTTTCAGGAAAAACGAGTCGGGTACGCCACGGGTTCGCAACTGGATCGTGCCGCCACCAAATTCGCCAGGCATGTCGGCGGTGTAGGTCTTCTGCACCACGATGCCGTTGAGGATTTCAGTGGGAAACAGGTCAAGCGGAACCACGCGTCGAGTCGGGTCGGGACTGGGTACCTGTGCACCGTTGACGACGACGGACGAGTAGCGCTCGCCAAGGCCACGCACGTAGACGAACTTCCCATCCACCAAGGTCAATCCGGTCACGCGTTTCAACGCGCCTGCCGCATCCGAGTCACCGGCGCGGGAGATTTGCTCGGCGCCGAGGATGTCGGCGACCGCCGAGCTGTTGCGCTTTTCCTCGACGAAGGAGGCCAGCGAGCCTTCGACGAAGGGCTCCAGCACGACGAATTCGGGTAATTCCACGCCGGACGGGGTCAGTTCGATGCGCTGGGTCGTGGTTTCGCCCGAGGCGATGGCGATGGCTTCCAGGCTGCGGCTGGCGAACTTCGGCGCGATGATCGACACCGCATAGCTGCCGGGGCTGACGGGAACGTCGAAACGCCCTTCGGCGTCGGTGACGATATCGAGCGGTGTGCCCGCCACGTAGACGCGCGCATTGGCGACCGGCTTGCCGTCCTCGCTGTTGAGAATCTGCCCGCTGAAGCGACCGGGTGGCCCGAGGTCGGCGGCGGCGGCGGTTTCGGTGCCCGCATTGGCATGCGAGCTGTCGATGAAGACGCTGGGCGCGGCATCCGGGTACAGGGTGGCGAACAGTTCGGCGCTTTCGTCCTGCGCCAGTGTGAGCTTCAGTTGCAGAACCGTTTCACCGTCGCGGCTGACGACCAATTCATGTTCGCCCGCGCCGAGTTGCAACACGGTGCTGCCATCGGCGCTGGTGCGCGCTTGCGTGCTGCCGACGCGGACATCGGCATTGGCCACCGGCTTGCCCTGATCGAACAGCAGCACGGTCAGATCGGCGGCTTGCACACGCGTGCTGAGCTGGCTGACGAATGCGACGGCGGCCAGCGCGAGCAGTCGACGGGTGGGCGTGGGCGAAGTCATGGATCGTTCTCGATAAGGTTCAGGCACAGGTCCACGGCGTGTCGGCGCATTCCTGCATCAGACGGCGCAGTTCGGTGGCCTTGCGGAACAGGTCGCTGCGGGTCAGCGCAGACAGGTGACGTTCGCTGGCAGCGAAATCGCGGCCCTTGTACCAGGCATAGGCCAGCGCATAGCGCACGTCTTCGTCGCCCAGCAGTCCGGCGCGGGCCAAGGCGGGTTCTGAGGCGGTGAGTTCGTCATAGCGTTGCGCGGCGATCCACAGGCCGACGCGTTGTTTGAGCTTGCGCTTCGGATCGGTGACACGGGCATTGAGGTTCAGTGCCTGGGAAACGCGACCGGCACGTCGATACAGTTCGGCGGCTTCGCTCAGCAGCTCGGGCTCGCGTTCGGCCTGCGCCGCCATCACTTCCGCCGCTGCCAGGGGGTTGCCCTGTTCCAGCCAGGTCTGTGCCAGGGCCTTGGAAATCGAGCCGTCCTCCGGAAACTTCAGACGCGCGGCTTCCAGAAATCCCAGCGCTTCGGCATAGCTTTTCGAACGTCGCAGTGCGGAGCCGATGGCCGCGTAGTCTTCCGCTTTGGCCTCAGCGCGCTGCAGGTAGTCGCGGCCCAGATCGGCGGCTTCCTGATACAGACCGGCCTCGATCAGATAGAACACCTGGCGACGTTGGAAACTGGTGTTGCCAGGGAAGCGGTTGCCTGCTTCGCTCAGACTGTCCAGCGCAGCCTGTTTGTCACCCAGCATCCAGCGCGCATGCGCACGCAGCAACCAGGCACCGGACAAGCCATCGACCGCGCTGCCCGCTGCATCCAGCGCCGTCACCGCGTCGGCATAGCGTTCCAGACCAAACAAGGCTTGTGCGCGATACAGGTGGATCAGCGGATCGGTCTGTCCGGCGGCAATCGCGGCGTCGAAGGCGTCCGCGGCCACCGCCAGCGCTTGCTGTTCCAGCGCGATCAGGCCGCGCACGGTGTGGTACTGGATGAGATCGACGCCTTCGGCACTGATGTCGACGTTGGTCAGCGCTTCGGCGGCGCGCGCGGTTTCGCCATCGCGCATCAACAGCGCGGCCAGCGCGACGTAATCGACTTCGTCCTCGGCGGCGAAGCTCGGCGCGCAGAGCAGGGCGCTGAGTAGCAAGCCTGCGATCAAGCGTTTCATGACAGATCGAACCTCACTCGCTGGGTCGCCCACACGCGGACGTTTTCGCCGCGATAGCTGGCGGGCTCGAACTTCCAGGTCTGCACCCCGGCGGCGGCGACGTCATCGAATACACCGGCGGGTTGCGCCTCGATGACTTTGACCTTTTCCACGTTGCCGGTCGGGCCGATCAGCACGCTGAGCAGCACATAGCCGGTGACGCCCTGAGCGCGGGCGCGCGGCGGATAGGTCATCGGCGTCTGCATGATCGGACGCGGCGGCACATCGACGCTGTCGTCGGTCATCACCACGTCGCCGCCGTCGCCGAGCAAGCCCTGACCAAGGTCGAGCTCGCTGGCATCAAACTGCGGCAGGCCGAAGTTGAGGCCGGCGAGGCCGCTGTCCAAACCGACCACGGGCGCGGGCGCGCTGCGTTGCGGCTTGCGCTTGGGTGGTTCCGGTTTGGGCTTGGCGGGCTCCGGCTTGGGCTTGTCCTTCTTGACCACATCGATGCTGGAGAAGGCCTGCGCATCGCTGTCTTCCGGTCCCGCCAGCGGTCGGTTCATCAGGATGACCAGTCCAAGCACAGCGGCGGTGCCCAGCGCGGCACTGATCAAGCCGATCGGTAGTGGCTGACGCCAGCGCATTTCAGCCCTCGCCTGCTTCGGTCACGGTGGCCACGCCGACGTCCTCGGCACCGGCCTGGCGAGCGGCATCGACCACGCGGATGAGCTTGTCGGCGGGCACGCTGTCGTCGGTCACCACCAGCACGGATTTCTGCGTCATGCCCTTGAGCTGATCGCGTACCCGCGACTGGATCACCCACTCACGGACCGGTTCGCCATCCATGTAGGTTTCGCCCTGCTTGTCGATGTAGAGGCGAACCGCCTTGGTCGAGGCAACCACCTGGGTTTGCGCACCTGGGCGATTGATGTCGAGCTTCATGTCCTTGACGAAGGTCGTCGAGACCATGAAGAAAATCAGCAGGATGAAGGTCATGTCGATCATCGGGGTCAGATCGACTGCGACATCATTGGATTTATCGGGACGGCGACGCAGCATGGCGATCAGTCCTGGCTAGGCGCGCAAACGCGCTGAAAAAGAGGGAGGTTCATTCGCCGGCCTTCGACAGATCCGCCGATACGACCAGCAGATCCTTGATCTGGTCGAGGTCCAGTTCGAGCTGGCGCTGTCGACGATCCAGTACGGATTTGAGAATTACGCCGGGCACCGCAACCACCAGGCCGAGTTGGGTGGTGAACAGCGCCGTCGAAATGCCGGCGGCGATGCCCCCGGTTTGCGAAAACATCGACATGTCGCCAAGCGATTCGAAGGTTTCGATCATGCCGGAGACCGTGCCGAGCAGGCCCAGCAAGGGCGCGATGGCAACCACCACGGTGATGGTCGTCGAGTAGCGCTTGACTTGGGTTTCGAATTCCGAAAACGCGTCGTCCAGATAACGCCGCAGGAACGGTCGGTTGCGATCACGCAGGCCCAAGCCGCGCACGATGGCAAGATCGACGATGCCATCCGGCGCATTGGCGCGACCCTCGGCGTATTTGCGCATCAGCACGCGGACGTTCTTGCGACTGCCGCGCTCCAGCAGCACCCAACGCGCGCCGAGTGAGTACCAGAGCACGACAGCGCAGGCGACCAGCGCCGGCATCACCAGACCACCGGCGTGCAGGTACGCGCTGATCGATTCGATCACGCCTGCGTTGGGATCAAGACCGAGTGCCATGACCGTGTTCCGTGGCTCAGGCGGCGCGATGTGCGGCTGCGAGGCGCACGTCCTGATACAGGTTGATGGCCTTCAGCGCGGCTTTTTCCATGTCGTCCTTGATGCGCTCGGCCCAGCCATTCAGTAGGCCACCAAACAACAGGCAGGGAATCGCGATGATCAAGCCCTGCATGGTCGTCACCAGCGCGGTGGCGATGCCGCCGGACAGCAGCTTGGGATCGCTGGTGCCGAACTCGGTGATGATGTCGAAGGTCTGGATCATGCCGGTGACCGTGCCCAGCAGGCCGAGCAAGGGCGCCACCGCGGCAATCATCATGATGAAGGCACCGAAGCGGTTGAGATGGGTCGATTCGTGCAGGATCGATTCGGAAACGATGTCTTCCAGATGCTCGCGGTCGCGGTCAAGGTTGCGCAGCGCAGCGGTGACCACGCGAGCGGCAGAGCCTTTGAAACGCTTGGCCGCGATGATCGCGTCGTCAATGCGGTTGGCCTGCACTGCCGGTGCGACGCTGTCGATGATGGCTTGAATGCTGGCCCCGGAGCGTTGCAGGAAGATCGCACGCAAGACGACCAGCACCATCGCCGCCGCACCCAGCAGCAGGATGACGTAGCCGATCAGGCCGCCCTTGGCCATTTCACTGCTGACCGTTTTCACCTGCGGATCGCTGATCGCCGCACTGGCGTTTTCGAACAGATAGGCTTGCAGGGTTGGCGGCAGATTGCCCTGGGCAAGGCTTGCGGCCGACTCGGTCGCGGGCGCCTTCCACAGTCGGAACTGCTCGCCACCGGCAGGGACCAGCGCGCCCGAGGCCTTGTCGCTGACACCGAAGGCGGCGATGTTGCCGAAGCGGATGATCTGACCCTGTACCTCGCTGCCGTCAGCCAGGAAGAAGGCACCGGCGTCACGGCGGATCTGGCCCAGCAAGGCCAGCCGTTGCGTGGCGGTCTGGAACAGCGTGCTCAACTGCGCCGCACTGTCCAATTGGGCAAAGCTGTCGCTCTGCAGGGTGTTATCGCCATAGCTACCCAGCGTGGCCTTGGCCTGTTCCAGCGTGGCGCTGAGGAAGTCGGCATTTTCCGCGGCACTGAGCGCGGTCTGCTCGGCGCGGTTGAGCGCTTCGGCGGCCGATTCCGCTTCGCTTCGCAGTGCGAAGACCTGATTCTCCAGTGAACTGATGGCGCCTTCCAGACGCGTCGTGTCGCGTTCGGTTTGCTGGCGGACCTCGGCGATGCGTGCGGTCAGTTCGCGCTTCTGCGCTTCCAGCAGGGCGTACTCGCGCTGATAGGCTTTTTCCACCGAAACGGTGGGTGCCAGTGAAGGCGCCGCGGTGGCAGCGGGTGCCGCCGCAGGCGTTGGGGTGTCCTGGGCGAGGGCGTTCAAGCTGACGAGACAGAGGCTGCCCCACAGCAGGCTACGCAGAGAGAAGGCGGTCATTGGCGGGCTCCCGTCTGGGCGATGGGCAGCTCGAACCAGCCCTGACGAATCTGTTTGCCCAAGGCGTCGAACAGGGCAGTGATCTGTTGCACGGAGGCGGGGTTTTCGGTGGCGGCAAACGTCCAATGCTCGCCGTTGCGGACCGCTTGACCGACTCGCCCGTCGCGGGTGCGGAAGTACAGCAGCATCGATCCGAGCTTGGCGACGTCGGCCAGCACGCGCTCATTGCCGAGTGCGATGGTCTGCGACTGCAGGCTGTTGTCGCGCGACAGGCGGAACTCGTCTTCGTAGAAGGCCCAGAGACGATTGACGCCACGCTGCGGCGGCACGCTGCCGTTCTGCAGTTCGGTGCGGAACTGGTCGAGCTCGGCCAGGCGTTCCTCAACCCGGAACGGCAGCCCGCTGCGGATATGCGCCTGCAGTGCATCGATGGCCGTCAGCAGCAGCGGCTTCAGACTGTCGCCATCGACGCTGGATGCGGCGATCTCGGCTTCCCGCGCCGCCAGCTTCTCGCGTGCTTCGCGTGCGGCGAGTGATTGGCGCTCCGCGCTGTTGGTCAGCTCGGCCTTCTGCGCATTCAGGCCAGCCAGCGTGGTGCGCTGTTCTTCGCGCAGCAGATTCAGCTCGGCGTTGAGCTGTTCGACCTCACCGCGCAGGCGAATCAGGCCCTGCGCCAAGGTATCGGCTTCTGTTTGCGCCTGCGCCGTGGCACAGGCCAGCCCGGCCAGCAGCAGAATCCGCGCTGCAGTCTTGGGCAGATGGGACGAGGGAGACATCAGACACTCCGGAACGGAAGGCGGGCGGGGAAAGGCTCCCTTCCCTGGGAGCGGCAACCGCACTCAAGGTATGACAGCGACATTGCTGATTTATGACATTGGCGCTGGACGGCACGTCTTTGCGCGTGATCTGTCGCGCTTGCCGTGCACAGGAGGACGCGACGCAAACGACTGCCTGCGAAGGGAAAACCCGCCGCATGCTGCTAGACTGCGCGGTCCGTCCAACCTGATGTGTATCGCCGTGAAAGACCATTTGCGTGAACTGGTGTTGCAAGCCCTGCTGGATCTGAAGCGTTCGGGGCAGCTCGTTCTGGAGCTTGAGCCCGACTTCGTGATCGAGCGCACCAAGAACCGCGATCACGGCGATTACGCCTGCAACCTGGCCATGCTGCTGGCCAAACCCACTGGTCGTAAGCCGCGCGAACTGGCCGAGGCCATCAAGGCCTCGCTGCCCAAATCGCAGCATGTGGAGAAGGTCGAGATCGCCGGGCCGGGTTTCATCAATTTCACCCTCAATCAGAACTGTCGTCTCGGGGTGATCCGGCGCATCGCCGAGCAGGGTGATCGCTATGGCTGGGCACCCGAGGAATCACGCGAGCATGTGACGGTGGAGTTCGTGTCGGCCAATCCGAATGGCCCCTTGCACGTCGGCCACGGGCGCGGTGCGGCCTATGGCGCCAGCGTGGCGAACCTGCTGCAGGCCAGCGGTTACAAGGTGCAGCGCGAGTATTACGTCAATGATGCCGGTCGGCAGATGGACATCCTCGCGGTCAGCGTCTGGCTGCGCTATCTGGAACTGTGCGGCGAGACGCTGCGCTTTCCCGACAACGGCTACAAGGGTGACTACGTCATCGAGATTGCGCGCGCTATGCGCGCGGCGATTGGTGACGAGTTCCGGCACCGTGCCTCGGAAGTACAGACCGATCTGCCGGCCGACGAGTCGCAAGGCGGTGACAAGGAAGTCCACATCGATGCCTTGATTGCGCGCTGTCGGCAATTGCTGGGATCGCCAGCGGCCTATCGCAAGCTGTTCGACAAGGGCCTCAACTGGTGTCTGAAACTGATCCGCGAAGATCTGCACGACTTCGGCGTGATCCATGACAACTTCTTTTCCGAGCGCTCGCTGGCCGATGACGGCTATGTGCAGCGCGCCATCGAAACGCTGCAGACGGGCGGTCACCTGTATGAGCAGGAAGGCGCGCTGTGGTTTCGGGCCACCGACTTCGGCGACGAGAAGGATCGCGTGGTTCGGCGCGCCAATGGCGCGACGACCTATTTCGCTTCGGACATCGGTTATCTGCTGAGCAAGTTCGAACGTGGATTTGATCGGGCCTTGTACATTTTCGGTGCCGATCACCATGGCTATATCGCGCGACTCAAGGCCGCCGCGCAGGGTCTGGGGCTCGATCCGCAGAAGATCGAGATTCAGCTCGTGCAATTCGCCGTGCTGTTCCGGGGCGGCGAGAAAGTGCAGATGTCGACCCGCTCCGGACAGTTCGTCACCTTGCAGGAACTGCGCGAGGACGTGGGCAGCGACGCGGCGCGTTTCTTCTATGTGATGCGCGGCAACGACCAGCATCTCGATTTCGATCTGGACCTCGCCAAGAGCCAGTCGAACGAAAACCCGGTCTACTACATCCAGTATGCGCATGCCCGCGTGCATGCCTTGCTGCGTCAGGCCACCGAGAAGCACTGGACCTTCAATCGCACCGCGGCGGATTCGGCACGCGCCCGCCTGACCGAAACCCACGAACTCGATCTGATGAACGAGTTGCTGGGTTTCCCGGAGCTGATCGAAAGTGCGGCCGCCAATCGCGCCCCGCAGGTCATCGCCAATTACTTGCGCGAGTTGGCTGCGGCCTTCCATAGTTACTACAACGCCACCCCGATTTTGGTTGCCGATGACGAACCCTTGCGCCAGGCGCGCCTGGGTCTGTGTCTGGCGGTACGTCAGGTGTTGGCGAACGGTTTGGCCTTGCTGGGCGTCAGTGCACCGGAGCGCATGTAATGGCGAGTCGACGCGGAAAACCCAAATCGCAGGCGCGACGCGGTAGCGAGCGCAGCGTACCCGCGTGGATCTGGTTGCTGGCCGGGCTGCTGCTTGGACTTGCTGCGTCGGCGTTCGTGTTGATGCGCGAAGGCAGTGATGGCCAAGCGAGCGGGCCCAAGCCCAACCCGCAGGCGCAGCCTGCCGCCCCAAGCGAGACGCCACCGACCGCCAATGCGCCCGCCGCCGTCGATGATGAGCCGAAACGCCAACGCTACGACTTCTACACCTTGCTGCGGGATCGCGAAACCGCGATCCCCGACAACGAGCTGGCCGAAAGTGCCAAGCCGGATGCGCCGCAACCGCCCGCACAGCCGAGTTCCGGCGAACGCTTCCTGCTGCAGGCAGGCGCCTTCCGCACCGCCAACGATGCGGATGCCTTGAAGGCGCGGCTGGCCTTGTTGGGAATGATCGCCCAGGTGCAGAGCGACAGCATCGACGGCAACGTGTGGTTTCGCGTTCGGCTGGGGCCATTCGCGGATCTGCGCGAGGTTGAGGCGGCCAAGCAGCAGTTGAGCAGCAACGGCATCGCCGCGATGGCGGTGCGCGAAAAAACCCGATAACGACCGTGGTCCGGCCCCGGCGAGCTTCGCGTGTCGCGTTGTTCCTGCTGGTCGTAGTCGGCGGTCTGCTGACCGGCGCGGGTGCGCAAGCACTGCAGACCGTCCGGTTGCCCACCGCGCTGTGTCGCGATGGTGGTCTGTTCGCGGACGGGATCGAGTCCGGACCGGTCTACAGCCCCGATGCAACACCCGGTGCCGCCATCGTCATTCCTGGCAACCAGCAGCGCCAAGTGCAGGTCAACAACAGTTCGCGCACCTATTACCTGCGTGTGCCGCCGCTGTATCGGGCGGATCGTCCGGTGCCGGTATTGATCCTGTTGCACGGTGCTACTGGCAGCAGCGCCACCACACCGGATGCCGCGCAGGATCTGCGCGATTTGTTCAGTGCCAGCGCGGACCGTGCGGGGGTGTTGCTGGTGGCACCACCAGCAAGTGGCAACTCGGGCGGCTGGGAGCCCAGTCTCGATTTCCCCTTCATCGAAGCGATTCTGGATGACCTGGAATCGGTCGTGGTGCTGGATCGTCAGCGCCGCAGTCTGTGGGGGTTCTCGGCGGGCGGACATGTTGCGCATGGCTTGGCGCTGTGGAACAGCGATGTGTTTGCGGCCTATGCCGTCAAGGCGGGCGTTCTCGAAGCGTATGCAGGGACCACGGCACCGGCGGCGGCAACCCGCGAGGTACCGCTGCAAAGTCGAATCGGCGTTAGTGACCCGCTGCGACCGTTTGCGCAGGACGACGTGCTGCGCTTTCTCAATGCCGGCTGGCAGATCGACGACACGCTGCAGTATCAGGAAGTCAGCGGCGGGCACACCTACAGCAGTGCGGATGCGAACGCCGCACTACCCTGGCTGTGCCGCTGGGCAGTGCTGCCCTGAACGCCGCCGCGCACAACGGTTTCGCCGTGTGAAGTCGACAACCTACGACTTTTCGTGCATCGCGCTCGGGCAGTCGGACATGCCAGCATGTCGCGCCTGTGCCCACGTTGCGTGGCCTGCACTGAACAGAATGGAACAAGATTGATGGCCACGGATGCCTTCGCACTGGTGTTTCTGATGCTGGCACTGGGGATGCTTTGCCAGCGGGTCCGGTTGTTTTCGGACAACGCGGCAGAAACGCTCAATCGCGTCGTGCTCTACGTTCTGTTGCCGGCGGCGGTGCTGCGCTTTGCCTCCAAGCTGACGCTGGATGTCTCGCTGCTGGGACTGGTCGCCGTGCCATGGCTCATCCTGCTGGCCAGCATGGCCGCAGTGGAGATGCTGGCGCGTCTTTGGCGCTTCAGTCCGCAGGCCAAGGCGGTTCTTTTGCTGTGTGTGCCGCTGTCGAATTCGTCCTTCCTGGGCTATCCGCTGGTGCAGGCGATGCTGGGCGATGCGGCCTTGCCCTTTGCGGTGGTCTACGACCAGTTCGGGTCCTTCGTGATGCTCTCGACCTGGGGCGTCTGGGTATTGGCTCGCTACGCGGGCGATTCGCCGCCGAGCCTGCGCGATGTAGCGCAGCGGATGATCCGCTTTCCGCCACTGATCGCGTTGCTGGTGGCGCTCACGCTCATGCCCGCCGCGCCGCCGCACGTGGTCGACGCCGTGTTGCAGCGACTGTCCGACGCGATTCTTCCGGTGGTATCGCTGGCGGTCGGACTGCAATTGCGCCTACGTCTGTCACGCGTGCATTGGGCACCGCTGGCCAGTGGCGTGGCGCTGAAGCTGCTGCTGATGCCGATGTTTGCCTGGGGCATCGCCTGGACCTTTGGCTTGCAAGGCGCGATGGCGCAGGTCGCCGTGCTCGAAACCGCGATGCCACCGATGATCACCGCCGGTGCACTGGCGATCTCGCATCGGCTTGCGCCCGAGTTGGCGGCGGCGCTGGTCGGCTGGGGAATGGTCCTCAGTCTGGGGAGTCTGCCCTTGTGGCACGCTTGGCTGGGGCCCTGAACCACAGGGTCGAATTGGAGACGCCAATGCACTTCAGAATGACGTGCCTAGCGCTGACTGCATTCGGCATTCACGCCACCGTGATGGCAGGCGAAACGTCGCCTGCCCGATCAGGCGTGCAGGTTATCGAACGTGACGTGGCCAGTTTGCAGGCCGATCTGCACCGCGGCAGCCTGAGCAGTGTCGAGTTGGTGCAGGCCTATCTGCAGCGCATCACCGACGTCGACCGCCAAGGGCCTGCTCTGAATGCGGTGATCGAGCTGAATCCCGAGGCGCTGTCGATCGCGCGTGAGCTGGATGCGGAGCGAGCCCAAGGCAAGCTGCGCGGTCCCTTGCACGGCATTCCCGTGTTGCTCAAAGACAACATCGATACCGCCGATTCGATGCAGACGTCCGCGGGTTCGCTCGCGCTGACTGGCGCACCTGCCCGGCACGACGCGGCGGTAGTCGAGCGTTTGCGCGACGCAGGCATGGTGATCCTGGGCAAGACCAACCTCAGTGAATGGGCCAATTTCCGCGGTCAACGCAGTACGGCCGGATGGAGTAGCCGCGGCGGCCAGACGCGCAATCCGTATGCACTGGACCGCACGCCGTGTGGGTCGTCGTCCGGCAGTGCGGTCGCCGTGGCGGCCAGTCTCGTCAGTGTGGCTGTCGGTACCGAAACCGATGGCTCCATCGTTTGCCCTGCCGCGATGAACGGCGTGGTCGGCATCAAGCCCACAGTGGGACTGGTGAGTCGGCGCGGCATCGTGCCGATCTCGTCATCGCAAGATACGGCGGGCGCATTCGGGCGCAGCGTGCGTGATGCAGCCTTGTTGTTGCAGGCCATGACGGGAAGCGATTCGGGTGATCCCGCCACGAGTCGGACAGACACACAGCGCACCGACTACGAGGCGGCGCTATCTGTCGATGCCTTGCGCGGTGCCCGCATCGGCGTAGTGCGACAACTTACTGGCTACCATCCTGGCGTCGATGCGCGCTTTGAAGCCGCCCTGCAGGATTTGCGAGCTGCCGGAGCGGTCTTGGTCGACGACCTGTCCTTTCCGACTCGCGCCGAAGCCAACACGGTCGAACCGCTCGTGTTCTTGCACGAGTTCAAATCTGGCCTCAATACCTATCTCGCCAGTCGGGACGGCGTGCCGGTGCGATCGCTTGCCGACCTGATCGACTACAACCAGCGCCACGCGCAGCGAATCATGCCCTGGTTCGGGCAGGAGTACCTTTTGCAGGCCGAGGCCACCGCTGGCATGGATGCTCCCGACTACCTTGCCGCGCGTGATCGTCTGCGACGCCTTACGCGCGAGCAGGGTATCGACGCCTTGTTGCAGGCTCATCGGCTGGATGCACTGATTGCGCCAACGACGGGCCCGGCCTGGAAAACCGATTGGCTCAATGGCGGCAACTATCTTGGCGGCAGTGCGGGCATGGCCGCCATGGCGGGCTATCCGAACATCAGTCTGCCGATGGGGCAGGTGCATGGATTGCCGGTCGGATTGTCGATCTTTGGCACGGCATGGACGGAAGCACGACTGATTGGCTTCGCCTATGCTTTCGAGCAGCGCACAAAGGCCCGCAAGCCGCCTCAATACGCCGAAACCTTGCCCTGAGGAGATCGCCATGCAGTCGATACTGGTCGCCAGCAGCAAGGGCGGATGCGGCAAATCCACCTTGTCGACCCATCTGGCCGCACACTTCTGTGTGCAGGGCAAACGGACCGCCTTGGTCGACCTCGATCCGCAAGGCTCGTCGCTGCGCTGGAGCCAGCGCCGTGCCACGCTGCTGAGTGCGCCGCTGGCGATCGACGGCACTGAGGACCGCTGGCACAAAGCGCTGCCGGACAATGTGCAGCAGGTGATCATCGATGCACCGGCCGGATCGACACCGGATAGCCTGAAAGCAGCGTTGAAACGCGTCGATGCGGTGCTTGTCCCGGTCTTGCCCGCGCCGTTCGATCTAGAGGCCACGGCGATGTTTCTGGCGGCGCTCAGTCGGGTGCCACGTATCGCCAGCGGTGAATTGCCGATTGCACTGATTGCCAATCGAGTTCGTCCCACGACCCAGGCCAGTCAGCGCGCCCTTGCCCAATTGCGCGAGTGGCCCTATCCGGTGCTGGCGGAATTGCGTGATTCACAGAGTTACGTGCTGCTGACTGCACTGGGAAAGAGTCTTTTCGACTACGGCAATGAAGTCGCGCAGGAGCAACAGGCGATGTGGAACGGCGTATTCGCCTATTTGCGCAAACTGGAGCGACGCGGCAGTCGGTGAATTCGGCGGTGCTATTCAGGATGCAGTCATTTTTGGTCTTCGATGGAAAGGCGATCCGCGCCCGCTTTCGGTCGCCATGAGATCGCTTGATCAGAGTCGGTTGTTATCTGAATCAACGCGTTGCGACAAGTTGACCGTTGTGCATTCAGGGGCTTCGCTTAATCACCCGATGGCCTTGCACACGCAATCGCTCGACATTGCCGGATGGCGAATGGCACGCAAGAATGCCAGACGCTCGCGGCGACATTGGCCTGCTCCATCCTCAATGGGCGCGGTATCACGCAGCGCACAACCCGTCCGATCCAGCTTCCCAGCGACAAGGAGCCGTCCATGTCCCGCAAGATTCTCACCGCCAGTCTCGGCCTTGCTTTGTCAACACTGGGCTGCGCGCGGGACGCGCAGGCCATCCACCTCAGCACGGACGGTCGCGGTCAAGTGTTGATCTATCCCTACTACACGGTCAACGGCGGCAATGCGACCTTGCTCTCGGTGGTGAACACCACGGAGGACGTGAAGGCGCTGAAGGTGCGCTTTCGTGAGGCGATGAATGGACAGCTGGTGTTGGATTTCAATCTCTATCTCGGACCCTTGGATGTCTGGACCGGCGCGCTGACCGGTGATTCCGAAGCCCTTGATCCGGTTCATGCAGCCGCTGCGGTGCTGCAAACCGCTGACAGCTCTTGCACCGTGCCGCGAATTCCTGCCGAGGGGCAGTCGTTCGACAACTTTGAGTACGACTTCAACAACGAGGATGGAGGCCCCTACGAAGACAGTCGAACCCGTTCCGGCTACATCGAAATCATCGAAATGGGTCGTCTGACCGGTGAGTTTGCCGCCGCTGCCAGTCTTGCCGAGGCAGGTGTACCGACAAATTGCCAACGACTGGTGGATGCCTGGCATTGGGGAACGCAAGGACAAGCCAACGGCATCTGGCGCGATCAACCCAACGAGGGGCTGCTTCCTCCGACTGGCGGCCTGTATGGCGGTGCCGAGATCGTCGATGTCACGAATGGCACCAATCTCAGCTACAGCGCCGACGCGATTGATGGGTTCTACACGCTGCCAACAGGATCGCTGCACCACTCCCCGAACAATTGGAAGCCCGATCTGGGCAGTGCGCGGATGGCCGAGGACGGCACGGTCAGCGCCTATGTGATCGATGAGGGCGAACTGATCCGCCTGGATTTCGACGAAAGCACGTCGCAAGCGCCGGGACTGAAGGCCATGTCCGCCGTGCTGATGCGCGAGTGGATCTACAACGAGTTCGAGATCAGTCCTGGCTTCGCCACCGAGTGGGTGGTCACCTTTCCGACGCGCGGATTGCATCTGGCCTACCCGATTCAGCTAGGCGTTGGTAACGATGATCGGGAGCCGTTCTCAATCTCGTATGCGCCGCCGACTGAGTCGCTAGTGGACATCGGCGACTCGGGGAATTACCGCCTTCAGATAACCAATCGCGAGGCAAAATTGCCTTTCAATGGTCCGTTTTTTGGCGGGCAGCCTGGATATCCAGGCTCGCTGAATTTCTCCGCAAACGTGATCGGCATTGCGTACGGGGGTGCTTATGGTTGGAGCTGGTTTTGGAAGGAGCATGCCTGGCATGGCGGCGAGCAGTCGGACTTGTTGGGATCCTACGACACCAGCTACATCAATCCTATCAGCCAGCAGGGTATGGCGCAGCTTAAGTTTTCACAGTATTACGAGTTCCAACTTCAGGACCGCAACGGCCACATCATCTACGGCCTACCTGTACTCGGCTTCTCCGCCATCAGGGCAACGCTCGCTGGCAATGGCTCGGCGCTGGCCAACTTCTCGGTCATTCACCGCCATCACATGAAGACCACGGTGGAGGCCGCTGACGGGCAATGAGGCGCTGTGTAGCGCACGCTATCCGAGTGCCCCAGATCGACCCAATTCACATCTGATTTGACAAGGAGCCGTCCATGCCCCGCAGGATTCTCACCGCCAGTCTGGGCCTCGCCATCGGTGCTTTGGCGCTGTCAAACGACGCAAAGGCCATCCACCTCAGCACTGACGGTCGCGGTCAGGTGTTGATTTATCCCTACTACACGGTCAACGGCGGCAATGCGACCTTGCTTTCGGTGGTGAACACCACGGAGGACGTGAAGGCGCTGAAGGTGCGCTTTCGTGAGGCGATGAACGGACAGGAGGTATGGCAGTTCAATCTCTACCTCGGCCCGATGGATGTCTGGACGGGCGCAGTCACCGGTGAGCCGGAAGGCCTTGATCCGGTCCATGCGTCCGCCGCCAAGCTGCAGACCAGTGATAGCTCCTGCACCGTGCCGCAGGTCCCTGACGAGGGGCAGTCGTTCATCAATTTCGAGTACGCCGCCAACAATGACGACGGTGGCCCCTACGAGGACAGCCGGACTCGCGCCGGCTACATCGAAATCATCGAAATGGGTCGTCTGACCGGTGAGTTTGCCGCCGCTGCCAGTCGGACCGAGACGGGCGTACCGACAAATTGCCAGCGACTGGTGGATGCCTGGCATTGGGGAACGCAGGGACAAGCCAACGGCATCTGGGTCGATCAACCCAACGAGGGACTGCTTCCTCCGACTGGCGGCCTGTATGGCGGTGCCGAGATCGTCGATGTCACGAATGGCACCAATATCAGCTACAGCGCCGACGCGATTGATGGGTTCTACACGCTCTCGAGCGGATCGCTGCACCACTCACGCTACAACGTGAAGCCCGATCTGGGCAGCGCGCGGATGGCCGAGGACGGCACGGTCAGCGCCTACGTGTTCGATGACGGTGAACTGATCCGTCTGGATTTCGACGAAAGCACATCGCAAGCGCCGGGACTGAAGGCCATGTCCGCCGTGCTGATGCGCGAGTGGATCTACAACGAGTTCGAGATCAGTCCCGGCTTCGCCACCGAGTGGGTGGTCACCTTTCCGACGCGCGGATTGCATCTGGCCTACCCGATTCAGCTAGGCGTTGGTAACGATGATCGGGAGCCATTTGTCGCCGCGTATTACGGCCCAGCGGGATTTGGGGAGTATTTGGATATGCAAGGCACTGGTCGAGAGGGCGACTTGCATGGCCTTGGGCCTTCGGTATGGTGGGGGACTCCGCCACCGCCACCGCCAAAACTCGATCATCTCGGTTTATCGAGCCAAGTTATTCACTTTGGCGACTCGGCACAAGCGCCTCAAGCCGATGTCTGGAGTGGCGGACATGTTTCAGAGGTTCTCGGGGCATTTCAAACCTACTACTTGGAGCGGTCCGCTCCATGGGATTACGGCCTGGACGTTGAACGGGGCACCGTGCGACTTCAGTTCGGTGGCGAAAATCAACTTCAAGACCGCAACGGCCACATCATCCGAGGCCTTCCGGTACTCGGCTTCTCCGCCATCAGGGCAACGCTGGCTGGCAATGGCTCGGCGCTGGCCAACTTCTCGGTCATTCACCGCCATCACATGAAGACCTCGGTGGAGACTGCTGACGGGCAATGAGCCGTGCGTGCGGGATTGCGCGGAATCGATGATGTCGGCTTCGAGCCGAGGGTTGCCTATTCAGCGAAGCTGGCTGTCCTTGCTGCCGCGACGGTTGTACCCGCTGTTGGCACTGCGTTCGCGGTCCTGCTGTTGCTGGCAGTCGATGCACAGACGGACGCCAGGCACCGCGAGGCGTCGTGCTTCCGGAATGCGGGCGTCGCAGTCCTCGCAGTGACTCAGGCCAGGCCCGGAGCGCAATTGCGCGCGGGCACGCTCGATGGCGTCCTTCACGGTCGCATCGATCTGTTCCTGCACCGCGCCGTCATGTGCCCAACCTGTCGCCATCGTTCAACCCGTGCCATCCACATCGAGCCGGAATGATCGCGCACAGACTGGCTCGCGTCATCCATTGCGGGGGTTGGGGCACAGCAGGGCACCAAAATGACGACGCCCGCAAAGGCGGGCGGCGTCGGGCGGTAACGAAGTGGCGAATTGCTTAGCTGCGACGACGCAGCATCGCAAAGCCGACCAAGGACAGCAGTACCGCCATCAGGCCCAGTGTCTTGCCGCTGTTGGCCGGGATGACGTTGGGCTGGGGAACCGGATCGGGCAAGCCGCCACCTACCGCGCCCAAGGTCACCGCGCCAGGGCCATCGATAGTGTTGGTGAACGTACCTTCATCGCCATTCGCGAAGCCTTCGGTGACGAGGACGTACTGCACGCCCGCGGTGAGTACCACGCCGTCGATATCCGAGGTTCCAATGCCACCATCGCCGTCATCGTCGCCGATGACGCAATTGATCGTCGCATCCGCCGGGTCAAAACTCGGGCTGTAGATGTGGATGTAGCCGTCGAAACCGTCTTGGACGCTCGAAATATTGTGCGCGCCGGTGGTGCCGACGTGGAACAACTGCGCGTGATAGGTGACGGGACCCAGGCCCGAAATACCGGAGCAATCGGCGAAATTGCGGTTGGTCTCCGGACCCCCGACGGTGGTGTCGCTGTAGCTCACGCTGGCCAGCACCTGGGCAGGCGAATTGGCCTGCGGCGTGTTCTTCAGCGAGACTTCATAGGCCAAGGCTTCGTCACGCGTCATGTTCGACGTTTGCGCAACAACGGTGCCCGAGATGGCGGCCGCAATGGCCAAGGTCAGTGCCACACTTGCTTTCATGGGGTTCCCCCTGCGGGAATTGGGATGATTAGAAGCCGCGTCGGCACCCGGTCGCGACAGCAAAACGGGGTGGACTCGCTCGCGAGCCTATCACTGCGGACAATCATGAACAACGCCGAAACAGCCAAGCGCCCAATTGGCACAACGTCGCGGGATTCGGTCGACTTCGATGCGGGCGATCCGACGTCGCTCGAACTCGTTATTGCGACACTGAGGCCCAGCGCCTCGGCGCGCCTTCAAAGCCGCCGTTCGACATGAACACCACATGGTCGCCGGTGCGGCTGCGCTGCTGCAGGGCGTCGAGTAGCGCGTCGACCGAGGCCACGGCGACGCCCTCGCCACGCAGTGCGGCGATCACGGTATCGGCATCCCAAGGCAGTTCGGGGCGGCGCAGGAACACGACCAGATCGGCCTCATGCAGCGATGGCGCCAGTTCGGCCGCGTGCGCGCCGAGCCGCATGGAATTGCTGCGTGGCTCGATGGCGACCACGATGCGCGCGTTACCGACCTTGGCGCGCAGCCCGGCCAGCGTGCTGCGAATGGCCGTCGGATGATGCGCGAAGTCGTCGTAAACCGTCTGACCGCGCGGCGTGCCAAGTACCTGTAGTCGGCGCTTGACGTTGTTAAAGGCAGCAAACGCGGGCAGCAGGGCGACGGGATCGGCACCGGCTGCACTGGCGGCGGCCAAGGCCGCCAGTGCGTTCATCACGTTGTGGCGGCCGAGCAGGGGCCAATGCACTTCGCCCAGGCGCAGGCCGTGCCGGTGGACTTCAAAGGCACTGCCATCCTCGACCAGCAAGCGCGCCGTCCAATCGGCGTCAGCGTCGATGCCGAATCGCTCGACGGGCGTCCAGCAGCCCATGGCCAGGACTTCGGCCAGCGCAGCGTCTTCGGCATTGACGATCAGTCGGCCGCGTCGCGGCACGCTGCGCAGCAGATGGTGAAACTGCCGCTGGATGGCCGCGAGGTCGGGGAAGATGTCGGCGTGGTCGTATTCGAGATTGTTGAGGATGGCGATCTCGGGACGGTAGTGGACGAATTTGGAGCGCTTGTCGAAAAACGCGGTGTCGTATTCGTCCGCTTCGACGACAAAGCAGTCTCCCTTGCCCAGTCGCGCGGAGACGCCAAAGTTCTCAGGTACGCCGCCGATCAGGAAACCCGGTTGCAGCCCTGCATAGTCCAGCAGCCAGGCGAGCAGCGAACTGGTGGTGGTCTTGCCGTGCGTGCCGGCCACGGCCAGCGTGCGTCGGCCGCGCAATACACGCTCGGCCAGCCATTGCGCGCCCGAGGTGTAGTCCAGCCCGGCATCCAGTACATGCTCGACCGCAGCGTTGCCGCGCGACAGCGCATTGCCCACGACGACGCGTTCGACATCGGCGCTCAGATGTTCCGGCAGGTAGCCTGATCGCAGTGCAACACCCAACGCGGCCAGTTGCTCGCTCATCGGTGGATAGACGTTCTGGTCGCTGCCTTCCACCGACTCGCCCAGCTCGCGCGCCAGCGCCGCCAGTCCGCCCATGAAGGTGCCGCAGATACCGAGAACATGCAGCTTCATTCAAGCTCCGGGAAACAGTTGGTTGAGCGCGATTTCGCCGACGAACAGCACCAGGGCAAGCGCCATGGCGAGGCCACGATGGATCTCCAGCGCGTTGCGCCAGATGTGGGTGTCGATCGACAGCTTCCAGGCCAGCAGACCAAAGGTGACCAGGGCCGCGAACATCTGTGCGCCGCTCGGCGGCGTTTCCGCGCTGGGTGGTGGCATACCGATTACCAGCATCGACAGCGGCAGCATGATCAGGCTGATCAGCAGACTGGTTCCCGCCAGCGCGGTCAGCGTTTGCGGCAGCCGTTCGGGCGTGCGCTTCAGGCCCAGCAGCCACCAGGCCGGTGCCACCAGCAGGAACACCGACAACAGCATGCGGGCAAAGAGGGCGTCATCGGCACCCAGCATCAGGCTGGCGCCCACCTGCAGCAGCACCAGCGCGACGACCAGCTGAGTGGCGAGTTGCGGCTGAGCCGGCATGTCCTGTGGGCCTGCACGCAACAGGCACAGCGCCCACAACTGACGGATGAAGCTGTTCACGTGCCGCACTCCCGCGAGCGGATGGATCCGGTCGCGGATGATGCCTCACCGCGCTTGAACAGGCGACTTACCTGGCGCTGGCCTGCGCAATGGCATCCATGACGCGCTGCGAGACTTCTTCCATCGCGCCGACGCCGAACACGCAGGCAAGCTTGCCGCGCTCGCGATAGAAATCGATCACCGGTGCGGTCTGGTCGGAATACACCCGCAGGCGATTGGCGACCGCTTCCGGGCTGTCGTCGGCACGGCCTTCGGCCTGAGCGCGACCGGCGATGCGCTGGATCAGCAGTTCGGTACTGACATCCAGTTGCACGGCGACATCCACCGGCAGACCCAGACGGTTGAGTAGCGCATCCAGCGCGCTGGCCTGGGCCAGATTGCGCGGGTAGCCATCAAGAATGAAGCCCGCCGCGATGTCGGGCTGCTTGAAGCGCTCTTCCAGCATGCCGAGCACGATCTCGTCCGAGACCAGCTCACCACGCTCCATCACCGCTTTGGCTTGCAGGCCAAGTGGTGTGCCCGCCGCCACGGCAGCGCGCAGCAGATCGCCGGTGGAGATGTGCGGCACCTGCAGTTGTTCCTTGAGGCGAGTTGCCTGCGTGCCCTTGCCCGAACCGGGCGCGCCAAGAAGTACCAGTCGCATGGAGAGTCCAATGTGAGTTCGAAAGCTTCGATGGCTGTCAGACAGCGACACTCAAGCGCGTCTGGCAGCGTCAGGGGCTGGAACGTACCCCTTGCCGCCGGGCCAAGTCAATTCAACAAAAGCGGAAGTGGCGCGATGGACTTCTTCCGCGTTATCGCGCCCTGCGCCGTGCTGCGGCGCACTAATCGCGGCGCAGGAAGGGACGCTCGACCCAGCGCTCGGAAAGCGTGCTGACCAGCAGGATCACGCCGACCAGCAGGAGTGCGTCGGATGCACCAACCGGTCGCGCAAACGTGTTTGCAAACCCCTGCAGAATCGGGAAATGCCAGAGATACAAGCTGTAGGAAATGCCACCCAGCCAGACCAATGGCGCTGAGGCGAGCAGCTTGCTGACCCGACTGTCGGCGGCGCTGGCGACACCCAGCACCAGAATCGCGAAGCTGGCGCCGATGAGCGTGGCAAACAGCCAGGACCAAGGCTGGCGCAGCTCGATGATGAAGTTGCCAAGCTGCACAGCGAAACCGGCGAGAACGATGATCGTTGCGCAGCCAAGCCAGGTCAGCCAACGCGCGAGGCGGGCATTCGGACGGCAACGCACCATGCACCAGGCGGCTGCCATACCGAGCGCAAACTGGTCGATGCGACCGGGCAGCTGGATGATCCAGCGCGCCAGAACGACGCCCTCTTCGCCGTAGGTGGCGACTGACCAGATGCACAGCCAGCGAAACGCCAGCGCCGACGTGATCAGGAATAGCAGCGTCACCACCATGCGTGTGCCTGTGCCGCGAAACCCCAAGGCGAGCAGCGGCAGCAGCATGTAGAAGTTCCATTCCACCGGCATCGACCAGTACACCGGGTTGAGTGCGGTGTCATTGGCCCAGAGATTGAAGGTCAGACTGAACACGGTGACGAGCTCGAACGGCGAGGGTAGACCGGAGCCCCACAGCACATGGATGACAAGCAGAATCACCAGTTGCGCCCACAAGGCGGGCAGCACGCGGCGAAAACGATGACGCCAGAACGAACCCAGCTTGACGGGTGGGCGGGCCGGATCAATGAAACCTTGAACCAGCAAAAAACCCGACAGAACGAAAAACAGATCGACGCCCAGATAGCCGCTCAGCAGCACGGGAGAGAAGTCCAGCATGCCGATCGACAGGTCGGCGCGATGGCTGAACTCGTAAAGATGGAACAGCATCACCCACAGCGCCGCTACACCGCGCGCGCCGGTAATGGCCGGTATCCGGGTTGCGCAATGATCGACAGCGGAATCGCGCGGTGGCATGCCGACAGTCCGTTAACAGGGGCGCGATGATGGCATAGCGTCGTCGGCGTTCGTAGACAGTGGCCCACGGCTACACTGTGCGTCCTGCCGCACGCCGCTGTTGCAGGAACTCGACGGCTTGCCTAACTGATCGGAACGTTGCCATGAGCACAGGAAAACTGCTGTACGCCCAATCTGGCGGAGTCACTTCCGTCATCAATGCCACCGCCAGCGCGGTGATCGAAACTGCCCGGCAGCACAAGGTCAAGGTGCTGGCGGCGCGCAACGGCATCATCGGCGCGTTGCGGGAAGACCTGATCGATACCAGCAAGGAATCGATCAGCGCCATTCGCGCACTCGCGCACACGCCCGGCGGCGCGTTCGGCAGCTGTCGCTTCAAGCTGAAGTCCATCGATGACAACCGCGAGCAGTACGCGCGCCTGATCGATGTGTTCCGCGCGCACGACATCCGCTATTTCCTTTACAACGGCGGCAACGACAGCGCCGACACCGCGCACAAGATTTCCCAGATCAGCCGCGCCTTTGGTTATCCGGTCAACTGCATTGGCGTGCCGAAGACGGTCGACAACGATCTTGCCGTGACTGACTGCTGCCCTGGTTTCGGCTCGGTGGCGAAATACACCGCGACCTCGATCCTGGAGGCCAGCCTCGACGTGATCTCGATGAAGGAATCGTCGACCAAGGTCTTCGTGATGGAAGTGATGGGGCGGCATGCCGGTTGGATCGCGGCGGCGGCGGGGCTGGCGCAGCGCGGCGAGGATGACGCGCCGCACATCATCCTGTTCCCCGAGATTGTGTTCGACGAAGCCCGATTCCTGGCCAAGGTGAAAGCCACGGTCGAGCGCATCGGCTATTGCGTGATCGCGGTATCCGAAGGACTGCATCACGCCGATGGCCGCTTCGTTGCCGAAGCCGGTGGCAAGGACTCGTTCGGCCACGTGCAGCTTGGCGGCGTCGGACCGACCATCGCCAATTTGGTCAAGGATCAGCTCGGCTACAAGATGCACTGGGCGGTGCCCGACTACCTGCAGCGTTCGGCGCGTCATCTGGCCTCGAAAACGGATGTCGAGCAGGCGCTGGCCGTGGGTCGCGCCGCTGTCGAGTACGCGCTCGCCGGGCAGAACGCGGTCATGCCGGTGATCAAGCGCACCTCGGATTCACCGTATCGCTGGAAGATCGAGTCCGCGCCCTTGTCGAAGGTCGCCAATCACGAGAAGAAGATGCCGAAGAACTTCATCCGCAAGGATGGTTTCGGTATCACTGCTGCTTGCCGCACCTACCTCGAACCGCTGATTCGTGGCGAGGCGCCGCCGCCGTTCGGTAAGGACGGCCTGCCGCAGTACGTCAGCCTGAAGAACACGCCAGTCAAGAAAAAGCTGCCCGAGTACCGCATCGCGGACAAATGATGCGTCCGCAGGTCGCATGCGACTTTGGTGCAGTGCGCGAAAGCCAGTGGTGTGCGGCGCATATGCCGATACGGGTCTATACTTCCCCTGCTTCGCCACCGGCGGAGCAGGGGCGCGTGAGACGACTGGGGAGTTCGTTGATTCAAGGCAGCATCCGTCCGCAAACCTGAGGCACATCAGGCCGGACCGGCAGTATTTCCCGGGACCTTGCTGCGCTCCTCCAACCCGTTGTGGACAACGGGCATTCCACGTTTCTGGGGAGGTTGCAATGCTTGTGCAGTACGGATTGATTCTGGCGATTGCCTGCGCGGTTCTAGCCATTCTTTATGGCATCGTCTCGACACGCTGGATTCTGGCGCAGCCTGCGGGCAACGCGCGCATGCAGGAAATCGGCAACGCCATTCAGGAAGGCGCGCGAGCCTACCTCAACCGTCAATACCTGACGATCAGCGTGGTCGGTGTCGTGCTGTTCGTGTTGATTGGCGCGTTCCTGGCCTGGAGCACCGCGATCGGGTTCGTGATCGGTGCCGTGCTGTCCGGTGCGGCGGGCTATATCGGCATGAATGTCTCGGTGCGCGCCAATGTGCGCACGGCCGAAGCGGCGCGCAAAGGCATGGGACCGGCGATGGATGTGGCGTTCCGTGGCGGTGCCATCACCGGCATGCTGGTGGTCGGTCTGGGCCTGCTCGGTGTGGCCGGTTACTGGGCCGGTCTGGGGCACTTCGGCATCGTCGGCGAAGACGCGCTGCATGCGCTGGTCGGTCTGGCCTTCGGCAGCTCCTTGATTTCGATCTTCGCGCGTCTCGGCGGCGGCATCTTCACCAAGGGTGCCGACGTGGGTGCGGATCTGGTCGGCAAGGTCGAAGCCGGTATTCCCGAAGACGACCCGCGCAACCCGGCAGTGATTGCCGACAACGTGGGTGACAACGTCGGCGACTGCGCCGGTATGGCAGCGGACCTGTTTGAAACCTACGCGGTGACGGTCATCGCGACCATGCTGCTGGGCTTCCTGATGTCGGACTCGGTCGGTGCGCAGGGCGCGCTGTATCCGCTGGTGCTCGGCGGTGTCTCGATCATCGCTTCGATCATCGGCACCTTCTTCGTCAAGGTGAAGGAAGGCGGTTCGATCATGGGTGCGCTCTACAAGGGCGTCATCGTTTCCGGTGTCCTGGCGGCCATCGCGTTCTATCCGATCACCACTTCGCTGATGGGCGACTCGCCGGTCGGTGCGATGAATCTTTTCTACTGCGCGCTGATCGGTCTGGTGTTGACCGGCGCGATTGTCTGGATCACCGAGTACTACACCGGCACGCAGTACAAGCCGGTCCGGGACGTGGCGGCGGCCAGCGTGACCGGTCACGGCACCAACATCATCTCGGGCTTGGGCGTGTCGATGAAGTCGACCGCACTGCCGGTGATCGCGGTGTGTGCGGCGATTTACGCTTGCCATGCGCTGGCGGGCCTGTATGGCATCGCGATTGCGGCGACGTCCATGCTGTCGATGGCGGGCATGATCGTGGCCCTCGATGCTTACGGCCCGATCACCGACAACGCCGGTGGCATCGCTGAAATGGCCGAGCTTCCGCCGGAAGTGCGTGCCGTGACCGATCCGCTCGACGCGGTCGGCAACACCACCAAGGCGGTCACCAAGGGTTATGCGATCGGTTCGGCCGCACTGGCCGCACTGGTGCTGTTTGCCGACTACACCCACAACCTGCAGACGGCGAACCCGGACAAGACCTTCACCTTCGATCTGTCCAACCACATGGTCATCATTGGTCTGCTGATTGGCGGCCTGATCCCGTATCTGTTCGGCGCCATGGCGATGGAAGCAGTGGGTCGTGCGGCGGGGTCCGTCGTGGAGGAAGTGCGGCGTCAGTTCCGCACCATTCCCGGCATCATGGAAGGCACTGGCAAGCCGGAGTACGACAAGGCCGTCGACATGCTGACCAAGTCGGCGATCAAGGAGATGATCGTGCCGTCGCTGTTGCCGGTCGCCGTGCCGGTGGTGGTTGGTCTGGCGCTCGGTGCGCAGGCGCTGGGCGGACTGCTGATCGGCACCATCGTCACTGGTCTGTTCGTGGCGATCTCGATGACCACCGGCGGTGGTGCCTGGGATAACGCCAAGAAGTACATCGAAGACGGCCATCATGGCGGCAAGGGTTCGGATGCCCACAAGGCAGCCGTCACCGGCGATACCGTGGGTGATCCCTACAAGGACACGGCGGGTCCGGCGGTCAATCCGCTGATCAAGATCATCAACATCGTGGCCTTGCTGCTGGTGCCACTGCTGTAAGCCATTCGGCAGGCTGAAACAGAAGCCCCGCATTGCGGGGCTTCTGTTTTCTGGCCTTGGGTCGGACCCGTTTGCCGCGCCGTCGCTGTGGCGAGGTCAGCCTTGCAGACGCGCATCGATCTGGGCGACGACCCGGCGCAGATGTTCAACGACCTGATCCAGACCGGCGTCGGGCACGATGTCGATCACCTGATGGATGGCATGGGCGGCAGTGTCGAGGGCACTCAGTGCAAAGTGCAGTTGTTCGGCTTGTTCATTCATGGCGTTTGGCTCCCCGAGGCAAGAGGGGCTCGATTTGCGTACAGACGCGCGCGGTGTTGCTTGACCATTGTCAAAATTGGTGACGGCAACCGATTGATCAGCCCGAGCAATGTTCAAAGCTGTGAATTGTTCGACATCCTGTCCGTTTGATGACAGGGATCGATGGCCTGTTCGACCGCGAGTGCGAACGCACCCACCAGCCCCGAATTAGCAAAGTGCGGTGCGAGGATTCGCGTCTGCAGGGCATCGACATCACAGCCAGGCAGGTAGCCGTTGATGTGCCGCGCGCAGTGGCGTCGGATCAGGCCCAGAAGGCCGTCGGTCTGCAGCACGCCGCCGCCAATGACGATGCGATGGGCGGATATGCTCAGCAGCAACTGCGCGCATAGCTGGCCGAGATAGTCGGCGACGATGTCGAGGGCCGACGAATCGGGCGACATTGCACTCAGGGCTTGTCCATGACGGGCGAGGATCGCCGGGCCACTGGCCAGACCTTCCACACAGTCGGCATGAAACCGGCACACGCTGCGGAAATGCATGTCATCGGCATGACGCTGCACACGTAGATGACCGATCTCCGGATGCAGTGCGCCATGCACGGGCTGGCCCCGGATGACGATACCGCCACCGATGCCGGTGCCGACGGTGAGGTAGACCGCACAGTCGGCGTTACGCGCGGCGCCCCAGCGTTGTTCGGCCAGCGCGGCGGCGTTGACGTCGGTATCGATGGCGAATGGCAATTGGGCGTACGGCAGCACACGGCGCCAGTCGGTGCCTTGCCAGTCGGGTTTCGGTGTAGCCAGCACCTGTGCGAAGTCCGGCGCAGACGGATCGAGTTGCAGTGGCCCGAACGCGGCCACACCCAGCGCGCGCAATCCGCCATGGGTCTTGATCGCCGCATCCAGCAGATCGCGAAGCCGAGCCAAGGTTGCCTCGCCGTTGCCGGTCGGCAGCCGATGTTGTTGCAGCCACTGATCCGGTTGATGGCCAATCGCCAGCAGGCATTTGGTGCCACCGGCTTCAATGGCGGCAAACGGCAGTGGACTCATGATGCGTTGCCCGACGGGCGCTGCAGCCAGCGCACGCCGAAACCAGGTAATTCGGCCGTATCACGCTGGACGCTGTCGTCCCGCAGGTCGCGCCACGATCCTTGCGGCAAGTCGACGAGCGTGGCGTGGACGGAAAAATTGAACATCGCGAGCAGGTGTTCACCACGCAGGAAGGCCAGTACCGCGCCGCTAGACGGCAAGACCTGACAGGGACGGTCGGCACGCAAATCGGTGAGTTGTTGGCGAAGCCGAATCCAGTGCTGCAGTTCAGCATGAACATCGCGCGCGACCGCATCAGCGAACTGGACCTGACCGTCATCCCGCCACGGCATGGGTGGCCGATGCAGCCAACGACCTTCATGGCGTCGCGCCGGATCACTGCGGTAGCTGTCGTCGTTGTCCAAGGCGATCTCGTCACCCATGTAGATGACTGGCAAGCCAGGTACGGCCAGCATCAGTGTCTGCATCAACAGGAAACGGCGTTGCGCCTGCAGCAACTGTTCGGCGGAGCGTCCGCCGCGTCGGGCGCGACTCAATCCGCACAGCGCGGCGCTCATGCCGTTGCTGCCGTGTACGCCACCGGCCTCGCCGACCTGAAAGGCTTCGCCCTCCGCATCGCTGTCACCGCTGCCCTGGAAGTAGTCGGCAACGGTCCGCAGATCGAATCCGGCGATGCCGCTTGCGCCGCTTGCCTCGCGGCTGAGCACCGGCCAGCCGATGTCATCATGGCAGCGCACGTACTGGATCCAGGTCGCGTTGGCGGGCAGGGCAGGCGTGCTGCGCAGAATGTGCGCAGGGATATCGCCGCGCTGTAACGCCAGTCCACACCACGCCGCGGTCATCAGGCTGCTGTGATAGGCCAGATGACATTCCTGACCGCGTGCGTCGCCCTCGCCGAAATACGGCGGCAAATCGCGCATCGGCACGATGGCCTCGGCCTTCAGCAGTACGCCCGGCGCGACCCACTGCACCGCGGCGCGTATCGCCTGCAGAATCCAATGTGCTTCCGGCTGGTTCATGCAGTCGGTGCCGTGCCGCTTCCAGAGGAATCCCGTGCTGTCCAGTCGAAAGGCTTCGACACCGCGATTAGCCGCCCGCAGCAGGGCGAACAGCATCTCGGCGAAAACCTCGCGGTTCGACCAGTTCAGATCCCATTGATACGGATAGAACGTTGTCCAGACCCAGCCGTTCATGGCCTCGCAGCGGGTGAAATTGCCCGGTGCGGTATGCGGGAAAACCTCGCGCAGTCCGGCCTCCCAGTTCGCCACGTCCTGCGCTGAATCGAGCACGTGGAAGTAGGCGCGATAGTGCGGATCGCCCGAGCGCGCGGCACGCGCCCAGGCGTGGTCATCGGCACAGTGATTGAGCACGAAGTCGCTGCACAGGCTGATTCCTGCGTCACGCAGCGAAGCACACAGCCCACGCAGATCGTCGACGTTGCCCAGCGACGGCTCGACGTCGTCGTAGTCGGCGACGGCAAAGCCACCATCGTTGTCACCCGCGCGAGCGCGGGTGAAAGGCAGCAGGTGCAGATAGCGGACGCCCAGTGACTGCAGGTGCGGCAGTCGTTCGGCGACACCCCGCAGGGTGCCGCCGAAGCGGTCGACATAGGCGCAGTAGCCAAGCATGTGCTGGTCACAGAACCAGTCCGGCCTGCGCTCGGCGTCCAGCGCCCTTAAATCGCGTGGGCGCAGCGCATGCAGTTCCCGCAAGCGGATCACAAGGCTGCTCAGCCAGTTCTCAAAGCCCTCGCTGTGCCCGTACAACTGGCGCAGGCGGGCCGTCAGCAACGCGGGCGCGTGGCTGCTCAGCGTGTCGGTCGGCATCGCAGACTCATGCATGGCGGTGCTCAGAACTCGTAGCGCAGGGTGAGGGTGCTGCTGCGACCGGCGATGGAGCGTGCGCGAATGATGTTGTCACCACCCTCCACGATGCTGCCTTCCTCCACTTCGGTGAGTCCGAGCTTGTCGAACAGGTTGTTGATGTTGAGGCCCAGGCTCAGGCCGTCGGTCAGGTAGTAGGTGGCGAACAGGTTGGTCTGCACGAAGCCTGGCATCACGAGTTGATTGTTGTCCTGTGCGTAGGCATCGGTGGTGCCGATGACGTTCACGCCGACGGTATAACGCTCGCCCATGTAGCTCGGTGTGATCTGGTAGATCCACGTCGCCTGGCGGCGCGGGGTGTTGCCGACCAGCTCCGGTGTGATTTCATCGCGGCTGATCTCCGCATCCGTCCAGGTCGCGCCACCGGTCAGGCTGAAGCCACCGGAATACCACGAGGCTTCCAGTTCCAGACCGTGTGCTTTGTAGACGCGATCCAGGAAGCGCTGCGAGGTGGCTTCGAAGTTCTGCTCCTCGGTTTCCGCCTGGAACAGGGTGGCGAACAGGCTGAGGTCGTCGTGGCGGTACTTCACGCCGAATTCGATCTGGTCGACCAGGTCGATAGCGTCTTCGGCGCGCACCGAACCATCCGCGTTGACTCGGCCAAACAGCAGGCGATCCGCGTTGGCGCGACCGCCGCGACTCAGCCGACCAAACACCGCAAGATCGTCATTGAACAGATAGTTCGCGCCGCCCGAGTAGGAGGTGTAGCCCCAGTCGTAGTTGACTGGCAGACGTGTGCCATCGATCACCGACACGCTTTGCTCGGGCGCACTGATCACGCCGTCGCCGTCGACGTCCAGATTGTTCGCCTGCACCGCCCCGGCATAGCTACCGCGCGCGGTACCGTCATCACGACGCAGACTGAGGTCGACATTCCACGGACCGCTGGCCCAGGCCAGCGACAGATAGGGCGCATTGATGCGGTAATCGGTGTCGTAGCTGCGGGTGCAGCAATTGCCCCAGAACGGCACGCCGTAGGCATACAGGCCGCCATCAGAGAGGTTGTTGCCGCTGCCATCCAGCACGTTCAACAGGGCAGCATCCTCGCCTTTCAGTTCCAGCAGGTAGGAATTCCACAGCCAGTCCATGTCGATGCTTTGCCGCGAGCTGTAATAGCCGACCTTGACGTCCAGCATGGCATCGCCCGCCAGCTCGATACGACGGCCCAGTTGCAGGTCGTTTTGTGCGTTGCCGAAGTCATTGATCTCGACATCGAACAGATGCACGCGCATCGCTGTGCCGGTGAACGCGTTGCCAGCCTGCGGGCCGTTGGCGTAGACCAGACTGGCGCCGGTGCCGCCAATCGAACTGGCCAGCGTCGCCGCGCTGGCGACCTCCGCCGGGAACGGTGATTCGAACCGGCCTTGGGTGTCGGTGATGCGGAAGCGATCCGTCAGCGTCCAGCCGCCGTCCAGATCGAAGGAGAATTCCGCCCCGATCGCATCGCTCTGCGGACGCATGCCATCGGCGATGTCGACACGGCGCGGGGAGTTGTTGCCATCCAGTCCGAACGCGCTGAGGAAATACGGCGAATGCGGTGTGTCGCTGAGCGGATCGAAGCCAGCGAATCCGCCGAGCGAAGGATGGCCATTGCTGCCGGTCGCGCGCACTGGCATCGGCAGGTAGCCGATGGCGCGGTCGTCGAGATGTTTGAGGTAGAGACGGGCGTAGCCGTTGTCGAATTCGCGGGTCAGGTTGGCTTTGATCTGCCCGCCCGACTCGGCGGTGTAGCCCGCGTTGCGCACGCCTTCACCCTGGCGCCAGAAGCCACCGACATGGAAACGCCAACCTTCACCCAGCGCACCGCCATAGGCGAAATCGGTGCGTGTCAGGTCGTAGTCCAGACCCGCCGTGACCGCGACCTGGCCGCCCTCGTCCTCACCCGTGCGACTGATGAAGTTGATCACGCCGCCGGGCGAATTGCTGGCGAAGGTCGAGGCCGCGCCGCCACGAATGGCTTCGATGCGATCCAGGCTGGCATCGGCGCGCAGGAAGATGTCCGCGTTGCCGAACGCGATGTCGCCGAACTCCATGACCGGCAGACCGTCCTCCTGCAGTTGCAGGAACTTGGCGCCACCCGCTGCCACCGGGAGACCACGCACTGCGATATTGGCATTGCCTTCGCCGCCGGTGGATTCGGAGCGGATGCCCGGAATGTTGCGGAAAATTTCCGCCGTTGAACGCGGAGCCGACTGCTCCACGGCCTCGAACCCGACCGTGCTCACCGAGGCGCTGCTGCGAATCTTGGAGATCGGCAGCGCATTCGCCGTTACCACGACTTCGTCGAGGTTCAGGCCGCGCTGCGCGGACTCGTCGTCCGCGTCGTTGGGGGTTTCCTGCGCCATCGCCGAGAACGGCAACAGCAGCAGGGCGATGGCATAGGCGAGACGATTCTGGGCTGGTTGGTGGCGATGTGACATGAGCTTCCTCCCGATTGGATTGACCGACGCGACATGGGCGACGGGGAATTCGTGGTGCTGCGCGGCGACCTTCTACGCGTGATTGCAATCGATTGCAATACGCGCTGCAGAATGCCAGCTCGACGCCACTTGCCTAGCATGTGGCGCATGGGGAGGGGGCTGTGCAGCGTGCACGGTGGCGCGTCGCGACCTTCGTCATCGTCGCGCGACAGCCGTCCGATGGTCCCGAGCGTACGCCGCACGAGTTCCGTAATTCCCTGTTTCATAAACCTATTCTGGAGTCTGCATGGAACCGACCGTGACTGCTGATCTGGCCCGTATCGATATCGGCATCATCGCCGTCTATCTGTTGGGGATCGTCGCGCTGGGGCTGTGGGTTTCGCGTCAGCAGCGCACGGCGACCGATTTCTTCCTCGCTTCGCGGGACTCGACCTGGCCAGTCATCGGGCTCGCTTTGTTGGCGTCGAATATTTCTTCGACCACCCTGATCGGGCTGGCCGGTGCGGCGTACTCGATGGGCATCGCGGTCTACAACTACGAGTGGATGGCCAGCGTGGTGCTGGCCTTCTTCTGCGTGTTCTTTCTGCCCTTCCTGTTGCGCTCGCAGGTGTTCACGTTGCCGGAGTACCTGGAACGTCGCTACGACCGGCGGGCGCGTGTGTATTTTTCGGCGCTGACGTTGTTTCTCAACATTGTCGTTGACACGGCGGGCACGCTGTATGGCGGCGCGCTGATGTTCAAGCTGATCCTGCCGACGGTTCCGCTCTGGCAGATCGTCAGCGTGCTGGCGTTGTCGGCAGGCATCTACACCATGGCGGGCGGACTGCGTGCGGTGATGGTCACCGAGACGGTGCAGGCGCTGGTGCTATTGCTGGCGGCGGTGCTGATCAGCGTGTTCGCGTTCGACAAGGCGGGTGGCTGGGATGCGGTCATGCAGGCGGTCGATCCGTCCAAACTGTCGCTGATTCGTCCCGCCAGCGATCCCGGCGTGCCGTGGACCGGGCTGCTGTTTGGCGTGCCCTTGCTCGGGTTCTATTTCTGGTGCACCAACCAGTTCATGGCGCAGCGCATCCTGTCGGCACGCAATCTGAATCATGGCCGTTGGGGCAGTCTGTTTGCCGGGCTGCTCAAGTTGCCGGTGCTGTGGCTGATGGTGCTGCCGGGCACTTGCGCGCTGTTGCTGTATCCCCAGCTCAGCAGCCCCGATCTGGTCTATCCCACCCTGTTGTTCGATTTGTTGCCAACTGGAATCGTCGGGCTGGTGGTTGCAGGATTTCTGGCCGCGCTGATGTCGTCGATTGCCTCCACCTTCAACTCGGCGGCAACCCTGGTCACCATGGACTTCTACCGCCACTGGCGGCCGCAGGCCGATGGCGTCGCGTTGGTGCGTGCGGGACGCATCACCACCTTGGTCTTCATGTTGGTGGCGGTCGCCTGGGCGCCGCAGATCGCCCGTTTCGAATCGCTGTGGCAATACCTGCAAGCGGTGCTGGCGTACGCGGTTCCGCCGGTTGTTGCGCTGTTTCTGGTCGGCATGTTCTCGGCGCGGGCCAATGCGCGTGGTGCGTTTGCGACCATTCTGGTCGGGCTGCTTGGCGGCGCGCTGATGTTCTACGCCAATGTCCTGTCCAGCACACCGCTGGGACTGCACTTCCTGCTGGTTGCACCGATCCTGACTGTCGTCTGCGTGCTAACCCATCTGCTGGTCAGCCACTCGGGTGCGGCGCCCGAGTCTTCACAGGTTGCCGCGTTGCTGTGGTCGCGCGACACCTTCCGCGCAGAGAGCGCTGAATTGCAAGGCTTGCCGCGGTGGCAGAACTATCGTCTGCAAGCCGTGTTGCTGATGGCATTGACCGGCGGCATCGTCTGGCTGTTCCGCTGACGGCGCCGCGCTGCGGGACTCAACTCGACTGACGAATGATCAGCGCGGGTGTCATCGCCACCGACTGCGCAACGTGGGTCTCGCCACTGAGCACACGCTCGACCAGCAGGCGAGCGCCCTCGGCCAGATCCTGACGCACCGTGGTCAGGGGTGGATGGGCATAACCGGCCAGTTCGATGTCATCGTAGCCGACGATGGACACGTCATCCGGAACCCGTCGCCCGGCGTCGGTCAGCGCGCGGATGGCGCTGTTGGCGATCACGTCGGAGGCTGCCACGATGCCGTCGATGTCGGGATGGGCGGTCACAAACGCACGGATGTCATCCAGCGCATCTTCGGCGCGGAAGTGGCTGCGGGCCAGCAGTTCGGGGTCCGCGGCGAGGCCGAGCTGTCGAAGTGCCTGGATGTGGCCCTCATAGCGTTGACCCACTTCGGGTAGGCGTTCGTCGCCGAGAAACGCGATCCGCCGCCGCCCGCGTTGCAGCAGATGCGAAGTCGCCAGTTCGCCACCGAGCCGATTGTCGGTTCCGACGCTGGCATAGACCTGCTCGGGAAGCTGCGCGCCCCAGGCGACGACCGCCTTGCCACGCCGCGAGGCCTCATTGATGTTGGCGTGCTCGAAACTCTGCCCGATCAGGATCACGCCATCGGCCCTGCCCGGTTGCAGCAGGCGTCCGATCCAGTCTTCCTCGTGCACCGGCACCTTGCTGAGCAGCATGCTGTAGCCCCGCGCGGCGAGCGCGTCCGCGAGCTGCGCCACCATGCCCATCATGAAGGGGTCGGACAGCGGCTGGGAACTCTCGTGCAGCAGTGGTACCGCCACGGCGACCACACGGGTCTTCTGCGAACGCAGACTCTGGGCGACCGGGTTGATGCTGTAGCCGAGGAGTTCGGCGGCGAGCTTCTGGATTCGCAGGCGAGGTCTTCTCGGCGACCAGCGGATTGTCAGCCAGCGCACGCGATACCGTCGATTCGGCCACGCCTGCGCGTGCCGCCACATCCGCCATGGTCAGAGGTGTCTTGTCGCTCATGCGGTCAGCATAGGTCGCGAAACCGCGACGTCAAGCAGGAAGTCTCCCACCGCCCCTGATTCGAGGACGGGGCGGAGCCACTGGCAAACCCCATCAGTAAACGTCCTGCACGGTGTTGAACACGTTGAACTTGCCGGTGGGCGTGATCAGCCGCGGATCGCCAGTGACCGCCTTGTAGTCGAGGCGTGGCCGGTCGTCGACGACCACGATGGCCGAGCGCTGATCCTTGCCATTCACACCGAGAACCAGACCTCATCACCAGCGCGGTTGTACTCTAAAACAGCACGAGCGCGCTTCGCTCCTTCACCCAGGTCCACACCCCACTCGGCAATCGGCAGGACTTCGAATCCCGCATCGAGGTCATCAGATTGAACACCGCAACGCTTTGCGATGCCTCCGCCTGAGGGTTGAGCGGGGTATCAGCGAATGTTCGCGAGGTCCACGGGTTGTCTTGATGAACATTGAGCCACCACCTTGTCCCTGCAGAATGCCGACCGCCTTCATGCGTGCTCGGGATGTCCGACAGGGGTCGGTTCCAGCCATGGTGATATTGGCATTGCCAGTGCCGGTGACCCAGACCGGCCCGGTGCGGATGGGTGAAATTGGCGCCACGACCGGGATGCGGGATTTCTCGACATCACAAGCCGACCATTCGTTGCTCCAGACTGTCTGGAGCCACCGCAATCTTGTCGCTTTGATTCGCAGCGGTCATGGTAGCGATGCGTGCTGTCCCAGCCACCGTCGTGCAGGAAGCGTGCGGCATCAACGTGAGCCTTGAGCGCATCGATATCGCTGTAATCCACCAGCAGGATGCGCCCGGTTTCCTTCACGTTGACGATAGACTCGGGATGCTGATGGCTGGCGACGATGGCGGCCACGTGGTTCGGGGTGGTATTCCTGGGTATCCACCGTGGTGCCGCGCTGGGAACGATCTTCAGTGGCTCCAGGGTCGGTCCGTCCATCAGCACGTACTGGGGCGGCCAGTACGCACCGGCAATCGCGATCTTGTCATCATGGCCTCGTGCAGGCGGAGGTTTCAGCAAAGCGCTTTTTAAACCGATCTTGATCTCGGCGACGCGGGCTGGCGTTTTCATCAGAGGAGTCGATCAGATCCCGTTGCCGTCACGTCCGATGGTGTAAACGTAACGCCCCGAGTGCGACATGCGCGAAATATGTACGGCATAGCCGGTCTTGATGATCGTGATGATCGCTTTGCTGTCACCATCAATCAGCGCCACTTCGCCACTGTCGCGCAGGGTGACCGCGAACAGGTTCTGCAGGTTGTAGTCGTTCATCTGCCGGGTCGGGCGTTCGGCCTCCGGTACCAGCACCTTCCAGCTGTCGCGCATTTCCGGCATACCCCATTCCGGTGGGGCGGGCGGCGTGTGCTGGACAAAACGCGCCATCAGATCCACCTGCTCGGCAGTCAACTCACCGCCGGTGCCGAAATTCGGCATCCCGCCGGGTGAGCCGAAGGTGATCAGCGCCTTCAGATAGTCAGTGCCCTTGGCCTGGGTAATGTCCGGAGTCAGTGGCTTACCGGTGGCACCCTTGCGCAGCACACCATGACAGCCTGCGCAGCGCTGGAAAAAGATCTCGGTCGCCTGAGCGAACTCGGCTTCGCTCATGTCCGGTGCTCCCGGCGTGCGCACGGTGGCGACATCTGCAGCGGCCAGCGTGGACGGCGCGCCCTGGTAGGCGGCCTGCGCTTGCGAGGTGCCGGGGTGCGATTCACCCTGCGCCGGATCGGTGCTGACGCCCTTTGCCTTGCGGACGGCACTGACCTGTTCGGCAGTGACTGCGTGCTTGCTGCCGTTCCAACTGGCGTAGACGTGGGTCAGGATGGCGGCAATGTCCGCATCAGGCAGATGACTCATGGCAGGCATCACGCCGTTGTAGGGCAGGCCATTGACCTGGATGGCACCGCTCAGACCGGTCAGGACGGTGCCGATGACCTCCTCGATGGGCTTGCTGCTCAGATAATCTGACTGGGTCAGCGGCGGGAACGCGCCGGGTAAGCCGACACCCGTCGGCTGGTGACAGGCCGCACATTGTGCGAGGTAGGCCGCCTCGCCTTGCTGCGCTGGCGACTTGGGTGCACGTTCGTTGACGGTATCGTTGCTGTAAGCCGCACCGCTCAACAGCAAAGCGATGACGGTGACAAGGGGCTGGAGTTTCATGTGCGTCTCCCGATGGGTGAGATATCCGCGAGTTCGCGGTCCGCGAACAAGGCTCCGCCGCGCGGGTCAACTCGCGAACTGATCTGGGTCAAGCGAAGCCCGGATAGTTCGTCGCGTGCGCATGGAACTGACCTGCGTCAATTCGCCGGGGAGCCAGGCTGCGGAGGCTGTCGCTATCCCTCAGCGATGGAGATCGCCATGAACCCGCTTTCCCAAATGACCCGGCAGCCACTGTGTGGCGTCTTGCTGTTGGCATTGCCGGGCATCGCCAGTGCCGATGCCGCCACGGCGCCACGTCAACTCGACACCGTGGTGGTGGTCGCGCGCCGCGCGCCCGAACCCTTGGCGCAGGTCGTATCCAGTGTCAGCGTGGTGGATCGCGAAACCATCGAGCAGCAACTGGTGCAGGACAGCGCCGATCTGGTGCGCTACCTGCCCGGTGTGCGCATGGATAGCGATGCACAGCGCTTTGGCGCGCAAGGCTTCTCGATTCGTGGACTCGGTGGCAATCGCGTCCGAGTGGAGATCGATGGTGTGCCGCTGCCGGATGCCTTCAGTGTCGGTCAGTTCGCCTCGGCGGGTCGCGATCTGATGGACATGGAGGTCATCGAGCAAATGGAGCTGCTGCGTGGACCTGCTTCCACGCTATATGGCAGTGATGCACTGGCCGGAATCGTGGCGATTCGCACGCGTGATCCGGCTGCCTGGCTCAGTGGCGAGCCGGGAGACGTGGTCTACGGGCTGCGCGGTGGCTACGCCAGCCGGGATCACAGTCGCTTGCTCAACGCCCATGCGGTTGGCCAAACAACGAGCGGATGGCAATGGTTGGCAGTGGCCTCACAGCGTGAAGGAGGCAAGGTCGACAATCGTGCCTGGCGCGTACAGGACGGCCCCAACCCGAGTGATACGCGCCGGCGCGCGGTGCTTGGCAAGCTCAGCCGCCAGTTCGCCGACGACTGGCGTGCCGAAATGATGCTCGATAGCAGCCGTGCCAATGTCGACACCGATGTCGTCTCGCAACGCTTTGCCGCCGGGCGTTTCGCCACGACCTGGCAACTGCTGGCCGATGACATGCAGCAGCGCGACCGAATCAGCCTCGATCTTGACTGGTCACCAGATCGGCGCGTTCTGCAGCAGATCGAGTTTCGTGGCTATGCGCAAAACAGCGCGATACGCCAGGACACCGCGCAATATCGCCTGGCCGACCGCACGACGCCCTTCGAGTCGTTGCGCGAGCGTCGGTTCGAATTCCAGCAGGACGAGGTCGGCATCGATCTGCTGGGGCACGGGCACTTTCAGACGGCCGCCATCGCGCATGCCAGCGTGTTCGGGTTCGAATGGCAGCACACGCGCTACGAAGGCTTGCGCGATGGATTGGAAACCAACCTGCGCAGCGGCACAGTGAGTCCGGTGATCCTCGGCGAGCGCTTTCCGGTGCGTGATTTTCCGAACTCCCGCGCGCAACGTCTGGCGGCGTTTGCGCAGGACGAGTTGCAATGGGGCAAGTGGTCGCTGATTCCTGCACTGCGTGTCGAGGACTATCGTCTCGATGCGCGTCCGGATTCGATCTTTGTTGAAGACTATCCAGATACCGTGACGGTGGATGCCGACAGCCGCAAACTCACCGGCAAGTTCGGTTTTCGCTACGCGCTGAGCTCGCAACAGAATCTGTTCCTGCAATACGCACAGGGCTTTCGCGCGCCGCCTTTCAGTGATCTGAATATCGGTCTGTCACTGGCCTTGCTCAACTACGAAGTGCGCGCCAATCCGGACCTGAAACCCGAGCGCAGCGAGGGCATCGAACTCGGGTGGCGCGGGCAGTGGGAAACGTGGGAGGCGAGCCTCTCGGTCTATGACAATCACTATCGCGATCTGATCGATTCACGCGCCAACCTCGGCGTTGATCCGGTCAGTGGAGCGACGGTGTTCCAGTCGATCAACCGCGCGCGTGCACGTATTCGTGGTGCGGAAGCCGACCTGCGCTGGTCGCTGGATCGCTCGCCAGCGGACGCCTGGACCCTGCGCGCGGCGTTGGCTTGGTCGGAGGGCGAGGATACCCGTCTGAATCGTCCCCTCAACAGCATCGATCCCGCCGAACTGGTGCTTGGCCTGCGCTATGCGCCGGTGATGGCGGACTGGGGCGCGGAGTGGGTCAGCACTGCCACGCGACGCAAGGACGACATCGACCACAGCGCTGGAGCGCTTTTCGAAGCGCCCGGCCACGTCGTGCACGACCTCATGCTGTGGTGGAACCCGCGCGAAGATCTTCGCCTGCAGTTTGGCGTCTTCAACGTCAGCAATCGACGCTACTGGAGCTGGGCCAGCGCACGGGGATTGAGTGCGGATTCAAACCAGTTGGGCTTCTACACCCAGCCTGGGCGCAATCTGAGCATGAATTTGAGTTGGACTTTCTGAAGGCTCGATCAGGCGGCGATGCGCGAACAAGGCGGCGCGCAATGAAGGGCGGAAAACGACGGCAGAACGTGAGAACGCGGTGAACCGGCGTCAGATCTGATTTCGGTGGCGATCGCTTACGCTGCGAACGTGCACAGAGGCACCTTCCGTTGATGTTGCACCTCGCACGATGCGGACCCTGCATCACTGTCTTTGACGTAGGCAGGCAAGAAAAAGGGCGCGCCTCGCAGCGCGCCCTTTTCATTCATCACTGCAACGAGTTACTGACAGCCGAACACGCGGATGTCATCGATCTCGAAGCCGTTCGGCGCCGTCGCTGCGGTGTTGTCGTCACCGGTGGCGCGGAAGCGCAGGCGGATGGTCTCACCCCCAAAGGCGTTGAGGTCGACCACTGAGTTGCGCGCGCCGCCGACGGATCGACACCACATCGGCACACCGCCACCGACAGGGTTGGTGCCGCCCGAGCTGGTGCCGTCGTAGGGGTCGGTCAACAATTGGCTGTTGAGTTGCTGCCAGCTGACGCCGTTGTCGGTGCTGATGTCCAACAGAGCGCCGTCCCAGCATCCAGTGGCACCGTCGGTCTCGAACACGTGGAAGCTGCGGAAGGTGAGCTGCAGCGGACTTTGGGCGGCCGACGGCAGCACGATCGCTGGCGAGATCAATGGCTGGTCGCTTGGCGCTGTGCTGACGTTGTTGGCACGCCATACCGTCGAGGACATGCCGGTTCCGGTGGCTGTCGTCCGCACCCAAGTGTTGGAGCCCACGCCGACCGGCGTGGTCCAGACGATCGCGGTAGTCTGATTGTCGTCGAAGAACACCTGGTTGGCGGTGGTGCCAGCCGGACAGCTTCCGGGCGTCCCGGTGGTGAACTGGAAGTTGGACGAGACCACGCCGTTTCCGCAGTGGTTGATGGCCTGCACGCGCCAGAAGTAGGTGGTGTTGGCCAACAGCGCATTGGTCACCGCGCTGGTGGCTTCCACGGTCTGGTCGAACACGATGCTGGCGAAGCCCGCATCGGTCGCCACCTGTGCGCGATAGCGCAGCGCGCCAGGTACCGCAGTCCAGCTCAGGACTGGCCGGATCAACTGATCCACGGCATTGTTGCCAGGCGCCACCAAGGTGGCTGTCGCCGGTGCGGCCGATGACACACTGAGCGTGACCGGCAGGCTGCGGACTTTGTCGTCCGCCGACGCGACCAGGGTGCCGGCGTAGTCACCCGAAGGCATGCTTGTTGCGCCACCGAAGGTCACGCTTCCCGCACTGGGCAGTGCCAGCGGATTGGCGCTGAAGCTCGGCGTGACGCCCGGCAAGCCGGTCAAGGAGAGGGTTGCATTGCCGGTCTGGCCCGACACCACGCCCGCACGGAAGTCCACCACCGGATCGCTGGCGGTGGCCGCACAGATCTCGAAGTGTGTCGCGGACTCGGGCACCAGACGGAAGTCCGGCTGACCACATTCGGGGAAACGGAAACTGCAGATGCGCGTGGTCCAACCGGCATTCGAGGTGGTGGCCAGGTATTCGCTGGTGAACCAGAAGGTGCACTCGTCATCGGGGTCGGTGCTCATCGAGGCGTAGTCGCCCCAGCGACCCGAGGTGCTGGTCTGCGATCCGTTGGCAATACCGGCGGTGCAACTGGCCTCATCCAGCAGCATGCCGGGCTGGGTATCAAAAATGCGGCCGGTGTAGCGGATCTGTGGGTTCAGGGTGGTGCTGGAGACGGAATAACCGATGCCCAGATAGCCGTTGCGATCAATGTTGATGCCACCCATCCAGCGGTTATCCGTGTCTGGCGAGTACACGCCGTCTTCGACCAGCCTCTTTGTCAGCAGCATGGGGGCGGCAGCTATCGAAGACTCGAAGCCATCCGCGAATAACCCGTTGCTGATCGTCGCGGGAGCACGCAGGTCGAAGTGCGCCCAGCGCACGCCAAGTTCAGTGCCGCCCGCATTGACCGTGTGGTTGACCACGATCGACGTTTCGGTGGGCGCACCGGTCGGGAAGGCACGGGCGCTGGCACGGTACATCAGGTTATTTGCAAACGTGTCCAGACCCTGCGATGTGCCTGCCTGCGGCGAAGAGCCGATTGCGTTGGAGAACGGCGCGCTGGCCGCGACCCGCGTCGGCGTGGCGCTGAGGGTCGAGTTGGCCGGCGTGGTCCAGTCCGCACACAGATCCCAGAAAAGGTACTCGGACGTGTTGTTGTCGAAGTGGACGAATGGCGCGCAGGCGCCCGCTTGGGCCTTCGTGGTGCCTTCCAGATGGGCGGGCAAGGCACCGTAGGCGTCGATACCAGGGAAGCGCAGCATCGAGACCTGCGCCGCAGGTGCGCCAGCGAGCATGCGGTTGCGATCGACCGCGACAAAGGCTGCGCCCTGGAACGCGCTGTTCAGGAACTCGTGAACGACAAAGTAGTAGCCGTCTTGACCACTCGATGCGTCCTGCCAGATGCCGATGTGAGGGTAATCGTTGAACCGAGGGAACACGAACTCATAGCGGTTGTAGGGGCCCATCGGGTCGGATGTCTGCGAAATGGCGAAGCACTGCCGAGGAACCGAGGAGCCGGTGAACTGGCTGAATACCCAGCGTTCGGCGGCATCGTCATAGAGCACGATCGGATCGCCAGCGTCATTGGATTCGCACACGCCGCCGAAGCCCGCCCAGAAGATGTTGCCTTCCATCGGTGAACCAATGGGGAGTCCGGTCGCCTTGTTGAACACGTTCCATTGCGTATTCACCCACTGGATCACATGGGTATCACTGACGTCGGCATTGGTGTCCGGCGGCAGCGATCCGTTCAAGCTCAGACCATTGAAGGACTGCAGCGGTGCGGGCACCGGCGGTGATCCTAGCGGCGCATTCTGTACGCCCGACAGCTCTGCCAACCAGAGCGGCTGGTAGGTGTCCAGCGGCGTCGGTTTGAGCAAGATGTTGGGGATCTCGGTGGTCGGCCCGACGAAGCGGGTCGGTGACGAACGCAGCAGCTCGCTCAACGGCGGCGAGACATCCGAGCGAACCGCCTTGATCGTTTCGACCATCGGGCTAGTCGCCGAGGTCGCGGGTGTCGCGGCATTGACAGATACGGCTGTCGACAGGAGCCCGCCAGCCAGCAGGCTCAGGTGCAGTTTCAAAGACATGTTTTCCCCCAAAGGGATAGGTTGGCTGAGCGCCATCAGCGCGGCTCAACGCCGCCAGTCTACCCCAGAGGTCGGCGGCCGAACTGCTGAGGCCCTGCGGGAACCCGGTGAGTACCTGGTTTCGATGCGCCTCCCATGGAATGCCGATGTGCGGCCAGAGTGTCGACTTACAGCTCGTGACAACGACGCGCCGGTTCACCCTCGAGCACCACTCTGTTCGCATCAGCCAGTCCTCAATCGCGGCGTTCGCGCATCCTCAGCAGGCGACGACGGTGCTCCAGCAGGAACTCACGAGTGCCAGTGGCCAGAGTTGGCGCGGCCAGAGCCTGTTCGATCAGCGGCAGTTCGCGCTCCGGCGCCTGACGGCGGATGGCATGCAGTGCCAGCTCGGACAGCGCGCCATTGCCGCATGCGATCCAGCGCGTCAAATGTTTGATCGGCACACGGGTGCCGTCTCGTTGCAGGATTCCGAACGCGGTCCACAGCAGCCCCTCGTTGGCCTGGGCCGGTGATGACGACACCGGTTCCCGCGCGAGCAGTCGCGCCGCCACCGGCGACCAGTCTTCGCCGAACTGGGTGGGGAAGATCAAGGCGGCTTCGAGCACCAGTGAGCGCGCGGCCACCGCGCGGTCCCTACGCAGTACAAACGCACGCAGTCGCCGACGCTCCGTCCAACCCAGCTGTTGCCTCAAGGATGAGCGTGCAAACAACTCCGCAGCGAACAGGCTCTGCATCTGCGGATCGTCCGAACGCAGTCCGGCCAGTGAACGCCGAAGATGGGCTTGGCCGTCGAGACGCTCGGCGCTGGGCGCTTGCAGCAGCAGCTCGCGCGTGTCGGGGCGGGCTTCCAGCAGGGCGGGGCTAACCCCAGGACTCATCAGCAACTGCGGGCCATCCGGTCGCATCACGCGTCGCTTCTTGGTCGCGGGTGAGGCCTGGGTTTCCTGCCAGGCGAGCACATAGCGCGTGCCGGGTTTGGCCATGCGCACTGCGTCGTCATCGGCGCGCACGGTGACCTCCGAACGCGCATCGCCACCATGGACCACCCGCACGTCGATGAAACGCAGTGCATTGGGCTCGGGTTGGTCCGCAAACGTGGCCTCGGCCAACACGGTATCGCGATCCCACAGGGCATTGATCGGGGGTGGCACCACGGGCGCGGCGACGGCAACCGAGAGTCCGAACAGCAGGGCAAACAGGGCGCTCAGTCGGAGACAAGGCAAAAACGCAGACGACATATTCATCGGTGAAGCATGCCAGAGCGGGCCGCGATCACCCAACCCGTATAGGGCGAGGCGCCTGGTTCTGCGCCAACGCGCCACATTGGCGCTGATCACCTAGAACGACGTGAGCGGTACGCGCTGCACCCGCAGCACCCGCAACATCGAGCGCGACCTGACAGGCTCTGAAGATCAAGCCCCTTGCGTGCTTGATCTTCGTGCAAGCCCACCGTGGCTCATCGAAGCAGGCTGATTTTCAACGCTCTACCAAGGAGGCGGACGCTGCCTTACGCGCTGAGATGCTGGCCGCCGTCGACCGGGATCACCGTGCCGGTGATGTGCTTGGCCGCATCGCTGACCAGATAGCGCGCCAACTGGCCGACATCATCGATATCCGCCAGTTGATGGGTCGGCACCTGGGCGGCAGCATCCGCCAACAGTTCGTCAAAGCGATCAATTCCCGAGGCGGCGCGGGTGCGTATCGGGCCGGGTGAGATGGCGTGTGCACGGATGCCTTGTGGGCCAAGTTCTGCGGCCACGTAGCGCACGCTGCTTTCCAGCGCCGCCTTGACCGGACCCATCAGGTTGTAGTGCTCGACCACGCGCGATGAGCCATAGAAGGTCACCGTCAGCAAGGTGCCACCCTGCGACATCAATGGCTCGGCGAGCTTGGCCATGCGCAGGAAGGAATGCACCGAGACATCCATGGCTTGCGAAAAGCCGCTTGACGACGCATCGATCACGCGACCATGCAGGTCTTCGCGCGGTGCGAAGGCGATGGAATGCAGCACGAAATCCAATCGTCCCCATTGCTGTTCGATGGCGGCGAACACCGCTTCCAGCGCGCCCGTTTCGCGCACATCGCAGGGCAGGATCAGTGGCGCGTTCAGACCTTCCGCCAAGGGCCGCACATGCGGTTCGGCCTTGCTGTTGAGAAAGGTGATCGCCAACTCGGCCCCGGCGCTTTGCAGCGCACGCGCGCAGCCATAGGCGATCGACTGCTCGTTGGCAATGCCGACGATCAGACCGCGCTTGCCGCTCAGGTCCAGTGGATCATGGCCATGATGGTGCACGCTGGCGGAAGGCAGTTCCCCGGCCGGCCACGAGACCTTTTCGCGCGGTGCCAGCACTTCGGCGGTTCCGGTGATGACGTCTTCGCCAAACTGGTTGATGCACCGGCAATCAAGCAGAACGATGCGCTTTTCCGGCCGCAGTTCGCGCACCGTGACTTCTGCGGTAATCGTGTCACCCGGCCTTACCGGGCGGCGGAAGCGCAGATCCTGGCCGAGATAGATTGTGCCGGGTCCGGGCAGTTGAGTGCCCAGAACGGCGGATATCAGCGCGCCACCCCACATGCCATGCCCGATGATGCTGTGGAATTGGCCTTTCTCGGCGAATGCCGGATCGAGATGTGCCGGATTGATGTCACCCGACACGGCGGCGAACAGCTCGATATCGGTACGGCTGAGTACATGCGAGAACCGCGCGCTGTCGCCCACGGCAAGTTCATCGAAGGTTCGGTTGGACAACAGGCTGGGAGCGTCATCGATAGGCAGTGGGGACATGCGGGCGTTCCGGAGGTTTAGAAGGATGTTGAAAAAAGGCTTTCCTGCCCTCTCAATGCGCCTCGTCGCGGTACACGCCCGCGACAGGCTCCAAAGATCAAGCACTTGACGTGCTTGACCTTTGTGCAAGCCATCCATGGCTTGCACCACCAGGGTGTTGTTCAACACCCTGTCAGGTGGGATTGTGCGGTTGCGCGATCGCGCCATAAGCGCGTGGTCAATCGGAAAATGGAGAAGACTGCCCATGTTCCGACGAGTTGGTGTCAGAACACTGACAGCATCGGGGGTTGATTTGCTGCTATGCAATATCTGATCCGGACCACGGCGTATCGAGCCGCATGGGGTGTGCTCGGTAGTGCGTCCATCGGGTTGGATCGGGCCACAATGCGATGCCGTGGCATCGCAGGCGTGCTCAGATTCTGTCCGTCTGCAGCGGCAGCTCGACGATGGTGTCGCTGCCTTCCAGCACTGCCGCCTCGCGTCGCAGGCCGTATTGCTCGCCATACATGCGGCGGATACGTTGCCGCGCGTTGTCCAGACCGATGTCACCGACATCGATGCGACTGTCGTCGCTCTGATCGCTGACCCGCAGGATCAGCCGACCGTGATCGGCGCGCGCGATCAGTTTGACGGCGACCAGCGCTTTGCTGGGATCGGCACTGCGGCGCAGGGCGGCGTCCACCAAAGGTTGCAACAGCAGGCGCGGAACACGGGCGTGACGCAGCTCTTCGGGAATGTCGATCTGCACGAACAGGCGTTCGTCAAAGCGCAGTCGCATGATGTCCAGATACAGATCGAGAAGGCGCAGTTCCTCGGCCAGCGAGGTCTCGTGCTGTTGCTCGGGCGAAAAGGCGTGTTTCAGCAGCGAGGACAGGCGCGCGATCATTTCTTCTGCCGCCGCCGGTTTGCTGTAGATCAGGGTGGATACGGCATTGAGCGTGGTGAACAGGAAGTGCGGTTCGAGCTGCCGCCGCAAGGCATCCAACTGCGCCAGCGTGAGGTGGGCGCGCATGCGCTCGGCATCGAGCTCGCGGTTGCGTGCGGCACGATAGCGGTCAATGGTGTGGGTGATGGCGATGACCAGGCCGTAGACGATCATCTGATTCGGCAAGGACAGCAGGTAGCGCTGTACGTTGGGCAGGTAGTCGACCTCGGCGATGCCGGGCAGGTAGATCAAGGCCCAACGGCTTACCGAGTTGAGCGTGGTGTGCAGCATGCCGGTGAGGGCCGCAAAGGGAATGTGCAGCCAGATCCGTCCACTCCAGCCCGCGCTCATGACGGGCCAGCGACGCGCCAGCCAGACCATCAAGGGAACCAGCAGGGCTGCCGAGTAAGCGCTGGACAGCTCTTCGATCAGCACGCGCAGGAGATCGGCGTCCTTGCCGCCAGCCACGCGACTGAGGTAGCGGTCGATGAACAGGATCACGCCGAGCGCGGTGCTGAGAAAGAACAGTCCCCAGGCCAGTCGCTGGCGACGGACGCGGGTGCGCGCCGGGTCGGTGCGGTTTGGGGATTCAGGCAAGGGCATGGTGTTCAGGATGATGGCTCAGGTGCGCAGACTACCGATCAGCCAGCGCGGCGTCGATGCGCGCGCTCGATTCCACCGCGCCGATGCAGAGCGCCAGAGGCTCCGCAACGGCTGTCGCAATGCAGCAATCAGAATCGTGTCAGCCAGGCTTCGTGATCCATCGACTCGCCGCGCACGATGGCCAGATAGCGTTCCCGCAACGCCAGCGTGACGGGATTGGGGCCAAGTTCGCGCTGGTCGAGTTGCCCGACCTGGGCGATTTCCGCCGAGGTGCCGGTGAGGAAGATTTCATCCGCCTCGCGCAGCTCTTCCAGACTGACTGCGCGGCTGTCCGCGCCGGTCAGTTCGATGACTGTGCGGCGGGTGATACCACCGAGCGCATCGGGATGTTCCACTGCCGTGATCTGGCCGTTCTTGACCATGAAGACGTTCTCGCCGGTGCATTCGACCACCAGGCCGGATTCATCGGTGAACAGCGCTTCGCCGAAACCACGTGTGGTCGCTTCGTGTTTGGCCATCAGCGAGTTGACGTAGGCGCCGCAGAGTTTGAGGGGTGGAATCGAAGTGTGGCGGTTGCGCCGGAACGGACTGTGGGCGAGTTTCACCTTGGCGCTGCCGAGGTGCGAGTTCCAGGGCACGCTGGCAACCCAGTGATGCTGCTGCAGCGCTTCCACATCCAGACCGAGGCCCGAGCCGTAGAAGCTCAGCGGGCGGATGTAGGCGTCGCGATGCTGATTCGCGCGCAGCACGGCGAGAATGGCATCGGCGATCTCGTCCATGTCGAAATCGATGCCGATCACTTCGCAACCCTGCTTCATGCGCAACAGGTGATCGCGCAGACGGAACACCGCCGCGCCATCGCGAGTTGCATAGCTGCGGATGCCTTCGAAAACGCCCGTGCCGTAGTGCAGGGCATTGACGTTGAGCGGCACCGAAAACGTGTCGGCAGGGCCGAGTCGGGCATCCATCCACTGGTAGAGGCTCATCAGGCGATCTCCTCACGAATCTCGACGGCCAGGCAGTCGTACAGTTTCTCCATCTGCTTGCGCAGACTGTCGGCACCGCGCTCACCCTCCACAAGCAGCATCACGCGCCACTCCTGGGCGTCGTCCTGTTGGCGGCCTTCAATCGCCAAGGGCGTGTAACCACGCCGCTCGGCGGTGCCGATCACCCGCAACAATGCGCCCTCGGCGGGACGCAGAACCAAATCAAGCCGGTATCGCATGGGGGGTCTCGGCCTCGTCCAGCATGGTGGCGTTACTGTGATTGGGGGGAACCAGCGGCCAGACGTTGGCACGCGCATCGATCACGACATGCAGCATCGCCGGACCCGGCGTCGCCAGCAGTTCCCGCAGTGCCGCCTCGGTGTCTTCGCGACGTTCCAGCTTGATCGCGGGAATGCGGAATACGCGGCACAAAGCGGCGAAATCGGGATTGTCCGACAGGTCGATTTCGCTGTAGTTGCGGTCAAAGAACAGTTCCTGCCACTGCCGGACCATGCCCAGCGTGCTGTTGTCGAGCAGGATCATCTTGATTGGCAGTTGGCAGCGCGCGACCGTGGCCAACTCCTGGATGTTCATCATGATGCTGCCGTCACCCGAGACCAGCACCACTGGACGGTCCGGGCAACTGAACTGCGCACCGATGGCCGCCGGCAATCCGAAGCCCATGGTGCCCAGCGCGCCGGAGGTGAGGTGGTTGCGGGGATGATGGAACTTCCAGTGCTGCGCCACCCACATCTGGTGCTGACCGACGTCGCAGGCCACGATGGTGTCGGGTGGGGCGATCTCGGACATTCGCTTGAGCAGGGCTGGCGCGTAGACGCCCTTGCCAGGTGCGTCGTAGCGCGGGGCGGAGCTGGCCTTCATCTGCATGCAGCGGCGATGCCATTCGGCACAGTTCGAGCGCGCTGCCGATAGGGCTGAGAGCGTTTCGTGCAAGTCGCCATACAAGGGAATGTCGGCTTGTCGCAGCTTGCTGATTTCGGCGATGTCGGCGTCGAGGTGAATCACCCGCGCATTGGGTGCGAACTCGGCCAGCTTGCCGGTGGCGCGGTCATCGAAGCGCGCACCGACGACGATCAGCAGATCGCAGTTCTGCACCGCCATGTTGGCGGCGCGAGTGCCATGCATACCCAGCATGCCGATCAGGTAAGGATGCTCCGGCGGCAGATTGCCCAACCCGCGTAGCGTGGTCACGGTCGGCAGTTTCGCGGCGTCGACAAACTGTCTGAACGGCTCGACCGCTTCGGCCAGGGTGATGCCTTGACCGGAGTAGATAACCGGACGTTCGGCGCTGGCGATCGCGGCAATGGCTTCGGCCAGGCCTTCAGCAGGGGCTGAAGGCAAGGTGTCCGCCGGTGCAGGTTCCAGCAGACCCATGTGGGTAGCCGACGCAATCTGCACATCCTTGGGGAAATCGATCAGCACCGGACCCGGTCGGCCACTGCGCGCAATGCGGAAGGCCTCGTGCACCACATGCGGCAGATCTTCGATTCGGCGCAGCAGAAAACTGTGCTTCACGATCGGCAGCGTCATACCGTAGACGTCGAGCTCCTGAAAGGCATCGGTTCCCATCAGGGTGGTCGGCACTTGTCCGGTCAGCACCACCATCGGCACCGAATCCAGAAAGGCATCGGCGATGCCGGTGACCAGATTAGAAGCACCGGGACCGGAGGTCGCCACACACACGCCGACACGACCCGACGCGCGGGCGAATCCATTCGCAGCCAGCGCCGCACCCTGCTCGTGACGCGTCAGGATGTGGCGCAGCTTCGAACCCACCAGCGCGTCATAGAAAGGCATGATCGCGCCGCCCGGATAACCGAACAGCACATCCACACCTTCGGCCTCGAGTGCCCGCACCATCAGGTGCGCGCCATTTTTGGCCGGCGCGCGGGCGGTGTCGGAACTCATGTCACCGGGTCCTGTTCGGGTGTGGCATTGGACTGCAACCAGACCATCTTGGCGCGTAGCGCCTTGCCAACCTGCTCGATCGGATGGTCCAGATCGGCCTGCTTGAATTTCTTGTAGTTGGGCAGACCCGCTTCGTATTCGGCGACCCAGTTGTTGGTGAAGGTGCCGTTCTGGATATCGGTCAGCACGTCCTTCATGCGTGCCTTGACGCTGGCGTCGATCACGCGGGGGCCACTGACGTAGTCGCCGTACTGCGCGGTTTCGGAGACGAACTCCAGCATGCGGGTGATGCCGCCTTCGTAGAACAGATCGACGATCAGCTTCAGCTCGTGCAGCACTTCGTAGTAGGCGATTTCCGGCTGGTAGCCGGCTTCCACCAGCACCTCGAAACCGGCCTGCACCAGTGAGGACGCACCACCGCACAGCACGGCCTGTTCGCCGAACAGATCGGTTTCGGTCTCTTCCTTGAAGGTGGTCTTGATGACATTGGCGCGTGCACCGCCCAGTCCGGAGGCGTAGGCCAGTGCGTACTGCTCGGCCTTGCCACTCTTGTCCTGATAGATCGCGTAAATGCACGGCACGCCACGGCCGATTTCATATTCACGACGCACCAATGCGCCAGGGCCCTTCGGTGCGACCAGAACCACGTCGAGGTCTTCGCGCGGCGTGATCATGCCGAAATGCACGTTCAGGCCGTGTGCGAACAGCAGGCACGCGCCCTGTTTCATGTTGGGTGCCAGCACCTCGGCGTAGAGCTTCTTCTGCACCATGTCGGGAGTCAGCACGGCGACCAGGTCGGCGTCCTTGACTGCTTCGGCGGGCGACTTGACGGTGAAGCCATCGGCCTTGGCCTTGGCTTCGGTCGGGCCGCCCGGACGCAGGCCGATGACCACATCACAACCGGAGTCGCGCAGGTTCAATGCATGGGCACGGCCCTGACTGCCGTAACCGACGACGGCGATGCGGGAAAGGAAGCTGGCGGGTACGGTCTGGGTCATGGCGGGTCCTGCGATGGGGTGAACGGATGGGAAGAAAGAAGCCGGGTTGGTCGGAGTGCTGCAAACGCGCTGCGGGTGTTGACGGACTTAAAAAAAACCCCGCTCCGTTGCCGGGCGGGGTTCTGGGTTTCGGGTTCCTTGCTGCCTTGAACCGTGACGACCTATCCCGCACCGACTGGCGAGGTAATAAGAAGTACGAGTACTACAAGGACCGCCCACAGCGTCAGGCCCAACTCGACCGGCTGCGACGGCGAAGCGCAGTGGGCAGCAAGTGAGCGGTGGCGGTTCGGACGGTTCATGGTGCGGAGCAAAACACAGCGTAATTCAGAGTGTCAACCATCCAAACGTCGCAAGTCTTGATGGTTTCAATGGCAACGAGTCGCTTGCACTTCCGACTCAAGCGCGCCGGGCGCTGGCCGATAAGCTGTCGCGGACTCGCCATCGGCCTTGCAAGCCTTGGAAAACAAGGCTTGTATGCCCTTGACCGCGTGCTTAGGCGTGACCATGCTGTGACGCATGGCGGCACGGGCCTGTCGCCCGACCTGCGCCACGACAAGGAGAGTGACGTGGTGGATATGACAAACCGTCCAACCTCGCGTTTGAAATGGCGCGCTGCGGCGACGGTCGTTGCGCTCGTGCTGATCGGCCTTGGTGGCACGATGTGGTGGTGGGACGATGAACCCGCGACGGTCGATGTCGTGGCGATGGCGAAGCGCAACAGCGAGCTGCGACAGCGCGAGTGGGTCATCGGCACCGCCAGCAGCGAAGCGCTGATCGCGGTATCGCAAACCCTGCTCGACAAACGCGGTGGTTATCTCAGCAACGACTGGATGCCGCCCGGCGTCTGGATGGACAACGTGCCCAACTGGGAGTTCGGCGTGCTGGTGCAAGTGCGCGACTTCACCAAGGCCTTGCGCAACGAATTTAGTCGTTCGCAAACCCAGAGTACGGAGGATGCCGATCTGGCCGAGGCCGATCCCTTGTTCTCCTCGCCGAACGACCGCTGGCTGCTGCCCTCGTCGGAAGGTCAATATGAAAAAGCCATCGGGCACGTTGAGGCTTATTTGGAACGACTGACCGATGGTGATCCCTACAACGCGCAGTTCTTCGCACGTGCCGACAATCTGGCCGACTGGCTGGCGGTGGTGGAAAAGCGTCTGGGCTCGTTGTCGCAACGACTGTCTGCCAGTGTGGGTCAACTGCGCATCGACACCGATTTGGGTGGTGATCCCAGTGCTCGTCAGTCAACACCGGGTCCAGGTATGAGGGTGGTCAAGACGCCTTGGACGCAACTCGACGATGTGTTCTACGAGGCGCGAGGCACGACCTGGGCCTTGCTGCACTTCCTGCGTGCGATCGAACACGATTTCAATGACGTGCTGCAGGACAAGAATGCCCTGGTCAGCCTGCAGCAGATCATCCGCGAACTGGAAGAAAGCCAGCATGAACTCGGATCGCCGATGGTACTGAACGGATCGCCGTTCGGCTTCTTCGCCAATCACTCGCTGGTGATGGCCAATTACGTGTCGCGAGCCAATGCCGCTGTCATTGATCTTCGCAAACTGCTGGAGCGTGGCTGAACCCATGCGCAGGGGCTTGTCCGCCCAGGCAAGATGGTTGGCGCTGCTGCTGTGGCTGCCGACCTGCGTTGCCGTGGCGGGCGCAGTCAATGAACGGTTGGATGCTTCGCTGAGCAGCGAGCAGGTCACCTGCGACATCGAGACTGATGCGCTGTGGCAGCGCTACGAAGTGCCGCCGCCCGCAGAGGGCTGGAGCGGTGAGCCGGTGGCGGTTTTGGTCCATGGCGGACCTTCCGACCGCGTGCAATTGAGTCAGGGTGCGCGCGTCTATTGCGGCCAGTTTGGCGATGCAGCGCGCATGGATTCGCGTTTCCACACCGGGGTGGGGGGCGTGTTCGTGCCGGCTGCCGGAAACCGACAACCGATCGTGGTGCATGCCCTTGGGCCCGATCTGGCGTTATGGCCGGTCGTGCTGACCTCTGGGCCACCCGCCGAGGTGCAGCGGCAGGACAGTTACCGGTTCGGCATCCGTGTCGGCGTGCTTGCCGTCATGTTCAGCGTGGTGATTTCCAGCCTGTTGGCCTTCGCGGTGGCACGCGAATCGGCGTTGCTGATCTTTGCCGCGAACAGCACGGTCGTGTTTCTGTGGATTGCTCTGATGACGGGTGTCTCGGGGTTTCCCGCGGCCTGGCTACCGGTGGGTGAGTGGCGAATACGCCTGCTTGTGGGCTTGCCGATTCCCATGGTGGTCAGCACCCTGAGTCTGATGCTGAGCGGGCGCGAGATTCGCCGGAAATTTGCCTGGTTGCCTGGTTTGGGCGCTGCCATGGCGGTCATCGCCTTGGCCTTGTTGGTCCTCAGCCTGAGCGTCGACTACTCTGCGCTCGCGCAGCTGGCGCTACTGGTGGATGTCTTGGCCATCGCACTTCTGGCGATCGCCGCCGCGTTCAGCATCTGGTGGTTTCTGCGTGTTCGCTCAAGTACCGCAGTGGGCAATCTGGTCGCTGTGCTTCCACTGGTGATCGCGGGCTGGTACGGCTGGACAGCGGCGTTTGACTTTGTGCCATGGAAGGTGGAATGGATGGCCGCCACCGTCGCCTGGATCGGCGTCGCCGCCAGCGCGGTACTGATGCTGCGGCTCGGCAACATACGGCGACAACGCGATTACATGCGAAGACTGGCCGAAACGGATTCGCTGACCGGTCTGGCCAATCGACGCGCGGCCATGGATGAGCTTGAGCGGCGCATGGTGGAAAGCCAGCGTGATCAGAGTTCGCTCGGTCTGATCTTCATCGACATCGATCATTTCAAATCGGTCAACGATTCGCATGGTCATGCCATGGGCGATGCGGTACTGATTGCTGTGGGCGAACGACTGCGCGCCCTGGTACGGACCACCGATATGGTGGCCAGACTGGGTGGCGAGGAGTTCTTGATGATCCTGCCGGGGGCGGACGAAGCAACCTGCGTCCGCCTGGGACAGCGCTGCAGCGCGGATGTGGCGGCAATCGAGCTGCCAAGTGAGCGCAGTGTCGTGCGGATTACCGTCAGCGTGGGTGTGGCGAGTCGCGATCGCCATCCAGATGTCAACGCGACCGCCCTGCTAGGACTGGCCGACAAGGCCATGTACGCCGCCAAACTGGCCGGGCGAAATCGCGTCGTCACCGCGGCCAATCTGTAGGCGGGCCGCGGCGACTTTCTCGGCGAGTTCGCGGGTCGGACTACCGCCAAGCAGCCTGTCAGGCTTGAAAGGGAATCGGCTGCAAATCCGGCTGGGCGGTCCATTTTTCGCCGCTTCCT
>JAWLAY010000014.1:0-133146 GCA_041395245.1 Lysobacteraceae bacterium
CCCGCAAGGGGAGAGGGGCTAACGGTCGGCTAGCTGACACATCGCGCTAATCAGGAACCCGCATTGGTTCTGCCCTGGCGTCCATGTGGCCGGTGTCGGCTGCACAGGTAACGTGGTTCGCACGGTGCGCGTCCAGGCCTGGATTGGCTCGTCGGGCAGGTGGCCTCGGTCTTTGCTCTGCCACCCGGCAGGCGATCAAGCTCCAGGCTGCGTAATCGGCAGTCGAATCAGGAACAGCGTGCCTTCGCCGGGGGTGCTGGTCACGTCGATGCTGCCGTGATGCTTCTTGATCAAGCCGTAGGAAATGGCCAATCCAAGTCCGGTGCCGGTGCCGACCGGTTTGGTGGTGAAGAACGGGTCGAAGATTTTTGGCAGCAGGTCGTCGGGGATGCCAATGCCGTCATCGCCGATGGCCACGACGACGTGGTCGCCATCGAGGCTGGTGCTGACGGTGACGATGCCGCGCTCCTTGATGGCTTGTCCGGCGTTCAGAAGTATGTTCATGAACACCTGATTGAGCTCGGACGGGATGCATTCGATCAGCGGAATGTCGCCGAAGGTTTTGACGACCTGGGCTTTGTATTTCAGGTCGTTCCAGATGATGTTCAGCGTGGAATCCAGGCCGCGATGGATGTCCGCCTTGACGAACTGGTCCTGGGCATCGCTGCGGGAAAAATCCTTGAGGTCCTGAACGATTTTCCGTACCCGCTCGACGCCTTCGCGTGATTCTTCGATCAACTGTGGCAGATCCGACTGCACGAATTCGATGTCGAGGGACTGGCTGAGGTTTTGCAGTTCGGCGGCATGCGCCTGAGGGTCGGGGCTGGAGAACGCCTTTTCGTAGGATTTGACCAACGAAAGAAGGTTCTCGGAATACTGTGCAAGGGTGGCCATGTTCGAGTGCACATAGCCGATCGGGTTGTTGATCTCATGCGCGACACCGGCCGCCAGTTGTCCGATCGAGGCCAGCTTTTCGGACTGCACGAGTTGCCCCTGCGTGCCTTTCAACTTCTGGTTGGTCACTTCCAGCTCGGCGTTGCGCGACTGCAGTTCGGACTTGCGGGCGTACTCGAAGCTCACATCGCGCGCGACCAGACTGAAGTGCGTCACGTCGTGCGTGTCATCGTTCAGCGCGATCACTTGAAGCATCAGAACCAGCGGGCGTCGATTGCTGAGCGGCAGCGCCACTTCGCCGTTCCATTCGCCATTCTGGCGTGCCATCTCGATGGCAAACGGCGGCAACAAATCGGCGTGCAGATCGGCAATGCGCTCGGGGACGGCGCTGCGCTGGCTGCCCAGTGTGGCTTGCACCGTGAGTGCCCTTGCGGCCCGGTTCGCGTAGATGATGCGCAGGTCGCTGGTCAGCACGAATACGGGTTGCTGGAGCGAGTCGATAACGCTGCGCAGCATGGTATTCAGCTCAGTCATCTACGGCAGCCCTCGGGTTTCGCGTCGAAGCCGCAAGCATAACGCCGCGCTTGGGCTGCACGTCATGACGCGGTTCCGTTGCGTCCATCGAGACTGTTCTGCGGCGGCACAAGCGCAAGGTGCCGGGTGGTTCAGGCCGATGCTTCGAGTCGCGCGATGGCGCGTTCGGGAATCACGCCTTGCGCATCGTAGGCGGTGTCGCGCGCACTGGCGCCAAGCTGGCGCAGCATCCAGGTCAGGTCGAGACGCCGCCTTGCCAGCAGGCTGCCGTTGGCAAGGTTGGCTTCGGCCAGTGACTTGAGTCGCTCGGCTGCGGTGGGCAGTTCGCTGGAATACTGGGTGACGCGCTGCAGGAGTTCGAGCTTGCGTGCGCCGGCGGAAGCCAGTCGATCCATGTCGGATTGCAGCAGCGCTTCGCGCTCGGTCTGCAGCGCGGCGTTGAGTTCGTCAAGGGTGTGGGTCAGGCTCATCGCAGTGCCGATTCAACATCCAGCAGGCGGGAAGAAATCTCCCGCGCATTGATTTGATACTGGCCCGATTGGATGGCATCGCGCAGTTGTTCGACTTTCGCGCGATCAATGCTGACGCCGCCGTCGACCGGACGTGCCTGTAGTTGTACCGAGTCGTCCTGCGGCCGAACACTGCCGATGTTGGCGCTGGCCGCGACCGAGGTGACGTCTTGGGCAGAGGACTTGCGTGGGCTGCCTTCCACCTTGACGCCCGGTGCGGTCTGGACACCTAACGAGTTGATTTTATTGTTCATGTCCGACTCCGCACGTTCCACATGTCCCGCTTATCGGCTGCCTTCGGCAAAACTTTAGAACAAATTGACGAACAATTTTCGCCGGGCGCGATGACGGCGGCGCGGGCATTCGCGTTCATCGCAGGCTCTCCACCTGACCGGCGCCGATCACGCGGGCCTGAACCTGCCGACGCGAGCTTTGGTTTTCGACACTGATGAGGTCGCCCACCGCGCCATCGCGCAGGGCCTTGCCTTGTGAGCGGACTTCGACGCTGCCCGCGCGGGAGATGATGACCACCAGATCGCCGCGCCGGATCACGCGCGGTGCGACCAGATCGCTGCGCATCAGCGCATGTCCAGCCGATAGCGGGCGAGCGGGTTGGTAGCCCAGCGCGTCGTCGACGGAATAGATCGCCTCGCCGGTGAGACTGCCGGTATCGCGGGGTTCCAGGCTGAGCATGCCGCGATCAAACGTCTGGCCCATGCCGATGGGGCGGCTCAACACCACGACGTCGGCAATCCGGCTTACCTTGACCGGGACATAGAGCTTCCACGCGGTCGTTCCATTGCAGCCGACCTCGGCCACACCGGGACGTGCCACGACGGCCTGCAGGGCCTGGTCGCATTGCGGCATACGCAACGACGCATCGACGGCCGCCTGCGCGGTGACCTGCGGATTGCCTTGTGCATCCGGCGCAATGGCCCTGATGGCGGCGTCGGCAATGGACTGGACCGGCTCGAATGTTCCTGCAGCGAAGGCGCTGAGCGATCCCAGTGCCAAGATGAGAAACAACGCGATCCGCGCGGTCGGGTTGAGCAAGGGACTCTCCTCGTAAATGGTCGCGGCCCCAATCTTGCCTCTGCGCAGTCTGGGTTCAGGTTTATGTCAGCAAATGGCATGCCAGCCTGGTGTGCCGCTCAATATCGCTCAGAACGTGCCGCTAATCCCGGTCGGGAAGCGACTGAAACGGTCGGGCTTGCGCGGCTAAGTGTCGGATAACTCAAGGGTTGGATGGGCAATGAGCACGGATCTGCTGGATCGGATCGAACAACGCACGCGACTGGCCGGACACAATCGTCTGGCCTTGCTGCTGTTTCGTCTCGGCGGTCGCCAACTTTTTGGCGTCAATGTTTTTAAGGTGCAGGAAGTGCTGAAGCGCCCGCCCTTGCATTCGCTGCCGCAGGCGCGCCCGCCCTTGCTCGGTCTGGCCGACATCCGGCAGCGATCGGTGCCCGTGCTGGACTTGGGTTCCGCCATTCGCCATCCCGAGTCCTTGACCGCCGATTCCGACTATCTGGTGGTGACCGAGTTCAACCGGTCGGTGCAGGGCTTTCTGGTGAGTGCGGTCGAGCGCATCGTCAATATCGCCGTGGAAAACGTGAAGCCACCGCCGGAGAACGCCTCCGGCTCCTATCTGACGGCGGTAACGCGCTACAACCAGGACCTGATTCAGATCATCGACGTCGAAAAGGTGCTGGCGGAAGCGATCGGCGAAACGCGCTCGCTGTCGGCAGAAATGCGACAAAAAGCTGTCATCGGCTCGGAGGTGCGCGTGCTGGTGGTGGACGACTCGCGGGTCGCCCAGCATCAGATCCAAAGCGTGCTGGAACTGCTTGGCGCGACCTGTGTCGTGCTCTCGGATGGCAGACAAGCTCTCAACTATCTCAAGGACTTGGCGAAACGTGGTGAGAAACCCAGTGAGCATTTCGCCATGGTCATCTCGGACATCGAGATGCCGGACATGGATGGCTATACCCTGACGACGGAAATACGTCGTGATCCCGCCCTGTCGGATCTGTTCGTGATGCTGCATACCTCGCTGTCGGGCATCTTCAACACCGCGATGGTGGAGCATGTGGGGGCCAACGCCTTCGTGCCGAAGTTCAGCCCCGATGATCTCGCAGAGGGCGTCCTGCTGCGGTTTGCGGACCTTGGACTGATGGACGAGGACTGATTTTTCAGCGGTTTTCGGCGCCTGAAATCTGGCGTCGGAATACCGACTTTCAAAAACTTGGCATGGCCTTTGCTGACCTCCCCGTAGGCAAGATCGCGGGAGGTCCGCATGAACGATCCCAATTCCAGTCTGTTCGGCATCCATGGCGCGGCCCTCAGCCTGCGTCAGGAGCGCCTGAAGGTGCTCGCCTCGAACATCGCGAATGCCGACACGCCCAACTACAAGGCGCGTGACATCGATTTCGCTGCCGCACTGAAGCACGCTACGGAATCGCAGGCGGCGTCGGAAACCCTCAGTCCTGCGCAGGGCGGTGCATCCATCACCGAGCCAAGCGGCGAGCCGTTCGGGCTGATGTATCGATTGCCACTGCAGCCCAGTCTGGACGGCAATACGGTCGATGCCGAATACGAGCACGCCAGCTTTGCGCGGGCGGCGGTCGAGTACCGCGCCAGTCTCAATTTCGTCGATGGTCGTGTGCGCAAGCTCATGACCGCCATCACCGGGAGCTGAGCATGACTTCCCTGCACATCTTTGATATCGCCGGTTCCGGCATGGCCGCGCAGTCCATGCGCCTGAATACCGTCGCCAGTAATTTGGCGAACGTCGGCAGCGTGACCGGTGATGCGGCTTCTGCCTACAAACCACTTGAGCCGGTATTTGCCAGCCAGGTCCGCGATCCAAGTCAACCCGGCGTGGCTGGCGTGCAGGTCATGCGGGTCGAAGAGAGTGATGTCGAGCCGATCAAGCGCTATGAGCCGGGCAATCCGCTGGCCGACGATCAGGGCTATGTCTATGCGCCGAACGTCGACCCCATCGCCCAGATGGTGAACATGATTTCGGCGTCGCGGGCCTATCAGGCCGATGTGGAAATGATCAATACCGGCAAGGAGTTGGCGCTCGCGACACTGAGCGTCGGGCGCTGACGGGACGGATGACCAAGGAGCAGAACCATGAGCGTGACTTCCACCGATATCTGGTCGCAGTTGGGAATCAGCCGAGCTGGAACCAATACCGCAGAGCGTCGGACCGAATTGGGTCAGGACGATTTCCTGCGCTTGATGACCGAGCAGCTGAAGAATCAGGACCCACTGAAGCCGATGGGCAACACCGAGATGATCGGTCAGATGGCGCAGTTCTCGACCGTCAAGGGCATTGAAACCCTGAATTCGAACATGACCGGCGTGGCCTACATGCTGGGCGAGAGCCAGGCCCTGCAGGCGGCATCCATGGTCGGGCGCAGTGCCTACGTGAGCACCGATACCGCCGTGCTGGAGCAGGACAGCAGCGTGCGCGGTTCCGTCGCGGCGAGCGGCGCGGGCGCGGTCAATATCGAAATCCGCGATCACGCGGGGCGCGTCGTGCGCACCATGAGCGTCGCCGCCAGCAGCGCGGGCAGCATGGATTTCGAGTGGGATGGCGTAACCCAGAGCGGCGGCATGGCTGAACCCGGCACCTACACCATCACCGCGACGCAGGGCGGCAAAGCGGTCGACCTGCAGATTGCCTCGCGCATTGAAAGCGTGTCCTACACCTCGCAGGGCACGGTTCTGAACCTGCTGGGCTTCGGCCCGGCCACCTTTGATCTGATCACCCGCGTCGGTTGACCCAAGGAGACACCCATGAGCTTTCGCATTGCACTCAGCGGCATCGGTGCCGCCAACTCGGCCCTCAACACGACGGCCAACAACATCGCCAACGTCGATACCCCAGGCTTCAAGCGCTCGCGCGCGGAGTTCGGTGATCTGTATGCCAACTCCGGCTATGGACTGTCGCGCAACACGATCGGCAGTGGTGTACGGGTGACGGGGCTGGCGCAGCAGTTCGCGCAGGGCACCATCAATTTCACCAACAATGCGCTGGATCTGGCGATCACCGGCAACGGGTTCTTCACCCTCTCACGGGATGGTGGATTCGTCTATTCGCGTGCGGGCAATTTTGGCGTTGACAGTGACGGCTACGTGGTCAACCCCGTCGGCGATCGGTTGCAGGCTTTCACCCCGGTCGTGGATGGCACGGGCACGGTGACGGGATTCAACACCGGACAGTTGGCGGATCTGCGTCTGACCAATTCGGAATCCGCGCCGGCCGCGTCGACGACGGTGGAGGTAGGAACCAATCTGCCGGCCGATGCCGCTGTGCCGACCGTCGCCCCCTTCGTGTCGACCGATAGTCAGACCTACAACCACTCGACCTCGATTACGACTTACGACTCGCTGGGTGTTGCTCACACCGCGACGCTGTACTACGTGAAGACGACCAACGCGAACGAGTGGGAGCTGTACACCGAAATTGACGGCACGGCGGTCAGTGGCCCGGATCTGTTGCAGTACGACAGCGCGGGTGCGCTGACCACTCCGGCCTCGGGCACGCTGACCTTGCCCGCGTTCACGCCGACAACCGGCGCGGCGCCGATGACGCTGACGCTGGAGCTGGCGGAGTCGACCCAGTTCGGTTCCAACTTCTCGGTCAATCGCCTGGTCCAGGACGGTTATGCGACCGGACGCCTGACCAGCATCGATGTCGGTGGCGATGGCATCGTCACCGCGCGCTATACCAATGGTCAGGCGACCCAGTTGGGGCAGGTGGCCCTGACCAACTTCGCCAATCCGCAAGGCTTGCTGCAGTTGGGTGATACGAGCTGGGCGGAAACCGCGGATTCCGGTGCAGCGCTGCGCGGCGCACCCGAAACCTCGTCGCTGGGCAGCATCCAGTCGGGTGCGCTGGAGGCCTCGAACGTCGATCTGACCGAGCAACTGGTCGAGATGATCAACGCGCAGCGCAACTTCCAGGCCAACGCTCAGATGATCACCACGGCCGATCAGATCACGCAAACCGTGATCAACATCCGCTAACCCTGAGCACGACAGGAGCTGAAGGCGATGGACAAATCCCTGTATGTCGCGATGACCGGAGCGAGCGCGACCTTGCGTGCGCAGTCGGCGCTGTCGCAGAACATCGCCAATATCAGCACCTCGGGCTTCAAGGCGCTGTTGACCCAAACGGATGCTTACAAGGTCGATGGCTATGGCATGCCGACACGCACTGATGCGGTGCCGGGCAGCGAGGACTTCGACCACCGCGCGGGTCCGCTGATGACCACCGGCAACGAGTTGGATGTGGCCTTGCAGGAAGGCCACTGGTTGGCAGTGCAGGACGATCAGGGCGGCGAAGCCTACACGCGCTTCGGCGAGCTGGAAGTCAGCGCCAATGGCGTGCTGATGACCAAGTCGGGTCGTCCGCTGCTGGGTCAGGATGGGCCGTTGACCGTACCGCCGTTCGACAAGCTGACCATCGGTAACGACGGCACGGTGTCGATCGTTCCCCAGGGTCAATCGGCACAGACGCTGGCGCAGGTCGGTCGCATCCGCGTCGTCAACGACGACGGTGCGACCTTCAAGCGCGGGCTCGACGGCCTGATGCGGCGCGAGGACGGGCAGGCCGCCACGCCGTCGGCGGGTGATGTCCTGATGACCGGTGTGATCGAGGGCAGCAATGTCAACGCGGCGCAGTCGCTGGTCGACATGATCGCGCTGTCGCGCAGTTTCGAAATGCAGGTGCGGTCGATCAAGACCGCCGATGAAAACGCTCGCGCTTCCGCTTCGCTGCTGCGCCTGAGCTGATTGAGGACCAGACCATGATTCAGTCTCTGTGGGTAGCCAAGACCGGACTCGATGCGCAACAGACGCGCATGACCGTGACCTCGAACAATCTGGCCAACGTCAACACGACCGGCTTCAAGCGAGGGCGCGCGAGCTTCGAGGATCTGCTGTATCAAAACGTGCGCCAACCGGGCGGACTGAGTTCGCAACAGACCGACCTGCCATCGGGTTTGACGGTGGGAACGGGTGTGCGCGTGGTGGCGACGCAGAAAAACTTCTCGCAGGGCAACCTGCTGCAGACCGGCAATGCGCTGGATCTCGCCATCAACGGGCGCGGATTCTTCGAGGTGTTGATGCCCGATGGCAGTACGGCCTACACCCGCGATGGCAGCTTCCAGATCAACTCGCAGGGCCAGATGGTGACCAATGCGGGCTACACCTTGCAGCCCGGCATCCAGATTCCCGAGGGCGCGCAAAGCGTGACCATCGGCAACGACGGCACGGTATCGGTGCAACTGACCGGCCAGGCCGCGCCGGTGCAGGTCGGTGCGCTGACTCTGACCGACTTCATCAACCCGGCGGGCATGCAGGCCAAGGGCGAAAACCTGTTCGTCGAGACCGCAGCCAGCGGTCCGGCGCAGCAGGCGCAACCGGGTTTGAACGGCGTCGGCACGGTGCTGCAGGGCTCGCTGGAAAGCTCCAACGTCAACGTGGTGGAGGAGCTGGTCAACATGATCGAGACCCAGCGTGCTTACGAAATGAACGCCAAGTCGATATCGGCCACCGACGCCATGCTCGGCTATCTGAACAACAACGTCTGAGGTGTGTCATGAATGAGTTCGCACGCGTTGGCCTCGCGTTGACATGTCTGTCGCTGCTCGCCGCTTGCGCGGCCAGTGGTCCGAAGACACCGCCGGAGGGATTTGCCGCTACCCTGCCGCCCCCCGTTGCGGCCAATCCGCCCACGCCCGGCGCGATCTATCGCACCGGCACCGGTGGCTTGTTCCTGTTCCAGGATCAAAAGGCGCGCAATGTCGGCGACATCCTGACCATCAATCTGGCCGAACGCACCCAGGCGACGACGACGTCGAGTACCAACGCCAGCAAGGAGACCGGTGTCTCGGTGGCATCGCCGACTTTGTTCGGGGCGGAGGTGACGGTCGGCGGACGTACCTTGGACAGTGAGCTGTCCTCCAGCAGCGAGTTTGCGGGCAAGGGTGATTCGAGCCAGAGCAACCGGCTCGATGGCAGCATCACGGTGACCGTCGCCGAGCGTCTGCCGAACGGGTATCTGGTGGTGCGCGGACAAAAATGGATCCGCCTCAATCAGGGCAACGAACACATCCAGATTCAGGGCATTGTCCGGCCCGCCGACATCAACCCTGACAACACCGTTTCATCGCTGCGCGTGGCCGATGCGCAGATCACCTACAGCGGACGCGGCTCCTTGGCGCAGGCCAATGCGCAGGGCTGGCTGTCGCGCTTCTTCCAATCCGCGGGCTTCCCGATGTGAGGTGTGTGATGCGTCGTGTCATCGCTTTACTGATGCTCTGTTTGCTCGTCGCCCCAGCGATGGCAGAGCGTGTTAAGGACATCGCCCGCGTCAACGGCGTGCGCAGCAATCCGCTGATCGGCTACGGTCTCGTTGTGGGCTTGAACGGCACGGGCGACCAGACCAGCCAGGCGCCCTTCACCGTACAAAGTCTGAAGACCATGCTGGCGGAACTGGGCGTGACGATTCCGCCCGGCGTGAATCCGCAGTTGAAGAACGTGGCGGCGGTGGCGGTGTCAGCGGAGTTGCCGCCGTTCGCCAAGCCGGGGCAACAGATCGACGTCACCGTCTCGTCGATCGGCAACGCCGGTAGCCTGCGCGGCGGTGCCTTGTTGATGACCGCCTTGAAAGGTGCGGATGGCGAGATCTACGCGATTGCACAGGGCAATCTGGTGGTCGGCGGGTTCGGTGCGTCGGGCGGTGACGGCTCACGCATTTCGGTCAATGTGCCCAGTGCAGGGCGCATTCCCAACGGGGCCAACGTGGAACGCAGCGTGCCCGATGGCATGGTGCAGAACGGCGAGGAATTGATGCTGGATCTCAACACGGCGGACTTCACCACGGTGCAGCGACTGTTGGAGGTCATCAACGGGCGATTCGGGCCAGAGACCGCCCGCGCCGTGGACGGTGGCAGCGTCGCCGTGCGTGCACCCTTTGATGTCTCGGCGCGGGTGGGCTTTATGGCGCAGATCGAGAACCTGGAATTGTCGCCGGGCGATGCGCCAGCCAAGGTGATCGTCAATGCACGAACCGGCACCATCGTGATCGGTGCCAACGTCCGCGTGATGCCTGCCGCGGTGGCACATGGCTCGCTGACCGTGACGATCAGCGAAGGCACCGAGGTCAGTCAGCCCAATGCCTTGGCTGGCGGAGCGACGGTCGCCGCGCCTAGCACCGATATTGCAGTGGAGCAGACCGGAAGCCGCATGTTCGTGCTGCAGGGCGGTGCCTCGCTGGAGGACATCGTCGCGGCGGTCAATCAGGTCGGCGCGGCGCCGGGCGATCTGATCGCCATTCTGGAAGCCTTGAAACAAGCGGGTGCCTTGCGCGCCGAACTCGAGATCATCTGATGCCATGAACCTGCCCATCTCCGACCTGAGTGACTTTGGCCAGTACGCGCAACTGCGTGCGGGCGCGCGCTCGGGCGATGCGCAGACCACGTCGGAGGTGGCAAAGCAGTTCGAGACGCTGTTCGCCGAGCAGATGCTGAAGAGCATGCGCGAGGCCAGTGGTGATGGCGACGCGCTGTTTCCCGGCAATGCCAAGCATTTTCGCGAGATGTATGACCACGAAATCGTCAAGAGCCTGACGTCGCGTGGTGGACTGGGCTTGGCCGCGCAAATTGAACGCAGTCTGCTGGCCCAGCAAGGCTTGCCGCTGGATAGTGCGTCTGCGGCGTCACCCAAGGCGTTTTCGCTGGACGGTTATGAGCGGCGCATGGCGCCGTTGATGAGCGCGCTGAACCGGGCCTCGACCTCCGTCGCCGCAGCGCGTGCGAACCCGTCAGACGAGCAGGTGACCGACGCGGATATCGCGACGCTGCCCGTCGCGCGCAGTGCGCCCTCCCCGTCGACTCCCACGTCGCGACGACTGACCAGCCCCGAGGCGTTTGTGAAGGCGGTCTGGCCGTATGCCGAGAAGGCCGCGCAAGCGATAGGCGTTGATCCGCGCATGCTGGTCGCGCAGGCCGCGCTGGAGACCGGTTGGGGCAAACATGTACCCCAAGGCAGCGACGGCGGCAGCGGCAACAATCTGTTCGGCATCAAGGCCGGGGCTAGCTGGCAGGGCGATAGCGCGACGCATCAGACCCAGGAGTTCGTCGATGGACGGATGCGGACCGAGTCGGCCCGCTTCCGGACCTACGACTCGCTGGCGGACAGCTTTGCCGACTATGTGTCTTTCCTGCAGAGCAATCCGCGCTATCAGTCCGCCCTCAAGGTCGCCAGCAACGGCGCGGCCTTCGCGCAGGCGCTGCAACGCGGCGGCTATGCCACCGACCCGGCCTATGCCAAGAAGCTGACCGCCATTGCCGAGGGACCACGCCTGAATCAGGCCATCGCGAATTTGCGGGCAGAAGCGCCGACACTGGGCGAGGCGGGGTTGCCGACACGTTCGCCACAACCTGAATCCAGTGGCATCGGTGCCCTGGACGTGGCGGCGCTCAAGTTTGCCGACGCCTGGCCGCTATGGGCTGCGAGGTGACGTATGTCTGATCTGCTTTCCACCGGAGCATCCGCGCTGCTGACCTTTCAGCGCGCCATGACCACGACCAGCCACAACGTGGCCAATGCCAACACGCCGGGCTATTCGCGCCAGCGCGTTGAGCTCAACAGTCGCGGTGCCAATTACGCCGGCTACGGTTTCATCGGTGCGGGCGTCGAAGTGACCACGATCCGCCGAATGGTCAATGGATTCCTGACCGGTCGATTGGACCAGAGCGCCGCCGAGATGGGACGCCTGACCGCGCTGTCCGGGCTGTCATCGCGCGTCAACCGCATGATGACCGAGGCATCGACCTCGATTTCCGGCCCGCTGTCGGGCTACTTCGATAGTGTGGAAGGTGTGTCGGCCGATCCAAGGTCGTCCGCCGCGCGCGAAGGCATGCTGCAGAGCGCGCAAAGCCTGGCGGCGCGGTTTCAGACCCAGCAGCGACAGTTGAACGAGCTGGAAACCGAAACCAATCAACAGATCAGCGCCGAAGTGGGCGAGATCAACCAGCTCACCACGCAGATTGCCCGGCTCAATGACGAGATCGTGCGACTTCAGGCTAGCGGTCAGCCGCCCAATGACCTGATGGATCAACGCGATCAGGCGATTCGATCCTTGTCGGAAAAGATCGGCGTGACGACCACCGATCAAGGTGACGGTGCACTCAACGTGTTCACAACGGGCGGCTTGAATCTGGTGCTCGGCAAGACCACCCAGACCATCACCGCTGGCAGCGATCCTCTGCGACCGGAACGCCTGCAACTCAGCCTGAGCAGCCCATCCGGCCCCATCAGTCTGGGCGAGTCGGCCGTCAGCGGCACCTTGGCAGGCTTGTTCGCGGTACGCCGTGAGGTGATCGATCCGGCAGCCATCCAACTGGGACGCACCGCCGTCGGCGTCGTCGAGTCCTATAACGCGCAGAACCGTGAAGGCGTGGACCTTTACGGCAATCTTGGCGGCGACATTTTTGCGACCATCGATCCTGCGGTCCGCGCCAACAGCAGCAATACCGGAACGGCGAGTTTGACGGCGTCGATCAATGATCTCGGCAGCCTCACCGGAAGCGACATCCTGATGAGTTTTGATGGCGCGAACTGGAGCGCCCGCAGCGCGGCGACGGGCGAAGCGATGACGCTCACCGGCACCGGCACGCCAGCCGACCCGTTCATTGTCGAGGGCGTGGCGATCGAACTCGGCGGGGGCGCGGCGGCGGCAGGGGACAACTTCCTGATTCGCCCCACGGCCGATGCCGCGCGACAGATGTCGGTGGTGATGACCGATCCCAATCGGATCGCGGCAGCGCTGCCGGTGCGGATCGAGGCCGATCTGGGCAACACCGGCAATGGCACGCTGGGACCGATCCAGATCACCAATGCCGCCGATCCCAATTTGCAGGCGACCGTGAGCATCGAGTTCACCGCGCCGGGCCAGTACACGGTCAATGGCGGCGGTCCCTTTGCCTACACCTCGGGACAGACGATTGCCGTCAATGGCTGGCAGTTCACCCTGAGCGGCGACCCGGCCGTCGGTGACGAATTCGTGATCAGTGCCATGCCGGCTAACTCGTCGGACAACGGCAATGCCCGCGAATTGGCTGCGCTGGACGGTGCCAACCTGTTCAACAATGGTACGCAGTCGTTGATGGGCTCGGTCAGCCAGATGACGTCCTCCATCGGTAGCACCGCCCGTCAGGCCTCCATGGCGCTGGACGCGCAGGGCGCGCTGGATGAGCAACTGCAGTTGGAGCGCGAATCGGTGTCCGGGGTCAATCTGGACGAAGAGGCGGCCAATCTTCTGAAGTACCAACAGGCCTATCAGGCGGCAGCACAGATCATCGCGATTGCCAGTGAGAACTTCCAGGCGCTGCTGGCGGCGGCAAGGAGCTGATCATGCGTATTTCGAGCAATGGCAGCTTTACCCAGAGTTTGAACGCCATGCTGGCGCGTCAGGCCGAGTTGCTGCGCACCCAGATGCAGATGACGACCGGCCGCAGTTTCACGACTGCCGAAGAAAATCCGGTGGCCGCGGGGCTGTCGATCATGCTGGATCGCGCCGATGCCGAACTGTCGCGTTTCGACAGCAATGCGACCCAACTGGATCATCGCTATGGCATGGCCGAAGGCGCGCTGGATTCGTTTTCGGATCGTCTGGTGCGTGTGCGCGAACTGGCTTTGCAGGGTGCCAACGCGACCCAGAACAACGAATCCCGGGGCGCGATCATTGCCGAACTCCGGCAGGAATACGACGCCTTGATCGCCTTGGCCAACACGGGCGACGGGCAAGGGAACTATCTGTTTGCGGGCAGCCGAAGTGGAACCGCGCCCTTTGCGGCCGACAGCGCGGGGGTGGTGTATTCCGGTGACCAGATGCGACGCACGGTCGACATCTCGCCCTCGCAGGCTCTGGCGGATGTCGATCCAGGCAGCGAGATTTTCATGCGCATCCGCAGTGGCAATGGCAGTTTTGCCGCGCGTGCCAATCCGGCTAACTCCGGCACGGCCTTGCTGACCGCGACGAGTCTGTCAGGCTCGCCTGCCTACGCCGGGCAAGCACTCACACTGACCTTCGATGGTGCGGGGGGCTACGAAGTAACCGATTCCACCGCGACGGTGGTGGCGACGGGCAGTTATGGCGATCCCTCGACGGTCAGCTTCCTCGGCGTGCAGGTCAGCCTGCGCGGCAGCCCCTCGAATGGCGATAACTTCAGCATTACACCCGCGCCGAACCAGGATGTGTTCGCCACCGTGCAAAGCGTGATTACCGCGCTGGAGGCGCCTGTGCTGACGCAAACACAGCGTGTGGCGCAACAGAATCTGGTGTACGCCGCGCTGGAAGATCTGGGGCAGGCGGACGGGGCGATCATCGACGCACGCAGTTCCATCGGTGCGCGCATGAACACACTCGCGCAGACGGCAGACGAGCGCTCGGCCCAATCGCTGCAGTTGAAGACCACGCTCTCGGAATTGCGTGATCTGGACTATGCCGAAGCCGCCAGCCGACTCACCCAGCAACTGACCACGCTGCAAGCGGCGCAGCAGACCTTTGTCACCGTGCAAGGCTCGAACCTGTTCTCGTTCCTGAGATAATGTCGCGCATCGCACCGTGAGGTTTGACCATGCAACATCGTCTGGAACTCGCCAACGTCAAGTGTGGTGGTTGTGGTAACAGCATTCGCCGTGCCTTGGCCGAGATCGACGGCGTCAGCGCTGTTGAACTGGATGTCGCGTCGGGTGGATTGAGCTTCGAATCCGATGAGGCCACGCGCATGGCGGTTGCCGCGCGTCTGTTGGCACTCGGCTATCCGGAACAGGGCAGTGTTGAGGGCATTGCCGCGCTGGCGGCCGGCGCCAAGTCGTTCGTCAGCTGCGCGATCGGTCGCATCAGCGGCGAGTGAGTTCGATCGGCTCAGACGGCCGCCGCGCGCGACTCCGCGCTGCGGAAGGCTTCCATCACCTGCTCGCGCAAGTCTTCGTCGTCCCAAGGCTTGGTCAGGAATTTGTAGATCGAGCCACGGTTGATCGCATTGGTCAAGGTCGCCAGATCGGTGTAGCCAGACAGGATCAGGCGCATCGTATCCGGGTACATGTCCTTGACTTTGCTGAGGAACTCGGTGCCGCTGCTGCCCGGCATGCGCTGGTCTGAAACGATCACCTGAATGCGGTTTCTGGCCAGGATATCGAAGCCCTGTTCGGCGTTCAGCGCCGTATGGATGGTGTAACCGTCGCGCCGCAGCACACGCACCAGCGCACGCAGGACGTTTTCCTCGTCGTCGACCAGCAACAGTTCGCGCTTCGGGCGTGCTTGTGTGAGAACACGCGCCTCGACGTAACGCTTGCGTAGCATTTCGGTTGCTTGCTCCACCGGGACCGGCGCGCTGAACAGATAGCCCTGGAATTCGTCGCAGTGATTGCGCATCAGGTAGCCGAGTTGCGCCTCGGTCTCCACGCCTTCGGCGATGACCTTCATGTGCAACTCGTGGCCCATCGCGGTGATTGCGCGAGAAATGGCGGCCTCGCCGCTGCCGCTTGCTACATCCTGCACGAAGCTCTGATCGATCTTCAGTCGATCGATCGGGAAACGCTTGAGCTGACTCAGGCACGAATAGCCGACGCCGAAGTCGTCCAGCGCGATTTGCACACCCAGCGACTTGAGCGCGGTCAGGATCTCCACGGCGCGTGCCACGTTCTCCATGATCGCCGACTCGGTGATCTCGATCTCCAGCATCGCCGCCGGTATGCCGTGCGTTTCAATGGCGTCGCAGACTTCGTCGAGAAATGAGGCGCGATGCAATTGCAAAGCAGACACGTTGACTGCCATGCGCAGGTCCGTGAATCCCTGTTCAAGCCAGCGCCTGGCTTGTTGACAGGACTCGCGTAGTACCCAACGACCAAGGTCGACGATGCTGCCCAACTCTTCGGCAACATGGATAAATCGACCGGGCGGAATCAGCCCTCGATCTGCCGTGTGCCATCGAACGAGCGCCTCCATACCGACGATGCGGCCATCATGCCCGCTGACCTGCGGCTGGTAATGCAGCACGAATTCGTTGTCGCGGATGGCGCTTTTCAGACGGCCACCGAGTTCGAGACGTTCGCGCAGTTCCTCGGCCTGCGACTGGGTGGAGACAACGATCGAGTTGCGGCCATTGCGCTTTGCCCGATACATCGCGGACTCCGCACACCGGAACAGTTCGGTGGCGTTGTCGGCGTTGAGTGGGGCGCTGGCAACACCAATCGACCCGGAAAGGAACAACTGCGAGCCGGCAATCGGCACGGGCACTTCAAGCGTTTCGCGAATCTGTTCGGCGATGTCGGCGATCTGCATCGCACCCGGCGTGAAACGCATTCCAAGCACGAACTCGTCGCTGGTCATACGCCAGAGACGGCCCGATGTTCCAGTCACATAGCGCACTCTTGACGCCAGCAATCGCAGTACTTCATCGCCAGCACGATAGCCAACGCTTTCATTGATGGACTGAAAGCGGTCGATGTCGATGCACCAGACGGCGACGTGCTCACCCAGCTGGCGAGCCTCGTCCAGCATCGGAGCAAGCGCGTCTTCCGGTTCCACGAAACGAGCGAGACCGGTCACGGGATCATGACGCGCCAGAAATGCGACCTCTGCTTCGTGGCGGCGCCTGTCAGTCAGATCGGTAGACACACCGATGTAGTGCGTGACCACACCGGCCACATCGCGAACCGGTGCCAGCGACAGCTGATTCCAGAACAGCGAGCCATCCTTGCGGTAGTTGCGCACGACGACTTCGCACTCACTGTGCGTCGCCAGGGTGCGGCGGATCGTGTCGAGTGCTTCCTGTTCGTGGTCGTCACCCTGCAAAAAGGTCAGATCCCGTCCGAGGATTTCCTCTTCCTCGTAGCCACTCATGCGCACAAACGCCGGATTGACATAGATCGCTGGCAAGGTTGGGCTTTGTGCGTCCGCGATCAGCATGCCGCTCTTGCTGGATTCAAACGCGCGAGCGAACAGGCGCGCTTCGTCCTCTGCAGCGACCTTGGCACTGATGTCATTGATCAGAACCAGGCGTGCTGGGCGCCCTTCGAACACGATCGCGTCAGCCTTTGTTTCAACGATGATGACCCGGCCGTCCTTGCATTGATGGCGGGCCCGCCCCTGAATCGGTTGATCCGGCGACTTGGACCGCAGGTATTCAAGGAATCGCGGAATATCCTCTTTTGGCCTGACATCCACCGCACTCATCTGCAGGAACTCCTGCCGCGAATAGCCGTAGTGCGTTAGCGCGGCATCGTTGACGGCAAGAAAGCGCAAGGTCTCGACGTCCGATACCCACATCGGCATGGGACTGCGCTCGAACAACAATCGATATCGTGATTCGCTGGCCTCGATCTGCTGCAGTCCTTCTGCGCGATCAATGGCGTAACGCACGCTGCGTCCCAAGCGCTCGGCGTCGAGTCCATGCTTGACCAGGTAGTCGGCGGCACCGGCTTGCATCGCCAGCTGATCCACTTCGCGGCTACCCTGGCCGGTGAGAACGATGATGGGAGTGCCGTGCCCGCGAAGGCGTGCTTCCTCGATCCAGGCAATTCCGGTATCCGCATCGATCCGGTAGTCGACCAGTACGATGTCGAACCGCTCGCTGTCGAGGAACGACAGGCCGCCCTCGAAGGTGTTGGCCCACATCAGCTCTGAATCGAACTCTTCGACCTCGCGAAACAGAGCGCTGGTCAGGACGACATCGTCTTCGTCATCCTCGACGAGTAAAACCCGCAGGCTGTCTTTGAACGCAGGCGTCATGTCGATGCACTCTGCGCTTGAAGCCATCGTTCTTTGATTGAAGCCACCATCGTGACCAGCGCACCAAACGACACAGGCTTGACGAGGTAGCCATCGGCACCCAGCCCGATCATAAGCTGTTCGTCCTCCTCCGCTGACGATGTGGTCAGGATGAGAACCGGGAGATCGCGCAATCCCCCATCTGCACGGATCGCGCGCAGGACCTCACGTCCATCCATTCTTGGCATGTTGAGATCGAGCAGCACAACGCGAGGTCGGGGGTAGAGCACGCGGTTGGCGAATTCGCCACGTTGTCTCAGATAGTCCAGTACGGCGCTGCCGTCGCCCACGAAGCGCAACGCGTCGAAAATGCCTACTGCGGCAAACGCATCGGCAATCAGACGACGGTCGTCGCTGTCGTCTTCCGCAATCAGCAAGGTGGGTGAGGAAATGAGAGGGGCCATGTCAGCGCGCATCCTCCCAGACTCCCGCTTCATTCGAAAGTGGTTGCCCGTTGATCGGAAGCTCGACGACAAACGTGGCGCCAAGGCCAGGTCGTCCATCGGCACGGATTTGCCCGCCATGGCGCTCAATGATCTTGCGAACGATGGCTAATCCGATGCCTGATCCTTCGTATTGACTGCGTCCGTGCAGGCGCTGAAATGGCGAGAAGATTCGATCAAGGTAGCGATTTTCGAAACCGATTCCGTTGTCTTCGAGGACAAGGCGCACCCAACGTTCCGGGTTTGACGCGGTGCCGCGCTCGAAGAACTCCGCACGCAAGGTGATTCGTGGAGTCCGGTCATTCGCTATAAATTTCAGAGAGTTGCCGATCAAATTCTGCAGCAATTGATGCATGTGAACTGGGTCGGCACTAATTGTGGGCAATGCATCGATCTCGACCGTGGCACGACTTCCTTCGATCCGTGTTTCCAGATCCCCGAGCACATCGCGGGCGATCTGGTTGAGATCTACTCGAGAAGGCGCGTGCGCGTTGCGGGACACGCGCGAATAGGCCAGCAGATCATTGATGAGCGCCTGCATTCGCGCCGCAGCGGAGCGCATTCTCTCGATATAGTCAGCCGAATCGGCATCCAGATGTTCACCGAGGTGGGTGCGCAATCGGTCACCAAAGGCCTGAACCTTTCGAAGTGGTTCTTGCAAGTCGTGTGAGGCAACGAATGCGAAGTCCTGCAGTTCCCGGTTGCGCGACTGCACATCCTGCAAGGCGGCGCTCAGCGCAACTTGCGCCGTGCGTTGTTCGGTGATGTCCACGATGGCGGCGTACACACCGACAGTCTGCCCATCGACCGTAATGGGGAGCGTTGTGGTGACGGCGTCGAAACGCGTTCCATCCAAACGTTGCCCACTGTGATCAAAGCGCAGTGTTTCTCCCATCGCGGCTCGGGTCACATGCTCATCAATCGTCAGGCGGTCCTGTTCACTGACCAGCGCTTCAATGGCGGTTCCCTGCAGCGCATCATGGTCCGCACGCAACAGACGCAGCGCCGCCTCGTTGCAATCGGCAATGATTCCTTGCGTGTCCAGTACCAACACCGCGTCAGGCACCAGGGTGAACAGTGAACGCAAGCGCTGGCGACTTTCTTCGAGTCGTCGCTGGGCAAGCGCAGCGTTACTCGCAATGATCAGCAGCGCAACGACCGCATCGATCGCCTTCAGTTCGTTCTTGTCGGGGGCATGCGGGTCGCGGTGATAAACCGTGAATACTCCGAGCAGGCGCCCGTCTGGCGCAATGATGGGCGTCGCACAGCAGGCGGAAAATCCAAGCGATCGCAGCGCCTTGTTGGATTCCGGAAATCGATCGTCTGACTGGATGTCTGTCACGATGACGCGCTGGCAGGTGTTTGCCGCAAAACCCGTTGCGCTATCAGCGAGTCCTTGCACGAAGGGTTCGGCGACCTCGAAAAACTCGTCGGAGAATGAGGGTGCCACCAGGGCGATGGGAAGTTCGGCATCCGGGTGCGCGACGATGATTGCCCTGCGCTTCTGATGACGTGACTCAAAACTGTGGATCACCAACGAAGCGGTGTCGTGCAGCGACTGGCCGCTTGCCACGCTACGCAGGATATTGGCGCGCTCGTGCTCGATTTCCTGTTCTTCCCGCATTTCAGTGATGTCGTGCAGGGTGCCTACGAGACGGGCGGGATTTCCGCGCTCATCACGCACCAGTTCGGCCTGCGCATGCACCCAGATGTAGCTTTGATCGTCGCGACAAAGTCGCAGGTCGTGATTGATGCCGATCTTGCCCTGCGTTGCGGCGATGAAGTCGTCACGAACCTTGGCGAGATCCTCAGGATGGATGCGAGCCATGGCGTTGACGACGCTCATGACGCCATTGGTTGGTTGCACGAGACGTTGCATCTGCTCCGAGCCGCGCAGCACGGGGTGAGTGATGTCACCAAACTCGAACTCCCAGGTACCGAGCCCGGCGACGCGCTCGGCGTTGGCGAGCAAAGCTCGACTGCGAGTGAGTTCTGTGACTTGTTCGGTAAGGCGCTGATGAGCCAGATGCAGCTCACTGATCAGGCTGCGCCAGACAAGGGTGATGGCAATGACCTGGGCAAACTGTACGGCGATGGTTTCATCGTCGTTGGAGAATTCGTCATGATCGACTGGATCGGAAAACTGCAGGAAGCCAAGGCACTGACCGGCATGGTCACGCATGGGTACCGACAGCAACGCGCGCAACGGCGGGTGATCGGTAGCGTGTCGACTGTAGTTCAGAAATGCGGGGTGCGAGAGCAGTTGGGATTCGTTGAGGCGCAGTACGCCAGCGCCGCGCTTTGACAGTGCGAGCAGCCCCAGTCCTTGTACCGGCGCAGAGAATGTCCGCCATTTGGCGTACTTGTCGGACAACGAAACGGTGGGAAGCAGATTGCCGCCGGGCTCGGCGGGAAGCAAATGCAGACTCGCCAGGTGGGTGCCGACCGCATCGCGAATTTCGTCGAGCAACTGCTGCAACAGTCCCTCGTCGCCCATGTGCGAACTGGCCATCAGTGAGACGCGATTGAGGGCACGCAACTGACGTGCGTGCCGCTCGGCGCGCTCAAGCGCCTGCGATAGCGCCAGTTCCTGTGCTTTTCGGGCGGTGATGTCCTGCAGCGTTCCCGATAGCGCGATGATCCGTCCCTCGGCATCGCGCTCCGCTTCGGCGCGGGAGTGAACACGCAGTGTCCGCTCGTCATCGAGTTGCAAACGGTGCTCGATATCGAGCGCCTTTCCACTTTGCGCGAGCGTGTTGAAAGCCGCCTGCAATTGGGCTCGATCCTCAACATGGGTACGCTGCAGGATCAGCATCAGACTGGGCGCGGCGGCGCCGTCGATGCCAAGAATGCGATACAACTGATCACTCCACAGCCATTGATCGCGCGTGGTTTCGACGCGCCAACTTCCAACATCGGCAAGTCGCTGCGCGTGGCGCAGGAACGCTTCGCTCAGCGCCAGTTGCTGGGCACTCAAGCGGTCCTGGGTCACATCCCGAATGAACAGGGCCAGTCCTTCCGGATGAGAATAGGCACGCACGTCAAGCCAGCGATCTTCCCGATGGGTGTTGGATTCGAACGACGTCGTGATCTGACCATCCAGCGCCTGACGTAACAGCAGCTCGCTGCCATCGACGGCCAGTTCCGGCCAGATTTCGGTTATTCGATGGCCGGTCAGATGGTCCGGCTCGTCACCCAACAAGCGTCCCGCACGATCATTGGCATAGGTAAACGCGAGATCCCGATCAAGAAACACGAAGCCATCGGTGATGCTCGACAGAATCAGCCCGATTTCGTCCAGCGAACGTTCCTGGGCGCGCTCGGTCGCCAAGCGCGCATCGACCTCGCGTCGCAATCCTGCGCTGACCAGTTCGGCGGCATGGGCGCGCTCTCGCGAAAGAAACGCGAGCCTGAGGGCCAGCGCCAGCAATCCGCCGAGCAGCATGCCGGCCAGCAGAACCGTGCCGGGCAGTCGGCTCGTCATCAAGCCCAGTGTGTCAACCGTGGGGGTGAGGCGGATTGACCACTCCAGTCCGCCCCAGAGCGCTGAAACTCGACGACTCCAGCGTGCGTCATTGGCGTACTCGGCGGACACCGTCTTGATGACATGCTGGTCGCTTGTCAGTTCAAGCGAATAGCCGTCCGGTGCAGGCGTCAGCGCGAAGCCCAGCAGTGTATCCAGCTGCAGAATGGCATTAATGCCTTGTGATGCGTCTGACGCGGGGTGGTTCAACCAGAGGAAGCGGTCATCATCGAGATCAAACACGCGCGCATTCCAGTGCCCAGGTGGAAGTGCCGAGACATCGGCAACAGTGGGCAGCGCGGCGAGCAGTCGGGAAGGTTCGTAGCGGCCATGTTGAGCGATGGCCCTGGAAAGTGCTTCCGTACTGTCTCCAGCGGCGATGACGACCTCGCTGGCGGCGGTGCCGAGGCCGCTGCTTGGATCGGCACGTGTCTCCGCAAGGTCGGCGTAATGTTGCAGCGCGTCGGTGACGCGGCGGACCATGGATTGAGCCAGTCGCTCGGTGGTGAATTCGACCCGTTTGACCTCATCCGGCAGCAGCGCTTGCCAGCCCAGGACACCGATCACCATGATCATGATGCCGGCACTCACGGGTAACCATTGTGCCCGCCGGGCACTTCGCGCGGTATCGCCATCAGCGAGCGACAGCAGGCTGAAGCCCAGTGCAAACGCTGCGGCGTGGATCAACGGGAGTAGCGAGGCGTGGTCGCCCCAGTGTTCGAACATGTCGACATTCAACAGGTAGCCGAACCCCGCCACGCTCGCGATCAGCATGACCAGAACGGCGCTCAACCAAGCCAGCAGGCTGCGCAGGGGGCCGCGCTTTTCTTTACCCAGCAATAGAAGGGATATCGCTGCCGAGAGGATGCTGATCGAGGTGGCGAGCGATTGTCCGATGATCGATGGGCTGCTGCTGCCCGACAACAGATCGCGGACTCTGGCAAGCACGGGATAGGCGCCGACCACTGCCGGATGCAGTGCCAACATCAGCAACGCGAGAAGCAAGGCAGCGATGGCGCTGTGGCGCATTGCCCGATGACGTTGCGAGCTGTAGAACAGAATGCCGGCGGCGATCAGCCCAAATCCAACGGTCACTGCCAACTGGGTTGGCTGATCGGTTTGCGATGTGCTTGCCAGTGAGGGCAGATTGAACAGCTTCGCTGAAGCGACCACGGTCAGTGCCGCACCGCCGATCAGCGCGCCGAGTCGAGCAAGGGCGTTGTGGCCGAGATCCCCGCCCAGTGCGGTGCGCACGTAACTGATGCCGACTACGATCAGACCGAGGATCAGGCTTGCTTCGCGGAATGCAGGCACCGGGCCGCTCGACTCAAGGGCGCTCAGTAAGTTGCCGAAGCGGATCATTCCGAGCAGGGTCAGCACGATCCCGCTGCCCATCGCCCAGCGCACCCGATAGCGATGTTGATCGCCAAACAGCAGGGGCATGGCGGCGGTGGCAGTGATCAGAACAAAGAGGCGTTGAAGCTCGCTGTCAATTGGGGCGTCAGGCGTTACGTTGCTTGCAGGAGACAGCAACAGAACGACCAGCGCCGATATCGACGCCGAAATGGCCGATGCACCACACCCGGCCTGCACGAGCTGATGAGGGCGCCAAAGGCTCCAGGCACTGAGTGCACACCAGGTTGCGACGACGATTCCTACCCATGTGTTGGGCAGCCGGTAGCCAGCGAGACAGCCGGACGCGACTCCGACAGCTGCCGCGAGTAGCCAGACCGCCATCGGAAGCCGTGACGGGGATTGGGCGGCATCTTGGCGATTGGAAGACGCTTCACCGGCTCTCGCAGGGCTCATTCTTCGGGGGGACCCGTAGTCGGTTGGAGGTGCTGATCCTACCGCTGATCCGATTCCGTGGAGCAATTGCCCGGCAGCATTTCCCTGCGCGCATCTTCTCCTGCTATCGATTGGGTGCGTGAAAAACAAGAAAGGCCGACATCGCTGTCGGCCTTTCGATTTCCCTGATCCGCGACCTGATGACTCAGGCCATCGCCTTGATGCGCGCCGTGAGGCGGCTCTTGTGGCGTGCGGCTTTGTTCTTGTGGATCAATCCACGGGCGGCGTAGCGATCCAGCACCGGGGCAGCGGCCTGAAGCGCAGCGGCAGCGGCGGCTTGATCGTTCGCGTCAATGGCCTTGATGACCTTCTTGACAGTGGTACGCACCATGGAGCGTGCGCTGGCGTTGCGGGCGCGGCGAACTTCAGACTGCTTCGCGCGCTTCTTTGCGGATTTGATATTGGCCAAGGGGAACTCCTCGAGGCGGCAGGATTCAGGGGGGAAAGACGCGCAAGTATGCGTTTCGAGACGCTTTGCGTCAATCGGCGTCCTGATTCAGGCCGTTGTCCCGCGTCACGCGGTATGGCACGAGTGCGATACTGATAGTTTATCCGGTGCCTGCCACATGCCTGAGACTACCCGCCAGCGAAGCGGATTGTTGCGCGCTCTGATGTCCTTCGCCGGGCCGACGTTTCTGTCACGGATCCTGGGTCTGGTGCGGGAGATGGCGATTGCCCAGGTGTTCGGCGTCAGTGCCGCCACCGATGCGTTCTGGGTTGCCTTCAAGATTCCGAACTTCTTTCGACGGCTATTTGCCGAGGGCTCGTTTTCGCTGGCTTTCGTGCCGGTGTTTACCGAGGTCAAACAGACCCAGACGGAAAGCGAGCTGCGTGCTCTGCTATCGCGCACGGCAGGCACCTTGGGCGCGGTGCTTTTGTTGCTGACCGCGCTGGGAATGTGGTTTGCCCCCGAGGTGGCGGCAGTATTTGCGCCCGGATCGGTGGATCAACCGGCAAAACTCGGCCTGGTTGCCGACATGCTGCGGATCACCTTTCCCTTCCTGTTGTTCGTTTCGCTGACGGCACTGTGTGGTGGCGTGCTGAACAGCTTCCAGCGTTTTGCGTTGCCAGCTGCGACGCCATTGATTCTCAACGTCTGCATGATTCTGGCGGCCTGGTGGCTGGCGCCGCGCATGGATATCCCGGTGATGGCGCTGGCATGGAGCATCCTGCTGGCGGGCGTGCTGCAACTGCTGATCCAGTTTCCTGCCCTGCGCGCGCTGAATCTGCTGGTGTGGCCACGCTGGGGTGCGGCCCATGCGGGCGTCCGTCGGGTGTTGCGCTTGATGGTGCCGACCCTGTTCGGCTCGTCGGTCGCGCAAATCAACCTGTTGCTGGACGTGGTGATCGCGTCCTACCTGTTCGAGGGCTCGCAGACCTGGCTGGCACAGACGGATCGCCTGTTGGAGTTTCCGCTCGGTATGTTCGGCGTGGCACTTGGAACGGTGATTCTTCCGGCGCTGTCACGCCATCACGTCGGCACCGATGCCCGCGGCTTCAGCGCGGCGCTGGATTGGGGCTTGCGCATGGCGCTGCTGATTGCTTTGCCCGCCATGCTGGGCTTGATGTTGCTGGCGGAACCGGTGCTCTACACCTTGTTCCAGTACGGCCAGTTCACCCCATTCGATGTGCGGATGGCGGCGTTGTCCTTGCTGGGGCTGAGCCTGGGGCTGCCCGCTTTCGTGCTCACCAAAGTGCTGGCACCGGCTTTCTATGCGCGCCAGGACACCGCCACGCCGGTCAAGGCGGGTGTGGCGTCGATGATCGCCAACATGGTTTTCAACGTGCTTTTTCTGGTCTTGCTGACCTGGTGGTGGCCAACAACGCCGGAACTGCAGGCACTGCCCTGGTTGCAGCGCATCGGACAAACGCCCGGCCTGCACCTTGCGTTGGCCCTGGCGAGCGCGGCATCGGGCTATCTCAATCTCTTTTTGTTGTGGCGTGCCTTGCGCAAGCGCGGTGACTGGCAACCGCAGGTGGGTTGGGGCGTGCATCTGCTGCGTCTTGTGGTGGCCTGCGTGGTGATGGTCGGCGTGCTGTGGGCGGGCTTGCAGTGGTGGGCCGACTTCGAAGCCCTGAACTATCGAGCGCGTGCTTTGCAGTTAGGTGTGCTGGTGGTGGCGGGAATCGCCAGCTTTGCTGCCGTTCTGCGTGCGATGGGTTTGCGACCGCGTGATTTGAGTGGGCACTGAGGTGGGTCTTGTTCGGGGCAAGCACGTCGACGCTCATGGCGTTCCGTGTTGGCGACGGGAGACGGGGCAGGTCGGTTTCGCGCTACCGCTATACTCCGCGTGATGAGTCGATTGTTCCGCGACCCGCTGGGAAACTGCCTGACGCCACACGGGAGTGTGGTGTGCATCGGTGCGTTCGATGGCATGCATCGCGGGCACGCGGCGTTGCTGCAGGAAACCTCCCGGCGCGCCAAAGCGCGCGGTGTGGCGATGGTGGCCTTGAGTTTCGAGCCCCTGCCGCGCGAGTTTTTTGGTGTGGCTCAACGACCGCCGCGACTGCAGTTGCCGCGTTCCCGCTTCGAGTCCCTTGCGGCGGCGGGCTGCGATGTCGTCGGCTTGCTGCGCTTCAATCGCGCGTTGTCGCAGATGTCGGCCGAGCAGTTCGTGCACGATGTGCTGGTCGCACGGCTGGCGGCGCGTGAGGTTTGGGTCGGTGCGGATTTCCGTTTCGGCAAGGGTCGACTCGGCGACCTCAATCTGTTGCGTCAACGCGGGGCGGAACTGGGGTTTTCCGCGCACAGTCTGGAAACCGTGTCGTGCGTGGACGGCGAGCGGGTGTCGAGTTCGCGCATCCGCGATGCCCTGGCCGCCGGTGCGCTGGAGCTGGCGGCCAGTTTGCTGGGGCGCAGCTACCGCATCGAGGGGCGTGTGGTACGCGGCCAGCAGCTCGGACGCAAGTTGGGCTATCCGACCGCGAATCAACGTTTTCAGGGCTGTGTGCCAGCGCTGTGGGGTATTTACGCGGTTCGGGTGCATGGTATCGCACCGACGCCATTGGGCGGCGTCGCCAGTTTGGGTACCCGGCCCGTCGTGAACGGTGTGGAGCCCTTGCTGGAAACCCATGTGTTCGACTTCGACGGCGATTTGTACGGTCGCCGCCTGAGTGTGGAGTTCGTCGCCAAGCTGCGCGACGAAATGAATTTCCCTGATCTCGATGCGCTGGTGGCGCAGATCGACCGCGATGCAGCGCGGGCGCGCGAGATCCTGTCCCATTCCCTGTAATCGCTTGTTGGCGGAGTCCGGCGTGAGTTCCGAAAAGAAAGACTACAAACACACCATTCATTTGCCGGAAACGGCCTTCGCCATGCGGGGTGATCTGCCCAAGCGCGAGCCGGACATGCTGGCCGCGTGGGAACAGGTCGGGCGCTATCAGCAGATTCGCGAGCGCAGCAAGGGACGCGGCAAACGTTTTGTTCTGCACGATGGTCCGCCGTATGCGAACGGGGCGATTCACATCGGCCATGCGGTCAACAAGATCCTTAAGGACATCGTCGTCAAGTCGAAGCTGTTGTCCGGTTACGACGCGCCCTATGTCCCGGGATGGGATTGCCACGGGCTGCCGATCGAGCTGGCGGTGGAAAAGGAGATCGGCAAGGTCGGTGTGAAGGTGGATGCGCGCACGTTCCGGCAGAAGTGTCGCGAATACGCGGCCAAGCAGATTGATACCCAGCGCGCCGATTTCAAACGTCTCGGCGTGCTGGGTGATTGGGAAAATCCCTATCGCACCATGGACTTCAGCTTCGAGGCCGACATGCTGCGCGCCTTGGCGAAGATCGTCGAAAACGGCCATCTTTCGCGCGGTGCGAAGCCGGTGCATTGGTGCTTCGATTGCGGCTCTGCCTTGGCCGAGGCGGAAATCGAATACGCCGACAAGACCTCACCGGCGATCGATGTCGCCTACGACGCGGTTGATCAGGCGAAGCTGGCCGCGTTGTTTGGTCAGGCACCGCGAACGGCCACCATCGCCATTCCGATCTGGACCACCACGCCTTGGACGCTGCCTGCCAGTCTGGCCGTCACCGTTGGTGCAGAACTCGACTACGTGCTGGTCGAAGGACCGAGTCGCGATGGGGCGCGCGTGCAGCTGGTTGTCGCGGAAGCGCTGCTGCCCGAATGCGCGCAACGCTATGGCCTGCGCGAACCTGAAGTCCTTGGTCGCGTGCAGGGCGCCGCGTTGGAAGGCTTCAAGCTCAAACATCCGTTCTTGCCGCGCGAAGTGCCGGTTCTGCTGGGTGATCACGTCACCACGGATGCCGGTACCGGTGCCGTGCATACCGCGCCGGGTCACGGTCAGGAGGACTTTGCGGTCAGCTTGAAGTACGGCCTGATGGACGCCTATTCCGCTGCCGAAATCAATCCGGTGGGTGGCAACGGTGCGTATTTGCCGGGCACGCCGCTGGTCGAAGGGCTGCACGTCTGGAAAGCCAATCCGGTCATTCTGGAACTGCTCCGCGAGCGCGGCGTGCTGCTGCACGATGAGGCGTATCCGCACAGCTATCCGCATTGCTGGCGGCACAAGACGCCGGTGGCGTTCCGCGCCACGCCGCAGTGGTTCATCAGCATGACCCAGGCTGGCTTGCGCGATGCCGCGGTCGGCGCGATCCCGAACGTTCGCTGGGTGCCTGAGTGGGGCCAGGAGCGCATTCTCGGCATGGTCGACAAGCGGCCCGACTGGTGCATCAGCCGTCAGCGCACCTGGGGCGTGCCGATTGCGCTGTTCGTGCACAAGATCAGCGGCGAAATCCATCCGGATTCGGTGTCGCTGATGCGCCAGGTAGCGGATCGCGTGGCGCAGGGTGGGGTGGACGTGTGGTACGACCTCGATGCGCGCGAACTGCTCGGTGATGCAGCGGACGACTACGACAAGGTCACCGACATCCTGGATGTCTGGTTCGACTCCGGCGTGACGCACGCCTGCGTGATCGGCGCCCGAGGGGAACTTCAGGCAGGTGGTCTGGAGGACTATCGGGTCATGTATCTCGAAGGCTCGGACCAGCACCGCGGCTGGTTCCAGTCTTCGTTGCTGACCTCGGCGGGCATCTCCGGCAAAGCACCCTACGATCACGTGCTGACGCACGGTTTTACCGTCGATGCAGCGGGTCGCAAGATGTCGAAGTCGCTCGGCAACGTCGTCGCGCCGCAAAAGGTGATGGATACGCTGGGTGCTGACGTGCTGCGCCTGTGGGTGGCCTCCACCGACTACCGCAACGAAATGTCGGTCAGTGACGAGATTCTCAAGCGCACTACCGATGCCTATCGGCGGATTCGCAATACCGCCCGATTCCTGCTCGGCAATCTGGACGGTTTCGATCCGGCGCAGCACCTCGTTCCCGCCGCGCAGATGTTGCTGCTGGACCAGTGGGCGATGGCGCAGGCAGCCAAGCTGCAGGCGCGGATTCTGGACCGGTACGATGCCTACGATTTTCTGGATATCGTTCAGGCGGTGCAGCAGTTCTGCATCAACGAACTGGGTGCGGTGTATCTGGATGTCACCAAAGACCGTCTCTACACGATGCAGGAGAACAGCCTCGGGCGGCGTTCGGCGCAGTCCGCGATGTTCCACATCCTTGAAGCCCTGGTGCGCTGGATGGCACCCATCCTGAGCTTCACCGCCGAAGAGATATGGCAGGCCATGCCCGGTACGCGCGGCGAGTCGGTGCTGTTCGAAACCTGGTATGACGGCTTGGCGGCAATGCCCGTCGACAGTGCTTTGAGCGAAGCGGATTTCGAGCAATTGCTGTCGATTCGCACCTGTCTGAGCAGTGTGCTGGAGCCGATGCGCAAGGACGGCGCGGTGGGCAGCTCGCTGGCCGCACGCGTGGCCTTGCATATCGACACCCGCGTCGGACTGGGAGCGAAATTGGCAGCGGTCGCTGATGACCTGCGTTTCCTGATGATCACCTCCGAGTTCGATCTGGTGGCGACGACTGAACCAGCAACAGCGACGGCAGTGATCGGCGGCAGCCTGACTGTTGTGCCGGGCATTGCCGCGCAACTGGAAGTGCTGCCGACCAGCCATGCCAAGTGCGTGCGCTGTTGGCATTTCCGCGCCGACGTGGGCAGTCACGCCGAGCACCCCGAACTGTGCGGTCGCTGCGTCGACAATGTTGACGGCGCGGGCGAACGACGGCGTTGGTTCTGATGCGTGCGCCTGCTCGCCATGCGCTGGTCTGGCTGCTGCTGTCGGCGGTCGTCGTTGCCTTGGACCTGTGGACCAAGCAGCTCGCGCTGGACCATTTGCGGTACGCCGAACCGGTGGCGGTCATCGAGGGTTGGTTGAACTGGACTCTGGTCTACAACCACGGCGCTGCCTTCAGCTTCCTGCAGGATGCCGATGGCTGGCAGCGCTGGCTGTTCTCGGCATTGGCGGTGGGGATCAGCCTCGCCTTGATCGTGGCGCTCAAGCGCACCGAACGCAGCGATTGGCGCCAGGCCGCGCCGTTTGCCCTGATCATCGGTGGCGCGCTCGGCAATCTGGTTGACCGGCTGCGTTTCGGCTACGTCATCGACTTCATCGACGCCTACTGGGGTCAGCGCCACTGGCCCGCCTTCAATATTGCGGACTCGGCGATTGTGGTCGGTGCCGTGATGCTGGCGGTGTGGGGGGTGTGGAAGGCGCCCTCGTCGGATAACCCGACGGGGTGAGCGGTGGTCGGGTAGTGATGCGCTAAAGATCTGCGCGGGACTGCCGCTAAGTCGCGGACCGGAAGGGTCTCAATGAGGTGATGCGTGGACGGACTCAGCTCAGCCATTGTCGATGCCGCCGTGCAGATGCAGCAGGCGCAGTTGCAGCAGCAGGTGCAACTGGCGGTGCTGAAGAAGGCCATGGAGACGCAGGCGGCAAGCGGTCTGGCCTTGCTGCAGGCCTTGCCATCGCCAGCGCTGGAAACGTCCGGAAACATCGGGACGCGCCTCAACGTGTTTGCCTGAGCAGGCATCGGCAATCTGCCGCTTAGCGTGGCGCGTTGTGCCGGTTTGCCGCGACGAGGGTCACGTTTGGCTGCGAGCGTCGTCGAGGCGTTGCTTGCGCGGTCCGCCATCGCGCGGGCAGGATGGCCTTTGCCGCAAACAAGTCCTTATAGTGCGGCGGTCACCGGTCTGTTGATGACCATCAGATGGTGGCCAGCCTTTGCCCCTACCGTTTCCGGGAGTCTCTGATGTCCTATTTCGTGTTGATCTTGCTGGCGTTTGTCGTCATCACCATTCTCAAGGGTGTGCGTTCGGTACCGCAGGGCTACGAGTACACCGTGGAGCGTTTTGGTCGTTATACCCACACGCTGACGCCGGGCCTCGGCTTCATCATTCCCTGGATCGACGGCATCGGCCACAAGCTCAATGTGATGGAGCAGGTGCTGGATGTGCCGTCGCAGGAAGTCATCACGCGCGACAACGCGGTGGTGAAGGTCGATGGCGTGGTGTTCTATCAGGTTCTTGATGCGGCAAAAGCCGCGTATGAAGTCGCCCAACTGGAAATCGCCATTCTCAATCTGGTGATGACCAATATCCGCACCGTGCTGGGTTCGATGGATCTGGACGAGTCGCTGTCCAAGCGCGATGAGATCAATGCGCGACTGCTGATGGTGGTGGATGACGCGACCCATCCCTGGGGCATCAAGGTCAACCGGATCGAGATCAAGGACATCCAGCCGCCGCGCGATCTGGTGGATTCCATGGCGCGCCAGATGAAGGCCGAGCGTGAGAAGCGTGCCAACATTCTGGAAGCGGAAGGCCATCGTGCCTCGGAGATCTTGCGCGCCGAAGGTGAAAAGCAGGCTGCCATCCTGGAAGCTGAAGGTCGGCGCGAAGCCTCGTTCAAGGATGCCGAAGCGCGCGAGCGTCTCGCCGAAGCCGAAGCCAAGGCGACCATGATGGTGTCGCAGGCAATCGGCAAGGGCGACGTGCAGGCAGTCAATTACTTCGTGGCGCAGAAGTATGTCGAGGCGCTGAAGGAGTTCGCCAAGTCACCGAATCAGAAGACCCTGCTGTTGCCGATGGAGGCGACGAGCATCCTGGGTTCGCTGGCGGGTATCGCCGAACTGGCCAAGGCCGCCGGGGCAGGCAAAGCCGAAACCCCCACCAAACCCGTGCCGCCGCCGCGTCCGAATTTCGGACCGCAGGGCGGTTCGCAGACCTGAGGAGCGGATCATGGGATTGATGAGTTCTCCGTGGTTCTGGTGGGCCATCGCGCTGGCGCTGTTTGCCGCCGAAGCGATGATGCCCGGTACCTTCATGCTGTGGTTGGGGTTCGCTGCGGTGGCGACCGGGCTGGTGGACCTGATGATCAGTCTGAGTCCCACCGTGCAGTGGATGATCTTTGGCGTGTTCTCGCTGATCTCGGTGGCGATGGGTTGGCGTTGGCGCGCGACACACAAGGATGCGCCCAGTGATCAACCGCTGCTCAATCAACGCGGTGCGCAACTGGTCGGGCGGGTGTTTCCGCTGGACACCGCCATCGTCAACGGCCGTGGTCGGGTCAAGGTTGGCGACGCATTCTGGACCGTGGAGGGGCAGGACATGGACGCGGGTACACGCATTCGTGTGGTCGCGGTGGATGGCATGGTCTTGCGCGTCGATCTGGCGCCCTGAGATCGATTGGCAGTGAGCGCACGCGGCGACCGCGTGCGCTCATTGTTCAGGCCTGCAATCGCTCCAGCACGGAAAGCGTCGGGCGACTCAGATTCAGTGTGTAGAAGTGCAGTTCGGGCGCGCCACCGTCCAACAGGCGACGGCATAGCGCGGCAACCACATCGCTGGCGAACTCACGAATGCTGAGCGTATCGTCCCCATACGCCTGAATGCGCCGCGTGAGCCAGCGCGGAATCTCCGCGCCACACATGTCCGAGAAGCGGCGAAGCTGGCTGAAGTTGCTGATCGGCATGATGCCGGGGATGATCGGTGCATCAATGCCGCGCGCGCGAACCGCATCGACGAAAGCGAAATACGCATCGGCGTTGTAGAAATATTGGGTGATCGCCACATCGGCACCAGCGCGCATCTTGGTACAGAAGTGTTCGATGTCGGCCAGCGCGTCCTCGGCCTGTGGGTGGGTTTCCGGGTAGGCACCCACTTCGATATGGAAGTGATTGCCGGTTTCGGCCCGAATGAACTCGACCAACTCGGAGGCATAGCGCAAGTCGCCCGGACGCGCCATGCCGGAAGGCATGTCGCCGCGCAAGGCCACGATGCGGGTGCAGCCCATCTCGCGATAGCGCTGCAGCAGGTCGCGAATCTCGGCGCGCGTGCCGCCCATGCACGACAGATGCGGCGCGGCGCATAGAGCGAAGTCATCGCGCAGATGGCGCACCGTTTCGGGTGTGTAACTCAAGGTTGAGCCGCCAGCACCAAAGGTCACCGAGACGAACTTCGGATCAAAGCGGCGCAGTTTCTCGGCGCTGCGATCCAGTTGCTCGCGCTGATCGGCGGTCTTGGGCGGAAAGAACTCGAACGATACCGGGCAGGGAAGGGTCATATATCGCTTCATCGCGATGGAAACGCCTTGCATCATAACTGCCTGCGGTGGCGGTTGAGGCGCCGGCATGGCGATAGTTCACTTTGGGCGGCCGGAGTGGGCGTGTGCGTGCGCTGCGGAGCGTGGTCTACTTTGCACAGGGACATGTTCTGGAGGATCCGATGGCCACCGACCTTTCATTTGTGGAATTCGTCAGTGAGCAGGCGGCGCTGGGCGCGCGTCTGAGCTACAAGAAAATGTTCGGCGAATACGCCGTCTATATCGACGGCAAAGTGGTGGCCATGGCCTGCGACAACAGCCTTTTCATCAAGCCGAGCGCAAAGACGGCGGACCTCACCGCAGAACTGCCGCTGCGTCCTCCGTATCCCGGCGCCAAGCCGCATCCGGTTGCTGATACGCTGCTGGACGAGCCGGAATCGCTGCAAGCCTTGCTGCGAGCGACCTGTGCCTGTATGCCGGAATCCAAGCCGCGGGCGACCAAGAAGGCGCCCAAGTCGAAACATTCAGAAGCCTGATTCGCCGGTCGGTGCGGGCACGCAGCGGCGGAGAAGCCGTCACCGTGTATGGCAAAGAACTTGCACAATGTGACGGAGCGTTGCGCTGGTGAGGGGACCGGGCGCGGCGCAAATCGCGGACAGGAACCCAAATGGAACGAGTGCAAGCCCTCAAGCAGATTGCCGACGAGGCGTCACGTGGTGATCTGGTATTCCCCACCAATACCGCGTTGATGCTGAAGATACGGCAGGCGCTGGACGACCCCAACTGCAGCGTGGATCAGGCGGCGCGTTTGATTCAGGCCGAGCCCTTGTTGTCGGCGCGTTCCGTCGCGGTGGCCAATTCGGTGGTCTACAACCGGATGGGGCGCGAAGTGGTGGACGTGAAAACGGCTGTCAACCGGATCGGGTTCGCCACCATGCGCAGTCTGGTCATGGCCTTGCTGACACGGCAGATGGCTGGCGCGCCCAGCAGTCCGAAGCAAAAGCAGATGGCCGACCTGTTATGGGAGCACACCGCGCACGTCGCGGCGCTGGCGCGAGTGATTGCCAAGCGAGTCACGCGTCAGAATCCGGACGTGGCATTTTTTGCTGCCCTGGTTCACAAGATCGGTGGGTTCTACATGATCTCTCGCGCCAAGGACTATCCCGCTTTGCTCGAGGTCGCACGGCCGATGCTGGTAGTGACCGGTGAGGGTGATGAGGAGGGGCAGGATCTGGATGTCGCGGTGGAACGCGACCTGGCGATGGCCGTGTTGCGCAAGCTTGAGGTGCCTGCCGCGATTGTTGCGGGCATTGCCGACTACTGGCGTGGCATGTTGTCGATACCCGCCGAGAGCCTGGGCGACACCTTGTTATTGGCGGACTACCTGTCACCGGTGGCGTCGCCACTGCGTTACGCCGATGCGGCATCGCCGGAAGAAGATGCGATCCATATCGACATGATTGCGGGCGAGGCCTTGCTGAGCGAGATTCTGGAAGAATCCGCCGACGAGGTGAACTCGTTGATGCAAAGCCTGCGAATCTGAGAGCCCGTCATCGTCGGGCTGCAAGCAGAGCGCCGTGCGGCACCGGCGGTGATGATCGAGGTCAAGGCGCTCAACCGAGTTGCAGTAGATCGACCGTTGGCGCACTCAGTCCAGACGCGGCCCACAGATCACCAAGACGTTGGCCCTGTAGCGGGTCGACGAAATCGGCCGCGATGTCGGACAGTGGCTTCAGTACGAAGGCGTGTTTGAGTTCGGGGCGAGGCAGGCGCAAATTGCCCGGCCCCTGCATGATCAGGTCGTTGAAGTAGACGATATCCACGTCCAGCGTTCGCGACGAAAAGCGCGGTTGATCGCGTCGTCGACCGTGGCGGTCCTCCAGTGTATGCAGCCACAGGTTCAACGCGACGACATCCATGCTGGTGCGCAAACAGGCTGCCGCATTGAGGAAGTCCGGCCCGGTAAAGCCAACCGCTTCGGTGCGATAGACAGGCGAGAACTGCACGTCACCGAATGCCTCGCGCAGTTCCTGCGCAGCGAGGGTGAGGTAGTGTTCCGGCTGTTGATTGCTGCCGAGACTCAGTAGAGCGAGGTTCATGCCTGACGCCGACGCTCGATGATCACCCCGACACTGCGCGCGCCACGCACGGCGCCGGGCTTTGCCAGTTTGAGGCGCACCCAGGCGACATTGAACTCGTTGAGGATGATCGCAGCACATTGCTCGGCCAAGGTTTCGACCAGTCCGTAACTGGAGTCGCCGACAAACTGCATCAGGCGCTTGCTCACTGCCTTGTAGTCGAGCGTGTGCTCGATGGCATCCGAGCCTGCTGGAATCCGGTTGTCGAAGGCCATCTCGATGTCCAGCACCACGTTTTGCCGAATGGTGCGCTCCCAGTCGTAGATGCCGATCAGGCATTCGATCTCGAGCGCTTCAATGAAGACGCGGTCGTTCGGGATGTCGGGCATGGCAGTCTCTCGGCTCGGTTCAAACGGCGGGCAATGCTGCCATATCCCAGCGTGGCTGCACGGTGATGGTCGCATCATCGTGCTGACCTGCGGCGAGGCGCAGCGCACCCGCGAAGGCGATCATCGCGCCGTTGTCGGTGCAGAACTCCGGACGCGGGAAGCACACCCGGATGCGAGTGCGTTGTGCCAGCTCGGCGAGCTTTTTCCGCAAATCGCGATTTGCTCCCACGCCACCGGCGACGACCAGCGTCTTGATGCCGGTCGTCCGCAAGGCGCGCTCGCATTTGATCGCCAAGGTATCAACGACGGCGTCCTGAAAGCCGAGCGCAATATCGGCACGCGTCTGCGGGGTTTGATCGCTGTCGCGCCACGCCAGCAGAACTTGGGTCTTCAGACCGGAGAAGCTGAATTCGAGACCGGGTCGATCCGTCATCGGGCGCGAAAAGGTGAATCGCCCGCGCGCGCCGCTGCTCGCCAGTTGTGCCAGCTCCGGGCCGCCGGGATAGGGCAGGCCCAGCATCTTGGCGGTTTTGTCGAAGGCCTCGCCGGCCGCGTCGTCCAGCGTTTCACCCAGAACCCGATAGCGCCCGATAGCGCTTACTTCGACCAGTTGACTGTGCCCTCCGGAAACCAGCAGGGCGACGAAGGGCGGTTGTGGCGGATCGACCTCGATCAGTGGTGCGAGCAGATGGCCTTCCATGTGGTGGACGCCGATTGCAGGAACGCCCAGCGACCAAGCCAGGGCGCGCCCGGTCGCGGCACCAACCAGCAATGCGCCGACCAATCCGGGGCCGCTGGTGAACGCGACGCCATGAATGTCCTTTGTGCGCAGTTCGGCCTGCTGCAGGCAGCGCTGGATCAGGGGCAGCAGCTTGCGTACATGGTCGCGGCTGGCCAGTTCCGGCACCACGCCGCCGTAGTCGGCATGCAATTTGACCTGCGAATACAGGGTATGTGCCAGCAGGCCGCGCTCTGTGCAATACAGCGCGACGCCGGTTTCGTCGCAGGAGGTTTCGATTCCAAGAACGATCATGGCCACTCGAAGCAGGCATCACCGGGAGGTGACGGAGAGGGGCACTGGCGAACATTTGCACAGTGCAGGTCACTGCCCGTATCATACGCGGCTCCCCGCCAGCGGGGGTGTTCAAGAATTCATCCGGAGATCCCATGCCCAACGTTAAAGTCCGCGAAAACGAGCCCTTCGAGTTTGCCCTGCGTCGCTTCAAGCGCACCTGCGAAAAAGCCGGCATTCTGGCCGAGACCCGCAAGCGCGAGTTCTATGAGAAGCCGACCCAGGAGCGCAAGCGCAAAGCGGCCGCCGCGGTCAAGCGTCACCTGCGTCGCGTGGGTCGCGACGTCACCAAGCGTCAACGCCTGTACTGATCGGCGCGGCGGTTCGGTCCGCCAGCGAAGAAGCCAGGAAATCCGGAGCCGGTGTCACGCAAGTGACATCGGCTTTTCCTGTTTGCAGGATTTCTTGCGTTGCGTGAGCCATTTGCGGCGAGCGTCCTGTTCACTCGAATTCGGAGAAGTGCAATGAGCCTCAAGGTCCGCCTGACGGAAGACATGAAGACCGCCATGAAGAGCGGTGCAAAAGAACAACTGGCCGTGATTCGACTGATCCTGGCGGCGCTCAAGCAGCGCGAAGTGGATGAGCGCATCACGCTGGATGATGATCAGGTGCTGGCCGTGCTGGAAAAGATGCTTAAACAGCGCAAGGATTCGGTGCAGCAGTACGAAGCGGCTGCGCGCGAGGATCTGGCCGCGCAGGAGCGTTACGAGATGGGTGTCATCCAGGCCTACCTTCCCGCCCAGTTGAGCGAGGAGGAGATTCAGGTGCTGATCGAATCTGCCATTGCCGAAAGCGGTGCCAGCAGCGCCCGCGACATGGGCAAGGTGGTTGCCTTGTTGAAGCCGAAATTGCAGGGCCGAGCGGACATGGGCTTGGTGTCTGGCAAGATCAAGGCACGGCTGGGCGCTTGAGTCTGGACCCGTCCGCGGCGTCGGGAGTGTCCGCCGCGCCCTTGACGGCGCGCCGCGCCGCCGTGGTGTTCATCTTCGTCACGGTGGCACTGGACATCCTCGCATTGGGCGTGATGATTCCCGTCCTGCCCAAGCTGGTGCTCGGATTCCTGGGTGGCGACTCGGCGGGCGCAGCGAACTGGTACGGCTGGTTTGCGGCGGCCTTTGCAGGCATGCAGTTCCTGTGTTCGCCCTTGCTCGGGGCCTTGTCAGATCGTTTCGGGCGGCGTCCGGTGGTTCTGCTGTCGAACCTGGGACTTGGGCTGGACTACATCGTGATGGCGCTGGCACCGAACCTTGGGGTGCTGTTTGTCGGACGCGTCTTCGCCGGGATGACCTCGGCCAGTATTTCGACCGCCAATGCCTATATCGCCGACGTGACTCCGCCGGAAAAAAGAGCGGGGGCGTTCGGCATGCTGGGCGCCGCATTTGGACTGGGATTTGTCATTGGCCCAGCCTTGGGCGGCTTGCTGGGCAGCGTTGACCAGCGGTTGCCGTTCTGGGTGGCGGCGGGACTGAGTCTGCTGAACTTCGCCTACGGCTTCTTCATCTTGCCGGAGTCCTTGCCACCCGAGCGGCGCACCCCGTTCGCCTGGCGCGGTGCCAATCCGCTGGGTGCCCTGCGTTTCCTGCGCGCCCATGCGGGCGTCGCGCCGCTGGCGTTGATCGGGTTTCTCAGCCAACTGGCGCACATGTCCCTGCCCGCGATCTTTGTGCTGTATGCGGACTATCGTTACGGTTGGGATGAATGGCAGGTCGGCATCGCGCTGGCGGCGGTCGGTGTGTCGTCGGCGCTGGTGCAGGGCGGGCTGGTGCGGCGACTGGTGCCTCGGTTTGGCGAAGTCCGCATGTTACGCGTCGGCCTGCTGGCGGGCGCCTTGGGATTTCTTTTGTACGGGTTCGCACCCAGTGCGGCTTGGATCTGGTTGGCGATTCCGGTGATGGCTAGTTGGGGCTTTGCCACACCATCGATGCAGGGATTGTTGAGTCGTCGTGTTGATGCGTCTGAACAGGGGCGACTGCAGGGCGCATTGACCAGTCTCACCGGGATGGCAGGTATTTTCGGGCCCTTCCTGTTTACCCAGGCGTTCGCGGCAGCGATTCGTCATCCGCTTGATTGGCACCTGCCCGGTTTGGCCTTCTACCTGGCCGCGTCATTGTTGGCAGCCGCGTTGCTGCTGGCGTTTCGTCACGCGCGCTGAATCCTCATTCCTGAAACAACGCTGCGTGATGATGTTGTTTGACCCGGTCAAGCGCCTATGCTCTGTCGCACCCAGTTGCGGGTGAACGGAGGTGTTCCATGCGGATTCTTGCTTTGTCTGCCGCCATTGCTGTGAGCCTGTCCATGCCGCTGTCGGCGGCGGACTATTCGTTGACGGTCTACAGTGCGGCACAACCGGGCAGCCTCAGTACGGAGCGCTTGGCGGACTATGGCGACCGCCTGCCCGGTTACGCTTTGGTGCGTGACCGACGTGACATGGTGTTGCCAGAGGGCGTTGGCGAAGTGCGCTTCAGCGATGTGGCCAAGCGGATTGATCCGACCACGGTCAGTTTCGCCTCGCTGACCGACCCGACAGGCACTCGCGTGATCGAACAGAACTACCAGTACGACCTGGTCGATTCGCAGAAATTGCTGCAGCGCTATCTCGGCCAGCCGATCACGGTGGAACGGCTGCGCGGCGAACAGAGCGACCGCATCAGTGGGCGTCTGCTGTCGGCGACCGGCGGGCTGATTCTGGCGCGCGACGATGGCTCGGTGCTGACCTTGAACTCCTGGTCGAATGTCGAGTTTCCCGCCTTACCCGGCGGCTTGATGAGCAAGCCGACGCTGGTCTGGACGTTGGATGCGCAGCGCGGTGGTCAACACGATGCCCAGGTCAGCTATCAAACCCAGGGCATGACCTGGTGGACCGACTACAACGCCACGCTGAGCGGCGCGGCCAATGACTGCAAACTGGATCTGCAGGCCTGGGTCAGTCTGGTGAATCAGTCTGGTGCCAGTTACCCGAACGCGCAGTTGAAACTGGTGGCGGGCGAGGTCAATCGGGCACCGGCGCCGCAGGCCGTGGCGATGCGTGCCATGCCGGTTCCCATGGCGGCGCCCGTGCCGATGGACGAAGGCTTTGCCGAATCCGAACTGTTCGAATATCACCTCTACACGCTCGGGCGGCGTACCGATCTGCCCGACAATTCGGTCAAGCAACTGGAGTTGTTCCCAGCCATTCTGGGCGCGGATTGTCAGCGCGAACTGGTGTTCACCGCCTCGCCACAGCCGTACTACTGGTCGGGTCCCAACCTGGACCAGAACTTCGCCGCGACGCAGAAGGGCGAGATCAACGCCTATCTGTTGTTCGATAACAAGGAATCCAACCGCATGGGCCTACCCTTGCCGGGCGGCCGGGTGCGGGTCAATCAGCAGAATGCGGTCGATGGCAGTCTGGAGTTCATCGGCGAGGATCTGATCGAGCACACGCCGCGTGGCGAGACCCTACGTTTGACGCTCGGCAAGTCCTTCGACGTGGTTGGCGAGCGCAAACAGACCGTGTTTGCCTACGACGAGAAAGCGCGCCGTATCGTCGAGTCGTTTGAAATCGAGCTGCGCAACGGCAAGAAGACGGCGGTGGATCTGACCGTGCGCGAGTATCTCTATCGCTGGAGCGACTGGACGATCAGCGATGCCAGTCAGGCCTATCGGAAACAGGACGCAAAGACCATCGACTTCGCGGTATCGGTGCCGCCCGAGGGCAAGCGCACGCTTCGCTACCGTGTGACCTATCAGTGGTAGGTCGAAGACGATTGTCGCGGCCAGTGTGGGGCCGGATAATGCCCGGCCCTGCGTCTGACCTGCCCGCGTGAAGAAGTCCGATTTCCATTTTGAGCTGCCTCCCGAGCTGATCGCTCAGGCGCCCTTGCCGGAGCGATCCGCCAGCCGGTTGTTGTGCGTGCGCGGCACCGAGCCGTTCGCGGATCTCCTGTTCACCGATCTGCCGGACCTGCTGCAGTCGGGCGATCTGTTGATCTTCAACGACACTCGCGTGCTGCCTGCGCGCCTGTTTGGTGCCAAGGACAGCGGTGGCCGGGTCGAAATTCTGATCGAACGGTTGATTGACAGTCACGAAGCGCGCGCGCAACTGGGTGTCAGCAAGTCGCCCAAGGCGGGCGCGCGGATTCATCTCGACGCCGGTGGCGACTTCGAGGTGCTGGGTCGCGACGGTGAGTTCTATCGCCTGCGTCTGCTGGGCGAGGAAGCCTTGGAGAAACTGTTGTTGCGTGCTGGCCGGTTACCGTTACCGCCCTATATCCAGCGCGAGCCGGATGCGGCCGATGCCGAGCGCTACCAGACCGTATTCGCCCGTTCGACCGGTGCGGTCGCCGCACCGACCGCCGGCTTGCATTTCGACGAGCCGCTGCTGCAACAACTGCGCGAGCGCGGTGTGCAGTTTGGTCATGTGACCCTGCATGTGGGCGCGGGCACATTTCAGCCGATGCGCGCCGAAAGCGTGTTCGAACACACCATGCACAGCGAATGGCTGAATGTCGGTGCTGAACTGGTCGAGCAGGTGCGTCGCACGCGCGCGGCGGGACATCGGGTGATCGCGGTTGGCACCACCGTGGTCCGGGCGCTGGAAAGCGCCATGCGCGAGGGTGAACTGCAGCCGTTTGCGGGCGAGACGCAGATCTTCATCTTCCCCGGCTATCGCATCCGCTCGGTGGACGCCTTGATCACCAATTTCCATTTGCCGCAATCGACCTTGCTGATGCTGGTCTCGGCGTTCGCAGGGCGCGAGCGTGTGCTGGATGCCTATCGCCATGCGGTCGCCGCGCGGTACCGGTTTTTCTCCTACGGCGATGCGATGTGGTTGTCACCGGAGGGCGCATGAGTCGCTTGCAGTTCGAGTTATTGGGTCAAAGCGGCGGCGCCCGACGTGGACGGCTGAGCTTTCCGCGCGGCACGGTCGAGACGCCCGCCTTCATGCCGGTCGGTACCTACGGCACGGTCAAGGCGATGACACCGCGGGATATTCGCGCCATCGGTGCCGAGATCATTCTGGGCAACACTTTTCACCTGTATTTGCGGCCCGGCTTGCCGGTAATCGAAGCGCATGGCGGCTTGCACGGGTTTGCGCGCTGGGACGGGCCGATCCTGACCGATTCCGGCGGCTTTCAGGTGTTCTCGCTGGCCAAGCGCCGCAAGATCACCGAAGAAGGCGTGACGTTTGCCTCGCCGGTCGATGGTCGCAAGGTGTTCCTCAGCCCGGAAGTATCGATGCAGATCCAGCGCGTGCTGGATTCAGACATCGTGATGATCTTCGACGAGTGCACACCCTATCCGGCCACGGAAAAGCAGGCGCGCGAGTCGATGCAGTTGTCACTGCGCTGGGCCGAGCGCTCGCGCCGCGCGCACGAGGGCAACGATGCCGCGCTGTTCGGCATCGTGCAGGGTGGCGTCTTTCCCGAGTTGCGTACGCAATCGGTGCGTGGACTGGTGGACATCGGCTTCGATGGCTATGCGGTCGGCGGTCTGGCGGTGGGTGAGCCGGAAGCCGAGCGCAATCACATGCTCGAACATACCTGTCCGCAGTTGCCGACGGATCGGCCACGCTATCTGATGGGTGTGGGGCGGCCGGAAGACATCGTGGAAGCGGTGGCGCGTGGCATCGACATGTTCGATTGCGTGATGCCGACGCGTAACGCCCGCAACGGGCATTACTTCACCGATTTCGGCGCATTGCGCATCCGCAACGCCAAGTACGAACACGACACGCGTCCGATTGACCCGGCCTGTGCGTGCTACGCCTGCAGTAACGGCTTCAGCCGCGCCTATCTCCGGCATCTGGATCGTTGCAACGAGATGCTCGGCAGCATGCTGGCCACGCAACACAATCTGCACTACTACCAGCAGTTGATGGCGGGCATCCGCGCGGCCATCGACGCCGGGCAGTTCGAGGCGTTCCGAGCGGAGTTCTATGCGCGCCGGACGCGTGGCGAGCCGGACGCGTCGTGAACCGGCGCGGCCATTCGACCTTCCTTCATCGGCCCGTCGACTTGCCTGCGGTATGCTGCGCACTTGGCCTGCGGGTTGAATCTTTGACGAGGAGAGCAGAATGGGCGGTTTGAGCATCTGGCACTGGGTCATCGTGTTGATCGTGGTGCTGCTGGTGTTTGGCACCAAGAAGCTGCGCAATGCGGGCGGCGACCTTGGCGCGGCGATCAAGAACTTCAAGCAGGGCATGCGTGAAGAAAGCGAGCCCGAGAAGCTGTCGTCCGAATCGCGTGACAGCGAGGCGGCGAAAGACAGCAGCAAGCAGCGCAGCGAGTAAGTCGCACCACGATGTTTGACGTCGGCCTGATGGAAATGCTGGTGATCGGCGTTATCGCGCTGATCGTGCTGGGCCCTGAGCGCTTGCCCAAAGCGGCGCGCAAGCTGGGCTTCTATGTGCGCAAGGCGAGGCAGAGCTGGTATTCGGTGCGCGCCGAGTTCGAGCGTGAACTGGCGGCCGACGAGTTAAAGCGCAGCGTCAAGGCCAGTGAGCTGACCCAGTCCCTGCAGGAAGCCAAACAGGCCTTGCAGGACAGCGTCGCGGAGGTGCGCGACGAGTTCAAGCAGGGCGAAGCTGCCTTGCGCGAAGCCGCGCAGTCCAAGCCCTTGCTGGAACCCATGCCGCTGGAAACCGATCCCGAATGGGATAGCGTTCGCCACGACGCGCGGCGTCAGATCGGTCGTGCGCCCAGCGCCGAAGAACTGGCCGCGCATGGCGTCGAGTCGGTTCAGGCTGAAGCCGCGACGGAGCCGCCGTCGCAGACGGTGGTTGAGGACGTCAGCCCCGCCGATGCGACCGACGCGGCCGCGCTCGATGCGCGCCCGGCGAGCACGACATGAGTTCGAACGATTCCGCGGATGAGGCCGAACAGGGCCTGCTGTCGCATCTGATCGAACTCCGCTCGCGTTTGCTGCGTGCAGTGGTCGCTATCGTGGTGGTTTTTCTGGCTTTGATGCCGTTTGCCAACACCCTGTATTCCTGGGTCGCAAAGCCGTTGTTGGACAAATTGCCGGACGACGCACAGATGGTGGCGATTGATGTCGCCAGTCCGTTCTTTGCGCCGATCAAGCTGGCCTTCGTGGTGGCCATCATGCTGGCCATGCCGGTGATGCTGTATCAGGCTTGGGCCTTTGTGGCGCCCGGCCTGTACCGACACGAGCGCAAGCTGGCGCTGCCCTTGCTGGTGGCGGCGGTTTCGCTGTTCTACATCGGCTGCGCCTTTGCCTATTTTCTGGTGATGCCGGTGGTATTCGGCTTTCTCACCGGTATTGCGCCGGAGGGCGTGGCGGTGATGACCGACATCAGCCGCTATCTCGACTTCGTGCTGGTGCTGTTTCTCGCCTTCGGATTCAGTTTCGAAGTGCCGGTGGCCGTGGTCATCATGGGCCTGCTGCGCTGGGTCAGCGTGGCACAGATGCGTGAGGCCCGCGGCTATGTGATCGTCGGTGCCTTCGTGGTGGCGGCGATCATCACGCCGCCCGATGTGGTCTCGCAGTTGATGCTGGCGATTCCGATGGCGCTGCTCTACGAACTGGGCATCGTCGCCACGCGATTGCTGGTCCGTGAGATCGATGCCGCCAAGCCCGCCGGTGATGCGGGCTGATCAGATTTCCGGTGGCAGCACCGTCATGCACTCTTCGATGGTGGTCAAACCTGCTGCGACATGTGCCGCTGCCGCCGCACGCAAGGGACTCATGCCGTCCTGTTCAGCGGCACGGACGAAGTCGGCCAGATCCAGGCCCGGTTTGATCATCGCGGTCAGGCGCGGGGTGAGGGTAAGCATCTCGTACAGGCCGATGCGACCCAGATAGCCGGTATTGCGACACTCCAGGCAGCCGACCGGCGCGCAGATCACCGACGGTTGCGGCAAGGGATGTCGACCGGTCAGGCTGCGCCATCCCTGCGCATCGCAGGCATCCTCGCGCTTGCAATGCGGACACAAGGTGCGCACCAGGCGCTGCGCCAGAATACCGTTGACGGTGGACTGGATCAGGTAATGCGGTACGCCCAGATCGAGCAGACGGGTGATCGCTGAACAGGCGTCATTGGTGTGCAGGGTGGACAGCACCAGATGGCCGGTCAAAGAGGCCTGCACCGCCATCTGCGCGGTTTCCAGGTCGCGGATTTCGCCGACCATGATGATATCGGGGTCTTGGCGCAGTAGCGTGCGAACGCCTGCCGCAAAGTCCAGATCAATCGCCTGATGCACCTGCATCTGGTTGAACTCGGGCGCGATCATTTCGATCGGGTCTTCCACCGTGCAGACGTTGACGTCCGGCGTCGCCAGCCGCTTGAGGGTGGAATACAGCGTGGTGGTCTTGCCGGAGCCGGTCGGGCCGGTGACCAGCACGATGCCGTGCGGACGCTGCACCAGCGCATTCCAGGCTTCGGCCTCGTCGGGATTGAAGCCCAGTGCTTCGATGGACTTCAGCGCGGTATCCGGGTCGAAGATGCGCATCACGCACTTTTCGCCGAACGCGGTCGGCATGGTCGACAGGCGCATTTCGACTTCGCGCCCACCGGGCGAGCGGGTCTTGATGCGACCATCCTGAGGGCGACGCTTTTCCGCCACATCCATCCGTCCCAGCACCTTGATACGACTGACCACCGCCGTCATCACCGGCGTCGGCACCTCGAACACCTTATGCAGCACGCCGTCGATGCGGAAGCGCACGCGACTGATGTCGCGTCGCGGCTCCAGATGAATGTCGGAGGCGCGTTGTTCGTAGGCGTACTGCAGCAGCCAATCGACGATGTGCACGATATGGCGGTCGTCGGCGCCGACTTCACCCGTACGACCCAGTTCCACCAGTTGCTCGAAGCTGGGCAAGGATGCGGAAGGCGCTTCCTCGCCCTGATCCTTGGCACGACGGACCGAGCGGGTCACGCCGAAGAACTCCATCGTGTAGCGGTGGATGTCCAGCGGATTGGAAACGCGCAGTTCGATTTCGCGGCGCAGGATGTGCTGGATATCGGCGAGCCAGCGCGTGTCGGTCGGCTCGCTGGTGGCGACCACCACGCGATCCGGATAGACCTCGACCGGCAGGATGCGGAAGCGCTGCGCGTAGGCATGCGAGAACAGCGCGGTGACGGCGGCGACATCGATCTTGGTTGGGTCGATGCGCAAATACGGCACGCCGGTGACCTGAGCCAACCATACCGTCAAGCGTTCCAGGCTGAGTTCGGTGCCTTCCTTTTCTGCCGAGGCCAATTTCTGATTGGCCAGCAAAACCAGCGGATGCACCTCGAACTGAGGTCGATTGCTGGAGTGCGCGTGGCGCGCCCGCATCGCCTCGCTGGCACTGATCAGGCCGTCTTCCTGCAGGCAGCGCAGCACCGACGCGAGTTCGAGCTTCTGATTCAATGGCAGGCGCACGGCGGCGAGGGTGGGCTTGTGAGCGCTGGGACGACGGGCTTGCGTCATGGAGCTTCGACCTGTGAGTGGCGGTGGGCGCGGTGGCATTTCCCCTGACCGCTATACTAGCGCGCTCGTTCCATGCGATTGGATTGGCTATGGCGGATCACGCCCACACCGTGCTGACATTTCAGCAGCTCATCACAAAACTCAACGACTATTGGGCCAAACAAGGTTGCGTGCTGATCCAGCCGCTCGACCTTGAAGTGGGCGCGGGGACGTTTCACCCGGCAACCTTTCTGCGCGCACTCGGTCCGGAGCCGTGGAATGCGGCCTACGTGCAACCCTCGCGCCGTCCCACCGACGGTCGCTATGGCGAAAACCCCAATCGTCTGCAGCATTACTACCAGTATCAGGTGGTGATGAAGCCCAACCCCGACAACATCGTCGAACTGTATTTCGACTCCTTGAAGGCCTTGGGTGTCGACCCGCTGGTACATGACCTGCGTCTGGTCGAGGACAACTGGGAATCACCGACGCTCGGCGCCTGGGGGCTCGGTTGGGAGGTCTGGTTGAACGGTATGGAAGTCACCCAGTTCACCTATTTCCAGCAAGCCGGTGGCATTGAATGCCGTCCGGTGACGGGCGAGATCACCTACGGTCTGGAACGCCTGTGCATGTACCTGCAGAACTGCAACAACGTCTACGACTTGATCTGGACCTACGGGCCGGATGGCAGCCCGGTCACCTATGGCGACGTGTTTCTGCAGAACGAGCGTGAGCAGTCGGCCTACAACTTCGAACATGCCAATGTCGAAGAACTGTTCCATCGTTTCGATGCCTGCGAAGCCGAGGCATTGAAATTGGTGGAAATCGGCCTGCCGCTGCCCGCCTACGATCAGGTCTGCAAGGCCAGCCACAGTTTCAACCTGCTGGATGCGCGGCGCGCCATCTCGGTCACCGAGCGTCAGCGCTACATTCTGCGCGTGCGCAATCTCGCCAAGTCGGTAGCGGAGGCGTATTTCGCGCAGCGCGAGAAGCTCGGGTTCCCTGGTTGCAAGGCCGCCGCACAGGAGGCCGCATGATGAGCACCGCGTCCCTGTTGATCGAACTCGGCACCGAAGAATTACCGGTCAAGGCATTGCCCGAACTGGCACGCGCCTTTGCGGATGGCATCGTTGCCGGTCTGGATAAGCGCGGCGTCGCGCACGGTTCGGCGCGTACCCTGTACACCTCGCGTCGCCTTGCGGTGTGGGTGGAAAGTGTCGCCAGTGAACAACCGGAACAGCGCAGCGAAGTGCTGGGTCCGTATCTCAATATCGGGCTGGATGCGTCCGGTGAACCGACCCCGGCATTGAAGGGATTTGCGCAAAAGAACGGTCTGGAGTGGACGCAGCTCGAACGCGCCAGTGATGCCAAGGGCGAACGCTTCGTTGCCCGCTCGGTCAAGCCCGGCGCAATGACCGTCCAACTGCTGCAGGACATCCTCAACGACAGTTTGCGCGGCATGCCGATTCCCAAGCCGATGCGCTGGGGCGCGCATGAATACGGCTTCGCCCGTCCGGTGCACTGGCTGGTGTCGCTGTATGGCGATCAGGTGGTCGAACTGGCTACGCTCGGCGTACGTTCGGACCGCATGAGCCGTGGTCATCGGTTCCACAGTCCCAAGCCGGTGTGGATCGGCAAGGCCGAGGATTACATCGATGCACTGCGTGCGGTGAAGGTGCTGGTTGACGTGGATGAACGCCGCGAGCGCATCCGCGCGCTGGTCGGCGCCGCCGCCGGTGCAGTCGGTGGTACGGCGCGCATCGACGCAGGCATTCTGGAAGAAGTGAACTGTCTCAACGAATGGCCGCAGCCGATCACCTGCAGCTTCGAGCGCGAGTTCTTGCGTGTGCCGCAGGAAGCGCTGATCGCCACCATGGAAGCGAATCAGAAATTCTTCCCGGTGCTGGATATCGAAGGTCGGCTCACCGAACACTTCATCGGCATTGCCAATATCGAATCGAAAGATCCGCAGCAGGTGCGACTGGGCTACGAGCGCGTCATCCGACCGCGCTTTGCCGATGCCAAGTTCTTCTTCGACGAAGACCTGAAGCAAGGTCTGGCCTCGATGAATGACGGCCTGAAGACGGTGACCTACCAGCAGAAGCTCGGCAGTTATGCCGACAAAGTGCAGCGCATTGCCGAACTGGCCGAAGCGATTGCCCCGAGCCTGGGCGTGGACGCCACGCTCGCACGTCGCGCCGCGACCTGGTGCAAGGCCGATCTGCAATCGCGCATGGTCGGTGAGTTTCCCGAGCTGCAAGGCATCGCCGGGCGCTACTACGCCGCCGCCGAAGGCGAATCCGCCGAACTCGCGCTGGCGCTGGATGAGGTCTACATGCCGCGCTTTGCCGGTGATCGGATCGCCAGCAGCGCACTGGGCAAGGTGCTGGCGATTGCCGAACGCCTCGACACCCTGGCGGGTGGCTTCGCAGCGGGCCTCAAGCCGACCGGCAACAAGGACGCCTTCGCCCTGCGCCGCAATGCCCTGGGTTTGGCGCGGACCTTGATTGAGGGCGGGGTGGAGCTTGGATTGCGAGACGCGCTGAGCTGGGCACTGGCTCAGGTTTCGGGTGCGGGTCAGGTCAATCGCACGGAGTTGGAGGAGTTCATCATCGAACGCCTGCGCAGCTACTACGAAGGCGAGGGTGTCTATCAACCCGACAGCTTCGAAGCCGTCGTCGCGGTCGCACCGGCGAGCCTGACCGACTTCGATGCGCGTCTGCGTGCCATCAACGGCTTCAAGTCGGTGGACGCCGCGCCCGCCCTCGCTGCTGCCAACAAGCGCATCCGCAACATCCTCAAGAAAACCGAGGAAGCACTGCCCGAATCGATCGACGCCACGCTGTTCGAGAACGAGGCCGAGCGCGCACTCGCTGACGCCACCGAGACCGCCATCGCTGCCACCGACCCGTTGCTGGCCGCGCGCGACTACGTGGGTGTGCTGAGTCGACTGGCCCAACTGCGCCCGCAGGTCGATGCCTTCTTCGACGCCGTGATGGTGATGGCCGACGACCCCGCCGTGCGCGGCAACCGCCTCGCCCTGCTCAAACGCCTCTCCGACCGTTTCCTCGCCGTCGCCGACGTGTCCTTGCTGGCCGCGTGATGACCCGATGGACGCGGCCCTGCGCCGCGTCCGCGTTGAGCGGGCAGGCGCTCAGCCCAGCATGAAGCCCAGATTGCGGCTGCTGAAGTTGGCGAGGTTGGGGAAGATGGCGTCGAGTGCGGTGTTGTCGGTGACGCCCATCCATTGCGCCAAGGTTGCCGCCATCTGATCGACGCTGGTGGTCGGGATGTACTGGCCGCGCGACAGGCTCCAGTCCTGTTCGGCGTTGTTGTTGGCGTTGATCTGCATCAGCGGCATGCGGCCATACAGTTTGTTGCCGTCGACGCGGCCACCCAGCACGAGTTGGTGACCACCCCAGGCGTGATCCGAGCCATTGCCGTTGCTGGTGAGGGTGCGGCCGAAGTCGCTCATGGTGAAGGCGGTGACATCGTCTTGCGCGCCCGCTTCGCCGAGTGCCGCCCAGAATGCACCCAAGGCCTGATTGAGTTCGGTCAACAAGGCACCGTGGCCCGATGTGGCGACGGGTTGTCCGGCGGCGAACATGCCGTCGTGCAGGTCGAAGCTGCCAAAGCGCACGTAATAGACCTGTCGCTGCGCGCCGAGTGTGTTGCGTGAGAGCTTGATCATGCGCGCGACCATCGCCAGTTGGCTGCCAATCGAGGTGGCCGGGAACAGTGTGCTCAGCGTGCCGTCCGGCGACTCCAGTGCGCCATACAACTGTTCGCCCACGGACAACGAGCGCCGCGTGATGGTGGCGTACTCGCGCGCGAAGGGATCGTTCTGGGCGGCGCTCAGCAGACTGTCGAGCACGGCGCGACGTGCCGCCGGGTAGTTGTTGTTGCTGGCACCGCTCGTCTGGTATTGGTCGAGCAGATCCACGCCTTGGGTGCCCATCTGATAGGGAAAGATCCCGTCGCCAACCACAAAGCGCGATGCGCCCGCGATCGAGATGTTGGGCGACAAGCCGTTGGCGAGTGGGCTGAAGCCGCCACTGGCCGCGACCCGGCCTCCCCAGCCGTAGCTGGCGAGCGGCGAATTGGTATCGGTCAGTCCCAACTCCCACAGCAATGCCTGGTCATTGTGTGAAAACAACTGGGCGGGGCGGGGCGCTCCCGCGTTGTATTCGTCGAGTGTGATGGGCTGGACGAGCGTGCCGACATTGGCGACGAAGGCGGCCTTGCCGCTGTTGAACAGGCTTTGCAGACCGCTGTGCGTCTGCGTGGTCGTGCCGTCGTCGAGGGTGAAGTCGGAACACGCCGGATGCAGTCCGAAGGCGCTGCTCTGGTTGCTCGGGCTGACCGGCAGCAAATCGTTGAAGCCCAGCGCAAGTCCGGTGGGATTGGTGTCGGAGAACACACCGCCGCGCGCATTCCGATAGGCGTCGTACCAGCTCCCGCTGGCCTCACTGTCGCGCGGCACGAAGAAGTTGAACGAGTCGTTGGCACCAGCCAGGTACACGCACACCAGGGCGCGATAGTCGCCGCTTGGGGCGGCCATGGCAGTGCGCAGCAGACTGAGTTGCGGAAACAGCTGCGCGGCGCTGGCAGCGGCAAAGCCGGAGCCAAGCGTCTGCAGAAGATGACGGCGATGGCGATCAAATGAACGGGTCATGTCCAGTCTCCTCAGCGTTGCACCACGAACTCGGGCGAGATCGCAATCAGGTGGATGAGATTCAGGGCTTTGCGACGCGAGTCGGCGCCAGCCATCGGGCCGTCGACCAGCGCAATCAATTGGTCGCGCATGAAGTCGGACATCCGTCCGTACATCAGACGCCGGTTGAGCTCGTCGACCAGTTCGGCCGAGGAGTCCGGCAGCGCATCGATACGCTCTACCGGGATGTAGGCCTGCGTTGCCGGTGGGTTGAAGGTGGTAGTTCCATTCGCCTGCAATCCGTAACCGGCGAACAGACGAAGCCATAGGTCGTCCGAGGTGGTGATCACCGAGCTCTCGCTGGTGATTTGCATTTCCGGCGAGCGCAAACCCGCCGCCTGCATGTCACCCGGTGGTTTGTAGTCGGGTGAGTAAAAGTTGAAGACCGACGGCGCACCGAGCGGACGTTGCTGATAGGCGCCTTCTGGCGTAAACAATCCGACGATCCCCGCCGTTCCTGCGGTTGCATCCAAGGCGCGCCAGACGGCAAGCAGACGCAACAGGGGTTCGCGTAGTTTTCCGAACTCCTCTGCGGGCTGCTCATTACGGGCTTCCCAGTCCAACAAGATCGCTTTCACGACGGCGGCCAGATTGCCGCGCTGTCCACTCCCGTCGTCGACGAACACTTGCGCAACGCGCTCGATGTAGCCCGGCGAGGGATTGCTGGTCACCAGACGCTGGATCAGTTGCCGGGCCATGAAGGGCGCGACGTTGGGATGCATGGCGAGACTGGTGACCACGGTGTCGATCTGGTCTTCGCAGTAGTCGATACAGGTCTGGCGATCCGCCGCCGAGGTTCCGCTATGACAGGCAACGGGGCTGGGTCCGACCTTGATGTCGGCCAGCAGGATCTTGTCCGCATACGGCGCTGGCAGGACCGCGTAGTTGTCCTCCGGCGCCATGCTTCGACCCGTATCGACAAAGCGAGGGAAGCACATCATCGGCGCATAGCCATCTGGGTGAATGACGGCGGTCACGATGCCTGGCACCGCGTAGCGACCGGGATTCAAGCCGAAAACACGATCCGAGAAGTTGCATGCTGTTCCTGTGCAGTTGCAGTTACGGCTGATGTTCAGATTGCCGACCGCCGCATTTCCGGTGCATTGCAAGCTCAGTCCGGTGAACGCGCGCGCCGTCTGTGTGATGAGGTCCTGGTCATAAGTCGGGATCGTGTTGCCGTTGCCGTCGAGCAAGGGACTGAAATCGAGCTCACGCTCGATCAGGCCGATGGAAAACAGCTGCATGACTTCGCGTGCGTAGTTTTCATCGGGTTGGATGGTTGACGGCGTCAGCACACCGTTGACCATCGTCCAATCCGTTTTCTGGTTGCGGTAATGACTGAGGAACACACCCATCGTCGGACTGTGGGTCACTTCCGAGAGCAGAGTTCTGTAGGTACCGAATGCGTTGCGCAACAGGATGTCGTTGTACTCGGCGATACCGACCGGGTTGTTGTCCAAGGTGCCTGAATCGCTGACAACCAGTATTTGCGAAAGCGCATACGCGACTTTCTGGCGCAGCTGGTCGCTGGCAGTGAGTTGGGTCGCGAACCATTCATCCATGCGATGACGGCGGTAGAACGGACCGTTTCGCGGTTCCAGTTCGACGGCCGCTGCGATGGCCGCCTCGACCGCTGGTCGTTGTAGCGTCGGTGTCAGCGCGAACTGTGAATCAATCCATGCTTCGTAGCCGTTGGCCTGCACGGTGGCGATATCAGCGCTGTTGCCGCCGAAGCTGGCCTGAAGCAGGAATCGGGCCGCTTCGGCCTCATTCGCCGGATGGGTGGGCGGATTTTCAAAGCTCGCCCCGGCGCCGCCAAAGACATGTTCGGCCGCGAGGGTAGCCATCGGAAAACTCAAAATCACAAGAACGAGAAGGCGATGCATGGGCATACTCCGGCGTGGATCGCAGGGGCTGCTAACGTGTGGGTACCGAACCGGTTGACACACGCGAAGGTATCCGCGGCGAATCCAATCTGGTGCTGGCCTCCTCTTGTGGCGGAAATAACCTGACGGAGGTAGTTGTGGCGAACAGTGATGGGACCAAGTTGCTGGTGTGGGTGCGCTCGGCGCTGGACGGGATGGGCGAGTGGCTTGCGCCTTTTGGCTTGCGTCTGCTGTTGGCGTGGGAATTCTGGGAGGCGGGTGTCGAGAAGTGGCAAGGTGAAAACTGGTTTGCGTCGATTGCAGATCGGTTTCCGTTTCCGTTCGATCTGATACCGGTGGAGCTGAGTTGGACCATGGCAACATGGGCCGAGTTGCTCGGTGCGATTGCCCTGCTGCTCGGACTGGCGACACGCTTTACCGCGTTCAGTCTCGGTGTCCTCACGCTCGTAGCGATCGCGGCGGTACATTGGCCTGCCGAGTGGAATTCGCTATCCGAGCTGGCGCGCGGCTACGCGATCACAGACAAAGGGTTTGGCAACTACAAATTGCCGCTGATTTTCCTGGTGATGTTGTGGCCGTTGTTGCTCAGTGGCGCGGGAAAGTTGAGTGTCGACGCCTGGATAGCCAAACGATGGGGGCTTTGATGTCGCGACCTTTGCGACGCGCCGTGTTGCTGCTCGTGGTCCTGTTTGAAATGGGTTCCGCGGCGGCGGATCAGGCGAATGTGGCCGAGCGCTGCGCTGACGTGCCGGTCGGGTTGCAGGTGCTTGGCAGTGGCGGTCCGATCCCGCTTCCTGGACGCGCAAGCGCGGGCTACCTGCTTTGGGTGGCAGGTAAAGCGCGGGTACTCATCGATGCCGGCGGTGGCGTGTTTCTGCGATTTGGAGAGGCGGGCGCCAGCATCGCTGATCTGGACGCGGTATTGATTACCCATTTGCATACCGACCATGTTGCCGATCTGGTTGCCCTGCTGAAGGCGGGGTACTTCACAGCGAGGTCCCGCGTGTTGCCGGTGTTTGGTCCCTCCGGAAACCCCAGATTTCCCGGCATGCGCGAATTTTTGGCTAGCCATTTCGATGCGAAATCCGGTAGCTACCGCTACCTGCGCGGTCTTAATGACGGTAGCGACGGCCTGTTCCCCTTGGCGGTGTCGGAGATCGATGTTGATCAGGCAACGGCAACCTCAGCGCGTCTGTCTGCACGCATACAAATGCATGCCGTGGCAGTCGAACATGGTCCTGTACCCAGCCTGGGATTTCGTCTTGACATCACCCACGCGGGACAACGATATGCGATGGCGCTCAGCGGTGATCAAAATCTGCGGACCGATGCATTTGTCGAGTTGGCGCGAGGCGTGGATGTGTTGGTCATGCCGATGGCCATCGGGCAGGCGTCGACGCCCGCTCAGCGCGCATTGCATGCCACGCCAGCGGCCATTGGTCACGCCGCCGCGCTTACGTTGCCCTCCCGTTTGCTGTTGAGTCATTTCATGCCGCGTAGTTTGGCTGCACCACAAGCGAATCTTGCTGCGTTAGCCGAGGCGTATCATGGAGCCGTCATTGAAGCGACCGATCTCCTTTGTCTGCCGCTTCGACCAATCCAGTAGTGCGAGGGGAGTGCGTCGCCCGATGAGCCGCAAAGTGATGTGCAGCAGGCAAGGTGTTGAGGCGGACGGGTTGGATTTTGTCCCGTGGCCGGGAGAGCTGGGCAAGCGCGTGTTCGCCCATATCGGCAAGCCGGCCTGGGCCGAGTGGTTGGCACACCAGACCATGCTGATCAACGAGAATCGGTTGTCGCCAATGGATCCGAAACATCGGGCATTTCTGGCGACGGAGATGGAGAAGTTCCTGTTTGGCGGCGAGGCGGCCAAACCATCGGGCTACGTGCCGCCCGAACAGGGAGTGTGATCGCGGGTCGGGCGGGGACTTGATTCACGCGAGCCGTCCGTGGCTCGCGGAATCACCGACCAGAGGGTAGCGACCTCAGTTGTGCGCGGCGCTGCCGTTCACCGGGCTGAGGTTGGAGTTGCGTCCCGGCACGACCGCCGGGCGCGTGTATTGCCAGACTGGAACCGCATCGGGTGCCATGGGTGAAGGACCGCTACGGCGATCACCGGCCAACCAACGCCGCACCGCGACGCGATCACCATGCGGCGCCAGCAAGCCGAGCAGGCGTTCGATGGGCTGCGACAGTGCGCGATCGGTACGCGGCATGGCCCAGGTGGTGCACGTCGGCAACAGGTGGGCGAGTGGCAGGGCGACCAGATCCGTGTCGTTCTCGTCCATCGAGAGTTCGGCCAGGATGCCGACGCCCATGCCCTGACGCACGTAGCTCTTGATCAGATCGCTGTCCTGCGCGGTGCAGCTCACACGCAGGTTGAAGCCTGCGCTGTTGAACGCGCGCCGCAGACTGGAACGCTCGTCGAGCATGCTTTCGAAGCTGATCAGCGGATGGCGGGCCAGTTGCGGCAGGCTGACCCGACGCAGCTCGGCCAATGGATGATTGCGTGGCACGACCGCGACGCGCTGCCAGCGCAACATCGGCACGGCGAGCGGTCCGGGCGGCGTATCCGTCGAGGTGCTGACCAAGGCGATATCGGTTTCGCCGGTGCCCAGTTGGGTAAGCGCATCGACGCGACTGGCGTGGCGCACCCGAACGACCAGATTCGGTTGTTCCTTGGCCAGCGCATCCAGCGCGCCAGGCAACAGACTGCGGGCCAGTGTGGGGGAGGCGGTGATGCTGAGTACGCCACCATTGTCACGCTTGAGCGACTGCGACAAAGCGCGAATCTGTTCGGCTTCGGCGATCATGCGGCGAGCGCGGGTGACGACTTCCTGACCTTCGGCGGTCAGTGCTTCCAGACTCTTTCCACGGCGCTTGAACAGGCGAAAGCCGAGGCCGGATTCGAGTTGACGAAGCTGTTTGGAGAGACCGGACTGAGTGGCATGGATACGCTCGGCGGCGAGCGTCACATTAAGTCCGGAGTCGACGATGGCGAGAACGGTGCGGAGCTGTGTGAGTGTCATGACAAGGGGCCTGAAGATCGCAAACGTTGGGGGAATTCGCTGGCGGCGCGGAAGCCGTTGGCAAGGCATACGTTGAGGGTAGTCGTGGCGGACCACATCGGTTTGGTAATGAGGTTCATGGCTGTGCCTTCTGGAGTTTGTCGTTGAGTTGTGCTGTGGCAGCGCGATGACAGCGCTGTGAAATCGACGTTAACCGGTCGTGATGGCATATGCCAACGTCGACTGACTTCATGTGTCTATAAGGTCATAAGAACACACTGCATGTCAATTAACGCATGAAAAACATGTGGTTACTAAATGTTAGCGGTTTCTGATGTAACGAATCTGCGCGGGCTCACGACTTTGGTCGGGTTTCGCGAACCGGCACGGCGACGTTGCACAACTCGATCTTGCCCACCGGATCGACGAACCAGTCTTCGTTTCGCGAGCGTCGTGAGGCGATCCAGGCGCGAAAGCTGGGGCTGTCGGTACGCATGACCTGCAGCGCATTGCGTTCGGATTCCTCCACATCGCTGGCGAGCCGGAAGCGGTGAATGGGCGTGCCGCGCGTCGGATCGGACAGAAATCCCATCGCTTCGCCACCACGCGGCAGGCTGGACAGCAGTTCCATGCCCTGTACGACCCGTCCGAGCAAGGTCACGTTGCGATCCAGATGGCGCGGCGCATGACCGATCACCACATAGAGTTCCGCCGCGCTGCCACTGTCGGCGGCATTGTCGCGTCCGGCGCCCAACGCGCCGTAGCAATGCGTCAGCCAGGTGCGACCGCTGGCGGCGTCGCGTGCGGCATGAAAGCCATCGATGAAGCCGACCTGCTCGGCGTAGACGTCGCGATCACCGAGCGGCGTGAAGTGCAAGGCGGACGCGCTGTCGATATCGAATTCGGCTTGCAGACTGCCACTCGCCTCGCCACGCGATTTGGCCCGCGCGGGGTCGGCGGCATTCGGATCACCCCATTGCACGACGTAGTTGTCTTGAACGCGCAGGATGGGAAGTTGGTCGAAATAGTGCTGATCAAGCAACTGGCGCAACTGCGCCTGATGGCGCGGCGCAAAGCCGGGTGCCAGCTCGATCACCACGCGACCCTGTGCCAGCTCCAGATACGCGGTCCGTTCGGGGTCCAGGTCGCGCCAATCACTGTCGGGGCTCGACGTCAGTACCTCGGCAGAGCTCTTGGGGGCTTGGTCCGCTGCCTGTGGCGTTGTTCCACACAGACTGAACAGCAGTGCCAAAGCGATCTGGCGGGAGATTGCAATACGCGTCATGCGCCGCTCCAAGTTGATGGGAGCGGGCAATGGTGCGCCAGCGGGTGATGGCTGGCAAAGCCCGACTCAGGCGTCCGGCAGGGCCGGCATCGGGCAGTGCAGGCAGGTGCAGAAGCTGCGTAGCAAGGCATATTCCTCGATGTTGCACACGCCGTCGTGAAGAACAGCCATTTGCATGGCATCGGTCAACAGGCGTTTGCCGCTGACGTCGAGCTGATCGAGTTTCCACAGCGCGGATTGCAGTGTGTCGAAGCGCGCTGTGCTGCCACGCATCGGGACGGCGCGTTGTGGAAGCGCCACCTGGATCGCGCGCAGATACGCCACCCGAGCGGCGTCGCCCTGGCTATGGCCTGCCAGCGCGAGCGTCGACAGCAGTTCGCCGACTTCCTGCGCACACTCTGGTAGATGACGGCGTTTGGTTTGCAGCGGTGGCTGCATCGCATGCAGGTGCCGGGCGATCAGCAAGCGGATGCAGAGACCTTGAATCGTGTTCGCAGACGAGGACTGCAACGCGCTCTGCAGGCGTTCTCGTTGCGTCGTGCCAAGCTGCCGCAGGCGCGACAGCGCAAGCAAGGCGATGTTGACCTGCTGATTGACAGGCAAGTCGAGCAGCGCAGTGCTTCCGCGTGTCGAGTCGGTGGCAAGCAACGCCTGAACGACCTGCAGCGCCGTATCGGCATCGCGGACACTGGATTGCCATTCGACGGGCAAGCGGGTGATCGCGGGCGTTCGGGTCGCCGCGAGTGGCGCCAGTGAGGCGGATGCGGTGCTCGGCGTCGCAAGGACTTCCACGGCGGGGGCGGCGTGTTCGGCGTCGGCGGGCGCGCTGGCGCGAAATCGCTGCACGAACGCCTGCAGACGCGCGGGGCCGAAGCCGGGCTCCAGCGCGGCAATCCGATCCAGCAATGGCGGGTGTGTCGACAGCCAGTGGGTGCGGGATACGCCATCGCCGAACAGCATGTGGGCGACTTCGCCGCCATGCGGGTTCTGCAGGCGGGCACCCTGAGGATGGGCGGCGATTTTCTTCAACGCGCCTGCCAGTCCGACCGGCAGGCGCGCGAACTGCACCGCCGAGGCGTCGGCGAGATGCTCGCGCGAGCGCGAAATCGCCGCTTGAATGAGGCGACCGGCGAGCAATCCGATTGCGCCCACCAGCATGAGGACAGCACCCGCCAGAAAAAACGGCAGACTGGCGCGACCACCGTGAGATCGACCGATGCGGAACAGCACGCGCCCGGCGACGGTGACCGCGAACAAGCCGAACAACAAGGCCATCAGGCGTCCATTGAGGCGCATGTCGCCGTTGAGAATATGGCTGAACTCGTGCGCGACGACGCCCTGCAGTTCATCGCGATCCAGGTGTCGCAGCGCTCCAGCGCTGACCGCGATGGCGCTGTCGTCGGTACTGCTGCCTGCGGCGAAGGCGTTGATCGACGCTTCATGGTCGAGCACAAAGACGCGTGGCACGGGCACGGTGGACGCGATGGCCATCTCTTCCACCACATTGCGCAGCCGTTGCTCTGCGGGGTCCGTCGGATTGAAGTCGACTTCGCGTCCACCCAGGCGCAGGGCGATGGCGGCACCGCCATCGCTGAGCTGTCGGAGCCGGAGCGCGGACGCAACGAGGATGATGCCGAGCACAACCGCCGTGGTGATTTCGATCACCAAGGCGGTGTGTGAGTTGATCATCGCGCCGACTTCGCGGACCTGTCTGGCCTGCATCGAATGCAGGAACAGCCATACCAGCGCGTCAACCGCCAGCACCGTACCGAGCACCGCCACCGCAAAGAGAAGCAGCATGCGCGTGGTCTGGCGTCGCATCTGCTGCTGGCGTTCGAAGAAGGCGATCACCGGGGCTTTCCTGTGTCGTCGGGTGGACTACTGGCCGAAACTGACCTTGGGCGCTTCGCGCTTGTGCGTCTCGTTGGCGGCGATTTCCAGCGGACTGGCGGCGATGAAACCCAGTGGCGTTGCCAACAGGTTGCCGGGAAACATCTCGCGGCGGTTGTTGTAGCCCATCACCGCATCGTTGTAGGCCTGACGCGCAAAGGCCACGCGGTTCTCGGTCGAAGACAGCTCCTCGCTGAGTTGCAGCATGGTCGTGTTGCCCTTGAGGTCCGGGTAGGACTCGCTCAACGCGAACAGACGACCAAGGCTTGCGCTCAGACCCGCTTCGGCGCTGGACAGTGCCTGCATCGCATCGGCCTCACCGGCGTGTTGCTTGGCAGACTGCAGGTGGTTGACCGCCGTGTTGCGCGCCCGAATCACTGCCTCAAGAGTCTCGCGTTCGTGCTGTAGATAGGTCTTGGCGACTTCAACCAGATTGGGGATCAACTCGTAGCGACGCTGCAGTTGCACGTCGATCTGCGCGAAGGCGTTCTTGAACCCGTTGCGCGCCACGACTAGGCCATTGAACGTCGCAATCGCCCAGATCAGCAGGGCGACAAGCGGTAGCAAGAAAAGAGCGAACAGAACGAGCAGGAAGGTCATGGCAATCTCCTCGGAACAGGGTCTGGAAGGCTGGCCTGACAACCTTCCGGGCGGTGCGGTGGGCTAGACTGGGCATCCGGCAACGGTGTGGCGTGCCTTGAAGGCGCGCGACACCCTTGCATCATTTTCCACCCGGCAGCGAATTGCACCCGTTGCTTCTCTGCCAAGCGAACGGAATGACGCGGCATGTTCAAACGTGTGACCTCAAGGAGCTTGCGCGGCAGAAACGATCGAGGCGAAAAGTCGGCGGCGCGAGGACAGATTTTCGACGATTCGCCGGTCCATCGCATGGCTATGGGCCAAGAATCGGTGGAAATAGTGGACCGCGCAGACGGTGTTGCAGACCGGTCGGCTTCTGCCGCGCGGGCTCTTAGGTGTGCCTTCATCGGTGTGCTCGCCTTTTCCAGTTGGGTAGCTGTTGCCGCCGACGGAGCGTCACTTTCAGGCACCTTGTCGAGCGCCACTGGACGCCAAGTGGACGCGCCGGCGCTGGCGCGCCAAGCCGACGCCTTGGCGCGCCGCATCGTCCGCGAGGTCGGTGTGACCGGCATGGCGGTCAGTCTGGTCTACCGTGGTGAGGTCGTGCTTGAACGCGGCTACGGCGTTGTTGAGGCCAGACGTACCGAGCCGGTGACTGCCGACACCGTGTTTCGCCTCGCCTCGCTTTCCAAGGCATTCGCTAGCACCTTGGCAGGCAAGCTGGTCGAGGAAGGCGCCTTGCGCTGGGACACGCGTGCCACCGACCTGCTTCCCGCCTTCAAACTGGCGAATCCGCAGGCCGCTGAGCAGGTGACATTGGAGAACATTCTCAGCCATCGTCTGGGCTTGGGTTTCCATGCCTTCGATCCGCTGCTGGAAAGCGATGAGCCCTATCCCTTGATGATCGCCAAGCTCGACTCGGCGCCGATGCTTTGTCGGTCGGGGGATTGCTACGCCTACCAGAATGTCGCCTTCAGTCTGGTCGGTGACATGGCGTTCGCGGTTACCGGCGACTTTTTCACGCATCAGGTCGAAAAGAAACTGTTTCACCCGCTGGGTATGTATACCGCGACCTACGGACGCGAGGCGCTGGAGGGCAGCGCCAGTTGGGCGCGACCGCACGTGATGCGTGGCGGGCGCATGACCGCGATCCGCGCAAAGGAAAATTACTATCGTGTGCCGCCTGCGGCGGGCGTGAACGCGAGCGTGCGTGATCTGTCCCAATGGTTGCTTGGCAATCTGGGGCATCGTCCGGATGTGCTGTCGTCGGATTTGTTGGCCGTGCTGCATCGGCCAGTGGTGGAAACGCCGGGAGAAATACGCGGCATCCAGTGGCGCAAGGCGCGGATTCGCAAAGCCGAATATGCTCTGGGGTGGCGGGTGTACAACTACGCCGGGCACAAGATGGTCTTTCACGCCGGGGCCGTGCAGGGCTATCGCGGAATGATCGCGATGCTTCCCGAACTGGACCTGGGTATGGCGGTCGTCTGGAACTGCGAATGCGTCACGCCGAGCGGTCTTCTGCCGATGATCATGGATCGCGCACTGGCATTGCCGGCGCAGGATTGGTTGCAACTGGATCAGGTGCGCCGTCGCGGACGCTGAGCGTCACTAGGAACCGGTCTGCAAAGCCGTCTGCGAGGTCCAATATTTCCGCCGATTCCTGGCCCATAGGCGTGCTATGGACCGGCGAATCGCCGAAAATTTGTCCTCGCGTAGCCGACGTTTCGCCTCGATCATTTCCGCCGCGCAGGCTCCTAGCAGCGGCGGAAAAAAACCCCGCCGAAGCGGGGTTTCTTTTTCTCGACGACGCGAAAGATGGATCAGTTGCTGCTTGAGTTGCCCGCGTCGCCAGCAGGTGCCGGCTTCTTCGCTGCAGCAGGCTTTTTCGCCGGGGCGGCTTTCTTGGCGGGAGCGGCTTTCTTCGCTGGCGCAGCCTTTTTGGCGGGAGCGGCCTTCTTTGCCGGTGCAGCCTTCTTGGCGGGAGCGGCTTTCTTTGCCGGTGCAGCCTTCTTGGCGGGAGCGGCTTTCTTTGCCGGTGCAGCCTTCTTGGCGGGAGCGGCTTTCTTTGCTGGCGCAGCCTTCTTCACGGGAGCGGCTTTCTTGGCGGGCGCTGCCTTTTTCACCGGTGCAGCCTTCTTGGCTGGCGCGGCTTTCTTGGCGGGAGCGGCTTTCTTCGCCGGTGCTGCCTTCTTCACAGGGGCCGCTTTCTTTGCGGGTGCTGCCTTCTTCGCTGGGGCTGCCTTTGCAGGTGCCGCTTTCTTCGCGGGTGCCGCCTTGGCGGCGGGTTTCTTTGCTGCGGCTTTTTTGGTTGCCATGGATCAATTTCCTCTTTCAGGTTAGAGATGAAAGCGCCACACCGATTCGCAGGCGTCCAGCGCATCCATCGCACCGGGCTGCGCACATCACCGGAGCATTGCACCGGATCCGCTGCACGGATCCGCCTTGCAAGGCCGACCCTCCTGCGTGATTTCCGTATCACGCAATCAACCGTTCGAAGCGCGGCGATCCGATGCACGCGAGTGACACATCGCTCGTTGCGTGGATCCCTGCTTCATCGCGATGTGCGGGCGATGGGGTGCCCGTTCAACGCAATTGCGGCGAAAGCTAATCAGGCGTCATGACACTGTCAACAGTGTGCAATCAAGTTTGTGCGACTTCCTGAAATGCGTGCGCTGATTCAGTGCTGAAACGCGCGCTCATCAATCTGGATCGTGCTGAGAAAAATGTTTTTTGCATGAACAAAATGATTTCGTTCGACGCAGCAGCATCAAGGCTCTCGGATGTGTCGCCGCGATTCTTTTGGCGCGCAGCAATGTGCGTGATGGCGTGACGTGCGCCGTGATGATTTGATTCAGTCTCGAGACATCGTGATATCGCGTCATCCGAACGAGGGCACGCCTCGGCAACGTGTGTTGCGCAAGGTTTGCGCGGCAAAAATGCAGAACGCCCCGGGCAGCGTGAGCCGCCCGAGGCGTTCCGTGGGTTTGCTGCGCGTGCTGCGTGCTCAGTCTTCGAGTGTCTCGGCGTAGTCGTCCGGCGTGAGCAGTTCGTCGAGTTCAGCACTGTCGTCCGGCTTGACCACGAAGATCCAACCTTCGCCGTAGGCATCCGAATTGATTGTCTCGGGCGCATCGTTCAAGGACTCGTTGACGGCGACCACGGTGCCGGAAACCGGTGCGTACACATCGCTCGCGGCCTTCACCGACTCGACCACCGCAGCGGCATTGCCTTTGCTGAGATGGCTGCCGATTTCCGGCAGTTCGACATACACAAGATCACCCAGCGCGGCTTGTGCGTGGTCGGAAATACCGACGGTCACCTGACCGTTGTCTTCCAGTCGCGCCCACTCGTGGGAGGAAAGAAATTTCAGATCGCCGGGGATGTCGCTCATGGGAAGCTCCTGTGCTGGTGCGATTCGCGAGGGGTGCGATGGGCGCGGCGATTGTATCGCCGCGACATCAATTTGTGAGAGTGGAACTTGGTGCTGCGGATGGCAGTTGGTGATCGACTTTTTCTAGATGCCTTGGCAGGCCTTTCCTTCACGTACGAAGGGAGGCGAAACCTGTCGAACGGGTACGTCACGACCACGAATGTCGACGCTCAGCGAGCCGGGTGCGCCGGCCGGAATACGGGCAAAGGCGATGGCCTTGCCCAGACTGGGGGAGAACGTGCCGGAGAGGATTTCGCCGTCGCCGCAGTCGCTCTTGACGACCTGTCCGTGGCGAAGCACGCCTTTCTCATCCAGTACCAGCCCGATCATCTGGCGTGCCTGTCCGCTCGCCTGCAGTGCCAGCAGTGCGGTCTTGCCGATGAAGTCACGTTCCTCGGTCAGGCTCAGGGTCCAGCCCAACGCCGCTTCGAGCGGGCTGACGGTTTCGTCCATGTCCTGACCATACAGGTTCATGCCTGCTTCCAGACGGAGCGTGTCGCGCGCGCCCAGTCCGGCTGGCTTGACGCCGATGGCGAGAAGACGATTCCACAACGCCACCGCGATTGCTTCCGGCACGACGACCTCGAAGCCATCCTCGCCGGTGTATCCGGTTCGCGCCACGAACAAGCCTTCCACTTCGATAGCCGCAAAACGGCCGAGTGCTTCGACACCAGCGCGATTTGACTCGTCGAGCAGACTGATGAAGCGCGCACGCGCGTTCGGGCCCTGCACCGCGATCATGGCAAGTTCGGGACGCTCGTTGACGCTCACGTCGAATGCGCTCGCCTGCGCTACGATCCAGGCCAGATCCTTGTCACGGGTCGAGGCGTTGACCACCAGACGGAACCACTGCTCGGTCATGAAATAGACGATGAGGTCGTCGATGATGCCGCCCTGTGGGTTCAGCATGCAGGTGTAGAGCGCCTTGCCGGACTTCTTGAGCTTGGCGACATCATTGGCGAGCAGATGGCGCAGAAATTCGCGGCAGCGATCACCGTGCAGATCCACCACCGTCATGTGCGAGACATCGAACATGCCTGCGTCGTTGCGAACCTGGTGATGTTCTTCGATCTGCGAGCCATAGTTGATCGGCATGTCCCAGCCGCCAAAGTCGACCATGCGCGCGCCCAGATTTCGATGGGTGGCATTGAGAACGGTTTGCTGGGTCATGCGGTGTGCTCCGTTGAGGGGAGCGCGATTATCGGCGAACGCTCACCCTCTCCGCGAGTGATCGGGTCCGCAACCATGGCCTTGCAGCGCAAGGTCGCGTTTTTCAGAGCGTTGAAATTGTCCCTGGTTGGGTTTTGGGTGACGTGCGCGAACCTCGCGCGCGCTGTGCGCTTGATCGTCGGAGACGGTCGCGGACAACGGCCGTGGCGATGCGGATTGGCGAGTCAGGCAAGTCCTTTCAACACCCCGTTAAACCTTTGGATGTCGCCTTGCATCTGTGGTCGTATGCTCAGTCTTACTTCCAGCCATGCGGTTTCAGCAGTGATGTTGCAGTCCGTCGATGCAATGACCGGCGACGCGGATCTGGCGCGACTTGCCGCGTTGGGCAATCTGGCCGCGTTTGAGCGGATTTACCGCGCGCACTATCGGCGGGTGTTCCATGTGATTTGCCGCATCGTCGGCGGTATCGAGGCGCGTGCGGAAGAATTGGCGCAGGAAACCTTCGTGCGGGCCTGGCAGTCGATCAAGGATTTTCGCGCCGAGGCGGCCTTGTCCACCTGGTTGCATCGCATGGCGGTCAATACCGCGCTGATGGATTTGCGGTCGCGCCGGACGGGCGAGGACCGTGAAGTGGACGACGAGTGTCTTGCCGAGCGAGCGGGAAGCACGTGTACGGGCGACTTGCGGCTGGATTTGCAGGCGGCCATCAATCAATTGCCGCCGCGTGCCCGTGCGGTGCTGGTGCTGTTCGATCTGGAAGGCTGGACGCACGAGGAAATTGGCGAGGCATTGGGTATGGCGGTGGGTAGTTCAAAGGCGCAGTTGCATCGCGCACGGCAGTTGTTGAGGCAGCGATTGGAGATGTCATGAATCGATCACGATCCGTTCGGTTGCCAAGCGAATCCGACGATGCAGCGTGGGCGGCGCTGTGGCGCGAGCACGCTCCCGAGGATTTGCCGGTTGCGGGCGACTGGGATGCGTTGCGCGCTCAACTGGTAGCTGCCGGGGGCGCTGACGGAAAGACGGACGCACCGCCGATCCGTTTGCGGCCCCGTCGTTCGGTGGCGCGAAATCCGTGGCTATGGTCGATGGCGGCAGGCGTCCTGCTCACGGTGGGCATCGGACTGATGCTGCGTGGCAGCGGTCTGTCGTCGACAGCGCCGGTTCGCGCTCACGCGAACATGAGTGCGATGACCGACGTCGAGATCGTCGAACTGCGCTGGAGTTACACGGCGGCGCAAGCCGAGCTTGGCAAGGTGACGATACCTGCCGATCTGCAAGCGTCGGTGGAGACCTTGGATGCAAGCCTGCGTGCCGTGGAGGTGGCCTTGCGGCATCAGCCGGATGCGACGTACCTGCGCGCCAGCCTGCGCCGTTTGCATGAAAGGCGACTGCAGATTCTTCGCGGTCTGGCGTTTCACGAGGATGTCCGGTCGCGCCCGTTGGCGTGAACTGAATAGCGGTTATCGAAGAACCAAGGAGTGATGTATGCGAGTGTGCGCGATGAGTGTGGCAGCGCTGCTGCTGAGCCAGGGTGTGCTGGCAAGTCCTATCGATGAGATTCGTGAGTTGGACGCGGATGGCAGCGTGTCGATTTCCAACGTTCGCGGTCTGGTGAAGGTCAGCGCGGGCGAGACCAGCGAGGTCCGTATTCAGGGCGATCTGGCGGAGGAGGCGAAGCTGGAAATCAGCGGCGATTCGCGTCGCCTGGAGATCAAGGTGGTCTATCCCGAAAGCAGCGGCTGGTTTGGCGGTGGAATGGGAGCGTCGGCCGACACCCGACTGGAGATCGTGTTGCCAGGCACGGCCTCGCTGGATGTCTCCGTGGTCAGTGCGGAGGTAGATGTGGAGGGAATGCGTGGCGCGCAGCTGGAGCTGGAAAGCGTCAGCGGCAATATCGACGCGCGTGCACTGAACAGCCGTCGTCTGAAGCTGACGACGGTCAGCGGCGACATCGACCTGCAGGCGGTATCGGCGGACACCCGGATTGAATCGGTCAGTGGCGAGTTGCGACTCGGCGGCGAGTTGAGTGGCGATTTGCGCATCGAGAGTGTGTCCGGCGACGTCGCCCTGGAAAGCAATGCCGCGCTGTCCGAACTGGATCTCGAAGTGGTGTCGGGTGATGTGATGCTGCGTCATGGCGTGGCCGCGGACGCCCAGATCCGGGTGGAAAGCCTCAGCGGCGATGTGCATCTCCGATGGCCGGGCAACACCTCGGCAGAGCTGGAGGTTCAAACCTTCAGTGGGGACATCGAATCACCGGTCGGTGAAGTGGAGCGTGAGGAGTTCGGACCCGGCGCCAGCCTTCGCACACGCCTGGGTGCAGGTGCGGCGCGCATTCGCATCGAAACCTTCTCGGGCGATGCCGAGTTGATTCTGGAGTAGCGCCGCAGCCAGCGGGTAGACTTCCCGCTGGTCTGGCTAAGCGCAGGTGTGGCAATGGTGCGGTTCTGGCGGGTGATGTGGGCGGTGGGCATGGCGCTGCTGGCGACAGCGGTTCTGGCGAGCGATCCCTTGGCGCGATTGCAGGACGAACACAGCTACGCGCAACCGGAACGGGTTCGCATCCGCGATCTTGGCTTGGATTTGCGTGTCGACTTTGCTGCGCGACAACTCTCGGGTACGGCGGATCTGGGCCTGGACTGGCGTGATGCCGAGGCCCGTGAGCTGGTGCTGGACACCCGTGACCTCGACATCGTCCGCGTTCTGGGGCGAGCCGAAGACGGCAACTGGCGCAAGCTGAAGTTCGAGTTGGCAGCGGCCGATCCGATCTTTGGCAGCAAGCTCACGGTGTCGATGCGCCGCCAGTACGACGTCGTGCGGATTCGATATCGCACCTCGCCGCAGGCGTCCGGTCTGCAATGGCTGGAGCCCGCGATGACGGCGGGCGGCAAGCATCCTTTCCTGTTCAGTCAGTCGCAGGCGATCCATGCTCGCAGTTGGGTGCCACTGCAGGACACACCGAGTGTTCGCTACACCTACAGCGCGCACATCGAGACCGACGCCAATCTGATGGCGGTGATGAGCGCGGACAACATGCCGGATGAGACGCGCGATGGCGACTATGTGTTTCGCATGCGGCAGCCGATCCCGTCCTATCTGATGGCCATCGCGGTGGGGGACCTGCGCTTCCAGTCGATTTCCGAGCGCAGCGGCATCTGGGCCGAGCCGGCCACGCTGGAGGCCGCCAGCGCGGAATTCGCCGATACCGAAAAGATGATTCAGGCCACCGAGGCGCTGTATGGGCCCTATCGGTGGGAGCGTTACGACCTGTTGATCCTGCCGCCGAGTTTCCCGTTTGGCGGCATGGAGAACCCGCGTCTGTCTTTCATCACCCCCACGGTCATCGTCGGCGACAAGAGTCTGGTCAGCCTGATCGCGCATGAACTGGCGCATTCCTGGTCCGGCAACCTGGTCACCAATGCGAGTTGGAAGGACATCTGGTTGAACGAGGGGTTCACCAGCTACGTCGAGAACCGCGTTGTCGAAGCGCTTTACGGCGTTGAGCAGGCGCAGATGGAAAACGTCATCAGTCAGAATGGTCTGAAGGCGGAAATGCAGCAGCTCGCGGTGGCGGATCAGTTGCTGGTGCTGCCGCCTCTGGCGGGTCGAGATCCGGACGACGCGTTGACCGATGTCGCCTACATCAAGGGGCAGTGGTTCCTGATGTTTCTGGAGCAACGTTTCGGGCGCGAGGCGTTTGATGCGTTCCTGCGCAGCTACTTCGATCACTTCGCATTTCAAAGCATCCACAGCGGCCAGTTCATCGACTATCTGCGCGCCGAGTTGATCGCCAAGGAGCCGGATGCGGTCTCGGCTATCGAGCTGGATGCCTGGTTGTACGAGCCGGGAATTCCCGAGTTTGCCGTGGCATCGTCGTCGTCACGATTCGCTGCTGTGGATGCCGCACGGCGTGATTTCCTCAACGGCAAGTCGACGGCGACGGATCTGCCGACCGATGGCTGGAGCACGCAGGAGTGGGTGCATTTTCTCGAAGGCTTGCCGAGCCAGATGGAGGGAGTCCAGTTGGTCGAACTGGACAGCGCATTCTCGTTCACCGGCACACCGAATGGTGAATTGGCACAGCGGTGGTATCCCCTCACCGTGCGTAGCGGCTATTTCGAGGCGCGTCCGGCGATGGCGGAGTTTCTCAAGCGAGTGGGGCGTCGCAAGCTGATCATGCCGACTTATGAGGCGCTGGTGAGTGATCCGGATGGCCGCGTGTTCGCGCGCGAGGTGTTCGCGGCAGCGAAGCCGGGATATCACCCGATCACCACGGCATCGGTGCAGGCGCTGCTCGGAAGCGATGCCGTTCCAGAATCGCCATGACGCGGCGGCGACGCCAGCGGCAACGACGGCGGCGGCAATGGCTGGCGAGGTTGGGTCTCGGATTGGTGCTGGCTGTTTCGGCGTTTCTCGTGTGGGGTTGGCGCGCGCCGGAATCGGTGTTGCAGGCCGCGCTCGCGCTGGATGCCTGGCGCTCCGGTGCCGAGGTGCATGCCACGCAGGTTGGTGATCATCAACTCGCGTGGCTGGCCATGCGCGAGCAGCCTGATCGCCCTACGCTGGTCCTGTTGCACGGGTTTACCGGACGCAAGGAAAACTGGTTGGTGCTGATGCGCGCGATGCGCGAGCAGGCCAACTTCATTGCGCTGGATTTGCCCGGCTGGGGTGACAGCGAGCGTCGCGACGATGCGGTGTATGGATTTGCCGAACAGGCACAGCGCGTCGGTGCCTTCCTGGACGCGCTCGATCTGCGCGATGTGGTGCTGGTGGGGCATTCGATGGGGGGTGGAATCGCCGCGGTCACGGCGGCCTCCCGGCCGGATCGGGTCGGTCGTCTGATGCTGGTTGACGCAGCCGGGGTGAAGTTTCGCGACAACGACTTCAGTCGCGCCGTGTTGGCGGGCCAGATGCCGTTTGCCGTCCGTACTACCGAGGACTTGCCGCGCTACTTCCGGGTGTTGATGAAGCACCCTCCCAGTCTGCCTTGGCCGCTCAGCGAGGGATTGGTACAACGGCGCCTGCGTGATGCCTCGTTCGAGCGTGCTGTGCTCGATGCGATCGCCTTCAGCGCCAACGCGGATTTGCCCGGGCGCGAGGCGGTGCGCGTAGGGCAGGCCACGTTGTTGCTGTGGTGCAGCGAGGATGAGGTCATCGATATCGACGCCGCCAGCCAATATGCCCAACGCATTCCGCAGGCGACGCGGGTGGAGATCGCGGATTGCAATCACATGCCGATGTTCGAGCAGACCCAGCGCACCGCCACCGCCATGCAGCAGTTCCTGAGCGGAACGGAAAATCACTGAGATGACTACGCTGGACTGGTCCGAAATCCGCCGCCTGTTTGACCTGGTTTGTGAACGCCCGGCCAGTGAATGGCGTCAGGCTTTGTACGATCTGGGTGCCAGCGCCGATCTGGCCGATGAGGTCATCGCCCTGTGTGACGCGCAGACGCGCGGCGTTGCCTTGCAGCGGCCATTGCAGGAAGTGTTGGCCTCACTGGATGAAGAGCTGGCGCCGGGCACCCGGTTGGGGCCGTGGCGGATTCTCTCGACCCTCGCCGAAGGTGGGATGGGGCGGGTCTATCTGGCCGAGCGAGGCGACGGGCAATACGAGCAGCGTGTCGCGATCAAGCGTCTGCGCGCGCTGGCGCGTCCGGAGGACGAGCAGTTGATCCGACGCGAGCGACAGATTCTCGCCGATCTGGTCCATCCGCACATTGCGCGTCTGCTCGACGGTGGAGCCGATGCCAGTGGTCGTCCGCACCTGGTGATGGAATACGTCGAAGGCATTCGTGTCGACCGCTGGTGTCGCGAGCAGCAACTCGGTCTGGAAGCGCGTCTGCGCCTGTTTCAGCAAATTTGCCGGGCCGTGCATTTCGCGCACCAGCGAATGATCCTGCACTGTGATCTGAAGCCCTCCAACATCCTCGTCCGTCGCAACGGCTTCCCGGTCTTGCTGGACTTCGGCATTGCCCGTCTGGTCGGGGCGGAGGGTCGTGGCGAGGGCGGTGGCTACATGACGCCCCGCTACGCCAGTCCGGAACAGAAAGCCGGTGCCAGCGTGGGAGTTGCCAGCGACGTCTACAGCCTGGGGCTGATTCTGGCCGAACTGCTTTCGCACGAGAGTCCGGAGGCCAGCGCGACCGTTCGCATGGATGCGGCGCCCACCGTGCCGCCCAGCGAACGCGCGCTACAAGACAAGGTGTCATGGGGTCGACGGCTGCGCGGTGACTTGGATGCCATCGTCATGATGGCGTGTGCCGAATCGCAGGGACATCGGTATGCGAGCGCGGCGGCGATGGCCGATGACATCGGTCGGTTTCTTGAGCACCATCCCGTGCAGGCGCGCGGTAATGGACTGGGTTACCGGTTTCGACGTTTCGTGCGCCGTCGCTGGCCTTTGGTCGCCGGATTGGCGGTGATGATGGTGATGGCGGCCACCTTCACGCTGAGTCTGGTTCACCAGTTGCAACGCACCCAGCTGGCGGAGGCGCAGGCGCGGCAGGAGGCGGAACAGAGTCGGCTGGTTCTCGAGTATCTGCAGTCGGTCTTCGAGTACGCCAATCCGGAAAAGGGCGCGCGACCCGGAATCACCGCGCGCGAATTGCTGGATGCGGCGCGTGCGCAAATCGACAGTGGCCTGAAGGCCGCACCGGCCTTGCAGTTGCGCCAATTGCTGGCACTCGGCTGGGTGTACCACGCGATGGGGCTGCCAACCGAAGCGCTCCAGCTTTTTGACAAGGCCGCCGCCATTCCGATTGCGGATGAGCGCACGCATTTCGAGGTATTGAACGCGCAGGCGCAGGGGCTCTGGCGTCAGGGTGAACTGCGCAAGGCCGAAACGGTGGCTCGCGCGGCGTATGCCGTGGCGCGGGAAGTTCTGCCCGAGGTGTCAGAAGGGCGTGCGCAGTCGATGACGACGCTGGCCCTCATTCTGGATGAAAACTTCAAGCACGAAGAGGCCAAATCCCTGTTCGAGCAGGTTCTGCAGATCCGTAGCACGTTGTTCGGGCCACGCAGCCTGAAGGTCTCAACGACGCTGCACAACCTGGGCATGATGGCCCATCACTTGGGTGACCTCGACAAGGCGGAGCAACTTTATGCCGAGTCGCTCGCCATCAAGACGGATCAGCTTGGGCGCGCGCATCCCAATGCGCTGACCACGCTGGAGAATCAGGCCAGGGTTCGGCGTGATCGCGGTGACTATGCGACGGCGGAAGCGCTGTTTCGCGAGATTTTGCAGGCGCGAACCCGCATTCACGGCGAGCATTCCGCCTTCGTCGCGGATGCCGCCAACGAGCTGGCCAATGTGTTGCACGACGCGGGACGTTACCGCGATGCAGCGGGGTTTTACCGGCAGTCCTTGGATCTGACCGTGACACTCTCCGGCGAAGACAGTGCGGACGCGGCGCGGCTGCAGAACAATCTGGCCTCGCTGTATGAAGATCGTGGTGCCTATGCCAGCGCAGAGTCGCTGTATCGACAATCGCTCGCTTCGCGCCTGACGCATCTTGGCGAGGGCCATGGCCTGGTGGCGCGTGCGCAACACAATCTGGCGCGGGTATTGGTCAAGCAGGGGCGCGATATTGAGGCTGCCCCGCTGCTGGAGAAGGCCCTGCAAGCGCGGCGTCAGACCTTCGGCGAGAACGATGCGCAGACGCTTGGTTCGCGCGCCTTGCACGCATGGTTGCTGGCGCGTCAGGGTGATCCGGTTCGCGCTGCAGGTGACATCCGCGCGGTCGTTCTGGCCTTGAAATCCTTACCTGAAGCAGACCCCTTGCTACGCGTCTTCATCTTTCGCTGTCAGGCGCATATCGCAACGCTTTCCGGTGATCCGGAACAGCGACGTCTGGCACTGCAGCACGCGGATGAGGTGCTCGCCAGTCATTGGGGCGTGGGCCATCCGATACGCGCCGAGCTGCAATTGCTGCGGGCCGCGGACGGCGGAGCGGCATCGCATGATGCCGACGTGTTGCGCGCGGCGGCCAGCGTGGTTCGGCGCGAGCTCGACCCGGCGCATCCGGCGCAGCGCTTGCTCGGTGAACTCGGGCTCTGATTTTTCCAATGCGACGCGGCGTGCGCGCGACATGGGCGGGCTGGGCGGCTCAGGATGTCCGCCAGTCGCGAAGTCCGGTGATCACCGCCGCACGGTAGTGCTGCGGCGGCGCCTTGTTGCTGGCGTTGTCTGTCGCCACCGTCTGCAGGTTTGTCCGCAGTCCGGGCGTCTGGCCGCGCTCGATCCGCTGCAGCCAGTGGGCGACGTCCTGCGCATCGGTAGGCAACAGGCTGCGCAACCGTGGTGAACGGGTCTCGCGACGATCCTGCTGCGCCGTGTCGTTTGCCATGGACATGTCCAACTCCTTGCTCGTTCAGGGAGTTCCATTCAAGCCCGCGCTGACGACGCTATCGGGCCATGAAACGACCCGGCGCTGATCGATTGCGGCAAAACGCGGGCAGCGCATCCACGGGCTCCTGGCGCTTTGCCGCCTTCTTCAAGTCGCCGCATCACGGTGTCAGCGTGTGACAGACCAAACAGATCAAGCACTTGGCGTGCCTGTCCTTCGTGCAAGCCGTTCTTGGCTCGCCTTCTTCAGGGCGTTTTTCAACAGCCTGCTAAAATGGCGCCGTTCTTCAACGGCAGATTCCGCCGCGCATCCCGCGCGTTGCGGTCATGCCCATTGCTCCGGGTGAACCATGCAATACATCTACACCATGATCGGCGTCAGCAAGGTCGTGCCGCCGAAGCGCGAAATCATCAAGGACATCTCGCTGTCCTTCTTTCCCGGCGCAAAGATCGGTCTACTTGGCCTCAATGGTGCGGGCAAGTCCACGGTGCTGCGCATCATGGCGGGCGTGGACAAGGACTTCGTCGGTGAGGCCCGTCCGCAGCCTGGCATCAAGGTGGGCTATCTGGAGCAGGAGCCGCGCCTGACGCCCGATCAGACCGTTCGCGAAGCGGTCGAGGAAGGCGTCGGCGATATCCTCAGCGCGCAGGCCGACCTGGACAAGGTCTATGCGGCCTACGCGGAAGAGGGTGCAGACTTCGACAAGCTGGCATCGGAGCAGGCCCGGCTGGAGGCCATTCTGGAGTCCGGCGATGCACATACGCTGGAGCAGCAACTGGAAGTCGCGGCCGACGCGCTTCGACTGCCGCCCTGGGAGGCCGTGATCGGTAACCTGTCCGGTGGTGAAAAGCGTCGTGTGGCCCTGTGCCGACTGCTGTTGTCCAAGCCCGACATGCTGCTGCTGGACGAACCGACCAACCATCTTGACGCCGAGTCGGTGGAGTGGCTGGAACAGTTCCTGGCGCGTTTCCCCGGAACCGTCGTGGCGGTGACCCATGATCGCTACTTCCTCGATAACGCCGCAGAGTGGATTCTCGAACTGGATCGCGGTCGCGGTATTCCGTGGAAAGGCAACTACACCGAGTGGCTGATGCAGAAGGACGAGCGCCTGAAGCAGGAAGAAAATCAGGAGAAGGCGCGCCAGAAGGCGATTGCCAAGGAACTGGAATGGGCGCGCCAGAACGCCAAGGGCGGGCGCTCCAAGGGCAAGGCCCGCTTGGCGCGCATCGAGGAATTGCAATCCGTCGATTACCAGCGCCGCAACGAGACCAACGAGATTTTCATTCCGCCGGGTGAGCGACTCGGCAACAGCGTCATCGAGTTCAAGCACGTCAGTAAATCGTTTGGCGACCGCATGCTCATCGATGACTTGAGCTTCATCATTCCCGGCGGTGCGATCGTCGGCATCATCGGCCCGAACGGCGCCGGCAAGTCAACCCTGTTCAAGATGATTACCGGCATCGAGAAGCCCGACTCCGGTGAAGTGGCCATCGGGCCAACCGTCAAGTTGGCCTATGTCGACCAGAGTCGCGACAAGCTGGAGGGCAATCACAACGTCTTCCAGGAGGTGTCGGGCGGTTCGGACATCCTCAACATCAATGGCATCGAGATCCAGTCGCGCGCCTATATCGGGCGCTTCAACTTCAAGGGACAGGATCAACAGAAGATCGTCAGTACCTTGTCGGGCGGCGAGCGCGGGCGACTGCATCTGGCCAAGACCTTGTTGCAGGGCGGCAACGTGCTGTTGCTGGACGAACCCTCCAACGATCTCGACATCGAAACCCTGCGCGCACTGGAAGACGCGCTGCTGGAGTTCCCCGGCTGCGTGATGGTGATCAGCCATGACCGCTGGTTCCTGGACCGTATCGCGACCCACATCCTCGCTTTCGAAGGCGATTCGCATGTGGAGTTCTTCCAGGGTAACTACCGCGAGTACGAGGAAGACAAGAAGCGCCGTCTGGGTGAAGAGGGTGCCAAGCCCAAGCGCGTGCGCTACAAGAAGCTGGTCTGACGCGTTCCCGTTGTGACCACGCCGAGGGCCGCCGCGATGCGGCCCTCGTCGTTGGTGACGGTGTTCAGTCGATGATGTCCTTGGCCTCGGCGGCCATCAGCATTTCCGGATGCTGCGCGGGTTGCTGGCGTCGGGTGTGCCACCAGTCCAGCAGGGGATGGGCGGTGACCGCCAACAGCAACAAGGTCACGCCGAGATAGAAGCTCAAGCCCAGCTCGCGTTGTTCCTGAAACAGGACGATGGCGAAGGCGATGGTGTAGACCGGCTCCAGATTCACCGCCATCTGGGCGCTGAAGGCGCTCATGTGGCGCAGCGCGATCAACGACAGCGTGAAGGGCAACAGGGTGCAGGCGTATGCCAGCAGCAACAGATAACCGCCATCACGCAGATCCGGCCACCAAGCGCTGCCATCCGGCAACGGAAACAACAGCAACAGCAGCGGTGACAACAGTCCGACGGTCGCGGCACCGGCCGCCATTTCCAGCGCGGTGACCGCCAGCGGGTCGGCGTGCTCGACCAGACGTTTGTTCAGTGCGCTGAAAATTGCGACGACAAAGGCGGAGAACACCCCGATTGCGATCCCGAGGTGCATCCCACTTGGAACGCCGCCGACCACCAGCATCACGCCCGGAATCACCGCCACGCCAAGCAACAGTTCGCGACGCCGGAAGGCGCGCTTGGCGAGCAGCGGCTCGATCATCGAGACGAACACCGAACCCATCGCCATGCAGGTCGCGGCGACCGACGCATTGGAGAGCTTGATGGAGGCGTAGAACGTGACCCAATGCAGCGCGACCAATGCACCAATACCGGCGTAGGCCCAGCGCAACCGCCGCGACATGTTGGCCAGGTGTCGCCAGATGCGCGGCAGCAGCGCCAGCGTGCCCGCCACCAGCAGCATGCGCCACCACACGAGTGGCAAGGCGGGCAGCGAAATCAGCTTGCCGAGGATGGCGGTGAAGCCCCAGAGAAAGACACAGAAGTGAATCTGCAGTTGTGCGCGCAGGGTGGGGGCCACGACGGCTCATCGGCGAAAACAGGAAGCGCAGTGTAGTGCGGCGAGTGCGCGGCGTCAGGGCCGAAAACCGTCAAAGGGCGAACCCGACCCGCGAGCCGGATTCGCCGTGACGCCATGGCTTGTCAGTCCAGCAGCGAACGCAGCATCCAGGCGTTCTTTTCGTGGATCACCAGGCGTTGCGTGAGCAGATCGGCGGTGGGCTCGTCACCGGCTTCACCGGCCGCCTTCAGCACTTTGCGCGCACTCCGGCAAACCGCCTCGTTGCCCAGAACAAGCTGCTTGATCATTTCCTTGGCTTCCGGCACGACGCCATCGGCGTCCTCTGCAATGCTGGTCAGTTTCGCCAGCTGCGCATAGGTGCCTGGCGCCTTGAAGCCCAGCGAGCGAATCCGTTCGGCAATCGCGTCCAATGCGGTCCATTGTTCGTTGTACTGGCCTTCGAACATCAGGTGCAGGCTGTTGAACATGGGTCCGGTGACGTTCCAGTGGTAGTTGTGCGTCTTCATGTAGAGCGTGTAGGCGTCAGCCATGAAGTGCGACAGGCCGTCGGCAACCTTCTTGCGTTGTTTGTCGGTGATGCCAATGTCGATTTTCATCCTTGCGATCCTCAACTCGTTGGGGGCGGGTGACGGAGTCAGCATACGCCGCTGGCCAGCGCGGTAAAATTGAATTTCCGTGGCCGATCCATAGCCACACTCAATGACGACCTGTCTTGACCAAGATGACTTCGACCGAGCGGCCATCGCCAGCGGATGCCGCCCTGCAACGTGCGCGCCATGACCTTCGACTCGGCTTGAGTCGGGATCAGCGGCGCTTGCATGGCCTGTGGTCTGCCTGGTCGCGTGCGGCCGAGGATGTCGCCAAACGAACCGCCTTCGAACAGGCCTTGCACGCGTCCGTCCAGGCGCGCCAACGCCGGGCAGACGGCAAACCCAGTCCGCAGTTCGAGGATGAGCTGCCGATCACACGGGAGGCCGAGCAGATCATTGCGAGCATTCGCAAGCATCGTGTCGTGGTGATCGCGGGTGAAACCGGTTCGGGGAAGACCACCCAACTGCCGAAGCTGTGCCTGGCTGCGGGACGCGGCGAGGCAGGGGTCATCGGTTGTACCCAGCCACGACGCATCGCCGCCCGCGCCGTTGCGCGACGCGTGGCCGAAGAGCTGGGCACGCAGATTGGCGGGGCGGTCGGATTCCAGGTGCGCTTCAACGAGCAGGTTGGCGAGCAGACCTACATCAAGTTCATGACCGACGGCATCCTGCTCGCGGAGATTCAATCCGATCGCGAGCTGTCGCGATACGACACGATCATTCTCGATGAGGCGCACGAACGCTCCCTCAATATCGATTTCCTGCTGGGTTATCTGAAGACGCTGCTGCAGCGCCGTCCCGACCTCAAGTTGATCGTGACCTCGGCCACCATCGATACCGAGCGCTTCTCAAAACATTTCAACGATGCGCCGGTGATCCGTGTGGAGGGGCGAAGCTATCCGGTGGAAATGCGCTACCGCCCGCTGGGCGGCAAGGCCGAAGCCTTGGGTGGTGAGGAGGTGATGTCGGTCAGCGATGGCATTCTCGCCGCTATAGACGAGATCAACCACGAAAATCCTTTGGGCGACGTGCTGATCTTTCTGCCCGGCGAGCGCGAAATCCGGGAAACCCATTTGCTGCTGAGCCGTCGCAAGTACCGCGAGACCGTGGTGTTGCCCTTGTATGCGCGACTCTCGACGCGCGATCAGGATCTGGTTTTCCATCCCGGTCCGCAACGACGCATCGTGCTGGCGACCAACGTGGCGGAAACCTCGCTCACGGTGCCGCGAATCCGTTATGTCATCGATCCGGGGCAGGCGCGGATCAAGCGGTACAGCCCACGCCAGAAGCTTGACCGTCTGCAGGTCGAGCCGATCAGTCAGGCCTCGTGCAATCAACGCGCTGGGCGTTGCGGCCGCATTGCCGCAGGTGTTTGTTTTCGCCTGTTCGGCGAAGACGAGTTTCAGTCCCGACCCGAGTTCAGCGATCCGGAGATTCTGCGTTCGGCTTTGTCGGGCGTCATTCTGCGCATGCTGGCCCTGGGGCTGGGTCGGATCGAGCAGTTCCCGTTTATCGACGCCCCTGACTCACGCGCCATCAATGACGGCTGGCAGCAGTTGATCGAACTGGGGGCGGTGGACCGCGAGCGTCGCATCACGGATCGCGGTCGACGCATGGCGCGACTTCCGCTGGATCCCAAACTGGCGCGCATGCTGCTTGCGGCGGGCGAACAGGGTTGTGTCAGGGAAATGCTGGCCATCGTGGCCTTTCTCAGTATTCAGGACCCGCGTGAACGTCCGGCCGAGGCGCGCGAAGCAGCGGACAACGCGCATGCGCTGTTCGCCGACGCGCGCTCGGAGTTCGTCGGGGTACTCAAGCTGTGGGCGGCCTACCAGGCCGAGCACGAAGCGCGCACGCAATCGCAGTTGCGCGACTGGTGTGGCAAGCATTTCCTGTCCTTCCTGCGGATGCGCGAATGGCGCGAACTGCATCGCCAGTTGTTGATCACCAGCGAGGAGCTGGGTCTGGCCCTGCAAGCCGACGCCGCCGAATACCCGGCATTGCACAAGGCCATTCTGTGTGGTCTGCCCGCGCAGATCGGACGCAAGAACGAGAAGCAGCAGTTCGAGGCGCCACGTCAGCGTCGTTTCCAGTTGTTCCCCGGATCGGCATTGGCGCGCAAGCCGCCGCTCTGGGTGCTTTCGGCGGCCTTGCTGGAAACGCAGAAGGTCTACGGCCTGATCAATGCCGCCATCGAGCCCGACTGGGTGATCGAAGTCGCCCCGCATCTGCTCACGCGCCGCCACTACGATCCGCACTGGTCGCGGAGTCAGGGACGGGTGATCGCGTCGGAACAGATCAGCCTGCATGGTCTGGTGCTGGCACCGAAGCGACCGATTTCCTATGCCAACATCGATCCGGCGCACGCGCGACAGTTGTTCATCCGCGAAGGATTGGTGACCGCCGAGGTCAATCTGCGGATTCCCTTGCTGGAACGCAATCAGCGGGTATTGCAGCGCGCCATGGAAGAGGAGGCCAAGCTGCGCCGCGTCGGCATCGTGATTGATGAGGAGGCTCAGGCCGAGTGGTATTCCAAACGATTGCCTGACGACGTGGCTTCCGCGCAGGAGTTGGAAGCCTGGTACAAACGGCTCTCGCCGGAACAGCGCGCGGCGCTGGAGTGGTCGGTTGACGACCTTCTGCCGCAGGAGACCAGCGATGCCGCGCGCTTCCCTGCCGAGTTTCGTGTCGGCGATGTCCGGTTGCGGCTGAGCTATCGATTCGAGCCCGGTGCGGTCGACGACGGGGTCACCCTGCATTTGCCCCTGCATCTGCTGAATGCATTGGATTCACGCGGACTGGAATGGCTGGTTCCGGGCTTGCTGGAGGATCGCGTCGCCGAGATGTTGCGTAGCTTGCCCAAGGCGATTCGACGCAATTTTGTGCCAGTGCCGGACTTTGCACGCGCCTTCGTCAATGGTCTCGGGCCGCAGAGTCCGGGCCGCGCCAGCGAGCGGCTGATCGACGCACTGACCCGGTTCCTGTTGCGTAGCACGGGAGTCAGTGTGCCGGAGGATGCCTGGGATCTATCCGGCTTGCCGGCGCACCTGAATTTCAACCTGCGTCTGAGTGAAGGTCGTCGCGTGCTGGAGGAGTCGCGCGATCTTGAGCATCTGCGCTTGAACTGGCGCGAGCGCGCGCAGGCGGCGTTTGCCGCCGAGGCGGGAAAGCGAATCGAAGGTCAGGTGCTGACGGCGTTTCCATCGGACGGTGTTCCCGAACAGACCGCCGGTGTGGCTGGCGTGCCCGCGTTTCCTGCGCTCGTCGTTGAAGAAGAGCAGGTGGTATTGCGGGTTTTCGCGGACCGTGACTCGGCGCGTCAGCAACACCCATCGGGTGTGCGCGCGCTGCTGGTGGCGGGCGTCGCTGATCGCATCAAGCAGGCACGCAAGCAGTTGCCCATCTCGCCGCGCACCGGTCTGCTGTACGCGTCGGTGGAGAGCAGCGAACGACTGCGCGAAGATCTGGTCGAGGCCGCGTTGAATGCCGTATGTGGGGAACAGCTGGTCGACATACGCAGCAACGCGGATTTCGTGGCGCTATCACAGCGCGTCGGGCGCGAGTTGTTTGCGGAAGCGACACGTCGCCTGCAACTCACCGAACAGATTGTCGCGGCATACGCCGAGCTGCTGCCCTTGCTCAATCCGCCGCTGATGGGTTTTGCCACCGCCAACTACGACGATTTGCGCGCCCAGTTGCGTGGGTTGGTTCATCCCGGCTTCCTTCGCGAGACACCGTTTGACCGCCTCAACGAACTGCCTCGTTACCTGAAGGCGATGCGTTTGCGCGCCGAGCGCCTGCGCAATGGTCCCGGCAAGGACCAAGCGCGGATGCTCGAAGTGATTGGCTTCGCGCAGGCGCTGCGCGACGCCCATGACCAAGGACGGGCGAAAGAGCCTTCTTGGCAAGCGCTTCGCTGGGCGCTGGAAGAGTTTCGGGTTTCGCTGTTTGCGCAGGAGCTTGGCACCCGCGAACCCGTGTCAGCCAAGCGGTTGGCGAAGTTGCTGGAGCTGGCGCGGGCCGGGTGAGGCTGCGGCAGCAATGCCACTGGGCTTCAGCGTATGCGGCGTACTTTGACCTGCTTGTTGTAACCCTCAACCTTGAGATACCAGCCACTGACCATGCCGGCCTTGATCTGGACTTCTGGTGACTCGAGGCTGACTCCAGCCAACGTGCTCGGCTCGGCCTGCTGCCAGACTTGACCGTTGTCGAGGTGGAATGTGGTGTTTCCCGACCATCCCTTGAAGGTTCCGCTGATTCGAGAGGTCACGCGATCCGGCATGTCCCGGCCGGGCAGAAATCCGGTTCGATCCAACTCTGCCGGAGAATGAGTGGAAGCCACCGCATCGGTGTTGCGTAACCACGCGTTCAGTGCTGCCAACTCCTGCGCGCTCAGTTTGTTCAATCCGGCAGCATCGAACTCGCTCTGGCTCATTCGTTCTTCAAGCGAGGAGAACTCGTTGGCATGGAGAAGGCCAGACATTGTGGCCAGAGCGAAGATAACGAACAGCAGCGGTTTGGAGTTCATGGCGTTGAGGAGGCAGCAAGACGTGGCAGGAGTCTAACAGTTGCTTCGGACGCATAGATCGCTTATCCGGAAAGACGGGCAACCACTGGTCGATCTGGTCAGTCGTTCCAAGGATCAATCCCCGGGTCAGCGCCGCCAGTCTGATCGAGGTGCTTGTTCGCCCGGACGCCGAACCGCCTCAACTGGCGATGCAGTGTTCCGGCCAAGATCGGACGTATCCGGTCAGTGCCGGAATGTCGGACCTTAACCGTTGCCTTAATCGATTCGTCAAATTTTCGCGGAATTGGGAACTCGGGCTGGATTGTCGAGGCGTGCGGGGCTACCTTTCGCTCTGTCAACCATTGGATGGAGCTCTCTGAATGCATAGTCTGACGACACTGAAGCGCAGACCTGCCGTGGCATGGCTCGCCTTGGCGCTGGTAACTACGCCGGTTATGTCATCGGCGGCTGCGACCTTCAGCGCTTCGATCTCTGGCAAAGGTGAGTTGCGGACAGTGTGTCCGGCCGATGGATCCGCTTTGGTGCCCGGTCAGATCGTTCTGGTTGATGACGGTACGGCGCTGCGCATCGTGGCCGTCGATAGCTCGATGTCGGCGGACTGCGCCATGAAGGCGACCGCCGCCAACCTGAAGGTCCGGTTTCCCGGCAACACCCAGGACATTCTTCTGACTGGACCGGTGGCCTACAACGTGCTGAGCCGCGAGGTTGGTTTCGGCATCGTTGAGCCAGCCCTTTGTGAGAGTTTCTATCCCATTGATTCCGCGCCTCTGTTGCAAATTGCGCTGACCGATCCGGACGGCAGCACGCAGACGCTGACGGGTATCAGTGGTCTGGAATACGCGCTGCCCAGTACGGCGCGCTTTACTCCGACTTCGGCTGGTGCCACCTACGGTAGCTGGGTGCAGTGCCATGCCATCCCCTACAGCACGCTGGTAGACAACGCCCCGGATGTGCCAGCACCCGGTGTCAACGTTGATCCGGGTAACCCGGACCTGATTTTTGCGGATGGCATGGAAACACCGGAGTCCAAAGCGGATCTTCGAATCGAGATTCTCGACGACGGCGAGCGTTATCTGACCCGCAATATTCAGGCCTATATCGATCAGCCGTTCCAGTACGTGGTCCGGATTCGCAACGTGGGTAGCGCCACCGCGACTGGCGTTCGCCTGCGCGAGTTCACGCCGGATGCATCGGTCCTCAATCCGCCTGTGCCTATGCAGCCCAGAGTGACGATTGGTGCATGGAGCTGCGAGAACGAGCTCGAGCAGAGCTGCGGTATCGGCAGTGGCGAACTGGATCTTGCGAATATCACCTTGGCTGCGGGCGGCTATCGGGATTACACCGTCACCCGCGAGGTCGTCACGGCCGACGTCGATGACAAGGTGGCGATCAGCACCGCCCTGTTCTACGCACCGAACGATGAAGTGTCGAAGGGCGATGTATCCAACGAGGACAACGTGGCGTCGGCCATCGTGACATTGCTTGAGAACACCGGTCCCGTCATTACCTGTATCGATCCCCAGATCGGTTCGGGCCCGAATGCGCTGCCAAACCCGCTGAACATGCAAGAGGACGATGGTGTTCGGGAGTTCGAGTGCACGATGACGGACGCGGAACAGGACGCGATCACCAGCTTCACTGCGAACAGTTCGAACGTCTCGCTGATTCCCAATGATGGATTGCTGGGACCTCGTGCGGGGGATACGTGGGAACTGTTTGTCGCCCCGCAGCCGGAAGCCGCGGGAAGCTCGACGGTAACCTTGACCGCAACCGATGCTCGCGGTGCTCAGCGCGTGATGCAATTCACTGTTGAGGTGGCGGCGGTGAACGACGCACCCACGTTCAGCCTGTTCAGTACGACAGTAGTGCAATCGGCCACAGGCGACGTCCCGACTGATATCACCGGCAATCCGCTGGAGGGAGCTTTGCAGTTCCCCACCATGGAGGCTAACTGCTTCGATTCGGGAAATACGGCGTGCACCGTGAGCATCAGCAGCTTTGCCGAAGACGTCATCTCCGGGCCTTCCAACGAGAGCGCGCAACTCGTTCAGCCGGTGACGCTGCTTGCAGGAGACTGTGTGCTTGCGAATGGTACAGGCAGCCTCAGCAATCTGTTTGCCGTCTTGCCGCAACTGACGCCTGCGTCAGCACAGGCATCGGGAAGTGATTTTGCCCTGGCGTGGACCTATCGCAAAAATGCACCTGCAACGTTGGCCTTCACCTGCACGGTCAGGGTTCAGGACTCCGGTGGTGCGCAGGCCAGTGGTCAGATCACCTTCTCGATGGGCAATTAAGCCTTAACCATCATTCGCGTATGAAACGCCGGAGCTTGCTCCGGCGTTTCTTTTTGCGGTCCACTGTGTGGCATGAGCAAAGCGGAAATCACCAGCGTTGCGGATTGGCTCGGACAGCGCGGCGGAAAGTCCTGCGCCTTACCTGACGCATTTTCGGCGTGGGCGTCGACCCAGAGCGGGACAGGCGACGACGGACGCGAGCTGGCACAAACGCTGGGATTGCTGGATCGCCTGGGCGCCGATGCCGACACCTTGCTCGCTGCTGTTCTGTTTTCCTGCGCCCAGGCGGGGTTGGTGGCGCCGCCGATTCCGACTGAAGGCGCGGTCGGTCTGCTGTTGCAAGGACAGGCCGAGGCAGAAAAGGTCTGGCCGATCTATCACGAGCGCGGCACGAAAAGCGGCGCTGAGGGTTTGCGGCGCCTGCTACTGGCGATCATTCGCGATTTGCGTGTGGTATTGATTTTGTTGGCGCGGCAGCTGGCGCGCATGCGCGCCGCCGCGAACTTGCCCGAGGATCAGCGTCGGGCTCTGGCGCAGCTCTCTGCCGATATCCATGCGCCGCTGGCCAACCGTCTTGGGATCTGGCAGTTGAAGTGGGAGCTGGAAGATCTGGCGTTTCGCTATCTGCAGCCGGACACCTATCGTCGTATCGCCAGTTTGCTCGACGAGAAGCGTGGTGACCGCGAGAGTTTCATCGAGGAGGCCAAATCCAGTTTGCGCGACGCCCTGCTCAAGGCCGGGATTCGTGGTGATGTCGCGGGCCGTCCCAAGCACATCTTCAGCATCTGGAAAAAGATGCAGCGCAAGGACGTGCATTTCAGTGACCTGTACGACATCCGTGCCGTGCGGGTGCTGGTGGACGATGTCGCAAACTGCTACGCCGCATTGGGTGTGGCGCACAGCCTGTGGTCACCGATTCCCAGCGAGTTTGACGATTACATCGCCAATCCCAAAGGCAACAACTACCAGTCCTTGCACACGGCGGTCATCGGACCACACGGCAAGGCGCTCGAAATCCAGATCCGCACCCACGACATGCATGCGCATGCGGAGCTCGGCGTCGCTGCGCACTGGCGCTACAAAGAGGGTGGCAGCGGTGATGCCGAGTTCGAGCGCAAGATCGCCTGGATGCGGCAATTGCTGGATGGCAAGGATGGTGAGGACGACACGGCCTTGCTGGCGGGATTGTCGACCGAGTTGATCGAGGATCGGGTGTATGTGCTGACACCACAGGGGCAGGTGATCGACCTTCCCAAAGGTGGCACGGTGCTGGACTTTGCCTATCACGTACACACCGAAGTCGGACATCGCTGTCAGGGTGCCAAGGTCAATGGTCGGATCGTGCCGCTGAGCTTCCAGCCCAGTTCCGGCGACCGCATCGAGATTCTCACTGGCAAGGTTTCCGAGCCGCGTCGCGACTGGTTGATGGCAGGTTCGGGATTTCTTGCCTCAGCGCGCGCCCGTGACAAGGTGCGCGCGTATTTCCACAAGCTGGATCAGGCGCGCAACCTGCAGGCAGGCAAGGACCTGCTGGATCGCGAGTTGAAGCGGCTTGCCCTGCATCAACTGGATTTGTCGTCGGCGTTGCCCAAGCTGAAATTGCAGCGCGTCGACGAGCTGTATCTGGCGGTGGCCTTGGGAGACTTCAGCCCGAGTCAGGTTGCGCGCGCCTTGCACGAAGTCAGCTCGCCCAAGGCGGAGCAGGAATCGCGTCCGGCGCCGAGCTATTCAGCCAAGCCACCAAAGCCGGATCGCGGATTTACCATCGAAGGTGTCGGCAATCTGCTGACCCAGTTGGCGCGATGCTGCCAGCCGGTGGCGGGTGACCGGATCGTCGGCTATCTGACGCAGGGCCGAGGTGTCAGCGTGCATCGCCAGGACTGCGAGGAAATGCAGCATCTCGCCGCGCGTCATCCCGAGCGGGTTTTGCCGGTGGAGTGGGGACGCAAAGGCGCGCAAAGCTATCAGGTCGATGTGCTGGTGCGGGGCTTCGACCGCAAGTGGCTGCTCAAGGATCTGACCAATGTGATTGGTGTCGCCAACGCGCACATCATGGGGGTCAACAGCCGCATGGATGATGCGTCCGGTCGGGTCGAGTTGCGCTTCACGCTGAAAGTGGGCGACTTCCAGCAGTTGGGCGATCTGCTTGGCAAGATGGCGGCGGTGCCGGGCGTACAGGAAGCGCGGCGTACCCACTGAACCGTTGCGATGTGCCTTTCGACCGACACATCGCAACGGCGTCAGATCAGTCTGTTGCCGTCGGTGAGCGGTGCGGTGATCCGTAGGTTGGGTCGCTGCTGACGCAGCGTGCCAGCGTGTCCGGGGCATGATCGAACCAGCCCGGATCGCGATAGTCGTCCGGTGCCAGATCGTCGCGAACCTTCACCACATTGAACATGCCGCCCATTTCCAGATTTCCAAACGGTCCCTTGCCCATCATCATCGGCAGTGTGTTGGCTGGTCCCGCCATGTGGCCGCTGTCGGTGTGGTTTTGATGCTCGGCCATGCCGTGCTCGCCCATCGGCATGTAGTCGGGGAGCAGTCGCTGCAGTGCCGGCTGCAGCGCCGACTGGCTGACGCCCAGTGGATTGGCGACATGGTGCCCCATCGCATTCATGGTGTGGTGCGACATGTGGCAGTGGAATGCCCAGTCGCCGGGGACCGCGATGAACTCGATGTCGCGGCATTGGCCGACACCGACCATCTCGGTGACTTCTCTTCGCCACTGGTTGCGCGGCCAGCGGCCACCGTCGCTGCCGGTGACTTCGAACTGCACCCCGTGCAGATGGATCGGATGGTTCCACATCGACACATTGGCGACGCGGATTCGCACCCGTTGACCGGTTCTGGCGACCAAGGGCTGCACGGCGGGAAACACCTTCGAATTCATCGTCCATAGATCGAAATCGGTCATCACCGACGGATCAGGCCGTGAGGTGCCCGGGTGCAGCGCCCAGTTGTGCAGCATCACCGCGTAGTCGCGATCAATGGGCTCCGGTTCGCCATCGCGTGGATGAATGATGAAGAAGCCCATCATGCCCATCGCGATCTGCGTCATTTCGTCCGCATGCGGGTGATACATGTGGGTACCGTGCTGGCGCAAGGTGAACTCGTAGGCCCAGGTCTCGCCGGGTTGAATCGGTTTCTGGGTCAGTCCGCTGACACCGTCCATACCATTTGGCAGCAGCAGGCCATGCCAGTGCACGCTGGTATGTTCGGGAAGGCGATTGGTGACCAGGATGCGAACTCGATCACCCTCGGTGGCCTCGATTGTTGGGCCCGGCGTGGAGCCGTTATAACCCCATACCGTGGCGCGCGAGCCGGGCGCGAACTCATGCTGGAATTGCTCGGCAACCAGATGGAATTCCTTGACGCCATCGATCATCCGATGCGGCAGGGACCAGCCATTCGGTGTGTGCACAGGCACGCGTGTCGCGGCAGAGGATGCGTGTGTCGACGTTTCCGATGCGTGGGGCAAGGCGGGCAGCAGGCCACCCAGCAGCAAGCCACTGCCTGCACCGGTCAGCCATTGGCGACGGTCAATTTTCATGGTGATGATGTCCTGTGTGAGCGGCAGGCGTAGTGGGCTGGGCGCTGTGTCCGGCATGTGGATCGATATCGGCCCGGCCCAGTCCAAGCAGACGGTCCAGTTCAATCCGCGGACGCTCTGCGGCGGCGACCGGTAGATCGCTGCCGACCACGCGACTCAACTCGGCCAGGGTTCGCCAGTAGCGGGCGACGACGGTCACGTACTCCCGCGCCGCGGCGAACTGCTCGCGGCGGGTCTGCAGCAGGTCGAATACGCTCGACAGCATGTAGTTTTGACGCCGTTGCTGCGCATCCAGTGCATCGCTCAGTGCGGGCAACAGACGCTGCTCGAAATCGTCGATTTGCGCCAGGTGCGACGTGAGCTGCGCATGCAGCGATTGCACCGCGTGGATGCGCTGCAGCTCACTGCGCTGCAAGACCGCCTGTGCTAATTGGTGTTGCCACCGCGCGCGTTGGCGACGGGTCTGGCCCTGCGAAAACAGTGGCAGTTGCCAGTGCAGCCCCACGGCGGTGTCGAGTGCCTCCTGTGGGCGTGACTCGCGTTCTATCTCCAGCTCCAGGTTGCCCAGCCACGCGCTGCGCTGGGCGTACTGCAAGTTCGCTTCGCTGCGTGCCAGCGCCGCCATCGCGCGCTGCCGGTCGGGGTTGAACTGGCGGGAAAGATCCAGCAGCGTCGACAGTTCCGGTACCGAGTCCGGTCGAGTCAGTGAGCGTTGTGGCAGCACTCCCGAATCGCCCGCCACACCCAATTGCATCAGCAAGGCATGCGCTTGCGTGTCTTCCTCCTGCTGTGCCTGTCGATGGGCAATCGATGCGGCTGCCGCATCGGCGCGGTAGCGTGCAAGGTCCAGCGGTTCGAGATTGCCTGCCGCGTCGAATCGTTCTGCCAGGGCCAGCGACAGTTCGGTCGCCTCGCGCAACAGGCCGCTTGCTTGCGCTGCAACCCGCGCGCCGATCCACTCATACCAAGCGGCATCGGTCTCCGCCAGAGTGCGACTGACCTGCATCAGCAGTTCGGTACGCGCCTCCTCGCGTTCCTGTAACGCCACGCGGCGGCGTTGTGGCAGCCAGAGCAGATCCGTGATGCCGAGCGACATCGACCACTGTGTGCCCGCGTCCTCGCCATTACTGCGATGGTGCAGCCAACTTAGTGAGGGATTGCTTGGACGTTGCGCATCGATCAGCAGAGTTTCGCTGATGCCCAATGCCACCATCGTCTCGCGCAGCGCTGAATCGTTGCGAAGCGCCAACGCGCGTGCCGCCGACAAGTCGGTGAGGGGAATCTGTTCGGTCGTCGACAAGGCCTCTGCGGGGTCGGGAAGAAAGTGCTCCGCATCAGGGTGACGGGACTGCAGCGCGCCGTGCAGTGGTGCGAGGTGATCATGCTGGGTCGGAATGGAAACGCAGGCGCTCAGGCTGAGGAACAGCAGCGGCAACAGCCGCCGCACGGCCTTCGCCGACGCGGGAGAGTCGGTGGAATGGTTCATGGGTCAGTCTCTAAAAGGTGACCAGGCGCGTGAAAGACACGCTGGTCTGATCCGCAACGGAATGCTTACGCCGTTCGGCAGGTTCGGGAAGAACCCGCGCGCTTGCGCCGCATCGTAAAGGTGACGAGAGCGGGATCAGGCGCCTCGAATGGGTGGTCGCAACAGTCGCTGCAGCAAGCCGCCGGGCACAGTCTCCGGCGATTCGGGCGCGGGCATCGCAACGTGCCGAGGTGCGGGTGCCGCGATGTCCTCGCAGGGCAGCGCGGCCTGGGCGATCCCGCAATGGCAAGTCGCACCGTTGGCGTGATCGCAATGATGCGCGTCGGTGTCCGCGGCCTCGCTCATCACGGAAGCCGCATGCATGGGGCAGGGCGAATCGGAAGACGGAGAGGCCGCCTCGCCCGTGGTCGTCCACGCCGCCATGGCCTTCCCGGTGCAGGGTGTACGCCACGCGCCGATCACCAAAAGGCCGATCAGCAGCAGATGCACGAAGGTGTGGAAGGGTGGGCGCATGAAGGCAGTGTAGCGGGCGGGGCATGCTGCCGACAGCGACTCGCATGCGAAGTTCACGCGCCGCGTAGGCGCTTGCGCGACAATGCGGGTCTTCGTCAGCCCTGAACGCGTTCAATGCCTTTGTCTGCTGCACACGATTTGCTTCGCCGGGTGTTCGGCTACAGCGCTTTCCGGGGACCGCAGCAGGCCATCATCGAACAACTCTGCGCGGGACAGGATTGTCTGGTGTTGATGCCGACTGGTGGTGGCAAGTCCTTGTGCTACCAGATTCCGGCCTTGTTGCGGGATGGCGTGGGCATCGTGGTCTCGCCCTTGATCGCGCTGATGCAGGATCAGGTGGAAGCGCTGAAACAGCTCGGTGTGCGCGCGGCCTACCTCAATTCGAGCTTGAGCAACGAAGACGCCGCGCGCGTCGAGCAGCAACTGGTTCACGGCGAACTCGACCTGCTCTACGTCGCGCCCGAACGCTTGCTGATGCCGCGTTTCCTGGCGCGCATGGAGCATGTGCGCATCGCGTTGTTCGCCATCGACGAGGCGCACTGCGTATCGCAGTGGGGACATGACTTCCGCCGCGAATACCGTGAGCTGAAAATCCTTCACGAACGCTGGCCGCACGTGCCGCGTGTCGCGCTTACTGCCACCGCCGATCCGCCGACCCAGCGCGAGATCGTCGAGCAACTCGGCTTGCAGCAAGCGCAGCGCTTCGTCACCTCGTTCGATCGCGCCAACATCCGCTATCGATTGGTCGACAAACAGAATCTGAAGGCGCAGTTGCGCGCGTTCCTGGAACAGCATCGCGGCGAAACCGGCATCGTCTACGCGATGACGCGAAAGAAAGTCGACGAGCTGGCGCTGGAACTGCGTGCGCAGGGCTTTGCTGCCTTGCCCTACCACGCTGGAATGGATGCCAACGAACGCAGCACGCATCTGCAGCGCTTTCTGCGCGAGGACGGCATCGTCATGGTGGCGACCATTGCCTTTGGCATGGGCATCGACAAGCCCGATGTGCGCTTCGTCGCGCATGTTGATCTGCCGCGTTCGCTGGAAGGCTATTACCAGGAAACCGGTCGTGCCGGTCGCGATGGCGAACCTGCCGAAGCGTGGCTGTGCTATGGCTTGGCCGACGTGGTCAATCAGGCGCAGATGATCCAGCGCTCGGAAGCGCCGGAGGAACGCAAGCGTGTCGAGCGACGCAAGCTGGACGCGATGCTGGGCTATTGCGAAACCGTGCGTTGCCGACGCCAGGTCTTGTTGGAAAGCTTCGGTGAGGTTTACCCGCAGTCCTGCGGCAATTGCGACAACTGTTTGCAGCCACCGCAGACCTGGGATGCCAGCGTGGCCGCGCAGAAGGCGCTGTCCTGCGTGTATCGCACCGGTCAGCGCTTTGGCGCAGGGCATGTCATCGATGTGTTGCGCGGCGCGGACACGGCGCGCATCCGCCAGTTTGCGCATCAATCCTTGTCGACCTGGGGCATCGGCAAGGATGTCGACGAACTGCGCTGGCGCAGCGTATTCCGGCAGCTGGTGGCCGCCGGCCTGCTGCGGGTGGATATCGAGCAGTTCGGCGCGCTGCAACTGACCGATGCAGCACGCGCCGTACTGCGTGGCGAAACCGTCGTGCGTCTGCGCAAGGACGCGGTGATTGCCAGTCTGGGCAAGACCGCGCGGCGTGGCATCGAGGCGCGCCCTGTGCCGACCTTCGATGATGCCGATACCGAGGCGCGCTTCGTCGCCTTGCGCGATCTGCGCTCACGTCTGGCGAAGGCGCAAGGCGTGCCGCCGTATGTGATCTTTCACGACAGCACCTTGCGTGCGATTGCCGACGCCGCGCCGGAAGACCTCGACGAACTGGCCGAAGTCAGCGGTGTCGGCGTGCGCAAGCTGGAGCGCTACGGCGAGGACGTGCTGCAGGTGTTGTGGGAAGCATGAATCCGAAGGCGCGACGTTCGACACCACGGCTCGGTCTGCAGAAACAGACGCTGGCCCTGCGTCTGCCGGATGGTCGTGAGATCGACGTGCTGCAAGTCATCGATCCGCGTGCCGCGCGGGTGAAACTGTCCGTCAGCGAGCGCGGTGCGCGCTTGAGTCTGCCACCAGGTACGTCGGCGCTATTTGTTCGACAGTTTCTGGAACGCCATCGCGGATGGCTGCAGGAGCAATGCCTCAAGCACTTGCCGATACACGCCAGCGATACCGCATGGACGTGGGGAAGTGATCTGACCCTGCCACTGCGCGGTGAGCTCATCACCTTGCGATGGCAAATCGCAGCGCGGCTCGCCGTACAACGAACCGAAGCCGACGCGCTGTTGCTGGTTCCACCTGCCGCCACGATGCAGAAGGTGCGAAAGGTGGTGGCGGAGTTTCTGCATGCCGAAGCGCGTGCCGATCTGGGCCGCTGGCTGCCGCACTATCTGCCGGGATTCTCCCAGGCACCGACACAGGTCCGGATTCGGCCGCTGTCCAGCCTGTGGGGATCGCTGAGCGGACGCAACGGGCTTTCGCTCGACCTCAGCCTCATCCTCGCTCCGCCGCGCGTGTTCGAATACGTCCTCGTCCACGAACTTTGCCACCTCGTCCAGCGCAACCACTCGCCCGCGTTCTGGCACGAAGTCGGCCAACGTCTGCCCGACTGGCGCGCACAGCGCCTTTGGTTGCGTACGCAGGGCGCCTTGCTGAAGCGGCAATTGGGAATGCTGCTGGAAGGTCAATGAAACAACGAAGTGCACGTTACGAACGCGGCGACGGATGCATGTGTTCTCGCGGCTGCGTCGTCGATGTGCGCGAACGGCGGTCGAAGGCATGTAGGGCGTCCGCGAGCTGTTCCATGTTTTCTGCGTTTTGAGCTGTCGCCAGCTATACATACGCTCACGTATGTTCACGCTATGATGCGGCTCCGCTCCTCCACTGACGGTGTTTCCGATGCTTCAGCACATCCGCCATGACCGCATTCTCGAACTCAAGTTGTCGCGCCCACCGGCCAATGCCTTCAATCTCGAACTGCTGACCGCGCTGAACTCGGCGCTGGAGAGCGCCCAGGATGAAGGCGCGGAGGCGGTGATTCTGTCCGGCGCGCCGGGCTTGTTTTCCGGTGGCCTGGATGTACCCACCTTGCTGACCCTGGATCGCGAAGGCGTGATCGCCACCTGGGGCATGTTCATGCGCGTCTGTTCGACGCTGGCGACGCTGCCTGTGCCGATCGTCGCCGCCTTGACCGGCCACAGCCCGGCAGGCGGCGCGGTGATCAGCCTGTTCTGCGATTACCGCGTGATGGCGCGTGGCAGTGAGAAGGGCGAGTTCAAGATCGGCCTCAACGAAACCCAGGTCGGACTGGTGGTGCCCGAAGCGATCCAGTACGCACTCAAGCGATTGGTCGGCGAGCGCATCGGCGAACGCCTGCTGGTGGCGGGCGAGATGATTGAATCGACACGCGCCGCGCAGATCGGCATGGTCGACGCGCTGTGCGACGTTGATGAGGTGGTGCCGCATGCCCTGGCGTGGCTGCGAGCGCATCTGGCCCTGCCGCGCCAAGCCATGCTGACCACACGCCGGATCGCCCGACGTGGCTTGATCGAGTCCATCACTGCCCCCGCCGCGCAGGACATCGGCGCCTTCATCGACGGCTGGTACCACCCGGAAACCCAGGCGGTATTGAAGGCATTGGTGGCGAAGTTGGGGAAGGGGTGAGCCCGGACTTGCAGCGGTGGCTAAACTATGGAGAGTAGCCTCTCAAGGGCGGCTACTGAAGGCAACTCCCAGTAGTCGACTGGCTTGCCTAGCATGAGCGTTGGCGCGTGCTTAGAGTTGAGGTTCGAGTTTCGCGACTTCTGTGCCCCATAGCGCCTACGATACTGGACAAGATCCGCTGGCGCGTCCGCTATTGGCGCTGTCCATAGATATATTGCTTGTATGCGGTTCCGCTCCAGGGCTACTTCTTGCCCACTAGGAAGTCGAAACCCTGCGATGTACATGGTCGGTTGAGCTGTTCGCTGGAATCGATTCGCCAATAATGTCTCTGCTGAGCGCGTGATCATGTGAACGTACTCCTTAGGAAAACTGGGGGCGGGTGAGCTTTATGTCGGTCAGTCAGCGAACAATGACTTGAAGCCCTTTGTGGGTTCATGTGACTCGAGAAGACGGGACCGCAGTGCGACTCTAGTTGGCGGTACGGTTGATCTCACGACGCTCGCCAGGGGTGGCTCTGCGTCCAAGGGAAAAGGCGAACAGATCACTGCCGGATATTCCTTGGCGCTCAGCTGCTCGGACAACCTCCTCTTTGAATGAGGTCTCGTTGGTCAAATTCCGAATCTCGTCGAGTTTGCCGCGCAGCTTCATCACGGTCCGGGTTCGTTGAACTCCATTCGTGCAGAAATGAACTCGGCACTCCAACGTCGAAGGTTCAAGCCGTCCGGTTGCCAGATTTCGCGCCGTTGCGAGGTCTTTGGCGCTGATTTGCCATGGCAGGCTGTCCGGATAGGTGAGAGGCCAAACGCTCACTATGGCCCCCGTCAACGTGTCCTGAATCGCGATAAACGCGGTTCCATCAACTGCACTGTAGAACAATTGATGCGAGCGGTTGAAACCGGGTTCTTCGCCCAAGGTGACGAATTTGCCATTGTCTAGTAGGCGAACAATTTGCTCGGGCGCAATCTGGCAGTGCTGTTTTGCGCGCTGCCTCCCATGGAAAGTAAAGTTCGCGTGGCGTCGGCCGACAAGTCCCTGTGCCTGCAATTTGATCTGGTTGTTCATACGTTGCCTTTCATGATGGAGCGTGGAACACGGCCTCAGACGGAACGGAGTTGCATTTGAAGGCGCTCTCTGGCCGCAACCAGCTTGGATGCATCGGTTTTCAGAGATGCTTGATCAGGGCTCTTAGAGCCGCAGAAACACGCGATGCGCTCAGCATTTGCGCCTGAGGGGTGGGGGACGCCCAGCAAGACACGCTTGCTGTCAAGGAGACCTTGCTCCGCCAACCCGAGGAGGACTTCTGCGGGCTGGTCTCCCAGCGGGATCCACAAGGCATTGGCAAGGGGGGCAACTTCAATCTCGAACGTCTTTTTCACCCAGCGCTGCAGAAATTGCGAGCGCCGGATGGCAACTTGACGGTTATAGTTCTGTCCTCGGTACAGCACGGGGTAACGAAGCGCCGATGTGTAGTGAACGAGATTGGCGTGCTGAGAAAAGAGTTCATTGGCGGACTCAATGCCAACTGCTCTCGGTAGCCCGATGACGTCAAGACAGCGGATTAGATTGGCTCGCATCGGACCTGAGAAACTGGCGACTCCCTTGGCAATCTTAAGCGACTCCGCGTCGGACAGGCCTGCGTTGAGCGATGTCCTGGCGGAAGCGAGGGCGCGATTCGCCTGCTGAATGCCCGGCGTGATGCCAACCAAAACCAATCGCGCAGAAGAATTTACGTAGTCGAATGGTGCGTAATAGACGGATAGATCTGCACTTCGCTCTATTAGCAAGGACTCTGGCAGACCGGTTGCCGAGGCTCGATAGCTGAGGATCGATTCACGGTAACGTTGGATCTGCGTTGTATCGATGGTCATGGCTCTACCCTTGGCTCGGTTCAAAAGATTTCTTGGATTTGAGCGCTGTGATAAGTGCTTCGATCTGTTCGGCGGTCATATGTGCCGATGCTTCCTCTAGCAATCTTCGCTTCTGCGTCAATTGGTCGCGCTTGATGCGGCGGCGGCCAAGAAGGCGCTCCACGGCGGCGGTCAGGGCTTCTGTGTCGACCGCATCGAGCAAAACCTCGACGACGTCCGCTTGACTCAAGTCGTGCTGATCGGAGAGTGCGGTAATGTATGCGTGCGCAGACTCCCCGATCATCACGCTTTTGCGGCGGCCACTCTCGGCGGTGGTTGAACGGTTCATGGCGCGTTCCCATGTGCTTCTGAAGCGGAGAGGCGCAGTACCTGCTGCCGTAAACTCGCTTCCATGCGCCCAACCCGCTCTTGGTGCTGGAGTTCCAAGACCCAACGTGCAAATGAATTGGGGGTTTCGATTCCCATCGCACCCGCAACACGCAGCAGTTCGTCAGGTTCGAAGTCAAAGTTCTTCGAGCTGATCTCTCCTTCAAGCAGTACGGTGATCCGTTCATCGGAGAGGCCTGATTTTTTTGCGGCTTCGCGTATATCCGGCGAAGAACTATTGAGGTAAACGATGTACTTCCTGAATTGGCTGGCTGTACCACCCATGTGGATATCTCTCTGAGTAGAGAGGTTGTCGTTTCGAGTGGGCATGAAGTCAGGTCGGCGTGCCAGCCACTCCATCGCATCGTCGACAGTAATTACGGTTCGATGGCTGCGCTTGCTGATCTTCAGAGCTCCATCATTCTTGGGGTTGGCAGCCATTCGCAACGTTTTTTCCGACACCCTCGCCAGTGCAGCGAGCTCCTCGATGGTGATATCGCCGCCAAGCCAGTCGATGCGAGCACGAGCGATGTAGCCGGCGACCACCCACTTGACGATGTCAGTGGCCTTGTTATCACCAATCAACGGACTTGCGGTTCCAAACCACCCTCCGCGATCAGTATCGAAGACCACTTTTTCCGCCATGGCCTCAACAACTTGGCCAAGCAGATGGACTTCAGGGAAGGTGTTCTCTGAATGGAGGCCACCGACTCCGCCCCACACATAGGTGCCGAGTGTTGCAGCATAGTGGCCGACGCCTTCACTGAGGCGCGCCAGGTCGCGTTTCTCAGTTGGGACCTGCCCGTAGCCCGGCCAGCTTTCTGACTCTTCTTCTGTTAAGCCGAGCAGCCGTGCCGTGGCGACTGGGCCGAACAATGGCTCGATCACGGTCAGCAGCTCCCAGAGTACGGCGTGGACGGCTTTTTCGACGTGGTCCGGGGTTACGGTCGCGATGCTCATTATGGATACTCCAGATGGTTTGTGTGTCTATTAGGCAACTTCGGGCGCATGTTGTCAAGACATGATAGATATCCTTTATGTCCATAGTATTCTGAGATGTGTCACGGACTAGCCGTCGAGGGTGCGTGCGACTGCGTACTGGTTGGCCGTCCTGATAGTCCGCCAGCGCGCGACGCCCTGAAACGCCGAGTGGCGAATCGACTTACATCAAGCACAAGCATGTCGAGCCTAGCTGGTCGAAAAAAGACATCACAATCGAGCGATTCGAGCGCTTGTATCGGCATGGTGTGCGGCGCACTTGGGTGTTCAAGAGCTTCGCGCTGGCGCGAGGCATCAACGAAATGTGCTTGTGTGTTGTAACCGAGCAACTCCCCACGAAGACTTGGGCGGACTGCCTCCCAAGCGGTTTCTGGCTCAGTCAACAGTCGCCTCGGAGTGCCAATAGTCGACTGTCGAGTTGACAGGGGCAGCTAGCGTGGTGGTAAGGCGCTTGGCTCACCGCTCAATCGTTGGTCAGTACGCTGCGCACGAAGGGTACGGTGATGCGGCGTTGTTCGGCGAGGCTGGCGCGGTCGAGGCGGTCGAGGACCTGTAGCAAGCCGTTGAGGTCGCGCGGGTAGTGGCGGAACAGGTAGTCGATGACGGGGTCGTCCATGCTCATTCCGCGTGTGGCGGCGGCTTGGCGTAGCCAGTCGCGGCGGCCTTGATCGTCCAGTGGGGTCAGCGAAAAGCGCAGACCATGCTGCAGGCGCGAGCGCAGGTCGGGCAGGCTCAACGACAGCGCTTGCGGCGCGGCATTGGCGCTGTAGATGGCGGTGCCGCCAAGATCGTGGGCGCGGTTGTGCAGGCGGAATAGTGCTTCTTCGACGTGGCGCTGCCCGGCGATGGCGTCGACATCGTCGACGCACAGGAGTGCATTGCCGTCCGTCGCGTCGAGGGTGGCTTCGGCTGCTTGCGCCAGCAGGCGCAAGGGCAGATAGCTCACCGCGCGCTCATGTGCGCTGGCGGCAGCCATCGTTGCCAGCAGCAAATGCGTCTTGCCGCTGTCGGCGGGACCGTGCAGGAACAGGCTTTCATGACGGTCGCCCTGGCCGGTGGCCGATAGCAGGGCGCGCAGTTCGGCGTTGCCTAGGAAGTCGTCTAGCCGAAACGCCCGTTGCGAGCGCAAGGCCAGCGGAAGCTGCGGTGTAGTCATGCGTTGACGGAGGGCGGCTTGTCGGCGTCCTGCGTGGCGCTGGTTGCGGTCGACTCGACAGTTGAAACATGGGCGTTCGCGACGTCATGGATGACCGCGTCTTCGACGGCGCGTTCGGCGGCACCGTACAGGCTGCTTTCGGTGTAACGCTCGTGCAGCCAGCGCAGCACCACCATGATGACGGCGGCGACCGGCAAGGCCAGCAGCACGCCGAGAAAGCCGAACAGCTGCCCGCCCGCCATGATGGCAAAGATCACGGCGACGGGATGCATGCCGATCTTGTCGCCGACCAGCCATGGTGTCAGCACGAAGCCCTCGATGATCTGGCCGAAGCCGAACACACCGGCGACCAGCAGGACATGCAGCAGGTCGCCATGCTGGACCAGAGCGGCGATCAGTCCGGCGCCAAAGCCGACGATGACGCCGAGGTAGGGCACGAAGCTGACCAGTCCGGCGAGCATGCCGATCAACAGTGCCAGATCGATGTCGATCAAGCTCAGGCCAAGGGTGTAGATCGCGCCCAGCGCCAGCATCACGCTGACCTGTCCACGCAGGAAGCTGCCCAGCACGGCGTCGGATTCGCTAGCCAGTCGCACGACAGTGGGTTCGATGGCGCGCGGCAGCAGTTCGCGAATCCGCGCCACCATGCCGTCCCAGTCGCGTAGCAGGTAGAACGTGACCACCGGAATCAGGGTGAGATTCGCGATGAACTCCAGCACCGCCATGCCCGAGCGCGACAGGCCACCGAACACAGTCGCCGCCGCCGACCCGGCTTGCTGCCAGTATTGCTTGGCCATGCCCAGCACATTGCCGATCTGCAGGCGATCCAGATCGAAGCCGGTCTGTTGCGCCAGCCATGGCAGGGCCACGGTCTCGAACCACGCCAGGTAGACCGGCAAGCGTTCACCGAAATGGACGATCTGCTTCTGCAACATCGGAATCAACAGCAACACCACGCTGATCACGGCCAGCGTCATCAGGCCGAACACCACGGCCACTGCCGCTGTGCGCGACAGTCGCCAGGTTTGCAGTCGATCCACCAGCGGATCACCCAGATAGGCGAACAGTGCGGCGGCGGCAAAGGGTGTCAGCACGGGTGCAAGCAGGTACAGCAAGGCGGACAGCACGACAGTCAGCGCCAGCAATTGCCATTTCTGCGTGTCGGTCATGCGGTGAACCTCACGGTTGTGGGTGAACGGGATTGCCTGGGCGACGGTCTTGCAGTGTCGACTGGTGCGCTCGACGCGCAGGGTGGACGTCGGGGATTGCCAAGTCGTGACGCGCGACCGAGGCTCAGGGCTGCCAGCGGTAGACCGGTGTCTCGTCAACGCGTTGTCCCGCCGGGACCAACTGGCGGGAGACGGCGAGCGAGGCATCCAGCGATTCCAGTCCGGCAGCAAGGTCCAGAGTCAGCCACAGCAGACCATCCTGCGTCGCGTCGACCTGCAGGCTGCGCACCAGTGCCAGGCTGCGCAGGTAGGCATTCATCTGGGCGTAGTCGAGCGCCGATCCGACGTCGCTGACAACGATGCGATAGCGACCAGGCGTGCCAATCAAGGCGGTATGCGCGTAGCGCTTGGCCAGACCGTCGATGGCCACATCGCCAGCGCGCGCCAGCAAGGCCGTGGCGTCCAGACCGGCATCCGACCAGCGTTGCACGACCTCATCGCCATCCACCAGAACCCACGAAGCGGACCAGCCGTTGTCATTGCGTTGCAGGCGACCGGCCAGCACCGCGCGGTTGTCGTAGCGCGCACTGGCAGCGCGCAGCGCGCTGAGGTCCTCGCGCCAGACCTGGTCGACCTGTATGGCAGACTGGTCCTCGATATCAAGCAGCGGGAAAAGCAGGGCGATGCCGCGGTCGGCGGCCCGCTTGGTCAGGGCGTTCACCGCGTTCGCCTGGGCTTCTGCTACCAGACGCGCGCCGCGACCATCATCGATCCCCAGCCACACCGTGACGGCGGGTCGCGGCACGGACCAGACCGCGACGCCCGCGTCGCGCAGCCAGCGATCCACGGCGTCCGGCTGAAAGCGTGCGATCAGCGTCTGCGTGCGGACCGCTGCACCGTTTTCGATACGCGCGTCCTCGCGGTAGCGGAAGTTCTGAATCCATTGCGACGCATTGGCGAGGCCGCTGGACAAGGCGCCATTCTGCGCGACCTGCAGGTCACCGCTCAGCTTGATCGCCACGTTGGCGAGCGCCTGAGGCAGGGCCGCGCTGCGCGCCCCTTCCGATTGGTCTTCGACGCTTGTCTCGCCTTCGTACAGGTCGATGCTCTGTGCGGTGCTGCCGAGACTGATCGTCAGCAGACAGAGTGCCGCCAGGAAACGCACGAATGCGGCACGGGCGGGGCGCGAAGAGAGAGTCGTGGTGGTGGATTGAATGGGCGGCACGGGGACGTTCCAGCGTGGCGAAGGGCTTGAGTTTAACCGCCCTGCTATCATTCGCGCCCCTTTGTTTCGGTGCGCTGCCGTGACTGCTCCCACTTCCCTGACCTATCGTGACGCGGGTGTCGACATCGATGCTGGCAATGAACTGGTGCGCCGGATCGGGCCGCTGGTGAAACGTACCAACCGACCCGAAGTGATGGGCGGTCTCGGTGGCTTCGGTGCACTGTTCAATCTGGCGGGCAAGTATCGCGAGCCGGTACTGGTCTCTGGCACCGACGGTGTGGGTACCAAGCTGAAGCTGGCCCAGCAGTTGAACCGGCATGACAGCATCGGCATCGATCTGGTCGGCATGTGCGTCAACGATGTGCTGGTACAGGGTGCCGAGTCGCTGTTTTTTCTCGATTATTTCGCCACCGGCAAGCTTGATGTCGACACCACGGTCAGTGTGATTTCCGGTATCGCCAAGGGCTGCGAGCTGGCCGGTTGTGCCTTGATCGGTGGCGAAACCGCCGAGATGCCCGACATGTACCCACCGGGCGAATACGATCTGGCGGGGTTCTGTGTCGGTGCGGTGGAAAAGTCCGCCGTGCTGGATGGCGGCGCCGTGCGCGAGGGCGACGTGATCCTCGGCATCGCCTCCAGCGGTGCGCATTCGAATGGTTATTCGCTGATCCGCCGCATCGTGGATCGCGCCGGTCGTCCGTTTGATCTACAGATTGGCGATGTTTCGCTCGCCGATGCGCTGATGGCACCCACGGTGATTTACGTCAAACCGATCCTGCAACTGCTGACGACCCACAATCCGGGTGCGCAGCCGCAGGGCATCCATGCCATGGCGCACATCACCGGCGGCGGATTGGAAGAGAACATCATCCGGGTCATCCCGGAGGGACTCGGTCTGGACATCGACAGCAGCACCTGGTTGCTGCCGCCCCTGTTCGATTGGCTGCAGCGCGAAGGCGCGGTGGCGCAACGTGAAATGTGGCGCACCTTCAACTGCGGCATCGGTTACACCCTGATCGTGCCAGAGACGGCGGTTGTCGCGATATCGGCCGATCTGCGCGGTTTGGGATTGGCGCATTGGGATATTGGGCGTGTGGTGCGCGCCACCGGCGAGCCGCGCGTCCATATTCGCTGACATGCCGGACACCTTGCCGCGGGTTGCCGTGCTGGCCTCGGGTGCGGGCAGCACGCTGTGCGCGTTGATCGATGCACAACGTGCCGGGCTGCTGCCGGTGCAGTTCGTCGGACTGTTTTCTGACAAGCCTGCGGCGCCCGCGCTGGAGCACGCCCTGCGTGCCGACATACCCGTCTGCGCGCTGTCGCCGATGGGATTCGCCAATCGCGCCGCACACGATGCCGCACTGTTCGAGCGGGTGGCGGAATCCTGTCCCGACCTGGTGGTGTGCGCGGGCTATATGCGCATCATCGAAGCGGCCAGCACGCGGCGCTTTGCCGGTCGCATGATCAACCTACACCCGTCGTTATTGCCCCGTCATCGCGGCCTGCACACCCATCGCGCGGCATTGCAGGCGGGCGATGCACGCCACGGAGCGAGCGTGCATCTGGTGACGGCCGAGCTCGACGGGGGACCGATCATCGCCCAGGTTCACGTTGCCATTCGTGCCGAAGATGATCCGTCAACGCTCGAAACGCGCGTACGCGGCGTTGAGCGCCCGTTGCTGGTGGCCGTGCTCGCGGCGTGGGCGAACGGCGTCCTGCGCTGCGCACCAGTGTCCATTCAGTTCGGCGACAACACACTCGCTGCGCCGCTGTGGATGGACCATGACGGCCAACTTCGTACAGGCAAACCGCAATGCGTGGCATGACATTTCTGCTGGGTGTATGGATGACCGGTACGCTTCATGCAGCGGCGCTGACGCCCTTTACCGCCCATTACCAGGTGTTCGAGGGCGGCAAGGCCCAGGGTGAGGCCAGTCTGCAACTCGCTTCCAGCGGACCGGGCGAATGGCGTTACGCGATGTCGGTGCGCGGGACATCCGGTTTGGCCCGCATTGCCGGTTTCGAGATGCAGCAGTCCACCGTGTTGCGCGAGCAGGGTGAACGCCTGATTCCCGTCTCGGCGCACAGTGAGGGCGGCGTGCTGTTCAAGCACAAGGTGATCGAAACCCTCTTCGACTGGACGCGGCGCGAAGTTCGCTGGACTGGCGATGTCAAATCCGACCAGCGCGGCCCGGTCGCCCTGCAGGACGACAGCGTCAGCGGCCAGGCGCTGAACCTGTTGATCAGTCTCGATGTTCCGCAAGACATCGCGGTCGGCCAGGCCTTGCGCTACCACATGGTCGAACGCGGCAAGGCCAAGGACGTGGCCTACGTCGCGCGCGGGATGGAAACCATCGATGTCCCCGCCGGTCGCTACGCGGCCCAGGCGCTGACCTATGATCGCGGCGAAGGCGAGCACCAGAAAGACACCACGGTGTGGATCAGTCCTGAGCTCGACCTGCCGACGCCGATCCGCGTGCTACAGCGCGAGGAAGGCGAGGATGCCTTCGAAATGCGACTGGTTCGGGTGGAGCGGCGCTGAATCGCCGATGCGTCGGCCAATTACTGCGAGCTCAGAACATCCAATGCGGCGCTAACTTGCGCTTCACGACCGAGAGCCTTGCCAACGGCCAATAGGCGTTCGCGCAACTGCTCGCGGTTGCCGCCACACACGGTGGCATGGCCCACTTTTCGACCCGGGCGCGACGTCTTGCCGTAGTCATGCCAGTGCACGCCGGGGACGGTGAGTGCGGCGTGCTCATCGGGCAGATCGCCGATCCAGTTCAACATCGCGCTGTGGCCACGCGCGGCGGTTTCGCCGAGCGGCAGACCCATCACGGCGCGCAGGTGATTTTCAAATTGACTGCACTCCGCGCCTTCGATGGTCCAATGGCCCGAGTTGTGGACGCGGGGAGCCATCTCGTTGGCCAACAGGCAACCATCGACCTCGAACAATTCCAGCGCGAACACGCCGACGTAGTCGAGTTGATCGGCGACTGCTTTGGCGTGACGAAGCGCCTCGGCGGTCGTGTGGTCGGTCACCGAAGCGGGTGCCAGACTGAGCGACAACACGCCATCATGATGCCAGTTGCGGGTCAGCGGCCAGTGGCGGAACTCGCCCGAACGCGAACGCACGGCGATGACCGACAACTCGCGCTGAAAGCGCACGAAACTCTCCAGAATCAGACTGGCGGAATCGCGGCCTGCCGATAGCGCGGTCCACGCGGCATCGACGTCATCCAGGCTGCGCAGTCGGTATTGGCCTTTGCCGTCGTATCCGAGTCGACGCGTCTTGAGGACGCTGGGTACGCCGATCTCGCACGCCGCAGCGCGCAGCGCGTCCAGCGTATCCACCGCACGAAACGCCGGAGTGCCGATGCCCAGCGATTGGAACAGGGTCTTTTCGGCCAACCGGTCCTGCGCCACGCCGAGCGCGCGTGGGTTGGGGTAAACGGGGATGCGCTCAGCCAGCCAGTGCGCACTGTCGGCGGGCACGTTCTCGAAGTCGAAGGTCGCAAAATCCACTTGCTCGGCAAAGCGTGCAAGCGCCTCGTGGTCGCGGTAGTCGGCGTGCATCAAGGCGGCGACCTGCCCACCGCAGGCGTGTTCGTCGGTGTCCAGCATCAGGAATTTCGCGCCCAGTGGCGCACCTGCCAGAGCCAGCATGCGGGCCAGTTGCCCGCCACCCAGAATGCCGACGCGCACCAGTTCGCGAGAACTCATGCGCCCCCCAGCGGAAGACGCGGGTCGGGATGCGCCAGAACGTCTTCAGTCTGCCGCTCGCGGAATGCGGTCAACGCGGCAGCAATCGACGCATCGTCGGCAGCCAGCAAGGCGGCCGCGAACAGGCCCGCATTGGCGGCACCTGCAGGTCCGATGGCAAAGGTCGCCACCGGAATGCCGGCCGGCATCTGCACGATCGACAGCAGTGAATCGAGTCCGTTGAGTGCCTTCGATTGCACCGGGACACCAAGCACCGGCACGCTCGTTTTCGCGGCGATCATGCCCGGCAAATGTGCCGCGCCGCCCGCACCCGCGATGATCGCGCGCAGCCCACGCGCCTGCGCGGATTCCGCGTAGGCAAACAACAGATCGGGAGTGCGATGCGCGGAGACCACCTGTACCTCGTGCGGCACGCCAAGCGCCTCCAGACGCTGCACGGCGTGTTGCATCGTTTCCCAGTCGGATCGCGAACCCATCACCACGCCTACGCGCGGTGCGACGGTGGATGTGGTCACGCTGATGCCCCTGCGGCTGAGTCGGGCGCATAGTCTAGACGGCTAGGAGCCTGCGCGGCAGAAGCCGACCGGTCTGCAAAGCCGTCTGCGCGGTCCATTATTTCCGCCGTTTCTTGGCCCATAGCCGTGCTATGGGCCGGCGAATCGTCGAAAATCTGTCCTCGCGCAGCCGACTTTTCGCCTCGATCGTTTCTGCCGCGCAGGCTCCTAGCGCCGCCGTCCTTGCCACAGCGTGCTTTGCATTGCGTCTGGACGATTGCGACAATCCGCCGATTGCAGAGAAGGACGCACCCCATGCCCATCGACAAACGTCTGCTCGACATCCTGTGTTGTCCGCTCAGCCGCCAACCCTTGCAGATGCTGCCGCGCGAACGGCTCGACGCCCTGAATGCGGCGTTCGCCGCAGGTCGTGTCAAACAGCACGATGGTGCGGCACTGGGCCAGAGTGTGAGCGAGGCGTTGGTCACGGCCGATGGCAAGCGCGCCTATCGGATTGACGATGGCATCCCCGTGTTGCTGATCGAAGAAGCCATCGAACTCGATCTGCTCGGACTTTGACGGGTGGCCTCGCCGCTGGTCTTGAGCGCGGCAGAACGCGCGCAGGTTCAGGTCGATGTGCAACGCGCGCTGGCGGAAGACCTGGGTTCCGGCGATGTCACTGCCGACCTGTTGCCCGACCAGTCCGCGCGTGCCGAGTTGCGCTGCAAGTCAGCGGCGGTGATTGCCGGACGGCCATGGTTCGATGCCTGCTTTCTGGCGCTGGATCCGGCAATGCAGATTGAATGGTTTGTCGAGGAAGGCGACACCATCCAGGCCGGGCGCCTGCTTTGCCAGTTGCGCGGACGAGGTCGCGCGCTGGTGTCAGCGGAACGCAGTGCGCTGAATTTCCTGCAGACCCTGTCGGCGACGGCGACCACCACGGCGCGCTACGTCACCGCCCTGCAGGGCAGTCGGACGCGCGTGCTGGATACGCGCAAGACCTTGCCGGGCTTGCGTCTGGCGCAGAAGTACGCGGTCCGCGCGGGCGGTGGAGTCAATCACCGACTCGGTCTCTACGATGCGGTCATGGTGAAAGAAAACCACATTGCCGCCGCAGGGTCGATTGCGGCCGTTGTCGTGCAGGCGCGTTGTCTGCATCCCGGAATCCCGGTCATTGTCGAAGTGGAAAATCTTGACGAACTGCGTCAAGCCATCGCGACCAGCGCGGATCGCGTCTTGCTGGACGAATTCGATGACGACGCCTTGTGCGAGGCGGTGACGCTGGCGGCCGGCCGCGTGCCTCTGGAAGTATCCGGTGGGGTGGGGCTTGCCGATTTGCCGCGCATCGCTGCCATTGGTGTCGACTACGTGTCCATCGGCAGCCTGACGAAACATGTCGAAGCGGTCGATCTGTCCCTGCGACTCCTGCCACCCCCCTGATCCGGGGATGGTGACTCGAACCGCTGGAAGGCAAGGTACGCCCTGAGTCCATTCAGGGGGTCTGATCATGATTCGTGTTGCGCCGTTGTCCCGCTTCTGTCTGCGCGCTGCCATGGCCGCGTCGTTCCTGTTCCCGTTGGCGGCGTCGGCGGTGGACGACTACACCGGTGCCTGGTGGCGATCCGACGAGAGCGGCTGGGGCGTGTTCCTGGTCGATCAGGGAAACCTGCTCGCGCCGTCCTGGTTCACCTACGACGATGACGGAAAAGCGACCTGGTTCATCGTTTCCGGCGCGTTCAAGCAGACGGATGGCAGTTACGTCGGTGATGTCTATAGCTTCACCGGTGTTCCCTATTCGCAGATCAATGGGCAGGCTTCCGATCCGGGCAATCGTGTCGGAACCTCGACATTCCGCTTCACCGATGCCAACACCCTGAAGCTCGACTACAACGTCGGCGGACATCAGCAGACCAAAATCCTGAGTCGCTTCGACTGGGGTGATCAGGATCTGGTCTGCTCACCCAGCACCGCCCCGGTCAGCAGCTTCACCAACTACACCGCAATGTGGTGGGATCCGTCGCAAAGCGGCTGGGGTTTGCACGTCAATCACGTGGGCGACCTGCTGGTCGCGACCTGGTACACCTATGGCGCGGACCGCAAGGCCATCTGGCTGCAGGCGAGCACCACCAAGGGCGCTGACGGCGTCTATCGCGGCAAGCTTTATCAGGGCGCGACGGGGACACCGTATCACCAGATCAACGGGCAGGTAGCCACTGCGGGGCTGACCGAAGTCGGCACCGCGAGTTTCAGCTTTTCCAATGGTGGCGCGGGTCAGTTCAGTTACACCATTGGTTCCGTATCACAGACCAAGAGCATTGTCCGGGCGGACTACGGCAACGCGGTATCGCAGTGCCGCACCGTGACGGCCAGTACTCCACCGCCTGCTGGCGGCAGCGATGAGTGTATGCCCCCCTTGGCGGTGGGTAACCTCATCGTCATTCGCGATGTCGGCTCGACCTCGGGTACCGAACAGCGTGTCACGGGTACGACCACCTATAAGGGACACCCCGTTTTTGTGCTCGAAGACCGACCCACCGATGGCAGCACGCAGGGCGTCACCAAGGAATACGTCGAGCAGACCGCGACGCATCGGATCCACCACGGCGGCGAGGGTTACATCCCGGAAATCCAGGCCAATGGCACCTTCGAGTACATCCCGCCGGTGCGGATTCCCCGTGTAACACCGGTGGGTTACACCGAAACCATGGACTACGTGATTCGCGCCAGCTACACCGCGCAGGGTGTCAACGTGACCGCGGATATCGATGTTCGCGAGGTTCCACTGCGGGTCGGCACCGAGAGTGCGAGCTCGCCCGCCGGCAACTTCAGCAACGCCTGCAAATTCGACACCACGATCCGACTGGAAAGCAGTGTGTCGGCCGCGGGGTTCACCGTTACCACGGTCACGGACGGGCGCGCCATCCAGTGGTCCCATCCTTCTGTCGGAGCGGTTCGCAGTGAGGCCGATACCACGACTACGGTGAACACGACTGGCGGCTTTGCGGTTCCGCCGCAGGTTACCCAAAGCTACGTCGAGTCGGAGTTGATCGAAGCGATCATCAACGGCCAGCACTATCCCTGAGGGTTCAGTTGCTGCAATCGTGATGTCGCCAGTCACTACGCGCTGCCCTGCGCAGGCCCGCCTTGCCGGACTGGAAGGCGGGCTAACTTTTTGTCATCGCATCGCTCCGTCCTCGATAATCCGCGCCACCGGCAACGAACATGGCGAGCGAGCATGCCCCAGCGAAACAGTGTGGTGAATTGCGCGGCCTATGATGCCAAGGCCGGTCGTCGCGATATCTCCGTCGATGAAATCAGCGACGTGCTGGCAAGTCCCGAAGGGTTTGTCTGGCTGGGGCTGCATGAACCCGACGAGCCGCTACTGATGGCCTTGCGTGAAGAGTTCGGTTTGCATGAACTGGCCATCGAAGACGCCCACCATGCGCATCAGCGTCCGAAGATCGAACAGTACGGCGATTCGCTTTTTCTGGCGGTGCATACCGTGCAGCGCGTCAACGCGCGCGTGGTGTTCGGGGAGACTCACGTCTTTCTGGGTAAACGATTTCTGGTGACCGTCCGGCACGGCGCATCACTCAGTTATGCCGCCCCGCGAGCACGCTGTGAACGTGAACCGGAGCGACTGATAATGGGGCCGAGCTACGCGCTCTATGCCGTACTGGACTTCATCGTCGACAACTATTTGCCGATCGTTGGCGAGTTCCAGCAAGCGCTGGATGATCTGGAACGCGACATTTTTGACGAATCGTTCAAGCGGGAGACGATCCGCCGTCTTTATGACCTGAAAGGCGATCTGGCCCGGCTCAGACTGGCGGTCGCGCCGATGCAGGACATCCTCAGTCAATTGGTACGTTTGCATCCCGAATTGATCCACGATCAATCGCGCCTCTATTTCCGTGACGTGTTCGATCACGCCGTCCGAGTCAATGAGGCGACCGACACCCTGAGGGAAATGGTGGGGGCCGCCTTGTCAGTCAATCTGTCACTGGTGACCGTTGCGCAAGGCGAAGTGGTGAAGCGCCTGGCTGGTTGGGCGGCGTTGCTGGCGGCTCCGACCTTGTTGACCAGTTGGTACGGAATGAACTTCCGCGGCATGCCAGAGTTGTCAGCGCCGTTGGGCTATCCGACATTGATCGGCGTCACTGGCCTGGTTTGTTTGGGCTTGTTCGTGGTGCTGAAGCGCGCGAAATGGCTATAGGCTAAACGCTCTTCGTCGGGGTCGACACGGCTGTATTATGTGCTTGTGAGCGGCGTCACGATTTCTCAGTTGCTTGTATATGAACGATAGCTAAAGTTTTCAATTCCCATTACTATCGCGTGGCATTCACGACGTCGAGATCCATGCAAGACCTCACTCCCAGCGAATCGAACGAATCTCCGCAGGCTGGCGAAGATCTGAATCCAGGCTTGGTGCGCCGGATTCGTCACGGTGATCGTGCCGCCGAAGCCGAGTTGGTTCGACGTTATGGCCGAGGATTGAAGCTGATACTGGAGAGGCGGATCAAGGACCCGGAGCTGGTTCAGGACGTCTTTCAGGAGACCTTCCAGACGGTGTTGCTGCGATTGCGTCAGGAGTCGATTGATCAACCGGATCGCCTTTCGGCGTTCATCCACCGTACTGCGCTTTATCTTGCGGTGTCGCACTACCGCAAGGAGAGTCGTCGTTTGCCCACCACCGACGTTGCGCAGCTTGATCAGCTACTGGATGACAGCGCCAATCCCTATCTGCAATTGGCTCGAGAGCAGCTGCGCTGCGCAGTCATGCAACTGCTGGATGAGCTGGATGTGCCGCGCGACCGCGAACTGTTGATGAGGCATTATCTGCAGGATCAGGACAAGTCCGCGCTGTGTGCGGATTTCCAGCTGAGCAGCGATCAGTTTGACAAGGTGCTTTCGCGCGCACGGCTGAGGTTGAAGCAGCTGTTGTTGCAGTATCTTCCCATGCATCAGCGACACGATGACGTCGAGACATGACGTCGCCGCGGACTGAGCACGAGTGGATCATCGATTATCTCAATCACCGATTGAGTGATTGTGATCTGGAAATATTCGAGCGACGCTTGATCGACGAGCCAGCTCTGTTGGACGACACTTGGGCCGTCGTTGCGTTGCGGGTTGGACTGCGGGAGTTACAGCGGGATGAGCGGTCGGCGCGGCTTCCCACGGCATCCGGTGTCACGCCTACCAGCATTGCTCAACACGACGTCCGCGATTTTCGTCGCCGGCGCGCCGACGTGCTGCATGATTGATGGACTGAAGCGGAGCAGGTCCGTTCGAACTGGTTTTCCCGCGTTGAGCGATGCTCAAGCAAAAAAAGAGCCGGGATTGGGGGTTCCCGGCTCAGCGAGCGAGTTCTCACCACGGTAAGACGACGTCCTGCCTTCCGCGTTGGAGTCGCGAGCCGCCAGGGGGGACGACCCACACCTATAGATCTGAGGTAAGTGGGCAAGACCTCGCACCTGAATTGAGAAAAATTGCCATGCAGCCGACGAACGGTGCTGATTGCCGTTCGTCGGCTGCATGTGTAGATGCCGCGATCGACCTTCGCGTCACCTAACGCGGACGGGTGCCGTACATGCAATTGCCACCCCGCGCATGTATCATGCCCGCCCCATTTATCCCTCCATCCGAATCAAAGGATAGAAAGCGATGAGCAGCACCCTGTTCACCTCCGAATCGGTGTCCGAAGGTCATCCGGACAAGGTCGCCGATCAGATTTCCGACGCTGTGCTGGACGCCATTCTGGCGCAGGACAAGCGCGCTCGCGTGGCCTGCGAAACCATGGTCAAGACGGGTGTCGCCATCGTCGCCGGCGAGATCACCACCGAAGCCTGGATCGACCTGGAAGCACTGACCCGCAAGGTGATTCTGGACATCGGTTACAACTCGTCCGACGTCGGTTTCGACGGCGCCACTTGCGGCGTGGTCAACCTGATCGGCAAGCAGTCGCCCGACATCAACCAGGGCGTGGATCGCAAGAAGCCGGAAGAACAGGGCGCGGGTGACCAGGGCCTGATGTTTGGCTATGCCACCAACGAAACCAAGGACTTCATGCCGGCCGCCATCCACCTGTCGCATCGCCTCGTCGAGCAACAGGCCAAGGTACGCAAGAAGGGCAAGTTGCCCTGGCTGCGCCCGGATGCCAAGTCGCAGGTCACCTTGCGCTACGAGAACGGCAAGGCGGTCGCCATCGACGCGGTCGTGCTGTCGACCCAGCATGATCCGAGCATCAAGCAAAAGGATTTGATCGAAGCCGTGCGGGCCGAGATCATCAAGCCCGTGCTGCCGGAAAAGTGGTTGCACAAGGGCACCAAGTTCCACATCAATCCCACCGGCAAGTTCGTGATTGGCGGACCGGTCGGCGACTGCGGTCTGACCGGTCGCAAGATCATCGTCGATACCTACGGCGGCTGGGCCCGCCACGGTGGTGGCGCATTCTCTGGCAAGGACCCGTCCAAGGTGGATCGTTCCGCAGCCTACGCGGCGCGTTATGTGGCGAAGAATGTCGTGGCGGCAGGCTTGGCGGATCGTTGTGAAGTACAGGTCAGCTATGCGATTGGCGTGGCCGAGCCGACCTCGATCTCGGTGACGACCTTCGGCACCGGCAAGATTTCCGATGACAAGATCGAAAAGTTGATCCGCAAGCATTTCGACCTGCGCCCCTTCGGCATCATTCAGATGCTTGACCTGATTCACCCGATGTATCAGCAGACGGCTGCCTACGGACACTTCGGGCGCAAGCCGGTCGAGTTCAGTTACAAGGGTGCTGACGGCAAGGCGATCAAGGCAACCTCCTTCTCTTGGGAGAAGACGGATCGCGCCGACGCCCTGCGTGCCGATTCGGGCCTGAAGAAGAAGTAATTGCCCGCGCGTTGATGCAAACAACAAGGCCGCCGTTGGGCGGCCTTGTTGTTTCCGGGGTTGCGAAGAGCAGGAAACTCAGCGCTTCAGCGATTGCTTTGTCTGCTGCGCTCTTAACGCGTCGAGTAACGCGGTGTTCTGCAATGGACCGTGCTTCAGCAGCACGCGCACGCCATGCGCTGGAACATCCAGTTCGAGGCTGGCACCCACATTGAGCGTCTCGCCGCTGAAGGCGTCGGTCCAGACACCGGGCTCGACGAACTGGTTGATCGTTACAGGCTCCGCGGTGTCGGACGTGTTCAGCGCAACCAGCGCGGTCTGCTGACTCTCACCATCCTGCAGAACCCGATAGAAAGCGGCCTGACGGCCCTGCATCTGCAGGGTGAACTGCAGTCCACGCTGCAAGGCCGGCGTGTCGCGGCGCAGTTTGGCAATTCGCGCCAATGCCGCGTGAATGGGATGCTGAAGCGCCTGTGCAATCCCTTCCCTACCAAAGTAGTTGCGATTGCCCGCGTGTTCGCCCGTACCGCGCATGAAGCCCATCTCGGAGCCGTAGTACACCACCGGGATACCGCGCGCCGTGAACAGCCAGTGATGCGCGTCGATGAAGCCCGCATCGCTGGCGTCCATGCGCGCCATGTCGTGGTTGTCGTAGAACGTGGTCAGGTCATACGGATTGGCATAGGGGCTGTCCTGCAAAAACAGCGCTTTCTGCAGCGTCTCGAAGCCTTCGCCTTTCGCGAACACCGCGTCCATGGCCTGCTTCATGGGGAAGTCCAGCACGCTGATGCTGCCGTTCTCTTTCCAGGTGAAGGGCGCGATGGCGGCGGCGTCGTAGTCGAAGGCTTCGCCAAACATATAGAAGCCCGGGTGTTTGGCGCGGATGCGCTCGGCGAAGGCGCGCCAGAATTCGTGCGACATGTACTTGATGGTGTCGATGCGGAACGCCGCGGCACCCTGATCGATCCACTGCGAGTAGGCGCCGACCATGTAATCGAGCAAGGCCGGGTTGCTGTCGTCGAAGTTGCTCAACTGTGCCAGTTCGACGTTTGGCAGATACCAGCGATGCAGCGGATTGTGTGCCGGATCAAGCTGCGCGTGCGGCAGGTTCTGATGATCGGCCAGCAGATTGCCATCGGCATCGTAGAGCTTGCCGAACTCGGGCTGATCGACCGGTCCGAACGCCGGGGTGCCGTGGTTGCCGACGATATCGAGTACGGTCTTGAGTCCCTTCTCGCGCATTGCGGCGGTGAACTGCGCGAAGTCGAGATCGGCGCTGGGCAGGTGTTCGTCGACACGCCAGAAATTCACGCCCCAGTAGCCGTGATAGCCCGCCTTGCCGCGGTCGGTGAGGCTGCTGCCCCAGTGGATTTCATCGCCGCCCGCGAAGGCGGCGTCCGGATTATCGACGATGGGCGTGATCCAGACGCTGGTGAAGCCCATGTCGTGGATGTAATCGGCATTGTCCAGCACGCCTTTGAAGTCACCGCCCAGATAGCCGATGTTGTCGATGGCACCGTTCGGGCCCGTAAGCGGGATGTCGAAGGTCCGGTGCTCGCCGCCCTGTTCGCGCTGGTCGTTGTTCGGATCGCCGTTGACGAAGCGATCTGTGACGACGAAGTAGATCGCTTCGGAGGAAAACGGCTCGCGGGTGCCGAAGATTCCGTCGCTGCCCGATGCGGTTTGTGCGGCGGCGGTGGTCGGTGGGTTTTCTGCGGGCGCCGATGTCGACGCCGTTGGTGGCGATGAATCACCGCAGGCTGACAGACTCAGCAGCAGGGCGGCAGTCAGTCGTCGCAGAGCGTGGGCGGGCAGGTCGAAAGACATGGTCTGGATTCCGGGAAGTGGCGGTTAAACGCTGCGAACACGCAGCACGGCAAGGCTAGCCAGGACGAAACTCGTGCCACCGATGATCAGCGCGAAAATCGGTTCGCCAGAGAACAGATGCTTTAGCAACACGCCCAGCAACGTCGCGGCGACCAACTGCGGGATCACGATGAAGAAATTGAACACGCCCATGTAGGTACCCATCTTCTGCGCGGGTACGCTGTCAGCCAGCAAGGCATACGGCAGTGACAGGATCGATGCCCACGCAAAGCCCACACCAACCATCGGCAGCAGCAACCATTTCGGATCATCGATCCAGTAGAACGACAGCAGTCCTGCCGCGCCAAGCCAGAGGTTGATCATGTGGCTGAGCTTGAGACCGGCCAGACGAACCAGCCATGGAATGCAGATCGCCGCCAGCACCGAAAATCCGTTATAGCCCGCAAACAACACGCCGACCCAGTCTGCGGCATCGTTGTAGGCCTGTGAGGTGGTATCGGTGGTGCCGTAGTGATGCGCCGCCACGCCCGCAGTGGTGTAGATCCACATTCCGAACAGGCCAAACCAGGAGAAGAATTGCACCCAGGCAAGTTGCCGCATGGTTTCCGGCATGGCCACGATGTCGTCGAGCAAATGGCGCAACAGTCCACTCGGAAGCGAGGCGCGGATCAGGAACAGGCCTGAGGTGATGACCAGGCCGCCGCCCAGCAGGTACAGCTCACGATCCAGACGGTATTGCCACACGCTTGCGATCAGCAGCAAACCGGCAGCACCCAGCAGCACCGCCAGCCAGGTTGGAAAGCGCGCCGATGAGGGCGACAGTGAGTGCGCCGCCTCGTGAGTGGCCAGGACTTCGGGCGGGTATTCGCGCGTGCTGAGAATGGTCCAGCCGACCGCCGCAAACAGCACGATGCCGCCGAACACGAAGGCATAGCGAACGGTGTCGGGAATCTCGCCGGCGGGCGCGACGTTGCTCATGCCCGCCTGAGTCAGCAGCCAGGGCAAGGCGCTCGCCACCACCGCACCGACGCCGATGAAGAAGCTTTGCATCGCGTAGCCGGTTGCCCGCTGCTCGGACGGCAGCTGATCGCCGACATAGGCACGGAATGGCTCCATCGCCACGTTGATCGACGCATCCAGAATCCACAGCATGCCTGCCGCCATCCACAGCGCGGGCGAGTAGGGCATCGCAATCAGGGCGGCACTGGCGAGAATCGCGCCCACCAGAAAATACGGTCGACGACGGCCCAGTCGTGTCCAGGTTCGATCCGAGTAGTAACCGATCAGCGGCTGCACCAGCAGACCTGTGAGCGGCGCGGCGATCCACAGTGCCGGGATGTCGTCCACCTTCGCGCCCAAGGTCTGGAAGATGCGGCTGACATTGGCGTTCTGCAACGCGAAGCCGAACTGGATGCCGAGAAAACCAAAACACATGTTCCAGATCTGCCAGAACGACAGACGCGGTTTGCTGCTCATGCCCTCTCCCCTGCTGTGCACCGGCTCGCAGCGTACCGGTTCCGGCACACCGCGCATCGCTTCAAGGCGACAACTCATTGGCAACCGGCGCGTGAGGCGCAAGGGTAGGCGGGGCGGCGCAACGGCGACAACCAAGGTGCATACGTATTCACCTGACTGCGGCGTGTGCGGCACGCTCACTCCGGCGTGACGCGCAATGGGTAAGCTCAAGCCATCGTGTCGACCCTGAGGAGATTCCCATGCGCGCTTCCCCGGTGCTTTTTTTGCTTGGTGTCTTTGCCAGCACACCGTCGTTTGCTGCCCTGCAGACCCGGTCGGTGACGTGGACCCACGAGGACACACGCTTTGAAGGCGTTCTGGTGCATGACGATGCGAAGAAAGGACTGCCCGGCCTGTTGATGGTGCCGAACTGGATGGGCGTCAATGACTCCGCGGTCGCGAAGGCGCGTCAGTTGGCGGAGAGTGGATACGTCGTGCTGGTGGCCGATGTGTACGGCGTCGTTGTGCGACCACAGGACGCCGATCAGGCCGCGGCCGCCGCCAAGGCGATGTATGCCGATCGGACACGGTTGCGCGCACGTGCCGGTGCCGCGCTGGACCAGTTGCTGGCACAGACCGATAGTGGATTGGATACGTCGCGACTGGCGGCGGTCGGGTTCTGTTTCGGCGGTTCCACCGTCCTGGAGCTGGCGCGCAGTGGTCGCGACGACATCGACGCGGTGGTGTCCTTCCATGGTGGGCTGTCGACCTCGGCGCCCGCTGCGGCAGGTGCCATCAAGACCTCCGTGCTGGTCTTGAATGGCGCTGAGGATCGCTACGTCAGCGCCGAGGATATTGCCGCCTTCCAGAGCGAGATGTCCGCGTCTGGCGCGGATTGGCAGTTCACCAATCTGGCCGGTGCCGTGCACTGTTTTGCGGAGTTCGATGCCAACGCTGGCCCGGGCTGCCAATACCACCCGCGTGCGGCGAAGCGTGCGTTCGCGTCCATGGAGGTTTGGTTGCAGGAACACTTTGAGTCGGCGGTGCAGCCTTGATCAGCTTTCCGTCGTCGAGCTTTGCCGCACCACCAGCTTGACCGGCAGGCGTTGACTGCGCGTCTCCTTGGCATTGATCTGATCGATCAGGGTGTCGACCAGAATTTGTCCGGCCAGACGCGTGTCCTGTGCCACCGTCGATAGCGCGGGTCGGGCGTGACGACCCATCGGAATGTCGTCGAAACCGACCACGGCGACGTCTTCCGGCACGCGTAGTCCACGTTCGGCCAGCACTTGCATCGCGCCGAGCGCGATCAGATCCGAGGCCGCGAAAACCGCATCGAAGGGCGTGCCGCGGTTGAGCAGCACTTCCATCGCGGCACGGCCATCGCTCTCGGATGACAGCGCACTGACCCGAAGCTCGTTGGCCGGTGTGATGCCCGCTTCACGCAGGGCTTTCTGATAGCCCCGAAAGCGAGCCTGAAACTCAGGGTAGTGGCGCGACGCATCGCCAAGCCAGGCGATGTGCTTTCTTCCATGTGCCAAGAGATGCCGTGTGGCTTCAAGGCCACCCAGTGCATTGTCACTACCGATGGAGACGCCCGGCTGGCCCTCGACCACCGCGCCCCAACGCACGAATCGGGTGCCTTGCGCGACCAGTTGTTCCAGTCGCGCGCGATAGACCTCGTAGTCGCCATAGCCAAGCAGAATCAGCCCGTCAGCCTTCTTGCTGTCTTCGAATTCGGCGTGCCAGTCCTGGCTCATCTGCTGGAACGAGATCAGCAGGTCATAGCCGCGTGCCGCACAGGCGCGGGTGATGGATGCCAGCATCGCGTGGAAGAACGGATTGATGAACGAGTCGTCGATGTTCTCGTCTTCGAACAGCAATAGCGCCAGCGTTTCGGAATGCTGACAGCGCAGATTTGAGGCGTTTTTGTCGACCTTGTAGTTCAGCTTGGCCGCGATCGCCTGCACCTTCCGGCGCGTGGCCTCATTGACCAGCGGACTGTCGCGCAGCGCACGCGACACCGTAGGCTGCGAGACGCCAGCAAGATGCGCGATGTCGAAGGAAGTGACTTTGCCTTTGGCCACGGTGCGAGTCTCGGAAGGGGCGCGCGCTCATTCTCGCAAGCTGACAGGCGAATGCGTAGCGCTGGCGAGTCGCGTTGCGAAAGCATGAGGGGTTTTCCGGATAGGCAGGTGATCGGATACGCCGTTCAATACGGGCGCTTGCCTATCTGGAGTTGATGACGATGAAAACCTTCCTTCCTGCGTACATCGCTCTGGTTTGCAGTGTGCTTTGCGTCGTCGATCCGGTTGGTGCCGTGCCGGTCTTCAACGAGGTGACGCCGCTTGACGACGGGTACTTCAGCACACCGGCAGAGAGCGACTTCTGGGTGACCTCACTGGCACCGGGTGATGTGGACGGCGATGGCGATCTGGACCTTGCGGTTTTGGGGTATAGCGTCGTCTACAACGTATCGGCGGAAGAAGCGTTGCTGGTTCTGCGCAATGACGGTTTGGGGCCGGATGGCCGCTGGCAGTTCAGTCCGCAGCCAATGCCGATGGGCGAGCTGTACTCCGGTGGGTCCGATCTTGCCTGGGGTGACTACGATGGCGATGGTGATCACGATCTTCTGGTCGGTTCCGAAGGGCTCACGCAGTTGTATCGAAATGATGGCGGCGTCATGGTGGATACCGCGCTACCGTTTCCTGGTTACGTGGAGGATTCCTCATATTCCGGCGCCTACGATTTGCGCTCGATCACGTGGGCGGACGCCGATAACGACGGTGATCTGGATGTCTTTCTGCCGACCACGGTGGGCGACACCTTTCCCGCCTATGACTCGGTCCTGATGCGCAATGACGGCGCGAACGGCCTCGGTGGTTGGGTGTTTACCGAGGTACGAGCCGGCTTTGATGTGGGCGTGAACGTCCAGACGCGTTGGATTGACGATGACAATGATGGTGATCTGGATTTGATGGTCGCGAATGTCGATCCGTATTTCGATACCGCCTACGTCCGGCGCTACCGCAATGATCCCGACGGATTTGTCGGCAGCGAGTTGCTTCCAGTCGCGATCCAGTATGGTTTGGCCGACTGGGGCGATATCAATGCGGATGGCAGGACTGACATCCTGGTGGCGGGCAACCTGCTGGATACGGATGGCAACTACCGCACGGCCATTCGGACGCATACGGCGCAGCCAGGCGGAGGCTATACGGAGACAACGCTGCCGGCGCCAGCTGTTCCCTGGCTGGACATCCACGCTGCGAGTTGGGCGGACTTTGACTCCGATGGTGATGTCGATCTGCTCGCTACGGGCAGCTATGTCGGTGACAGCGAAATTGTTGGTCGGTCGCTGATTTATGCAAACGACGGCGGCGGCGCTATGACAGCGTTGGACATCGAACTGCCGGCGCCGCAATCCTCGATCGGCAGCGGTGGCGCATTCACCTGGTTTGACTTGGACGGTGACGGTGACCTGGACTACCTGGTAGCGGGCGGCTATCCGGTGCCGAATGGCAATGGACTGATCGAAACCAGAATCCAGTTGTTCCGCAACGACACGGCAACGACGAATTCCGCCCCTTCTGCAGTGCCTTCACCCTCGGCGCTGGTCGATGGCGATAGCGTGCTGGTCTCATGGCAGATAGCGGAGGATGACCACACGGCATCCATTGCGCTGACCTACGATCTCGACCTGTGGCGCGCCGATGGAACGCAGGTGGCTGGCGCGAGACTGCCGCAACCCGGTGAGCTGGGAACTCAGCGGCAGTGGCGAGTAGAGGATCTGCCAGCAGGAACCTATGAATGGCGGGTCAGCGCAGTGGACAGTGCCTGGCATGCGGGGCCATCGACAGGCGGGCAATTCACTATTGCCGCACCGGGGCAACTGTTCGCGGACGGCTTCGAGTGAAGTCCCCGCCATATCGGGCGGTTTGCTGCCGATGAGTCGCCCGCTCTCAACAGGATGCTGAGAACGGGCGACCCATTACGGTCATTTGTGCATTACTTGCGATGAATGACAACCGCTGCCAACACAGCCAGCGCAGCAATCAAGGCCAGCATGGCGCGGATATCCATTGCTGGAATCACGTCCGGCGCAGCGAAGGGCAAGCGTACGACGGTTGATCCGGAGGCCGAGTTGTTTGCCGTTACCGGGTCGCTACCCACCGCGGTCGCTGTGACAGAAGCTGCCAGCGAGGAGCCCGCAGTGATGCCAAATGGCACGGTGACATTGACGGTCGGCGAATGCGAGGCGCCCTCGGGCGTGCTTCCGACCCAAGTGCAGACGACATTGCCAGTGCTGCCAATGGCGGGCGTGGTGCAGGTAGCGCCCGCCGAACTCACCGACTCGAAGGCGACCTGAGCCGGCAGTGCCAGGTCAAAACCCATGTCGGTTGCGGCACCGATGCCGAGGTTGGTCACCCCAACGGTGTAGGTCAGGGTGCCACCGGTGACGACCGGATCTGGCGCATCCGTCAGGGTCACGGCGATGTCCGCCTGCGGGCAACTGCAGGAAGTGACATTCAGCGTCCAGTTGGCGAGCTGCCCGGTGTCACCACCCAAATCGTCGCTCATGGTGATTGTCCAGGTGCCATTGGCGTCCTGTCCGCGGAACGCGCCCAGACTTTCTTCCGGGACCAGGGTCGCCGCCGTCGTGAGATTGACGTAAGCGTGATCCGTCACCAAGCCGTCGTTGGTGGTATAGGGCACCTGGCCACCGGGGTTTGCATCGTCATCCCAGAGTGTGCCTGCGAAGACGTTGTCATTCCCCGCGCCGTTGTCTGACGTCAGCGTGATCACCGTCCCAGCGGGTGAAGTCAGCGTCACGTCAAGATCAGCGGAGAACGTGTGTTCAAGCTGAGTTTGCAGGGTGACCTTACAGATTGGCGCGATCACGCCCGTTACCGCCAAGGTCGACGTGGCAACACCCGCATCCACGACGGCCGTTGCCGTGGATTGGGTGAAGCTCTGCACCGGATTGGAAATCGGAGCCGTCGCCAAGGTGGTCAGATGCAAGGACCAGCTCTCCAACGAGCCGCCATCACCTGCAAGGTCGTCGCTGACGGTGATGATCCAGTCACCATTCGGATTCTCTCCGGCGAACGCCGACAATGCCTCTTCGGGCGTCAACGTAGGCTGGGTCGTCAGGTTGACGTAGGCCGAATCCGTGACTACGCCGTCATTGGTGGCGTAGGGCACTTGTCCCGTTGGATTGGCGGAGTCGTCCCAGCGCGTGCCATTGAACACGTTGTCATTGCCTGCCCCATTGTCGGTCGTGATGGTGACGACGGTTCCGGCGGGCGATTGCAAGGTGATGTCGAGGTCAGCGGAAAAGGTGTGGATGATGAACGTGGTCAGGTCCACATCCCACAAATAGGCCTGTGCACCAGAGACGGTGATGGTGCTGGTGACGACCGCGGGCCCCGTGGGAATCGCTGTGGGGGTTGCGTTGGTGACGCTCATCGAATCGGCAATGCAGCCCGTCGGCACGTTGACAGGCACGCCTGTGACGGCGCTGCCAGAACCGGCACCCACTGCGCAGGGCAAGTCGCCGCCAAGCGAACCGCTGAGCTGATCCAGCTGCGACTGCAGGCCTGAAATCGCACTGGCTTCGGCGTTGCCACTTCTCGCGGCAACGATGTCGTCCAGCAACGATTGCATCTGCAGGTGTGCAGCCTCCTTGTTGGTCTCCGCATTGGCTGCGCCGGCAGCTGACAAGGTCAAAGTCGCCGCGAGCGTGCCAGCCAGCACGCGCGTATAGGTAAACATGGTGAAACCCCCATTGGATGTTGAGTTGAAACCGCGCCGGGTTGCGCTCCCTCGCTCCCCGCGTTGCATCATCATAAATGTGAACTGGTCCTCATGCTGCAATGGGTTGACTGCGGTTACGAATCGATGCGATTGATTTGATTGACTTGATCAATGAAGTGCCACGGTGTTCGCCTGATCGTATCGACTGCGAGTCCAGACCCCGAATGACCGGGACGCGAGGCGCAAGGACGCGTGTTCGCGATGCCAGCTTGAATTGCGCATGGCCGTTTCCATCGCGCGATCCGGTGACAAGGTGGGATGGACTTGCCAGCGGTTCCCCTTTTCGTCGGGCAGTATCAGTTCGACCTCGCTGACATCCGCATTGATGGCGATCAGTACTGCGTCCTGCTCACCTTCCTCGCGGATGCCGATCAGCATGACGGTCGGTGGCAGTGAGGGTGTGGTGCGGGGGAAATAGACCCGGCGACGGATTTCCTCGGCGCTGCGCAGACGCAGGGCGGGTGTGCTGGCGCGAATGCGCAGCAGATCGAGGAAGGCGTCGCGGGTCCAGGCGATGTCATCCGCGCTCGGTTGTTGGGCCGGATCGCGCACGCGTTCGAGTAGCAGGGAACGCAGCGTGTCGTCGTCCTCGCCGGGCGGAAGGCCCAGGCCGAAGTGGTTGCTCTGGCCGCTCCAGTCGACGCGATTGAAGGCATCGCCCGAGTTGAAGCTGTTGCGATCCAGCGACTTGCTGCGCAGCAGTTCGCCACCGGCGTGGAAATAGGCGATGCCCTGACTGAAGGCGACGGTCGCCAGTGCGAGGACTTGCACACGGGCACGCTCGCGCGACGGGGTGTCCGCAGGCAACTTCATCATGTTGATGTCGAACAGGGTCGGGTTGTCGTGGTTCTCGACGTAGTTCACCACCTCGCCCGGTTCGCGCGCATAGCCCGCAGGCTGGCCCGCGTAATCGATCTGCTCGGCGGCGACGAGGCGGCCGTCGAACAGTGGAATCGGCATGCTGCGCAGTGATCCGGTCATGCCGATGCGCAGCAGGGTAGCCGCACGTTGCAGTTCGGCCAGACTTGCCGTGCCCTGTGCCTCGGCGTTGGGCGAGTAGAACAGACCGTTGACCCAACCTTGCTTAAGGATCAGGTCGATACCGCCATCGCAGCAACCGCCTCCGCGCACGGCATCGCGGGCGCGATCGCTGAAGGTCGCGATGCCGCTGCCGTTAAGACTGCGCTGCGAGGCCTGTTCGAATCGCGCGCCGTCGGCGACTTCACCGAAGTTCCAGCCTTCGCCCAACAGCGCGATGGGGCGGCCCGCCGTTTCGTTCACCGCGCTCTGCAGTCGCAGCATGGCGGATTTCGGTTGGTGGCCCATCAGGTCAAAACGGAAGCCGTCGATACGGTAGTCGCGCACCCAGCGCACGGCGGTATCGATCATCAGTTTCGCCATCATGCGGTGCTCGGTGGCGGTGTTTTCGCAACAGGTCGAACGGGTGATCGCGCCCTCGGCATCGAGGCGGTGGTAGTAGCCCGGCACGATCCGATCCAGCACGGATTGCGCATGCAGGCCCGAGTGACTGGTGTGGTTGTAGACCACATCCATGCCGACCCGCAGGCCGATGGCATGCAGCGCCTGCACCATGGCGCGGAACTCGCGAATGCGCAGGGCGCCCTGGTTTGCATCGGTCGCATAGCTGCCTTCCGGGGCGCCGAAATGCTGCGGGTCATAGCCCCAGTTGAAGCAGTCGACGTCCTTGACGGCCGAGATCGCGTCGCGCCACGCGGTCGGTGTGGCCGCGACCTGGATCTGCGGCGTCACACAGTCGGTTTCCGGCACGCTGGAAAAGTCGAACACCGGCAGCAGATGGATATCGGTGAGCCCGGCCTCGGCCAAGGTCCGCAGGTGGCGCATGCCATCGGATTCGGCGTGGGTAAAGCCCAGATATTTGCCGCGATGCGCGACCGGAACGCGGCGGTCATCACGCGAAAAATCGCGCACATGCAATTCGTAAATGATCTGGTCCACCGCGTGCGCGGCGGCGGCAGGCCGCGCGGCAGTCTGCCATCCCTCTGGCAGCGTTTCCGGAGCGTGCAATGAGCCCAGCCAACTGCGTCGTCCGTTCGCCGACAGACTGATCGCGTAGGGATCGGTGACGCGTTGGCGTACCCAGCCGGTCGCGGGGACGAAGACATCGACCAGCCAGGTGCTGTAGCGATCACGAAGGTCGTGGCCAGTCTGCCAGGTCCAGACGCCGGTTGCTGCATCCCGATTCGCTGCGCCAACCTCGCTGGCAGACGCGCTGGCATCGGGATACACGCACACGCCAACCTGTCGTGCGGTCGGCGCCCACAGCTTCAGGTCCGTCCCATCGGCATTGCTCAAGGGCGTGAAGTCGATATGTTCCGCCGCGGCAAAGTGGTCATCGAGGGCGGCAGCAATCTGCAAGCGCGTGTGCGCAACGACGCGCGCATCGGCGTCCACGCGGACCAGCCACACCGGATCACGCCACCAACGATAGGCCTCGTCATCGGTGTTGGCGGTATCCAGCAGAACACCCGTGCCAAGCCAGCCGAAGCCTTGCTGATCGGCTTCGGTAAAGGCCGAGCCGAGCACGCGCAGGCTGCGCTGTTCGGTTGCGCGTGGCAGTGGCTGACCGACGACGATGGTGTCTGCCTCGCGCAGCAGTACAAAGCCGCCTTCGACCGCTGTTCCCGGCCAAAGGATGCGGCGAGCGTCCAGCCACACTGCTTGTGCCTCGCCCTGCTCAGCGTGCGCCTGCAGCACGCGATGCGTGTCGGGTCGGTTGCAATCGTCCAGCGAGAATGGTTCGGCAGTGGCCGTCTGCGTGCTCAGACCGGTTAGCAGGACAACTAGTGCAGTTCGCATGGACGGTGCGTACATGCATGGGCTCCAGAAAGGGGGCTTTCGCATGCTAGGCCAGTTGCACACCGACCGGCAGGCCATGCATACGTATTCGAGATGGCCTGCAAGGCGCTGTCGTGGCTGGCGGCGCAGGACTCGCTACCATGATGGAAAGCGCTCGCGACAGACGGGCCCACTCAACTTGGGAGAATCCATGAACGTGCATCCGGATGCTGTGCGCAAGGTCGTCATTGTTGGCGGAGGAACCGCCGGGTGGATGGCGGCAACCGCCTTGATCGAGACGCTCGCTGGCGTGGTCGATGTCACCCTCATCGAGTCCGATGAAATCGGCATCGTCGGTGTCGGCGAGGCGACCATTCCGCCGATCCGCCGCTTCAATGCGGGCATGGGCATCGACGAAGACGAGTTCCTGCGCGCCACCCAGGGCACGTTCAAGCTGGGCATCGAATTCAAGGACTGGACCCGGCTCGGGCATGCCTATCACCACGCCTTCGGCAGCGTCGGCGGGCGCGATCTCGGCATGGTGCAGTTCTACAACTACTGGCTGAAGCTGCGGGCGCTCGGCGAGGCAGGACCGCTGGACGACTACACCTTCAATGCGGTGGCGGCGAAGCAGAACAAGTTCATGCGCTCGGCCAAGATCGAAAACTCGCCCTTGTCGAACATCGCGCACGCGTTCCATTTCGACGCCAGTCTGTACTCGCAGTTCTTGCGCAAGCGCGCCGAAGCCAAGGGCGTGCGGCGCATCGGAGGCAAGATTGTCGATGTGCAGTTGCGTGGCACGGATGGCTATATCGAATCGGTCCAGTTGGAAAACGGTCCGCGCATCGACGGTGAATTGTTTGTCGATTGCTCCGGCTTCCGTGGCCTGCTGATCGAGCGTGCCTTGCATACCGGCTACGTGGACTGGAGTCATTGGTTGCCCGCCAACCGGGCGCTGGCGGTGCCGTGCGAGTCGGTTTCGCCGCTGACACCCTACACGCGATCCACCGCACACCGTGTCGGCTGGCAATGGCGCATTCCGCTGCAGCATCGCATTGGTAACGGGCTGGTTTACTGCAGCGACTACCTCAGCGATGACGAGGCCAGTGCGCTGCTGCTGTCGAATCTCGATGGCAAGGCGCTGGCGGACCCGCGTCCGATCTGCTTCGTGACCGGCATGCGGCGCAAGTTCTGGCATCGCAACTGCGTGGCGATCGGGTTGGCCAGCGGGTTTCTGGAGCCCTTGGAGTCGACCAGTATCCACTTCATCCAGACCAGCATTTCCAAGTTGCTGGCCTATTTCCCCGACCGCCGATTCAATCCGGTGGATATCGACGCCTACAACCGGCAAACCCAGTTCGAGTTTGAACGCAGCCGCGATTTCATCATCCTGCATTACCTCGCCACCGAGCGCACCGAGCCGTTCTGGACCGACCGTCGTCGCGCCGACATCCCCGAATCACTGCGGCAGAAGATCGAGCTGTTCCGCAGCGCGGGACGAATCATCCGCGAGCAGGAGGAACTATTCACCGAGGCAAGCTGGCTGCAGGTCTTCGCCGGGCAGAACGTCCTGCCTGAGCACTATCACCCCATCGTTGACATGATGAAACTGGACGACATCCGCAAGATGGTCAGCAGTGTGGCGGGCGTGCTGGATCGCTCTGCGCAGGCCATGCCAGCCCACGAGGCCTTCATCGACAAGCACTGCAAGGCGATGTGATCGGCGGCAACTGGCCTACTCGAACCCGTTGGTAAATAGCGGACTGGCGGGCAGTACGGTGCGCACGCACTCGTAGCTTTCGGCAATGCGGGCACCGGTATCGATCACCGCGAAGTCGGAGACCTGCAAGGGCGTGCGATTGCCGGTGCTGCCGTTCCAGAAGATCTGCGGCGTGATGCCCAGACTGTCCCAGTCGTTCTCGGTGTGCCGATCACTTTCGAAGGTCAGCGCGATGTTGCCGCCGTCGGCCAGCACGATGCCGTAGCGCTGCATGGTGCGCAGAATCACTTGCGCCGCCGCGTTGTAGCCGCTCAGGTCGAAGTCCGCACGCAGACGCAGTCGTGCGCCATAGGGAACACTGCCAGCCGGTCCGCTTGGCCCACCCGCGTGACTCGCCGGGCGAACGTAGAGGCGACCGTAGCGTCCGCCAAGACTGACGTCATTGGCCATGTGGTCATTCGGCAGGATGAAGCGAATGGCGTGGCCAAGGTCACCGTCTGGCAATGCCATCGCCGCCGCAACGCCATCCGCGTTGGGCATCAAGGCCGCAATCGGGAATCCGGCCGCGTCCGAACTGGTGCAATGCTCACCCCGACCTTGCGCCGGATAGACGCGCGACAAATCCCACACCGCAAGGCAGAGCGCGTCGATTTCGCTGCCATTGAAATTGGCGCCGTAGAGTTCGTACAGCAGGCCATTGGACGTGATCAGCAGATGACAGTCCTCGTCACCGTTCGGGCAGCTCAGTCCACTCTGGCCTTCGAACGCGGCATCCGACGGCAGCGGAACCTCGGAGCCGAGTGGCTCGCAGTCCGGCAGGGTGTAGTCATTCCAGGCAGTGCTCGGTACGACCGGGTAGCTGGGTACGCTTTCGCCTTCGGCAATCTGGCGTAGGTGCAACGAAAAATCGATCTGCATGCGATTACTGTTGCCCCAGCCGCCCAGTGATTGCAGGGTCGCGATCATGCTGGCCGAATCCGGGTGCAAGGGCGCGGCGGCAATGTTCTGGTGCCACACCGCCGTGGATGGAAAACGCGGCGACGGCGCGGCGCTCAGTTGACCGGCGCACAGGCAAAAGGTCAGCAGACAGCGTGCGGCGAGTCGACCCGCAGGTCGAGCTGGAATCATCCGCCGGCCGATAGCGCGTGCCTTCTGGTGCATGTCTTGCTCCGATCTCCGGTTCGCAGGCGCGCATCATCGCGCAGTCAGCGCGCTCGTGAAGCGCACGAGGTCTCGATTCGTTCTCGTCAGTGCGTCTGCGGCATGGCGGCGTGCTTGTCACAGATTCGCTTCGGTCGCATCTTGGAAGTCCGAACTGCCGACGGGGAGGCAAGCATGCACAACGGAACGCTGCAGCAACTGCGCGAGCAATGGTTCGTCGGGGTCGCGGTGCTTGTGCTCGCCGGGTTGGTGACGTTCGGCGTGTCCTTCGCGCTGGATGGCGGCTTCAGCGATGCCATCGAGTTTCTGGGTGTCGCGCTGGTGTTGTACGCCACGCTGATCGCTTCCAGTCGTCTGCCCGATACGTGGGTGGGCGCTTGGGTCGCCAAACGGCTGGATGCCTGGGTGGCCAGTCACGGTGCCGGGTTCTATGGTCTGGTCGCCTTGGCACGATTTGTCCAGTTGGAGGCCGAAGACGGACTCGCCGCGCTGCGTGGTTTTGATCTGCACTCGTTCGACGCCAGCGACCTGTTGATGCACCACCTCATGGGCTTCAGCATGGATTCCTTGCGCAATCTCATCAATGCCAGCATCTGGCCCGCGCAGATATTCACCGAGTGGGGTTTCGTGACCGCAGGGCTCATTCTTGCGCTGCTGTGGGGCATCCATTCGGTGGGAACGAAAGTCTTCCCCGAGGCGCACCCGGTTGCACCTGCCGAGGTGGCGTCCTCGGATCAGAATTGAGCGGCGCAACACCATCGAGAACCTGATCGGCTGCTGACAGATGGTGTGGGGCTGTGTCAGACAGAGCGAACGGACCAGGCGCAACGAAAACGGGCACCTTGCGGTGCCCGTCGGTTCGTTCAATGCGATTCACGCTGCCCACGCAGCGGGCTGCATCAGTAGCGGTAGTGATCCGGCTTGTACGGTCCTTCGACCGGGACGCCCAGGTAGGCGGCCTGATCGGTGGTGAGCACGGTCAGCTTGACGCCGATCTGCTCCAGGTGCAGGCGAGCCACTTCTTCATCGAGTTGCTTCGGCAGGCGATAGACCGTCTTGTCGTAACTGTCCTTGTTCTTCCACAGGTCGATCTGCGCCAAGGTCTGGTTGGAGAACGAGTTTGACATCACGAAGCTCGGATGGCCGTGGGCGCAGCCGAGGTTGATCAGACGACCTTCGGCCAGTACGTAGATGCTGCGGCCGGTGTCATTGAAGGTGTAGCGATCCACCTGCGGCTTGATCTGATCACGGCTGGCGCGACCGGCGGCGACTTCGGCGTTCAGGCGATCCATCTGGATCTCGTTGTCGAAGTGCCCGATGTTGCAGACCAGCGCGTTGTTCTTCATCGCGCGCATGTGTTCCAGCGTGATGATGTCCTTGTTGCCCGTCGTGGTGACGAAGATGTCGGCGATGCCGTTGACGTCTTCGACGGTCTTCACTTCGAAGCCTTCCATCGCGGCCTGCAGTGCATTGATCGGGTCGATCTCGGTAGTGATGACGCGCGCACCCAAGCCACGCAGTGAATGCGCCGAGCCCTTGCCGACATCGCCATAACCGCACACGACCGCGACCTTGCCAGCGATCATCAGGTCGGTGGCGCGTTTGATGCCATCGGCCAACGATTCGCGGCAGCCGTAGAGGTTGTCGAATTTGCTCTTGGTGACCGAGTCGTTGACGTTGATCGCAGGCACCAGCAACTTGCCGGCTTCCATCATCTGATACAGGCGATGCACGCCGGTGGTGGTTTCTTCCGACACGCCACGCCATTCGCTGGCGACCTGCTTCCAGAAGCCGGGGCGTTCGGTGCGGGTGCGCTTGAGCAGGTTCTTGATGACCTGTTCTTCGTGGTTGGCACCGGGCTGGTCGACCCAGGCGTCACCGTTTTCCATGTCCACGCCCTTGTGGATCAGCAGGGTCGCGTCACCACCGTCATCGACGATCAGTTCCGGACCTTTGCCGCCGGGGAAGGTCAGCATGTCCAGCGTGCAGTCCCAATACTCCTCCAGCGTCTCGCCCTTCCAGGCGAACACCGGAATGCCCGCCGTGGCGATGGCGGCCGCGGCGTCGTCCTGCGTCGAAAAGATGTTGCAACTGGCCCAGCGAACCGAGGCGCCCAATGCGGACAGGGTTTCGATCAGGACTGCCGTTTCCTTGGTCATGTGCAGCGAGCCCGACAGACGCACGCCCGCCAGCGGCTTGAGTGGCGCGTACTTGGCGCGGATCGACATCAGGCCGGGCATTTCTTCTTCGGCCATGCGGATACGCTTGCGGCCAAACTCGGCCAGGCTCAGGTCGCGTACTTTGAAATCGGTGTGCGGCAGATCTTTGACAACAGCATTCATGGGGTGTGCTCCGTGTGGGTTTGCGTCCGACCGGCGCGGCCGGAACGTCCGTGAGAAGGACTCTCACCATCACGGGCGCCGTTGAATCAAGAACTGTGCCGAGCCTGGCTGTCAGCTTGCATCGACAGTCGCAGCGCCCCTCGGCGGACGCGGATTATAGCGGCTGGGTGCGAAGGGCGGGTCAAGCTGATCTCGGTAGTCAGCGTGACGGCCACGGATGCCGCTGCTTCCAATGCCGAGCAATATCGATCCGGCGGCAGACCCACACGCGGTCGAACTGTTCGATGTGGTCGAGGAAGCGCTGAAGGGCGATGAAGCGGCCTGGGCGGCCGAGCAGGCGGGCGTGCATGCCGATGGAGAGCATGCGCGGTTGGTCTTCGCCCTCGGCATACAGCACGTCGAAGCTGTCGCGCAGGTAGTCGAAGAAGTGGGTCGCGGTATTGAAGCCCTGCGGGGTGGCGAAGCGCATGTCGTTGGCATCGAGGGTGTAGGGCACCACCAGATGCGGCACAACGCGCCCATCGCTGGTGCTGACTTCGGTCCAGAACGGCAGTTCGTCACCGTAGTAGTCGCTGTCATAGTCGAAGCCGCCGTGTTCGACCACCAGTTGCCGCGTGCGGGGACTGTCGCGACCGGTGTACCAGCCCAGCGGCGCGGCGCCGGTCAGTTCACGATGAATCGCCACTGCCTTTGCCATGTGCGCGCGCTCGGTGTCGATGTCGACGTTCTGGTAGTGCACCCAGCGCCAACCGTGCGACGCGATTTCGTGGCCGAGCTCGACACAGGCCTGGGTCAGTTCGGGATGGCGCTGCAAGGCCATCGCCACGCCAAACACGGTCAGCGGCAAGCCGCGCTTCTCGAACTCGCGCAGGATGCGCCAGACCCCCACGCGTGAGCCGTATTCGTAGATCGACTCCATGCTCATGTGCCGATCCGGGTAGGCCGCCGCGCCGATGATTTCCGACAAAAACTGCTCGCTGGCGGCATCGCCATGCAGCACGCAGTTCTCGCCGCCTTCCTCGATGTTCAATACGAACTGCACCGCGATCCGTGCACCGCCCGGCCAGTCCGCATGCGGCGGCGTGCGCCCGTAGCCGATCAGGTCGCGGGGATAGTCGGAAGACATCGGCATGGCGGCGGCTCGCGCAGGGAAAGCCGCAGTGTGGCGAGCTGGCACTGTGGCGACAAGCTCAGCCGCTAGTCTTGCTTGCCATTGAGGCTGTGCCCTACCTCGTGTTGTGCGCTCCGGCACATCGCCGCTCGCCTCCTTACCCCGCCGAATTCTTGCCTGCGGAGATAGCTGGCATGGCAACAGGTCCACGCCTTTGCACGCCACACCTCCGCATCATGGGTGGGGGAACTAAGGCTCCTGGTCAACAGCGCTGGATTTCAGCACGGAGGCTTCCTGTTCTTCGATGGGCACAAACGCGGGATCGTCGAAGTACTCTGGATAGGCATTTAACGCGTTGATCGCTTGAATCGCCGCGCGGCGCGCGTGAGACAAGTCTGTCGTATGCCGCATTTCCTTTGCTGCATCCATCAGTTTGCTCAAGATGAGGTGCAGTTGCGCATCCGCCTCCGGCTCAAGCTGACATTGCGCGATAACGCGGGCAATCGTGTTTTCGGTTGTTGTCACCAGTGACGTGTAGCCATCTGCCGACAGACTGCCGTTGTGAATTTCCTGATGGTGGCTCGTGAAGGTGACCCGCAACGCGGCCATCGATTCCCGTAGGGCGGCATCGGTCATCCAGAGTTGTCCGGCATTGCGTTGCAGGGCGGTGCCTGCGTCGCCATGGTGGTGATGATCGGTCTCGGCTGCATCCGCTGTCACGAACGACATGACCAGCATCAGTGAAATGGAAACTTTGGTTGAACGCATGGTGGTGGCTTCTCCTTGTGGCATTTTTGGCGTTGCAAAGCTCGCGGTGACACATTCAGGTGAAGGCTCGACCTTCCCCGGGCTCTTCTTGGGTTACGCCGTCCCGGATGTGATAGATCCGTTTGAACGTAGGAATGATCTTTTCGTCATGGGTGACCACGATCACCGCGGTTTCAAATCGCTTGGCCATGTCATTGAGGATGCGAATGACCGACATGGCGCGAACAGAGTCCAGCGGGGCGGTAGGCTCGTCAGCGAGAATCACCGGTGGACGGTTGACCAACCCTCGTGCGATGGCAACGCGCTGTTGTTCGCCGCCGGACAGTTGTGATGGCATGGCCTTGGCGCGATGCTGAACGTCTAGCGCAGTGAGCAATTCCAGGGCGCGGTGGCGCGCCTCACGGTCCCCAATGCCGGCGAGCATTGGCAAAAGGGCTACGTTGTCAGTGACATCCAGGAACGGGATCAGATAGGGCGCTTGGAAAACGAAACCGATTTTGTCCCGCCGCAGGGCACGCAGATCTCGCACTCGCCAGCGCTTGTCGAAAATCACCTCTTCCCCCAGAACCATGCGCCCACCACTTGGGTCGATGACCGCTCCAAGGCACTTCAGCAAGGTGCTCTTGCCCGATCCAGACGGACCCACCAGACCAACGACTTCCCCCGGCGCCACATGCATGTTGACTTCCCTGAGCGCAAGCACCGCCGTTTCGCCGTCGCCATAGCGTTTGCTGAGCCCTTCGATCAAGACACCGTTGGATGCCATGCTCATCCTCCAATCGCTTCGGCTGGGTCGACCCGCAACGCGATACGGATTGCGATGACGCTGGCGAGGACGCAAATAATCAGTACCGCCGCCAAGCCAACCAGCGAATCCTTGGGCATCAGAAGTACGTACTTCGGGAACCACGGTGCCGCGAACGTGGCGGCAATCTTGCCGACGATGAAACCCAGCAGGCCAAGCACCAGAGCTTGCTGCAGGATCATCGCCGCAATGGTGCGATTGCGCGTGCCGATGAGTTTCAGAACGGCAATTTCGCGGATCTTGTCCATCGTCAGCGTGTAGATGATGAACGCGACAATTGCCGCGCTGACGGCGGCGAGGATCACCAGAAACATGGCGATCTGACGCGACGAGGTCGCGATCAACTTGCCAACAAGGATGTCTTCCATTTGCACCCTGTCATACACGGTCAATCGTTTCCAGCGTCGAATTGGTGCCGCCACGTCCGCTGCATCCACGCCCTGCTCAATCCTCAGCAGCACCGCATTGACAGAGGTGTTGGTGGCTTGCGATGCGATTACGGCGTTCAACAGTCCGGGAATACCAGGCCGATTGAAGATCGGATTGGCCGACGTTCGGCGGCGTTGCATCAGGACAGCATCATTGTCTTTCAGGAACTGGGCTTCCTGAGCGTCCTTCAGAGGGATGAAGATCATCGGGTCACCGCTGGATGACACCATTCTTCTCGTCAGGCCGACCACGGTGTAGGCATGCCGCCGGATACGCACGACATCACCCAACTTGAACCCGGAGGCAGCGTCGACCACTGCTTCATAGTGTCCCCGCGTAATCTGACGACCGGCAACCAGGTGTGGTGGCCAGCCTGGACTGCCCGGCACTCCTGCCATGATGCCCACCACAAAGGCGCGTACCTCACGCTTGTCCTTCGCAACCTGCATGGTCAGATAGGTGATGTTCGCGGCGTCTGCCACACCGGGAAGTGAGCGAAGGCCGCGCCAAAGGTCATCCGGAATGCTGGACGACTCCGCGTAGGGCCCAAGCGTGTCCTTCTGCACGACCCACAAATGCGCGCCGCTGTTGTCCAGCAGCACTCTCCCATCGTCGACCATGCCGCGGTAGACACCGGCCATCGTCAGCGTGACGCCAATCAGCAGTCCGAGTCCGAATCCGGTGAAAATGAACTTGCCCCAAGAGTGCAGTATGTCTCTACCGGCCAAGCTGATCACAGTGCGATTCCAGGTATCGCCTCGACGATCTGAATTCGGCTGTCGGCAGTGAGCGCTTTTTCGCTGTAGACGACGATGCGTTCGCCGTCATTGAGACCCTCCCGCACCTGAACCTTGCCATCGAGTGTCGAGCGACCAAGCACGATGGGTAAGAACTTCAGGCCACTGTCTGCCAGTGTCCATACGCCGCGTTGGCCATTGACATGGCGTATGGCTGCGTTGTCGATGACCGGGAGTAGTGGCTCGTCACCTAGTGTGACCGTGACCTCTGCGAGTTCGCCCAAGGGGGGCAGGGGAGATGGCTGGGCGTGGAATACGATCTTGGCAAGCATCTCTTCGGTAACGGCATCCGCCAGCGGCTCGGTGCGCAAAACCGAGCCTTGCATTGGCAGAGAGCCACGCGACCGGAGCACGACGCTAGCTGCCAAGCCGGCGGTCAGTCCCTGGCTACTGATCTGGTCGAAGCGCGCATGTATCCACAGACTGGTAGGGTCCACCACTTCGATGACAGCCTGTCCGGCGACGATGGTGGTCCCCGGATCCGCATGGCGTTCGACTACGAGACCCGCCACAGGGGCGGTCAGCTGTAGCCGCTCACGTTGAGCTTGCAGGGAGTCCAGTTCAGCGCGCAGGCGCACCAACTCGGCTTGCGAGGCGGTCACCGCCGCGGCAGCGACATCGCGTTCCATGCGCTTGCTGACCACGAGCTCCTCGCTGGCGCCGCGCGTCTGTAGCAACTGATCGTAGCGATCCGCTTGGGATGTGGCAAAGGCTGCCTGGGCTTGCGCCTGCTGTATACGGGCGTCTGCACTGGCGATGGTGGCGTGTTGTGCGGAGATGCGTGCATCCAACTCGGAAGTATCCATCTCGCCCAGCACATCACCTGCGGCAACCACGTCGCCGACTTGCGCATCCAGCCAGCGGATACGTCCCGCAGTCGTCGGGCCGATCATGTAGTGGTATCGCGTTTCAACGGTGCCAATTCCAAACAAGGTCGGGGTAATCGACTGCAACGTCACTGTCTCGGTAGTCACCGCGATCGGTGCCAAGGGGCCAGATCGCAGAGCGACGAATGTAAACAGGCCCAGAAGCGGCACGATCACAACCACCAGTGTCAGTGTCTTGCCGTGTAACTGTGGCCATCTCATGGCGTGCTCCGTATGCCGCGCAGATAAATGAAGAAAGCACCCGGGGCGTCCTTGAGGACGCGGGTCGCGTCCCCCGCAATCAGCGATTGCATGGCCAAACCCTGGATGGTCCCAATGAACAGGCCTGCTGCGGCATCGACATCGAGTCTGGCATCCAGATCTCTTTCTGCCACGCCCTGAACCAGGAGACGGCGCAAGATCTCGCCATAGCGCTGGATGAGGGTGCGCACCATGGTCTTTGTCAGTGAGGGCGTTGGCTGTTGCAGCTCCCCAAACAGTAAGCGCGGGACTCCCGGATGGGCGGCCACAAACTCGATATGGGCCGTGAAAACAGCTTGCAGTGCCGCAACGGCAGAGATTTCCGCGTTGGCCGCGGCATCCAGTCGTGCAAGCAATCGATCAGCGACCCAGCGCATCACCGCTTCAAGGATGTCGTCTTTGGTTGGAAAGTGGCGAAACAGCGCGCCCTGCGACAGGCCCATTTGCTGGGCAATTGCGGCCGTGGTGATCTGGCTCGGGTTCTGTTCTGCCGCCAGTTGGATGACTGCTTCCACCGTAGCGGCACGCCGCGCTTCGGCGGGTAGATGCTTGGAATGCGCGTTCACGATCATCAAACCATATGTAAGTAAGTACTTACTATCTTATTGCATTTTGATGGGTTTGCAAGCGCCGCGGGCTATGCGACAACGGTGCTGATGTCAGATGTCGATACATCGGCGTTCACTGATCGCCGAATCGATGGTCTTTGAGGTGCTCCGTCGCACCGCACGGCCCATCAGTAGTTGTCCAGTCCCGCCTGATTGCATGGTCGCCTGACAAATAGATCAGCCCGCTCAGCGTACCAGTCCTTCATGGCCTGAATCGGTGTTCGGGACTTCAGCGCCGACTGGGGGAACTGGTGGTTGTACAGGGCCACATATCGCAGCAGCGTCTGCTCCAGATCATCACCACTTTGGAAACGGTGGCTTCGCAGCACGTCAGCAATACGTCCATTGAAGCGCTCGACCATGCCGTTGGTGCGCGGCGTTCTGGGCTTAGTCAGCCGGTGCTCGATGCCCAGGCTGGCGCACAGCTGATCGAACTCGTGTTCCCCGCTGGGTTGCTTGGCGCGCGTGGCAAAGAGGCGGTCGGTGAACTCCTT
>JAWLAY010000015.1:0-124639 GCA_041395245.1 Lysobacteraceae bacterium
CGGACGCTGATTGATGCAGGTGTTCTGGTTCGAACGTGTGTACTTGGTCAGCGTGTAAATATCGACACCAGCGTCGTTATCGCCCACCTCGTCTTCATTTACACGCACAACGATACGCGCCGCATCGACCTGGTCGATCACACCACCGCGCAGCGCAACCGAGTTCACACCCGAATCGCGAGCAACCGCTTTCTCGATGCCCGTACCCACCAGCGGCGTCTGCGCGCGCAACGTCGGCACGGCCTGGCGCTGCATGTTCGCACCCATCAGCGCGCGGTTCGCATCGTCATGCTCGATGAACGGCACCAGCGCCGCCGCAACCGACACGGTCTGCATCGGCGACACGTCCATGTACTGAATTTCCATGGGCGAACGCAGCAACGACTCGCCCTGATAACGACAGGGCAAGAATTGCTCGATGAAGGCGCCGTCTTCGGTCAGATTGGCATTGGCCTGCGCTACCGCGAATTCGGCTTCCTCAATCGCGGAGAGAAAGTCGATCTGATCGGTCACCTTGCCGTTCACGACACGCCGATAGGGCGTTTCCAGGAACCCATAACCATTGGTTCGTGCATAGCACGCCAACGAATTGATCAAACCAATGTTTGGACCTTCCGGGGTTTCGATCGTACAAACGCGACCATAGTGCGTCGGATGGACGTCACGTACTTCGAATCCAGCGCGTTCGCGGGTCAGTCCGCCCGGTCCCAGCGCTGACACGCGGCGCTTGTGGGTCACCTCTGACAGCGGATTGTTCTGATCCATGAACTGCGAAAGTTGCGACGAACCGAAGAACTCCTTGATCGCCGCTGCCACCGGCTTGGCATTGATCAACTCTTGCGGCGTCAGTCCTTCGGACTCGGCAAGCGACAAGCGCTCCTTGACCGCGCGTTCCACACGGACCAAGCCGACGCGGAAGGTGTTTTCAGCCATTTCGCCCACCGAGCGGACGCGACGGTTACCAAGGTGATCGATGTCGTCCACCGTGCCCTTGCCGTTCCGGATGTCGATCAACACCTTCATGACCGCAAGGATGTCGTCGTTATCCAGCACGCCGGAGCCTTCGACTTCCTTTCGTCCGACGCGGCGGTTGAACTTCATGCGACCGACGCCCGACAGGTCGTAGCGCTCGGCCGAGAAGAACAGATTCTGGAACAGGTTCTGCGCTGCTTCTTTGGTCGGCGGCTCACCCGGACGCATCATGCGATAGATTTCAACCAGCGCCTCCAGGGGCGACCGCGTGGCGTCAATACGCAAGGTGTTCGAGATGTACGGGCCACGATCCAGATCGTTGACCCAGATCGTTCCGAGCGTGGTTACCTTCGCTTTGCGGAACTTGGCGAGATGATCTTCGCTGATTTCGTCATTGACCGTGGCCAGCACTTCGCCACTGTTCTGATCAATCACGTCATGCGCCAGGATGCGGCCAACGAGGTACTCGTCGGGCACTTCCAGCGTGCGGATGTTCTCTTTCTCGAGTTGCTTGACGTGACGCGCCGTGATGCGCTTGCCTGCCTCGACGATGACCTTTCCAGCGACCGCCAGATCGAAGTTCAAGGTCTCGCCACGCAGACGCTCGGCAACCAGTTCCAACTCGACACCTTCAGGCATCAGATTGAAATTATTGATCTCGTAGAACGTCTTGAGCATCTGCTCGTTGGTGAACGAAAGTGCACGCAGAAGCACGGTGACCGGCAACTTACGGCGGCGATCGATACGCGTGAACAGGGCATCTTTCGGATCAAACTCGAAATCCAACCACGACCCGCGATAGGGAATGATGCGTGCGCTGTAAAGCAGCTTGCCCGAACTATGGGTCTTGCCGCGATCATGATCGAAGAACACGCCCGGCGAGCGATGCAGCTGCGAGACGATGACTCGTTCGGTTCCGTTGATGATGAAGGTTCCGTTGTCAGTCATGAGCGGCATTTCGCCCATGTAGACCTCTTGTTCCTTCACGTATTTCACGACCTTGTTCGAGGCCGGACTATCCTTGTCATAGATCACAAGACGGACGGTCACGCGCAACGGCGCGCCAAATGTCATGCCACGATTGCGACACTCGCGCTCATCGAACGGCGGCTCGCCCAAGCGGTAACCCACGTACTCAAGAGCGGCATACCCGCTGTAACTGACAATCGGGAAAACTGACTTGAGCGCGGCATGCAGCCCTCGATCCGCGCGTTGATTGAACGCGGCATCCTGCTGCAGGAACTCGCGATAGGAATCCACCTGGATCGCGAGCAAATAGGGCACCTCAAGAATCGAGGACCGCTTGCCGAAATCCTTGCGGATGCGCTTCTTCTCAGTGAATGAGTAGGTCATGGTCGAGATACCACCCTAGGTTGAATGAGCCGCGGAACGCCGCTCAGGAGTAAAAAACGGAGACTTCCATCGGAGATGAGGCGCGAGGACACACGTCATCTCCGATGCAAGCCTGCTACCGCAAACGCGAAAGCCCGGGGGCTTACGCCCCCAGGCTGAACTTGCTCGCGAGAACGCAAGCGACGCAAGCGCCGCTTACTTGAGCTCGACCTTGGCGCCAGCGTCTTCGAGTTCCTTCTTGAACTTGGCCGCATCTTCCTTGCTGACCCCTTCCTTGACGACCGCGGGTGCGCTTTCCACCAGATCCTTGGCTTCCTTCAGGCCAAGACCGGTAATGGCGCGGACGGCCTTAATCGCATTGACCTTGTTGGCGCCGGCATCAGCCAGAATGACGTTGAACTCGGTCTGCTCTTCCACCACTGCAGCAGCGGCGGGACCCGCAGCAACCATCACAGGCGCCGCAGCGGTAACACCAAACTTCTCTTCAATTGCCTTGACCAGTTCCATCACTTCAAGAAGGGACTTGGCGGCAACCGCTTCGACGATTTGTTCGTTCGACAGGGACATTGTATTTACCTCTGGAAATTGATCTAAAACGGGAATCGCGCCTGGTTCAAACAACGAACTCAAGCGGTTTCGGTCTGTTCTGCTTCCACTGCAGGGGCTGCACCGCCACCCTGCTGATCAGCAACCGCCTTGACAACGCGAGCAAACATCGTGGCCGGTTCGGCCAGCACGCGAGCCAACATACCCAGTGCCTGTTCGAGCGTTGGCAGCGAAGCCAGTACTTCGACATGCGACGCCGGCAGCAACTTACCGCCAACCGACACCACCTTAGGCTTGAGCTTGTCGTTGCCTTTCGAAAACTCCTTGATCAGGCGCCCGGCTGCACCGGGTTCCTCCATCGAGAATGCATACAGCAGAGGCCCGACCAGGGCGTCTTGCACGCATTCGTAGTCGGTGCCTGCGACAGCACGCGAGGCAAGTGTGTTCTTGACAACTTTCAAGTACACACCGGTCTCACGAGCCTTCTTGCGCATCTCGGTCATTTGGGAAACCGTGATGCCCGCATATTCGGCAGCGATCAAGGAGTGAGCTTTGGCGGCAACTTCAGCCAGCTCGGCGACTACTTCTTTCTTTTGCGACAGATTGAGAGCCATTGCACTCCTCCGTAGAAACCCCGCACGCAACTCCTGTCACTAGCGGTCCTGAGCGATGCCGGTCCCTGTGCATCGGGGATGGACGTCATCCCGGTGGTGGCCACTCCAGACCGGACGGGCGAATCGCACGTCACAAGATTCCAGAAGGGCGTCACCATCTACGCAGGCATGGTCACCTCACGGTGACCGGATTAAGCGATACCCCTCAATTGAGAAACATCGCACCTGCGGTCTTTGACGGCGGCCGTCAGCGCGGCTGCCTTCAAACTTTCGTTCGTCGAAACGAACGCAAAACAAATTACATCTTCAAGGACAGGCTTGATTGATCAAGCGTGATGCCGATGCCCATTGTGGTGGACAACGAGATCTTCTGCAGATACTGCCCTTTGGACGACGCCGGCTTGGCCTTGATGAGATCGGCCAAAAGCGCGTGCAAGTTGCCTTTCAAGGCTTCCGCCTCAAAGCTCGCCTTGCCGATGGTGCAATGAATGATACCGGCCTTGTCGGTGCGATAACGAACCTGACCCGCCTTGGCATTGCGAACCGCCTCTGCAGGATTGGCAGACACCGTTCCCACTTTGGGGTTAGGCATCAAACCGCGCGGCCCGAGCACCTGACCCAGCTTGCCAACAACGCGCATGGCGTCTGGCGTCGCAATGACCACGTCGTAATTCAAGTCGCCTGCCTGCATCTTGTCGGCAAGATCATCCATTCCGACGACTTCAGCGCCCGCAGCCAAGGCTTCATCAGCCTTTGCACCGGCCGGACAAAACACCGCAACACGTACCGATTTACCGGTACCCGCAGGCAGCACGGTGGAGCCACGAACTTGCTGGTCCGATTTGCGTGCATCGACGCCAAGACGAACGGCGACATCGACGGACTCAACGAACTTGATCTTGCTGTTGTCTTTCAGAATGCGCAGCGCATCATCCACTGCGTAGCTCTTGCCAGGCTGGACCAGCGCCGACAATGCCTTGTAACGCTTACTCATCTTCGCCATGATCAGCCCTCCACCACCAAGCCCATACTACGGGCAGAGCCCGCGATCGTGCGCACCGCCGCATCCATGTCAGCGGCGGTCAGGTCGCCCTGCTTGGCCTTGACGATGTCTTCGATCTGCGCGCGCGTCACCTTGCCCACCTTGTCAGTGTTGGGACGCTTACTGCCAGAGGTAATACCGGCAGCCTTCTTGAGCAGTACCGAAGCCGGCGTACTTTTGATGATGAAAGTAAATGTGCGATCCGAGTAGGCAGTGATGATCACTGGTGTCGGAAGGCCGGGCTCGAGTTTCTGCGTCGCTGCATTGAACTGCTTGCAGAACTCCATGATATTCAGTCCGCGCTGACCCAGCGCAGGACCGACAGGCGGGCTCGGATTGGCCTGACCGGCCTTGACCTGCAGCTTGACATAGCCAACAACTTTCTTTGCCATGATGCTCTCCGGGTTCAAACGCCTGCACTGCAGGCTCCCCATCGTCCCGGAAAAACACCGCGTTCCGGGTTCGCGTTGAAATCAACTAACCAATGCACCGAATCCAATTGCTGGACTCAGGCCTTTTCAACCTGGGTGAACTCGAGCTCGACCGGCGTTGAACGACCAAAGATAAGCACCGCCACACGCAAACGACTCTTGTCGTAATTCACTTCTTCCACGGTGCCGTTGAAATCGTTGAAGGGGCCATCAATGACACGCACGAGCTCACCGGGCTCGAACATGATTTTGGGCCGAGGCTTCTCGACGCCATCCTGCACACGCTGCAAAATGCGATCCGCTTCGGAGTCTTTGATCGGAAGTGGCTTATCCGCCGTACCTCCGATAAACCCGAGCACTTTGGGCGTCGTCTTGACCAAGTGCCAGCTGTCATCATCAATGCGCAGATTCCCGCCTTCGCCATGGGTCTCGATCTGAACGAGAACATAGCCGGGGAAAAATTTCCGCTCGCTTTTGCGCTTCTGACCACCGCGCATTTCAAGCACCTCTTCAGTCGGGACAAGAACATCACCGAAGCGCTCCTCCATGGCGTCGCGCGCGATACGCTCCACCAGAGCACGCTTCACTTGATGCTCAAATCCAGAATAAGCCTGAACCACAAACCAGCGTTTCGCCATTTTCGCTCAAGCCCCCAACAGGAATCGAATGCCTGAGGAAATCAGGAAATCCATCACACCCAGCAGCAAACTGATGATGACAACCACCACGATAATGATCAGCGTTGTCCGCTGCGTTTCTTCGCGGGTCGGCCAAACAACCTTACGAAGCTCAAATCGCGACTCAGCAAAAAACTCGCGAGCATCGCGACCTTTTGACGTCAACAAAAAAACCGCTGCCGCCAACACGATTGACAGAAGCAACCCAACGACACGAACCGGCGTTGCCAGATCTGCCAGCCAGTAGTAGCCAGCCAAACCCGCCAACAGCAGACCGACGGACACAACATACTTCAATAGGTCAGCAGTTCCGGATGCAGCCTGTGGCTCCAACTTGGTATTCATTCGCTTCTCGACTGATGGCACGCCAGGAGGGACTCGAACCCCCAACCTGCGGTTTTGGAGACCGCTGCTCTGCCAATTGAGCTACTGGCGTACGGAAACCGACACTAACGACAATCCCGCAAACACCAATGGCGAGCCCAATAAGGACTCGCCACCGGGCAATCACAACGTCTTTTGACGTCCGACAACTATTACTGAACAACCTTGGCGACGACGCCGGCGCCGACGGTACGACCACCTTCGCGAATCGCGAAACGCAGGCCTTCTTCCATCGCGATCGGGGCAATCAACGTCACCACCATCTTCACGTTGTCGCCAGGCATCACCATCTCCACACCCTCCGGCAGCTCGCAAGCACCGGTCACGTCCGTCGTGCGGAAGTAGAACTGCGGACGGTAGCCCTTGAAGAATGGCGTATGACGGCCACCCTCGTCCTTCGACAGCACGTACACTTCCGCTTCAAACTTCGTGTGCGGGGTGATCGTGCCGGTCTTCGCCAACACCTGACCACGCTCCACGTCGTCACGCTTCGTGCCGCGCAGAAGCAGCCCAGCATTATCACCTGCCTGACCCTGATCAAGCAACTTGCGGAACATTTCCACACCCGTCACCGTCGTCTTCACGGTCGGACGAATGCCCACGATTTCCACTTCGTCACCCACCTTGATCACGCCGCGCTCAATGCGGCCCGTCACCACCGTGCCGCGACCCGAGATCGAGAACACGTCTTCCACCGGCATCAAGAAGCTCTTGTCCACATCACGCTGCGGCTCCGGAATCCACGAATCCAGCGCCTCCACCAGCTTCAGGATCGACGGAACGCCAATCGGGCTCTGGTCGCCTTCCAGCGCCGAGCGCGCCGAACCCGTGATGATCGGGGTATCGTCGCCCGGGAACTCATACTTGCTCAGCAGCTCGCGGACTTCCATCTCCACCAGCTCAAGCAGTTCCGCGTCGTCCACCAGGTCCGCCTTGTTCAGGTAAACCACGATGTAGGGCACACCCACCTGGCGCGCCAACAAAATGTGCTCACGCGTCTGCGGCATCGGGCCGTCGGCGGCCGAGCACACCAGAATCGCACCGTCCATCTGCGCCGCGCCCGTGATCATGTTCTTCACGTAGTCAGCGTGACCCGGGCAGTCCACATGCGCGTAGTGACGCGTCGGGCTTTCGTATTCCACGTGCGCCGTCGAAATCGTGATACCACGCGCCTTCTCTTCCGGCGCCGCATCGATCTGGTCGTAGGCCTTGAACTCACCACCAAACCGCTCCGCACCAATCTTCGTCAGCGCCGCCGTCAGCGTGGTCTTGCCGTGGTCAACGTGACCAATCGTGCCGACGTTCACGTGCGGCTTGGTGCGCTCAAATTTGCTCTTGGCCATGATCGTACTTGTCCGAAAGAACTTTGAAGGAATTGAGTTGAGTTCAAACAACCCAGCGTTAAGAAATGGTGCTCATGACTGGAATCGAACCAGCGACCTCTTCCTTACCAAGGAAGTGCTCTACCGACTGAGCTACATGAGCAAAAACTACAACCTGCGCCGCAAAAAGCATGGAGCGGGAGACGGGAATCGAACCCGCACCATCAGCTTGGAAGGCTGAGGTTCTACCGTTGAACTACTCCCGCTCGTCAAACCAGTGACAGCATGAAGCATGTGGTGGAGGGAGGTGGATTCGAACCACCGAAGGCGTAAGCCAGCAGATTTACAGTCTGCCCCCGTTGGCCGCTTGGGTATCCCTCCAACGCAGAGCCCCACATTTTAGCCTGTCAGCGCGCACTGTCAAGCGAGGACTTTGGATCAGGAATGTCGAACGATCTCGTCGGATCAGACGTTGAAACGGAAATGCAGGATGTCCCCTTCCTGCACGACGTACTCTTTACCTTCAAGGCGCAGCCGTCCGGCCTCCTTGGCTCCCGCTTCGCCTCGGTACTTGATGAAGTCCTCGTAAGCGATGGTTTCCGCGCGAATGAATCCTCGCTCGAAATCCGTGTGAATGACCGCGGCCGCCTGCGGCGCTGTCGCGCCACGAAACACGGTCCACGCTCGTACCTCCTTCACGCCTGCGGTGAAGTAGGTCTGCAGGCCAAGCAAGGTATAGCCCGCACGAATCACCCGATCCAAGCCGGGCTCGCTGAGTCCGAGGTCCTGCAGGAACACATCCCTGTCCGCGTCGTCCAGTTGTGACAGCTCTTCCTCGATGGCCGCACACACCGGAACCACTTGCGCGCCCTCCTTTTCAGCACGCGCACGCACCGCATCCAGATGCGGATTTCCCTCGAATCCGTCTTCGCGCACGTTTGCCACATACATCACCGGCTTCAGCGTCAGCAAGAACAGGTCACGCAGCAGTGCTTTCTGTTCAACATCCAAACCCATGGCTCGAACAGGCTTGCCTTGGTTCAACTGCTCGCGCACTGGAACCAACACATCGCGGCGCAGTGCCGCCTCCTTGTCGCCTGACTTGGCCGCGCGCTCGAACCTGTTCAGCGCCTTCTCCACCGACTCCAGGTCAGCCAACGCCAGTTCGGTATCAATCGTCTCGATGTCAGCGATGGGGTCGACCTTCCCAGCGACATGGACAATATCGGTGTGCTCGAAACAACGGACAACATGCGCGATGGCATCGGTTTCGCGAATGTTCGCCAGAAACTTGTTCCCCAGGCCCTCTCCCTTGCTGGCGCCAGCCACCAAGCCAGCGATGTCGACAAACTCCACCGCCGTCGGAACGACCTTCTGCGGTTTGATGATCTCGGCCAATGCAGCGAGACGCGGATCGGGCACCGGCACCACACCGACATTCGGGTCGATGGTGCAGAAGGGAAAATTGGCCGCAGCGATTCCCGCCTTGGTCAAGGCATTGAAAAGTGTGGACTTTCCCACATTGGGGAGCCCAACAATGCCGCATTTGATTCCCATGAATCTCTCCTGATGGCGCGGATCGGCGAGTTTGCGCTGCCCATCGCTAGTCTTTGGTGTGCAGGCGTTTCATCGCCTCGTTGGCTTGTCCGTCCAGCAGCAGTGGCAGCACAGCAAGTGCCTTGTCCATACCCTTTTCAATCAGCGTTTGGTCATGGCGCGCCGCGCGGCCAAGCACCCACGGCGTCACCAGCTCACGCTGGCCCGGATGCCCTATTCCAATCCGCAATCGATGGAAGGCTCCATTACCCAAGTGAGCCATGATGTCGCGGAGACCGTTCTGTCCCCCGTGCCCGCCATCGAACTTGAGTCGAGCAACACCCGGCGACAAGTCCAAGTCGTCGTGACAGACAAGCAGTTCTTGCGCTGAAATTTTCCAGTATCGGAGCGCCGCCGCGACAGCGGTACCACTTCGATTCATGAAGGTTGCGGGCTTTAGAAGCAGAAGCCGATGTGAGGCCAATGTCACCTGGATCGACAAGGATTGCAGCTTTGCATCCGCAGCGAATCGGCTACCCGCCAACTCTGCCACGCGATCCACAAACCGGAAGCCCACGTTGTGACGTGTCGCCTCGTACTCCGACCCCGGGTTACCGAGTCCAACAATAAGACGAATGGCTGACATGCGTGACGCAGACAGCCCCTGCCACCATTACGACGACAGGGGCTGCAAGCCGATTACTTCTTGTCCGATTCGGCCGCACCTTCGGAGGTGCCGGCCTTGGACATGCGTGCAATGACTACCGCGTGATCGTGCTCCTTACCCAGCTTGAGCTCAGGAATCTCGACACCCGCGGGCATGCGCAGATCAGACATGTGCAGCGTATCGCCTTCCTTCAGCGCACCCAGGTCCACCTCGATGTGCTCGGGCAAATTGCCCGGCAGGCAGCTCACTTCGACCTCGTTGATTTCATGCGTGATCACCACGCCCGCAATCTTGCCGGCTGGCGACGTTTCCTGATTGATGAAATGCAGCGGTACACGGACGCGGATCACCTCGTCTGCCGAGACGCGCAGAAAATCGAGATGAAGGACCAGCGGCTTGTACGGATGGCGCTGCATATCACGCAGAATCACCTTTTGCATGGCGCCGTCGATTTCCAAATCGAGAATCGACGAGTAGAACCACTCGTGCTCCTGCGCCAACCAGATGGTGTTATGGAAGATGTCGATACTGATGGGATCTGCGTGACCGCCATATACGACAGCCGGGACCTGGCCCGTACGACGCAGGCGGCGGCTCGCACCTTTCCCCTCGTCCTTACGGATGTTGGCCTTGATAACGTGTTGGGTTGCCATGATTGTTGCCTTCTTCTTGCAGTGAATGCCACCTTGCGGTGACCCGAAACCCTTGTTCGCGACCAAACAAGGGATGAACCCGCCAATGCGGGGAAACTATCTGGATATCTCAGTCGACGTATAGCGAACTCACCGACTCGCCGAAGGCGATCCGTCGGATCGTCTCGGCCAGCAGTTCGGCGACGCTGACTTGCCTGATCTTCCCGCAGGCGACCGCCTCGGGAGTCAGCGGGATAGTATCCGTCACCACCAATTGATCCAGTGGCGAGTTGACCAGATTGCTGATCGCCGGCCCGGACAAAACCGGATGAGTACAGTACGCCAGCACTTTGTGAGCGCCGTGCTCCTTCAACGCCACCGCAGCGGCGCACAAGGTGCCTGCCGTATCCACAATGTCGTCAACCAGTACGCAGGTCTTGCCCGACACGTCACCGATGATATTCATCACCGTCGACACGTTGGCGCGTGGGCGACGCTTGTCAATGATCGCCAAATCGGCGTCATCCAGACGCTTGGCGATCGCCCGCGCTCGCACCACACCACCCACGTCCGGAGAGACAACAATCAGATTGTCGGTGCCATACGTCCGCCACACGTCCGCCAACAACAACGGCGAGGCATAGACGTTGTCAACCGGCATGTCGAAGAATCCCTGCACCTGATCAGAGTGCAGATCGACCGTCAGCACACGATCCGCACCGACCGCCGAGAACATCTTGGCCGCCACTTTTGCCGTGATCGGCACCCGCGCCGAACGCGGGCGGCGATCCTGTCTTGCATATCCGAAGTACGGAACAACCGCGGTTACGCTGGCCGCCGATGCGCGCTTCAACGCGTCGATCAGCACCAACAGCTCCATGAAATGTTCAGCGGTCGGCGCGCAGGTGGGTTGAATGACGAAAACTTCCTGACGACGGACGTTTTCCTCAATCTCTACCTGTACCTCACCATCGGAAAACGTGCCGACCAGCGCCTTGCCTGGCCGCACACCCAACTCCCGACAAACCGCCTGGGCCAGAGGCCGATTGGCATTGCCGGTAAAAACAAGGATTCCATCCGTGTTCACATTGCACCTGCACGCAGACCGCAACACCGCGGTGATTTCGAAACCCGCCGTGGGCTTCACAGAACTCGCCTCCGCACCACGCAGAGATGAGCTTGCCTTGCAATCACCAGCACATCTGCAGATGTGCCGGAAAGGTGGCTGGGGCGGCAGGGATCGAACCTGCGAATGCCGGAATCAAAATCCGGTGCCTTACCGCTTGGCGACGCCCCATCCTTGAACACATGCACGCAATGGCGATACATCGACACCACGCGCCACAACCACTGATCCCGCCTGCACATCGAAGCGCAACAGCCAATCCTGAAGGGCTGCCTGCGCACTCGATTCGTCCGCAAACGCGACGAAGCAACACGCTCCCGTTCCGCTCAGCTGCGGGGTGCCGTAGGCCGCCAACGCCTCCAGTGTTTGCGCGACCGCCTTGTTACGGGCCGCAAGCACCGGCTGGAAGGCGTTGCCGACAACGCTACCGGACAGGAAGCCCGATATTGTCGTGATTGGGCTATCTCGTGTCAATTCAGGCGCTTGAAACAAGGCCGCCGTGGGCACCGCGACCCCGGGGTTGACGAGCAAGTACCAGCGCTCCCCGAGTACCACGGGCGTCAAGCGTTCACCAACGCCCTCGGCCCAGGCACTGGCTCCATATACAAACACGGGTACATCAGCCCCCAGACGCAAACCGAGCTCCGCCAGCACATCGACACTCAGGCCAAGCCCCCAGAGCGCGTTCAGCCCAAGCAGCACCGTCGCTGCATTTGAACTACCTCCGCCCAGACCGCCGCCCATCGGGATGCGCTTACGAACGCGAATATCCGCACCTGGCATACGACCGCCGCGACGGATTGATTCGCGCGCCACCACCTGCAATTGCCTCGCGGCCCGAACGACCAGATCCTGCTCCGCCGACACACCAGGGAGATCAGACAACCGGCAGATCTGGTCGTCATCCCGAACCCGCAGGTCGACCTCATCACCCCAATCGAGCAACTGAAAGACCGTCTGCAAAAGGTGGTATCCGTCCTCACGGCGCCCAACGATATGCAGGAAGAGGTTGAGTTTGGCCGGGGACGGAAATCCAACCCAGCCGACTTCAGTCGATGACATCCCAACGCTCCACCACCAAGCGCACACGGTGCTCGCCAGACTGCGCGAAAACCTTTCGCGGCAGGGGCGGCGTCATGTCATGGAACCAATCGCGATAATCAATCGCCCAGCCGTCCTGCAGCAATTGCCTGGGCAGGCCCTCCTGGTCCCAATCGCTTTCGAACGCGCCCTGTGCAGGCACGCCGCGCATCCAGTTGACGAGTGATCGCACCGGCAACTCCCAACCCACCGACTGACGTAACAACTGCTCGGCATCCGGCCCTTCGACCACGCCACCGTCCAGCCCCTCCAGGCGAACCCAATCAGCGTCACCAACCAATCGCCAACTGCGTCGCGTGACCGGCGCACTGAGCCGCACGTCAAAGGTTGTGCCGTCCTGCTGCCACTCAAGTCGACCACTGCCGCCGTCCTTGCCATCCGATACCGCGACGCGTCCAAGCATTGTCCAGCGTTCGGACAGGCCCGCTGCATGCAGCCGCCCGTCCGCCGCGACGCGGGCGTCGATGCGCGATTCGACATCGCGCACGTTTCTGGAATTACAGCCAGTCAGCGCCATCACACAACAAAGCATCAACATCCCCGCGCGTATCACCGCCACGCCATTCATGGGGAGAGCTTCTGCAGACTGCGCTTGAGCGCTCGGTTATCGGCATCCAGTGCTTCCCCTTCGCGCCAGACCGTCTCGGCTTCCGCATGACGTCCGAGCGCCCACAGCACTTCACCCAGATGCGCAGCCACTTCGGCGTCCTTCTGCAAACTCCAGGCGGTCTGGAGGTAAGGCAAAGCCTGATCATGATGGCCTTGTCGGTGCAATACCCAGCCCATGCTGTCCATGATGGCTGCGGAGTCCGGATTGAGCACCAGAGCCTGCTCGATGTAGCCGCGCGCCTCATCCAGCCGATCCGTTCGGTCCGCCAGGGTGTATCCGAAGGAGTTCAGAATATCGGGATTGTCAGGATCAACGCTCAACAACCGTTTGAGGTCATCCAGCGCGGCGTCAACCTGGTCAAGTCGCTCATGACACAAAGCGCGTCCATAAAGTAGCGCCGGATCATCCTCGAACACCGTCAGACCACGGCGATAGGCGTCCAGCGCGTGCTCCGCACGTTGATTGCGCAAAAGAATCTCCGCCTCAAGCAGATACGCATCGCGCAACCATTCGCCGTTGTCACTGCGGCTGGCCTGGATCTCACGCAACTCCGAGATGGCGTCGTCCAGTCGCGACTGTCGATCCAGCAGCACCGCGATGCGCAAACGTGCCGGCTCACCGCGCGCCGCATCCGTGATCGCGCGATACCAGATCAATGCGGCCTCGTTGTCGTTAAGGTACTCGGCGATCTGCGCAAGCAGAAAACGCCGGTCATCATCGACTTTGCTGCCCGAGTTGATCGGTGTCGCCAACTCGGCATACAAGGCTCGCAAGGCATCCTTCTGCTCCAGTCTGGCGAGATATGCCGCCCGACCCGCGTAGGTTGCGTTGCTTTGCTCCCCTTCCCCCAGCACTTCCGCCGCACGCGCGGTTTCACCCAACTCATCGAAAAGCGCCGCTACCCGCAAGCGCTGGGTCAGCGACAGATCCTTGCCAGGCAGACCCTTGAGCGCCGCCAACGCCGCCCCACTGTCGCCTTTCAACTGCAGGATCTCGACGCGCCAAAGCAACGCCTTCGGATCATTGGGGAAGGCCTCCAACGCCAGTTGAAGTGTGCTGTCGACCAGCACCTCGGCTTTCGCCTGCGATGCCAGCGCTCCAATGGCCACCAGCACGTCCACCGATGTCGGCTCGAACCCTTCCGACAACAACTGTTGCATCACTGGCACGGCCTGTTCGCCTGCTCCCGCCAGTGCCTGAATTGCCAGCTTCTGAGCGGTTTCGTCGCCCGCCAGCAAGGAGGACAATTGATGAACAGCGGCGCTGGTCCGATGGTCCCGCATGGCGAGAACCAGCTCAATCTGCTTTGCACCCAACGCTTCCGGCTGCAATTCGAGCCAACGCTTTAGGGCGCGTTCGGCGAGTCCAGGCTGATCCGCCAGCAATGCAATGCGCGCGGCGCGCTCTGCCAGAGCCGGGTCACTGTCGTGCTCGGCCGCTTCAACATAGGCGGCGGCAGCAGTCGTGGAATCGCCTTCCTGCAGGGCGAACTCACCCTGCAACATCGGCAACAATCGGTCTTCGAATGCGGGATGCGCAGCATCACCGGTCGCGGAATCCAGCTCGGCCAATACCGGTGCAGGCAGCACGAACACCAGAACAAAGCCCAACAGGTAGAATGCACGCCGTTTCATTGAATCCTCGGAAGACGCACCGCCGCGCGTCGATGCACGGCAGGACTGGATACCCTCGCACAGTGTACTTGAAGCCCCACCACCCGCCCGCGGATTCCACGGGTGCCCGTCGACTGATTGCGCTGGGTCTGAATCACCAGACCGCATCGATCGATCTGCGCGCGCGTGTTGCCGTCTCCAGCGAGCATCTTCCACAAGCGTTGGACAGCTTGCTGAAACGCGACGGCGTACTGGAAGCCAGTGTTATCTCGACCTGCAATCGCACCGAAGTGTATTGCTGCGTGGAAGCGGGCGCGGAAGCGGTTCCTGCCGAATGGCTGGCCGCGCAACACCAGATCGACCTCGCTAGTCTGCGCGGCAGCCTTTACCAGCACGTCGATGGCGCGGCAGCAAGGCACCTGTTCCGGGTCGCCACCGGACTGGATTCGCTGGTACTGGGAGAGCCGCAGATCCTCGGACAGGTGAAAGAGGCCTGGCAATCGTCGCGCAATGCGGGCGCCGTCAAGTCCGCGCTGGATCGATTGTTTCAGCACAGCTTTGCGGTCGCCAAACGGGTGCGCACCGATACCCGCATCGGCGCCCATCCGGTTTCCGTCGCGTTTGCCAGTGTGCGTCTGGCACAACGCGTCTTTGCCGAGCTATCGCAGGCGACCGTGCTGCTGATCGGTGCCGGAGAGACCATCGAGTTGACCGCTCGCCACCTGGCTGACCAGAACGTCAAACGTCTGCTGATCGCCAACCGCACCTACGACAATGCCCACGCGCTGGCACAGCGCTTCGGCGGCTATGCGCTCGGTCTGGACGAACTGCTGCTGCATTTACCCGAGGCCGATATCGTCTTTTCCGCCACCGCTGCCACCGATCCGATCGTCAGTCGCAGCGACGTCGCGTTCGCGCTCAAGAAGCGCCGCCACCGCCCGATGCTGATGATGGATCTCGCCGTACCGCGCGACATCGATCCCGCCGTGGCCGAGCTCGATGACGTGTTCCTCTATACCGTTGACGATCTCGATCAGGTCATCGAGGAAGGCATGCGCTCTCGCCGGGAAGCGGCGGAGCAAGCGGAAGCCATCATCGACCTGCAGGTGGATCACTTTCTGGCCTGGTGGCGCGCCAGTGACCAGCAGGGCGTGATCCGGCAGATCCGCAGCCAGGCCGAGGCCGAGCGCGATGCCCTGCTCACCAAGGCGCAGCAGATGATCGCCCAAGGCAAGCCCGCCGATGAGGTTCTGAGATACCTTGCCCATACACTGACCAACAAACTGTTGCACGCGCCCAGTGCCAGCCTGCGCGCCGCTGCGCAACGCGGCGACCTCGATCTGCTGCGCGCGGGCGAGCGCCTGTTTGGCGCTGATGCGGGCAGCGGACACACTCCGGATTCTGTTTCCCGCAAGGACAGCGATGACGCCGAGCATCCGCAAGAAACTCGACGCGCTGGTTGAGCGCCACGAAGAAGTAGCGCTGCTGCTGGCCGACCCCCGTGTTGCCGGTGATGCCGCACGCTTTCGCGCACTATCGCGCGAATACGCGCAGATCGAGCCGATCAGCCGCCTTCTTGCCCAGCACACCCAGGCGCAGCGTGATCTGGAGGCGGCGCGACAACTGCGCGACGAACCCGAGATGCGCGACATGGCGGCCGAGGAAATCCTCGTGCAGCAATCGCGCATCGAATCACTCGATCACGAACTCAGTCTGTTGCTGCTGCCCAAAGACCCCCGCGACGACGCCAACATCTTCCTTGAGATTCGCGCCGGAACCGGCGGCGACGAAGCGGCCCTGTTCGCCGGCGATCTGTTCCGCATGTACGCGCGCTACGCCGAAACACGTCGCTGGCAGGTCGAAATCCTGTCCGCCAGCGAAGGCGAACACGGCGGCTTCAAGGAAGTCATCGCCCGCATCGAGGGCCAGGGTGCCTATTCGCAACTGAAATTCGAGTCCGGCACCCACCGCGTCCAACGCGTGCCGGAGACCGAATCGCAAGGTCGCATCCACACCTCGGCCGCGACAGTCGCCATCCTGCCGGAACTGGATGACATCGACGACATCGAACTGCGCGATGCCGACCTCAAGGTCGACACCTTCCGCGCGTCCGGCGCGGGCGGCCAGCACGTCAACAAGACCGACTCGGCAATTCGCATCACCCATCTGCCGACTGGCCTGGTGGTGGAATGCCAGGACGAGCGCAGTCAGCACAAGAACCGCGCCCGTGCGATGTCACTGCTGAAAGCACGCCTGCTGGATGATCAACGTCAGCAGCAGACCCAGGCGCAGGCCGAGTCGCGTCGCCTGCAGGTGGGCTCGGGCGACCGCAGCCAACGCATCCGCACCTACAACTTCCCGCAGGGCCGAATCACCGACCATCGTATCAACCTGACCCTCTACCGTCTGCCGGAAGTGCTGCAGGGCGACCTGTGCGAACTCATTCAGACCCTCAGTCGCGAGGCCCAGGCGGACGAACTGAAGCTGCTTGGAGACTGATGTCGAGCGCACAGGAAAATCTGCTCGTGCAGCGACTGTCGCAACAGCCCAGCGCCGGCGACTGGAATGCACTGGGCGCGCTGCGTCTGCAACGCGACGAGTTCGATGCAGCGCTCACCTGTTTCGAACACGCGTTAATGCTCGATCCTGAGCACCTCACCGGTCGTTTGCATCGGGGCATCTGTCTGTTGCAGCGAGGCGAGTGGTCCAGCGCCCTGAACGATGCGGCAAACGTCGCCGCGCGCGTTCCGCAGCATCCCGCCCCTTGGCGCCTCAGCGCCGAAGCGGCGCTTGCCGGTGGCATGCCTGATCGCGCCGAACGCTTCGCACGTCAAGGCTTGCTGCATGACCAGCAGGAGCCGGGATTGTGGCATGCGCTCTGCAGCGCATTGGATGATCAACGTCGATACCCCGAAGCCCTCGCGGCTGGAGAACGAGCATTGCAGTTGGCGCCGAACTCCCTGCCCACACTGTCGATGGTGCAATTCCTGCGACGACGCCTGTGTCACTTCGAAACGCTGTCGGTGGGCAACCAGCAACTGAGACAAGCTCTGCACCGTGGCGAGACCGGAGCAAGTCCGTTCGCGTTTCTCGCCGAGCCAGCCAGCGCAAGCGAACAACAGCACTGCGCCAGTCTCGCTGCCCAGGCATTGGCTCCGCTGATGTCGACGTCATCACCGCCGACACACCCCCCAACGCAAGAGCGAGTGCTGCGTCTCGGCCTGGTATCCAATGGTTTGGGCCTGCATCCAACCGGACTTCTGCTGGTCGAGTTCCTCCGCTGCCTGCATCACCAACGCGGCGACGTCGAAAGCTATGCCTACGCTCTGAACCACGATGATGGAAGTGAACTGAGGCAAAGGTTGCGCCGTCACATCCATGTATGGCGCGAGGTTGCCCGTCTGGATGCGGCAACGATTGCCGAACAAATCCGCTCCGACGGCATCGACATCCTGATTGACCTTCGCGGTTGGGGCGGCGGCGCCAGACCTGCCATCTTTGCCCGCCGACCCGCGGCCATTCAGATCAACTGGCTCGCCTTCCCGGGCACAACGGGTGCGCCATGGATGGACTACGTGCTGGCGGATCGGTTTGTACTGCCGGAACACAGGCAGGCAGACTTCAGCGAACGCGTGATCTACCTTCCGCACTGCTTCCAGCCATCCGACACGAGTCGTGCCATCGGCTCACCGCCAGATCGCAAGCACTGTGACCTGCCCGACGACGCACTGGTGCTGGCCAGTTTCAACAACAGCTATAAATTCAGTCCGGAGCGTTTCGAACTCTGGCTCGACATCCTTCATGCCTGCCCGAACGCGGTCCTGTGGCTGTTGATCAGCGACGGTGTCGAGGACGCGGCACAACGCTTGCGCGATCACGCCGCCGCACGAGGGGTCGACCGGCATCGACTGATCTTCATGCCTAAACTCCCGCATGCCGACTATCTGGCGCGCTTCGCGCATGTCGACCTGTTCCTGGATACCGCACCTTACGGCGCACACACCACTGCTTCGGACGCACTCTGGGCGGGATGTCCCGTTCTGACCTGTCCAGGTGACACCTTTGCCAGTCGCGTTGCCGGTTCCTTGTTGATCACGCTGGGCATGCACGACCTGATTGCCGAGAACGAAGACGACTATCGCGACCGCGCCATTCGATGGCTCCAGTCACCTCGCCAGCTCATCGAGTTGCGACAGCGCCTCGCCGAGGCAAGAAAGCATTCCCCGCTGTTCGACATGCCACGCTTTGCCAACGACTTCGCCGATACGATACGGTCGCTTGTCGCGCAACCCTCACCCGCGTCCGAATAGAGACACCACTATGAAGCGAAAGGACTACGAAGCCCATCTGGACGGACTGCAACGCGAACTGGTCGCCATGCAGAACTGGATGCGTCACAGCGGCGCACGCATCGTCGTGTTGTTCGAAGGTCGTGACGCGGCGGGTAAAGGCGGTGTCATTGGCGCCATTTCGCACGTCCTCAATCCACGCAGTTGCCGCGTTGTGGCATTGCCAAAACCCAGCGAGCGCGAATCAACGCAATGGTACTTCCAGCGCTACGTCGCCGAACTCCCGGCCGCCGGTGAAATCGTTCTGTTTGATCGCAGTTGGTACAACCGCGCCGGCGTGGAAAAGGTCATGGGCTATTGCAGCGAAGCGCAGTACCAGCAATTCCTCCAGCAGGTTTCGGTATTCGAGAAACTGCTGATCGACGACGGCGTTCTGCTGTTCAAATATTGGTTGACCGTCGACCAAGCAGAACAAGAGGAGCGCTTTGCCGAGCGCGCCGCCGACCCGTTGAAACGCTGGAAGCTCTCCCCAGTCGACCTGCAATCGCGCAGCAAATACCGCGAGTACGGCGAAGCCCGTGACGCCATGCTGAAAGCGAGCCACAGCGAGCATGCACCGTGGACACTGGTCGACTTCAACGACCAGCGCCGCGGACGCCTGAACCTGATCCGCCACCTGCTCGATAAACTGCCGGTAAAAGCGGTACCGGAAACAGCGCCCGAACTGACCGCGCTGCCCGGAGCACCACAGAAGGAACGCTTCAAAGGCGGCTTGAAGCCCATCAAGGACGCGGTTTTAACGAAATGATGAGACGGGTCGCGATCTCATGCGAGTCTCAATAACGAGACATCGGAAACGACCGATCACCACGAGTCACTGACGTTGTGAAGTTGGCCGAGGACTGACAAACTGAACTGCCACTCCTTGGAAATCCGGCCATGGAAATTTTGCCTCCCATCATGAATTCTCGCAGTGCCATCGCGCGCCACCACTTTCTGGCACGGATGCTTCTTGGCATCACGCTGCTTTCAAGCCTGTGGCGCCCTTTGATCGCCGAAGAAGTGCCTGCCGGAAACGTGCCCCAGATCGGACACAGTGGCGCTTGGTACAATCCGGCGCGAGATGGCGAAGGCTGGATTCTGGAATTCACCTCGCCGAGCCAGGTCGCGCTTTTTTGGTACACCTTTGAAAACGGCAAGCCCATATGGATGGTTGGCGAAGGCAGCTCGATCGTCGAACAGGGGCGACAGATTCTGAAATTCCATAACTGGCGCCTGCGGGGTCCGCAATTCGGTGCCCCGTACGATGCGAGCGCACTCGAGTATCAACTGGATACGCAGATCTCAGTTTGGTTCGATGACTGCAACCATGGTGGATTGAGTTACCGAGGTCAGCTCTACCCTATTCAGCGACTTAGTGGACTACTCGGCGTCTCGTGTGGAAGCACTTCCAGCGGAGACATTCCCGCCTATGCGTATCAAAGCGGTAGTTGGTACGATCCCAATCATGATGGAGAGGGACTTTCACTTCATTGGTGGGCTCCCGACCAGGCGCTTTTGATTTGGTACACCTTCTCGCCTGATGGGAGCGGCGACCCCGTTTGGATCTTCGGTGCCGGCCACCGTGAAGGGAAACGCGCCGTATTCCCAGAATTGTTCACCGCGAGCGGAGCGCAGTTCGGCAGAGCCTTTGATCCGGCGGATGTGCAGATTACGCCTTGGGGGCAACTCGACGTCACTCTCGACTGTGACACGGGAACGGCATCCTACTCAGGCCCCCGCGCCTACGGCGTGGGTGAACTTCAACTTCGCCAAATCAGCTCACCCACCCATCTCGATTGCTCGCCAGCGCTGAGCGAAGTGTTCGATTTGGACTTCATTTCGTGGGACTTGCCGCAGGATGAGCGCGGTGGACTTGTGGCGATCACCGATGAAGGCAAGGCGTTCGCATTGGACGCAAGTCAACGCCTGGTCCGCATGGATATCACGCAGCGCATTCCAGAAGTGCTCAGTGAAGAGCCGATTGGAAACATCGTCAGCATCTCTCCCGACGGACAACAAGTCTTGGTCAACCCCGTGTTGGATGTCGATCCTGGTAAGAGCAGACAACCGAAACTCTGGTCTGAATCGACAGGCATGCGCTCTCTCGACCTGCCGTTCGTCAACAATCAGGCCACAGTTTCGTCGGACGATTTTTCAACATTTGGCGGATATGTCTACGCGCCAAACAACACACGCCGTTTCTGGTATTACAACGCATCAAGAGGCAGTGCCGAGCTAAGCAACGTCGAGCGCGAGCTCACAGCGCTGACCAATGATGCCGCCACCGTCTACTGGGGCAGATTGACTCCCTACAGCTTTGCCTCGGGTGGCGGGACGGTTCACACCGGATTTCGGTGGCAGTTCCCCTATCCGCAGCTGTATCAGATGTACGATGACGCCGACATTGCCTTGGGGCCGGTGCTCGTCTGTGCCAACAACTGTTCTACCACATTTGGCGTGGGGCAAGCCGATGATCGAGGCGAGCCGCCCTTCATTGGTGAGGTGTGGCGTGGGCGAAATGGTAAATTTGAGTCCTATTTGGGCTCACCACCCGATCTCGATCCCACCAGTAACAACAAGGGACGACTGTACCCAACCGATGTCTCAACGAATGGAACACTGCTTGTCGGGAATTATTTTGGCCACCTTGAAGAGGGCTACAGCAACTTCCTGACGTTCCTTTGGACACCGGAAACAGGTACGGTTTCACTGTATTCGGCACTTAAAGAAGCCGGCCTGATCGATGACGACTGGGCCTATTTTTCAGTGGGCAAACTGTCGCTTTCACCGTCTGGAAATTACCTGCTGATTTATGGTTCCGGTCGACAGATGGACGAAAACGGCAACCCGACCCGCTACCGAGAAGGCGTAGTTAAATTCCAGCGGCGGTGACGATTGAGTAAGCTATGGCAGGGTGATGAATAGCACCCTGGCATAGCGAGCCATGGATGGCTCTCATGAAGATCAAGTACGTCAAGTGCGCTGATCCTTCGCAACCTGTCGCGTGCACCGCGACTAGTCGCGTTGGATTGGGCAGGAAAGCCCTATTTCTACATCCTGCGAGTCTCTTTTCGTCGGCAGTTCAATAGTGGCCGAATCTCATCGCCTCGCCTTCAATATCGGCGTCAGCCAGTCGCGGCTGCCGTCGATGCGTTGCAGGTGGGGGTAGCGCAGGCCGTCGTGGTAGTCGATCTGGACGCTGCGGTAGTGGTCATCCTGACGTAGCAGAAACTCGATGGGGCTATGGTCGCGTTGCGCCGTCACGATGGCGCGTTCGAGGCGGGTGGCGCTGTAGGTGCGACCGTTGACGGCCACGATCTGACTGTCCTTGGCCAGACCCGCGACAAACGCCGGACTTTGCCAGGCCACGCTGCTGATCAGGCCTTCGGCATCGAGGCTGAGGCCAAGCGAATAGCTGTAGTCGTCATAGCCGCCCGCCGCTTCGGCGTCTTCGATGGCAAGGTTCGGCTGATCGCTGTAGACGACACGCCAGCCGGTTTTCTCCAGGCCATCGAGCGGGGCGTTGACGGCATCCAGCCGCGTCTCGATGAAGGTCCGCCAGTCGGCGGGCTGCACGGCCTGCAGGGCGGCAAACACGTCGTCTTCGGTGAACTGGGAAACCCGTGTGCGGCCGTCGCCACCGGCATAGAAGGCCTTCGCCACCTCATCCAGCGCGCGCTTGCCCTTGGAGAGATGGCGAATCTCGGCATCGACGGCCAACCAGAGCAGGCTGCCTTCGGCGTAGAAGTCGAAACCTCGCTGCCAGTCTCCCCACGCCTGCGGCAGGTCGTTGAAGTCGACGATGCCCTGATGCACGGTGTCGTGCAGTGAGCGCCAGAGGCGACCTTTGCGGTTTTCGTAGTTCGCCACCGTCTGTGCGATGACGGCCTGCGCCTGCTCGGGTGTCCACAATCCGGCACGCGCCGCCAGCACTACCGCCCAATATTGCGTCTGCCCTTCGTACACCCACAGCAGCCCGTTGCGCATCGGCGTGTTGTAGTGCGGGGTAAAGGTGCCCACCGGACGCCGGTACTTGCCGACCCAGGCATGCACGTACTCGTGCGGCAGCAGATCGTTGTCGATGAACGGCCCGTCGCCACGCAGATAGTCGGCATAGGTGCCGTTTTCGCTGGATTGATGGTGCTCCAGGCCGATGCCACTGAAGGTGTCGGACAAGGCCAGCAGGAAGTCGTAATGGGCAAAGGGCCGCGTACCGAACACCGCGTCTGCCTGCTTCACCAACGCGCGATGGGCATCCAGCATGGTCGCGCTGGCCTGCAGTTGCTCGGGCTCATCAGCCATTACATTCAAGGCGACCGGCGCCGCGCTGCCGTCGAGCTCGAAGCGCTGGAAGTAGCGCCCGGCATAGACCGGCGAGTCGACCAGATCAACCAGTGCCTGCGGTGCGAAGTGCAGCTCGCCCTTTTCGGCAGACTGCAGCGTCAAGGCGGTGCCATAGGACCAATCCGCGGGCAGGCGCAGACGCGCCTCGACGCGAATCGCATCGGAGGCGACATCCGCCGGATACATCAGCACGCGATGCCATTGCAGCGAGAGCATGTCCTGCGTCATGGCGACGCGACCTTGGTCCGATGCGGTCGGCGAGAGGTAGTCGAACTCAATCTCCAGCGATGACACACCGTCCGGCACGACGAGATCGAAGCGGTACATATCAGTGTCATCGCGCGTCCAGGCGAGCGACTGTCCGGCAGCGGCGATCCGCAGGCCCGCAATCTGATTGATCGGCCCGGTTGGCGCGTGATTGCCGGGAATCCAGCGCGGATACCACAACTGCAATGGACCCGGCTGCACCGGCATCTGCAATCGCACATGCTGGATGCGTCGCGCCAGATCGCTGGCATCGACCTGCAACTGGATCAGCGGGCGATCATCAGCGCGACAGGGCGCGGTGGCAAGCCCGGCAAGACCAAGGGCAAGGCCCAGCGCAGCGCGAGGCAAGACGGAAAGGACAGACATGGGCAACTCCGGCGCGGTCTACATCGACGCGACTCAAATCGACACGATCCACATCGCCGCGATCAGTCGACGTAGACGGTTTTGATGTTGGTGAACTCGTGAATGCCGTGGCTGGCCAGCTCGCGACCGAAGCCCGATTGCTTGGTACCGCCGAACGGCAAACGCACGTCGCTGCGGACCAGCGAATTGACGAACACCGCGCCCGCCTGGACGCCCCGCGCAAACGCCTCGCCACGCTCGCGATCGTTAGTCCAGACGCTGGCGCCCAGACCGAAACTGGTGTCGTTGGCGACCCGCGCGGCATCGGCCTCATCGCGCACCCGGATGATGGCCGCTGCCGGTCCAAACAACTCTTCGTGATAGGCGGCCATGCCTGGGCCCACCTGATCGAGCAAGGTCGCTCGATAGCCGGTCGGCGAGGCGTGCACAGTGCCACCCAGCAAGCAGCGCGCACCGGCTGAAATACTGCTCTGCACCTGACGATCCACTTCATCGCGCAAGTCGGTGCGGGCCATCGGTGCCAGCGTGCTGGTCTCGTCGTTCGGATCGCCGATCTGCAGCGCACCGATCGCCTCGACAAAACGTTCAACAAAGGCCTCGGCAATGGCATCGACCAGAATGAAACGCTTGGCCGCGATGCAGGTTTGCCCGGCATTGCCGAAGCGCGAGGCGACGGCAATCCGGATCGCCGCATCCAGGTCCGCATCGCGCAGCACGACAAAGGGATCGCTGCCACCGAGTTCCATGACGCACTTCTTCAGATGCGCACCCGCAGTGGCCGCGACGGATTTACCCGCGCGCTCGCTACCGGTCAGCGTCACCGCCTGGATTCGCGGATCAGCAATCAAGGCAGCAGTTTGCACATTGTCGATGTGCAAGGTGGCGAACACACCGTCCGGTACACCGGCCGTGCGCAGAATGGACTCGATGGCATCGGCACAGCGCGGCACCGTGACGGCGTGCTTCAACACCGCCACATTGCCCGCCATCATCGCGGGTGCCAGAAAGCGGAAGACCTGCCAGATCGGGAAGTTCCACGGCATCACGGCCAGTACGCAACCGATGGGCGCGTACTGCACGTAGCTTCGCCGTGCCTCGGTAGCAATCGGCTGATCAGCCAGATAGCCCGCCGCATGGTCGGCGTAGTAATCACAGGCGCCCGCGCATTTGTCGATCTCGCCCAGGGCTTCACGATGCAGCTTTCCCATCTCCGCCGTCATGATTCGCGCCAACGATTCGCGCTGCTCGCGCAACTCGGCTGCGACGGCACGCACATGCTGGGCGCGCACCTCCAATGACAGGCTGGCCCAGGCAGGAAACACCTGCACCGCCTTGCTCAGACGGGCCTCGATCTGCGGCGCCGACATCATGGCGTAGCGATAGTCGACCTGCCCCGTCCATGGATTGCGGATCTCGATACTCATCGCTGTCCTCGATTCAAGTAAGGCCTATTTGTCCTTGGCCGCCATCTGCATATCGAGCTGACGGCGCTTTTCTTCGCGCGCCATCAACCACCACGAGATCACGGCGGCCACCGCCACCACGGCGATCATCAAGGTCGCGAGGGCGTTGATCTTGGGACTCAGACCCAGACGCACCGACGAGAACACCTTCATCGGCAAGGTGGTCGAACTCGGTCCGGCGACGAAGCTCGAAATCACCACGTCATCCAGCGACAGCGTGAAGGCCAGCAGCCAGCCCGAAACCAGTGCGGGGGCAATGATCGGCAAGGTGATGAGAAAGAACACCTTGATTCGGTTGGCGCCAAGGTCCATCGCCGCTTCCTCCAGCGAGCGATCCAGTTCTGCAAGCCGGGAAGACACCACGACGGTGACAAAAGCGAGCGTGAAGGTGACATGGGCAATCCAGATCGACGCAATGCCCTTGGGGGCAAAACCGATCAGATCGCCCAGCGCGACGAACATCAGCAGGATGGACAAGCCGATGATCACCTCCGGCATCACCAAAGGCGCAGTGATCAGCGCACCAAACAGCGTCTTGCCCGGAAACCGGCGCATGCGCGTCATGGCCAGTGCCGCCATGGTGCCCAGCACGACCGCCGCGGTGGCGGTGAGGAAGGCGATCTGGATGCTCACCCACGCGGCCTCCAGCATCTGGCGGTCGCGCAGCAGCGCGCCATACCACTTGAACGAGAAACCCGACCACACGGTCGCCAATCGCGACTCGTTGAACGAGTAGATCATCAGGATCACGACCGGCAGGTACAGGAAAGCGAAGCCCAGGCCGAGCACGGCCCAGGTCGTCCAGCGACGCGGTGACGTACTCATGTCAGCTTTCCTTCCATCTCGCGTTGCTGCACGCGGTTGAAGATCAGGATCGGAATCATCAACAGGATCAGCATCACGATGGCCACCGCCGACGCCGCAGGCCAGTCACGATTGTTGAAGAACTCACCCCACAGCACGCGACCGATCATCAAGGTATCCGGGCCACCGAGCAGTTCGGGAATCACGAACTCGCCCACGGCCGGAATCATCACCAGCATGCAGCCCGCGACAATGCCCGCGCGCGACAGCGGCAGGGTGATCTTGAAGAATGCCTGCCAGGGCTTGGCGCCGAGGTCGTAGGCCGCTTCGATCAGACGATGATCGTGCTTGACCAGATTGGTGTAGAGCGGCAACACCATGAAGGGCAGATAGCAGTAAACGATGCCGATGTAGGCGGCAATCGGGGTGTGCAGGATCTTCAACGGCTCGTCGATGATGCCCAGTCCCATCAACAGGTTGTTGATGAGTCCGTTGTTCTTGAGGATGCCGATCCAGGCGTAGACGCGAATCAGGAACGAGGTCCACGAGGGCAGGATCACCAGCATCAGCGCGATGTTGCGCGACGAGGGCGGCAGACGCGCGATGACGTAGGCCATTGGATACGCGACCAGCAGGGCCAGCAGCGTGGAGATCCCGGCGATCTTGATCGAGCTGGCGTAGGCCTGCACGTACTGCGAGTCCATCACCAAAGCGATGTAGTTCGACAGATTCAGGCGCAGCATCACCGCGCTGTCGACGAACTCCAGCACCGGCGTGTAAGGCGGCATTGCAATCGCCAGTGTGCTGAAGGAGATCTTCAATACGATCAGGAATGGGATGGCGAAAAACAGCAACAGCCAGAGATAGGGCACCGCGATCACGCCCCAGCGCGGATGCGGCAGCCAACGTTTCAGGATGGGCGGAATCATGACGGCAGCACCACGCCGGCGTTCTCGCCCCAACTGATCCAGACCGTATCGTTCCAGGTCATGTCTTCACTGGCCCATCGCTGTCGATTGGCGAAGTGCGCCATCAGCTTGAAACCGCTCGGAAGTCGGACGTGATAGACCGAGTGACTGCCGAAATAGGCGATGTCTTCGATAATGCCCTGCGCCTTGTTGTGCGCCTGCGCCGGTTCTTCCTTGCCGATCGAGACCTTTTCCGGGCGGATCGCGAAATACACCTGCTGCCCCTCGTAACCGGAGATGCCGTGGCCGATGTAGATCGGGTGCTCCAGATGTTGCGAACGAATGGTGACGTAATCGGCCATGTCCTCATCGACGCGGCCCTCGATCATGTTGACCGAACCGATGAACTCGGCCGCAAACCGGCTGGTCGGCTGCTCGTAAATCTCGTCGGGCGTGCCGACCTGACGGATGTGGCCCGACTCCATCAGCGCGATGCGGTGCGCCATGGTCATCGCTTCTTCCTGGTCGTGCGTCACCATCACGCAGGTCACGCCCTGCCTTTCGATGATGTTGACCAGTTCCAGTTGCATCTGCGAACGCAGCTTCTTGTCCAGCGCGCCCATCGGCTCGTCCAGCAACAGCAGCTTTGGCCCTTTGGCCAACGACCGGGCCAGCGCCACGCGCTGCTGCTGTCCGCCGGACAACTGATGCGGCTTGCGCCGCGCCAGCTTGCCCATCTGCACCAGTCCGAGCATGTCTTCGACACGGGCTGCAATATCGGCCTTGCTGAGACCGTCCTGCTTCAGGCCGAAGGCGATGTTCTGTTCCACGGTCATGTGCGGAAACAATGCATACGACTGGAACATCATGTTGATCGGGCGCTCGTAGGGCGGCAGCTCGTTCATCAACTGACCATCGAGCAGAATCTTTCCCGCGGTCGGACGCTCGAAGCCGCCAAGGCAGCGCAGCAAGGTGGACTTGCCGCACCCCGAACCACCCAGCAGGGCAAAAATTTCTCCCTTGCGGATGCTCAGGTTGGTGTCGTCGACGGCCACGAAACCGTCGAATTCCTTACGCACGTCGACCAGCTTGAGGTAATCCTCCACCACCGGACGTGCGCTGTCCTTGGTCCCGCTCGGCATCACAGCAGCCATGACTTCTCCCCGTTTCAAACGCCGCGCCCCCGCGACAACAAAGGGGCAGGCACCCCTGCCTGCCCCTTGCGTGACTTACTTGCCGGTTTTCAGCTCGGTCCAGATCCGGGTGTACTGCCGGTCCACATCGGGCGGAATGATCGCGAAGGTGAACAGCTTGGCCTGCACTTCCGGCGGCGGGAAGATCGTGGTGTCGGTCACGATGGCCTGATCCATCAACGGCCACGATGCGGGCACTGCGTTCGGGTAGCTGATGTAGTTGGAGTTGTTGGCCATCACCTGCGGATCAAGCATTTCGTTGATCCAGGCATAGGCGGCGTCGACGTTCTTGGCGTCCTTCGGAATGGCCATGATGTCGAACCACTGCGGCGCCCCTTCCTTGGGAATGGCATAGCCGATAGTGACGCCGTTTTCCGCTTCGGCTGCACGATCACGCGCTTGGATGATGTCACCCGACCAGCCCACCACCAGGCAAGTGTCCCCGTTGGCCATCGCATCGATGTACTGCGAGCTGTGGAAGTTGCCGATGTAGGGACGAATGGTCTTCAGCAACGCTGCCGCTTTGTCGATGACCGCCGGATCGGTGCTGTTGGGATCTTCGCCCATGTAGTTCAACGCAATCGGGATCAGCTCGGAAGGCGTATCCAGCAGGGTGACGCCGCAATCCTTCAGCTTGCTGATGTTTTCCGGTTTGAACACGAGATCCCAACTGTTGGTGACATCAGTCGTGCCAAAGGCAGCCTTGACCTTGTCGACGTTGTAGCCGATGCCCGTAGTGCCCCACATGTAGGGGATGCCGTACTGATTACCCGGGTCCTGATTGGCGATGCGCGCCATCTGCACCGGATCAAGCTTGTCGTAGTTTGGGATCTTGCTGCGATCCAAGGGCATGAACACACCGGCTTGAATCTGCCGGCCGAAGAAGTTGATGGTCGGGACTACCACGTCATAGCCGCTGGAACCCGCCAACAGCTTGGTCTCCAGCACCTCATTGCTGTCGAACACGTCGTAGGTGACCTTGATATTGGTCTTGGATTCGAAATTTTCGATGGTGTCTTCGGCAATGTAATCCGACCAGTTGTACACGTTGACCTTGGTCGGTGCGGCAGCAGGCGCCGGTGCCGCAGGTGTCGTTTCTGCTGCGGGTGCAGCCGTTTCCGGGGCTTTCTCACCGCATGCGGTCAGCGCACCCACGATCATCAATCCCAACAAATGCTTCTTCATCTCTACTCCCCGGATAGTCGACCCATGAAGGCCAGTTCGATCATACACAGCCGACGCCGCTGCATGCACAGGGCGTTGCGGCACCTCAGGCGGTGGCAACACCGACCTCTTTCGCGGTCTTGTTCAAGGCAATCCAGACCTTGTCAAACATCTCGTCGACCTGCGCAGTGGTCATGATCAGTGGCGGCGACAGCAACATCGCGTCCCAGGTGGCGCGCAGGATCAAGCCTTCCTGCAAGGCAAAGTCGCGGCACATCACGCCGACGCTGCCACGGTCCGCGAAGAACTGCCGCTTGGACTTGTCGGGCACCAGTTCCAGCGCGCCAACCATGCCCGCGATGCGTGCTTCGCCGACCAGCGGATGCTCACCCAGTTCCGCCCAGCGCTGGGCCAGATAGGGACCCGCCACATTCTTGGCGTGATCGACGATGTGCTCTTCCTGCAGGATACGAATGTTCTCCAGCGCCACAGCGGCACACACCGGATGCCCTGAGTAGGTATAGCCATGTGCCAACTCGCCACCCTTCTCGGCCAGCACCTTGGCGACCCGATCATTGAACATCACCGCGCCAATCGGGATGTAACCCGAACTCAGGCCCTTGGCGATCGGCATGATGTCGGCCTGAAAACCAAAATACTGTTGCCCGAACCATTCCCCCGTACGCCCGAAGCCGCAGATCACCTCGTCGGCAATCAGCAGCACGTCGTACTTGCGACAGATGCGTTCGATCTCGGGCCAGTAGGTCATCGGCGGAATGTAGACCCCGATCGCGCCCATGATGGGCTCACCGATGAAGGCCGCGACGCGCTCTGGACCGAGTTCGAGAATCTTCTTCTCCAGCCGCTGTGCCGCCACGATGCCGTACTCATCCGGCGACAGATCGCCACCATCGATGAACCAGAACGGCTCGTCGATATGGTGGATGTCGGGAATCGGCAGTCCGCCCTGTTTGTGCATGCCCTTCATGCCACCCAGACTGGCACCGGCGACGGTCGACCCGTGGTAGCCGTTGTGGCGTCCGATAATGATGTTCTTCTGCGGCTGATCCTGCACCGCCCAGAAATGCCGCACCATGCGCAGGATGGTGTCGTTGGCTTCCGATCCCGAGTTGGTGAAGAAGGCGTGGTTCAAATCACCCGGTGTCAGCTCGGCCAGCTTGGCGGCCAGCTGCACGGTGGGCTCGGTGGTGCAACTGAAAAAGCTGTTGTAGTAGGCCAATTGCTGCATCTGGCGTGACGCCGCCTCGCCCAGCTCCTTGCGGCCATAGCCCAGGTTGACGCACCACAATCCAGCAAAGGCATCGAGCAGCTTGTTGCCTTCGGCATCCCAGACATAGCAGCCTTCGCCACGCGTGAGAATGCGCGTGCCTTTCTTGGCCAGCGCGGCGTTGTCGTTGAAAGGATGCAGGTGGTAGGCCGCATCGAGCTGCTGCAATTGCTGCAGATGATTTTGATCCATGAAGTTCCCCAGTTCGATTACACGTTCAGCAGCAGGAACTCGCGTTCCCACGAGCTGATGACACGGAAAAAGGTCTCGTACTCTTTTTGTTTCACCGAGATGTAGGCGGTGACAAAGCGCTTGCCGAGCATGCTCGACAGCTCGTCACAATCACCCAGCAAGCCGAGTGCGGCTTCCAGCGAGCGCGGCAATTCGTAGCCCTTGTCCTGCGCGCTGCCGGTCAAAGGTTCGGTCGGCATCAGCTTTTCCTTGATGCCCAGATAGCCGCAGGCCAGGGTCGCCGCCATGGCCAGATACGGATTGACATCGGAACCCGCGAAACGACTCTCGACGCGCGTGTTTTCCGGGCTGTCCATCGGCACGCGCAAACCACAGGTACGGTTGTCATAGCCCCATTGCACGTTGATCGGTGCGACTTCACCCAAGGCCAGGCGACGGTACGAATTGACGTTCGGGCCGAAAAACGCCATCGCCATCGGGGTGTATTTCTGCAAACCACCCAGATAGTGCATGAATAAGGCGCTGTGCTTGCCCGACTTGGCGTCGGCGAACACATTCTTGCCGGTCTTCATGTCGACCATGCTCTGATGAATGTGCATCGAGCTGCCGGGTTCGTTTTCCATCGGCTTGGCGAGAAAGGTGGCATAGATGCCATGCCGCAGTGCGCACTCGCGCATGGTGCGCTTGAACAGCAGCACCTGATCCGCCAGTGACAGGGCGGCGCCATGCTGAAAATTGACTTCCAGTTGCGCCGCACCGGATTCGTGGATCAGGGTGTCGACGTCCAGTTCCATCGCCTCGGCGTAGTCATACATGTCGTCGAGGATCGGGTCGAACTCGTTGACCGCGTCGATCGAATACGACTGGCGCGCCGTTTCCGGGCGGCCTGAACGTCCCGCGGGCGGCATCAGGGGGAAGTCGGGATCGGTGTTCTTCTGCACCAGAAAGAACTCCAGCTCGGGCGCTACCACCGGTTGCAAGCCCATCGCCTCGTACATCCCCAGCACGCGACGCAAGACATTACGCGGTGCCAGTTCGTGCGGGCGTCCGTCCTTGGTATAGCAATCGTGGATGATCTGCGCGGTCGGTGCCGCCGCCCAGGGCACCATGCGCACGGTATCCGGGTCGGGCCGCAGATACATGTCGGAGTCGGCGGCCGAAACCAGCTCGTAGTAATCGTCCGGGTAATCACCCGTCACCGTAGTGGCGAAGATGCCTTCCGGCAGGCGAGTGCCGTAGTCATGCGAGAACTTGGCTGCCGGGATGATCTTGCCGCGGGCGTTGCCGGTGATGTCGGGTACCAGACATTCGACTTCCGTGATGCGCTTTTCCTTCAGCCAGCGCTTGAGCGCGCTTTCGGCCTCGGTCGCCTCGGCGGCCGAACTGTGAATGGACTTCGGGGTGGGTTTTTTCTTTGCCATGGGATCAGCTTCTTTGTTGAGCGCGTTTGCGACAGGCTGCCGCAAAGGCTTGGAAGATGCCCAGATAGAAAGGGTTGTCGAGTACTTTCCATTCCGGGTGCCACTGCACCGCCAGCAGGAATGGATCAGGGGCGTCATCGGCCAGCGCACGCTGCAGCCGGAAGGCTTCGATCAGCCCGTCATCGGCAGTCGCCTCGACCACCAGGCCACGCCCAAGCTGGCGCACACCTTGTTGATGCAGCGAATTCACCTTGACCTGCAGCGAGCCCGCAATGCCATACAGCAGGCCGCCAGCGGTCAGATTCAAGGATTGGTGTGCGGCGTACTGGTCATCCAGCGGCGCCTCCTTGTTCTCGCGGTGATCGAACAGCCCGGGCACCTCTTGCACCTTCTGATGCAGGCTGCCGCCGAAGGCCACATTGACCTCCTGGAAACCGCGACACACGGCCAGAATCGGCACACCCTTGGCGACCGCACGCGGTATCAGTTGCAACGTTGTGGCGTCACGTGCCGGATCATGCAGATTGCCCTCAAAACTCGGCTCGTCGCTGTAATGGTGTGGCTCGATGTTGCTTGGCGATCCGGTGAGCAGCAGGCCGTCCAGCTCATCCAGCAATTCGTCAAGCGCCAACGCCGGTTTCAGCGAGGGCAGCAACACCGGCAGACACTGTGCCGCCTCACTGACCGCGCGAACATACTTTTCGCCCACTGCCTGAAACGGATGGGGACCGATCTGACGACAATCCGAGGGCAAACCAACAAGCGGTATCGGGCGCATGCGAGGACGATTCGTGCCGGGCGTGGAGGGATCTGCAAGGGCCATCACGGAAGAGCGCCCTGGGCCGCAACTTAACCCTGCCGTTCGATTTTTACAACACCGCTCAACACCACTCCGCAGCGCAACGGAAGAGACCGCCCAAATATCCCGCAATACAGGGCGATTTCCGACGCAAGCAATTGCTGCACTTGCAAAATCGTTGAGTATTTTTTACACCCGAGGCGCTCTGCTAGTATCGCCGCTCCTCACCGGATGCCCATCATGCCGTCACCTAGCCACCCTGCCACCGCCCTCGACCCTCGCGATGCCCAAGTGCTCGCCGACATGCCTTCTCCGGAGATGATCGATCTGATCCTGCCCGACATGAACGGCCTGCTGCGCGGCAAGCGTGTCACCCGTGATGCGCTGGAAAAGGTGTATGCCAATGGCGTCTGCCTGCCGATGTCGTTGATTGCCACCGATGTCACCGGCAACACGGTCGAAGAAACCGGACTGGGCTATGACATTGGCGACGAAGACCGCATCTGTCGCCCGGTACCGGGCACCCTGCGGCCTATTCCCTGGTCGGATCGTCCGATGGCGCAATGCCTGCTGCAGATGGAAGACGCCAAGGGCGGGCTGTTCGAAGCCAATCCGCGCGAAGTGTTGAAGCGCGTACTCAAGCGCTTCGAGGCGCATGGCCTGACACCCGTCGTGGCGGTGGAACTGGAGTTCTATCTGCTCGACCAGCAATTGACGCCGGACGGACGGCCGCAGACCTCGATCAATCCCAGCACCGGGCAGCGCAACCGCGCCACGCAGGTCTACTACATGGAAGATCTCAACGACTACCAGCGCTTCACCGATACGGTGGCCGAGGTGTGTCGTTACCAGGGCATACCGGCCGACACCGCCGTGGCGGAATACGCGCCAGGCCAGTTCGAGATCAACCTCAAGCATCGCAAGGACGCGCTGGCCGCCTGTGATGACGCCTTGCTGCTCAAGCGCGCCATCAAGTCGGTGGCACAAAAACAGGGGCTGCTGGCAAGTTTCATGGCGAAACCGTTTTCCGATCAGGCGGGCAGCGGCACGCACATTCACGTCAGCCTGCTCGACAAGGATGGGCGCAATATCCTTGCCTGCGAACCGGACGCACCCTGCGACGCGCTGAAGCACGCCGTGCATGGTCTGCAGGCCACCAGTCGCGACTGCATGCTGTTGTTCGCCCCGCATGCCAACAGCTACCGACGCTTCGTCTTGAACGCCTTCGTACCGCTCAATGATTGCTGGGGCTTCAACAATCGCACCGTTGCAATGCGCATTCCGCACAGCGACGCTGCCAACACCCGCATCGAACATCGCATCGCCGGTGCCGATGCCAACCCGTACCTGGTCACCGCCGCTGTACTCGCCGGAATGCTGCACGGCCTCGAAAACCCCGCCGATCCCGGTCCGCCGATCGTTGGCAACGCCTACGATCAGAGCGAGCACCGTGAGCTGTTCTGGCGCGACACCCTGAAGGACTTCATGGCCAGTCAATTCGTGGCGGACGCCTTCGGCGAACCTTTCCGCCACATCTTCGGCCAGCAGAAGCTCAAGGAACTGCGCAGTTTCCAGACCGAAGTCACCACACTGGAAATCGAGTGGTACCTGCGCCAGATTTGAGCGGCGCGACGCATGCACATGTCGACGCAATACGCCGACATGTGCCACGCCGCCAATCCGTCTTTCACGCCAATGCGCAACCTTGCCGCACCTCCGTCCGTCCTACCCGCGAAAGCGGGTATCCAGCCGTTCGCCGTGCCCGCAAGCGCCGGATTCCGGATCAAGTCCGCAATGACCGCCGCACGGAACACACGTCGCTGAAACCATGGCGAGTTCGCCACGAAACGCGTATCAAGGATTCCCGCTCATGAGCCAGTCCTGGTATCAAACCACCGCCCACGCCGCACCCGCGCACCCGGCACTGCAGGGCAATCTACAGTGCGACGTGGCGATTCTCGGCGGTGGCTTGACGGGGCTGTCCGCTGCCATCGATCTCGCCAAGGCCGGACGCAAAGTCATCCTGCTCGAAAGCCAAACCGTCGGCTGGGGCGCTTCGGGACGCAGCGGTGGGCAGGCGATCTTCGGCTACGGCTGCGACCAGGCCAAACTGACGTCCCAACTCGGACTGGACGACTCGCGAAAACTGTTCGACTGGTCACTGCAAGGCGTGCAGTTGATCCATGACCGTCGCCGCGAATTCAACATCGACTGCGACTGGCGCGACGGGCATGCGCACGTCGCCATCAAGCCGCGTCACGTCACCGAGCTGAAGAGCTGGATCGCCGACCTGCAGGACAACTTCAACTATCCCGTCGAATGGTGGGAGGCCGAGCAATTGCGCAGCGTGGTGCCCAGCGAACGCTACATCGGTGCGCTGGTCGACCCGCGCTCGGGTCATCTGCATCCGCTCAACTACACGCTCGGCCTGGCGCGCGCCGCCCAGCAACTGGGCGTGCAGATTTTCGAGCACAGCGCGGTGACGCGACTGGATCGCCGCAGCAAGCCCATCCTGCATACCGCACACGGACAGGTGCAGGCCGACTTCGTGGTGCTGGCAGGCAATGCCTACGTGCGTGGCATCGCGCCCGAACTGGACAGCCGCATCATGCCGGTCGGCACGTATATCGGGGCCACCGAACCTTTGGGCGAAGCCAAAGCCCGCGCGCTGATCGGCAACGACATGGCGGTCGCCGACATCAACTGGGCGCTGGATTACTTCCGCCTCAGCAGCGATCACCGCCTGCTGTTCGGTGGTCGTGCGAGTTATTCCACCCTGCCGCCGCCCAACCTGCGCGGCACCATGCAACGCCGCATGACCCGCGTGTTTCCGCAACTTGCCGGGGTCAAGCTCGACTACGTCTGGGGTGGCTACGTCGACATCAGCCTCAGCCGTGCGCCACATTGGGGCCGGTTGGCCGACAACGTCTATTTCGCCCAAGGCTTCTCGGGTCACGGCATTGCCGCGACTGGATTGGCGGGACGCGTCATTGCCGAAGCCATCCAGGGTCAATCCGAGCGGCTCGACGTGTTCGGCAAGCTCCGCCACCTGCCCTTCCCAGGCGGACGCGTGTTCCGCACACCGATACTGGTTGCGGCCATGGCCTGGTACAAGTTGCGCGATGCCATGTGGTGAGTTGCAGCGTGTTGCGTGAGAGGCCATTCCTGCTCTCCCCAACGCCGTGCCAGAAACCTGCCAGACGGGAAAAATCGAGGCGCAAGTTCGACTTGGCGCGGACCTCTTTTTGCTGATTTCGCCGGGCGATCATTGAGCCATTGCCCAAGCAGACGGCGAAAGTGGACCATCCAGACGGATTTGCAGCCGATTGCCTTTCCAGTCCAACAGGCGCTTAGGCGTCTGTGCGGAAGGGTTCACCCGTCATGGCGTCTGTCTTCCCCAAGCCGTGTTCCCGCAGCTTCTTGTAGAACGAGGTCTTGCCAATTCGCAGTCGATTCCATGCGCACTCGTGCCGTCCATCGCATGCTTGCAACGCGTCAATCAAGGCCGCCCGTTCAGCCGCAAACAGGCGGGACTCCAGCCCGCCGGTGGCGTCTGGAGCTTCCTCCGTGAACGGTCTGGAAGCAGGAGGCGGGAGGTTCGCCAGTCGTGCAGGCAGGTGCATCAGGTCCAGTGCTTCGCCATCCTGAAGCATGGCAACGGATGCATCGATGACCTGCCGCAATTCCCGGATATTGCCTGGCCAAGGCGCTGACTGCAGGCGCATCAACACGTCTTGCGTCATACCCGGACTGCGCACATCGTTCTGTTTGAGCGCGACAAAGAAGAAGTGCAATGCCAAGGCCTGAATGTCGCAGCGCCGTTCGCGCAAGGGCAACAATGTCAACTCGAATCCGGCGAGGCGGTGGTACAAGTCGAGTCGGAATCGTCCCGCGTTGACCTCCTCGTGCAAGTCCTTGTTGGTGGCACCGACGAGACGCACATCGACAGAGATCAACTGTTTTCCGCCAATCCGGTGGATGCGTCCTTCTTCCAACGCCCGCAACAGGCGAACCTGCGTCGCCAGCGGCATATCGCCCAATTCATCAAGGAACAAGGTGCCGCCATTGGCCCGTTCAAACACGCCGGGCCGCGCATCCACGCCGGTGGCAGCGCCACGTTCGACGCCAAACAGTTCCGCCTCCAGCAGATCGCTGGGCATCGCGGCACAATTGATCGCCACCAGCGGTCCATCCTTGCGCGGCGAACACGCGTGCACCCATCGCGCGCTGAGCTCCTTGCCGGTGCCGGTTTCGCCAAACAACAGAATGCCCACCTTGGATCGCGCCACACGACTGAGCGCTTCCTGCTGTCGCAACCAACCGGGATGCGAGCTGCGTACACCCGACCAGGGCGTGTCGTGCGGCAACGCGCGACTGTCCGACCTCACCGGTGGAGGAATCGCATCCAGCGCCCGTATCAGCATCACTTTGGCATCGAGGGGCCATTCCCCGACCTCGCCATCCACCCATAGGGAAAAGTGGCGTCCCTCCGCCAGACAAAGAGAAGTCTTTGCCGCACCAACACTCGCCAGAACGCGCGCCTGACCATCGCGTATCTGCGCCGCCGGCCAGCTCCAACGCGCAGCCAGTTCCGCCAACGCATCGGACAGGTTCCAGTGCTCGAAGTCGACAAGCGCCGCGCGCAATGCAGCGAACAAACTTTCCGCTACCGTTCCAGTTCGAGTCGCATCGGCGATTGCCACGACCCCCTGTGCACTGGCCTGCGGCAGCGCCACCGGCAGCGACGTTCCCTGCACCAGTTCCGCCCCAGGCCCGGAGCGCTCCAGTAGCTGCAGGCGGACATTGCCCAGCGACAGTACGGCACTGCCATGCACTGCCACCCTGTCAACGTTTTGCCCGTCGATCCATGTGCCATTGGTTGAACCCAGGTCCCGGATGACGGCGCCATGACTCAGGACGTCGATTTCGAGATGAATCCGCGAAACGCCTTCTGCATCCACACGGATATCGCAAGCCGCGTCGCGACCCAGCCGATAGATGCCATTCGACAATTGGCGCAACGAAGGGGTGACCGACGCAGGGTCCAACACGCTGAGGGTAAAACGAATACTCATGTGGCACCCTGCAGGAGAGCGTCCCCAGCCATCGACACGTGTGTCCTGGATTTTGGATCGACCGCGATGGTGCTTGTTCGCCCTGTGATCATGGAAGCCGACGCCGCAATGCGAGCAATCGATCACGTTCTACCTGCTGGCCGGCTGGTGCCGCCCGCAAGCGGTCCCATGCCTGATCGCAAGCCATCCGCGCCTGCTGTTGCCGACCCTCGGCCAAGGCCAACTCACATCGGGTCACCAGCAGCACGGCCCAACGGGGGTGCTCAACACCCAAGGTAGCGCGCAAGATCGACTCGGCCATCGCCAACGACTCTGCCGCCGCGACGTACTCACCACGCTGGATAAGGTTGCGAGCGAAATTGTGTCGTGCAATACCCACCAGTGAGTGGGCGTCGCCGAGCACCGCACTCAACGAGCGCAAGGAGAGAACATGCCACGCCTCCGCTTCAGACGCGCGACCTTGGGCATCCAAAGCCGCAGCGAGATTGTTGGCACTGGTCCCGGTGTGCAAGGAGGAATCACCGGCGTGGCGACGGAAGATATCGAGCGCACGGCGATGCAAGCCCTCCGCCTCGCGCCAGTCGGATTCACGACCTCGCTTGCCGAGCAGTACACCCAGGTTGTCCAGATCGATTGCCAATCCCACGCTATCCCCGCCAAACGTGCGCTCGGTAGCGGCCGCAATGGAACGTCGCAGCGGTTCGGCTTCGTCCAATGCCCCCATCCTCACCAGCACGCTCGCCAGATCGCTCTGTGCCGCCAGCGTGCGATGGTCATCAGGACCCCAAAGTGATTCCGCCAGCCTGACGGATTGTTGAAGTGGCTGAGTGGCCTCCTGATGATCGCCCTTCAGCACCAGCAAGCGCCCTTGCATCAAGTGAAACTGCTGCTGCATGGCAAGGCCGACTCGCGGCAACTGCGAACCGAGGATCTCTAGTGACGTGCCCGCATCGGTTAGCTCGTCCAGTTGCAGATCGATCTCAACCTGCAACAAGCTGGCCTCGAAAGCCAGATCACCGCCCTCCGGCTCTTGCAATGCACTCAATCGCTGCTGCGCCGCGTCGAAATCCTCGCCGTATGCGAGCGCGCGCGCCGCCTGCAAGCGGGCATCCAACGCAGCGTCCGCCATACCGGCGGCGTCGGCGGCTTGCGCTGCAAGATCGAACGTTTCGGTCGCGTCGTCATAGATTTCCAACGCGAACTGCACCTCACCCAGCGTCTCCAGCAGCCTCAGCCTCGCCTGTACTGGTACCGCATCCAAGTCCAGTCTTCGCACACCTGACTGCAACAACGCCCGGACGCTGATACTGCCCCCGGGATGCGTGTAGGGGTCAGCGGCACGAAACGTATCCACCAGCATCTGCAGGCTCTGGTTGGCGACATCGCGCTCGCGTTCTGCTATCCGCAACTGCGAGTAAAGCGCCAACAACAACCCGAAAATGACGACGGCGGCAAAAACGGACAGGCCGACCAACACCCCATGGCGACGCATGAAACACTGCCATCGATAGGTGCGCCGTGCGGGCATCGCATGTAGCGGCGCATTCTGCAACCAACGCCCAAGGTCGTCCGCGAATGCCATTGCACTGCCGAGTCGATCATCCGCCTCGTGGGCAAGCGCACTTCGCAGCAAGGTCAGTAACTCGCGGCTACGTTGTCTGCTCGTGCCCCCAATCTGCAGGTCCACGGGCGGCAACTCGGGCATTGCCCATCCGGCCTGTATGGCTGTTTCCAACGAAGGAGATGCCTGTCCATCGATACGCCGGAATCGTTTGCCGATCAGCGCCTCCCAAGCGATGACGCCAAGCGCGAAGACATCGCTGCGCGCGTCCAAGCGACAGTTCGGGTCAAATTGTTCAGGGCTCATGTAGGCCGGCGTCCCCGACACACCCGCGCGCTGCCCCGCCATCACCGATTGCGCAATGCCGAAATCGACCAGCTTGACGGTCGGCCGCTCGTCAACCGTTGTCACCAGCAGATTCGCGGGCTTCAAGTCGCAATGCACCACGCCACGCTGATGCGCGTGCGCAACCGCAAGGGCCGTGTCGCGCAACAACTGCACTCGCTCGGCCACACTCAGCGGATGGGCGGCGAGGAACACATCCATCGGCTCACCATCAACCCACTCCATGGCAAACCAGGGGCGCCCCTCACTGCTCTTGCCTGCCGCATAGAGCTGCGCAATGCCCGGATGCTGCATGCTCGCCAGCGCCTGCGTTTCCCGCGCAAAGAGGCGCTCCTGCTCATGTGAGCCCAGCGTGACATCCAGAACCTTCAGCGCGACCACGCGCTGTACCGGGTGGACTTGCTGGGCGCGGTAAACAGCCCCCATGCCGCCATGCGCGATCAACGATTCAACCACGTAATCGGCAATGCGCGCGCCAGGGCGCATCGAGGCGAAGCTGGCCGCAACGAGTTCGGGCTTGGGGGCGATGCGTTGCGTCTGCGCGATGCCTGCAGCCTCAGCGTCTCCTTCCGCGCTCATGACGACCCCCACCGATTCACCGCCGAATAATGCCACGCCACGCGTTCGCATGTGCGAACCAAGCTGATTGAATCGCCCTCATGCCCTCCGCGAACGCGAACCCACATGGATAAGCATTATTCTATCTACATGATTTAATTATACAATTTAACCGTTCGCGAGTTGGCATGGTGTCTGCTGAGGACCGATCACCCGGCGTCGGGATGATTCACTCAGCGGAGAGTCCACCCATGTTTCGTCAACTCGCATTCTCACTGGCTGTCAGCGTATTGCTGCCAGTACAAGCCGTTTCGGCCCAAGCGTTTGCCTTCGATCCCAGCTTCGATCTGGATGGCGAGCGCGAGAACCCCTTCCCAGTCCTGCAGAATATCGATGCGGATAGAGTCCTTCACGCCTTGGCGGTCGATCCCGAGGGCAGAATCACGGTGGTCGGCACGGACGGCCCCGACAGTCTGCCAAGCCCGATCATCGGTCGAATCGACATCGCTGGCGCGCCAGACGGCAGCTTTGGAACCAGCGGCCTTGCGGCCTTGACACGGGGAGGCGAGAACAACTTCGCGGTCCACGATCTGGTTCTTCTGCCGAATGGTGACAGCCTCGTGTGCGGTGACCTCCATCTGCCAACACGGACCATGGGGTTCGTCGCCAAAGTTCGCGCGGATGGCACCCAGGACACCACGTGGGCACCAGGCAGTGCGGACAGCGTGGTCCTGCTAGGCAATGCGCAGGCGATGAACAGCAATTGCTATGCACTGGACCAACTCGGTGATGGCCGGATCATCGCCGGCGGCAGCATCCAGTTCAGCGAGATCGGTGGCCACATCTGGTACGGCATGGTGGCGATGCTGAGCGCCGATGGTTACTTTGCCGAGAACTTCGCCAGCGATGGGCTGGCAATACTGGCACCCAGTGGACCCGCGACACTCAGCCAGGTGTTTGGTCTCGTGGAACAGCCGGGACTCGGTATTCTGGTGCATGCCGGGGAGTCAGACTTGGCACTCTCCAGCACCCGAGCTGATACCCTGCGGCTGACCTACGACGGTGAAATCGACGCTGGCTTCACCCTCATCACCAATTCCCAATCCGCCCATCCTTCCTTTGGATTTCTTGGGCCGATTGCGTCGGAGTACCTCTGGGTATTGCCCGACGGCCGAATTCGTCTGGCCGAACCCCGACACAGCTCCGGCGTGGGCTACGTGGCAACCTCGCTGCTCTCGCAATACGCCAGCAGCACATGGATAGGCCACGACTTCTACACCATCATCTGGGGTGGTGACGCCGGTAACAACCCGACCAATGAAGCCTATGAATTTGGGGGCGCGGCACTCGGTGCAGACGGCAAAGTCCTCGTCGCAGGGCGGTACATGGATGAGGATCAGGGTTGCAGCAACGGCTGGGCTCGTCAGGGACTGACTCGCCTGCTCCATGATGGAACGCTCGACAACGGCTTTGCCGCGTTCGGACAATATCTCTGGACACCCACAGCGGCGTTCGGCACGACCTGCTCCAATGGCGTTATCGCGATGCGGGACGTCGCCATTGGTCACGATGGCAAGATCATCAGCCTTGCGTCGATTCGGCAGAATCAGCCCACACTGAATGATCAAAATCTACGACCGCTCATCACACGCATGCAGGGCTCGACGCCCGCCTCCAGCCCATGGGATGTCAGCCCCGCAGCACTGACCCTTCCCGCGACGACAACCCGTCCCAACACATTGGTCTACACCGACTACCTGACCATCACCGGCTTGGGCGCCGGCGTTCACGTCCCGGCCTATCTGCTCGGCGGCGAGATCAGTCACAACTTCGGCAGCTACCGAAACACCGCCGCGTGGGTGAAAAATGGCGATGTGCTGCGCTTGCGCGCGTTTGCTCCCGCGCAAGGCGGAGCATCGAACACCGCCAGGTTGATCGTCGGCGGTATCCGCGCTCACAACAGTTGGCATGCCATGGGCGCATCGGTCGAAACGCCGTGGCAGATTCATGCCTCGAACTCGCTCCTGCCCGGTGTCCAGTGCTCGGCCGGCGGACTCAACAGCAACTGTAGCGCTGCTATACCGGATCAAGGGCAACTCGTCAGCAGCATCAACTTCGTCAACGACGGGACTTGCAACTTCATCACCGAGGTACGGGTCGGCGTCGACATCACACACACCTATGTGGGTGACCTGCGCCTGACCCTGACGGACCCGAATGGCCAGGTGTTCATCGGCGGCAGCGAGGGTATCGTCAATCTACTTGACCGCCCTTCCAACGGCCCGACTGCTTCGTCCGGAAGCTGTCTGAACGACGATGTGCTGGCGACATTTACCGACGCGGCCGCATTGGATGCGCAAACCAGTTGCGGATTGCCGGTGAACCAACCCGGTCTGTCCGGTGAGTTGCGTCCCGCCAATGCGCTGAGCCAATTGGCGGGACGCCGGACGACCGGGAACTCAGGTGCCGCATCAACCGGTGTTTGGACACTCACCGTCGCCGACCTCGCCAATGGCGACAGCGGCACTCTGAACGACTGGTCTCTCGATATCGATTGCAGCGCCACGGCACCGGGGCTTTCCGACCTGGCGGTCAGCGTGACAGGCACCACACCACCCGTCGCGGGCAGTACCGTGGAGCTGACCTGGACGGTGACCAATCTGGGACCAGGCGCCACCAACAACGGGCGCTTCGCTACCAGCCTGCCGAGCGGCCTGGACGATGCCTTGGAGAATGCAGCCTGGGGCTGCACCACGTCTGCGGGCGGCAGTTGCACGCCGGACATTGCCTGCTTCGGCGCCTGTGTCGGCTCCGAGATTGGCGTCGATCTTGCTCTGCCGGTCAATGGCACCGCCACGATTTTCGCGACGGCGACACTGACCGAGCTGGCGGGCGCAACGCCATTGAGCGTTGGCGGTCGCGTATCGGTGCCACTGACATTGAACGGTTCGCGCGACCATGTTCCCGGCAATGACCAGGCGCAATACTTCGAAAATGTCGAGCGCCATACCGATATCGCTGTCACCGGATTACAGCACGTGTGGCAGGGACAAACGGTTACCGTGACCGCCTCGTTCTCCAATGGCGGACCCAGTCTCGCCTCTGGATTTGGTGGACAGATCGACCTTCCGGATGGCTTGGTCATTCAGCAATTCGGTTGTGATCGCAGCCCATTTGCGTGTGACCTGACACTGACCCAATTGGCCGGAAATACCGTGCGTTTCGATTCGGCTGCGCTATTGGCAAATCGGGCACCGTACACACTGACCATTGCCGCCAGTTGGGCAGGGTCCACCTCACCCGGCGGCGTCACCGCCAGTGTCGACGCCGCGTTCGGCGACACCGACCCCAACCTCACCAACAACATGGCCACTCAGATGCTTAGTGCGCCGACGCCCGTGACCGCGGCGATCTTCAAGAACGGCTTCGAGTGAATAACCAGCCGCAGGCGGCACCCATGGTGCCGCCTGCGGCCGCGTCGCATTCAAGGCATGCCAGGAGCCTGATCTGTCATAAGCCATCTGGACCACTACGCCTCCCGTTGCATGACGTGCGTGGGGCTTTGTTCGGTATGGCGGGGATTCGCGACACCGTGGGGCGATGCGGCTGGTTTGCCACATCAAGCCCATCCTGACTACCGCTCACGGCCTCAGTAGCGATCACCGGCTGTTGTTTGGTGGTCGTGCCAGTTATTTCACCCTGCCGCCGCCCAACCTGCGCGGCACCATGCAACGCCGCATGACCCGCGTGTTTCCGCAACTCGCCGGGGTCAAGCTCGACTACGCTTGGGGTGGCTACGTCGACATCAGCCTCAGCCGTGCGCCACATTGGGGCCGATTGGCCGACAACGTCTATTTCGCCCAAGGCTTCTCGGGTCACGGCATTGCGGCGACCGGCTTGGCGGGACGCGTGATTGCCGAAGCCATTCAAGGCCAATCCGAGCGTCTCGACGTGTTCAGCAAGCTCCGCCACCTGCCCTTCCCGGGCGGACGTCTGTTCCGCACACCGATGCTGGTTGCGGCCATGGCCTGGTACAAATTGCGCGATGCCATGTGGTGAATCCAATAACGCGCATTCAGGCAACTCGATGGGTCTTCACCGGAATCGCGTTTTAGTCGGATGAACTGAATAAAACGTGAATCTCTACGCAGATCAGAACCGTGCAGCATGAATCGCCTTCGCGTCCCGTCGCGGTGTATTCTCCTGACCTGCACCCAATAGAAAGGAATTGCGAATGCCCCGCCTCAACACGCTTACCCGCATGCGGCGCTGGTCCAGTGCGCTGGCTCTCTCCCTGTTGCTCAGCCCGATGGTCAATGCAGAAAACCTTGGTATTGACGGCGCGTGGTACAACCCCGCCCAATCAGGTCATGGCGTGACACTGGCCCAAGCCACGGACACCACGGTTGTGGCGATCTGGCACACCTACGACGCCGCGGGCAACGCACTGACCCTGTACGCCGACCTCACCTTAGAGGGTGACGTCCTGAGCGGCACCGCCTACGCGCCGAAGGGCATGCGCTTCGGCAGCTTCAACCCGCAAGACCTGCAAATGCCCGTGTGGGGTGAGATTTCCCTGCAGGTCGGTCGGCAATGTCGGGATCTGACGCTGAACTGGCAAAGCGCCCTGCCAACCTACGGCAATGGCGAGACCCACCTGATCCGTTTGGCGGGTGGTGCGAACCAAGCCTGTGCTGTGAATTCCAGCGATTATCAATTGCTGTCTGGCACGTACGTGCGGGATAACGAACCCAGTGCGAGTGCCATGGTTTTTGGTGCCATCGATGCGAATGGCAAGCTCTGGGTATTTCAATCCATCTCAGGCTTGGCAGTCCACGTCGCAGCGCCAGGCGCGACCCTGGTCGCTGAACGCGATCCGTCTGTAGCTGCGCATTGGATAGGCAGTATCGCGGCAACTCGTCCCTACGAAGGCAGTGCAACTATCAACGGGAATTCGACCTTCGATGCCAACGGCAACGAAAGCATCAATTTCACCAAGACGTATTCCAACGGCTTCTGGACGTATGGAAGCTGGCTATTGCAGTCCTCCACAGATGAACCCCTGCCTTTGCGCACGATCAACGACCTCGCTGGTGAATACACTATCCCGATCCTAGGGCAATTCGTTCCTGGCGTTTTGCAGCCCATGAGCATCGATGCAAGCGGTCATATCTGCATCAAGCCAAACCTGGTCTCCGACGAGTGCATATGGAGCGGTCAAGCCGTGGTTTCCGGTACTGATGGCATGTTTGATTTCACCGTCAGTGATGCGGACGGCAGTCCCATCTTTGTCGGTCGCGGCTGGAAGCAGACTGCAACTGAACCCCGGACGGGCGAAACCGACAACATCCTGTTGATGGTCGGCAGGGACGAGAACGGCAACGGATTTGGCTTGGCCGCTTACTGAGCTACCGATTCGCAACGGAGAGGGTGCCGTATCGGCACCCTCTCACGTCACACGACGCATCAACGCTCTTCGCGGTATCACCAACCACGCCGCCAGCAATGAGCTTGTCAGGCGCATTCCGGGACACCACGTCCCCGGTGGGTGCACCACGTTGCCGGGATCGAGCCCGATTGCGCCTGGGGCGGCGACGTCGAGATCCGTCTCAGCCGTGCGCCACATTGGGGCGAATTGGCCGACAACGTCTATTTCGCGCAAGGCTTCTCGGGGCACAGCATTGCCGCGACCGGATTAGCGCGACGCGTGATTGCCGAAGCCATCCAAGGCCAATCCGAGCGTCTCGACGTGTTCGGCAACCTTCGCCAGCCGCCGTTACGCGGTAGACACCCACACCCAAAACGATGGCGCAGAGATGGCGGCGCTGCGATTGGCAATCCGTCGGGTCAGTCAGCGCAGGACACGCTATTCGCCACTCGCCATCCGCGCTTGACGAGTTCCAGATCGCGCGTGTCGATCGACGCGACCCGCTGATCGCGGCATAAACATATACTAAAGCCACACAGTTCGTTTGTATGACTCAAAAGCTTTAATTTTCAGCATCGCCCTCTGAATTTTCAAAATCCCTTAAAACGAACTTAATCTGAAATCGGTTCTCATAATTTTCAACCAGCTCCCAAAATCGCCCCATATCTTGCGACTTCAATGCAATTGCTATCAATAGATACCAAGTCTCTTTTCTATCCGGCTCATCCTTCAAACTATCCTCGCACGAAGAGCGAGCAGCTGAAAATTCATTTTTCGCCATATAAACCATGCACGCCTTCATCGAAGTCACCGAATCAGCCCCGAACTCGTGCTGAAACGCTTTCAAGTGACGGAGGGAATCAGCATACCTGTCCGTCAATAGGAAATAGTCCGCCAGGTACATTCTGAACTCCAAGCGATCACCAAACGACTGGTCGACCATGGAAACACTTTCATGATATTCCGGACCAGAACCGATTTTGGAAGCCAAACTCAGCCGCAAGATCGTCCATTCATAGGTCTTGCGATAACGCAACGGAAGATTCGCCAACGCGAGATATGTGTCTTCAACACCAACATCGATTGCCTGCATCACACCATCCAACAACAACAGATTCTCTGGATTCGGTGTCGAATCCCCAAAAATACTGCCAAGAAAATCAGCTCGTTTTGAACGTATAACGATCCCTCGACGAACGCCTTCACTCAGCTTAAATCCGCCCGAAAGGTCTGTCCAGTCGATGATCGCACCCTGACGATCAAACTCGAACAAAATATATCCGCTATCCAGCCAGGCTGAATTTTCAACTAACCGATCAATTCTAAGAAGCCGAAAGGCGCCACGCTCCGAATCGGTCCCGACTCTCCCTAAAACAACGCTCTTAACGCCATTCTCACCGCACATTTCCTCAAACCGACTTGCAATAATTTCTCTTGCCACCGATGCCATTTCCACAACAAGCTCGGAAGCCGCACTCTCCTCAACATCGAAAGACTGCACTGCACGCAGCCCTATCCCCTTAAGATCAATAAGCGATTCAAAATCATCGCCGTCGCAAACCATGATGGCGCCGACAACCTGAGAACCCCGCTCATCGAAATCAACACGCGGCGAAGCCATTAATATGCGACAATTCAAAATACAAAGTACCCCGAACAGATATCGCAACAAGATTTTCCAGCCCATAAATCACCATCATCTGAAAAACTGATACATTGACCACTTGGTCGCATTGGATTTTGAAACCACCCCGATTTACACCAAACGCGCTCCCTTACGCCAGCATTCCATTGCGCCTTATATCGACGTTATCCCTGACTCATTGCAGTCAAGAACATAAACCCGAACCACGCCTACTTCCCTAGCCCGCCTGCAGCCGCTTGAGCTGACTGATCCACTCGGCATTCAGCTGCCTGGCATGTGCGGGCATGCGTTCGGCGCGTTGCAGGGATTCGCGACACAGCGCGGCCGCTTCGTCCTGCGCGCCCCAGCCGCTGAGAATGCCGACGTAGCGGGCGCGGGCTTCGAGGCCGGCGAAGTTGTCGATCACGATGGCGAATTCGTCGCGGGCCTTGGCCTGTTCGCCGAGTGCTGCCAGCGCGCAGGCGTAGATCAGATGTCCGCGCGACGAGCGATAGTGGGGATGGCGGGCGATCAGGGCTTCCAGCGTGGCCCGCGCGGCGGCGGCATCGCCGCTGTCGAGTTGTGCTTCGGCCAGCTTCACTTCGACATCGGGATCGTCCGCGTGCACGCCGGTCAGTGCGCGCTGATACGCGGTCACGGCTTGATCGGCCTGACCCACACCCAGCAAGGCATCAGCCAGACGGCGCAGGTTGGCGGGGCTGGCGGATTCGGCCACCGCTTGCTGGGCTTCGCGCACCTCGCGATTGGGGTCGAGGATCTGGCGCACGCCGCGTTCGAGACGGCGCCCGTGGCGCGACACGCGCATTTGCGGCAGCCAGACGAACAAGGCGTAGGCGACACTGCCGAACAAGGGCACGACCAACAGTACCAACAGCCAGTAGCGTTCTTGCTGAGTGCGGATCACATGCCAGGCGAAGTAGAGCGCAACCAGTATGTGCAGGCCGATGCCAAACACGTGCATGAGCGAATCTCGGTGGACGAAGTGGCGGCATGATAGGGACGCGCCCGGCGCACGACTACCGTGGCGGTCGTGCGCCACTCCCAACGCGGGCTTCAGGCCTGCAACACTGCGGACAACTCGGCGGGTCGCGCGACCACCGCGGTCGCACCCGCCTCGCGGAGTTCCTGCTCGCTGCCGAAGCCCCACAGCACACCGATGCCCGGCATGCCGTGGTGGCGTGCGCCTTCGATGTCCATGCGGCGATCACCGATCATCACGGCGTGACGGGATTCGACACCAAGCCGGTCGAGCATTTCATGGATCAGATCCGGCTTGTGACTGCGGCTACCGTCCCAGGTGGCACCGACCACTTCATCGAACACCGCACCGAAAGGTAGATGCGTGACGATACGGCGGGCGTAGGGTTCGTTCTTGGCGGTGACCACCGACAGGCGGCGTCCTTCGCTGTCCAGTTCGGCGATGACCTCGGCCAGTCCGGGATAGATCGTGTGTTCGGACCAGCCGATGGCTTCGAAGCGTTCGCGATAGAAGCCGACCGCCTGCTCGATGCGTTCGGGATCGCGCAGCAGTGGACGAAAACTGTCGCGCAAGGCGGGGCCGATCCAACTACGCAGCACCGATTCATCCGGGACCGCTTCACCCATGCGTTCCAGTGCGTAAGCCGCGCAACGGGTGATGCCAACGGCAGAATCGATCAGTGTGCCGTCGAGATCGAAGAACAGCTCCCTCACCCGCGCGCCTCCAGTGCCGCCACGGCAGGCAGGACCTTGCCCTCGCAGAACTCCAGAAAGGCGCCGCCGCCGGTCGAGATATAGCTGATGCCCGCTTCCACGCCGTACTTGTCCACTGCTGCCAGGGTATCGCCACCACCGGCAATCGAGAACGCGGGCGAGGCGGCAATCGCCTTCGCCAGCGCCTCGGTGCCCTTGCCGAACGCATCGAACTCGAACACACCGACGGGGCCGTTCCAGACCACGCTGCCCGCCTTGGCGATCAGCGCGGCATAGCGCGCCGCCGTATCCGGGCCGATGTCCAGAATCATGTCGTCGGCAGCCACATCGGCGACGGCCTTGATCGTCGCGGGCGCGTCGGCGGCAAAGGCGGGAGCGACCACCACATCGCTGGGCAAGGGAATGTCGGCACCGCGTGCCTTGGCATCCGCGATGATCTGCTTGGCGGTGTCGAGCAAATCGAACTCGCACAGGCTTTTGCCAACCGGATAGCCCTGCGCGGCAAGAAAGGTGTTGGCAATGCCGCCGCCGACGATCAACTGATCGACCTTGCTGACCAGACTGCCCAGCAGCTCCAGTTTGGTGCTGACCTTGGAGCCCGCAACGATGGCGAGCAGAGGACGTGCCGGATTCAACAGCGCCTTGGCCAACGCATCCAGCTCGGCCATCAGCAAAGGACCGCCACAGGCGAGCTTGGCCGCGCGGATCGCGCCATGCGTGGACGCCTGCGCGCGATGCGCGGTACCGAAGGCGTCCATGCAGTAGACATCGCACAGCGCTGCGTACTTGGCCGACAGTTCGGCGCTGTCCTTGCCTTCGCCGACGTTCATGCGGCAGTTTTCCAGCAGCACCAGTTCACCCGCTGCCACCTCGAAGCCGCCATCCACCCAGTCGCGGATCAGCCGCACCTCGCGGCCCAAGTGATGCGCCAGTCGTGCCGCGACCGGTGCCAACGAGTCGGCTTCGCTCCATTGACCTTCGGTCGGACGACCGAGATGCGAGGTCACCATCACCGCCGCGCCTTTCTGCAAGGCCAGACGCAGGGTCGGAAGGGCCGCCGTGATGCGTTGCTCGGAGGTGACCTTGCCGTCCTTGACCGGCACGTTCAGATCCTCACGAATCAACACGCGTTTGCCAGCCAGATCGAGATCAGCGAGACGCAGAATGGTCATGACGAAACTCCCAAGCGGTGAGGAAAGACGCGAAGTATGGCGGATCGTCCCGAACTCGGATTCATGCAAGCAAGGCGCGCCAGCCTCATCATAAGACTGCCGCGTCGCAGCAAAGGAACCCGATTGAAAACCCCCACGCCCCCACGCCTGCAAGGCGAACGCATTGTCCTGCGCGGCTTCACGCGCGCGGACCGCAACGCGCTGTTTGCCGTGTTCAGCGACACCCGTGTCACCCGCTACTGGAGTCATCACGCTTGGACTGAAATCGCGCAGGCACAGCGCTATCTGAACAGCATCGCGCGCGGTTGGCGCGACGGTAGCCTGCAGCAATGGGCGATTGCCGATCTGCAGACCGATCAGGCCATTGGCAGTCTGACCTTCTACGACATCGTGCCCTCGCACGCCCGCGCGGCAGTCGGCTATGCACTGCATCCAGACCATTGGGGCAAGGGCTTGGCGGCAGAAGCGGTCGACCTGGCCCTGCGACATGCCTTCGACACCTTGGGCTGGATGCGCATCGAAGCCGATACCGATCCGGACAATGTCGCCTCCATTCGCCTGCTTGAACGCCTTGGCTTCCAGCGCGAAGGCATCGCCCGCGAACGCTATCGGCTGGACATGGGCGCGCTCGGACAGACCCAGGATTCGCTGTTGCTGGGTTTGCTGAAACGCGAATTCGTGCCGCGCGGTTAACGCGTGGCCGAGTCGTCGCTCCGGGCTGCTAGCATTCCGTGTTGATTGACCTGCAGGATGACCCTCGTGCCCCGCATTGCCATCGCCAGCGCGCTTGCCGCGCTTCCCTTGGATGAAGACCTGCCCGCCCTGCATGCCGCGCTGGATGCGGCGGGCCTGCAGCACGAAACGCTGAGCTGGGACGACCCGACGGTTTCCTGGCAACGCTTCGATGCCGTGCTGCTGCGCTCGACCTGGGATTACACCCAACGCCTGCCCGAGTTCCTGGCCTGGTGTGAGCGCGTCTCCACCCTGACCCGCCTGCTCAACCCGTTGTCCATCGTGCGTTGGAATACCGACAAGCACTATCTCGGCGAGCTGGCGCAGAAAGGCGTTCCGGTGATCGACAGTTTCTACATCGAACCGGGACAGGCGGCGGAAGACTTCCCCGATCTGGCCGAGTTCGTGGTCAAGCCCACGGTCGGCGCCGGTTCGCGTGATACGCAGCGCTACGCGCGTGAAGAACGACCCGCCGCCATCGCACACATACAGCGGCTGCTGGACGAAGACCGCGCCGTGCTGGTCCAGCCCTACCTGAGCGCCGTTGATACGCAGGGCGAAACGGCGCTGCTGTTTTTCGCCGGCAAGTTTTCGCACGCGATTCGCAAAGGTCCGTTGCTGAAGCGCGGCGAAGGTCCGACGCGCTCGCTGTTCGCGCCCGAACACATCAGCGCCCGTGAGCCCTCGGCGCAGGAAATGGCCACCGCGCGCAAGGTGCTGGCCTCGCTCCCGGTTCAGAACCTGCTCTACGCCCGCGTCGACCTGCTGCCTTCGGCGCAGGGTCCGCAACTACTGGAACTCGAACTCACCGAGCCCTCGCTGTTCTTCCCGACCCATCCCGCCGCGGCCGACCGGTTTGTCGCGGCCTTGAAGGATCGCCTCAGTTGACCTGAGTTTGCGCATTCGAGTGTCGGCTCAAAGCGGCTACCGGTAGAATCGCGCGGTCCCTTTCCCGTCCAACAGGAAGCCCCCTGCGATGAAGATTCTGGTCGGCTACAAGCGCGTCGTGGACTACAACGTCCGCATTCAGGTCAAGCCCGATGGCACCGGTGTGGTCACCGATGGCGTCAAGCTGTCGGCCAATCCGTTCGATGAAATCGCGCTGGAAGAAGCGCTGCGTCTGCGCGAAAAAGGCGTCGCCACGGAAGTCGTGGTCGCCACGCTCGCCCCCGCCGATGCACAAGCCCATCTGCGCAACGGTCTGGCCATGGGCGCCAATCGCGCCATCCACGTGGTCACCGACCAGGCAATTTCGCCACTCACCGCCGCCAAAGCGCTGCTCAAGCTGATCGAAAAGGAACAACCCGATCTGGTTTTGTTGGGCAAACAGGCCATCGACGACGATGCCAACCAGACCGCGCAGATGCTGGCGACCCTGTGGGGCCGTCCGCAGGCGACCTTCGCCAGTCAGATTGACATCGCCGAGGGTCAGGCAACCGTGGTGCGTGAAGTCGACGCCGGACTGGAAACCCTGCAGGTGCAGTTGCCTGCCGTGGTCAGCGTCGACCTGCGTCTGAACGAGCCGCGCTTCATCAAGCTGCCGGACATCATGAAGGCCAAGAGCAAACCGCTGGAAACCCTTCCCTTTGCCGATCTCGGCGTGAGCGTGAGCGCGGGATTGCAAACCCTGAGCTATGCGCCACCGGCCAAACGCGCCAAGGGCGTGATGGTGAAGGATGTCGCCGAACTGGTTTCCGCCCTCAAGGCCAAGGGCCTGCTGTGAGTTGCGCGTGTGCGCACCCAGTCGAATGAACAGGAGAGATTCATGAGCAAGGTTCTGATCGTGGCCGACCATCTGAATGGTCAGCTCAATTCCGCCGTCGCCCGCTGCGTCAGCGCCGCCAAAGCGATTGACGGTGCCCGCATCGATATCGTGGTGCTGGCCGCCGATGCCGCACCGATTGCCGCCCAGGCCGCTGCCATCGCGGGCGTCGACAAGGTCATCGCCGTCAGCGATGGCGCGTTCGACGCACTGATCGCGCAGTCGGTGGCACCGACCGTGGCGGCTCTGGCGGCTGGCTACACGCACGTCTTCGGTCCCAGCACCTCGTTCGGCAAGGATGTGATGCCCTGCATCGCCGCCTTGTTGGATGTCGAGCAGGTATCGGACCTGATGACGGTCGAATCGGCCAGTCGTTTCACCCGTCCGATCTACGCGGGCAATGCCATCATCACCGTCGAAGCACCGGCCGAGCGCACCGTGGTGGCGACCATTCGCGCTGCATCGTGGGCCGCGGCGGCGACGGGCGGCAATGCCAGCATCGAATCCGCCACGGCCGCCGCCGCGAACACGCATTCGCAGGTGTTGAGCCTGCAGCAAGGCAAGTCGGATCGACCGGACTTGCAGGCGGCCTCCCGCGTGGTTTCCGGTGGCCGCGCATTGGGCTCGGCCGAGAACTTCTCCATCGTCTATGCCTTGGCCGACAAGCTCGGTGCGGCGGTCGGCGCCTCGCGTGCGGCGGTCGACGCGGGCTACGTGCCCAGCGATCTGCAGGTCGGCCAGACCGGCAAGATCATCTCGCCCGAGCTCTACATCGCCTGCGGCATTTCGGGCGCGATCCAGCACATCACCGGCATCAAGGACGCCGGAACCATCGTCGCCATCAACAAGGACGCCGATGCACCGATCTTCGAGGTCGCCGACTTCGGTCTGGTTGCGGACCTGTTCCAGGTCGTGCCGGAACTGACCAACGCGCTGTAAGTCCTGCGCCGGTCGGCAGTCGCCACCGACTGCCGACCGGCTCGCGCCATCGAACCCATCGAGGCCGCCCATGACGCCCGCCACCCGCGAAGCCCTCGACCAACTCGCCCGCGAACTGCACAACCGCGCCGGCCAAGACCTCACTGCCGCCATCCTCGACCTGGAATATTTCCGCGGTCAGGTCATGCCCGACGACGATCTGGGCCGACTGCTGGCTGCCTTGCGCAGCACGCTGGAACAGGTCCGCGAGGCGACGCAGACGTTGCGCAAGCTCGCCGACTGAAATCGGGTCACCTGCGACACTCGGTCGCATCGACAACGGATCGTCCTGCCAAAAGACTGTGCGCCCCTTTGAACCCAGCGCACTGTCATGCCCTTCAACGCCGCACCGCTTTACCACCGACCGCTCGTGGTCGCCTTGTCACTGGTCTTGCTTCCCCAGATTGCGTGGGCAGAAGCGGGTGTCGCCGAGGCACGTCGACTGGATGAGATCAATGTCGAAGCCGCCGCATTGCCGCCGCTGAAGCGCGCCTCTCGCGCGGTGTCCCGCCTTGATGTTCCCCTGCAGCAACAGCCGATGTCGGCCGACGTGATCAGTCAGGATGAATTGCGCGCCAAGAGTGACGCGAGCTTCCTGGAAGCGCTGGAACAGACGCCAGGCGTGGTGCCCGCTTACAGTTTTGGCGTCATCAACCTCAGTGGCCGTGGGTTTTCCGGCGTCTTCAATTCGCCGATCCTGTTTGATGGGGTTCGCTATCCGGGTTGGCAAGTCACCCCACGTCTGACGCTCAACTATCAGCAAGTGGAAGTGCTGCGAGGACCGGCCGCGCTCACCGCGGGACAAGGCTCAGTCGCCGGTGCCATCAATCTGGTGCCACGTCGCGCCGACGGCAGCGCCAGCACCACGGCGTATCTGGGCTACGGTCGCTACGGCACCAGCACCGCAGCGATTGGCACGGGCGGCAACGTCGGCAACAGCGCGCTTGCCTATCGACTTGATGTCAGTCACCAGCACTCGGCAGAACGCGGCAGTTTCGGCTATGCCCGCGACACCAGTTTCGAGTTCCAGCACATCAATGCGGAAGTCGCCGCACCGGTGTCCGACAGCCTGCGCCTCAGTCTTTCGTACGAGCATTTCCTGGACGATGGCGAAGGCTACTTCGGCACGCCGTTGATCAATGGCCGCGTCGAACCGCGTATCCGCGACATCAACTACAACGTCACCGACGACAGTGTGCGAATGGACGTCGACTGGCTGCGGGCGCGAGCGGAATGGCAGCCTTCGGACACGCTCCGGGCCTCGTTGGTACTGTTCGGCAATCGGGAAGATCGCTACTACCGCAACGCGGAAGTGAACACCTGGCAGCCCGACACCGGCATGGTCCGCCGCAGCGACTACCTGGAAATCAGCCACGACCAGAAACTGCGCGGCGCGGTCGCGGATCTGACCTGGACCCACAACTTGTTCGGTCGCGAGCACCAACTGGTCGTCGGCGTGCAAGGTGATCGCAACGATCATGATCGCAGCAGCAACAGCCCGTTCCGCTTCACCGATACGGTGAATCTGTTGGACCCGCAGAACGGGATCTTCCAGAGCCTGGATGTGTTTCAGCCGCGAACGGCCACCGACATCGATCAACAGTCGGTATTTGTGGAAAGCGCCCTGACCCTCGCGCCCCGATGGCAGCTCATTTCCGGGCTCCGCCACGACCGCAGCGACGTCGACTCGCTGAACGTGGTCAGCGGCGTGCGCTTCGACAAGCGCTACAACGCAGGCACCTATCGCCTGGGTCTTAGTTTCAGTCCCGACGCCAGCACGACCTATTACGGCTCGGTGTCGAGCAGCAGTGAGCCACCCGCACAGATCACCACGCTCGGCCTCGCCAATGCCACGTTCGACCTGACCGACAGCGAACAGATCGAGCTCGGCATGAAGCACAGCAGCGAACGTTTCGACTGGACGCTGGCGCTATATGACATCTCGCGCACCAACCTGCTCAGTCGCGACCCCGAAGACGCCAATCGTCTGATCCAGATCGGTGAACAGGCGGCTCGCGGAATCGAAGCGACCTTGCGTGCGCCGATCGGAGAATCGGTCCGCGTCGAGGCATCGGCGGCGGTTCTGGATGCGCGCTTCGAGCGCTTCGACGAACGCGTCGGTTCCACTGTTGTATCGCGACGCGGAAATGATCCCGTGGCGGCGCCCGAGCGGATCGGCACGGTGTGGGCCTATTACAGCGCCTCTCCGCAACTTGAATTCGGACTGGGCCTTCGTGGCGTGGGAACGAGCGCGGCCAATACCGCCAATACCTTGTATCTGCCCGGATACGCCACGCTGGATGCCCTGGTTCGCTACGATGCGCCGCTAGGCCGCTTCAGCCTCCGGCTGCGCAATCTGGATGATCGCGTGTATGCCACACGCCCCTATGGCACCAGCCAGTTCATGTTGGGAGAACCCCGTTGGTACGAACTCACCTGGCAGCGCAGCTTCTGAGTCTGCTTGGCAGCGGATTGACACTGGCGCAGTCCGGCCAGGTCGAACCGCTGCTGCTCGACATCGATGCCAACGCCCTGACGCCCTATGTGGTTGCCGATCCCGTGCGGGATCGGTTTCTGCTGAGCTGGCAGGAGCGCCTGCCGGATGGCTGTGCGCGACTGCAGGTCGCCACCTTGTCGCGAAGCAGCCAACTCGGCGAACCGCAGACCGTGGCGCAAGGCTGCAATTGGTTCGTCAACTGGGCTGACCATCCCAAGGTCGCCATCGCCGACAACGGCGATTGGTGGGCCTTCTGGTTACAGAAGGAAGGCGACGGCACCTATCACTACGGCATCCGGGTCAGTCACTCGCAAGACGAAGGCGCGCACTGGTCGGCACCGATCACCCCGCATACCGATGGCGTGCTCAGCGAACACGGCTTCGTTTCGATGGCGGCCGACGGTGCGGATCGCATGCGCTTGATCTGGCTGGACGGTCGCGTCGCGGCCTCGGGCAGTCACACCGAAGCCGCTGCGCCTGCCGACTCGCACGCCTCACACGCGGCGAGCATGAGCTTGCGCGGCACAGTGATGGATCGCGCCGGAACGCTGAGCGAAGACGTCGAACTGGATGGCAACACCTGCTCCTGCTGCTGGACCGCGTTGTTGCGGCAGCCCGATGGCCGCCATCTGGCCGCTTGGCGCGACCGCAGTGATCAGGAAATTCGCGACATCGCCTATGCCGAACACGAGGCCGATGGCTGGCAGGTGCGTGGTCTGGTGAACGCCGACAACTGGAAAATCAGCGCCTGCCCGGTCAACGGTCCCGGCCTTGCGCAACAAGGCAGCAAGGTCATCGTGGCGTGGTCGACCATGCCGACGACCACTGAGCTTGCCGTCAAACTGAAGCAACTTGGCATCGAGCAAGCGCCGATCCGCATCGAACAAGGCCCCAAGGTGCTCGGACGGGTGGGCGTTGCCGCCTTCGGCGATGGCTTCCTGCTGAGCTGGCTTGGTGCCGACGACAGCGACGACAGCGTGCTGCGGCTGGCGAAACTCGATCACGATCTCCACGAACAATTCCGCGTCGATGTCGCCCACCTGCCCGCCGGCCGCGGCATCGGCGTGCCGCATCTGGCGGCCTTGCCCGACGTAGCGGTGCTGGTCTGGACCGAGCCCAGCGACCACGCGCCGCGCCCAACCCAAACCCGCCTCCGCGCCGCCCGCCTCCAAGCCCCCGCACCCCGCTGATCGGCCGTCAGGCATCGCCCCTCGCCGCTTGCGCGCCCACCGCATACACGACAGACTGCAAAGACAGGTATTCGGAATACTCGCCCGACGTTCACCGGTCTCACTTCGCCACCTACCGACGAGCCGGGCCGCATAAAACAGTTCTGATGATTGAATCAAGCCATCACCCGCATCGCCCCATCGGGGTGGACCTGTTCGCCGGTGCCGGAGGCTTGTCCTTGGGCTTTGAACAGGCTGGTTTCGATATTGCTGCGGCCGTCGAAATCGATCCCATTCACTGCGCAACGCACGAGTACAACTTCCCTGACACAAGGGCGATTTGTTGCAGCGTCGTGGACGTCACTGGCGACGATATCCGACGCCGTGCAAACCTCGGCGACACCGAAATTGATGTGGTTTTCGGTGGCGCACCGTGCCAAGGCTTTTCGCTGATAGGAAAGCGTGCGCTGGACGATCCGCGCAATCAACTTGTCTTGCATTTCGTCCGCATCGTTGCGGAACTGCAACCCAAGTACTTCGTGTTTGAAAACGTGAAAGGGTTGACACTGGGAAAACACGTCACGTTCCTGAACGAACTGATCGCCGCGCTGGAAGACGCAGGGTACGCCGTAACGTCACCGTATCAGGTGTTGAATGCTGCAGACTTCGGCGTACCACAGGATCGCCGACGCTTGGTCGTTCTCGGTGCGCGTCGTGGTTTGCCCATTCCGGTCTATCCGTCGCACAGTCAAGCAAGAACCACCGTTTGGGACGCCATCCGCGATCTACCCGACGCAGATCAGTTCGCAGAACTCAATTTCAGTGACTCGGTTCACGTGTCATGGGAAAGCACCTCCGAATATGCGCGAAGACTACGGCGATTGGTGCCCGACGAGACGGATTTTGGCTACGAACGCCAGTTCAATCGCGATCTTCTGACATCAAGTCTTCGTACCGAGCACACCGAACTTTCCAAAGCACGCTTCATCGCAACCGAACACGGCAAGACCGAACCAATCAGTCGATTCCGCAAGCTTCCACCGGAAGGTCTGTGCAACACCTTGCGTGCGGGCACTGACAGCGCACGAGGCGCGTTCACTTCGCCACGTCCAATCCATCCCTTCCTGCCACGCGTGATCACGGTGCGCGAGGCAGCACGACTTCATTCGTATCCTGATTGGTTCCGTTTTCATGCAACGAAATGGCACGGCTTCCGTCAGATCGGCAATAGCGTCCCGCCGATGCTGGGCCGTGCCGTGGCGAGCACAGTCATGACGGCCCTCGGACTCGCTCCAGCGAAGCCCCGACGCGTCATCGAATCGGGAAATGCGGAACTGCTGACATTCAACATGGCGGAAGCGGCGCACTACTTCAGCGTCCCGCGAAATACCATCGCACAGCGCCGTAGAATCACCGGAAGTCCACACCAGCAAGACCTTTGGGATTCGGCCTATGCCTGATACTAACGTGCGACAAGCCAATCGCTACCAGGCAATCATCGAACGCGTGTTCTTCGACCACTACGCGAAGAAGTCGACGGAGTTTGAGTTCACACGCGACGAATTTGTCGACATCGCAAAATTGCTGCAAATTGTCCTGCCCAAAAACGTCGGCGACGTGATTTATTCGTTCCGCTATCGCAACGAGCTACCCGTCTCGATTCGTCAGACAGCGGCAACAGATCGAGAGTGGATCATCGAAGGCGCAGGTCGAGCACGCTACCGTTTCAAGCAGGTTCGCCTCAATCGAATCGCCCCTCGCGAAGAGCTGGTCACAATCAAAATTCCCGATGCGACCCCGGAAATCATCGCGGCCTACGCCTTGAGCGATGAACAGGCGCTGCTGGCAAAGGTTCGCTACAACCGCCTGATCGATGTGTTTCTGGGGATTACCGCGTTCTCGCTCCAGAATCACTTGAGAACGACCGTGAAGAACGTCGGGCAAATCGAGATCGACGAAATCTACGTCGGGCTGGATCGCCACGGCAGACAGTTTGTGGTGCCAGTTCAAGCCAAGGGTGGTACCGACAAGCACGGTATCGTGCAGACTCAACAGGACATTCTGTGCTGCGCCGAAAAATTCCCGAACCTGATATGCAGGGCGGTGTCGGCTCAGTTCATGTCAGAGCAACGGATTGCACTGTTCGAGCTCACCGTGGTCGATGGTGAAATCAAAGTGGTCGACGAGCGCCACTATCAACTCGTCGCGGCCACCTCGATCTCGGCGCTGGACTTGCAGCAGTACGCAGGTCGCGCCATCTGAGGCCGTTCGCTTTCGCAATCCGCGACCCGACAGCAAGAACTCACTCATCCGCCACGTTCGCCGATTGTTCCGTGACGGCGTGCTGATTGGCTACCGGCGTGACGGGGGCGGTAGCACTCGGTGTCTTGGGCGCGAGGACGGCGGTGTTCGGCGGCGTTTCGGCGGCGACCAAACTCCCCTCCAGCTCTGGCGAAAACACGAAGGGCAGATGGAACACGGTGGGCTCGTCGGTGCTGGTCGGATCGACGCGCTGCACGCGCAATTCGTGCGGCCCGAACGCCAGCCCTGCCAGGTCGACATAGCCCTGCAGTCCGCGGCGTTTCAGGTCGCGGCGGTCCACCAGGTGAAAGCCTTGCAGGTCCACTGTGCGACCGTCCAACGCCACCTGCCAGAACTGGCGCAGGCAGGCGTCGGCCGACAGTTGGACGCAGTGCGTCTTGGCGAGCGAATCGTGCAATACGGGCAGATAGGGCAACAGCAGGCGCACGTGGCGTCGGCCAACGAAGTCGCTGGGAATGCTCGGCCACAGGCGCAGACGATCCTCGGCCTGCCATTGGTCTTCGTAGTACGCGCTGTTCTGCGCCAGCGTCAGATCCTCGCGGCTGATCACGCGCGGATTGGCGAGCAGTGACGGATCGCGATACACCGTAAAGGCCAGCAGCCCGAGGACCGGCACGACCGCGCCCGCCATGCTGAGCGCCACCACGATCGCACGCGATTGCAGCTGGGTCTGCAAGGTGTATTGCACAGGCGCAATCAACCGCTCGGGATAGGTAAAGGCCAACCAGCGCCGCATCCGCATCACCCAGCGCCGAACACCCGGATTCTGTGCACGCTCCGGCTTGCGAGCCACCCAAATGGCATCCAGCAAGGTCACCGTCATGACCAGCAGCAACAGCAGACCCACCAGGCCCAGCACCGCACCGGTGGCCCAGAGTTCCGGGATGTCGAAGACCTCGATCACGTAGCCGGTCAACAGCATGGTGGGCACCAGAAACAGACCACCAATGAAGGCCAGCAAGGCGATCAGGGTGATGATGGCGAACAGGCGTGAACTGAACCGGTCGGCGTCGTCGATGGCCTGCTGCAGGCTGGGCAGACGCTCGCGCAGGTAGTCCTTGGTGATCGGCCCGGCGGTGTTCATCCGCTCGTAGCGGATGCCGTCCGGATAGACACTCTTGAGTCCGATCAGGCCGACCCAGTAGGCCCGTGATCCGAGATGCATCACGAACGCGGCGCCGAGCAAATAGCAGATACCCACGCCCATCGCCATCATGCCGCTCGCCAAGGGAACCAGGGTCGTCGACAACCCGGCATAAAACTCCGCATAGCGGTCCAGGATCCAACCCGGCATCGAGAACAACGCGAAGGTGATCAAGCCGGAGATCAGCAGTTCCAGCTCGTCGGTGCGCTCGCGCAAGCGTTCGAAGCTGATGCGACTCTGCTCACTGCTCGCGGGGTCCGCATTCGCGTCGGTAACGACCTTGGCCGCTTCGGATGTGTCATTCATCCGCGCAGTGTAGTGGACAGGCTCCGCCATGCCAGCCACACCGCGACATTCGGTCACTGCCGGGACATATCGGTGGTCGCTAAGGTACACACCGCTTGCGCCGCGCGATGACAACCCATGCCCTTGATGGCATGCCGCGGCGCACCGAGTGGACGACACAGTCCGCCGGGCAGCGACCATTTTTTATCAAGGAGAACCGCATGGACATGCTCGGCATGTATCCGACGTTCTATGTGCCAGGCATCGGTACCGCCTGGGTCATGGGCATCATTGGCGTCATTCACGTGGTTGCGTCACACACCTCGGTTGGCGCGTCGTTTCTGTTTGCCTTGCTGGAAACCAAGGCCTACCGGGAGAACAAGCCTTATCTGCTGGACTTCATCAGGAAGTACGGCATGTTCCTGCTAGTGTTTTCCTACATCATCGGGTCCATCACCGGGCCGGGAATCTGGTACGCCATCACGGTTGCCAGTCCACGCGGCGTGGGCGGACTGATCCACAACTTCGTCTGGGTCTGGGCTGCCGAGTGGGTGTACTTCACCGTCGAGGTCATCGGGGTCTACGCGCTGGTCTACCTGCTGGGCAAGATCGACGCCAAGACGCATCTCAAGCTGACCTGGTCGTTCGCCCTGGCCTCCTGGGCCACCATGCTGCTGATCGTCGGCATCCTGTCTTTCATGATGTGGCCGGGGCATGAGAACTGGTATCTCACCGGCTCGACCAACGACGCCTTCTACAACCTGAATTTCTTCGCCCATCTTGGTACGCGCACCGGTTCCATGCTGGTGATCGCCACCCTGGTCGGACTGATGGTGGCGAGTCGCCTCACGGATGCCGACGAACGCCGCAGTGTTGTTCGATTTCTCGCCCCCATCGGCCTGGGCGGCGGCCTGTTTTCGGTGATGATGTTTCTGTATTACCTGCAGACGCTGCCGCACAACGCCATCGTGATGCTGAACACGCATCTGTTGCCGGTCTACGCAAAGGGCATGGTTGCGGTGTTTTCGGTGGCCACGCTCTGGCTGCTGTTCGCCTGGTGGAAGCCGCATCGGCTGTACACATCATTGGCCATCGCCGTATTCGCGTTTGTGTCGGTGGTTGGCGTGTGGCCGGAAGAGCGCATGCGCGAGTCGATGCGCAAGCCCTACGTGGCCGGTCAGTACATCTATGGCAATCAGGTGATTGCCCGCGATGTGCCGGGCAAGGGCATCCTCGGCGAAGTCGATCTGATTGCCGAGAAGGGGCTGTTGAGCCTGCACCCGTTCATCCCTGATCGCTTGCGTGAAGTCACCGACAGCAATCGCCTGGAGGTTGGCAAGCTGTTGACCCGGATCGCCTGTGCCAACTGCCATGCACTGGAAGTCGGCGCACCACTGCGCAACCTTCCCGACAAGTTTCATCGCGCGACGGACGAAGACCTTATCGCCGCGTTTCTCAATGGTCCCCTCAAGCACGGTAGCCAGCCCTACATGCCACGCATCGATCTGCCCGCCCCGGAGGTCGATGCCATCGCGCACTACCTTGCCAGCGTCAACCGGGGTGTGAATGTCGAGCAGATGATCGTGCAAAACCGCGCGTTGCACGCCGCGCCAGCGACGGCGACGGCGAAAGGAGATTGAGACCATGGACATCGGAACGGTTCTGAACACGATGCGTGATCCAGCGGGCGTGCCCGCGCACCCGGTGCTGTTTCAGGCACTGATGGTGTTCACCTGGATTTTTCACATCGCCTTCGTGCACATCACCCTTGGTGCCGCAGGGCTGGCCATTATTGCCTTCCATCGACGCGCCCGCCATCCGCACTGGGAGATGTTGTCGATCGCCATGACCAAGGTTGCCAAGGTCGGTGTGTCACTGCTGATCGTGCTCGGCGTAGCGCCGTTGCTGTTCACGCAGGTGATCTATGACCCGCAGTGGTACGCCTCGAACGTGCTATCGGGCGTGTGGGTGATCGGCTTCATCTTCAGCCTGATCGTCGCCTATTGCGCGTGGTTCGTCTTCTACTACGCCAATCATGCGGGTGCGAAGCGACATGTCGGGGTGTTCGCCTGGTTGGGTCTGCTGTTGTTCTGCCTCGACGGCCTGATCATGCATGCACTGTCCTACCAGGCCTTGCTGCCCGACCAATGGATGACCTGGTATGCGCCGCAAGGCGTGGTCGACAACAGCGGGCTGGCACTGCATGCCATCCAATGGCCGCGTTATGTCTTCATCATGGGTTTGTCCGTGCCGGTGATTGGGGTTTTTCTGATCGCCTACGCGCACTACGTCGCGACGCGCGCGGATCGCAGTGACGACTACCGCCGCTTCGCACAGCGCTTGGGACAAGGTTTGGCAACCTGGGGATTTGCGTCGAGCGTGTTGCCGTTCCTGCTCTGGCAGATGCAGTTGCCCGCCGAGACGCAATTGCTCGCGCATCCGCTTGGCTGGCTGTTGTGCGCCGCGCTGCTGGTGATGACGGTGTGGATGTGGCGTCGTCGGCCGAGCAGCCATGGCTACCTGCCCCTGATCGGCAGCGCCGCATTGCTGGCTCTGCTTGCGCTTTGGCGCGAGGTGATCCGCATCGCCTATCTGCGTCCATTTGGCTACGACATCGCCACCTATCCGATGCACATCGACTGGCCTTCCACCCTGCTGTTTTTCTCGACGCTGCTTGGTGTCGGAGGGATGGTGGGCGGTTTCTATCTGACCCTGCTCTATCGCGCTGGCCGCACGGACGGCGTGTACACCGCGAGCGCTGCGGTGGCGCGCCTCGGCAGCGGTGCGGTCGCGGTGCTGTTGCTGTGGATCGCGGTGTTCTTCGCCTACGGCATCAGCATCTGGGTCGGCAATTCCTTCGTTTGATCGGGAGACACGCATGAAAACCACTTTTCTCACCGGCGTTCTGCTGGGCCTGAGCCTGTTTGGCGTCGCACACGCGCAGATTGGCGGACAAGCCGCCGCCGATGTCGGTGCAGGCCAGAAGCGCGCCGCCGCCTGTTTCGCTTGCCATGGCGAAGAGGGCATCTCGAAAATTCCCGGCACGCCCCACCTGGCCGGTCAAGAGCGCAGCTATCTGGAATCGGCACTGCGCGCCTATCGGGATGGCCGAACGCGGCAGAATCCCACCATGAATGCGATGGCGCAGCCCTTGTCGGATCAGGACATCGTCAACATCGCTGCCTACTTCAATCTGTTGAATCGGCCAACCGATGATCGCAGCGTGGCGGAGCACATCGCGACCACGGCACGCCTGCAGCCGGTGGCGGCAGTGGCGGTGGGAGAGACCAATGCCCATGGCGGCAGCCCGGCCAACACGGCGGATGCCGACGCGCCCCCCAGCGCGGCGACTTCGGCGCGATCTGGTGCGGAGGTCTATCAGGCCCATTGCAGTGCCTGTCACGCCACGGGCCTGGCAGGCGCGCCACGCGCTGGCGATCAAGCGGCGTGGCAGCCACGTATCGCGCAAGGCGAGGCGACCCTCGTGCAACACGCCTTGCAGGGACTAAAGGCGATGCCGCCGCGCGGTGCCTGCGGGCAATGCAGCGACGACGAGATCAAGACCGCCGTCGCGCATTTGATGACCATGGCCGAGTGAATCAGCCGATCACCCGCCTCATTCGCCCAATGTCAGCAAGGACGCATTGCCGCCCGCGGCGGTGGTGTTGATGGTGAGGGTGCGCTCGGTGGTGAAGCGCAACAGATAGTGCGGTCCACCGGCTTTCGGGCCGGTGCCGGACAGGCCTTCGCCACCGAACGGCTGTACGCCGACCACGGCACCGATCTGGTTGCGGTTGACGTAGCAGTTGCCGACTCGCACGCCGCGCGAGATTTTTTCGATGGTTTCGTCGATGCGCGAGTGGATGCCCAAGGTCAGGCCGTAGCCCGTGGCATTGATGTCGGCGATCACCTTGTCGAGATCACTTGCCTCGTAGCGCAACACATGCAGGACCGGTCCGAAGACTTCGCGGGTCAGTTGCGACAGCGATTTCAGTTCGTAGGCGCGCGGGGCAAAGAAACAGCCCTTCGCGGTGGCAGCCGGTGCAGGCACTTCGGCAATCTTTCCCCTAGCCTCGCGATCCATGCGTTCAGCATGCGCCTGCAGGATGCCCAAGGCTTCGTCATCGATCACCGGCCCGATGTCGGTCGACAGCAGGGCGGGATCGCCCAGCACCAATTCCTGCATCGCGCCGCCCAGCATGTCGACAACCTTGTCGGCGATATCGCTCTGCACGAACAGCACGCGCGCCGCCGAACAACGCTGCCCGGCCGACCCAAAGGCGCCACTAATCGCATCCTTGACGAGTTGTTCCGGCAGCGCCGAGGAATCGGCGATCAGGGCATTCTGGCCACCGGTTTCCGCTACCAGTACGCCGATCGCGGCGTCGCGTGCCGCCAGGGTGCGATTGATGAGGCGTGCCACTTCGGTGGAGCCGGTGAAGGCGACGCCTGCCACGCGCGGGTCGCGAGTCAGCGCCGCACCGACCGTCGCCCCATCACCGGGTAGCAACTGCAGCACGTCGGTCGGAATGCCCGCCTCGTGCAACACCTGCACTGCACGGTAGGCGATCAGATTGGTCTGCTCGGCGGGCTTCGCGATCACCGCGTTACCGGCTGCCAGTGCAGCGGTCACCTGCCCCATGAAAATGGCCAGTGGGAAGTTCCACGGACTGATGCAGACGAACACACCTCGACCATGCAGATGCAAGGTGTTCGATTCGCCCGTCGGTCCCGGCAGCACGGTCGGCTGACCCAACTGCGCACGCGCCTGTTGCGCGTAGTAGCGGCAGAAGTCGACCGCCTCGCGCACTTCGGCCACACCGTCGGCCAGCGTTTTCCCGGCTTCGCGGGTACACAGCGCCATGAACTCCGCGATCCGTGACTCCAGCAGGTCGGCGGCGTGTTCGATGATCTTGGCGCGACCGGCGGCGGGAAGGCGATCCCACTCCGACTGTGCATGCACGGCATTGCTCAAGGCGCGTTCCACCGTCGCCGTATCGGCTGCCTGCCAACGCCCGATCACCTGACTGCGATCCGCCGGTGAGCGCACTTCGCTCCACGCGCCCGCCGGGTTTGCACCAGGCACCAGAGGAATGGCGTCAACGCCCATCGGAACGGCATTCATGGTCTGCGCCAGGCTGCGCAGGGCGTCGTCGTTGGCGAGATTCACGCCCATGGAATTCTTCCTCTCAAGCCCGTACAGGGCGGTCGGCAATGGAATGCGGGGATGTGCGGCGCGCTCGAAGCCACGCACGGTATCGGTTGGATCGGCCACCAACTCAGCGGGGGCCACGCGTTCATCGGTAATGCGATTGACGAAACTCGAGTTGGCGCCGTTTTCCAGCAAGCGGCGCACCAGGTAGGGCAACAGATCCTCGTGGCTGCCGACCGGCGCATACACGCGGCAGGGCGTATTCAGGCGATCAGGCCCGATCACTTCGGCGTACAGGTCGTCGCCCATGCCGTGCAGTTTCTGGAACTCGAAGCGCGGTGCCGCACCGGGCTCGGGCGCACCCAGCAGTTGCTGCGCCATGTGATGGATCGCGCTGATGGTGTGCGCGTTGTGACTGGCGAACATCGGATACAACGCGTCGGTCGCGGCCAGCATGCGGCGGGCGCAGGCGAGATAACTGAGATCGGTATTCGGCTTTCGGGTAAATACCGGATAGCCCGGCAAGCCATCGACTTGCGCGCGCTTGACCTCGGCATCCCAATAGGCCCCTTTCACCAGTCGCATCGGCATGCGCCGACCGACCCGGCGTGCAGCGTCGGCGAGATAGTCGATCACGAACGGCGCACGTTTCTGGTAGGCCTGTACCGCCAATCCGTAACCCTGCCAACCCGCCAGCGAGGCATCGCTGAACACCTGCACGATCAGGTCCAGACTCATTTCCAGCCGATCGCACTCCTCGGCGTCAATCGTGAATCCGATACCCTGCGCCTTGGCGAGCTGGGCCAGTTCGAGCACACGCGGTGCCAGCTCGGCAAACACGCGGGCGCGTTTGGCGTGTTCGTAGCGCGGATGCAGCGCCGACAGCTTTACCGAGATGCTGGGGGCCGCGAACACATCGACAAACGGCCCGGTACTGCCAATCGCCACAATCGCCTTGCGGTAGGCCTCGTGGTAGCGGGCGGCATCGCGGGTGGTCAGCGCGCCTTCGCCCAGCATGTCGAAGGAATAGCGGTAACGCGCGTTGTCGCCCTTTTTGGAACGCTTCAGCGCTTCGTCGATGCTGCGTCCCATCACGAACTGGTGGCCCATGATCTTCATCGCCTGACGCACGGCCAATCGCACCACCGGCTCACCCGCACGCCCGACCAGGCGTTTGAATGCACCAATGAAATTGCCACGGGTTTCTTCCGCCAGGCCAACGATGCGTCCGGTCAGCATCAGGCCCCAGGTCGAGGCGTTGACGAACAGCGAATCGCTTTGCCCGACATGCGCATCCCAGTTGGCATCGCCCAGCTTGTCGCGAATCAGGCGATCCGCCGTGTCCTGATCCGGAATGCGCAACAGCGCCTCGGCCACGCACATCAGCAACACCCCTTCCTCGCTGGAAAGGTCGTACTCGCGCATGAAGGCTTCGATGGCGCCTTGGTCCTGGGCCCGTTTGCGTACCCGCTCAACCAGATCGATGGCCGTGTGCTGCACGCGTTCGCGCGCCACGGCGTCGAGCGGAAACTCGGCCAGCAAGGCCTGTACGTGCGCGTCTTCGTCGCGCAACCAGGCAGCCGTGATCGCCGCGCGCAGCGGTTCACTGGCGGCGGGAAGCTCAGGGGAAAGAATGGGATTCACAACGGGACCTTGCGGCAATGCGCCAGGGCGGCGCGGGGGCGAGGATAGTTTAGGAGCCTGCCGGACTTTGTGCACCGGACGCGCGCGTACGCGGCTGAATGCTGAATGGCCGTGCGCATCACCATGACTTAGGCCATACCGCAGCGAACGGTCGCACGGGATACACTGCGCCACTTTGGTTACCGCAGCGCAGCATCACTTGATTCCCGATCCCTCCTCCGCCGTGATTTTCGAACAGGTGCGTCTGGCGCGTGGCAGCCGCGTCGTGCTTGACGACGTGAAGCTGCGCCTGCCCGTGGGCAAGGTCACCGCCATTCTGGGACCGAGCGGCGCCGGCAAATCAACGCTGTTGCACGCGATCACCGGCGAGCTGGTTCCTGCCCGCGGCCGACTGCAGGTGCTGGACCATGCCTTGCCCTGCCCCTCCACGGCCGAGTTATTCCGGCTGCGTCGCCGCATGGGCGTGCTGCTGCAAGGCAATGGCCTGCTCAGTGACCTCAGCGTGTTCGAAAACGTGGCATTGCCGCTGCGCGTACATACGCGCCTGCCGGAACCGCTGCTGGCTGAGCTGGTGAACCTGAAACTGAACGCGGTCGGCCTAGCCGACGCAGCGCACCTCGCCCCGCAGGAATTGTCGGGCGGCATGGCACGGCGGGTTGCCTTGGCGCGCGCGTTGGTGCTCGATCCGCCGATCATGCTTTACGACGAACCACTGACCGGACTCGACCCGATTGCTTGCGGCGTGGTGCTGGATCTGATCCGGCGGCTCAACGACAGCCTTGGTCTGACCAGTCTGGTGATCACCCATCACGTCAACGAAACCCTGCCCTACGCTGATCGCGCCATCGTGGTCGCCAACGGCGGCATCTGTTTCGACGGCACGCCGGACGCACTGCAGGCCAGTGCCGACCCGCTGATCCGTCAGTTCCTCGATGGCGCGCCGGATGGACCGATCGGCTTTGACTACCGGAGACAAGGCCATGCGTGATCTGCTGCCCGCACTGGGTCGCATGGGCGTGTTTCTGGCGCGCATCCTCGGGGCGGTCCGATTCAATCGGATGTTCGTGGCCGATACCCTGCATCAACTGCATGTGATCGGCTCGCGCTCCGTCTCCATCGTCGCCGTCGGCGGCGCCTTTGTCGGTCTGGTGCTGTCACTGCAGGGCTATCGGACGCTTGCCACTTTCGGGGCCAGCAGCTCGCTGGGCACCCTGCTCGGCCTGTCGCTGTATCGCGAACTCGGACCTGTTCTGGCGGCGATCCTGTTCTGCGGCCGCGCCGGTTCGGCAATGGCCGCCGAACTTGGGCTGATGCGCGCCACCGATCAGATCACGGCGCTGTCGATGATGGCCATCGACCCGGTTGGCAAGGTCGTCGCACCGCGCTTTCTGGCCGGCGTCCTGAGCATGCCGCTGCTGACCATGGTGTTCTGCGCCTTCGCGATTTTCGGCGGCTATCTGCAGGCCGTGCATGTGCTGGGACTGGATGCCGGGTTCTTCTGGGGATCGCTGCAGGACAGCATTGATCTGCAACAGGACTTCGGACAGGCACTGGTCAAATCGGTGGCCTTTGGTCTGGTCACCAGCTTGATCGCGACCCATGTCGGCTATCACACCCCGCCCACCATCGAAGGCACTTCACGCGCGACCACCCAGGCCGTCGTGCAAGGCTCCCTGATGGTGCTTTGCCTCGATTTTCTGATCAGCGCCCTGTTCTACTGAGCCCGGAGCCCCCATGTCTGCCAACCGCAAAACCGAATGGAGTGTCGGCGCCTTCATCGCCATGGGCTTTGCCTGTGCCTTGGCGCTGGCCTTTGCCTCGACCAACTCGCGCAGTGGCGTGAGTGGTGACACCTACCAGGTCACCGCGCGCTTTACCAATGCGGGGGAATTGAAGGTCCGCGCACCGGTGAAGATTGCTGGCGTCAAAGTGGGCGAAGTGGCCGAGGTGAAACTCGATCCGCAACGCTTCGATGCGATTGCCACGCTGCGTATCAGTCGATTGGCGGGCGATATCCCGGCCGATACGTCGGCGGCGATCTACACCAGCGGACTGCTGGGAGATCGCTATATCGGTCTGATGCCGGGCGGCGATCCTGAACCCTTGCACGATGGTGATGAGATCCTGTTGACGCAATCGGCCGTGGTACTGGAACAATTGATCGGCAAATACATGTTCGGCAATGCCGAGGGCGATGGGGGATCGTCGTCGGCAGAGCCCAGCGAGACAAAACAATAAGAACCCGGAGACCTCCATGATCCCCCTGAAAAATCGATTCATGCCCCTGTTTGCCAGCCTGTTGCTTGGCTTCATGTCGGTCGGCTGCGCAGCCGAACCGAAGCCTGCCGACATCGTCGCCGAACGTACCCAGGTCGTGCTGGAAACCCTGGTAAAACAGCGCGCCGAGTTCAGCGCAGATCGCGCCAAGCTCGATCGGTTCGTGCAAAGCGAGTTGAACACCCTGTTTGATCGCGAGTATTCCGCGCGTCTGGTTTTGGCCATGCATTCGCGCGGTGTCGAGGCGGCGAAGATCTCCGCCTTCGCCAATGCCTTGATCGACACCCTGCTGCGCAAATACGGCGCCGCCCTACTGGAAACCGACCCGAGCACCGACGTCAAGGTGCTGAGCGAAACGCCATTGCGCAACGGTGAATTGATCCGCGTTGCTACCGAGGTCCATCGCCGCGGCGGTGCGCCGATTCCGGTCGACTATCTGTTCCGCCAGAACAATGGCGAGTGGAAAGTGTTCGACGTGATCGTCGAGGGCGTGTCGTATGTGCAGACCTATCGGACCCAGTTCGACGAACTGCTGCGCCGCCAGTCTCTTGAGCAGGTGACCGAACGCCTGCAGCAAGGCCAGATCGATGTCAAAAACTGAGTCGCCCGCGCAACGGTTTGTCATTCGCGGCGCCCTGAACCTGGACTCGGCGGCGGCCCACTGGTCGCGCTGGCTGAGCGAAGGCCACAGCGCCACATTGATCGACCTCAGCGAGTGCGGCGACATCGACAGCACCGGTCTGGCCTGTTTGCGCTGCATGCAGGCCAGCGCGCAGCGCACAGGCCGTTTGCTGTCCTGGAACCATTTGCCCGAGCGGCTGCAAAGCCTTTGCAGCGCGCATCGGGTCGAACTTCCCGGCGATCCGCGTTCTGCGTCTTGACGCCCACTGCGCACCCTTTGCACGACAATCCACTCGATACCATGACGGCCCTGCCGCTGGTTGGGAGATTCCAAACATGATGCCCCTCTCGCAAACGGCGTTCCGCTGGCTCGCCACCCTGGCATTCGCTGCCGTGCTGGGCGTATCCGGCTGTGCGCATCGCCACACCACCAAGGCACCGATCAACCAGGATGCGACAACCGTCGACGCGCCTGCGGCAGGCAGCAGCCCCACCGCCGCACTGGATCCCTGGGAACGCTTCAACCGCCGCACCCATCGATTCAACATGGGCCTGGATCGCTACTTCCTGAAGCCCGCCGCGCAGGCCTATACGCGCTTCACGCCACGCTTGCTGCGCCTCGGTATCAGCCACGTGTTCGACAACCTGCAGCAACCGATCACCTCGATCAATCTGCTGCTGCAAGGCCGTCCCGGCAAGGCAGGCGCGTCGTTTGGTCGATTCCTGCTCAACAGCACCCTGGGCGTGGCGGGCATCTTCGATCCCGCGACCGACGCGGGCATTCCCACCTATAACGCCGATCTGGGCCAGACGCTCGGCGTGTGGGGCTGGCGCGAGTCGCGCTACCTGGTCATTCCGTTTTTCGGCCCTGGCACGGTCCGCGATGGCTTGGGTCGCGGCATTTCCACCCGATACAGTCTGGTCAGCGAAGCCGCCAGCGAATACGGCGTCGGGGTGAGTTTTCTATATGGTCTTGACGCCCGCGCGGGCGTGCTCGCCTACGACGACATGCTGAAGGACGCCGAAGACGACTATCTGCTGCTGCGCGATACCTATCTGCAGCGTCGCCGCTGCCAGATCGTCGATTGCAGCGAGGAATTGCCCGACTACCTGATGCCGGACTACGACTACGAAATTCCGAACATCGACATCGGCAAGTGACGAACATCGGCACCCTCAGCGCCTCGTGCCGCACAGGCCCCGCACCGTCGCTCAACCATTGCATGCCAACCTTCGCCTGTGTAGACCAAGGAACTCATGAAGACCCCGAAGGGCCTCCAGCCGCTGCTCGATGACGGCGTGATCGACGAGGTGCTGCGACCACTGAAAAGCGGCAAGGAAGCCTCGGTCTATGTGGTGCGCGCAGGCGATTCGGTGATCTGCGCCAAGGTCTACAAGGACATGGCACAGCGCAGCTTTCAGGCGCGTGTGCAGTATCAGGAAGGCCGCAAGGTGCGCGGCAGTCGGCAGGCGCGGGCGGTCGGAAAGGCCAGCAAATTTGGCCGCAGGCAGCAGGAAGAAGACTGGAAGAACGCCGAAGTCGATGCGCTCTACAAGCTCGCCGCCGCGGGCGTCTGCGTTCCGCAGCCGCATGGCTATTTCAACGGCGTGCTGCTGATGTCCTTGATCACCGATGAGTCCGGTTTCAGCGCACCGCGGCTCGGTGAAGTCGAGCTGTCGGCGGATACCGCGCGCGACTATCACCAGCGTCTGATCCGCGATGTGGTGCGCATGTTGTGTGTCGACGTGATTCATGGCGACCTGTCGGAATACAACGTTCTGGTCGGACCGGATGGCCCGGTCATCATCGATTTCCCGCAAGTGGTCAGTGCAGCGGGCAATAACGCTGCTCGCGCCATGCTGTTGCGCGACGTACACAACCTGCGCGACACGCTCGGACGCTTTGCCCCGGAACTGTTGCAGACCCATTTCGGCGAGGAAATGTGGGCCTTGCACGAACGCGGCGAGCTTCAACCGGACAGCGCACTCAGTGGTCGTTTCCAGTTCGACGAACGCCGCGCCGATGTGCGCGCCGTGTTGTGGTCGATCGAAGACGCCCGTCAGGAAGCGCTGATCCGTCAACAGGGGCGCGAGGCCGCCGAGCAGGACTGAGCGCTAACGCGTCTCCAGCAAGGCGGGCGGTGCCTGCAGCAAGGCCAGTTGCTCGCGTAGTTGCAGGATCAGATTCTGCCAGTGATGGGTTTCGTTGAACCACGGAAACGCGGCAGGAAACGCCGGATCATCCCAGCGGCGCGCCAGCCACGCGTTGTAGTGCAGCAAGCGCAAGGTTCGCAACGCTTCGACCAATGCGAGTTCGTGCCACTCGAACTCGCGAAACTCGCGGTAACCCTGCATCAGCCAGGACCATTGCGTCCGCATCTCGCCCGCATCACCGGAAAGCAGCATCCATAGATCCTGGATGGCAGGTCCGTTGATGGCGTCATCCAGATCGACGAAATGCACCTGCTCGTGACGCCACAGCAGATTGCCGGGGTGACAGTCGCCATGCAGACGCAGTTCCTGATAGGCAGGCACGCGCTCGAACACGTCATGCACCGCGTCCAGCACGTCCTCGCTGATTCGCTCGAAGGAGGCAATCAGCTCATCCGGCAACCAGTCGCCATCAAGCAGGAAATCCACAGAGTCCTCACCAAAACGCGCGATATCGAGTCTTGGTCGGTGGGCAAACAAACGGCTCTCGCCGACCGTGTGAATGCGCGCCAGCATCCGCCCCAGGTGCGTGAGGGTGTCGCGCCGTTCCAGTTCCGGCGCCTGCCCGCCTTGCAGCGGGAACAAGGCAAATCGAAATCCCTCGGCACGGTGCAGGGTTTGCTCGGCGAACCGCAAGGGCGCGATCACCGGCAACTCGGCGGCCTGCAGTTCGGCGCTGAACTCATGTTCCTCGATGATCGCCGCATCGCTCCAGCGCTGTGGCCGGTAGAACTTCGCGACCACCGGCGCGGCGCTGTCGAGGCCGATACGGAACACCCGATTCTCGAAACTGTTGAGCGCCATCACGCGCCCGTCGGTCGGCAAGCCCAGTGACTCCACGGCGCGCAGCACGGTGTCGGGATCAAGACCGTCGAAAGGACGTCGCCCAATCTCCACGGTTGATGCCCGCGGCGCGTCAGTCAATGCCGAGCTTCTTCAGCTTGTAGCGCAGCGCGCGGAAGGTAATGCCCAACTTGGCCGCGGTGCGGGTCTTGTTGTAGCGACACTCCTCCAGCGCCTTCATGATCGCCTCGCGCTCCACTTGCTCGATGAAGTCGGTCAGCGGCTCGCTGGCGGATCGTCCCGTAGATTCCGCCGACGCAGGCACCGATCCGGTCGAGGCAGGCGACTCGGCAACGCTGCTGGTCGGTGTCAGCGGGCTGCTTTGCGGAAGATAGAGATCGCCATCGGTGATCACACCGCCGTCGCACAGCGCCACGGCGCGCTCCAAAATGTTTTCCAGTTCGCGGACATTTCCGGGGAAGGCGTAGTCACGCAAGCGTCGTCCGGCGTCCGCATCCAGTGTGTAGGGCGCATCGCCGTTCTCGGCAGCGAGTCGTCGTAGCACGCTCTGCGCCAGCGGCAGGATGTCCTCAGCCCGCTCGCGCAGCGGCGGCACACGCAGTTCGATGACGTTGATGCGGTAGTAGAGGTCGTGCCGGAACCGACCATCCGCCACCAGTTGAGCAAGGTTCTTGTGGGTGGCCGACAGAATCCGCACATCGATGGCCTGCTCGCTGTTGGCGCCCACCGGTCGAACTGATTTTTCCTGAATCACACGCAGTAGCTTGACCTGCATGTGCACCGGCAACTCGGCGACTTCGTCGAGAAACAGGGTGCCGCCATTGGCCGCCTGGAACAGACCGTCTTTGTCCCCCTGCGCGCCGGTAAAACTGCCCTTCTTGTGGCCGAAGAACTCACTTTCCATCAGTTCGGACGGAATGGCACCACAGTTGACCGGCACGAAAGGCCCATCGGAACGCGGCCCTTGTTCGTGAATCAGGCGCGCGACCAGTTCCTTGCCGACGCCCGACTCACCACTGATGTAGACCGGCGCCTGGCTCCGCGCCAGCTTGGTGATGGTCGCCCGCAATTGCTGCATCGACTCCGATTCGCCTTGCAGCTTGTTCGCGGTCAACTGTTGTTGGGCTCGTCGCTGCTCGCCCAATTGCAATGCGTTCTGGACCAGTCGACGCAAGACGTTCAGATCGACCGGTTTGGTCACGAAATCAAACGCGCCCGCCTTCAATGCGTTCACTGCGGCGTCGACACTGCCATAGGCAGTGATCATCGCCACCGGTGTTTCCGGGTAGCGTTGCGCAATCAGCTCGATCAGGGACTGCCCGCTGCCGTCGGGCAACCGCATGTCGGTAAAGCACAGGTCGTAACGCTGTCGTTGCAGGCTTTCGCGCGCCTGCCCGAGATCCGCCGCGGTTTCCACCCGCAGGCCCATCCGGGTCAGCGTCAGAACCAGCAGTTCACGGATGTCGCGTTCGTCATCAACGATCAATGCGCAGCGTGTCGTAACCATGAAGCCTGTGATCCAGATCGGGGTGGTCGGCGGAGGGCCATGATGGCACCACCGGAGGGAGTTCGCACCCTACCCGAAGCCGGGGCGGGCGCGCGGCGAAACGGACAGTTTTCAGCGCGGTGCGTCGCGCGTCGGGCCAGACGACCGCCCATGACGCAGCGGACTCAGCTTGCATTGGCGATGCTCTGCATCAAGGCGCGGCTGCGCGCCAACGTGATCCGGAAGCAGGCACCTTCCGCGCGACCAGAAACGTATTCAAGGCTGGCCTGATTTGCCTCGCAGAGCTGGCGAGCGATATAGAGACCCAGGCCGGTGCCATGCTCGTGGGTGGTGAAAAAGGGCTCGAAAATGCTGGCTTGCTGCGCCTCGGGTATGCCGGGACCGGCATCCATCACCTCGATCATCGGCGGCCCGAACTCGCCGGCTTGGCGTGCCAGCAGTGTGACCTTGGGCGCTTGGCCGGGCTGGCGTCCGTAGTCCAGCCCGTTCTGCACCAGTACCGTGACGGCTTGGTGCAATTGCGCCGGATCGACGATGGCAAACAGCCGTCCTGCGCCCACCTCGACCCGCAACTGTCCCGCTTCCAGAACATGCGACGCGTTGTAGTCGTCGACAAACTGACGCACCCATTGCATCAGCTCGACCTGCTCCGGACGGGAGACCTCACGGCGCGACAGGCTGAGTACGTTCTCGATGATCCCGTTCATGCGCTGGCAGTGATTGAGGATGATCTCGGTCAAACGCTTGTCGGTACTGTGCAGATCAGGCGATTCGCCAAGCAGTTGCGCGGCATAGCTGATGGCGGCCAGCGGGTTGCGCACTTCGTGGGCGATGCTCGCCGACAGTCGGCCCAACGATGACACCGTCAGCGCCTCGGCCCGACGCGACACCAATGCGGCGTCATCCAGGAACACCAGGACCAGACCGTCACCCTGATGCAAACGAGCAAAGCGCGGCAGGACTTCCGAATGGTCCGGACCCAAGTTCAGCGGCTCGGTCGCCGAGCTGCTGCCCTGCATCCATTGCTGCAGGCGTTCCATCAGGGCGGGCGCAAGAACATTCAGATCACGCTCCGAAGGCGACGGCTGCCCAAGCAGATTCCACGCCGCTTCGTTGTTGAGTTGCAGCGCCCCCGCCGCATCCACCACCAACACGCCGATGCGCATGCGCCGGATGATGAGCTCGTTGAGCTGCGAAAGACTGGCCAGATCGGCCCCGCGCTGTGCCACCAATTGCGCCTGCTCGCGCATCTGGCGCCCCAGCAGGTGGGTCAACAATGCCACCGATGCGTAGCTGATCGCGAACATCGTGGCCTCGGCCAGCGAATGATCGAACGTCGCCCCAGGGCTCATCTGACCGATGCGCTGCAGGAAGAACCCGCCCAAGGGCATGAGCGCAGACAGCGCCGCGAAAACCGCGGTGGGTCGCCATGGCATCAGCAACGCCGCGGCACCGACATTGACCAGCAACAGCATGCTGATCGCGGTATCGGCGCCATGACTGACCTGCAGAACCAGCGCGGCGACCACGACATCCAGCAGCAAACCACCTGCCGCTTGCCAGGTCATGCTCCAGCGCGTCTGCGTCGCCACGATCAGCAGGCCGAGACCGGCAAGGAGATAGAGCATCGCCGCACTGCGGGCGAGCATCGGCCAGCTAAACTCCACCGTGCCGATGGCATTCGGGCCGAGCAGCATGAAGACCAGCATCGAGCCCTCGAGCAGACGGAACAGCGCGAAGAAATACAACTCGCGGCGCATCGCCTGGTCGCCACTGGGATCGTCCCGCAGGCTGGTTCTCTGGTCGCCGTGCACGTCGCTTATCCTGTTGCGGACCGCTCAACCCTAGGAGTCTGTCGGACTTGAAGGGGAATCGGCTGCAAATCCGTCTGGACGGTCCATTTTCGCCGTTTCCTTGGGCAATAGCTCCACTATTGCCCTGCGAAACCGGCAAAAACTGTCCTCGCCCAGCCGAATTTTCGCTTCGATTCTTCAAGTCCGACAGGCTCCTGACCTTGCGAGGGTATCGAAAGCCTTGCCGCGCTGAAAGGGACGCGCTCAGGCCACCCGCTGCTGACTTGCGACACCCACGGCCTCCGCATCGTCGCGCCAGTGCGCACCGACACTGGCTGTCCGGCGTAACGCGGCCTGCAGCATGTGCTTCATCAATTGCATTGGCGCTCGGCCTGCAGTGCAAGCGGCCGCTGAAGACTGCAGTGCTTGCAGGCCCGATTGAAGATCGTTCGCATTGCGGCGCAGGCCCACGCAGCGCCACATCCGCTGCCGCCACGGCCAGCCGATCTCCGCTGAATGCGTGGTGTCGCCGCTGTGCGGCCATCGACTCGGCCGCAACGTTGCCACCCTCGGCAGACTCATTCCGCGCAGCTGTTCGCCAAGATGCCTGCCCATCACCAATCCCTCCAGCAAGGAATTGCTGGCGAGTCGATTGGCACCATGCAGCCCAGTACAGGCGACCTCGCCCACCGCTGCCAAGCCTGCCACCGTGCTCCAACCGTCTGAATCCGTGCGCACACCGCCCATGTGGTAGTGGGCCGCGGGCACGACGGGTATCGCCTGGACACGCGGATCAATGCCTTGTTGCATGCAGCACGCGAACGCGGCCGGAAAGCGCTGCGGAAATGTGCTGCCGATGGCATCGCGTGCATCCAACCACGCGCCACCCCGCAGGTCAGCGGCGTAGACCGCTCTGGCAACGACATCGCGCGCGGCGAGATCACCACCGGCAACGCCCTGCATGATCGGTGCGCCGCTGGCATCTACCAATACCGCACCGGCACCACGCAGTGCCTCGCTGAGCAATGGCAAGGCGGACGCAGCGACGCGATCCGGTGACGACATCGGGCGCAATGCGGTGGGATGGAATTGCACGAACTCCAGATCGGCCAGTTCCGCACCGACTTCCAGCGCCAAGGACAGTCCCTGGCCCTGCGCGCTGGGCGGGTTGGTTGTGTAAGCGAACAACTGTCCAACGCCACCCGTCGCCAGCACACAGACTGGCGCGCGAAATACGTAGGCGCGACCGGCCTGATCGATGCATCGGACACCCGCCACCCGACCCTGCTCGTCCTGCAGCAACGCCTGTGCGCGGACGCCTTCGTGAATCTCGATGGCGGGATTCGTACTCACCGCCTGCTTCAGTGTGCGCATCACTTCGGCGCCCGTGCCATCGCCACCGGCATGCACGACGCGCGCCTGTGTGTGCGCCGCCTCCCGGGCGAGATGGAGCTGCCCCGCATTCCTGTCAAATCGGCAACCCAGCGCGTCCAACCAGCGGATGGCCTCCGGTGCGGCGGCGCAGATCTGTTGAATGACGGCGCGATTGCCGAGTCCTGCCCCTGCCCGGAAGGTGTCCTCGACATGCGATTCGACGGAATCCGTATCCGACCATGCCACCGCGATGCCGCCCTGCGCCCAGCCGCTGGCACCATCCAAGGCCCAGCGCCCGGCACTGAGCAGCAGAACCCGTCGCGGCGCGGCAGCCAGCGCGACACTCAGTCCTGCCACCCCGGAACCGATAACGATCACATCCGCGTGCATGGTTTCAGGCTGCCTCGCGTCGTCCGATGTCGAGCATGCGTTGCACGGCAAGTCGCGCCCTTGCGGCAATCGCCGGTGCCACCTCGACGACATGCTGGGTCTGTTGAAGCGCCGCAAGAATGCCGGGCAGAGTGATGCGCTTCATGTGCGGACAAAGCTGGCATGGGCGGGTGAACTCGATGTCCGGGAACTGAACGGCGACGTTGTCGCTCATCGAGCACTCGGTGACCATCACCACACGCGGCGGACGCAGTCGATCCAGATGATGGATCATCGCCGCCGTCGATCCGACAAAGTCGGCCTCCGCCAACACATCCTGCGGACACTCGGGATGCGCCAGCAGGTGCACCGGACCGAGCTGCTGCCGGTAGTCACGCAACTGCTGTCCGCTGAAGCGCTCGTGCACCTCGCAACTGCCTTGCCAGAGGATGACCTCAACGCGGGTTTTCGATGCCACGTATTGGCCGAGATACTGGTCGGGCAAGAACAGCACGCGCGGCACACCCAACGATTCCACCACCTGCACGGCATTGGCCGACGTGCAGCAGATGTCGCTTTCTGCCTTCACCTCGGCGCTGGTGTTGACGTACGTCACCACCGGAACGCCGGGATAACGCTGACGCAGCAGGCGAATGTCGGCAGCGGTGATGCTGTCCGCCAGTGAACAACCCGCAGCGCTGTCCGGAATCAACACGGTACGTCCCGGATTCATCAGCTTGGCGGTCTCGGCCATGAAGTGCACGCCCGCCATGACGATGACGTCGGCATCGACATCCACCGCGCGCTGAGCCAGCGCCAACGAGTCACCGACGATATCCGCCACACCGTGGAAAATCTCCGGTGCCTGGTAGTTGTGCGCCAGGATCACCGCCCGCTTCTCGCGCTTGAGCGATTGGATGGCATCGACGTAAGGCAGGTACTCGGCCCAGTCGGCATCACCCAGCACCGCACGGGTTCGCTCGCGCAGGGCGGCGTGTCGAGCAAACAGCTCCGCATTGGCACGCGGCAGTTCATTCAGGGTTGGAGACATCGCGACCTCGCAGGCGGATTGGGGATTCGATTTATGCTCAGAACGAGCATTACAGGTCGGTAATGCTAAAAGTGAGCATAAGTCACCGTCAAGCCTGCCTTCACCCGAACGCACCGACCAAGCCGTGAAAAACAAAAAAGCCCGCTGCTTGCGCAGCGGGCTTTCGAATATGGCTCCCGAGGTCAGACTCGAACTGACGACCCCCTGATTAACAGTCAAGTGCTCTAACCGGCTGAGCTACTCGGGAACGGGCCGCCTATTTTAGCCAGTGATTTCTCGTGGTCAAGCCCTGTGTGCGTCACACGCGCAACCGCTTTGCTCGCGGTCACAGGCAACGCGCCAGTGACGCGGCTTCGCTGCCACTGGCCTTGCGCAAGCGGCCGGTGTTGTTGAGTACCAGGGCGCTGACGGGGTCGCCGTCGGGATTGCACAAACGCAGGCTCATGTTGGCGCCACCGCTGCCGCCATTGGGCCGGAACAGAACCAAGGGGCGCGAACCGCTGGTGCGAATACCGATGCGCTCGTGTTCGCGCTGCTCCGCTCGCCGTACCGGCTCGCCGGCATCTCGTTGTTTGTTGCGGTTGCGATCCACGAAAACGATCCAGCCGTGGTCCCACACCGAGGGGCTGTTGCACGACTGTGCATCCGTGCTGGGGCAGACGATGGTTTGCTGTCGCTCGGTCACCGCCAGCGAGCGGGCGAAATGAAAGGCGGCGGCCAGATCGTTGTGCGCCGTGTTGAAGCCTTGCTTCTCGATCAAGGCCGAAAAGTTCGGCATGGCCACACCCAGCAATACGGCCGCAATGCCGAGGGCGGTCATGATTTCGATCAGGCTGAAGCCGCGCTGCAGAGGTTGGCGTTGCGATGCAGTGACGCGCATGGGGCTCTCCATCCGTGCTATCCGGTTCGGGGAGCACAGTGTCGAAGCGGCGTTCATGCGGCGGGATCAGCGCTTGCCGTCGCTGCCGGTCAGAAAAATCCGGTACTTCCACCGGACTCCATTCCGATCACCCGCTACCGACGGCGATGCGGAGTGCGCTGGCTATACTGCGGGGATGAGCCGTCCCGACGCTTCCGCCACCACGCCGTTCCAGTTGCACTCGCCCTATCGCCCTGCGGGTGACCAACCGCAGGCCATTCGTCAGTTGGTGGACGGTTTCGAGTCAGGCGTGGCGCATCAGACGCTGCTGGGCGTCACCGGCTCCGGCAAGACCTACACCATCGCCAATGTCGTACAGGCCGTGCAGAAGCCAACCCTGGTTCTGGCGCCGAACAAGACGCTGGCGGCCCAGCTCTATGGGGAATTCAAGGAGTTCTTCCCGCATAACGCGGTCGAGTACTTCGTCAGCTATTACGACTACTACCAGCCGGAAGCCTACGTGGTTGCCAGCGATACCTTCATCGAGAAGGACAGCGCCATCAACGAGCACATCGAGCAGATGCGGCTGTCGGCGACCAAAGCCCTGCTGGAACGCCGTGATGCCCTGATCGTGGCCTCGGTCTCGGCGATCTACGGACTGGGTGATCCGAACGAGTATTTCCAGATGGTGCTGCACATGGTGCGCGGCGAGCGCATCGACCAGCGCGAACTGATCCGCCGTCTGACCGAGCTGCAATACAGCCGCAACGAATTCGAGCTGCGCCGAGGCTGTTACCGCGTGCGCGGTGAAGTGATCGACGTGCATCCGGCAGAAAGCGACAGCGAGGCGGTGCGCATCGAACTGTTCGATGGCGAGATCGAGAACATCGCCGTGTTCGACCCGCTGACCGGCGAGATTCAGCGCCGCGTGCCGCGCTACACGATCTACCCGAAGACCCACTACGTGACCACACGACGCACCGTGCTGGAGGCCATCGAGGCGATCAAGGTCGAACTGCAGGATCGACTGAACTGGTACTACGCGAACAACAAACTGGTCGAAGCGCAGCGCTTGCAGCAGCGCACTACTTTTGATCTGGAAATGATGGCGGAGGTCGGCTTCTGTCAGGGCATCGAAAACTACTCGCGCCATCTCACCGGACGCATGGCGGGTGAGGCACCGCCCTGTTTGTTCGACTACCTGCCGTCGGACGCGCTGTTGGTGGTCGATGAATCGCACGTCACCGTGCCGCAGGTAGGCGGCATGTACAAAGGCGACCGCTCGCGCAAGGAGAACCTCGTCGAGTACGGCTTTCGACTGCCGTCGGCACTGGACAACCGCCCACTGAAATTTGAGGAATGGGAATTGCGCTCGCCACGCACCATCTTCGTGTCCGCCACGCCTTCGCGCTATGAGCTGGAAAAATCGCACGGGCAAATCGTCGAACTGGTCGTGCGTCCGACCGGACTGATCGACCCCGATGTGGAAGTCCGTCCGGTGGCATCGCAGGTGGACGACCTGATGTCGGAAATCAACGCGCGGATCGCGCTCGGTGATCGCGTGCTGGTCACCACGCTGACCAAGCGGATGGCGGAAAACCTGACCGAATACCTGGGCGAGCACGCCATCAAGGTGCGCTATCTGCACTCCGACATCGATACCGTCGAGCGCGTCGAGATCATCCGCGACCTGCGCCTCGGCGTCTTCGATGTACTGGTCGGCATCAACCTGTTGCGCGAGGGGTTGGACATGCCCGAAGTTTCGCTGGTGGCGATTCTCGACGCCGACAAGGAAGGCTATCTGCGCTCGGCGCCCTCGCTGATCCAGACCATCGGCCGCGCGGCCCGCCACCTGCGCGGCAAAGCGATCCTGTACGCCGACCGCATCACCGCCTCCATGCAGGCCGCGCTCGACGAGACGGCGCGGCGACGCGCCAAACAGACCGAATACAACGTGTTGCACGGCATCACGCCCACCTCGGTAGCGCGCAAGATCACCGACGTCATGGAAGGTGCGCGTGCCGAGCCGGATCAGGGCAAGAGCCGCAAATCGGGCGCGCTCCGCAAGGTCGCAGAACCTGTCGGGGACTACCGCCCGCTCAGTCCGGATCAGATGGCCGCGCGCCTGAAGAAGTTGGAGGCGCAGATGTATCAGCACGCCAAGGATCTGGAGTTCGAAGCCGCTGCCAAAATCCGCGACGAAATGAAGCGGATTCGCGATGCCGGCCTGTTGAGTTGAACTTCGCCGCAGCGTACGTCCCTATAATCACGCCATGAACAGACACCGACTTACCATCCTGCTGCTGATCGTAGCGCTCGCACTGGTGGCTTGCGGCAATCGCGGCCCGCTGGTCCTGCCCAAGGATGCGCCACCTGATACGTCCTCGCACGAGGGCTGACGATGAACCTGGCCGGCCTGCGGTTTTGCAAGATGCAGGGCGCGGGCAACGACTTCGTGCTGCTGGATCGCCGCGCGTGCGCCGAGCCCTTGAGTCCTGAGCTGATCGCCTTTCTCGCAGACCGCCGCAACGGCGTCGGCTTCGATCAGTTGCTGACCATCGAAACGCCTTCGTCCGCGCACGCCACCCTGCGCTATGGCATATGGAATACCGACGGCAGCTCGGCCGCCCAATGTGGCAACGGGGCGCGATGCGTGGCCGCCTGGGCTTGGCGCGAGAACCTGACCCGCGAGTCACCGTTCTGGATGGACAGTCCGAGCGGACCGGTGCAGGTCTGGATGCACGGCGAGACGGACGTGGAAGTCAGTCTCGCCGAACCGGTTTTCGAAGCCGCCAATCTACCCATCGCGGCAGCGACGCCAGCGGGCCAACCCTGGCAGCGTTTCACGGCGGTATCGATGGGCAATCCGCACGCCGTGATCACCGTCGCGCAGGTGAACGACGCCCCCGTCGAAACCTGGGGCAAGGCATTGCAGGAAAGTGGCGTATTTCCGCAGGGCGTCAATGTCGGATTTGCCGAAGTCGTCGACCGCCAGCACGTCCGCCTACGCGTGTTCGAGCGCGGTGTCGGCGAAACACTAGCCTGCGGCAGTGGCGCCTGTGCTGCGGTAGCGGCATTGCAGCGACGAGGACTGATCGATGATGCCGCCACCGTCCAACTGCGTGGCGGCGAACTGCGCATAGACTGGTTTGGCGCCGGTCACCCGATCCACATGCGCGGCCCCGCCCATTTTGTTTTCGAGGGAACACTCTGCTGATGAGCAATGACCGCCAGAACACGCCCAATGCAGAACAGGTGGCTGCCTACTTGCGGCGGCACCCGCGCTTTCTGAACGACTATCCCGAGCTTGCCATCAGTCTGAACGCGCCGCGCAACGAAGCCGGCACGACCTCACTAACCGGCTATCAACTGGAAGTGCTGCGCGACAAGAACCGCGAGCTCAACCGGCGCCTGCAGGAGCTATACAGCATTGCGCAGGAAAACGAACGACTGACTCTGCGCACCCACCAGCTGACGCTCGCACTGCTGCGTGCCAACAGCGTGTTCGACACGCTGCAAAGTCTGGTTGCGAGTCTGATCGAACAATTCAACAGCGATCTGGTGCGCGTCGCTTTGGTTCCCGGCAACGCGACGCTGCCAAATGCCGATTGGCTGAAGCAATTCGACCCGACCCAGACCGAAGCTCGGCTGTTCGACGAGTTTCTGAAACTTGGCGCACCGCTCTGCGGTCGCCTGCAGCCTGACAAGCTCCTTGCCTTGTTCGACGATCAGGCCGAGGCCGTGCAGTCGGCAGCCCTGGTCGCGTTGCCCGCGCATGGACTGCTGGCCATCGGCAGTCGCGAGGCCAACCACTTCTACCCCGGCATGGGCACCCTGTTTCTGCGCATGATGGGCGAGTCGGTCGCCGCGGCACTGAGCCGTTTTGATCGTGATCGCGCCACCTGAAACCCGATCACCGATGGCGGATGCCGTCGACCACTACCTGCAACGAATGCGGGTGGAGCGCGCCCTGTCGGCGCATACCATTGCCGCCTACCAGCGCGATCTGGGCAAACTGGTGCAGTGGTGCCAACAACAAGGCCTGAGCGACTGGCAATCACTGCGAGCGGATCATCTGCGCCAATTTCTGGCCGCCCAGCATCGCCTCAGCCTGTCGCCCAAGAGCCTGCAACGCCTGCTGTCTGCCTGCCGCGGACTGTTCCGCGAATTGCAGCGGCATGATCTGATCACCCTCGATCCCAGCACGGGGCTACGTGGTCCCAAGGCGGCGCGCAAACTGCCACAGGTGCTCGACGTCGATGAAATGAAGGCCTTAGTGGAATTGCAGGGTGAAGATCCCGTCAGTCGGCGTGATCGCGCCATGCTGGAGTTGTTCTATTCCTCGGGGCTGCGTCTGTCCGAGCTCGTCGGACTGCGCTGGTCGGACATCGACCTGCAGGATGGTCTGGTGCGGGTATTGGGCAAAGGCGGCAAGACCCGCATCATTCCCGTCGGTCGCGCCGCCATTGCGGCGCTGAACGCGCACCGTGCGCCGACAACGGAAGACCATCGCCCGGTATTCTGCAACCCGCGTGGTCAGCCGCTGACCGCACGCTCCGTTCAGCAGCGAGTGCGCTCCGCAGCGCAGCAGCAAGGCATATGGAAACGGGTCCATCCGCACCTGTTGCGCCATTCCTGTGCCAGCCATCTGTTGGAGTCGTCATCCGACCTGCGTGCGGTGCAGGAATTATTGGGCCACGCCGATATCGCGACGACGCAGATCTACACTCATCTGGACTTCCAGCACCTGGCAAAGGTCTACGACGCGGCGCATCCGCGCGCAAAGCGGCGAAGCCAAGGCGACGCCGAGTAAGGCACCGATGCCCGACTTGCCTATGCGCCTGAGCAAATGCCGGGCAGAAAAAAACCCGGAGCCGCAAGGAGTCGACTCCGGGTTCAAGTGCCTACAGGAGAGGGGACTACTGCAGGTGAATCGCTGTATTGCTTAGAAGCGGAAGCCCAAGGTCAGGCCATAGACCAGCGGGTCGACATTGGCGGTGCCGATTTCGGCGCCATTCAACTGCACATCAGCGTCGATGTCGGCCCAACGCGCATCAAGGACGAGGTCCATCTTCTCGCCGAGCTTGATGACCGCACCGACCTGAGCTGCCAAGCCCCAGGAGTTGCCGATACCGACTTCGGCGCCCGAGGTCGCCGCACCGATTTCGTCTTCACCGTAGGTCCAGGTGTAGTTCAAGCCAGCGCCGACGAAGGGATTGAACGCAGAATCGGGCAGGAAGTAGTACTGCAGGGTGACGGTCGGCGGCAGGTGCTTGAAGTCAACCTCTTCACCGCCGTTCAAGGACACGGTGTGATGGAACGGCGTGGCGGCCAGCACTTCCACGGCCAGATTCGGCGACAGATAGCGACCGAAGGCCAAGCCCAGCTGGGTGTTGCTGTCGATGTCGACAGCCAATGCGCCGCCAGCCAACGAGCCGTTGCCGGACTTCGGGTTGACCGTCACGGGACCAACGCGGACGAACCAGTCGTCCTGAGCATTCGCCTGCATCGGCAGCAGGGTGGCGGTAGCAAGGGCCAATGCGGCAAGAATCGGGGTCTTCATAGAATCATCTCTCTCTGACGTTGAAGGGGTGACACCTTGGGGTGGGCGCAGTGTCGGCGTGTTGCAAGCCGGGCGTTTTGATAAGTGTCAAGAACGACACAACGGATTCTTAACAGCCCAACGTTGACGTTTCCGCAATCCCTCGATCTTCGAGGTCGAAAACGGTTGGCGGACCCCGCACGGCGACGTCCTGTATCCGCCCTTCGTCCAACGCCGTCTTGGCCCGCATCCCTATCGAGTCGACACGCGCGGTGAAGCGCTTCCCTGCCATCATCGCCCACGGCACCCACATTCAAGTCCGTTAGCGCCTGGCGGATACCCGCAGCAACCTTCTTCCCAACGACAAAGATCGCGCAATTCGCGCGCACTACGCATAACCGAGTGTGATAGGCATCGCGTTTTTGACAAGTGAAGACGGCGCCGACCTGACAAATTTCGTCGCCATGCAGCATCGGAAATTGCGCCAACGAGATCGAATTCGATGTTTTATACGGCGGTCTCAACTCTGAATCGCAACACCCCAACGGAGCGTAGAGGACCAGGTGACGTAGCCTGAGCGCCTCTACCTGCAAGTGGAGTTGCCCATGTCCAGAGGTCACCTGACCCAAGCAGAACGATATCAGGCTCACGCGCTGCGCGAAGCGGGTTTGAGCTTGCGTGCGATCGGCAGACGAATAGACCGATCCGCCAGCACGATCTGTCGTGAATTCAAGCGCAACCGATGCCCAACGGGATATTCCCCTGATCCGGCCCATGTGCGGGCACGGCATCGGCGTCGGCAAGCCAGTCGTCGCGCCCGGATCAACCCATCGCACTGGCCTCGTATTGAGGCGCTGCTGCGCGAGGATCACAGCCCTGAGCAGATTGCCGGTGCGACGGGTCTGGCCAGCCATGAGCGCATCTACCAGCACATTGCGGCGGATCATCGACGAGGTGGCACCTTGCATACGCTGCTGCGGCAGAGCAAGCCACGCCGGAAGCGCCGTTGCCGTCCGGATCGTCGCGGCCAGATCAAGCACCGTCGCGACATCAGCGCCCGTCCGCCCGTGGTGGACGAACGCAGCCGCATCGGCGACTGGGAACTGGACACCATGGTCAAGGCCCACGGCGGACAGGCCCTGGTGACGCTGACAGAGCGGCGTTCACGCCTGCACCTGATCCGGCGTGTGTCGCAGCGGACCGCAGAGGCCGTGAGTCGAGCCATCATCGGCACGCTGGCACCCATCAAGCATGTGGTGCACACGCTCACCGCAGACAACGGCAAGGAGTTCGCCGAGCACGAATTGATCGCGATCGCCTGCAAGGCGGACTTCTACTTCGCCAAGCCGTATGCGTCATGGCAGCGCGGCACGAACGAGAACGGCAACGGGCTGGTTCGCGCCTACCTGCCCAAGGGCACCGACTTTGCGACCGTGAGCGACGAGCGGCTGCGGGAGATCGAGCGCAGGATCAACAGCCGACCGAGAAAAACGTTAGGCTGGCGAACCCCTTACGAGGTCTTCGCTGAAGCCCTCAACAACCGTGTTGCGATTCGGAGTTGAATCCGCCTACCTTTGTTTTTTAGTGGTTTTTTATCGCTCAAGATATTCAACACCCGAACTTGTCGTGCACCCCGCAAAATTCGTGCGGACACAGATCTTGACGTTGCGACTTTCGGGTTGTTAGCGTCCGTCTCGCCTTCGCATGGGGACGGTTGCGAGGGCGATTGCCGGGCAGTGGCGGGACGCGTTCTGAGGGGATCGCGAAGTCGCTGCTGTTGTCGCTGCAGGCTGGGGAGCTGGCAGCGTTTCATAGAGCACGGTCCGTGGGGACCGTGCCCGGCATCGAAGGGACTCGCGCCGAATTGAAAACAATCGGCAACCGTCACTTTCATTTTTTCTGGGGATATCAAACGTGAAGTCAAACAACGTTCTGCTGCGCCGTACGGCGCTGGCGGCCGCAACGGCCTTGCTGTTCACTGCCAACCTGCAAGCTCAGTCGATTTCAGATTCAGCGCAACGTACGACGCGTTCAGCAGCACACACCCATTTGCTGGATGGCGAATCGAGCTACACCCAGTTCATTGTCAAGTTCCGCGAAGGTGCCCGCGAGACCAGTTCGGCCGCCTCGCGCGCCAGCGTGTTTAACGCGGCAGGCGCGGCGCTGGGCGTCAGTGTTCGCGAAGAGCGCACCCTGAGCGTCGGTGGCCAGGTGGTGTCGGTTTCCAAGGCGATGGGTAAGGCCGAGGCGGAAAAGCTGATGTCCGTACTGGCAAAGAACAGCAACATTGAGTTCATCGAGCCAGATCGAATCATGAAGGCCGCGATGACGCCCAATGACTCGCGCTACAACGAGCAATGGCACTACTTCGAAACGACCGGCGGCATGGGATTGCCCGCCGCGTGGGATCTGGCTACCGGTAGCGGCGTGGTTGTTGCCGTGCTGGACACCGGCATCACCAATCACAGCGAGTTGAATGCGAACGTGGTGGCTGGCTATGACTTCATCAGCAGCAGTTCGATCGCAAGCGATGGCAACGGCCGCGACTCGAATCCGAATGATGAAGGTGACTTCGAAGGCGGCTACTCGTCGTCCTGGCATGGAACGCACGTCGCCGGCACGGTCGCTGCAGTGACCAACAACAACGCGGGCGTCGCGGGCGTTGCCTTCAACGCCAAGATCATGCCGGTTCGCGTGCTGGGTACAGGCGGTGGCACGACATCGGATATCGCCGACGCGATCACCTGGGCTTCGGGCGGCACAGTGTCCGGTGTCCCCACCAACAGCAACCCGGCGGAAGTCATTAACTTGAGTCTGGGCGGCAGCGGCAGCTGCGATACCACGACGCAGAACGCGATCAACGGTGCGGTCAGCCGTGGTACGGTCGTGGTGATTGCCGCCGGCAACAGCAACTCGAATGTCTCCGCGTTTACACCGGCGAACTGCAACAACGTGATCTCCGTCGCGTCGAATGACCGCCAAGGCAATCGCGCTTCCTACTCCAACTACGGCTCCTTGATTGACGTGACCGCCCCCGGCGGCGAAACCGCAACCACCGCCAACGGCGTGCTTTCCACGCTGAACTCGGGTAGCACCACGCCGAGCACCGAGAGCTACGCGTTCTACCAGGGCACTTCGATGGCGGCGCCACATGTGGCCGGTCTGGTGGCACTGATGCAGAGCAAGGCGGTCAGCACACCCGCCGACGTCGAAAGCATCCTGAAGAGCACCGCCCGTGCGCTTCCCGGCACGTGCTCAGGCGGCTGTGGCGCGGGAATCGTGCAGGCTGCCAATGCGATCAATGCCGTGGGTGGCACCACGCCCCCGCCACCGCCGACCAGCACGGTGCTGACCAACGGTGTGGCCGTCACGGGTCTCGCCGCGGCCACGGGAGGTCAACTGAACTACACGATGGCCGTCCCGGCCGGTGCCAGCAACCTGACCTTCACCATGGCAGGCGGTACAGGCGATGCCGACATGTACGTCAAGTTCGGCTCGGCACCGACGACCAGTTCGTATGACTGCCGTCCGTACAAGAGTGGCAACAGCGAAAGCTGCTCCTTCGCCACGCCTTCGACGGGCACGTACTACGTGATGCTCAACGGCTACTCGGCGTTCTCCGGCGTCAGCCTGACCGGTGCCTACACGACGGGCGGTGGCGGCGGCGGTACGCAGCCCTCGTACTTCGAGAACCTGACCGACTTCGCCATCCGGGACAAAAAGACCATCAACAGCCCGATCACGGTGAGTGGCCGGACCGGCAATGCGCCGAGCAACTTGACGGTCTACGTCAACATCCTGCACACCTATCGTGGCGACCTGAAAGTTGATCTGGTCGCGCCGGATGGCTCGCTCTACAACATCCACAACCGCACGGGTGGCAGCGCCGACAACCTGACCGGCACCTACACCATCAACGCGTCCAGCGAAGTGGCCAACGGCACCTGGAACCTGCGCGTGTATGACGGTGCCACGGGCGACACCGGCACCTTGGACAAGTGGAGCCTGCAGTTCTAAGGCAGGGAGTGACAACAACGGGAGGGGTTCGCCCCTCCCGTTTTTTTTTGCCGCGATACCGCTACTGGCACGCCATACAGGCATTCTGGAGTTCACATGAACGCATCGATTCACACCTTGGCGGCGCTCATCGCGCTGGCCCTTTCGCCACTCAGCGTTGCCGCAGAAGGCGGCTACGAACAGCTTGGCGAGCGCTTCATCCTGCCAAGCCCTGACCTCGCCAAACTCGCGCTCGAAGACAGCAAGGCGGAGGGATTGCCCTATCGCTACGGTATTCAGATCGACTTTGACGCATTGCAGGTTCAGGGCAAACGCGCCAGCCACGGACAATGGTCACGGCTGGACGACGGACGCCTCAGCCTGCGCTGGGAAATGGCTTCACCCGGTGCCAAGTCGCTGGACTTCCACTTTTCGACACTCAAACTCCCAGCCAGTGCGGAGCTGATCATTCGCGGTGAAGGCAAGGACAACGAGCGCATCATCAAAGCCGCCGACCTGACCGGAGACGCGTTCTGGTCGCCCTACGTCGCTGGTGACGTCGCCACCCTCGAAGTTCGCGTAAACCCCCGTGAACGCGCCAAGGTGGACGTACAGCTTGCTCACGTCACGCATGGCTACCGCGGCTTGTTCGAGGCAGCCAGCGACCTGAGCAAATCCGGCTCATGCAACGTGGATGTCGTCTGTTCCGCAGGTACCGGCTGGGGTGACCAGATCGATTCGGTGGGTCAGTACACCTTCAGTCAGAGCGGCAGCTCCTATGTCTGCACCGGCACCCTGCTTGGCAATACCGGAAATACGACCACGCCGTACTTCCTGACGGCCAATCACTGCGTCAGCACGGCAACGGTCGCCAGCACCGTCGTGGTGTACTGGAATTACGAGAGCAGCACTTGCCGCACACCGGGATCGACCGCGTCGGGCACGCCCATCTCGAAAACCGTCGCCACCCACTCGCAGTCCGGCGCGTCCTTGACCGCAACCAGTGCGACCAGTGACTTCGCCTTGCTGCGACTGTCTTCTGACGTCCCCACGGGTGCCAATGCGTTTTTCTCTGGCTGGGACGCGACGGGTACGGCACCGACCTCCGCCGCAGGCATCCATCACCCTGCCGGACACGAGAAGAGAATTTCCATCGAGAACCAGGCGTTGACCATCAGTGGCTACGGTGGCGGCACCGGCACGACACATTGGCGTGTCAACGACTGGGATCAGGGCACCACGGAAGGCGGATCATCCGGCTCCGGCCTCTGGAACCAGAGCAAGCGTCTGGTGGGTCAGTTGCATGGCGGATCGGCGGCCTGCGGCAACAACCTTTCCGACTACTACGGTCGACTGTCAGTGTCGTGGAATGGCGGCGGCACGGCCGCGACACGTCTGAAGGACTGGCTGGATCCGGGCAACACCGGCACCACCAGTTTCGCGGGTTACCGGACGGGGACAACGCCACCCCCACCGACTGGCGCGACCTTCGAGAACAACACCGACTTCGCCATTCTCGACAAAAAGACCATCAACAGCCCGATCACGGTGAGTGGCCGGACCGGCAATGCGCCGAGCGCCTTGAAGGTCTACGTCAACATCCTGCACACCTACCGCGGCGACCTGAAGGTCGACCTGGTCGCGCCGGATGGCTCGCTCTACAACATCCACAACCGTACGGGTGGCAGCGCCGACAACCTGACCGGCACCTACACCATCAACGCGTCCAGCGAAGTGGCCAACGGAACCTGGAAGTTGCGCGTGTATGACGGTGCCAGTGGCGACACCGGCACCCTGGACAAGTGGAGCCTGCAGTTCTGATCGACCTCGCTCGGCAAAACGGGAGGGCAGTGCCCTCCCGTTTTTATTTGCACGGCCTGAATCCGTTCCTCAGTCCACGCTTTGTGCTTGCGCATGTTCCCGCGTGGCATCGAACATCACGCTTGGCCAGCGTTCCTGGGTGAGCTGCAGGTTCACTCGCGACGGTGCCAGATAGACCAGATGACCGGCGGCGTCCAGGGCCAGATTCATCGCGTTCCTGTCGCGGAACTCCTCGAGCTTTTTCGCATCGTCGCAACGAATCCAGCGTGTCGTGGCGACGCTGACCTGCTCGAAGCTGGCTTCGACGCCGTACTCGTCCTTGAGTCGATAGGCCACCACGTCGAACTGCAGCGTACCCACCGCCCCCAGAATCAGGTCGTTGCTCATCAAGGGGCGGAAAAACTGGGTCGCACCTTCTTCCGACAACTGCGCCAGACCTTTCTGCAACTGCTTCAACTTGAGCGGATCACGCAGGCGCGCACGACGGAACAGTTCGGGGGCGAAATTGGGAATCCCGGTGAAACTGAGCCGTTCGCCTTCGGTGAAACTGTCACCAATCGAAATCGTGCCGTGGTTGTGGATGCCGATCACGTCGCCCGGCCAGGCTTCGACCGCGATTTCCCGGTCGGAGGCCATGAAGGTCAGCGCATTGGCCAGCTTCATGTCCTTGCCGGTACGCACGTGCAGCGTCTTCATGCCGGCGCTGAAATGCCCCGAGCAAATCCGCATGAAGGCGACACGATCGCGGTGTTGCGGGTCCATGTTGGCCTGGATCTTGAACACGAAACCGGTGAGCGCCTCCTCTTCCGGCCTGACCTCGCGCGTCGTGGTCGCACGCGCCTTCGGCGAGGGCGCGTGTTCGACGAAGAAATCCAGCAACAACTGCACGCCAAAGTTGTTGACGGCCGAGCCAAAGAACACCGGCGTCTGCTTGCCAGAAAGGTAGTCCTGCAGGTCGAACGGCAATGAGGCGCCCTGTACCAGCTCCAGTTCCTCGCGAACCTCGTCCAACAGGTCCTTGCCGATCGCCTCCATCACGCCCGGCGCATCCAGGCTTGGGAAGATCGTTGAATCCTGCCGAGTGAAGTTGCGTCCCTGCTCGAACACATGCACCTCACCGGTAAGCAGGTGAACCACGCCACGCAGACGTTTTCCCATCCCCAACGGCCAGGTGATCGGCGCACAGGCGATGCCCAGCACACGTTCCACCTCGTCGAGCAGATCGACCGGATTGCGGCCTTCGCGATCCAGTTTGTTGATGAAGGTCATGATCGGCGTATCGCGCAGACGACACACCTCCATCAGCTTGATGGTGCGTTCTTCCACACCCTTGGCTACGTCAATGACCATCAGCGCCGAGTCAACCGCCGTCAGCACGCGATAGGTGTCTTCACCGAAGTCGGCATGCCCGGGCGTATCGAGAAGGTTGACGATGCACTCTTCGTAAGGGAACTGCATCACCGAACTGGTGACCGAGATTCCGCGCTCTTTTTCCAGCGCCATCCAGTCCGAGGTCGCGTGGCGTGCCGCCTTGCGCCCCTTCACCGAACCGGCCATCTGGATCGCGCCACCGAACAACAGCAACTTTTCCGTCAGCGTGGTCTTGCCAGCGTCGGGGTGGGAAATGATGGCGAAGGTGCGGCGACGCATCGCTTCGCGGGCGGCATCAGCAATCATGGGCAGGTCCAGCGGAATCAGCCCGCCATGGTACCGGCTGCGTACCGCAAACGCAGCCTTTGCCAACCAACCCGCCGCGCTATTTGGCAGCCAGCGGGCAAGCGCTGTTCAGATTCAGCGCAACGGCGATGTCGCGCCAGTCAAATGCCGCCACACCCTGATCGTCATGCACGGCGTAAAACGCCCCCGCAGGAAAACGCGACGTTGGCACCTGCGACAGCCACACGCCATCCGTGTTCGCTACCGTTTCGCCGACGAAGGCACCCAGGTGTGCCAGCGAGTCGCGCGCAAACACATGAAACACCGATCGATCCTTGAACTGATCGGTTGCCAGCCAGTAACCGCTGCCGTCCGGGCAGGCGAACAGCGCGATGCCCTCGGCCTGTGCCTTGAACAGCCCTTTGCCCAGATCCTGACCGCGATACTGCCCATCCAGGCCATAGATCTTGATGCGCGTGCCATCCGCCTGATCTTCCTCCGACAACAACAAGCGATCCCGCTCGACATCGCCCCAGATCGACTCCGGAATGCGGATGGCGCCGCTGGCATCGGTGGCACCGAATGAGCCTGCTGAAACGGCACGGAACCCCTGCTCGCCCACGCTTACCTCGAATCGCTCGAAACGCTCGTTCAGGCGTGCCAGGTCCGGCACGACTTCGTTGTCATCATCGCCGTCCATGAAGGCATCGCTGACCCGCACGTCGTAGCCCGTTTCGGTCGCGCGAACCCACAAACCATAGGGCTGGCGCAACTCGTCTTCACCGAAGCTGCCCCGTGGCGCGAAACCCGGCAACTGCAGAACCTGCACGCGATGATTGTCGCGCTCGACGACAAACACCAGGTCGTCGATGACGAAGATCCCGTTCGGGCGCTTGAATTCACCCAGGTCCTTGCCCTTGCGACCGACCCTGCGCAACAACTCGCCGGTGTCACCGCCGTAGACCATCAGCTGATCGGATTTCTTGGCCGTCGCGATCACCCAGGCCTCGCCGGTTGGCGAAACCCAATGCGCCGGTGAATCGACGTTGTCCTGCGGTGTCGAGGCACTGACGTAGGCTTCACGCACCACCACATGCGCGGGCTGCACATCGGCAAACAGCACGTCCTCGGCCTCATCCGGCTCGGCGGTCTCCGCCACTGCAACGGCGGCCGGGGACGCAGCGGGCACGCTTGGGCTTGCCGATTCCTCGCGACCGCATGCCGTCATCAGCAACACCAATAGAACGCCGGAAAAACGCATCAGCAAGGACATCACCCTCTCCAATCATTGACGGCGATGCCAGCGCATCCGTCCGTTTCCAAACATCATCCCGCGTTGAATCAAAACGCGTAACGTGCAATCAGCTGATACACCGGACCCGAGGACTCGGTTTCGATCTCGTACTCGTCAAAATCGCGATCCATCTGCTCAGCCAGTGTATTGAACTTGTTGAAGCGCTCGTCCTTGCTGGCATCCAGCAGATTCGAGCCGGTCAGGCGGATCGACAGATGCTCGCCGAAGCGTTTTTCGACGAAGGCTTCGAGATCGCCGCCGTAAGTGGTGGTGACCTCCTCCGCCAGCAAGCGCGAATACGCCTCGCCCTGCTTGCGATAGCTCAGTCCGAAGCTCATGCCGACCTCACTCAGATCGTGAATGAAGCCGACGTTGTAGACGTACTGCGCCTGGTCGTTGAACGTGCGTGAGCCCAATGCATCATCGACTTCGCTGTCGAGCCAGGAATAGTTCACGAAAACGCCGGTGTCGGGCAGTCCGAGCGCGGTCAGTGGTGTCGACAGATCGAACTCCACGCCATACACACTGCCCTCGCCGACATTGGCGGCGCTGTAAACAAAACTTTCCGGGTTGAACACCGGATAGCCCGGCGTGCTGGCATCGGCACCCGGGTTTTCATCCAGGAAGTCATCCACATCGTCCTGGTAGTCATCCAGTGACTCGGCGCTGGGCGCTCCGGTATTGACGATCTCGATCAGATCACTCACATCTCGGTAGAACAGATTGACGCCCACGACACCCTGACGACCGAGGCGATGCTCGAAGCCAATGTCGAGTCCCCAGGCGGTTTCCGGCTCCAGCAAGGGATTGCCGATGAAGTCGTTGTCGCCGTACTCGCCCTCTAACTCGGTCGGATTGAGGAAGTTGAAATTCGGACGCCGAAGGGTGCGCGCCAACGAGGTCGTGACGCGGGACGCATCGCTGAGATCCCATCGCAGATGCGCCGACGGCAGCAGTTCGCCGAAGTCATTTTCGACTCGATCACCGCCCAGCGTGCTGACTTCCACATCGGTGCTTTCGTAACGCAACCCGGTTTCCCAGGCCAAGGCACCCGCCGTGCCCGTCAGCATCAGGTAAGGGTCCAATCGGCGTTCCTCGATCGACGCATCCAGCCGATCAAAGTCGACATAGGGCGGCAACGGCGCACCTTCTTCGTCAGTGTCGACCTCACTCACCGCCAGCGCGCTGTCGCGCTGCTTGCTGCGATAGTCGATACCGAATTCCAGCTCCGTGTCGCCGCCCAGCGAACGCTGGTGCTCGAATTCGATGCCGTGTTCCTTGTCGTCGATGTCGATCCGTTCGCGGGTGCCTTCAAACTCGTCGAACGATGGCGGGGTATCGTCATCGTCGTAGCCCGTTTCTTCTTCCGTCGACACCGTCGATTCCGAAAAACTGGCCAGCGACGCACTGATCTCGTTGTCGCCACCGAAGGCCGCGAACTCGAGCTCGGCGCCAATTGAATAGTTGCGCTGATCGATGTCCTCGAGTTGATCATTGATCGACAGCAGATTCTCGCGCGCACTGCCGGTGCGCGTGTTGAACTCCTCGGAATGCTCGCGCTCCTCGCGATCGGTGCGCACAAAGACGCCGTCCAGGGAGAATTCGGCCTCATCGCCCAAGGCGCGTTCGAACGACAGATTTGCCGAGTAATCGGTGCCATCACGGGTATCCGACTGGTCCTCGCGATTGTCCAACTCACCCTCCGGCTCGTCGTAACGCAGGCTGAGCTTGTCTTTCGGGTTGTAACGCCCCTGCAGATTGACGCCCGCCAGCAGTCGCCCGCCCGCGATCTCACCACTACTGACCGCGCCCAGACTGGGTTTGACTTCGCCATCGCTGAACGCCAGCGCGCCCGCTCGAACATATGCACCGTCGAATTCGTAGGCATCGCGCAGCACGATGTTCAGTGTGCCTGCCATGGCATCACCGGAACGGTTCGCCGATGCAGACCGCACGATCTCGATCCGCTCGACCAGTTCGGCAGGAATGCGATCCACAAAAAAGGAACGATCATCGCCGGCACCCGGCACCTTCTTGCCATTGATCAGAATCTGCGTGTAACCCGGATCCAGTCCGCGCAAACGCGCGCCATCAAACTCCAGCACATCGGAGACAAAGCTCATGCTGGGGACGCGCTTCAGCATGTCACCCACCGTCAACGGCTCAAAACGCTGGAAGAACTCCAAGTCGTAACTCAGAGTCGGTGCGGTCGCTTCCGTCCGGTCGCGGTAGGTGATCTGCGACTGCACGACGACGGTGTCCAGTTGACGTGCCTGATCCGCGGAATCGGCGTTCCCGGCAAGAACCGTAGACGAGGCCAACGCGAAGGCAAGGGCAACGCTGAGCGGGTGATGGCGCATGGCAGCTTCCAAAGATGAAAGCACCATTTCAGAGCGCGGATCTTCCCGTCTGATGTCAGCCGCGTGACGGTGATGTGTCAGCCGACGCGACGCCTGGCGGAGCCCGGGGATATGGGTCGTGAAGGATTCGAACCTTCGACCTACGGATTAAAAGTCCGCAGCTCTACCACTGAGCTAACGACCCATCGGGAATACCGCTGTTGCCGCGACCGCAGACCACGCAGCCGCTGAGCGGGCCGCGTAGTTTAGACAGGCAGAGGGTTCAGGACAAGCGATGCGAGGTCGCATCGCTGAACGCGCGGAGTCCGCACGCGCCGCGCTCAGCGCTGATGGCTCGATGCCACGCGGATCAACTCGCGATCCGTAGCGATCACGTCCATCGGCACATCCCATTCTTCAGCGGGCAGTTGATCCTGCTCCTGCCAGTGATAGGCCACGCCCACCAGCAGGGGCGGTACCGCGTGCTGACGCCGGAATGCGCAGGTCCGGTCGTAATAGCCGCCGCCCATGCCGAGTCGGGCACCGTGACGATCAAACCCCAGCAAGGGCACTAGAATGACGCCGACCTGCCGGGCGTCACACTGAAGCGCGCGTTCCACGTCCGGCTCCGGAATTCCGAAGCGATTGATCTGCAATGGATCGCCGACGCGCCACGCGGCGAACCGCAGCATCCGCCCAGGCTGAAGACAGGGCAGGAAAAACGCGATATCCGGACGCTGGATCAACCAGGCATGCAGTGAAATCTCGCCACCCGTCGCCCAGTAGCCCGCAACACGCGCACGCGGAGCCAGTTCATCAAGCCGCATCAAATGCTCGGCGAGACCCTGACTGGCTTGCAGTCGCTCGCTGGCGGACAAGCCTTGTCGTCGTTGCCGGATCAGGTTGCGCAAGGAATCACGCGTCTGCAAGAAGAGTCCTCCGCCGTGCCGTTGCGGACCAAACGACCTTGATCCCAAGGATCAGGTGGGCCAGCGAACCTCGCGTCGGGCTTTCCGCAACCAGGGCGGACATGCACACCAGCAAGGGTTAACGAGCCCGGGGTCGTTAATTAGGGTCAAGGCAAATGTAAGAATCCGCTATCGAACACGGCCGAGGACGCGACGAGTCTAGCAGCCGCCATCCGCCAGAAGTGTGAGCAATGCACGCCGCCTCACGCATCCCGCAGGGGAAGTGCCGATTGCCCTGCCGATGGCGTTTGTGCCAGCAAGCCATCGAGGCGCTGCGTCAGACCTTCCAGGCTGCGTTCCAGCTCGCTGTCCCGTTGCCGAAGCTGACGCTGTAACTGCCCCAGCTCGTTGGCCAGGTTCAATGCAACCAGCACCGCCCAGCGATCCAGCGTGGCACTGCGATGTGCGTTGCGCACATCACGCAGGCGCGAGTCCACAAGCTGGGCTGCCGACAGCAGGGAATCGCGTTCGTCCGGCGGACAGGCAACGAGATACTCACGATCCAGAATGCGTAGATTGACCGGTTCGCTCACGCGTTCTGCTCCAGCGATTTCAAGCGTTGAATCATGGCCTCGACCCGCGACCGCGCCTGCTCGTTCTTGGCCAGCAGCGCGGCGCGTTCGGTACTCAACTGCTCCTGACTGTGTCGCAAGCGCCGATTCTCGTCGAGCAAACGCTGCGCCATGTCGGCAAGCTGCTCCACGCGCAGGGCGAGGACGCGCATCTGCTCGAGGGCGGAAGAAGACATGTCCTGACTGCTCATCGCGATGTTCCCATAGGGTTGTCAACCGGCCAGTTCACTACCAACACGCACGGACGCGCTCAATACGGTCGCAGATCAGGACGCGATCGGTCAATGAAGTCCAGACACAGACCCTCTTCCAGAGGCATCGACAACCAGTATCCCTGAATTTCGTCGCAGCCCTGTTCGTTGAGGTAAATCAGTTGCTCGGCCGTTTCGACACCCTCGGCGACCACATTGAGCCCCAACGTATGGGCCATCGTGATGATGGTCGCCGTAATGGCTTCGTCATCCGGGTCGATGGTCAGATCGCCGACAAACTCCTTGTCGATCTTCAGCGTGTCGATCGGAAGACGCTTCAGATAGACCAGCGAGGAATAGCCGGTACCGAAGTCATCGATGGCCAACGATACGCCCAACGCCTTCAGTGTGTTGAGCACTGTCGCCGCCTGCTCTGGATTGGCCATGACCATGCTTTCGGTCAGTTCAAGCTCGATACGATCCGGCGGCATCCGGTATTGCGCCAGCAAGGCCTGCAATTGTTCCGAAAGGCGACTGCGGAACAGTTGCAGCATCGACACATTGATCGACATGTTCAGCTCGGTACGCCCTGCCTCGCGCCAATTTGCCAGCACGGCGAAGGCTTCATTCAGTACCCATTCGCCGATGGGAAGAATCAATCCCGTTTCCTCTGCGACCGGGATGAACTCGACCGGACTGACGGCACCAAGCTCCTCGCTCTGCCAGCGCAACAAGGCCTCAAAGCCGCAGACCCGTCCATCTATCAACGACATTCGCGGCTGGAAGACCAGGCGGAACTCGCGACGGTCGACGGCGCGGCGCAGTGCGGCAATCAAGGTGGCGCGACGGCGCGCCTCGGCATCCATCGCCTCGGTGTAGAACTGACAGGTATTGCGACCACGTTCCTTGGCCGCGTACATCGCGGTGTCAGCGAACTTGAACAGATCGGTCGGCACCAGTGCGTGATCGGGAAACAGGCTGATGCCAATCGACGGCGTGATGACCGTCTCGCTGCGCCCGTCGATATCCAGCGGCACCGAGAACGCCTTCAACAGGTTGCGTGCCACCTGTTCGGCAAAGTCACGATCCTGCAGGTCTTCCAGCACGACGGTGAACTCGTCGCCCCCCAGACGCGCGACCGTATCCTCGGCACGCACGGTCGCCAGCAGACGCGCCGCTGCGGCTTTCAGGATGCGATCCCCCGCGGCGTGTCCCAACGAATCATTGATGTCCTTGAATCGATCCAGATCCAGAAACAGCACCGCGACCCGACGGCCCTGCCGTCGCGCCCGCATGATCGCTCTGCCCAAGCGTTCCGACAGCAGGGCGCGATTGGGCAAGCCGGTCAGGGTGTCGTAGTTGGCGAGGTAGCGAAGCTCCTGCTCGGCGCGCTTCTTGTCGGTGATGTCATCCAGCACCCAGACGTAGTGCGTACGCTCGCCCTGCGGATCGCGCACCTCGGCGATCTCCACCCAGGCAAGGAACTCCTCGCCATCCTTGCGGCGTTGCCAGACCTCACCCTTCCAGTGACCGTTCTTCTCGATCGACTGGCGCATTTCGCGATAGAAGCTCTCACCGTGTTGCTGGCTCTGCAGTAACAGGCAGGCCTGACCGACGACCTCGCTGTCGTCGAATCCGGTCATGCGCAGGAAGGCCGGATTGACGCTGACGAACTGCAACTGCAGATCGCAAACCGCCACCGCCTCGCCCATGCTCTTCAGTACCTCGGTCGCGACACGGCGCTCGCGCTCGGCATCCCGACTGACCGAGACATCGCGCGCGGTACCCGCCATCCGGACCGGCAAGCCACGCGCATCGCGCTCCACAACCTTGCCGCGCGAGCGAACCCAGATGAATTCCCCATCGGCGCGCCGCACACGATGCTCGGATTCGAAAAACTCGGTACGTCCGTCGATATGGTCCTGCAGGCGCTTCTGCAACGCCGTCATGTCGTCCGGATGGACCGCGCGGTGACGGAAATCATGGGTGCTCAACTCGGCATCGGCACCCTGTCCCAGCAACGCATCCGCGCCAAGGCGGAACAAGGTATTGGTGCGAATGTCCCAATCCCAGAACTCGTCACCGGAACCCCACAACGACAACTTGAGGCGCTCTTCGCGCGCCTGCAATTCCCGCATCAACTGCAGGTCATGCTGATGTCGACGCCGGCGCGTCCAGGCCAGCAGCAGCAGCAAACCGACGCCGATACCGATGTAGCTGCGTCGCATGTTGAGTGTCCACCACCAAGGCGCATTGACGCGTATCGGCAGACTGGCAACGTGCGGGGAAAGCACGCCGTCATGATTGGTGCCAGCGACCTCGAAGACGTAGTCGCCCTCGTCGAGGTTGGTGTAGGTGACCCGACGCTGCCGATCCAGACGGGTCCAGTCATTGTCGAAACCCAGCAAGCGATAGCGATAGTGGTTCTTCTCGGGGTGCGCGAAATCGAGCGCGGCGAACTCGAAGGAAATCACGCGTTCGGCCAGATCCACATCGAGCGCACCAGACAGATCGAGCGCAGCCGCCCTGCGCTCCTCACGCCCCAGCAATACCGAGGTGATCTGCAGTGATGGTTGGTAGACGCTGCGCTGCAGCCGATCAGGATTGAAGACGTTGACACCGCGCACGCCGCCGAACAGCAGTGAGCCGTCTCTCAGACGGGTGCTGGCTCCGCCGTTGAACTCGAGATCCTGCAGGCCATCCGACAAGCCGTACTGGACAACTTCGTGCGACCGCACGTCGAACGAATAGATGCCCGCATTGGAACTGATCCACAAGCGACCGTACTCGTCCGCCTCCAATGCATAGGCCATGGCATCCGGCAGTTCGTGCTCGACACCGAAGCGCTCGAAGCGGATCGGCTGGTCAGGCGCTTCGATGACTCGGTTCAGCCCACCAGCCGTTCCCACCCAGATTCCGCCGTCTCGATCCGTCTGCACGTTGCGGATGAAGCCACTGGACAGGGAGTCGGTTCTCCCCTGTATCGTCAGGAATCGCCGGAACTCGCCGCGCTCACGATCCAGCAGGTTGAGCCCTTCGAGCGTGCCGACCCATATCCGACCTGAGCGATCCTCATGGACATCGGTCACCAGCACATGACTGAGACTGGTCGGCACACCTTCCTGCGGTCGGTACCAGCGCCAATGCGAACGATCCGCTGACCACTCCAGCAAGCCCGCCGAGAAGGTGGCAATCCACACGCTGCCATCCCGGGACTGGTGCACTGATCGCAAGTCGCGAATCGGTGCGGCATCACCCGGACCAAGCGGAAGCTCAATCCGCCGCGCACTGCGCTGCTCGGTCAGAAGTTCGAACAGCCCCAGTTCGCTACTGATCAGCAAACGGCCGGGTTCCTGTTCCAGAATGCCGAAAACCCGCAGCGGCTTGCGCCGATCCTCACTTGGCAACGCCGCCCGCAAGACATCGAGATAGCTCTGGAACCGATCCGCTCGGCGGTCGTAATGCTTGACGCCCTGACCTTCGGTGCCCATCCAGATCGCACCGAGGCTGTCTTCGAGGACAATCCGGATATTGTTGTTGGCAACCCGGTCAGTCGCCGCGTTGTGGTCCAGGATCAGGGCAAATGGTGCGCCATCCGGATTCACCGTCGACACACCCCGCGCCTCGGTACCGACCCACAGCAGACCGGATCGATCTACCATCAAGGTCGACACACGCGTGTCGGTCAATCCGCTGGGAAGGTCAGAGTCCGGACGGATCTCGACCACCTCGCCAGTGCGCAGGTCGATTCGCGCCAGTCCCGTATTTGCCAGTGCCATCCAGACCCGTCCGCGCTGATCGCGTACCAGGTCGCGAACCATCGGGCCGTCCGGGGTCGTTGGCCAGATGCGCGTCAGCGCCCCATCGGCGACGAAGCGATACAAGCCATCCGACATGCCGACCAAGGCGCCGTCCGGGTCTTCCAGCAGACTCAGCGCCCTCGACTCAGGGACGGATACCGCCAATGCGCGCCAACTGTTTGCGCCACTGGACTCCAGACGCACCAGTCCCTGATCGGTCGCTGCCAGCACGGAACCCGTGGGTTCGCGCAAAAAATCACCGACCCGGAGATCGCGCTTGGCCTCGGAAACAAACTCGAAAATCAGCCGCCGTTCGGCGGTCTGCGGCGAAAAACGTTCTATGCCGCGCCCGGTCCCCACCCAAAGCTCACCGCCATCCACCAGCAAGGCGGTGACCCGATCAACATGCCCCTGCGGCGGCGAATCCGGTTGCGTCCAGTAGCGCTGGATGGCACCGCTGTGCGTGTCGATCCGGGTCAGGTAACGGGAATTGGTTCCAACCCAGAGAGCCCCATCCGATCCCTGCGCCATGACCGTGACAAACGAACCCGCGAGACTGGCCTCGTTGGCCGGGTCATGCTCGAAACGCAACAGGTTGTAGCCGTCGTAGCGATGCAGACCGCCTTCGGTGGAGATCCAGACGAAACCCGCTTCGTCCTGCAGTAGACCGTTGACGGTGTTCTGTGCCAGTCCAGCACGACTGTCGATTCGCTGAAAATAGAAGTCCTGTCGCGCCGCCCACGCCGATCCGCCGACGATCCAGAACGACAAGGCCCACAGCGCACAGCACAACCCACTCAGCCAGCGTCGCAGGGCGACAGACTGCTGGAATCGGCTGACCGACGGCGGAATGGATGACGGCATGCACTCTCCCTGAAGAGACGGCAGTGTAGGGAGGTTTCGTGGAGCACAACAACCGCCGATGCGACACATTGCAATTGGCATGCCGGGACACCTGTCGTGCAGCCCTGATTCGCAGCGCATCGGCACCGTCATCGACCAGCCCGGAACCCCGAGCAGGAACCGCCCTACTGCTACACTCGCGGCGTGCATTTTTGACTCAATCAGGAGCCTCCGATGAACTCTCCGCAGCTTCCGTCGCACGCCGATCTGAGCGTGCAGATTCAGCGCGACGCCATCGGCGTTGATGCCAGTGAACTGCACGGCGTGCTGTGCGGCTACATCGCAGGCGGCGGGCGACCCGACGGCACCGACTGGCTTGCGAAGCTCGCTGTGGATGCCCCGAGCCCTGGCGAGGGCAGCGCGCTGGAACAGATGCAGCAGGGCTCACTGGCGCAGTTCGCCGATGCGGACTTTGGTCTCAGCTTGCTGCTGCCGGCAGACGATGCCGCGCTGGGATTGCGCGCAGACTGCGTGCTGCAATGGTGTCGCGGATTTCTTGGTGGCTTCGGTCTGGCCGGCCATCTGGATGCGCTGCCCGACAACGTCAGTGAAGCGATCAACGATCTGCATCGGATCGGCAGCGCCGATGTCAGCGTGGAAGACGAAGAAGCCGATGAGGAAGCGCTGGCGGAAATCATTGAGTTCGTCCGCATGGCCGCACTAGTGATTCACCAGGAGATGGCAAGCCTCGATTCCACTGCGGACGCCGCCCACTGATGAGCACGCTGTCGCCCCCCGCCCCCGTCAGCCGCGCGGAGTTCGTGCGGCGACGACGTCAACTCATGAAGCTGGCGGGCGAGGACGCGATCCTCATCCTGCCCGCTGCCACCGAACGCATCCGCAATCGCGACAGCCATTACCCGTATCGTCAGGACAGCGACTTCTGGTATCTGTCGGGTTGCAATGAGCCCGAAGCAGTGCTGGTTCTGGTGCCGGGCCGCAAACATGGCGAGATGCTGTTGTTCTGCCGCGAACGGGATGCCGAACGCGAAGCCTGGGACGGTCCGCGCCTTGGCCCGGAAGGCGCTGTCGACGTGCTGGGCTTCGATGATGCCTACGCGATCAGCGACATCGACGATATTCTGCCCGGCCTGATCGAAGGCCGCCGACGGGTTTTCTACCATTTTGGCCGCGAGGTCGAGTTCGACCTGAAGCTGATCGGCTGGGTCAATCGCGTGCGGGCGCTGGTCAAGCAAGGCGCCGAATCGCCGCACGAATTCCAGGAGCTTGGCCACCTGCTGCACGACCTGCGCCTGTTCAAGAGCAAGGCAGAGATTCGCCTGATGCAGCACAGTGCTCACATCGCCGCGCTGGCACATCGACGGGCAATGCAGGCGTGCAAGCCCGGCATGCGCGAATTCGAGATCGAAGCCGAACTGCAGTACGTGTTCCGCAAGCACGGCGCCGTGGCGTCGTATGAGCCGATTGTCGGCGGCGGCGCCAATGCCTGTGTTCTGCACTATCGCAACAATGACGCCCCGCTTGCCAACGGCGAGCTGCTGCTGATCGATGCGGGCGCGGAGTTCCAGGGCTATGCCTCGGACATCACCCGGACCTTTCCGATCAACGGCAGTTACTCACGCGAGCAACGCGCACTGCACGACCTGGTGGAAGCGGCCCAGCAAGCGGCCATGACGCAGGTGTTCGCGGGCAACGCATGGATCGCGCCGCACGAGGCCGCGGTGCGGGTGCTGACCGAAGGCATGCTGCGTCTCGGTCTGCTGAAGGGCAGTCTGCAGGACGCACTGGCCAAAGAGAGCTACCGCCGTTTCTACATGCACAAGACCGGCCATTGGCTGGGCCTCGATGTGCACGATGTCGGTGACTATCGCGTCGGCGGTGAACATCGCCTGCTGGAACCCGGAATGGTGCTGACCATCGAACCCGGCATTTACATCGCCCCCGGCAGCAAGGGCGTGGCGCAGAAATGGCAAGGCATTGGCATACGCATCGAAGACGATCTACTGGTCACCGAGCAAGGCTACAAGGTGCTGAGTGAGGAGGCGCCGCGAAGTGCCGACGACATCGAAGCCTGGATGAGCGCGGGCTGATAACCGTCTATTCGCGTTGGGCAAGAAAAAAGGGCGCACCACGGTGCGCCCTTTTGGTTCATTGCCCTGCCTGATCGCCCTCACCCGAGCCGCGCCAGCGGCCCGGGTGAGGCGCACGCTCAGTGCAGCCGACGCCGCAGTGCCAGACCACCCAGCAACGCGATGGCAAGCAGCAACAGGCCGCGACCGGTCTCGCCAAAGGCAGGGATGACGCGCACGATCTCGATCGGCACGCCGGTCGGATCATCCGGGTCGGGGGTCACCGGATCATCGGTGACGATCGGGTCCTGACCGTCATCGCGATCATCCAACGGATCACCATTGTTGTTCTCGTCCCAGTTCGCCAAGCCCTGGTTGTATCGCGTGCCACTTGCCACCGAGGTCGCCGTGAAGCGGATCAGGATCTCGTTGGACAAGGCTTCCGGCGGGCTGTCGGGGGCCGCACCGAAGTCCGGTGCAATGATCGCCAGCACCTCGATGCGGTTCAACGCCGCGTTGTAGGTGGCCGACAAGCACTGGCTGGCACCGGTCGCTGTGCAGCTCACGCTGCCCGGACGATAGTTCGAATAGACCGGAATGCTGTCGTAGATGAAGACCGGCAAATCCGCTGTGTTGTTCGGGTTGAACCACCACATCGTCCACTCGATAGCGCCTTCGCGCACATCGGTGACCACGCCTTCCTTCAAGCCCACGGGCGGCAACAGGCTGACCGGCGTGCTGTCGTCGTCGCTGTTGTCGGCGGGTGTTGGATCGGCACCATTGTTGCCGTCGTCAGCGATGCTGGCGGTGTTGGTCACGAAGGTCACACCGGCAGGTAGCGGGTCATCGATCTGCACCGCGAAGGTGACGCTGCCGCTGGCGCCCGCCGCCAGACTGCCGATCGACAGGTTGCAGGCGGTTCCCGCGGGTGCGAGGTTGGCGCAGGACCAGCCCGCGCTGCTACCGGCGGTGACGAAGCGCGTGTTGGTGGGCACCGTATCGGTGATCACCACACCGGTTGCATCCTGATCGCCGACATTGGCGTAGCTCAAGGTGTAGACCACCACTTCACCGGCACGACTGCGCGCATCGCCATCGTCCTTCAGCAGGGTCAGATCCGGTGTCGCTGCCACCGGCGTGTCATCCGAGCTGCTGTTGTCCGAAGGATTCGGATCGGCACCATTGCTGCCGTCATCCGCGATGCTGGCGGTGTTGGCAATCTGCGTGACGCCTGCAGGCAGCGGATCGACCACGGTCACCGCGAAGTTGCGGCTGCCCGAGGCACCTGCCGCCAGATTACCGATGCTCAGCGTGCAGGTGGAACCCGCCGCGCCACTCGGCACGCAGGTCCATCCGGCGCTGCTCGACCCGGCATTGAAGCTGCTGTGCGTCGGCACCGTCTCGGTCAACACCACGCCCGTAGCGTCCTGATCCCCCACGTTGGTGTAGTTGAGCGTGTAGGTCACCGTACCGCCCGGAACCGTGCTGACGCCACCGTCGGTCTTCACGATGTTCAGGTCGGGCGTCGCATCGACCGGCGTGTCGTCCGAGCTGCTGTTGTTCCCCGGTGTCGGATCGACCCCGTTGTCGCCGTCATCGGCAATGCTGGCGGTGTTGGCAATCTGCGTAACACCAGCGGGCAGGGGGTCGATCACGGTCACCGCGAACACGGCGCTGCCGTTTGCTCCACCGGCCAAGCCGCCGACCGTCAGGCTGCACGCTGAACCGGCATTGCCGTTCGGTGTGCACACCCACCCGGCCGTGCTGGCTCCGGCGTTGAAGCTGCTATGCGTTGGCACCGTCTCGCTGATGACCACGCCGGTCGCGCCCTGGGTGCCGACATTACTGTAGTCCAGCGTGTAGGCCACTGTGCCGCCGGGAACCGCCGTAACGCCGCCGTCCGACTTGGTGATGGTCAGATCCGGCGTGGCGCCGACCGGTGTGGTGTCGGAATCGGTGTTGTTGACCGGTGTCGGATCGGGCCCGTTGCTGCCATCGTCCGCGATGCTGGCGGTGTTGGCGATGTCGGTCACACTCGCAGGCAGCGGGTTGTCGACCGTTACCGCAAAGGTTGCCGTGCCCGAACCACCCGCGACCAGGCTACCCAAGGCCAAGGTGCAGGTCGAACCCGCCGCGCCACTGGGCACACAGGTCCATCCCGCGGTCGACGCGCCCGCATTGAAGCTGACGTTGGCAGGCACCGTCTCGCTGATCACCACACCCGTCGCGCCCTGGTTTCCGACGTTGGCATAGTTCAGCGTGTAGCTGATCACGCCACCGGCGAAACTGCTGGTGGCGCCGTCGTCCTTGCTCAGGGTGAGGTCCGGCGCGGCCGTGATCGGCGTGGTGTCGGAGCTGCTGTTGTTGCCGGGTGTGGGATCGGCCCCATTGCTGCCGTCATCGGCAACGCTGGCGGTGTTGCTGAGCTGGTCGATGCCCGCGGGCAGAGGATTGATGACCGTCACTGCAAAGTTCGCGTTGCCGGTTGCGCCAACCGCGAGATCGCCGATCAGCAGCGTACAGGTCGAACCCGCGTTGCCATCCGGCACGCAAGTCCATCCCGCCGTGCTGGCACCCGCATTGAAACTACTGTTGGCGGGCACCGTCTCGGTCAGTGTCACCCCGCTGGCGTCCTGGTTGCCGACGTTGCTGTAGCTCAGGGCATAGGCCACCGTGCCGCCCGGCACCGTCGTCGCGCCGCCATCGGACTTGGTGATCGTCAGGTCGGGGGTCGCGTTCAGCGGAGTGGTGTCCGACGCGGTGTTGTTGGCCGGGGTGGGATCCACACCGTTGCTGCCATCGTCGGCCACGGTCGCGGTGTTGGCGATCTGCGTCACCGCAACCGGCACGCTCGGCAACACCGTAACCGCAAACGTCACCGAACCGCCCGCACCGGCATTCACCGCGCCGACCGCCAGGCTACAGGTCGAACCCGCTGCGTTGCTCGGCACACACGCCCATCCTGCCGTTGACGCGCCTGCATTGAAGCTGGTGTGGGCCGGGACCGTTTCACTGAGCACCACGCCGGTCGCGTGCTGATTGCCGACATTGCTGTAGTTCAGCGTGTAGGCCACCGTGCCGCCCGGTACCGTGCTGATGCCGCCATCGGACTTGCCGATTGTCATGTCGGGCGCAGCCACCACCGGCTCGACCGTCGGATCACTGCTGCCCGGCTCATCGGGATCGTCGGTGGGTACGGACGGCAACTCGTTCGAGTTGACCGTGCCCTGATTGACCAGTTGGGTCACGCCGACCGGCAGCGGATTGTCGATGGTGACGTCATAGGTCACCGTCACCGATGCACCGACCACGATGGTTCCGATATTGACCGCAACACTGGTGTCGCCACCGCCATTGCCCGCCGTGATGGTGCCCTGCGTCGTGGTCACCGAACCGACCACCAAGGCGCCGTTGGCATCCGGTACGTCGGTCAGGACCACGCCAGTTGCCGCACCGGCGCCATTGTTGGTGACGACGATGGTGTAGCGCAGGGTGTCACCGGGCGAGTTGTTGCCCGAGCTGTCCGCATCGATCTGGCGTACCGAGTTCTTGCTGGCGATCAGATTCGGGAAGCCAAGCGTCGCGGTGTCATTGCGCGGCGGCAGGTCGCGTTCTTCCGGGTCGGTGCCGGGCAAGGACGAACCCGCCGAGGTGTCTGCCGAGTTCGGCACCGGATTGGTCGCCGGTGGCAAGCTCGCCAACGCCACGTCAAAGGTCGCTGTCACGGTTTCGCCGGGCTCCACCGAATTGGTCGGCGGTGCGGCGGGCAGACTGCGGAAGATCACCGTGGTCTGGTTGGCCGCAGGCACTTGTACCAGCTCAAATCCGCTCGGCACCGAAACGGGCGTGATCGAGCCGAGATTCCACAGCGTGTCGCTCAGCACGTCCTGCACCGCCAAGTCGTAGGCGGGCGCGGTCCCGGTGTTGGACAGCGACAAGGCAATCCGCACGGTCCCGTTTCCTGCAGGCGTCATGCCCTTGTCCAGCGCGATCAAGGGTTCGACCACATCGACATCGGCGGTGTCACTCAAGGTCGGGCCACTGCTGTAGCTCAACTGCGCGGTGTTCACCAGCACGTCACCCGCCGCGTTGGCGGCCACGTCCACCACGCGACCGACGACAGTGATCTCGATACGGTCGCCCGCGTCGCTGACACCGTTCGGCGTATTGGTCACCGTGCCAAACGAGAACCGCGCACGGTCGTCGATGCCATCGGCGACCTGGAAGTCGTCGATGACCAGGGTGCCCGGCAAGGTGGTGCTGATGTTCGCACCCACACTCGCCACGCTGCCGCCGATGACCTCGATGAATCCGCTCGCCGGACTCGCAGGCATCAGGTCGGTGATGACCGTGTTCGGAATCGTGCCTTCGGGCAACACCGCCGTGAGGGTGTAGGTGACGGTCTCGCCGATGGCGAGATCTTCCACACCGATACCAAACTGGTTGGTGCCGGTATCACCCAGACTGGTGGCGCTGGTGACCTTGACCAGACTCGGTGCCAACACGGTGACACTGGCCGAATCGCTACTGCTCTGGCGGCGCGTCAAGCCAGCGGTGAACACCGGCTGCGAGTCGTATTCCAGCGCGGCGGTATTGGTATAGCTCTGGGTCGGATTGACCAAGGTATCGACCGTGACCTGATAGCTGATGGTGCAGCTATCGGTCGCCAACGCCAGTGTCGGCACACTGAACACGATCAGCGGCGCCGCACTTGAATCGGTGACCAGGCCCGCGCAGGTCGAACTGACCGTCGCATTGTTGATCCAGCTCAGACCTGGCGAGGGCAGCGTATCCGCCAGGACCAGATTGAAGGCGTCGGCACTGGACGCCGCGCTGTGATCCAGCGTTAACAGCACCGTCACCGTATTGCCCGCGTCGACGAAGCCGTCCGCCGGATTGGTGACCGCCTTGGTCAGCACAACCTCCGGCTCGACGATGTCGATCAGGGCCGTGCCCGAGACACTGCTGGCCCCCACCTGCAAGGTCGCGGTATTGATCTGGTCGTTGACGCCGCCCTGATTGACGGCCACATCGACCACGCGCGCGACGACTTCAAACACCAACTGGTCCGCCGCGTTGGAAACGCCGTCCGGTGTGTTCAGCACATCACCCAGATTCCAGGTGACGCGATCATTGAAGGCATCGGCGTTGGTGTCGCTCAGCACTGACGCGGTCGCCAGCCCAGCGCCAGACAGATTGCCCCCCGCCGCGACGATGGTGCCCGACACCGCTTCCAGCGCCACACTACCCGTCGGCAATTGATCGAACACCACCGCGCCGGGCGTGGTGCCTTCCGACAGGGTGACCGTGAATCGGTAGGTCACCGTCTCGCCAATAGTCAGATCGGGTTCCGCGCCAAACTGTGTCGCGCCGGTGCTCGGCTCGCCGGTGCTGAACACCGTCTTGACCAGACCGGACTGGGTGATCAGCACGCCATGGTTGTCGCTGGCGCTGTAGACGCGTTCGTTGGGATCGCCATCGGCGGTCAGCGACGTCCAGCCAACATCCGCCGTATTGGTCTCGGTCGTACCCGGCACCACCGTATTGTCCAGCGTGGCGCTGAATTGCAGCGTCGAGGTCTGGCCCAGCGGCAAGCTGTCCCACAGCGCGGTGATCGTGCCGGCCGCCTCCGAGAAGCTGGTCGGCGCCACACCGCCCGTATGCGTCAACGAACCACCGACATAGGTCATGTTGGCGGGAATCACATCCGACAACACCGCGTCCAGCGCATCCGCGCGACTGCCGCTGGTATGCGACACCACCAGCGTGAACAGCACGGCGTCACCGGCATCACCCGAGCTGACGTCACCCGTCTTGGCAATCTGCAACTGCGGCTCGACCACATCGACGATGGCAAAGGCGCTGGCATTCAGGCCAGGACCAAACTGCACCAGTGCCGTGTTGGTCAGCGCATCGCCGTTGACATTGGCAGGCAAGTCACGCAGCAAGGCCACGATCTCGACCACGATCTGGTCGTTCGCATCGGATACACCATCCGCCGTGTTGGTGGTAGCACCAAAATCGAAACTCACCGTGTCGTTGATGCCATCGACCAACTGCACATCGGTGATGGTCGGTGCAGGACTGGCGTTCGTTGGCGACAGGTTGCCGCCCACACTGATCACGCTGGCCGAAACTACCTGCATCACGCCGTTGCTGTACGGCAGGGTGTCACTGATGACCACCTGCGGCGTGCTGCCTTCCGGCAAGGTGGCCGTCACACGATAGGTCACGGTCTCGCCGATCAGCACATCGGGCTGCGCCACGTTGTGCTGCGCCGATCCACTGGCGGCATCACTGGTCGCGAACACCACTTTCGCCAACTGCACCTGGGAAATGGCGACCGTCGCACCATCGCTGTTCACATGATCGTTTTGCGCCGGCGAGCCCGAGCCGGTGCGCTCACCGGTGTCGCTGCCCGCCGCACCCGGCGTGTTGCTGCTAGTGGGATTACCCGCTGTGCCGCTCGCACCCGGCAAACTGGTCCAGGTGGCGGACGCGGTGTTGTTGACATTCGTACCCGGCGCGACACTCGGCTGCAGCGTGCCGCTGTAGGTGATGGTCAGCACGCTGCCGGGGGCCATCGAGGCCACGCTCAAACTGACCGTATTACCCGCGCTGGCGTTGGTGACGGCGCCAACCGTTCCGCTCGTTGAGGTCGATACCGAACCGACATTCAACACCACGGCGGCAGGCAGCACATCACTCATCGCGATGTCGAAGGCCGTGCTGTTGTTCGTGCCGCCTGCTGCGGTCAGGGTGACCGTGTAGTTGATCGTGTCACCGGCGTCGCCTGCGGTCGGACTGGCGACTTTGTTGACCGTGATGGCGGGTTCGACAATCGTGGCATTGATCGTGTTGGACGTACCGAGTGACGTTCCACCCGTACCCAAGCGGAACGTATTGGCGCGCCCATCCCCAGCATCGTTGCTGCCGGTGGTCGAGTTATCGGCGATGGCATTGAACTCGACGACCACAAACTCGGCGTCGTTGTCGTTGTCGGCATTGCTGACATCGCCCAGGCGGAAACACACATCCGTGCCGGTGGCAAACGTGCCAGGTGGATTACAGGTGAGCGTGCTGCTGCCGACTTGAACCGCCGACGCCGCACCCAGATCGAATTCACCGGTCAACGGCGTGGTCGCCGCCGACGCGGCCGAGCCGGAAATGTCGCTGATGCCGCCCAGCGTGCTGGAACTCAGTCCTGCGCCATTGCTGACAAACACCACCCGCGCGGAGTTGTCGTTGAGGAAAGTCAGACCCACCGGCAACACATCAAATACCCGCATGTCAGCGGTCAGACCTTCGGGCACTTGCACGGCCAGGCGATAGCGCACGATCTCGCCGACCGCGAGGCGTAACGGCGAATCGACGGTGTGCGCTTCCGAGCTTGCCACCGCCGATTTGGTCAGGCTGACATTGCGCACGGTTGCGGTGGCGGTATCGCTGATCGATGGGAAAGCCGGACCGCCGGGCACCGACGAATACACGGCGGTGGCAGAATTGGTGATCACCTGCGTCGGCGCGACGGTGGCCGCCAACGAACAGGTATAGGTGATGAGCGCGGTGTCGGTGCCATAGGGCGCGCCGCCGCCAGATGGATTGCCGTCGTTACCGGCCAGGGCACCGGACAACAGCAATCCTGCACCGAACAGATCACCGCTGGACGCCAATGCGGAGCCATCGCCGTAGGTCACACTGCCGAGTACGCAACTGCTCAATCCGGCAGGCGGCGTGTCGGTCACCCGCACATCCACCGCCGAATCACCACCGATGTTCTCGAGGGTCACCTGCCAGGTCACAGTGTCGCCGGCATCGACGTTGGTGATGTTGCCGTTGACCGGCAGCGTCGCCGCAGGCGGCGCGATCACGCCGTTGCCGCCGGTGCTCAGCACGCCTTTGGTAATGACCAACTCCGGCGCGCGCACGTGGATCTGCACGGGCGTGGTCTCGGTTGCCTGCAAACCCGGTGTGTTGGCGGCTTGCGCGCGGAACAGATTGGTCAGGAACTGGTCGTCGGCAAAGGGATCATCCGTAACGGTGACATCGACTTCGATCTGGATCACCTCTCCACTGGCGGACACCACATCCGGCCACTGCACGAACAAGGCGTTCTGCGCGATGTCGACGGAAATCGCGGTCGGCACGAAGCCACCGCCCAAGGTGTGCGCCGCTCCGAGGCGAATGTCACCCGTGCCGAAGGTGGTATCGATGTCGGCGACCTTGAACACCGGCAGCGGGAAGTAGTCGGAAAACTGGATCTGCCACGTGTCGCCCGAAGGGATGTTCATCGTCAACACATAGGTGACCGTGTCCCCGGGCCCATAGGCAGGCTGCGGGTTGAGGATGGTCTTTTCGATGGTGAGCGGGATAACGCCCACCGACGCCGCGCTACCCTCGGAGCACGCGGTCGCGCCCTGCACGGTGTCGTAGGCCGAAACGACCGTATTCGGCAAGTCGTCGGAGGCGCGCACCGGGCCATCGGCGGGGTCGGCATACACCGCCTGCACTTCAGCCTGATAGCTGATCGAGATCGCGGTACCCGCACTCAAGGCGCCGGTCACCGCACCGATGTCAAACGTCAGCGTCTGGGTGAAATTCGGCGCCCCATCGTTCACTACCACCGGCACCACGGGCTGCGCCGGGCCGCCGTTGACACTGACCGTCGCTCCTGCGGCACCGTCATAGAGCAACCCATCCGACAGCACATCCGTGACGACCAGATTGGTCACCGAGCCAAAGTCGGTCACTTGTCCTGACAGCGTGTAGGTCACGTTGTCGCCAGGCACCACCGCGCCGGGCGATGCGCCCTTCTGCAGCGAAAAATGCTCCAGTTCCACCGTCGTCTGCGCATTGATTGTTGGCAGCACCTGCGGCGCACCCACACCGGGCACATAGGTTGCGGCGGCCGTCGCGGCGTTCGTCGCACTGGATCGACCGCAATTCGTCTCATCCAGCACGTCGGTGTAATGCACCGGGTAGCTCACCACGATGTCCGTGGCGGATGTGGTGCCCACCGTGTTGCCACTGCAGGTCACCTGCAGATTTCCGCCAGGAACCACCGTGGAGGGTGTACTGACGATGGCGCATCCCACGCCACCGGTGATGGTGATTGGCCCGACGTACTGCGCATTGGCAGGCAAGGTGTCGCTGAAGGTGATCGGATTGATGGTCGCCGTATTGGCGATATTGGCGGTCAGCGTGTAGGTCACCGGCCAGCTTGGACCCGGCGGCCGCTCGGACTCGGGCGCACTGTCGGTCTTTTCGAACAGCAACACGGTCGGCGTCACGGTCTGGGCCGGACTGACGCCGACAATCGGACCGTTCGCACCCGTGGGCGTATCACCGTAGCGATACACCGGCGTCAGACTTACCGGATAGGGCGTGCCGACCAGCGCAGCGGATTGGATGGTGAGACAGATTTCCGTCGTCAACGGCGGGTTGCCGGTGACCACCGACCCTACCGGCAATTCGATGAGGCGGAAGGTGCTGCCCGCCGGACCCGTCACCAACGCACCGGTGAATGGATCGGTCAACTGGTTGCCCGGCGCGGCCGGAAAGCTACCCACCGTGATGACCGTTGCCGGCACGGCAAAGATTTCTGCGCTGGTGAAGCTGAGCTCGGGTGGCAACACCAGACGCAAGTAAGGCCCGTAGCCCGGTGCCCCGCTGTTGGTCAATGTCGTGTCAAAGCAGAATTGCTCGCCCAGAAAGGACTGACTCGGCACGCCCGACGTGATCGATGGCGTTTGTGCAGATACCAAGCCAGCCGCCAGCCACAGCGCGACGCCCACCCAGATATTTCTCATTGTTATCTCCATGACAACCCCAGCACACCACGCAGGCGACGACGCTCTGCGCGCAAAATTCAGCAACCGCCGACTATCCCCCAACCGCTCGCAGTGTAGTTGAGGGACATCAATCCCAAAGCGTATCGGCGAGAAAGTTCACAATTTGAACACGGCCTGCAAATTGCAAGCCAGTCGACGCAACCGCTTGCAGTGACGCAGGCTTTGAGCGATTTTGATTCGAGACCATCCAAGGCAACACCATGAGCATCGACGCCACCGCACTGGCCCACCTCTATCCCCTCGACAGTCTGCGCAACGAAACCCTGACCCAGCTCGCCAGTGAGGCACTGCCCGCCACCTATCAGCGTGGCGAGCTGCTGTTTCGTGCCGGCGACATCGACACCGATGTGATGTACCTGCTGGAAGGCGACGTGCGTGGTGTGTACAGCGATGGCCGTGTCAAGGACATCAGCGCTGCCTCCTTGCAGGGACGCTATCCGCTGGGCGAGTCGCAGCCGCGACGGTTTACCGCCAGTGTCACCAGCGCCAGTGCAAAGGTCGTGCGGCTGGATCGGCGCTACACCGAAAAGGTCATCGCGTGGGATCAGATCAGTCGGCAGGAAAACTTCCGCCACTTCGACCCCTCGCCGGATGGCAACCGCTGGGTGTTTCGTCTGCTGCAGAGTCGCGCCTTCCACAAATTGCCCACCGGCAACATCGAGCGCATGTTCCAGTCGTTCGAGGAAATCCCGGTTCGCAGTGGGCAGATCGTGATCCAGGAAGGCCACGACCCGGACTATTTCTACGTGTTGAAAGACGGTGCCGCCTCGGTTTCCAAGACCCTGGACGACGACGAAGCGGTGGTCGCGTATCTGGTGCGGGGCGACTGCTTCGGTGAGGACGCGTTGCTGGCCAACACCCAACGCAACGCCACCGTCCGCATGATGCAGGACGGCCGCTTGATGCGCCTGTCGCGACAAGCCTTCGAACAAGTGTTGAAGCCACCCGTTATCGATTGGATAACGCCGGGGCAAGCCTCGCTGCTGGTCAAGGCGGGCGCGGTGCTCATCGATGTGCGCATGCCCGAAGAGTTCTCGCAGCGGGCCATCAAAGGCGCCCTGAACCTGCCGCTGTACCGCCTGCGCGAAGACGCCGCCACCCAGATCGACCGCAAGGCCAGGCTGATCGTCTACTGCAACACCGGCGAACGCAGCAGCGCCGCCGCCTTCATCCTCACCCGCCTCGGCTACGAAGTGTTCGCCCTGCAAGGCGGCCTGTCGGGGATGTTGAAGCAGGTGGATCAGGGTTGAGGGGCCTCTCGCGGGTGACAGACCGCCTTGAATGACGCCGCCGATCCTCGTCCTGCCAGCGATGGGTCTACGCGGATTGCCTGTGCCGCCAAAGCATGAAGGTCGCACTCCCAAAGACCGCGCATATCAGGGCGACCGAGAGCAACCCGCTCAACGGAACCGTCGTCGGCCGCTCACCGACCACTTGCAGAACTTCGGTCCGAAAGGTCTGGCAGGGCGGCAAGGGTGGTGGTGCATTGGTGCAAGACAGGTAGTTCACACGCCAGATGCCAAGCGGCAATGGACCAACCGGAATGTAACGCGGGCTGACGTAGTTGGCAGGATCTCCGGTGTCGCAAAAATCGTTTGCTGACAGCGACACCCGAATTTCCCGTTCGACCGAATCGACCAGTGCGGAGCCGGAGGTGGAATCGCAGCCTTCCACATCGATGCGAACCTGAAGGTCGTCGGAAACGACTGCCGGGTTGGGCAAGATGCGTATGCGGGTGATTCCACTCGCGATTGCCGATGAGCTACTCATCGCCACGACCAGGGCCAGCAATACCAAAACCGGCGGTCGCTTCATTGGCTTTCTCCCGTTCGCCCTTGCTTGGGTCATCGCTAAATTTTCCGCATGGCCCCATCGCAATCCATGTCAAACCGCCACGAGCGATCGCCCTCGCTCAGTGTGCCGCCCCCTCAAAACTATCTGCCAACAGGTCGCTGGCGATGACTTCTTCGGCCAGGACGGCGGTGTCCATTTTCAGGATACCGCCCGCGAGGGCTTCGGCGCGCAGCATGGCGCTGGGCAGATCACCGACGGCGTGGTACTGCGGGTAGATGCCAGCGCCGTTTTCCCAGGTGAATACGGAAGGCACGTCCTGGGTGAGGAAATACCAGTGGTCCGAATAGGCCTGCGTCGCCGCGCTGGTGATCAGGTTCAGCTCGGGCGCATAGGTCGCTGCCGCGCTGGCATACACCGCCAGCAGGGCCTGCTGGGCGTTGTTGGTTTCCACCCGCGCATCCAGATTGTCCGACACCGCGTGGCCGATCATGTCGAGGTTGACCATGTGCTTGATCTGCGCCATGCGACCTTCGGCAATCAGGTCCTGCACATAGCGCAGGCTGCCAATCAGGCCTTGTTCCTCGCCCGAGAAGCAGATGAACAACAGGCTGCGTTCGGTGGGCACGTTGCGGAACACGCGAGCCAGCTCCAGCACGCCCGCGCAGCCGGAGGCGTTGTCGTTGGCGCCCGGTTGCAGGTTGCTGACGCCATCGCAGCGCACCGAGTTGCGGCTGTCGTAGTGACCACCGATCACGACCCATTCGTCGGCCAAGCGGCCACCGCGCTTGAGTCCCCACGGGTTGTCGAGTACGCGGTCCGGCAGGCTGGTGCCACAGGATGAGCTGTTCAAGGTGAAGCTGTGGGTTCCGGTCTGCAGACCGGCATCGGCGAGGCGTTGCAACAGCCAGTCGCGGGCGTGCGGCAGTTCATCGCTGAAGCTGTTGCGATTGATCGCGGCCAGCGCTTCCACATCGTCGAACCAGCGCGCGGCATTGACCTTCGCCACCATGGCAGCGACGGTCGGGTTCGCGCCCTTGGCCTTGACGGCCTGCTCCGCATTGCTCGCCAGTCGCGCCACCACCCCGTCCTCTGGCAAGGGTTCACCGACGATGGCCGCGCCCTTGGTGGCGCGCACCAAGGCAGGCGGACGCCGCAGGATCTGGTAGCCGCCGATCACCGCCAGCGGTGTCTCGGGCGAATGCACGGTGCAGACGTGATCGCGCACCACGATCTGGTCGAAGGCCAGACGCGCCGGACCCGCTCGGACGGCATCGCGAGCCAGCCAGGTGGGCAGTGTCTTGTCGTCAACGCCCAGCAGCAGCTCACTGCCAAACTCGGCATGCCAGATCACCCCGTCCGCGCCGGTCAGTGCCCGCACACCCTGCGCACCGAGACCGTGCGCGTCGACGATCACGGTCGGCGTTGCCAGCGCGTGCGGCTGGGCAAGCAGGGCCGGGCACGCTGCCACGGCAAGACATAAACTCAACCACGCTTGTCGTACCTGCATATCGCCCCCGTTTGCGCCGCCGCGCGATCAGTTGTGGTCGTTACCCGCCTCATGCTGCTCGCGGGCCATCGCACGCCAGCCGATGTCGCGTCGGCAGAAACCGCCTTCGACGTGGATGACATCGACGCCTGCATAAGCGTGACGCGCCGCATCGGCGACATCCTCACCCAGCGCGCAGACCGTCAACACGCGTCCGCCCGCGGTCACGACCGCCTCCGTCTGCAAGCGCGTTCCGGAATGGAACACCTTGACGGCATCGGGCACGGCGTCCAGTCCGTGGATGACATCGCCCGCACGCGGCGTGCCGGGATAGCCCTCTGCCGCCATCACCACGCCGATGGCAGGACGCGCATCCCAGTCGGCGCTGACCTCATGCAGGCGCTGATCCAGCGCGGCATCCAGCAGATCGAGCAGGTCCGAGCGCAGTCGCAGCATCACCGGCTGGGTTTCCGGATCACCGAAGCGCACGTTGAACTCGATGACTTTCGGTGCACCGCTGGCATCGATCATCAGGCCCGCGTAAAGGAAGCCGGTGAACGGCATGCCATCGGCGCGCATGCCCGCAACGGTCGGATTGACCACGTCACGCATCACCCGCGCATGCACGTCGGGGGTGACCACCGGCGCGGGCGAATACGCGCCCATGCCGCCGGTGTTCGGGCCGGTATCGCCTTCGCCGACGCGCTTGTGATCCTGCGAGGTCGCCATCGGCAACGCGGTGTGGCCGTCCACCATGGAGATGAAGCTGGCTTCTTCGCCGTCGAGAAATTCTTCGATGACCACGCGCGACCCGGCCTCGCCGAAGGCATTGCCTTGCAGCATGTCGGTCACCGCCGCCTCGGCTTCCGCGAGGCTCATCGCCACCACAACGCCCTTGCCCGCCGCCAGCCCATCGGCCTTGATGACGATCGGCGCGCCCTTCTCGCGTACGTAGTCCAGCGCCGCCTGCAGCTCGGTATGCACCGCGTAGAACGCCGTCGGTATGCCATGCCGGGCGAGAAAATCCTTGGCGAAGGCCTTGCTGCCTTCCAACTGCGCCGCCGCCGCAGTCGGGCCAAAAATGCGCAATCCGGCAGCACGAAAACGATCCACTACACCGGCGACCAGCGGCACTTCGGGACCGACCACCGTCAATGCCACCCGCTCGGCCTGCGCCAGCGCCAGCAGACCGTCAATGTCGCTCACCGCGACCGGCACCGCGCGGCATTTCGTCTCACGCGCACTGCCCGCATTGCCCGGCGCCACCAGCACCTCGGCAACCCGCGGCGACTGCGCCAGTTTCCAGGCCAGCGCATGCTCGCGCCCACCCGACCCGATGACCAGAATTTTGAGAGTGTCCATGTCTAAAAGGTTAGCAGGACAGGCCGTACCACGACGGATACGATGTCCGTCTCCGACAACGGATCGGGTTCTCGCGAATGAAGATGCGCCATCTGTTCGTCTGCGCCATGCTGACCCTGCTGATCCCGATGGCACGCGCCCAGGATTTTCCGATACTGCTCAGCACGCAGGGTGGTCACGCCGCCCAGGTATTCGCCGAACCAGGCGAAAGCAGCGAGTTCCAGTTCGAGTTGCGCAACCCGAGCGATGCCGCCAGCGAGGCCTTCCTGCTGCAGCCGGAACGGGGTCACCCAGTCTCTACAACCCTGCCGACTGGCTGATCGAGGCATTGGACCCCAGCCTGTGCGGTCAACCCAGCCATGGCGTGATCGGAAGCGTCGGCGTGATCACGCTTTACGGCTATCGACTGACTGTCGCAGCGATCCCCGCGCATGGCGAAGTGGTCTGCCGCTACCGGGTCAGTCGCGCTGCCGACTCGCGCAGCGACCTGAGTCTGCGGTTTTCAGCCGTCGACCCCAGCGGTACGCCACTGCTGCCAACGCAGTCGGTCCAACTCAAGTTCGGCAGCCTGACCCACCTGAGTTTCCGTATCGAACCACTGTGCGCCGCCACGACCAATCCGCCGGTGCGCACTGTCGAAATCACCGTGCAGAACGAAGGCCCAAGCGCGGTCGACCCGGTCAATGCCGGTGCTTGCCTTGACGGCGTTTTTCCCTCGTTTTCCATCGACGCCGACATCCCGATGGGCTGCGGACCTGCCGAAGGTTCCGTGCTGTGTTTCGACTACGGCATCGCGTGGCAGAGTCCGGCCTTGGCAGCCGGTGAATCCTGGCGTTGCCGCATGCAATTGACGGCGGACGCCTTTCCATCCGGCGCGGACGCGCTGGTCTTGCGACTGGACGAGCAATACCGAAACGCGGGCCGGACTAGTTACGAGATCGCGCCCGCAACACCGGCCGATTCGCTGTCAGTCAGCGAGCCGGTACCGATCTGTCCGACCGGCAACCCCCAAGCAGAAATTGTCCCGCTGTTTCCGGTTCAGCGCGGCTGGGTGATGTCGCTGTTGATATCTGCGCTGCTGCTGATCGGCTGGCAAGGACTGCGGCGGCGCTGAGTACTACCCATGCTCAGAGCATGGATTCGCCCGACGGACGCTTCGCCAGTTTGCGCTGCAGCGAGCGCCGGTGCATGCCCAGCAGGCGGGCGGCGGCGGACAGGTTGCCGCCGGTTTCCACCAGGGCCTGCTGGATGTGTTCCCACTCCACGCGCGCCAGGGGCGTCATGCGGGTGCTGTCTTCCAGCTCGGGCAATTCGTCCTCCTCATCCAGCAGCGCGCGCACGATGGCGTCGGCAGAGGCCGGCTTGGGCAGGTAATTGACGGCGCCGCGCTTCATCGCTTCGACAGCGGTCGCCACGCTGGCGTAACCGGTCAGCAAAAGGATGCGCAGGTCAGGATGCAGTTCCAGCAAGGGCTCGATCAGCGACAGACCGGATTGCTGGCCCAGCTTGAGGTCCAGCACGACGAAATCCGCGCTTCGGGTTCGCGCCGCCTGTAGCACCTCGTCGCCATCGGCAAACACATTGCAGTGCAGGCCGCGCCGCTCCAATGCGCGCGCCAGCGTGCGCCCGAAAACGGCGTCGTCATCCACCACCCAGCCGTGTCGCAGTTCTGTTTCCATGGTCCGTTCCGTCCTGCTCATCCTGCATCCATCTCAAATGCCTGCATCGGCAGCTCGACGCGGGTCAGGCTGCCGCCATCCACATGGGGGCGCAGGCTCAAGCGCCCACCGAGTTGCTCCACGGCGGCGTGCGACAGCGCCAGCCCCAGGCCCAAACCCTCGGCCTTGCCGCTCTCGAACAGGCGCCCCAAACGCGGTGCCAGCGCGCTGTCGATGCCCGGTCCGAAGTCGCGAATCTGCAGCAACAGGCCGCCCGTCCCCTGTGCGCTGGCGGGATAGCTGACCTCCAACCCGATCTTCCGCAACCCCTTGCTGGCGCTGGCATCGGCGGCGTTGTGCAGCAAGGCCAGCAGCAGATGCTCCATGCCGCTGTTGGCGCGCAGGCGCAAGCGCGTCGGGATGATGCCGCGAACATCCATCGTCACGTCCGGTCGGGTCAGCGACCAGCGCTCCAGCACGCCCTGCAGAAACACATCGAGCGTCTGCATTGGCAGGTCTTCGCCGCGCGCCCGCTGCACCAGCAAACGCACCCGATCACGGCATTCGGCAGTCAGCGTCTTCAGCAAGGCATGGTCTTCGGCCAGACGCGGATCGTCGGCGTAGTCGACCACCAGATCGTCCAGCAGCAAGGCCATGCTGCCGAGCGGCGTATTCAGCTCGTGCGCCAGCGAGGCAGCGTGTGTACCCAGAGCCACAATGCCTTCGTTGCGCAGCGCCTGTTCGCGCATCTGTGACAACTCATGCTCGCGCTCTCCCAGCGCACTGGCCAGGCGGCGCAGCACCAGAATGAAGACCAGCGCGCTCAAACCGAAATTGATCGCCATGCCCCACAGGTGACGGTCGAATCCAAGACTGACATCGCCATGCACATGGGGGAATGCGGGCGCGAACAGGGCCATCATCACGTAGGCCAGACCACTGGCGGCACCCACCGCCCAGACCCATGCGCCCGGCAAGCCGACCGCCGACAGCGCGATCGGCACCAGATACAGTGAGACAAACGGATTGGCACTGCCACCGCTCCAGAACAGCAGCCAGGTCAGCGCCGCCAGATCGACGCCCAGATGCAAGGCCAGCTCACTGGCATGCAGGGACTGCGGATGCTGCAAGCGCCACATCACCCATAACTGGAACAGTGCCAGCAACAGCACGCCCAGCCACAGCGGCGTGGCATGCAAGGGCAAGCCGAGGCCGTGCAGCGCGACGACAATCGCCAAGGCCTGCCCCGGCAGCGCGACACTGCGCAGGGTGCTCAACAGGCGGAGGAATTTCAGGCGACTGGCATCCATGCCCACACTTTAGCGCGTGCGGGCACTCTGCCTGCGACCATCCGCCGCAGTTCGCTCAGGCGTCCAGCAATGGGGTCTGTAGAACCTCGCTATCACGGCCGATCAGTGCCCGCACCGCGTCACGCAGGTCCGCGCTGCTGACCCGTCGTTTCAGCGCCATCAGCGCACGCACCGCGTCGTCGAGGTTGTGTTCTTCGTTGCTGCGCTGGCGAATCTCGGCGTCCAGCGCCCGCAACAGGGTGACTGCACGTGCCGTGCGCGGGCCAAAGCTGCGGTCGGCACGCAGCGTCTTGATCGCCTTGCCGTGATGGCGCATCCACTCAAACGCCTTGTCGGCGCGCGCCTCGGTCAGCAAGCCCGAACGGCGCATCAGCTCGATGGAATAAAACTCCGCCAGCCCTTCGGCAATCCAGTCGTCATCGGCCTCGCCGCGCACACGGGTCACCACATGCACCAGCTCGTGAATCAACGTGCTGGTGCCGTTCTCGCTCAGAATCGGCCGATCCGCATGCAGATAAAGGGAACGCGGACCGGACAGCCCACCGCGCCACATCGGATCACCGGCACCGACGATCAGCAGTTTCTTCGGCAGCGAATCAAACGCCGCCAGCATTTCCGGCGCCACGATATTGATGAAGGCGATGTACTCGTTGCGCCGCATCGGATCGCCCTTGGGCGCGGCCACGCTCACTTCCATGCCATGAATCTGCTCACGCCGGGTACCGACATCCCCGGCGATCAACCAACCGGTCGGGCGATCAAAACGCTGCCGCGGATCGACGATCACGAAGCCCTTGCCGTCCCGCGTGCGCAGGTACTGCGTATCGACATTGCTCCAGCCGGGCGGCAGGTCGACAAACAGGCGCGCCTGCG
>JAWLAY010000016.1:0-120652 GCA_041395245.1 Lysobacteraceae bacterium
GCACCCAGTGACACGGCCGACAGTTTCAACCCGCTGCGGCCCATTCGACGATATTGCATGGCGACTCCTCCGGATTCGCGCTGCGTCAGCGCGGCAAACAACGCCCTTCTTCCCACCCGATTGGCGCGATGTATCCGTTTGCCGAACGTTAGCCCCTCTCCCCATTGCGGGAGAGGGGTTGGGGAGAGGGGGAACCGCGCCCGGCACAGGCTTTACCCCTCTCCCCCGCCCCTCTCCCGCAAGGGGAGAGGGGCCGACACAACACGTCAAACAGATGCACTCTTCAAACTGCCAACCCCATCGCTTTGTGTCGATGAGCAATGACTGATTTACCGCGCTTGCATTGCCAGCGTTCGATAAGCGGCGAATAATGCAGCCTCGCATGTCGACCCGGCGTATGCACGCTGCAAGGCAGCGGCAGTTTCTTGCGATTGAGAGTGAAGGCGCGGCGTGGGGCCCGCTGCCTTCAACATTCCTCGCTCCGCGTGTTCCCGCTGAACGCACAGGCCCGACCATGAACCGAGCTGCCAGCCCTAGCGACTCCCACAGCGCCACGGTGCTGCGCACACTGCTGGTCAGCGATCTGGTGGACTCGACGCAATGGGTCAGCCGCCTCGGCGACCAGCTCGCCGCCGACCTGATCCGCCAGCATGATCGTCTGGTGCGCAACCTGCTGCGCGTGCACGGCGGGCAGGAGATCGACAAGACCGACGGCATGCTCAGTCTGTTTGATCGCCCGATTCACGCCATCGGTTTCGCGCTGGAATACCAACGCGCCTTGCGCGAGTTCAGCGCCAAGCTGCCCTTGAAGGTGCAGGCGCGCATCGGCATCCATGTCGGTGAAGTGCGCACCTGGATCAACGACGCCGACGATATCGCGCATGGCGCCAAGCCGATGGAAGTGGAAGGCCTGGCCAAGCCCGTCGCGGCGCGGCTGATGAGCCTGGCGCAACCCGAGCAGATTCTGCTGTCGAGCGTGGCCTACACCTTGGCGCATCGCGCCGAAGGTGAACTCGGTGGCGCGCTGGCGCGGCTGGAATGAATGCAGCATGGCCGCTTCAAGCTGAAGGGCGTGGACGAAGCGATTGCGGTGTTCGAGGTGGGCGAACCCGGCGTGGCGCCGCTCAAGACACCGGCCTGGTCGGGCAAGGCGCATCGCGAAACACCGCTCTGGCTGCGGCCCGGCATGCTCGCGCTGGAAGCCCTGCTGCTGGCGGTGTTGATCGGCTTTCCGACCTGGCAATGGCTGCAGCCCAAACCGGCCATCGCCTTTGCCGAGCGCGACTGGATCGTGCTGGGCGACGTGCGCAATCTCACCGGCGATGTGCGCTTCGACGACGGCCTGCAGGAAGCCTTCCGGCTCAGCCTGGAGCAGTCCAATCACGTCAATGTGCTGTCCGACCTGCGCCTGGCGCAGGCATTGGAACTGATGCAGCGCGATCCCGACAGCACCCGCGTGGATCGCGAGATCGGCGCCGAACTGGCGCAGCGCCTGGGCGCCCGTGCACTGTTGCTGCCCACCATCGCCGAAGTCGGCGGCAAACTGCGCGTCACTGCCGAAGTGGTCGATCCATCGACCCAAGCCACGGTGTATGCCGAATCGGTAGATGGCGGGCAAACAACCGAGGTACTGCCCGCCGTCGATCAACTCAATCAACGCCTGCGTGACCGACTGGGCGAAGCGACCGCGAGTATCGAGAACAGTGATCTGCCCTTGGCACAGGTGGCGACCGACAATCTGGACGCGCTGCGGGCATTTACGTTGTCGCGAGAAGCGATAAGAAGCGGTGACTTCGAAAGGGAGCATCAACTCCTTCTACATGCACTTGGCCTCGACCCGCGCTTCGCTCGCGCGCGGTTGGAACTGGCCATGTCCTATCGCGATTCCGCCATGCGTGCGGAAATGGCCGCCGAACTGGCACTACTGGATGCCGATCTGGACCGGCTGACGCCACGCGAGAAACTCTATCTGGATGCGGTGCGCGCCAATCTGCAGGGCGGCACTCCCGAGGGGCTGAAGCGCTGGCGTTTGCTGGCCGAGATGTATCCTGACTTTTACCGTGGCGTTAACAGTTACGGCTATTTCGCCTGGTTTCAGGGAGCGGACTGGACGGCAGCGCGCAAGGCGTTGGAAACCGGTGCTTCCGACAAGAATCCATACCGTGGCACGGCGGTTTACCTGCTCGGCGTGATGTATCTGGCCGAACAACGCTATGCCGAGGCGATCAGCCAGTTCCAGACCGCCGTCGCCTTGGGCTCGGGCTTTCAACGCGAGTTCTACGCCCGCGCCCATGCCGCACAGCGGCAATGGCCCAAGGCCTGGCAGGTGTTTGCCGAAGCGCCACCCGCCGAGGATGCCAAGACCCAATGGGAACACCAGCACGCGGAGGCCCTGATGCACATCGATGCGGGCGACTGGCAGCGTGGTCTGGCACTACTGGACGGCGTGCGCGAGGCCAGCCTCAGCGGCAGCGTACGCCTTGCGCGGGCCTGGGCGGCGGCACGTCTGGCCACCGGCAGCCTGCTGTGGGACACCGACACCCTGAGCCAGGAACTGCAGCAGTTCTGGCGCGAGGAACAGGCAGTGCCCGCCACCAGCGATGACCCGGAACACCACCTCGACCGTATTCGCCGCCTGCATCTGCTGGCCTGGCTGGCCTGGCAACAGGGCGAGGCCGAATTGGCGGCGGCATCCGAATCGCTGGCGTCACCGCTGGTGCCTGCCGCCCTGCCGCATGAACTGCAGCAACGCCTCGTACTGACTGAGGCGGCACGCGCCCTGCACCACAACGATCCCGCCCAGGCGCGCGATCGCCTGCTCCCCCTGCTCGATGGTCGTGAACTGTGCGCCGTGCATGCCGGGCTATTGGCGGCCTATCGACAATTGAACGATGTCGGTGCCGCGCAGCGCGAGGCCGACTGGCTGCGCGAGCACCGCGGTCGCGCCTACGCCGAAGCCCAGGGCGACTACCTGCTGATGGGCTACAACGTGGTGCGCAGTCAACTGGCCGGACTGGATTCTGCCGAATTGGCGAACAAAGAACGCCAGACTGCGCAGGTTTTGCAATTCCGCCGCGATTGGCCCGCCAAGGCGGAGCAATGGCCACAACCCACGCAGGAGCGCCTTGCTGTGCTGAGCGTTGCCGAGCCCGCACCCTGAGTCAGCTGCGGGCAGAGCTTTTACCTGCCAAGGCAGCGCATTTATTTGTGTTGACGGTCGCAATCTGCCTGGCAAAACACCAACGTTCCGTTAGCCCACTTTGACCTGAGGTGTTTGCATCGCCATCGCTGCCGTGAACTGTCCGTTCTGCATCTCCTGCAGCACCGCCGCAAACGTCGCCTTGTCGGCCAGTTCGCACTCGCTCTGACTGGCATCCAGATGATCGTCAACTTCACTGGGATCGATGCCGACGCTGATCAGGGCCTGGGCGTTGTCCTGTTCAAAGGCGGCGCGGAAGGCGTCGTCGGTGGCCAGTCGTTGAACCAGATCGAGCTGCTGTGCTTGCGTCAGTGCCATGTGATGTTCCCCTGTGTGTAGTGGTGAATCGCCGAAGCGCGGGCAGGATAACAGCCGATTGAAGTCGTTAGCAGCCAGTCGCACCGCATCGCGACCTTACAATGCGGGCATGACCGATTCCGCATTTTCTGCCGCTGGCCCTGCGGCCAGCGTGACCAACATCGCCGCCGCGCTGCCGCGTCTGGCCGCCGAACGACCGGACCAGATCGCCATCCGTTGCCCCTCGGGCGTGGACGCGCAGGGCCGTGTGCGCTACACGCAGCAACTCAGTTATGCCGAGCTGGATCAACGCAGCGATGCCATCGCGGCGGGACTGCAGCGCATCGGCATCGGACAAGGCGTGCGCGCGGCGGTGATGGTTCGTCCGTCGCCCGCGTTCTTTCTGCTGATGTTCGCCCTGTTCAAACGCGGCGCGGTGCCGGTGCTGATCGATCCCGGCATCGACAAGCGCGCGCTGCGGCAATGCCTGGATGAAGCCGCGCCGCAGGCGTTCATCGGCATTCCGCTGGCGCAGTTCGCCAGTCTGCTGCTGGGCTGGGGACGCGGCCATGTGCGGCAACGGGTTACCGTCGGGCGGCGCTGGTTGTGGGGCGGTCGCACACTGGCGCAGCTCGAAGCGCTGGGGGCCGGATGCGGTCCGCAACTCAGCGCCACCGAGGGCGAGGACGTGGCGGCCATTCTGTTCACCTCGGGCTCGACCGGCGTGCCCAAGGGCGTGGTGTATCGGCATCGGCATTTCGTGGCGCAGATCGATCTGCTCGGTCGCGCCTTCGGAATACAAGCGGGCGGCGTCGATCTGCCGACGTTTCCGCCGTTTGCGCTGTTCGATCCGGCCTTGGGCCTGACCAGCGTGATTCCCGATATGGACCCGACCCGTCCGGCACGCGCCGATCCGGCCAAGCTGATCGATGCGATCCAGCGCTTCGAGGTCAACCAGATGTTCGGTTCGCCCGCGCTACTGGACGTGCTGAGTCGCTATGGCGCGCAACACGCGATTCGCCTGCCCAGCCTGCGACGCGTCACCTCGGCCGGTGCGCCGGTGCCGCCTGCGGTGGTCGAACGCATGCAGGCCATGCTGCCCGAGGACGGCGAAATCTGGACGCCGTATGGCGCCACCGAATGCCTGCCGGTGGCGGTGATCGAAGGCCGCGAACTGCGCGCCACCCGCGCCGCCACCGAAACCGGGGCGGGCACCTGTGTCGGGCGCGCGGTCGTACCCAACGAGGTGCGCATCATCGCCATCACGGATGCGGCCATTGCCGATTGGTCGCAGGTGCGCGAATGCGCGGTGGGCGAAGTCGGTGAAATCAGCGTCGCTGGACCAACCGCCACCGACAGCTATTTCGAACGCCCGCAAGCCACCGCGCTGGCGAAGATTCGCGAGACGCTGCCGGATGGCAGCACCCGCATCGTGCACCGGATGGGCGATGTCGGCTACGTCGATGCGGCGGGGCGATTGTGGTTTTGCGGACGCAAGTCGCATCGCGTCGAAACCGCCGACGGCCCGCGCTATACCGAGCAGGTGGAACCGATCTTCAACACCCATCCTGCAGTGCGCCGCAGTGCCTTGGTCGGCCTCGGCAAGCAGGGCGCGCAGATTCCGCTGCTGTGCATCGAACGCCAGCCGCAAAGCCCAATCAGCGACGATCAACTGCGCACCGAACTGCGTTCACTCGCGCAACAATTCGCCCACACCCGCTGCCTGCAACACATCCTGTTCCATCCCGGCTTTCCGGTCGACATCCGCCACAACGCCAAGATCGGTCGCGAAGCCTTGGCGGTGTGGGCGGCAACGCAGGGCATTGCACCGACTTGAATAGCGGAGCAGACGACGCGGGATTGGCGAGCAGGTAAGCGATAGAACTGGATTCCAGATCAAGTCCGGAATGACGAGCAAGCGCACACCTAGCCTCGCCGTCATGCTCGCAAAGACCGAACCCCGCCTCGCCCACCACACCGCTACCGGATTGGCGCGATGTATCCCCCCTCGCCCCTTGCGGGAGAGGGGCCGGGGGAGAGGGGTGGAACACCGCAACCGAACACGGCTCCCCCTCTCCCCAATCCCTCTCCCCAATCCCTCTCCTCAATCCCTCTCCCCCAACCCTCTCCCCAACCTCTCCTCTCCCCAACCCTTCCCCAACCCCCTCTCCCGCAAGGGGCGAGGGGCTAAGGCTGGGCTCGCTGACACATCGCGCCAATCAGCAGCCGTCATGCGCTCGAAGACCGAACCTCGCCTCACCCTCAAAGGCGTCATGCTCGCGAAGGCGAGCATCCAGCTCTTCCTAACGTCCGCCGTTCCCCGCGTTCATGCCGAAGCGCTTTGGCTTGCCTTGTCGGGTAAACAGACTCGCGTCAATGTTCTATCCTCAACCCATGCAAGGACTCGTGCGCGTGCGGAGTCGGCTATCTGTTCGCACCCGTACACACATCGCATGCAAACTCACCGCTTTCCATCCAGTCAGGAGCCCGTCCCATGAAAATTCTCGTCACTGGCGGCGGTGGGTTCCTCGGTCAGGCGATTTGCTCGCGGCTGGTCAGTCGCGGCCATGAAGTGCTGAGCTTCAATCGTGGCACCTACTCGCCGCTGGCTGCACTTGGGGTGCGGCAAATTCAGGGCGATCTGGCCAGCTTCGAGACGCTGATGGATGCCGCACGCGGCGTCGATGCGGTGTTTCACGTCGCCGCCAAGGCGGGCGCCTGGGGCAGCTTCCGCGACTACTTCGACGCCAACGTGCGCGGCACGCGCAATGTGCTGGCGGCCTGTCACGTCAACGGCGTGAAGACACTGATCCACACCAGTACACCCAGCGTGGCGCATCGCGGCACCACCGCCTGCGAAGGTGGCAATGAGGAAAACACGCCGCTCGCCAAGGGTTTCAAGGCCTGGTATCCGGCCAGCAAACGGGTTGCCGAGGAGATGGTGCTGGCCGCCAACAGTGCGCAGTTGGCGACGGTGGCACTGCGGCCGCGACTGATCTGGGGACCGGGTGACAACCACCTGCTGCCACGCCTGGTGGAGCGCGCCAAGGCGGGCAAGTTGCGCTTCGTCGGCGATGGGCAGAACCGCATCGACACAACCTACATCGACAACGCGGCGCAGGCGCATCTGGATGCCTTTGATGCCTTGCACGAGCAGCCGGACGCGCGCTGCGCGGGCAAGGCCTATTTCATCTCGAATGGCGAACCGCGTGCGGTGGCCGACATCATCAACAGTCTGCTGCGTACCGCCGGGGCGCCGATTGTCAGTCAGGTGATTCCGTTCCGTGCGGCCTGGTGGCTCGGGGCCGCGATGGAAGTCGGCTACGGCGTGCTGCCACTGCGCGGTGAACCGCCGATGACGCGCTTCCTGGCCGAACAACTGTCGACACCGCATTTCTACGACATCGGCGCGGCACGCCGCGATTTCGGTTATCAGCCGCGCGTATCGATCATCGAAGGTCTGCGTCATCTGGGCGCCTGGTGGCGCGAACAGCGCGGCGTGGATGCGGCCGCCTGAGTCGCATCGATGACCCAGAGCACGCCACGCTTCTACTACAAGGGCAGTCGCCTGAAACAGTTGCGGGCGTTCTGTCATGCGGCGCGACTCGGCTCGGTGACGCGTGCCTCGGAAGCGCTGTTCCTGAGCCAACCGGCGGTCAGCCTGCAACTCGGCGCGCTGGAAAGCGAACTCAACGTGCGTCTGTTCGAGCGCCATGGACGACGCCTGAATCTGACCGCCGAAGGCCAGTTGCTGTATGACATGGCGCGCCCGCTGGTCGATGGGCTGGATGCGCTGGACGGTGATTTCCGCGCACGGGTCAAGGGACTGGAAGGCGGCGAGCTGAACATCGCGGCGGGATCGTCGACGATTCTCTACCTGCTGCCCGCGCTGGTCGCCGAATTCCGCAAGAAACATCCCGATATCCAACTCAAATTGCACAGCGTGTCCGGCAACGAAGGCTTGCAGAAGGTGCGCGCGGACGAAGTCGATCTCGCAGTGGGCTCGATGCTCGATAGCCCGAGCGACATCGACTACGCGCCGCTCTACAACTTCGATCAGTTGCTGGTGATGCCGCTCGATCATCCATTGGCGGGACGCAGCACCCTCGCGCTGGATGACCTGTCGCCCTACGGGCTGATCCTGCCACCCGGCCGCGTGACCACCTATCGCCTGATCGACCGCGTGTTCCAGCAACGCAAGGTGCCCTACAACGTGGTGCTGGAAGTCGACGGCTGGGAAGTCATCAAGCAGTACGTGATCATGGGCCTCGGTATCAGCATCATTACCGCCCTTTGCATCACCCGCGCCGACCGCGAACGCCTCGCCATCCACAATCTGCGCGAGCACTTCCCGCAGCGCAGCTACGGCGTCGTGGTACGCAAGGGCAAGCGACTGAGCCCCGCCGCCCGCGCCTTCATCGATCAAATCAAACCCTCGGTGTTCACCCGCAGCGGCTACGACGATAGCGGGCATTCGGAGCGCTGAACGACCGCAGGCACCGCCCTTCCACCCCGACCGCCCGGAACACCATGCCCAGCCTCAGTCTCACCACGCCCGCCCTGCTCTTCCCGGCCATCTCGCTGGTTCTACTGGCCTATGGCAACCGCTTTCTGGCGCTGGGCCAGATCGTGCGGCAACTGCATCCCGGCGAGGCGGGCCACGTCACCAATACCGCGCTGCGGCAGCTTCCCAGCCTGCGTCTGCGCATCGAACTGGTGAAGTACATGCAGACGCTGGGTGCGCTGGCGTTCCTGCTGTGTGCACTGGCGATGCTGGCACTGTATTTCGACAACGAGATCTGGGGTCACGCGTTGTTCGGCATTTCGATTGCCTCGCTCAGTGGCTCGCTGCTGCTGTCGCTGGCCGAGATTCTGGTCTCGACCAAAGCGCTGGGCGTGGTGCTGGAAGATATCGAACGTCAGCAGAACGCCTCGGAGGCGCAGCCATGAATGCGGCCGAGGTGTCGGCGCTGGTTCGCGAACGTCGCACCGTCAAGGCCTATCGCCCCGACCAATCCCTAAGCGCCACCCAACAACAGGCATTACTGGACGTGTTGCGCTACAGCCCTTCCTCGGTCAACGGCCAGCCGTGGCAGTTTGTCATCGCCACCTCCGCTGAATCCAAGGCGCGGATCGCCAAGTCCACGCAGGGCGCTTTCACCTACAACGCGCCCAAACTGTTGAACGCCGCGATGGTGGTGGTGTTCTGTGCCCGCACCGATCTCGACGACAGCCATCTTTCAGCAGTTTTGGCGCAGGAAGTGGCCGATGGCCGCCACGCCGACGCACAGGCCGCCGCGCGACAGGACCACACCCGACGCGGCTATGTGTCACTGCATCGTGAGGTGCTGCAGGACTTGCCCGAGTGGACGGCGCGCCAAGCCTACCTCGCCCTCGGCGGCCTGCTGTTCGCCGCCGCCGCGATGCAGATCGGTGCAACGCCCATCGAAGGCTTCGACGCCGCCCTGCTGGACAACGAACTTGACCTTGCCCAACAGCAGCTACGCAGCACCGTGCTCTGCGCCCTGGGCGAACGCGGCGCGGACGACTTCAATGCCGCGCTGCCGAAGTCGCGGCTGCCAGAAGGCCTCGTGCTGAAGATGCTCTGACGGACCTGGCCGCCCCCCTCAATCCATCAACTTCCCCGGATTCATGATGCCGTTCGGGTCGAGTACCTGACGGATGCCGCGCATGACGGCGATTTCGGCGGGGCTGCGGGTGCTGGAGAGGTATTTTTTCTTGACCAAGCCAATGCCGTGTTCGGCGGAGATGCTGCCGCCGTGGCGGTGCAGGGCTTGGGCGAGCAGGTCGGTGACGTGTTCGCAGTCCTTGACGAAGGCCGCCATCGCCATGTCGGTCGGTTTGAGCACATTGATATGCAGGTTGCCATCGCCGATGTGGCCGAACCAGACCACCTCGAAGTGCGGATAGGCCTCGCCCAGCAGCGTTTGCGCCTCGTCGAGAAAGGCAGGCATGGCCGATACACGGACCGAAATATCGTTCTTGTAGGGCGTGTGCGGTGCCAGGCTTTCGGTAATACCTTCGCGCAATCGCCAGAGTGCGGCAGCCTGCGCGTCGCTCTGACTGATCACACCGTCCAGCACCAGACCTTGTTCCAGCAGTGATTCAAAGGCACCGAGCACGGCGTTTTGCTGATCTTCGCTGGCGGCGTCGAATTCGCTGACGACGTAGTAGGGATGCACCTCCGCGAACGGATTCTGCGCGCCATGCGCGCAGACATGTTTCAGCGCGATGTCGGTGAAGAACTCGAACGCGGACAGGCTGAGTCGGCGACGCAGTTCGGCAAACACCTGCATCAGACTTTCGAACGAGGGCAGCGCGAGCAGCATGACGTTGGACAGCGGCGGCGGATCGGTGAGCCGAACGGTGGCCTCGACGACGATGCCCAGTGTGCCTTCTGATCCGATCACCAGATGGCGCAGGTCGTAGCCGCTGCTGTTCTTGATCAGGCCGCGATTGAGGTCGAGCAGATCGCCATTGCCGGTGACCAGCTTGAGTCCGGCGATCCACTCGCGCGTATTGCCGTAGCGGACCACGCGGATGCCACCGGCGTTGGTGGCAATGCTGCCACCGATGGCGGCCGAGCCGCGCGCAGCGAAGTCGACCGGATAGATCAGTCCCTGTTCGCGCGCCGCGTTCTGCAACACTTCGACCGGCACGCCGGGTTGCACGATGAGGGTACGGTCGATCGGATCGAAGGCCAGTACCTTGTTCATGCGCTCGGTGCTGACGACCAGTTCGCCCTGCGCCGCGACCGCTCCACCGGACAGACCGGTTCGCCCGCCCGAGGGTACCAGCGCGATCTGGTGCGCCTTGGCCCAGTGAACAATGCCCTGCACTTCCTCGATGCTGGACGGCAAGGCGATGGCCAGCGGTGCGGGTGTCCAGCGCCGCGTCCAGTCGCGGCCGTAATACTCCAGATCGGCCGGATCGGTTTTCAGCACCAGCGCGGGCAGGCGCTGGCGCAATTCTTCGAGCACGAATGCAGACATGAGGTCTCCAGATTTGCCATGGGGCCGTTCACCCCGGTCGCCGGTGCACGCACGGCCCGCTGCCGCCGTCGAGCGCGCCGCCGACACATCGCGTCGGCCAATGACGAACCACCCGGATCATGGCGAAAGCACATTGGAACAGACCGGACGCGCGTCACCAAACAGCAATCCGTCAAATCACTGTTTGGCCCACTCGTGCTGCAACGCCGCACCGAGCGAAGGTGTTCTGGCATAGTCGCCGTCCGCTCCCGCCATCGATTCCGCCCCATGAGCAAGAAAACCTCGTTTCCGCGCCAGGACATCCGTGTATTGCTGCTGGAAGGCATCAGCCAGAGCGCGGTGAAAACCTTTGAACAGGCCGGCTACACCAATATCGAGTTTCACGCCAAGGCGCTGGAGACGGAGGAGCTGAAGGCGCGCATCGCCGAAGCGCACTTCGTCGGCATCCGTTCGCGCAGCCAGTTGACGGCGGACGTGCTGGCGCATGCCAAACGACTGAATGCCATCGGCGCGTTCTGCATCGGCACCAACCAGATCGACCTGGGCGCGGCCAAGACGCTGGGCATTCCAGTCTTCAACGCGCCCTACTCCAACACCCGCAGCGTGGCCGAGCTGGTGATTGCCGAAGCCATTCTGCTGATGCGCGGTATTCCGCAGAAGAACATGCAGTGCCATCGCGGTGGCTGGTCGAAGTCGGCGGCAGGCAGCTTTGAAGTGCGCGACAAGGTACTGGGCCTGATCGGCTACGGCCACATCGGCACCCAGGTCGGCGTGCTGGCGGAAGGCCTGGGCATGCGGGTGATCTATCACGACATCGAAACCAAGCTGTCGCTCGGCAATGCACGCAGCGCGGCGGGCCTGGATGACCTGCTGGAGCGCGCCGACATCGTCTCCTTGCACGTACCCGAAACCCCGGCCACGCAGAACATGATCGCCGCCGCCCAACTGGCCCGCATGAAGCGCGGTGCGATCCTCATCAATGCGGCGCGCGGCACCGTGGTGGATATCGATGCGCTGGCGGAAAACCTGCGCAGCGGCCATATCGCGGGTGCGGCCATCGATGTCTTTCCGGTCGAGCCGCAGGGCAACAACGATCCGTTCGTGTCGCCACTGATCGGCATGGACAACGTGATCCTGACCCCGCACATCGGCGGCTCCACCCTGGAAGCGCAGGACAACATCGGCATCGAAGTGGCCGCCAAACTGGTGCGCTACAGCGACAATGGCTCCACCCTGTCGGCAGTCAACTTCCCCGAAGTCTCGCTGCCCGAGCATCCGAACAGCCAACGCCTGCTGCACATCCATCGCAACATGCCCGGCATGCTGTCGCGCATCAACGAGATCTTCTCGCGCGAGAACGTCAACATCGACGGCCAGTATCTGCAGACCGATCCTGCCATCGGCTATGTGGTGATCGACGTGACCACCACGCGCGAGCGGCTGCAGGTGTTGAAGGACGCCCTCAACGAGATTCCGGGCACCTTGCGGACCCGCGTGCTGTATTGAGGCACCTAGGAGCCTGCGCGGCAGAAGCCGACCGGTCTGCAAAGCCGGCTGCGAGGTCCATTATTTCCGCCGATTCTTGGCCCATAGCCGCCTATGGACCGGCGAATCGTCGAAAATCTGTCCTCGCGCAGCCGACTTTTCGACTCGATCGTTTCTGCCGCGCAGGCTCCTAGCCATGCCTTCCGGCCATTTTCAAACGTCGGCGCGCAACGCACACTGCCCACCTCACTGATCAGGGGAGATCGACGTGCGTTGGATTCAAGCGGGTGTGCTGGCCTTGGCGAGTTTCGCTGTCGCCGCCAATGACTACAGTGCGGAGCAGTTGGCGCAGGCGACACGCTTGCGCGACAGCGTGGAGCCCGGTGCGGCCTACGCCATCGTGGAGTCGCTGACAACCGAAGTCGGGCCTCGCATGGCCGGGACCGAAGCCGACATGCGCGCGGTGAGTTGGGCGCGTGCCAAGTTCGCCGAACTGGGCTTCGACGAGGTGCGGATCGAGCCGGTGAAGTTCCCGCTCTGGACGCGTGGCCGTGAACAGGCCGAGGTCATCGCGCCGTATCCGCAACCACTACACATCACCGCGCTGGGCGGCAGCATCGGCACCGGCGAACAAGCGCTGCAGGCCGAAGTCGTGATGTTCGCCTCGCTGGCCGACCTGCAGGCCGCCGCCGACGGCAGCTTGAGCGGCAAGATCGCCTTCATCAATGGCCGCATGGAGCGCTTCCGCGATGGTCGTGGCTACGGACCGGCGGTCGCGCAGCGCGGCAACGGCGCCAGCGAAGCGGCCAAGAAAGGCGCGCTGGCGGTGGTGATCCGCTCGGTCGGCACCGATCTGGACCGCTTTCCACACACCGGGCAGATGCGCTACGCCGACGGGGTGACGCGAATTCCTGCCGCCGCGCTGTCGGTGCCGGATGCCAATCTGCTGCAACACATGATCGAGCGCGGTCAGCCGGTCACCCTGAAGCTGGACATCGGCGCGGAACTGCGCGGCGAAGGCCTGTCCTACAACGTGATCGGCGATATCCGTGGCCGCAGCAAGCCGGAGGAAGTCGTGGTCATCGGTGGACACCTCGACTCCTGGGATCTGGGCACTGGTGCCATCGACGATGGCGCGGGCGTCGGCATCACCATGGCGGCGGGTGCAGCCATCCTGAAGCACGCGCAGCGCCCGCTGCGCACCGTGCGGGTGATCGCCTGGGCCAACGAGGAGCAAGGCCTGCACGGCGCGAATACCTACGCCGCCGCCCATGCGAAGGAAATCAGCCAGCACATTCTTGGCGCCGAGAGTGATTTCGGGGCCGGACGCGTCTACGCCTTGCGCGCCGGTGTGACGGCGGATTACCAAGCGCGTTTCGCGCAGATCGCCGAGGTGCTGGCACCGCTGGGCATTCCCTACGAGCCGACCGGCGGCGGCGCCGGTCCCGACGTCGGACCACTGGTGGTTCGCGGCATGCCCTGGGCACAACTGGCGCAGGACGGCACGGACTATTTCGACACCCATCACACCGCGAATGACGTACTGGAGCGGGTCGACTCGGCGGCGCTGGATCAACAGGTCGCGGCTTACGCGGTGCTGGCCTGGATGGCCGCCGACGCGCCCAGTGATTTTGGCCGCGCACCGCCGCCCGTTGCACCGAAGTAAACCCTCGTCAACGCAGCAACTCGGCCTCGCGCTGTTCGGGGCTGAGTTCGCGCAGGTGTTGCAGCAGCGCGCGGGCTTCGGCCGGTTCGGCGGCTTCGACGCGGGCGCGCAGCGTGCGTTTGGCTTGCGGGCTGAGGGTCTGGATCATGTCGCGAGTGGCGCGCCGTTCTTCCTTCGGCAAGCCCGCCAGCAGTCGACCCGGACCGTTGGTGGCGGCACCCAGACGCGCTCCCTGACGAAACGCGCGCCGCTCCGCCGGCGACATGCGTTCGAATCGTGCCCGCATACGGGCGCGCTGCTCGGGCGGCAGATTCTGAAACTGCGCGAAGCGTTCGCGCAGTCGTGCGCGCTGCTCGGGCGAGAGATCACGGTACTGCCGAATCCGCTCGCGCGCTGCAGCGCGCCGCTCCGGCGGGAGGTCACGCCAGCGCGCCAGACGATCCGCCGCGGCACGTTTCTGTTCCGGGCTCATCTGCAGCCAGCGTTGCGCGCCGTTGCGCAGGCTGCTGCGGGTGTCGTCGGACATCCCTTCCCATTGCTCGGCGAAGGGCATCAGCACGCGTTGTTCCTCCGGCGGCAGCGCCGAGAAGGGTTCGGCGGCATGCGCCAGCAGCGCCAGCGCCAGCAGCGCGGTCGCCAACAGAGATTGCACGCGCCACGACGGGCGACGTTCAAAGTTCCACATCATCACTCTCCTCCTCTTCCGGCGTCGTCGGCCTTGCCGCGTCCGCCTGGGTTGCTTCCGACGTCGCGTTCGCGACCGGCGTCATCACCTCGACCAGCGCATCCGGATCGACCACTTCGCCGCTGTCGTCGGCGAACTCGGCAAGGAACAGCAGCATCTCGGCATCCGGCAGCGCTTCATCCGCCAGCGCGCCACTCGCCAGTAGGCAGCCCGCCCAAGCGACCCGCCTCAGCCTTCCCACAGGTCGTCCTCGCTCTCTGCCGCATCGAGATCCGCTTGGGCGTCCAGCCAGGCGTAGAACTCCAGATCGGCGATCAATTCGGGATCGGCGTCCTCCACCAGCACAGTCAATTCCTCGGCCTGCCACGCCTCGGTATGTCCGCCTGGCAGGGCCGGCGGGCTCGGCCACCACATCACCGCCAACGCCGCTGTCGCCGCCAGACCCAGGCCCCAGCTTCGCGTCCATGTCCACGCCGAAAGCCAAGGTCGCGCCGGCCCCGAAGCAGCCTGCAGGGCCGCCTGCCGGGCACGATTCAGACGCGAGGCACTTGCGCCATCGAGCGCGTCGGCCGACTGCTGCAGGGCATCGCGCAAGGCGTCGGCCTGGCGAGGCCAACTCGGATCGGCTTGCTCGGTGCGTGAATTCGGGTCATGCGGGTTCATAGCCAGGGCTCCAGCGGTTCGCGCAAGCGCGCCAGCGCTCGCGACAGATGGGTCTTCACGCTGCCTTCGGAACAGTCCATGGCGCGTGCCGTATCGGCCACGTCCAGACCTTCCCAGATGCGCAGCAGGAAGCATTGGCGCTGCCGGTGCGGCAGGGCACGCAGCGCGGTTTGCAAGGTATCGAGCATGGCTTCGTCCGCCATCCGTCGCAGTGGTCCCGGCTCCTGCGCGTCCGCCACTTGGGCGATCGGATCGGATTCGTCGTCCTCGCCGCGCGGACTGAGCCAGCTCATCCAGCGACCACGGACGGTCTGTCGACGATGGTGGTCGAGAATCCGGTTGTCCAGCACCCGATGAAACAGCGGCGGCCATTCCTCCTGCGGATGACCGGCATAGCGCCGCGCGAACGACAGCATGGCGTCCTGCACGATATCCAGCGCATCCTCGCGCTGACCACAGGCGAGTTCCGCCATACGCAGCGCGCGGCGCTCGACCTGACGCAGAAACGCATCCAGCGCGGCCAGTCGAACGCGTTGCTCGGCATCGGTCATCGGTGGGGGCGGACGAAGTCGGAGTTCATGCGGGTGAATGGCTGGAGACAACATCGATGGTCCTTCGGCAGGGCTTGCCCGATGGACACTGAAAACGTCGTTGCAGCGCGCTGGTTGACAGGCATCGCCGCAACGCCGTTCAGACGAAGCGAGCGATCACGCGTCGAGCGCCACGTTGGTCTCGCCCGACCACGCGGGCCAGACCTTGCGCAGGGGATCAAATTCCAGCGACTGCATCTGCGACGCGCGCCAGCCCAGACCGGTGACCGCCATCACGCCGGTCTGCATCGGATCGAGGTCCAGTGCGCGCTCGATTTCCATCTCGTTGATCGCCGCAGTGAAGAAACTGCCCAGACCCAACTCGGTGGCCACCGCGTACTGCAGCATCGACAGATGACCGACATCGACGGTCACCGCGCGGTAGGCCTTGGCGTGTTCGCGATACTTCCAGAACGTGCGCTGGAAACGACAGACGAGGAAGATCAGCACGGGCGCATCCTCGAACCAGGTCTGGTGGGCCACGCAACGTGCAGCAAGGTCTCGCGCCGCCTCGTTCGACAGCGTCTGCAGCGGCTCCAGCGCATGCGCGACACAGTGATAGTGATACAGGCCGGGTGCCAGTCCATCGACATTCTGTGCCAGCACGAAGGCTTCCACCGGATGCAGACCACCGGCCGAGGGCGCAAGCTTTTTCAGCGCCCGCAAGCCCGACACCTCCGCCTCGACCTGCACGCCGTAGACCTGACCGAGCACCGTGGCGAGATCCTGCAAGACGACCGCACGCGTCTGGTCGAAGTTGCGACAGGTGCTGCGCTGCTGCAAGGACGCCGCCAGCGTCGTTGGTGCAGCGGGCGGCAGCGACAGGCGTCCGGCCACGTCAGTGCAGCTCAGATGCGAATCGGGCACGGGACCAAACAAGGCTTCCAGCCCGGCCATGCCGCCAACGGCTTCCAAACGCGCGTCGGTCTCACGCGAATCCACGTCCGACCAGCGGCACTGGCGATGGAGCACGGCGGCCAAGGGATGCCAGGCAACGTCCGCCACCACCGCGTGATCCTCAGTATTTGCCGCGCGAAGAAACCCGGCATCGAGCAGCGCCTGCCACTCGACCTCGCTGGACGCGCCGCGCAGCACCTCGGTGGCTTGCGGCTCGCGCGGCGACGCACGACCCAGCACCGCCAACTGCGCTTCGGTCAAATCGAATGCCGTATCGCGATGCGAGGACAGGGCGCGCCACACTCGCCGGGTTCGAAAGCGCGGCTGACCCCGCAACAGCGCCGCCTGATCGAGCTCGCGGACTTCCGCCGGTTCGATCAACAGATGAGGGCAACGTAACCAGGACATGGCGGCTTCCTTGGGAGTGGGAAAGTCAAACTCGCTGCTGCAACGAAAGGCAGGTCACTCGGCCAGCACCTCGCGCAATCGATACAGCGCCTCCAGCGCCTCGCGCGGAGTGAGCTGATCGGGGTCGATCGCCTGCACGGCGGCTTTCAGCGCTTCCGCCTGCGCATCGACGGTCATGACCGGTGGCGGCGAAACGGGCGGCGCGTCGAACAATGACAACTGCGGCGCGGGCGCCTGCGGGCTGCCCTGTCGTTCCAGTTCGGCAAGATATTGGCGAGCAGCACTGACCACGGACTTCGGCAGGCCCGCCAGCGCCGCGACCTGCAGACCAAAACTGCGGTTGGCCGGGCCTTCCTTCACGGTGTGCATGAAGTACAGACGATCCGCATGCTCCACCGCATCCAGGTGCACGTTGACGATGCCGGGCACGTCGCGCGCCAGGGTGGTCAATTCGAAATAGTGGGTGGCGAACAGGGTGTAGGCGCGGTTCACGCGCGCCAGTTGTAACGCACAGGCCTTGGCCAGTGCCAGACCGTCGTAGGTCGACGTGCCGCGTCCGATTTCATCCATCAGCACCAGACTGTGCGCGCTGGCGCTGTGCAGGATGCTGGCGGTTTCGGTCATTTCGACCATGAAGGTGGACTGCCCACGCGCCAGATCATCGCCCGCGCCGATGCGGGTGAGGATGCGATCAATCGGGCCGATGCGGGCGCTGGCGGCGGGTACGAAACTGCCGATATGCGCCAGCAGCACGATCAGTGCAGTCTGCCGCATGTAGGTGGACTTGCCGCCCATGTTTGGGCCAGTGATGACCAGCATCCGGCGTTGCGGGTCGAAACGCACATCGTTCGGCTCGAACGGCGTGTCCAGCACCGATTCGACGACCGGATGGCGGCCACGCACGATCTCGATGCCAGGCACATCACTGAGCGTCGGCGCGGCCCAGTCCAGCGCCCGCGCACGCTCGGCAAAACCGCACAGCACGTCGACTTCGCAGACCGCTTCGGCAAAGCGCTTGAGCGGCACCAGCGCGGCGTTGAGCGTGTCGAGCAGGTCTTCCCACAGCACCCGTTCGCGCTGCAGGGCGCGTTCGCGGGCCGACAGCACCTTGTCCTCGAATTGCTTGAGTTCCTCGGTGATGTAGCGCTCGGCGTTGGCGAGGGTCTGGCGTCGTGTGTAGCGAGCGGGTGCCCGTTCCGCCAACGCCTTGCTGATTTCGATGTAGTAGCCGTGCACCCGGTTGTAGCCGACTTTGAGACTGGCGATGCCACTGGCTTCGCGTTCGCGCGCTTCGAGATCGAGCAGAAACTGATCGGCATGGGTCGCCAGTTGACGCAGTTCATCGAGCTCGGCGTCGAAGCCATCGGCAATCACTCCCCCATCGCGCAACAGCACTGGCGGCTGCGGCAGGATCGCGCGCTGCAGCAGTTCGGCTTGTTCGGCGTGGTCACCCAGTTCCTGCGACAGCGCCACGATGCGTGGCGAATCCACAGTTTCCAGCGATGCACGCAGAGCGGGTGCTGCCAACAGGGCATCGCGCAGCGTGGACAAGTCGCGCGGGCGTGCCGAGCGCAAGGCCACGCGGGTCAGAATGCGTTCGACATCGCCCAGACCGCGCAAGGCCTCGCGCAGCGTCTCGTCGCAGGTGGATTCGAGCAACTGCGCCACGCCATGATGGCGCTCGCGCAAGAGATGGTGATCGCGCAACGGACGGTGCAGCCAGCGCCGCAACAGACGTCCGCCCATCGGTGTGCAGGTGCTGTCGAGCACGCCGAGCAGGGTATGTTGCTGACGTCCTTCGGCATGTTGATCCAGCTCCAGATGCCGACGTGTCGCGGCATTCATGGCAATGGTGTCGTCGGGTGATTCCGCCGCCAGACTCTGCAGATGCGGCAACGATTGCTTCTGGGTTTCTTCGATGTAACCCAGCAGGGCACCGGCTGCCGCGATGGCGGTGGGCAAATGCTGCACACCGAAGCCGCTCAGGTCCTTGGTGGCGAAGAATCGGCACAGGGCGCGCTGCGCCGAATCGGGGTCGAACAACCAGGGCGCGCGGCGGCGTACGCCGGTTCGCTGCACCAGCAGGTCCGGCCACGCATCGTCATCCGGCAACAACAGCTCGGCGGGTTCCAGTCGCGCCAATTCGGCCAGCAGCGCGTCGCCATCGGCGACTTCACTGACCCGGAAACGTCCACCCGCCAGATCGGCCCAGGCCAGACCAAAACCGCTCTTGCCACGCGCCACCGCCATCAACAACGTGTCGCGACGTTCCTGCAGCAAGGCTTCGTCGGTCACGGTGCCAGGCGTGACAATGCGCACCACCTTGCGCTCGACCAATCCCTTGGCCAGCGCCGGATCACCAATCTGTTCGCAGATCGCCACCGACTCGCCGAGTGCGACTAACCGCGCGAGATAGCCTTCGTAGGCATGCACCGGCACACCTGCCATCGGAATCGGCTGCCCGGCGGAGCTGCCGCGCTGGGTCAGGGTGATGTCCAGCAAGCGCGCCGCCTTGCGGGCGTCGTCGTAGAACAACTCGTAAAAGTCGCCCATGCGGAAGAACAGCAGGATGTCCGGGTACTCCGCCTTGGCGGCGAAGAACTGCTTCATCAGCGGGGTATGTTCGGCAGGCGTGGCGTTCGACATGTCGGATCAGCAGTGGACCAACACACAGTGTATCGACATGGTCCGCGCGGTTCGCTGTTAGGCTTGCCCTGCCCACTTTGACGACGACTCGATCATGCGCATTTCCGACCCCACCGCCTTGCCTACCGACGATGAGCTGTATGCGCTGTCGAGCGAAGTGGGTGCGCGACTCAAGGCGGAGCATCTCTCGCTGGTCACCGCGGAAAGCTGCACCGGTGGCTGGATCGCCAAAGCCATCACCGACGTACCGGGCTGTTCGGCGTGGTTCGAATGCGGCATCGCCGCCTACAGTTACGAGGCCAAGCAGGCACTGCTGGGCGTGCGACCGGAAATCCTTCACAAGCAGGGCGCGGTGAGTGAGGAAACGGCGCTGGAAATGGTCTCCGGCGCGCTGATCCACGCCGGCGCCGCCGTCGCCGTGGCGGTCACCGGCATCGCCGGCCCCAGCGGTGGCACACCGGACAAACCGGTCGGCACAGTCTGGCTGGCCTGGAAGCGGCGCGGCGGCTATCCGGTGGCCGAACTGCACCAGTTCGACGGCGACCGCGATGCGATCCGCCGCCAGACGGTGGACGTTGCGCTGCGCGGATTGCTGCGTTTGATCGACTGAACACACCGCAATCCGCGCTCAGGGCGCTTGCGATATCAGTTGTTAGTAGTAATACTACCTACATGGATTTGACCGATACCCAGCACGCCATCCTGCACTTCCTTGCCGAGCGCATCGAAGCGGAAGGCATGCCGCCCACCCAGACGGAAATCGCCCGCGCGTTCGGCTTCAAGAGCCTGCGTGCGGCGCAATACCATCTCGAAGCGCTGGAAGCCGCCGGCGCCATCGAACGCCTGCCCGGTCGAGCGCGCGCGATCCGCGTGCTACAGACGCCCGAATCGAACGACGCCAGCCTCAAACTGGCGAACGCCAGCGCCGAAGGCCTGTTGTTGCCCGTGTTGGGAAATGTCGCCGCCGGCACACCGATCGGTTCGGGCGCAGTGGAACACGGCGATGCCGAGCGGCATCTGTTGATCGACGCCAGCCTGTTCCGCCCCAGCCCGGATTACCTGCTGCGGGTGCGCGGCGATTCGATGCGCGACGAAGGCATTCTGGAAGGCGACCTGATCGGCGTGCGCCGCACGCAGGAAGCCCATCACGGACAGATCGTGATCGCGCGCATCGACGGCGAAATCACGGTCAAGCAACTCAGCCTGCGTGGCGAGCGCCTGCGTCTTCTGCCGCGCAATGCCTGGCATGACCCCATCGAGGTGAACCCCGATCAGGATTTCGCCATTGAAGGCATCTACTGCGGCCTGCTGAGACCGCAAACATGAGGTCTCGACAGAAAACTCCTACCCGCGATTGCGCGCTTGGCCGATGGCCTTGTGACGCACACATTTCCAACATTTCGCTACGCATCAAGCCCTGTCTCAACTACTGAGACGCCGCTGTCGCACGCTGTAACCACTTCAACGAACCACCGAGGACTCACCCATGGATGACAACAAGAAGCGCGCCCTATCTGCGGCGCTGTCGCAGATCGAAAAGCAGTTTGGCAAAGGCGCCGTCATGCGCATGGGCGATCAGGCCATCGAGAAGGCCGAGGTCATCGGCACCGGCTCACTGATGCTGGATATTGCCCTCGGCATCGGCGGCCTTCCGAAAGGACGCGTGGTCGAGATCTATGGTCCTGAATCTTCCGGCAAGACCACGCTGACCTTGCAGGCCATTGCCGAGTGCCAGAAGCAGGGTGGCACGGCGGCCTTCGTCGACGCCGAACACGCACTCGACCCGACCTACGCCGCCAAGCTCGGCGTCAATGTGGACGACCTGCTGGTCAGCCAGCCGGATACCGGCGAACAGGCACTGGAAATCGCCGACATGCTGGTGCGCTCGAATGCGGTCGACATGGTCGTGGTCGACTCGGTCGCTGCGCTCACACCCAAGGCCGAAATCGAAGGCGACATGGGCGACCAGCTGCCGGGCCTGCAGGCACGTCTGATGAGCCAGGCGCTGCGCAAGCTCACCGGCAACATCAAACGCAGCAACTGTCTGGTGATCTTCATCAACCAGTTGCGCATGAAGATCGGCGTGATGATGCCCGGCCAGAGCCCGGAAACCACTACCGGCGGCAACGCGCTGAAGTTCTACGCCTCGGTGCGTCTCGACATCCGCCGCATCGGCTCGATCAAGAAAGGCGACGAGATCATCGGCAACCAGACCAAGATCAAGGTCGTCAAGAACAAGATGGCACCGCCGTTCAAGCAGATCGTCACGGAAATCCTCTATGGCGAAGGAATCAGTCGCGAAGGCGAACTGATCGACATGGGCGTCGAAGCCAAGCTGGTGGAGAAGTCCGGTGCCTGGTACAGCTACGGCAGTGACCGCATCGGTCAGGGCAAGGAGAATGCGCGTCAATGGCTGAAGGACAACCCCAAAGCAGCGGTCGAGCTGGAAGCCAAACTGCGTGAGCAGTTCGCTCCGGCGGTTATCGTCGCCGAAGCCGAAGACATCGCCGAAGACTGAGTCGACCGCGCATGAGCGATGACGCGTCAAAACCCACCCCGTCGCGGCGGGCTCGCCCGCCTGCCAGCGCGCTCAGCCGCGCCGTGGGCCTGCTGTCGCGAAGGGATCATTCGGAAAAGGAACTTCGCCGCAAGTTGGCGCAGCGCGGGCTCGAAGCCGCCGAGGTGGATGGCGCGCTGCAGCGCCTGCAAAACCTGTCACTGCAAAGCGATGACCGGTTCGCCGAGAATCTGCTGCGTAGTCGCGTGCAGTCCGGTCATGGGCCGCTGCATGTGCGTGCGGAACTGGCCCAACATGGACTCGACAGCGCGCGCATCGGCGCGCTGTTCGACGCCCAGGATGTGGATTGGAACGCCAGCGCCTTGGCGTTCGCGCAACGGCGACTCAATCGGCAGAGCGCCGATCCGCGTCGCGAGGCGCAACGTATTGCCAACGCCCTGCTGAGACGGGGATTCAACATGGATCAGGTTCGCCACGCACTGCGCGGAATTTCCGACCGCGCCGAGGACGATATGCTCGAGTAGGAGCCTGTCGGCCTTGAGGAAGCGAAGCGAAAAGCGGACCACCCAGACGGATTTGCATCCGAATTCCCTCAAGTCCGACAGGCCCTTAGATCAGGCCCGCCCGGCAAAGCGGACCTTACGGCGCGGGATCGGTCACCGGGCTTGGGTCCACGCGAATGGCCACCGCGCTGCGACCACGATTACTCCGTCCGCGCCACTGCTGCACGGCAAGACGATCAAACTCGAACTGCACCGGCTCCTGTGCCGAATACAGCTGGCACGCACTTGGCGCACCCTCGCTGGACGACCCGGTTTGCTGACACTGCAAGCGATACCAGCCCTCAGCATCCAGCAAGGAAAAACCATCGACTTCGGTTTGCACTTTGCTGAATTCAACCCACAGCTGGGTCCGCTCTGCGGTCGGACCGCTGTCCTCACCAATCCACCAGCGCCCCAACATGCCTTCGGCCGCCGTCGCGGCAAAATTGAACCGCACGATCGACTGCGGACGCACGTCCAGCGCCGTCGAGCGCGCATCGATTCGATCCACCAGCCAGATCACCGCGCGCCCCGGGCCCTGCAGTTCCAGCCAGGCCATGCCCTCGGTCAGCGACGACTTGGGTGACTGATAGTCCTGAAAGGGACCCCTGCCCTGCACCAGCGCATTCAATTCCAGCGCGGCGACGGCGCCGCGCACCAGCCCGGCGCCCAACCACCAGCGCGGTTCGCCCTGCGCGTCATAGCCCGCCACCAATGCGCTGAGCTGATCCTGTTGCACTTCAAGCTGAAAGCCCAAGCCAGGTCCGGCGTTGGGGAACTCCCCATCGCTCGCACCCCACCAGAATCCCGCCTCGGGCATGCCGTTTGCGACCACCTCGCCGAGCTGCAGCAGTGCAAAGGCATGGGTTTCGCGTCCTACCGAGGTGTCGACGTCAAGTCGAACGCGATAGATACCGCTTCGCCGAAGTTTCAGTGGATTGGGCAGCACGCGCGTATCCAGCAACAGCTCGGTCGGCGCGTCGCTGCAATCCATGCCGAGCGGCTGGCTGGCGAGCAAGCGAATCTGCATTCCTTCCACCCGCGCCGAGGTCAATTGGGGGGGACAGCCCTGCAGCCATCGACCACCGACCTGCAGGTGAAACTCATCGCCCACGGCCAGCTTGCCATCCGACACGCGCACATCCAGACCGTTCTGCGCCCAGACGGATGCAGACACAAGGCAAGACAGCAGCAGCCAGACGGAATACCTGAGGTTCATGGAGGAACTGTACCCGATGCCTCGCCTTTCGGATAATGGCGGGACATTTCGGCATATCGCTATGCTGCGCGACGCCTGCCCTTCGGCCTGGCAGCCAACACGCACTGCCGCAGCAGCGAAGCCGACCGTTTTCCGATACGGACTACCCCGTATCCGGCAACCGTTCCAAGGCAGTTTTCTACAAGGATGACAATCAGATGAGCCACACCATTGCGGTGATTCGGGGCGACGGAATCGGCCCCGAGATCATGGACGCAACCCTGAAGATTCTCGATGCATTGCAGCTCGGCTTTTCCTACGAGTTCGTGGATGCCGGCATGGTAGCGCTGGAAAAGCATGGCGAACTGCTGCCGCATGTCACCCTCGACACGATCAAGCGCCTGGGTGTCGCGCTCAAGAGTCCGCTGACGACACCGGTGGGTGAGGGCTTCAGTTCCGTCAACGTGGAACTGCGCAAGCGCTTCGACCTGTATGCGAACGTCCGCCCTGCGATCTCCTTCCCCAATACCAAGTCACGCTATAGCAACATCGACCTCATCACGGTCCGCGAGAACACCGAGGGCGCCTATATCGGCGAGGGACAAACCGTATCGCCCGACGGCGAAGTCGCGACACTGACGCAGAAGATCACCCGCAAGGGGTCGGAGCGCATCGTCCGCTATGCATTCGAACTGGCGCGTAGCGCAGGTCGCAAGAAAGTGACCCTGGTGCACAAAGCAAACATCCTCAAGAGCACCTCGGGTCTGTTTCTGAAGGTCGGGCGCGAAATCGCCAAGCAGTACCCGGATATCGAATGCGCGGAAATGATCGTCGACAACACCTGCATGCAGTTGGTGATGCGACCCGAGCAATTCGACATCATTTGCACGACCAATCTGTTTGGCGACATCGTCTCCGACCTGTGCGCGGGACTGGTCGGTGGATTGGGTCTGGCACCGGGCGCGAATATCGGTGCAGAGGCGGCGATTTTCGAGGCGGTCCACGGCTCCGCGCCGGACATCGCGGGCAAAGGCATTGCCAACCCCTGCGCCTTGCTACTTGGCGCGGCGCAGATGCTCGGGCATCTGGGACACGAAGCGCACGCACGTCGCTTACGTGGCGCCATCGTTGCGACAATGGAGGCGAGGGACCGCTTGACGCCCGATCTGGGCGGTACCGGCAACACCGACAGCTTCGCCGACGCGATTGCCAGCCGCCTCCAGTAAGCATGTCGAGACAACAAAAAAGGGCGCTCAGAGCGCCCTTTTTTGTTTGCTTTTCATCCGATCGGCGAATGTCGACTGCCCCCAAGCAATCGACCGTCGTCAAGCAGGAATCAGATCAGCATCGAATCCGCCGACTTGCCGGCTGCCAATGCTGCCTTGAACCAGCCCGGACGCTTTCCACGACCGGTCCAGGTCTGCGAACTGTCAGCCGGATTGGCAAACTTCGCCGAGCCGACCGTTTTGCCTGCACCGCGCGGCTTCTTGCCCTCGCTACCGAACAGTTCTTCGATGGAATAGCCTTCATCGCGGGCCAATTGAATGAGCTTGCGGCGAACTTCGCCCAAACGCTCGCGCTGGATACGGCGCTTGGTTTCGGCCGCCTGAGCCATCAGCTCGTCGAGTTGTTTCGGGGTCAGATCGTTAAGATTGATTGTGGACATGTTTGACTCTCCCTGGAGGTGTCTCGCTACGGATTTCTACATCGGTTAACCCGGCTATTGGCCGAATTGAATTGAAGCATATCGCCAGATGAAACAAAAATGAAGTAGGCCGAATGGCATGGTCTACTCGAATTGCACCGCGGTCATCAGTGCGCGATGCGCACAACCCTCGGCACCCTAATCGTCGCGCACAACACTTCGATGCGAGGTCGGTGCGACCGATACACCTCCGAACGCGATGCCGATCACCAACGACCGCATGCTGTGCGCCATTTCAAATGAGCGGCTGACAGATTGCCCGTTGACAGCCATTCGTACGCACGCCTTTGACAAGCCGAAGCAAGCCGCCTAACGTACGCCTGCGTATGTAAAACGTCGTTTTGCTCTGCAGAATTCAAGAGGTTCCCATGACCGAGTCGCACGTGCTTCTCCATCCATCCCAGCGCGAAGGTTGCGCTGTGCTCTGCTTCGACAACCCGCCTGTCAACGGTCTTGGACTGGCCTTGCGCACTGCGCTGGCGGCGGCCATCGATGCCGCGAACGCGGACCCAGCGGTTCACGCCATCATCCTCACAGGCGCCAACGGCCTGTTCTCCGGCGGTGCCGACATCCGCGAGTTCAACACCCCGAAAATGCTTGCCGAGCCGAATCTGCATTCGCTGATCCAGTTGGTCGAGCAAAGCGCCAAGCCCGTTGTGGCGGCGATCTCCGGCACCTGCATGGGCGGCGGACTGGAGCTGTCACTGGCCTGCCACTACCGCGTCGCCACGCCGGATGCCGAAGTCGGTCTGCCGGAAGTGAAGATCGGCCTGCTGCCGGGCGCGGGCGGCACGCAGCGGCTACCGCGCGCAGTCGGGCTGGAAGTCGCGCTCAACATGATCGTGTCCGGCAATGCGGTGGCGGCAAAGCTGCTGGCAAAGACCCGCTTGTTCGACCGCGTGGCGGAAGGCGATGTGGTCGACACTGCCGTCGCATTGATCAATGAACAACGCGCGCTTGGCAGCGTGCCGAAGCTGTTGCGCGAGGAGCGCGTACGGCACCCCGAGGCCGAGGCTTTGCTCGGCTTTGTGCGCACGTCGGTGAAGTCGATGTCCGGTCCCTTCCCTGCCCCGCTGAAATGCGTGGAAGCGGTGGCGGCCAGTTTGAAGATGCCGTTCGAGCAAGGACTGGCGAACGAAAAGCAGTTGTTCACCGAACTGATGTTTGGTCCGGAGTCGCGCGCGCTGCGGCATTTCTTCTTCGGCGAACGCGCGGCCGCCAAGATTCCCGATGTTCCGGAAAACACCCCGCTGCGACCGATCCACCGCATCGGCATCATCGGCGCTGGCACCATGGGCGGCGGCATCGCGATGAACTTCCTCAATGCCGGATTGCCCGTCACCCTGCTGGAAATGAAGCAGGAGGCGCTGGATCGCGGCATCGCCACGATCCGCAAGAACTACGAGAGCGCACTCAAGAAGGGCAAGCTGAGCGCGGAAAAACTCGAACAGCGCATGGGCTTGTTGAAGCCCTCGCTAAGCTATGACGATCTGGCTGACGCCGATTTGATCATCGAAGCGGTCTTCGAGGACATCGGTGTCAAGCAGCAGGTCTTTGAAAAGCTCGATGCCATCGCCAAACCGGGCGCCATCCTGGCGTCCAACACCTCGACGCTGGATCTGAACGCCATCGCCGGGTTCACGCGCCGCCCGCAGGACGTGGTCGGCCTGCATTTCTTCAGTCCGGCCAACGTGATGAAACTGCTCGAAGTGGTGCGCGGCAGTGACACCGCCAAGGACGTGCTGGCCACGGTGATGAAACTGGCCAAGAAGATTCGCAAGATCGCCGTCGTATCCGGCGTGTGCGACGGCTTCATCGGCAATCGCATGGTCGAGCAATATGGCCGTCAGGCCCTGTATCTGGTGGAGGAAGGCGCCAGTCCGCAGCAGGTGGATCGCGCACTGGAAAAATTCGGCATGGCGATGGGCCTGTTCCGCATGTCCGATCTGGCGGGCAACGACATCGGCTGGGCGATTCGCAAGCGCCGCTATGTCGAGCAACCCGACATGCTCTATCCGCGCATCGCCGACAAGCTCTGCGAACAGGGTCGCTTCGGCCAGAAGACCGGCAAGGGCTGGTATCGCTACGAAGCCGGTGCGCGCGAGGCCATCGTCGACCCGGAAGTCGATGCATTGATCGTCGCGCACCGCGCCGAGCTGGGCATCACGCCGCGCGCGATCAGCGATGAGGAAATCGTCAGCCGCTGCGTCCTCGCCTTGGTGAATGAAGGTGCTCGCCTTCTCGACGAAGGCATCGCCGCGCGCGCCTCGGACATCGACATGGTCTACATCACCGGCTACGGCTTCCCGGTCCACAAGGGCGGACCCATGCTGTATGCGGATGGCCTCGGCCTCTACAACGTGCTGCGAACGCTGCGGCGCTATGCAGCGCACTCGCATGGCGACCGTCGTTTCTGGCAACCGGCGGCGCTGATCGAGCGCCTGGTGAGCAACGGTCAATCCTTCAACGGCTGAGGCGCGCCGCGCGCCATCGTCCCCAATTTGCGGAGTAACCCATGAAAGACGCAGTGATCGTTTCCACCGCGCGCACCCCACTGGCCAAGAGCTGGAAAGGGGCCTTCAACATGACCCACGGCGCCACCCTGGCCGGACACGCCATCCAGCACGCGGTCGCCCGCGCGGGCATCGAGGGCGCGGAAATCGAGGATGTATTGCTCGGCTGCGGATTGCCGGAAGGCGCCACCGGCAACAACATCGCGCGGCAGGCCGCGCTGCGCGCCGGGCTGCCGGTGAGCGTGTCCGGCATGACCGTCAATCGCTTCTGTTCCTCGGGACTGCAGACCATCGCACTGGCTGCACAGCGCATTCAAGCCGGTGAAGGCGAGATTTATGTCGCAGGCGGTGTCGAGTCCATTTCCTGCGTGCAGGCTGAGATCAACCAGCACATGTTGAGCGAAAGCTGGCTGGCCAAGCACAAGCCGGAAATCTACTGGAGCATGTTGCAGACCGCGGAAACCGTGGCGACCCGCTACGGCATTGAGCGCGACGTGATGGATGCCTACGGCGTACGCAGTCAGCAGCGCGCCGCCGCCGCCGCTGCCGCAGGCAAGTTCGACGACGAAATCGTGCCAATCAGCGTGCTGGCGGCCATCGCCGACAAACAAAGCGGCGCGATCAGCACGCAGCAGGTGACCGTCAGTGCCGATGAAGGCATCCGCGCCGATACCACGCTCGATGCGGTCGCGAAGATTCGCAGCGCCACACCCGGTGGCCGTATCGCGGCGGGCAATGCCAGCCAGTTCAGCGATGGTGCATCGGCCTGCGTGGTGATGGATGGCGCGCTTGCTGCGCAGAAGGGCCTGACACCGATGGGCGTGTTTCGCGGCTTCGCGGTGGCCGGGCTGGAGCCGGACGAAATGGGCATCGGCCCGATTTATGCGGTGCCGAAGCTGCTCAAGCGCGCCGGTCTGGGCGTCGCGGACATCGGCTTGTGGGAACTCAACGAAGCCTTCGCCGTGCAGGTGCTGTACTGCCGCGACAAACTCGGCATTCCCGACGAACGACTCAACGTCAACGGCGGTGCCATCGCCGTGGGACATCCGTACGGCATGTCCGGCGCGCGTCTGGTCGGTCACGCGCTGATCGAAGGCAAGCGCCGTGGCGTGAAGTACGCCGTGGTCACCATGTGCATCGGTGGCGGCATGGGTGCCGCCGGTTTGCTGGAAATCGTCTGAGGAGCAGCGCATGAGTGTCAAACAATTGCTCGACCTGCAGGGCCGCGTCGCGCTGATCACCGGGGCATCACGCGGACTGGGCCTGCAAATGGCCGACGCGCTGGGCGAAATGGGCGCGCATCTTGTGATCAGCGCGCGCAAGGCCGCCGATCTGCAGAGTGCTGCGGAGTCGCTGCAGGCCAAGGGCTATCGCGTGCTCGCCGTGCCCGCCGACATCGGCAAGCCCGATAGTGCAAACGCCCTGGTGGATGCCGCGCTGGCCGAATTCGGCCAGATCGACATCCTCGTCAACAACGCGGGCGCAACCTGGGGCGCAGCAGCGGAAGATCATCCATTGGAGGCCTGGAACAAGGTCATCGACGTCAATCTCAATGGTCTGTTCGTGCTCACCCAAGCGGTCGCCAAGCGCTGCATGCTGCCGAGTGGGGATGGCCGCATCATCAACATCGCCTCGGTCGCCGGACTGGGCGCATCGCCCGCCGAGGTACTGCGCGCGGCGGCCTATCACGCCAGCAAGGGCGCGGTGGTCAATCTTACCCGTGCGCTGGCTGCCGAGTGGGGCGCGCAGGGCATCACCGTCAATGCGATTTGTCCGGGCTTTTTCCCGACCAAGATGGCCGACAAGATCATCGAGCGCTCGCACGAACTGCTGCTGCGCCTGACGCCACGCGGTCGGATGGGCGAGGACGAAGATCTCAAAGGTCTGGTGGTGCTGTTGGCCTCGGATGCCGGACGTCATATCAACGGTCAGAACATCGCCGTCGACGGCGGCATGAGCGTGCTCTGATGGCTGCCTTGCCTGCCGGTCTGACCGCCGTGCGTGAAGCCCATCGCGTTGACGAAGCGGCACTGCGCGACTGGCTGGCTCAGAGCCTCGGCCTGCGCGGCGACATGCAGATCGCGCAGTTTGAAGGCGGCCAGTCCAATCCGACCTATTTCATCGAGATCGGCGGCGAGCGTCTGGTGCTGCGTCGCAAACCGCCGGGCAAGTTGCTGCCGTCCGCGCACGCGGTGGATCGCGAGTTTCGCGTCATCAGCGCCTTGCGCAGCAGTGCCGTGCCGGTGGCCGAACCCCTCGCGCTGTGCACTGACGAACAAGTCATCGGCAGTCTGTTCTACGTCATGCGACATGTCGAAGGCCGGGTGTTCTGGGACCCGAAAACACCAAGCCTGACACCCGCCGAACGCGCCGCCGTGTTCGATGACATGAATCGCGTCATCGCCGCACTGCATGGGCTCGATCCGGACGCGCTGGGGCTGGGCGATTACGGCCCACGCGAGGCCTATCTGAGCCGCCAGATTGCGCGCTGGAGCAAGCAGTACCGCGCCGCCGAAGCACCGGCCATCGAGGCCATGGAGCAGCTGATCGCGTGGCTACCGCAGCGGGTGCCGCAGGACGAGGGGCTGCGCATCGTGCATGGCGATCTGCGGCTCGACAATTTCATCTTTCACCCGACCGAGCCACGCGTACTGGCGCTGCTCGACTGGGAGTTGTCGACGCTCGGCGACCCACTGGTCGATTTCGCCTACAGCGCCCTGACCTGGCGCATGCCGGGTGGCAGTTTCCGCGGCCTGGCTGGCGTCGACATCGCCTCGCTCGGCATCCCGAGCGAGGCCGATTACGTGGCGCGCTACTGCGCCCGCAGCGGTCGCGACCTGAATAGTGACGGCACGCTGCCGCACTGGAACACCTATCTCGTCTTCAACCTGTTCCGCCTCGCGGCCATTCTGCAGGGCGTCGCCGCCCGCGCCCTGCAGGGCAATGCGGCCAGCGAGCAAGCGGTCGCGATGGGGCAACAGGCGCGGCCATTGGCCGACGCCGCCTGGCGTTTAGCTCAAGGAGCCTGACATGGACTTTTCCTACTCCCCGCGCACACGCGAACTGATGGCGCGCGTCGATGCCTTCATGCACGCCGAGGTGTTTCCGCACGAAGCGACCTTTTTTGCCGAAGTCGAAGCCAATCGCCGCGCAGGCAATGCCTGGGTGCCGACCGTCATCATGGAAACCCTCAAGGCCAAGGCCAGGGCAGAAGGTCTGTGGAATCTGTTCCTGCCCGACTCGGACCACGGTGCGGGCCTGAGCAACACCGAATACGCACCGCTGTGCGAACTGATGGGACGCTCGCCGATTGCGCCGGAAGTGTTCAACTGCAACGCGCCGGACACCGGCAACATGGAAGTGCTGGAGCGCTACGGCAACGCCGAGCAGAAAGCGCGCTGGCTGCGCCCGCTGCTGGACGGCGAGATCCGCTCCTGCTTCGCCATGACCGAACCTGCGGTGGCCTCCAGCGATGCCACCAACATCGAAGCTCGCATCGAACGCGATGGCGAGCACTACGTCATCAACGGACGCAAATGGTGGAGTTCGGGCGCCAACGATCCGCGCTGCCAGATCATGATCGTGATGGGCAAGACCAGCCCCGACCATCCCGAGCGGCATCGCCAGCAATCGATGATTCTGGTGCCGATGCAAACCCCCGGCGTCAGCGTGCTGCGCCATCTGCCGGTGTTCGGCTACGACGACGCGCCGCACGGCCACGGCGAAATACTGTTCGAGAACGTCCGCGTTCCGGCCGATCACATTCTGCTCGGCGAAGGACGTGGCTTCGAGATCGCACAGGGACGCCTAGGCCCCGGCCGCATCCACCACTGCATGCGCCTGATCGGCCTGGCCGAACGCGCACTGGAACTGATGTGCAAGCGCGCCCTCGAACGCCGCGCCTTCGGTCGTTTGCTGGCCGAACAATCGGTGACCCATGAACGCATTGCCGAAGCCCGCCTGCTGATCGATCAGGCCCGCCTGCTGACCTTGAATGCGGCCTGGATGATGGACACGGTCGGCAACAAGGCCGCACTGAAGGAAATCGGTCTGATCAAGATCGCCGCGCCGAACATGGCCTGTCAGGTGATCGACTGGGCGATCCAGTTGCACGGCGGTGGCGGCGTCAGCGACGACTTCCCGCTGGCCTACGCCTACGCCATGGCACGCACACTGCGCTTGGCCGATGGCCCCGACGAAGTGCATCGCGCGCAGATCGCCAAACTTGAACTGAAACGCTGGAAGACCGCATGAGCGCGGACCTCGACACGACCGACGACATCGAACACGAGATCGCGCAGGAGGAACGGCGTGACCGCCGCTTCGTCTCCGCACTGGCGCGCGGCATGGCGATCCTGCGCTGCTTCAAGCGCAGCGAACGCTGGCTCGCGAACAGCGAAATCGCCGCCCGCACCGGTCTGCCGCGCCCGACCATCTCGCGGCTCACCTACACCCTGACCCGACTCGGCTATCTCGAACACTCGACCCGCCTCGAAAAGTACGCCCTCGGCGCCGGTGTGCTGGCGCTGGGGCACGCCTATCTCGCGGGTGAGGACGTGCGCGGCATCGCCCGACCGCTGATGCAGGCGCTGGCCGATGAAGTCAACGCCACCGTGCTGCTCGGCGCACTCGATCAAACCCAGATGGTGCTGGTGGAAGTCTGTCATGGCAGCGAAGCCTTCCACCTCAAACGCGATGTCGGCCAGCGCGTGCCGCACGGCGCCACGGCACTGGGGCGCGCCTATCTGATGGGTCTGAGTGGCGGTCGATTGGAAGAAGCCATCCAGAACCTGCGCGCCCACACACCGGAAGCCGATCACACCGCCTTCAACGCGGGCATCCGCCAGGCCATCGCCGACTTCAAGGACTACGGCCTGGTGTTCTCGCTCGGCGACTGGAATCGCGAGGTCTACGCCGCCGCCGTGCCACTGGCCCTCAACGGCGGCGAACGCATCATGGCGATCAGCGTCAGCGGCCCGATCTACACCATGACCCGCGACCGCCTCATCAACGAAGTCGGCCCCCGCCTGCGCGCCGCCCGCGACAGCATCCAACGGCGATTGCTGGCGCAAAGCTGACGACCCCGCGCCCTGGTTCCACCGTTTTGCGTGATACGCGCCGACGACAGATTCGTCGTCAGCGCGAACCCGAAACGGAGACATCCATGTGCCGCATCCAACCACGATTGACCACGGAAACGCTCGCCACCCTATTGACTCTCTCGGCCTGGCAAAGCCCCGACTTGCAAGCTCAGGTCCCGCTGACGAACGTCATCGACGTTGCCGCAGGCGACGCACATGCCTGCGCACTGAAAGCCGATGGCGTCGTCGTCTGCTGGGGAAACAATGACTTCGGTCAACTGGGCAACGGCACGACCACAAGCTGTCCAATCGGTGTTCCGGTCAATGATCTGTCCGACGTATCCGCCATCGCCGCAGGCTCATGGCATACGTGCGCATTGACCCATGCCGGATCACTGTTCTGCTGGGGAGAAAACGCTCGGGGGCAGTTGGGAGACGGCACGACGACGACTCGCCTCACACCTGCAGCCGTTAGCGGGCTCGGCGCAAGCGCTTCTGCGCTTACCGCCGGAGGCTTGCATACCTGCACCATCACCGGAACCGGCGCGGCAAAATGCTGGGGAGACAACTCGAGCGGTCAGTTGGGAGATGGCACAACCACTCAACGATGGATGCCCGCTGCAGTGTTTGGACTAGCGTCCAATGTAGGCGACCTTTCCGCCGGCGCCTCCCACACATGCGCGGTCCGCGCCTCCAACGGCAGGACCTTTTGTTGGGGGCTGAACAATGATGGACAGCTTGGCGACGGCACGACCATCAACCGCCTCACGCCAACCGACGTCATTGCTCCGACCGTGGTTGCCTCGGTGCATGCGGGCTACCGGCATAGTTGCCTGGTTGACAACGGAGGTACCGCCGCGTGTTGGGGCGACAACTTTTACGGTCAACTGGGCGACGGGACGGAAGAAGACCGTTTAACTCCCTCCATTGTCCACGGCGTCAGCAGCGGCGCTCAGTCTTTGGCACTTAGCGATCTGTCCACGTGCATGCGCTGGGACTCGGGCGTCCCCTCATGTTGGGGCTTGAATGATGAGGGGCAATTGGGCGATGGCACGAACACGTTTTTTCGGCCCTATCCAGGTGGCGTACAGATCGGCACCACCGATGCCCTGGACTCGGGTGCCTACTTCTCCTGTGCCGTGACCGCTGGCGACCATCGTGTGATGTGTTGGGGCAGTAACGATTACGGCCAACTGGGCGATGGAACGACCGAGGACCGTTTCCTTCCCGTGCCCGCCCTGCAGGTCAGCCCACCACCGGAGGTCTTCACCAACGGCTTCGAGTAAGCCTGCGCGCCTGCGTCGCGATTTTGCGTGTACAGCGCCGACGACCGATTCGTCGGCAGGTTCACTCAAAGGGAGAGACTTATGCTCAGCACACGAATGTTTGTAACGCCTCGTCGGCTTTCCACCTTCGCATGGGTGTTGGCATTGCTTACTTGCGGCGCCTTCGCAAGCAATCCATCCGTCGATCCTGACGCGTTCGACTGGACGGCCATCCGCAAACAGCTGCCGGAGTCGATTTCGAGCTCGACACTGTGGCCCAGCACACCGGCAAGCAACGAATTTGGCCATGCTATTGCGGCGGATGGCGACACCGTACTGATCGGCGCACCTCAACATGCCATGTGGTATCCCCAAGCCGGGGTGGTGTACGTGTTTACCCGTAATAACGGCGCGTGGACGCGACAGATGGTGCTGTACGCCAACGACGGCCAGCAGGACGACTACTTCGGCTGCTCAGTCGCCCTGACTGGCAACACCGCCGTGGTCGGTGCCTGCGGTGACGACGTGGGTGGCAACGTGGATCAAGGGTCGGCCTATGTGTTCACACGAAGCGGGACCACCTGGAGCCTCGACCAGAAACTCACCGCTTCCAATGGCGCTGAGGGCGACCACTTCGGGCAAGCGGCCGCTGTTGACTACACCGGCGGGTTCTACACTGCAATCGTCGGTGCGCCCTACACCGACCGTCCGTCGAGCAGTCTGATCCGCGTTGGTAACGCTTACGTTTTCAAGCGTTCTATCTTTTCCAGCTCCTGGTTTCAGCAGAGCATTCTCAGCTGGGACGCCATCGGCTGGATTGGCAGCGACGACCAGTTCGGTTATTCGGTCGCAATCGAAGGCAATCAACTACTGATTGGCGCACCGGGAATCACTACGTTCAGCGCTCATCCTGACAGCGGGATCGCCGCTCGCTTTGTCCGCAGCAATACGACGGCGCCATTTTCTTACAACAGCCTTGAATCAAGCGGAGAGTCTGGCTCACGATATGGGGCGGCCGTTGCGATGCAGGGCAACCGCTACGTGATCGGCGCGCCGACATCCACACCGTACTTCTACAGCGGTCGTGGGGCGGTCGAGCTTTGCGACGATGATTACTGCCGATTCATCCACAAACCGGCTACGGGAAACTCTGACGAATTCGGCTCGAGCGTTGCCATCGACGGCGACACCGTTATCGTCGGCGCAGCACAAAGCGATGACTTGGCCAACGCTGGCGGTTGGGCGGGCATTTACAGCTGGTCGTCCGGCGCGTTCCTGGGATCGATCAGCTATGGCCCCATTGGTGACATTGCACACCGCGGCTATGCCGTTGCAATGCAAGACGGCTACGCCTTTGTCGGCATCCCGGGTGAGGATGCGGTGGTCGTGGTTGGCGGCTACAACGATCTGCATGCCGACGGATTCGAGTAGATTGCTGCGCGACGCACGACCTCGACGTTCGCAGGATTTGCTCAGGTGATGACGTGAGCCAACTATCAAGCGCCGAATGGCGATGCGTTCAGGATTGCTTTTCCAGCCTGCTGGATGCGCCTATCGATCAGCATGCTGCGCTGATCGAGGCCGCTGGGCTGGACGCCGACTTACAGGCAGAAGTGCGCGCCCTGTGGGCGGCGAACACGTCGAGCGGACCACTGGATCAGGGCTTGGCCCCCTTGCTGCCCAGACTTCCTTCTGCACCCTCGCTGCCGTCGGGCAGCGAGGTCGCTGATTGGCGGATCGAACGCTTGCTCGGTCGCGGCGGCATGGGCGAGGTCTATCTGGCCCATCGCATGAATCGCGAGTTCCAGCAGACCGCCGCCCTGAAGTTGCTGCGCGCGGATCGCGTGAGCCGCCAGGCGTGGCTGCAATCCGAGCGGCGCCTGTTGGCGACGCTGGATCATCCCGGCATCGCGCGTCTGATCGATGGCGGGGTGAGCGAGGATGGGCGGCCGTTCATGGCCATGGCCTACATCGAAGGAAACACACTGACGCAATGGTGTGCGCAGGAGTTGCCTTCGCTGCAGGTGCGACTGAAGGTGTTTCTGGCGCTGTGCGACGCGGTCAGCTACGCGCACGGAAGACTGGTGATCCATCGCGACCTGAAGCCGGGCAACGTACTTATCGATGCGGAAGCACGACCACATCTACTGGATTTCGGTATTGCACGACTGCTGGATGACGCGGTCTACGAGCAGACCACGACGGTCTGGCCATTGACGCCGAGTTTCGCAGCACCGGAGCAATTGCGCGGCGAAACGCAAACCACCGCGACCGACATTTTCGGATTGGGAGGTCTGTTGTACTTCCTGCTGACGGAATCCAGCCCGTGGCAAGGCGAAGGTGCCGCACTGCCGGTCGCGCTACGGCGAGCCTTGCAGGGCGACATCACGGCACCAAGTCGAGTTGAATCAAGTGCCCTCCCCTTCAGTGCCAACGAACTGCGCGGCGATCTGGATGCGATTGTGCTGAAAGCCATGCGATCGGACCCTTCGCAGCGCTATGCCAGCGCGGCCGATCTGGCAGCCGATGTGCGCCGCCATATGAATCGCGAACCCGTGCTCGCCAGATCGGGTTCACGCAGCTATCTGCTGCGTCGCTTTGTCCGGCGACATCGACTGCCCCTGGCCGCCGCCGCTTCCGTGCTACTGCTCTCCATCGGGAGCACCGTGGTCATTGGATGGCAAGCGCAACGCCTGGCGACCGAGCGCGATATCGCGCGCGCCCAAACCGCCAAAGCCGAAGCCATCAGCCAGGCGGTGCTGACCATGTTTCGCAACGTCAGCGAGTTCGGCAAGACGGATGAGATCGAGGCGGGAGACCTGCTGGCTGACAACGCGCGTCGGGTGATCGACAGCTATGACGGTACGGACCCACAGGCAGCGGCGATGGTCATCGCGCTGACTCAGATCTATCTGCAACTGGACGATGTCCGCAGCGCGCGCCAACTGATTGAACAGGCGCAGGCACGAGGCATCGACAACGCGGACCCCGAAGCGAAGGCGCAATTCCAGTTGGCGATGGGACTGATTCTGGGCGCCAGCGGCGACACCTCGGCGGCCCTGGCCGCATTGGATGCCAGCGATCGCACCTGGTCTTCACAGCCGCAGCGCTACTGGCGTGAGCGTCTGGAATCGCACGCGGCACGTGCGCAATGGCTGCGACTGAACGGACAACGTGATGCGGCGATCCAACTGCTGCAATCGGACCTGCCGGAAGCGGAACAGCGGTACGCGCAGGAACCACGCGAACTGTTGTTGCGTTACGCCAACCTCTCCACCCATTTGCTCGAATCCAATCGACTGCCGGAAGCCGATGACCTGTTGGGCCGCGCGCAACACCTGCTGACACGGCATCCGTCCCTGCAAGCCAGCTCCGCAGGTCTGGCCATTCTGCAACTGCGCGCCAGTTGGCAATCACGCATCGGTCAACTGGAGGAAGCGGAACAAAGTCTGCTCAAGTTGGTTCAACAACGTCGCGCAGTACAGGCTGACTCCGCCGGTCTCGGCATGGACCTGCTCAGCCTGGGCAAGGTCCAGATGTCCTTGCAGCGCGACGCGGCGACGGAGAATCTGACCGAATCGGAACGTCTTTTGACGACCTACCTCGGCAGTCAGAGCGTGCCGGCGCTGGTCGCGAGCACACTGCTATGCGAAGCGGAAATTCAGCAAGGCGGAAAGGAGCGAGCCGAAACGCGACTCCGCGACTTGCGGGAGACGCTGCTGGCCCAGCCTGATCCACTCCTGCGGGGGCTTTTCCATCGCGCCCATGCACGTCTGATGCTCGCCGACGGTGATCGAAAACGCGCTGCCGACAGCCTCGGAGCGGCAACCGAGCTGTTCCAGCAGGCAGGAAATGGCGGCAGCCCGTATTTGGCCTCGCTGCAGCCCCTGCGCGAGCAACTGGAAACACGCTGAATCGGTCGCGGCGACATGCCGCGCCACTCAGTCGCTCATCTGTTGATGAATCCAGGCTTTGGCCTGCAACCAGTGGCGACGGACCGCGCGCTCACTGATCCCCAGCATGCCTGCGATCTCGGACTCGGTCATGCCAACGAAAAAGCGACATTCGACCACCTGGACCAGCACCGCATCGTAGCGACCAAGCGACTCCAGCGCCTCGCCGAGTCGCACCATCTCGTCATCCGCCTGCGCGCCATCCGCGATGTCCTCGGCCACGTCCATCGACTCCGGTCGGACCCCGGCGCCCCGTTTGAGCGCAAGCCGATCACGCGCCGCATCGACCAAAACATGTCGCATCGTCTTGGCTGCAACCGCCAGAAAATGAGCCTGGCTCTGCCAGCCAACTTGCCCGACCAGCTTCAGATAGGCTTCGTTGAGCAGGGCCGTGGTTTGCAGTGTCGCCGCGCCGCCAACCCGGAATCGCTCATGCCGAGCCAAGCGACGCAGTTCTGGATACAGCGCGGCAACCAACACGTCCACGCTCCGCGCTTCGTGTCTGATCGGTGCACCCTCGTTGCTGTCTACCGTCTCGTCCATTGCCTTGCCCTCGCACCCGGCTTGCGCGTTCACCCCAGCCTATGTCCGCCCGTGAAACACCCCGTCGACATGAACACGTTTTACCTTCTGCACCCGGTAACGCGCACGTGGATCTTGAGCGGTCCATCTCGGACATTTACCACAGCTCGTCCGGTTGCCCGCCTCTGCACCGTATACCGATTCTCCGACCACCGAGACCAAACCATGCGCCAACAAGTCACCGTCTTCCTTTCTGCCATGTTGGTAAGCAGCTTGCCCATCACCGTCACGCATGCGGCCGAACACGCCGCGCAGTCTATTCTCGTGCTCGATGCCTCCGGTTCGATGTGGGGCCAGATCGACGGACGCAGCAAGATCGAAATCGCCCGTGAGGCAGTCGATGGAATGCTCACCGATTGGCAAGGAGGTGACCTGGGTCTGATGGCGTATGGCCATCGCCGCAAAGGCGATTGCAGCGACATCGAGTTACTCGTTCCGGTCGGCGCCGTCGATGCCGCGCACCTGCGCCAACAGGTCGGCGCGCTGCAGCCCAAGGGCATGACGCCGATCAGCGCCGCCGTGCGCGCCGCCGCCGAACAACTGCGTTTCACCGAACAGAAGGCAACCGTCATACTGGTCAGTGACGGCGAAGAAACCTGCGATGCCGATCCCTGCGCCGTTGCCGACGAACTGGAACAACTTGGCGTCGACTTCACAGCGCATGTCATTGGCTTCGATATCCAGGAAGGCAGCGTGGCGCAATCGCAATTGGAATGCCTGGCAACGCGTACCGGCGGTCGTTACATCGCCGCCAGTGACACCCGGGCGCTGAACGAGGCGCTGGATGCGGTCACCGAAACGGCCACGGTGTCTGCGGTCGAGGGCGAGGCCTGGATCGAAGGCGTCGCCCTGGAAGCCGAAAACGGCGTCTACATGGACCCGAATGGGCAGAATCCAGCGGTGCGATCCGTCGAATTCCATGTCGGACAGACGGCTGACGAGTGCCAGGCCCTATGCACTGCCGACCCCGGTTGTGCTGGCTGGCATTACGAGCCGACGGGCAGCTACTTCGTCGAGTACCCGCGCTGCTTCATGCAAGGCTTCACGTTCGCCGTGCGCCTGCGCGAAGAAGGCGAAGGCTGGGTTGCCGGGATCAAGCCCGGCGTCAAACTGATACAGCTGGAGCCGACCAGCGAACCTTGACGGCCGGATTTTCCGTCAATCCCGGGCCATGCCTCGGCGCTTCGGGCAAGCGCCCGGGTGCACACTGACGCGGTCTGACGGGCCTATACTCGCCCGCACACATCCAGCAACGGAGCGGTTGTATGGAACGGGTCTTGTGGGGGTTGCGCCTGTTTTTGGTGGTTCTTGCTTTGGGTTCGTTGGACTCGCACGCACAAAACGTGCCCGAGGTTGATTGCGCTGTGTTGGCGCCGGTCAGTGGCGGGCACTGTGCGGTCACGCCGGGCAATGGCGATTCGATGTTGCTGCAAGGCGATGTGCTGGCACCGTTTCTGATCTATCGTGGCGGTGGTGTGCTGATCGATGCTGCCGGTGAAATCAGTTGCGTCGGCTGTGGCTGCAGTGCGCCCGACGCCACCGTGGTGCGTTGTCCCGAGACGGTCATTTCGCCGGGATTGATCAATGGCTATGACCACATCACCTTCAACCAAAACCCGCCCGCCGAGGATACTGGCGAGCGCTATGAGCAGCGGCATGACTGGCGCCAAGGTTTACGCGGGCATACGCCGATCAATGCCTTTGGCAGCGCGAGCGCCAATCAGGTCCGCTGGAACGAATTGCGCCATCTGATCGCAGGCACTACCGCCGCCTCCAGCAGTGGTGGTCAGGCGGGGCTGATCCGTAATCTGGAAAACAGCACCAATCAAGGTCTGGGCCTAACCGTGCATCGGCGGGCGACCTTCCCACTGGGTGACAGCAACGGGCTACAACTCAGTAGTGGATGTACCTACCCGGACATCGACACGGCGGCGGAGATCGCGGCCTATCCCGCCTACTTGCCGACCATCGCCGAAGGCATCGATGCCGAGGCGCGCAATGAGTTTCTTTGCACCAGTGATCAAGGCGGCGCCGGCAGCCAGAACCTGATGCAGCCGCACACGGCGATTGGCAAGGGCTTGGGATTGACGCGTGCTGATTTCGAATTGATGGCCGCTCAAGGCACCGCCTTGATCTGGAGTCCGCGCTCCAATCTGCGGTTGTATGGCGACACCGCGCGTATCGGCAATACCGAGGGCGTGGAACTGGCACTCGGCACCGACTGGATGGTCACCGGCTCGATGAACATGCTGCGCGAATTGCGCTGCGCGGATGACTTCAATCGCGACTACCTCGACGAGCGACTCAGCCAACGCCAACTGTGGGCGATGGCCACCAGCAATGCGGCCAACCTGACGGCGACCGGCTCGCGCATCGGCCGTCTGGCCAGCGGTTACGTCGCCGATATTGCCATCTTCGATGCGTCGGTGCGCAGCGATTACGCGGCGATTCTGCGGGCCGATCCCGCGGATGTGGTGTTGGTGATGCGCGCGGGCGAGGTGCTGTTCGGCGAGGCCAGCACGGTCGATGCCATCAATGGCGTGGGCGTTTGCGAAAGCCTGACCGTCTGCGGCGGCGCACGCGCGCTGTGTCTGCAATCGGAGATCGGCATGCCTTTGGCCGACCTACAGGCTGCACAGTCACCGGGTGTGTATCCGCTGTTCTACTGCGCCGAGCCCGATGATGAGCCGAGCTGCGTTCCCTCCCGCGCGGCCTCGGTCAATGGCTCCACGATCTATACCGGCATACCAACGACGAACGACAGCGATGGCGATGGTATCCCCAACGCCTCGGACAACTGCCCCAGCGTGTTCAACCCGATTCGCCCGCTCGACATCGGCGTGCAGCCCGATAGCAACGACAACGGCATTGGTGATGATTGCGAACCCTGGGCCAGTCCCTTGCTGTTCAAGCATGGCTTCGAGTCGTGATGCGCGACCCCACGGCATGTCACTGACCCCATGGGCCTCGGCTTTTATCTGATGTTCGCGACCGCGATCTTGATCCATCGGATCGCCGAAGCGGATGGAAAGACCGGCTGGGTCTGGTTCGGGGTGAATCTCTGCGTGAGCCTGCTGCTCGGCAAGTTTTTCGGCCTGACGGTGGTCATCGGCCTGATTGGTTTTGCGCTCACCTTTGGCCTGATGTTCCTACACAACCTGCTGCGCTCAGACCACGCCTGATTGATCGGTGTGCCGGGCGCTTGAGCAACCGGCACACCACCCAGGATTCCGCCGTCAGAGCGTCCGCGCATAACGGAACTGCGCGCGACGCACGGTGTATTCGGCGTTGCCGCCGACCAGTTGCGCCCTGACCTTGAGCTGCTCGGGACCGTGTTCCAGCAACTCGACCACCCGCGCACCGCCGTGTTGGGTGTAGAGCCGAACCTGCTTGCCAACCAGCGGACGCAGCGCATTCCAGTCCAGTTGCTCGGGGTCGCGTCCACGCACAATCCAGTCGTCATCGTCACCCGACGCCGGGGCTCGGACGGGTTCGCTTGCTGGCGCGGGCGGCGCGGGCTTCGACGCGACAGGTGCGGTGACGACAGGCGCGGCTGTCGCAACCGACGCCGCTATCGATAGTGCCGTCGGCACCGGCGTCGGGTCGGGACGTTCGCCCTCTTGCTGCGCCAGCGCCGCCTTTTCGCGCTCCATCAGCAGCCAGGTCGGCAAACGACTGTCCATGCCCGCCAAGGGCCGCTCACGCACAGGGGTAAGCCGCGTCAGCATGGATTGTTCGTCGCGCTCCATGCGCAGCGTCATCTGCGACAGCGATTCCATGGAACCGCGCACCTCGTAGAAAACCTCCGACGGCAGCGCAGGCGAATAGGCCACGTTCAAGCCCAAGGTCCCGCCGTCCCGCGCGAAACGCCGGTAGTCCGCCATGCTGTCGGCGTCCATCTGCACGCCGTAGTGCTGCATCAACCGTTGCACAGCGTCCATATGCCGCTGCACGAAGGCGCTCTCGTCGATGCCCGCGGCCTGCGCGCAAAACTGGTTGCGCGCCTTGACGAAACCCGCGTCGACGACTTCCACATGTTCGCCGCCGATTTCGGTCGACATGTAATCCAGCACCAAGGCATTGCTGCCGCCCAGCAAGGTCTCCTTGCGCGTTGCCCTGACCGTGGACACCCCGGCGACTTCCAGGCTGACTTCGACATTCAGCTCGCTGCCATCGATGTCGTAGTCGAACACCAGTTTGGGTTCGGCGGGCGGCAGGCCCAGCGCTTCGTAGTCGTAGCGCGAGAAGTGGTAGACATCCTTGCAGCCTTCGGCATCGAAGGGGGATGCCACATCGGTCGAGAACGGCCCCAGATCGCCGAGACTCGGGTCCAGCAATTCCTCGTGTCCGCGCACATTCAGCAATTCGAGATGGATGCGGTCCACCTGGATGCGATGTTTGCGCTTCTTGGTGAACAGATTGCGCGCCACCCAGAACCAGCCGGGCGTTTCCGCGACCACATAGTCGGCATGCAGGACCGTCTCGCCGGTTTCCTCGTCGATGATGTTGAAGTCCTTGGCGTACAGATCGCCATCCCATTCGAACCAGGCCGCACGAAAGGTCGATTCGACATCGCCATAGGCGACCAGAATGCTGCGGGCGATGAAGTACTGCGCGCGATCCAGGCCCCACCAGCCCAGCGCCGCCAGCGCGAAGATGGCGAGCAGGACGCTTTTCAGCGTGATCGGCGTTTGGTCGGTCGACTTGTTTGCCATGCGGCGCAGTTTCCTTGCTGTGGCCGCGTCGCCGCCGCCGTAACCCCTGGAGCGCGGCAGCTTAACGGCATTCACCGCGTGCGCAAATCGACATGAACGGGTGTGGTCGGACGCGGCCCGCCTGCGCTCGCCGCACTCGCGATTCGGGCGTCAATTTTTTCTCCGCCAAAACATTGACATCACTACCGCGCGCCTAAAGGTGCCGAAAAACGCCTTCATCCTGTTGTTTTTGTTGTGGATATTCAGCATGCAGCGGTGCGTCAGAACTCCGGCACACCCCTTGCATTTGAGCTGACAATTCCAAGGAGCAAGTCATGGCCGCCAAACCCGCACCCGCCGCTGCTGCGGCAGCACCCGCCGACGCCAAGAAGGGCAAACCGATCGTCCTGATCCTTATCGTACTGATCGTTGGCTTGGCGGCTGGCGGCGGTGGCGCGTATTTCATGGTGGGCGGCAAGGCCAAGCCTGCCGATGCCGAGCACAGCGACTCGCATGACGAAGAAGAAGACGAGGACAGCGGTCACAGCAAGCCTGCCCAATATCTGGCGCTGGAACCGGCCTTCGTCGTCAATCTGGCGGATGAAGGTGGCACCCGCTATCTGCAGGCGGAAGTGCAGGTAATGACACGCAAGCCCGCCGTACTGGAAAACGTCAAAACCCACACCCCGGCCATTCGCAATGCATTGTTGATGCTGTTTGCACAGAAGACCCAGGCCGATCTGCGCAACAAGGAAGGCCGCGAGCAACTGCAGGCCGCCGCATTGGAAGAAGTCAACCGCGTGCTGAAGGAAGAAACCGGCAAGGGCGGCGTGGAAGCCATCTTCTTCATGAGCTTTGTGACCCAGTGAGCGACATCCTCAGCCAGGACGAAATCGACGCCCTACTGCATGGCGTCGACTCCGGTGCCGTCAGCACCGAAGCCCCCGCCGCACCCGGTGAGGCGCGCGCTTACGATTTCGCCACGCAGGATCGCATCGTGCGCGGGCGCATGCCCACGCTGGAAATGATCAACGAACGCTTTGCGCGCCTGATCCGCATCGGCATCTTCAACCTGCTGCGGCGCTCGCCGGAAATTTCGGTGCGCGGCATCGAAATGATCAAGTTCGCCGAATACACGCATACCTTGTTCGTGCCCACCAACATCAACCTGGTGAAGGTCAAACCGTTGCGCGGCACGGCGCTGATCATCTTCGAACCCAAGCTGGTGTTCGGCGTAGTCGACAGCTTTTTCGGCGGCGGTGGCCGCTTCCAGGCCAAGATCGAAGGCCGGGAGTTCACCGCCACCGAAATGCGCGTCATCCATCTGTTGCTGCAGCAGGTGTTTGCCGATCTGATGGAAGCCTGGTCGCCCGTGCTGGCGCTGGAGTTCGAATACGTCAGCTCCGAGGTCAACCCGCACTTTGCCAACATCCTCACCCCGCGCGAATACATCGTGGTGTCGCGCTTTTCGGTCGAACTGGAAGGCGTGATGGCCGACATCCACATCAGCTTTCCCTACGGCATGCTGGAACCGCTGCGCGAACAACTCGATGCCGGACTGCAGAGCGACCGCGCCGAACGCGATGATCGCTGGGTCACCGAAATGCGCAACCAGATCCACGATACCGAAGTCGAGATCAGCAGCGTGCTGGCACGCAAGACCCTGACCCTGCGCGATCTGCTGAACCTGAAACCCGGCGACATCCTGCCTATCGACGTGCCCAAGCAAGTCGATCTGCTGGTTGAAAACGTACCCGTGTTCCGCGGTGACTTCGGCGCCGTCAATGGCCGCCGAGGCATCAAGGTGCAATCGGTGCGTCGCCCTTCTCCCAATTGAACCCGATACCGAGGTCGCCATGAGCAGCACCGACCCCTTCAATGCCAGCAGCGCCAGCCCCGCCGAATTCGGCAATCTGTCGGCCGACCCGTCCGCACCCGGCGAACTCAACCTCGACGTGCTGCTCGACGTACCCGTCACCATCGCGCTGGAAGTGGGCCGCGCCCGTGTGCCGATCCGCAACCTGCTGCAACTCAATCCCGGCTCGGTGATCGAACTCGAACGCGGCGCCGCCGAACCGCTGGATGTCTACGTCAACGGCACCCTGATCGCACACGGTGAAGTCGTGGTCGTGAACGACCGCTTTGGCGTGCGCCTGACCGATGTCATCAGCCCCGCCGAACGCCTGCGCCGTCTGCGATGAGCGCACCCGCCGCCAACGTCGCCGAGCTTGGCAGCGCCAGCAGCGTTGCCGGACTCGCCGTCAGCCTCATGTTGGTGCTGGGCCTGATCTTCCTGCTGGCCTGGCTGCTGCGCCGCATGCCACGCATGAACCTCGCCGCACAGGGCCCGCTACGCATCCGTCACAGCCTCTCACTCGGCATGAAGGAACGCCTGCTGCTGGTCGAAGCCCACGGCGAAACCCTGCTGCTCGGCGTCACCGCGCAACAGATCACCTGCCTGCACCGCTTCGACACCCTGCTGCCGGAAAACGAACCCGGAAAACTCGCCTTCGCGGAGTTTCTGCGGCGCGGGCGCGATCAGGCAAACGACACGAACGCTTGAGGCCGCAACGCAGCGGGATCGAATCCAGTCGACGGCTGCAACCAGGCAATCAACGACCTGACCAGCGCGATACGGCGGGCGCATGACATCACCGCGCAAAATCAGCTCCCCACCGAGACGGCGGACTTGGCTCACGAGGCTTCGCACAGCTCCTTGAGCAATCCGAGCGCCTTCGGCCACGCCTCGCTCATGTACTGCTCCCACTCCGAAGCGACATCTTGGTCGACCACCATCGTCGTACCTTCTGGCGCTGGCAAGAACGTGTAGTTCTCGTATGCCGGCGCCCACGCGAGAACTGCCTCGCTCGTGGTGTCTTCGACGCCGTTCGTGATCATGCCCAAGTGCCGGATCGAGAGAAATTCACCCGGTCGACTCTCTTCGATCTCAGAGAGCATGCCGTCGCCATTGGGGGCCAGAAATCGAATCTTCGCGCCACGCTCCCACGAGCCCTCAAAGGTCGAGCCCTCGGCGAAGGCGGAAGTCCAGCGGCGGCAACTTTCGGGGTCTGTGACCTGCTGCCAGACCACATCCGGCGGCGCGAGAATGACTGCGCTGAACTGTAGGCGTTTTACCGAAGGCATGAGGATCTCCAATGCGGATGAGGCTTACTCAATGGCTGTCGCCTTAGCTATCGTGCACCGGAAGCAAGGCAGATAACACCGCCGTGCGGCGGCGTTGGTGCCGGGTCAATCGAATGCGTCCCTGAAAACACTGTCGGGGTCAAAGCGGAGGATCAAGGATGAGCGGTATCCCGAGGCGCTTTGCACACCGTTCGGCCATCGCAATTCCGCGCGTTGGTAGCGCTCACCCGGCGCCAGCGCGAAGCGGATGGCGGGCGGACTGGATGAGAGGAAATGATTTCCGGCGGCGATGTCCTGTCGGCGGGTGAAGTCTGGACCTTGCAGTCGAACCTGTGCCCCGATCGCCTGCGCGTTGGGTTGTCGTCCGTGGACTTCGACGCGCAACCAGTTGGCGGGTGGCGAATCATTGCGGTACAGGCGGCTCTGTCCATAGCCATTCTGGATGTAGAGGTCGGTATCGCCATCGTCATCGTAGTCAAAACAGACGATGCCCCGCCCTTGCCCGGTGTCGAGAATGCCCGCGTTGTCGGCGGCCTCGATGAACCCGCCATCGCCACGATTGAGAAACAGACGCACCGGATCGCTATTGAACACGGCGGCCTGACTGCCGAGCATGCCGTTGACGACCAGCAGATCCTGCCAACCGTCTGCATTGAAGTCGGCAAAACAGCTTCCCCATGACCAACCGGATTCGCGCACGCCCGCCTGCGTGGTGACATCGTCGAACTGTCCATCGCCGAGGTTGCGGTAGAGACGATTGCCACTGACGCCCCAGTTTCCAACGGGAACACCCGCGTCGAATATCGCACTGACGAACCAGTCGAGATCACCATCGTTGTCGTAGTCGGCAACGGCGGCGCCCATGCCGTTCTCGTCGGTGATCACGGCGCTGGTTTGATCGCTGAAGACGCCGCCGTCGTTGCGAAAAATGCGGCTGTGTCCGAAGTCGCCCGTGAACAGCAGGTCGGCATCTCCGTCGTCGTCGATGTCGGCAAAATTCGGCGTGAAGCTGACGGCGTTGGCGGATTGAAAGGCTCCCACCAGCCCCAGGGCCAGGTCACTGGCGACAAAACCCGTCGGCGTTTGCAACCACACATGATTGCGCTCGCCAGCGAGGCGGTTCCAGCGACCGACGGCGAGATCCAGATCGGCATCGGCATCGATGTCGGCCAGCGCCATTGACCAACTATCGAAACCGTCCCAGTTGTCGAAGGCTGTCGAATCCAGGGTAAAGAACCCGGACCCGTTGTTGCACCACAGGCGCGGCGGCGAGACGTAATTGGCATCGGGTATGTACAGGCCGCCGACCAGGACATCCAGGTCCGCGTCCCCGTCGATGTCCGCCAGCAAGGCGCCGTTGGCGAACCCGGTGTCGAGGATCAAACCGCGCAGCAAGGCTTCATCGGCGAACTGCCCATTGCCCTGATTGCGGTACAAACGCGCCGCACCAAGGTCGCCGCGCAGCACCAACAGATCCGCCAAGCCATCGCCGTCGATGTCACCCCCGGCGACGCCGCCGCTCATCATGTCCGATTCGCCGAACGGCCCGAACAGCACGCCATGGGTGCTGGCAACACCGGCTTGCTGGGCGACCTCGGTGAAAGTTGGCAGTGTTTGCGCCGTGAGCATGCCGAATGGCAGCGCGCAGCACATGACAATCGTCGCGAAGACAGGCGGTGGCGCATTCTGCCGATTACGGTGCATGATCCCCTCGCCAAGGGAAGCTCTCTACAGGTTAGGCGCAGCATGCCAGCCGGGACGCTCCCTGTCAGTTGGGACACCACACCGTCGCAGGGGGAGCGCCATCATGTCGTCTGTTCGTTCGATCATTCTCGCCACCGTTTTTCTTGGCATCGGCGCATCGGCCCATGCGCAGAGTGCAACTTCGCTGCCACTGGAGAGTATTCCCCAGGCAGCAAGCACACACCTCCGAATCGTCACGGCTGACGGCAAGGTCATCGAGCGCCAGTTCGAACAGGGTCAGACGCCCGAAATCGCCCTGCGCCTGCCCGATGGCAGCCTGTTACCGGATGGCACGCACCGATGGGAGTTGACCTACGCGCCGCGCGTGTCGCCGTCATTGCGCGAAGCGGCCCGCATCGCGCGCGAAAAAGGCGACGAGCAACCGCCCGTCGGCTGGCCGACCGCCTTGCCGGTGCGCTCCGGTGTCGTCGCGGTTGCGGGGGGTCTGTTTGTCGAATCGACCGCTGGCGAAAGCGATCAGGACGAAGGCACCAAGTCCGCGCAAGCCAGCAAGGATCAGGTGATTCCCGATGATCTGATTACCCAGGGCAGCGGCTGCTTCGGCTTTGACTGTATCAACAACGAGAACTTTGGCTCAGACACCCTTCGCCTGAAGGAAAACAATCTGCGGATTCATTTCGACGACACCTCTGCCTCGGGCGCATTTCCTGCCAACGATTGGCGCTTGGTTGCGAATGACTCAGCGAACGGTGGTGCGAACTATTTGGCAGTTGAAGACGCCACTTCTGGCCGAGTTCCCTTTTTGCTGACCGCCGTCGCACCGACCGGCAGTATCCATGTCGACAGCTCAGGTCGCGTTGGATTCCGCACCACGACGCCGGTGTTGGACTTGCAGCCCAGCACCGGCAACACGCCCGCATTGCGACTGGAACAGACGGCGGCCAGTGGCTTCCTTGCACAAACCTGGGATGTGGGCGCAAACGAGGCCAACTTCTTTGTGCGCGACGTGACCAATGGCTCGCGCCTGACCCTGCGAATCCGACCGGGTGCGCCCACCAGCAGTCTGGACATTTCCGCCGACGGCGATGTCGGCTTGGGCACCGCCTCGCCCGAGGCCGCCGTGCATGTGCGTCGGCCGGATGGCTACGCAGAGTCCCTGCTGCTGGTCGACGTGCCGGACGGCGACTCGGCGACCGAAGATCGTCGTTTGCAGTTGGACGCAGATGGCAATCTGTTTGTCTCCGGCTCGTTCACCCAGCTTTCCAGCCGCACCGCGAAAGAGAACTTCGTCGAAGTCGCGGGTGATGCGCTGCTGGAACGCTTGGCAGACCTGCCCGTCTGGACCTGGAACTATCTGCACACCTCGGCCACCGACCGGCACATCGGTCCAGTTGCGGAGGACTTCTACGCCAGCTTCGGTTTTGGCACGACCGAACGCACGCTTTCGCCAGGTGATGTGGCGGGCGTGGCGCTGGCGGCGACCAAGGCATTGCAGAACGAAATCGCCGAGCGCGACGCCCACATCGCCCGTCTGGAAGAACGCCTTGCTCGATTGGAGGCCGCGTTGCTCGACGATGCAAAGACGGCATCCGAGCTGCAGCGCTGATCCGCCATGAACCGCATGACAGTGTGCTGCTGGCGATGGCTGGCAACGGCGATGCTGCTGTGTCCCGTCTGGGCACACGCCCAGTTGCTGGGCGTGGGATACGACCGCTCGGCAAGGGCGCTGCAGGTCATCGAAATCGACCCGGCCAGCGGAACGGAAGTGGTCCGGGGAAGTCTGGCCGAGGCCCGCGTCCTTGCACCCGCGGGCACGGCCTACGATCCCTTTTCGCAGCAAGTCTTCTTCCTCAGCAAGGACCCGGTCGACGCTGAATGGCACTTGCTGAGCGCACAGGTTGCGACCGGTAATGCGACCGACCGGGGCAGTACCGGGCTGACGGGGCAAGTTGTTGCGCTGGCATTCGACCGAGACACCTCGCGACTGCTGACCCTGGTGCGCGAGGCCGGCGTGCTGCAAGTGCTCGCGTTGGACGCCTTCACTGCCGCCAGCACGGTTGTCCATCACGGTGCCAGCGATTGCTGCGTGATGGACGGCAATGTCAGTGCGCTGAGCGCGCAAGGTTTCCTGATCGCCGGAAGGCGGCTGAGTGATGCCGAAGGCACCCATCGCCTGATCCGATTTGCCGTCGATGGTAGCGATGACTTTTCCGCGTCCGCCCCCATGAGCGGCACGCTGGAAGTGCTGGTGTCGGATCCGGGTTCAGGCCACATGTTTGGCTTGAGTCATGTCGACCTGCCATCGCCGGACCGCGCCCGCGCACAACTGGTCGATGTCGCCGCCGATGGCAGCTTTCTTAGCATCGGTTCCGGCGAACTGAACTGCTGCGTCGTCGATGTCGACATCGCCACCATCGAATCGGGGCAACTGCGTCTGGTGGCCCGCGCGCTCGACCTGACGCCGCCGATCGAGCCGGTCCCGGCGCGACTGGTGTCGATCGATCTGGCCACCGGTGTCTTCAGTTCCAGCGCGGCGCCGCTCAGTTCCGGCCGCACTCTCAATGGACTGTTCGACAGCATCAAGGGCGTGGTCCCCAGCACGACGACAATCACGGACATCACTCCCGCGTCGCCCTCCGAAGGCCAACCCTATCAAGTTACCGCTATCGTGGAAGCAGGTGCCTTGCCGCTGAGCGGCAATGTTCTGGTGACCGACAGCACCGGTGCGCAATGCAATTTTGCCTTGCCACAGGATCACTGCAGCCTCACGCCACTGGCGGGCGGCCCGCAGACCGTCACCGCGAGCTTCATCGGTGGTGCGGGCGTCGGCGGTAGTTCGGATGTCGAAGCCATCACCGTTCGCGCCTTGTCGACCACCAGCATCGTCAGCGTCGTGCCTAGTCCGGTCGACCTCGGCACCGCGTATCAGGTGGAAGTGTCCGTCAGCGGATTCGGCACACCGACTGGCGTGGTCAGTGTGAGCGACGGTGTCGGTGCCAACTGCGACGTCGTGTTGCCCGCGACGACCTGCAGCCTGACCTCGCAACAAGCCGGCAACCTGACCCTCACCGCCAGTTATTCGGGTGACCTGCTCAATGGCAGCAGCCTCGCCACGCAATCCCACCAGGTGAATCGCGTCGCGTCGACTACCCAGGTCCTGAGCGTGCTGCCCTCACCGGTCGCGGCGGGACAGCCCTACACGGTGACCGCGCAGGCAACGGGTCTGGTTACGGCCAGCGGCAGCATCACGGTGGACGATGGTGATGGCGTCGATTGCGTCATCACCCTGCCTGCGACGAGCTGCGTTCTGACCTCGGTCACAGCAGGTGCGAAGACGGTGACCGCGAACTACAGCGGCGACGCCAATCTGCTGCCCAGTGCCACCACGGCGGCGCAGACGGTGACCCAAGCCGTTACCAGCCTGCAGATCGACGCCACACCGGATCCAGCCGTGGTGGCGCAGTCGACACAACTGCAGGCCAGCGTGCTGGGCGGCGTGAGCAATCCGGCAGGAACGGTCCAGTTCCTGGCCGATGCGACCCCGATCATCGGCTGCGAAGCGGTCAGCGTCAGCGCCGCACAAGCCACCTGTACGACGACCTTCTCCACGCCCGGCGATGTGCTCATCCAAGCCAATTACAGCGGCGACGCCAACAACCTTTCGGCTACGCAATCGCGAACGCTGACGGTGGGATTGGCGGCGACCACGACAAGCCTGAGCCTGAGTCAAACCAGCATTCCCGCTGGCGTGCTCGTCATCGCTCGCGCCGAGGTGAGTGGTGGCATCGCGCCGAACGATGGCAGCGTGAGCTTCACGCTGGACGGCGCTCCGATCAGCGCCTGTCAGGCGATGCCATTGATCGCGGGGATAACGGAGTGCCCGATTCAAACCGCACTGCAGGGAACGCGAGTCGTCATGGCGGCGTATTCGGGTGATAGCGACGAAGCACCCTCGTCCGACACCGCCTCGTTGCAGGTACTCGACGCACTGACCATTCCGACGGACAACGGCGGCGCACTGTGGCTGCTCGCGTTGAGCGTGCTTGGCCTGGGCTGGCGCCGCATCCAGCGATACTGATGGACGACGGGCCATGGACGGCTTGCACGAAGATCAAGTGCGCGACGCACTTGATCTTCGTCGCCCGTCGCCGGTAAGCACTGCGACAGCCGTCCGGATCGACACAGAAGCCGACGGCGCCGTCGTCCCGACGCACGCCCATTTGCCTTCAAGTCCGACAGACTCCTAGGCGACCCGTTGCGCAATGACGACCAAGTGCAGCTGTGGCCACTGATCAAACTCAAGGTGTCGCAAGGCACAGCCTGAGTCCTGCAACACCCCGAGAATTGCCGGAATACCGAGCGTGCTGTAGTAGATCTCGAGACCCATCGATGAATCCGTGTGCTCTTCCGGACCATCAAGCCCGCCTGCCGAAAACAGCATGACACCGCCGATGTCGAGCAGCACCGCCAGTTTGCGCATCAGTGCTCGCTGCCGATCCAGCCTGACGTGCCAGATGCTGTCCCACGCGGATATAAAGCGGTAAGTACGTCCAGGCTGCCAATCACAGATGTCGGCGTGGTGAATTTGCGCTTCAGGATCTGCTGTCCGCGCCAGCTCAACCATTCGCCCGGAGATGTCGACTCCCTCGAGTTTGAGGCCGTGTTCTCGAAGAAGCGGATTGAATCGCGTGTTGCAGCCACAGCCAACAGACAGCGCCCAAGCGGCACCCTCACCGCCGGAAACAATTTCCAGCGCCCGTTTGTGCTGTGCAATGCCGTTGCTGCCATCGAACTCGTCATCGAGCCATCTTGGCGCCAGTGTGTCGTAAGCCGTAGTGACCATCGAATGCTGCATTTGAACCGTCCAATGGTCGATAAGATCGCCGACCGTCACGGCTGATCTGAAACGGCGGCGCATTCCTGATCAGCACGCCAATCAGCCAGCCGAATGTTAGCGCCTCTCGGCTTGCTGGAGACAGGTTGGGGAGAGGTGAACTACCCCGACTACCGTGCCCGACCCCACTCCTGCAAAAGCACTTAGGGTTGTTGAAGAATCGTGCTTATCAGGTGCGTCGTTAGCGAAGCACCTTCTCGATAGGCTTGCCCTTGGCGAGTTCGTCTACCAGCTTGTCCAGATAGCGGATCTTGCGCATCAGCGGGTCTTCAACCTCCTCGACGCGAACACCGCACACGACACCTTTGATCAGCGAACAGTTCGGGTGCAACTGCGGCGCCGCCGCGAAGAAGGCCTTGAAGTCGCTCTCGATCTGAATCTGCTGCCGCAACTCGACCTCGCTGTAGCCCGTGAGCCAGCAGATGACGCGATCAACCTCGTCCTGGGTTCGACCCTTGCGCGTGGCCTTCTGGACATAGAGCGGATAAACGCTCGAGAACTTGGTGGCGAAAATCCGGTGCTCGGACATGGATTTCTCCGTGGGATGGCTACTGAGGCCGGAGACGCGCGCTACGCAGCGCCTGGAAGCGGCAACGGCTTCCAAGCGGTTTCGCGCGGCACCCAGCGTTGATGCTGCACAAAGCAGATGACGGCAAAGACGACCTCGATAATGGCACCCGCCGTCGCCCCAGCCAAGACAGACGCCCGCAACGCAGCCAAGGAGAAACCGGCGGCGGCCAACGTCAGCCCCAAAGCCCAATACAGCCGCATGCCGTAAAGGGTGGCGAACACCAAGTAGCGACCACCGATGATCAGGAGCATCGCGGGGAAAAACAGTGTCGGCTGGCTAGCACCCAGCAAGTACGCGATGGGCAAGCAGAAGATCAGCCAGAAGGTACTGGCGCCCGCAAGAAGCCCAAGCGGATTGCCCTTCGCATGTGCGCCGCGCGCGCCCAGAAGCTTGCACAGCAGAAGTCCGAGCGGATAGATAAACATCCCACCGATCAGAAGCGTCCACATCGCCTTTTGCGGCGAAGACAAAACCGCAACGCCTGCAGCCCCGAACCACACGAGCGCCGATGCCAGAATGCCCGTGGCGCTGCTGTAGTAGCCCTGGCGCATATCGAACTGCGCATCCTTGACAGACAAATCCACGGGTACATTCCTTTGATGAGTCGTGTGCAACATACCGATCAGCGAACGGCGCGGGAAGCGGACTGGTTGGTCGACTGCACCTCCCAACGCAAGGACCAGGCCGGCTCAACTCTGCGGCGTCCTGCCGAACGATTGCGCCCTCGCGGAGAACGGCTCCGGACTAGCGTGATGTGCAAGCGAGCCGATGTTTATCCGCTCTCCCCTTGCGTGAAAGGGCATGGGGAGCCGGGAACCGCGCATCGCGCCAATCCGGAGCGGCTTCTGCCAAGCCCGGCACTGCCCCGACTATTCATTGGAGCGATGCCCATAACTAAGAACCCGCGTGATCAGCCAATTTCCGTTCTGATTGTTCCAAACAATGACGAAATCAGCGATGCCCTCGCATTTGCCGCTATCGAACTGACAAAAGCGATGAGAGCCCTGCGCGATGGCGCCGAAGTCTTTGATTGGAAAAACCCTCAACGTGCCGGGAACAAGCTCGCGACGGAAATGACCGCACACATGCTTCTCGGTGTTACCAAGCATCTCCTGCCGCGACCATGTGACGCCACCGGTATCGTGATAAAACTCCACATCCGGAGCGAAATAGCTGGCGTGTTTCCGAAGTTGCTGCGCGTCGCTGCAGTGATTGAACGCATCGAATACGGCGCCGTCCAGTGCCGAGACGGTGTCAAACAGCGATTCACCCGCATTTTCAATCGTTTGTCCTTTGGCGGGGACGGCAGCAAATGCCCCTAGCGCCGTTGCCACAATAAACAACGCAATGCGTGACATCATCATTTCATCCTGCTCCATGAAGTGGTTGCGCCAAGGATCAACGCACGTGCCGTTAGCGGGTCTACGCGCCACGTTCGCTGCCATCAGGCCTAACCGGAGAGGGGCCAAGGTGCGACGTGTGACACATCGCGCCAATCCCGCGTCGTTACACATCGAGCCTTGCGCCGGCGCCAACGGCATAGAGCACGCCGAGCACCAGGCAGATGCCCGAAGACACCAACCAGAACTTTGTGGAGTTCTCGGGGAACACGGGCCGCAGCAGCGGGAAGGCGAACGCCCGCGCCAGATAGATGAGACTGATGGTCGGCAGCGCCAAATTCGTGAGCGGCAGAGGGCGGATAAGTCCTGCTCCGGAAAAACCGTAGCCCGCCCAGATCAGCAAGAGGCTGGCGATGGCAAGCGTGATCAAGGTTGGCCTTGCCTTGCCTGCCTCTGCGGCACGCGCCATGCGCTCGCCAGCGCCCATGAATCGGTAGGCACGCGGACCGATGGCGATGCAGGCCAAATGCGCCACGGCGGCAACCACCGTCAATGCGCCGCCGAGAACAAGCGCCCAGCTACTACCGCTCAACATGCGTGCGACCCGGCGAATGAGCATCCGCTCCACCGCGTACCCGATGCGGCGCTCGCTCGGTCGGCAAGGTTGTCCTGCGTAAGGACGCCAATTCGCTGCAGCCCCGCCGCCTTGCCCAACGCGCGCACGGGGCCCATCGATTCATCGCTTTGCGGATAGACGTGGGTGTGCTCCGGCACATCGCTTGTGGTCTGGATGCAGGTGGGTCGAACGTGCATGGGCTTTCTCGCCTTGCAGGAAGGAAATGGACTAGGCCTATGCGACCTCTTGGAGACACATCGCCGACGCGATGAGACAGAAATCGGGTTCGCTGATGCGGAGGTAACCGAAGCGGAACGCGGCGCCCCAGTGTTGCTTGTTTTTGATCAATGACAAGTCGTCGATCAGTGGCTTGATGGGCGCCTCGCGGCAGTTCTCGAACGCCACATCGACGCGGTACGGAATGAAGTCGGGCGACATTTCGACCTGGTAGAACTCGCCCGTGCAGACGGTGCCGATGGCGGTAAACGCCTGCAGCGCCTCACCGTCGGGATACGCCGTACGAGGCGAATACATGACCAACCGGTCGCCCGCCTTGAGCTGCTGAACGGCAGACTTCTTGCCGTGATTCAGTTGGATGAATCCGCCGCGCACCCCGATCTGTACATGTGATCGAGACACGACGCCTACCCAGAACTTCGCCATGACCGTCCTCGCTTGCCGTAATGATGGGCAGCGAGGCTAGCCGGGCGCTGCTGACAACGTGGTGTCAGCAGCGCGGTTGCTCTACGGAAAGCGCTTTAGGCAAGAGATCGCCAGGAACCGCGACCCGATAAAACACCCCACCAACGCAGGGCGAGCACGACAACGGTCTGTTTCGCTGCGGGAAGGTGCTAGAAGTCTGAATTCACCCGTCGGCGCGGCGCTATCACGCCAGTCCGTGGTGAACGATGGGCTGGACACGCGCGATGCGTCAGCGACGCGAACGGGTGCCGACTGCCCTTGCGGCTTGGACACAGACGCGCCACGCAACGCGTAAATCCGGTGATGGGTTGCGCGCCATTACTCAGCCGCCCGCAGCCGCCTGCCGCAACTGCTGAAACACACCAAGACGGTCGGTGATCTGCCAATGCCCGGTGAGTCGGTCACGGTCGAAGTAGTAAACCGTCGCGCCAGACATCTTTACCCGCTGGCCGGTAGCGGGAAATCCGGGAATATCCCCCTGATGCGTCGCCGACCAAAACCAAGTCATTACCACCGCATCCCCATCTTCAAACAGCCCTTGAATATCGAAGCACTGGTCTGGAAATGCCGTACGCAAGATCTTGACGCGCTCCTTGTAGCCAGCGAGATCAAGTTCGCGTCCTTCCCACGGGTCACCCGGGTCGTGGCGAATGGTGTATTTGGCGGCGATATAGTTATCCGACGCATCAATATTGCCTTCACTCCACACATCACGAGTGAACTGCGTGAGGATCTCTTTTGCATTACTTGCTATAGACACGTTTGATACTCCTTATTCTATGGATTGTGCGTTTTTAGATGTGATTGGCGCGGCGCGTCAACTTCGCAAACGCTGGCCAGTCTCCCTTGCGAGAGACGGATTAGATAGAGGGGATGTTAACGCATCGAGCGAACAAGATACACGAACGAACAACTGCGGCTCGCCAGAAAAATGGCGCACGTTGAAACATCAACTTGACCACAAGTGGAAAGTCTTCGGTCAATTAAATGCTAAATTCAATTCTCAATTGACGAACGAATCGCTTGCGTGACATTCATAAAAAGCCGTTGTTTCACACGACAACATGACCTGGTATCGTCTCGCCGCCCTTTTTATCTGGTCGACTACAACACAAATTATTAGAGATAATCCTTAAGCGCGATTCGATATAAAGAACTACAAACTCGCTTGTAAACGACACATTGGGAAATTTTTTGGTAGGTCGTTGTAGAACAACTAAGTCGCCGAAAAATACGGTAGAGCAAAGGTAAAAAACAACCATGCCGCAAGCACCCATGCAGCGAAGGCGACCGCACCAGCGACCTTGTGACGTTTTACTTCCTCAGGTGCTGCAAGCCGCTGCTGCCATTGCTGCGCAAGTCTGAGCTGCCAGGCGAAGAAACCGAATGCAGCCAAGCTAACAACCGCCGCACTGAGTAGAAAAGGGTGAGCGCTTGGCAGGAACCCTATGAGATAGCCTCCATGGTTCGGGAGGGCAGCCTCCCAGTTAACGGGTATCACTACGCCAGTGGCCCGGATCGCCTCGGCTGGTTGCGACGCTGCGAAAGCAATAACGAGGTAGAAACTCGCAAACAGCGGCACCGCCAGAAGCGGCTCCAAAATATAAACTATCGGGAAAGGGAGACGTTTGAACATAGATCGCGTGCTGCCTCCAGTTGCTTAAGTGGACGCCGAAGATCGATGCAACTTTCCTCGACGTGTTTTCAGCGGGATGCGCGCTGATAACCGCGCCAGTCTAGGGGAGATAGAAGATGCTGATAAAAGCAACAAGGGGCATGAAGGAAAAAAGAAAATTTGGGAAAGGAATTGTAATTCTACATCGACTTCCGAAACACCTAACGTGTACCCCGAGATGTCTAAACGCAGGGGCAAGACATGCCTCGATGCCACTAAAATGCATGTAGCAAAAACCCCGATGCCCAATTTGCTCTAAGTCCCGAAGTTCCGGGAGGAACTTTGTTGGCCCTCTTGACGCGAGCGCCGCAATGGTGACCACCGATTTTTATACTCAACATGAATCACAAGCCATCTAGAAGCTGATCTGCCAACATGTTCGCGACTTGCACGTAAGCGCCTCGCAGCGCATCAGGGTTATCCAGCCATTGATCGAGCTTCCGAATTGGCAAATCGGTGGTCGCGCCACCCACTCCCGCAAGCTTGCTCCAGATTACCTTGCCGCTCTCATCCACCAAGGTCACTCGAACCGTGGCAGTGGGTCTCATGTTATTTGCCATCCCCCAACCCTTGCCAAGTCCATACTGCTCAACACTCAGGGTCATATGAAACGCGGAAGATTCCTGCAATTTTGAACCCAAAGAAGATCCTTGCAGTCGTTCGGAAAACTGCGCGTAGAATATATGAGGAAAATCGATCCCTTCCTGACGCAGAAACTTGGTCAGTATTGTTGCCTCATCGTCGTCTGCCGAAGCGATCAATGCTCCCACCAATCCGTTCGCTTTGAAATTCGACGCACGGCCATGATAGATCGCCGTATCCGGCGCCTCCACGTCCGGCTCCAAGCGAAATGACTGCACCCTTTCAGAAACCGGTGTGGTTGTCGCACACCCAGACAACGCAAGTATCGTCGAAATTACCAGTGATGCGAAGATCGTTGTTTTCATGATTTCCAATACTTTAGTCTTTCTGCACGCTTCGTTTTCAGTCCAACCCCAAGCGCAGAGGAACCTGGAGTCATATTGTTTTACGCCCCGCCCCAAAGCTCCTACCAAGCAGCCTAGAAAAGGCTAAATGCAGGGTGGACATGCGTCTATGTCACCCAAAAACTAGTGGAGAAAACCCGGGGAACTTATGCGTGCTTGCATCTGATGCGCGCTTCGTCACTCGTTCCGGAGGCAGTCGCGTGGATTGTGCGGGTTGGAGTCGACCTTACCAAGAATAGGTTTGCCATGCACATCCACCAAAAATGTAAAGTCTCGCGTTGACGCCAGATTCGCGTCTTTACTGTGTGGCGAATTACCAAAAAATAGTATTCGGCGTCGCGGATAGCCGGCGCAACAATGATAGCCTGATCCTGGCTACGCAATCATCGCTTCGCCGCGACAGTCCGTCTTAGAAGAAAAAACAGTACCAAGATAGTAGAGTTGATCAGAATTGGGATTGGCCACCTATAGCTTCCAAACCACGCATATAATTCCGTTGCCAATACAATACTTGTGGGAACAAGAATTGGCCACCAGCGAAGATCGTTCCGCAACCAAACGCGGTAGGCGCCATGCGCATAAAGCAACCCGATCAGCAAAATGTAAGTCGCCATAGCAGGCGAAATAAGAAATAGAAAGACGCCACTCCATATGTTTGAAAAGCTGGAATATGCCAACAAACCAGCAACTCCCGTTGATAAATTTCTGATACGCTCTTCTATGATTCGCTTTCGAGACCTGGCGGCAATTTCTTCTCGCCGATTCATTGACTCATCACCGTCCAAAATCATTCTCCACTACAAGACAGCTCAATACGAAACTCAAATTTGCAACCGGAGTATCATCACATACATGCACCCGGCACTTCAACGCTCCCAAGCGCCACGCATCACGCCCGGAAATTGCCATATTTACCTTGAAGTATCGAAAGCTACTTCGCCACGCGGCGGCAGATGGGGTGAGTTTCGATGAGTGCTTTTCTGGCAACAAGTGCGTTGGCCGTGATGTGGATTGCGTCGAGCTCGGTGACGCACGAGCCTGTGCGTCTCAGGACCTGATTCGGCGTTTCGCGAGGTGCCGCTGTGGCCCGAGGATTCCGAGGTGTTGCAACAGGGAATTCGCGTGCTTGCTGACCTCCCAGGCGCCATCACGCATCCGTCCATGCTGATCTACTCGCCGCGCACTTCAAACACGGGAACCGCAGTGCTGGTGTTTCCCGGCGGCGGATACAAGGCCGTAGCAGTGGGGCCACAAAGCACCATTGGCCTCCATGGACGCGATGTTTGCCGGTGGCTGACCGATGCCGGCGTGACCTGTGTGTTGGTCAACTATCGCGTGCCAAACACCGGCTGCAACTGGAACCCCGTAACGCGCCAACACGATACGCCTGAGATTCCGATGGCGCTGCAGGATGCGCAGCGTGCGATGTCGATTGTTCGCTATCGCGCCGAAGCGTTCGGCATCGATCCCAACAAGGTAGGCGTGCTGGGATTTTCTGCGGGAGGCAACTTGGCCGTGTTGTCGAGCACGGCTTTTGCGCGCCGCCGCTATGTCCCGATTGACGCCATCGACCAGATGAATCTGCGGCCCGATTTTGCGATCCCCGTTTATCCCGGCCACATGACGATGGAACACAAGAATCAGTTGCCACGCGAACTCGCAGCACAGGTACTGAATAGCGACATCGAGGTTTCGCCCGCCATCCCGCCGACCCTGCTGGTCCACGCCAAGGACGACCCCATTGATCCCGTGCATTACTCGACGGTGTACGCGCGGGAACTGAAGCAGGCTGGCGTCAACGTGCAACTGAATCTCTATACGCACGGCGGACATGCGTTTGGCGTCCGCAAACAGGGGACCGAATCGGATCAGTGGCCGGCGGACGCACTGCGCTGGCTGGCAGCCATCGGGATGCTCTGAAACACAACTGAGAACGTGCGCTTCAGCCGCTGTTGAAGATCACTCTCGTCTTGGGGCAAAGCCTTGTTTTGACGCTTGATCTAACGCTAGACCCTGGGCGCAGTGTTTCTCTACCTGGTCCCGTCAGCAAGTGACCCCGGCTGCGCCTGGCGCATGGCAGGACCTCTGCTACGCGGGTTGAATTAGGTCCCACTGATTTCCATAGAGGTCTTGGAAGACCGCGACCGTGCCATAGCTTTCTGTCTTTGGCTCTCGAATGAATAGGACGCCTCTGGACTTGAAGGCGTTGAAATCGCGCGAGAAGTCGTCCGTATAAAGGAAAAGAAAGACTCTGCCACCTGTTTGGTCACCCACTCGGCTGAGCTGAGCCTCGTTCGTGGCGCGTGCCAACAAGATCGCGGACTCGCGTGCGCCTGGTGGTGAGACGACGACCCAGCGCTTGTCTTGCGCCGGTTGGTACGTGTCCTCAACAAGCGTAAAGCCAAGCTTTTCGACATAGAAGGCAATTGCCTCGTCATAGTCGCGAACCACGAGTGAAACGAGACCAAGATAAGCGGGCATAACGATGTGCTCGAATCGGAAAGACGATGTTTTTTTTAATCTCTGGACGGCGCGCATTCTTCTATGGATTCCACTTCACGCCCAGAACAAATCGGACGAGGCATGAGGCATGCCGTGAAAGCTTTGGCCCACACACGATATTGCTCTTCCGACTTGAAAACCGCCAAGGGTTTCGGTTCACAGGCCTCACCGCGCTCGCTGAGCATGGTCAAGCAGGAATCCGTAACGCTCGAATCCTCAGATCGACAGTTGACCTCATAGCGTTTAACAAGGTCAGCAACGACCCCATCGCTGCTGACAGGAAACGCCATCTTCTGCCCCGGCACAAACGCGTTATGTACCTCGGGCGAATCGTTGGGAGACGATACGGTGAGCATGAGCAGAGCAAAAAACGCGTATTGCATCGCGAAACCTCCGAATACTTGATCCAAGCCCAACATGCACCGCAAGCGTTGTCGTGATTAGCGCGATGTATCAGCTCGCCGAACGTTAGCCACTCTGCCCGTAGCGGGAGAGAGGAGCTGACATATCGCACCAATCAGGCGCGTTGTTTGCTCAGCCATATGCAGGCATATATCCACAGATTGCATTACCAAGCTGTTGAAAAAAATGCAGCTCACGAACCCGTCAGCACCTTTCTCAACAGCAGAGCTGCCACCAAAACCACTGGAGCGGGTCCGCTCGAAGGTGCGCTAAAGCACCACCGCGCCCGCACAAAATCACAGTCCACATGTTGAGTCAAGCGATTCATCCTTTTTCTTCCGAATGCCATCTCAACAGCCTGACGGTAGGAAAAGGCGAAGTACTTCGTTCCAATCTGGCCATGGACGCGCGACATGATACGGGTCATACGTCCTGCGCGGTTTCCGGTGGTGACGACACTAAGCGGTAGCACCGCAGGGCGGGGATTTGCCGGGTGACTCGGCCAATGGGCGTTGCGCCGCTGGCGAGGAGTACGCCTCTCTGGCGAATCCCATGATTCGCCAGAGATCGCTACCGAAATCAATCGAACTCGATCACCAGTTCGTCTTCGCAGAAGTCGAAATCCACGGCTTCGGATTCGCTGCCGTCGGCGAAGGTGGCCATGAAGGACCATTCGCAGCCGCTGTCGTCGGTGCTTTCGTCCCACTGCATGGTGGCGGTGGCACCGGCGGCGATGCCGCTGCCGATGTTGAACTCGCCCCAGGTGTTGCCATCTTCGGATACATGGATGGCGACGATCTTTGAGTCGGTGTTGTTGCTGATCTGGAAGGTGTATTCCGCAAAGGCTGCTGGCGACGCCAGCAGCAAGGCCACACTGCACAACCATCCGCGCATGTTGTTTGCTCCTTGGTATGCCGCACGAAGCCCCCTGCCTCGGCGCGCGGCGGCAGTCTAGCAGTCGGTTGCGGGTGGACTGTGACGGGATTTTTGGCGCCGGTTTTGGGTTTAGCAAGGTGTCGAAAAAGTGCCTTTCTGCCCCATCTTTTGAAGCCGCCTCGTCACGGAACACGCCTGCGACAAGCCTCAAAGATCAAGCGTTTAGCATTCTTTATCTTTGTGCACGCGATCCACGGCGCACCGAAACAGAGCAATTTTCAACTTCCCGTCAGGTTTACAACTTTCTACAGGCGCGGTGCCAACAGTGGCGTGCAGGGTCTCAACGAGCACGGCACGTTGCGCCATTCCTCCAGCAAGCTGTCTTCACAAACTGCGTAGTGGCACGCTGATCAGGTTCGGCGGTGCCTCGAAACCATTGCCGAACACGCCTTCCGGCCCGACTTGGTCGCTGTCGGTTGCGCTGTTATCGGCGGGCTGCAGTTCGATCACGTCAGCGGGTGTCGCGATTGTCGCTGTGTTGGTGACTTTGCTTCCCAACGCTGCGTCGACGCGTGCGCTGAGCAGGTAGCGCAACACGCCGTCTACCGGAAGGTTCAACGTCTGGTCGATTCCACCTTCGCCTGCCGCCTGCGGGCAGCTCGCCAACTGTACCGACGCGCAGGTCCACAGTGCATCGGCCAACCCACCCGGCAATTCATCAACCAGTTGAACACCTTCGACGGGCAAGGGACCTGCATTGGCCACCAGAATTTCGTACACCGCCAAACCACCCGGCAGCGCGTAATAGGCACCGTCATCCTTGCTGATCTCCAGATCTGTCGCCGCCAACACTTCAATTTCGCTCTGCGCCGTCGTCTGGTGGTAATGCAAATCGGCCGCCTTGGTCGCGGTGACAGTACAGGTTCCGACCGCCGAGCCGGTCAACATGCTGTCGGCAATGGAGCAGTTGGCGGCACCCTCTGTCACGTCGAAGCTCACAGCACCACTTCCGCTACCGCCAGAGGTCGAAAGCGCTGCGGTGCGCGTCAGCGGGATGATCGATGGTGTGGCGACTACAGTCAGCAGCGCCTGGTTGGCACGTGTCACTGTCACACCGACCATCGCGGTAGCCTCGTTGAAGTTCTCGTCTGCGGCCTTCGTTGCAGCCACCGTGCAGGTTCCTACTCCGATGGCGGTAAGTGTCGTGGCGTTTACTTCACAGACGTCCGCACCCGACGTTACCGCGAAACTCACGGAACCGGTCCCCGAACCACCATTGGCACTGAGTGCGCTGGTTGCACCAAAGACCAACGTGGACGGATTCGCGATGACGGTTAGCGCCGCCTGATCTTCACGCGGCGTCACCGCATTGGACGGTGCCGAGGCGGCGCCCTCACCGACGGTGTTGGTGGCAGTAATTGTGAAGGTATAGGTCGTTTGGTTGGTGAGGCCAGCGACCGTGATCGGGCTGTGAGAGCCGACGCTCGAGATACCGCCGGGGCTCGATGTCACCGTGTATTCGGTAATCGCCGAGCCACCGTCGAAGGCAGGTGGCGAAAAACTCACCGTAGCCTGCATGTTTCCAGCGGTCGCGATGGCGACCGTCGGCGCCCCCGGCAGGACGGCATTCACAGCGAAGCTATGCTGCACCTGTGGCGCAGCGCTGAAACTCGTGTTGCCCATCTGGTCTGCGTTGATCGTGCAAATGCCCGCGGAAACGAAGGTCAACAGACCAGCAGAACTGACCGTGCACACGCTTGTCGTCACCGAGCTGAAACTCACCGCCAAGCCTGAACTGGCTATCGCGCTCAGTGTTGGCATCGTGCCAAACGTCTGTGGCCCAGGGTTTGCGAACGAGATGCTTTGGGGCTGCAGGCTAGCGCCGACGAAAACGTAGGCCGCTCCATTGTCGTGCGAGGTGGCATCGGGCACCCAGTCATTTGCTCGGTAAGCGCCCGCCAACGCGGTGCCTTCGTCGAGAGCGATGGCACCTCCGAACTCATCGAAGGACGCTCCGTCGCTCGCTGTCAGTTTCGTCTGCTGCGCCCACGTAGTGCCCACGCGAGTGAAGACATAGGCCGAGCCCTGATCGGCATTGCCACCAACGTCATCACCATTCGCCCCCAGCACCGCAGCGTCACCAGAGAGGGCGACTGCCCCACCAAAGTAGTCGTCAGTTGCACCATCATCTGCCGTCAGCCGCGCCAGTTGCGTCCACGTCGCGTCGACGTAGCGGAAAACATATGCGGCGCCTTGGTTGCTATTGGCACCGATGTCAGCCCCGTACGCTCCGACCACCGCCACATCACCGGAGAGGGCGACTGAGACGCCGAAGTTGTCCCCCGACGCTCCGTCATTCACCGTCAGCTTTGCCTGCTGCGTCCAGGTCGTTCCGTTGCGAGTGAAGAAATACGCTGAACCTTGGTCGCTATTCGTGCCAATGTCATCGCGATGAGCCCCCACCAGCACGGCGTCGCCATCCAGAGCGATGGACGCGCCGAAGCGATCCCCTGACGCACCATCATCCGACGTCAGCTTTACCTGCTGCGTCCAGGTCGTTCCGTTGCGGATGAAGACATACGTTGAGCCTTGGTCGCTGTTGGCAGCGATGTCGTCCGAGTATGCCCCCACAAGTGCTACGTCACCGTCAAGCGCAACGGAAGTGCCGAACTCGTCGCCTGCCGCACCATCAGCGGCGGTCAGCTTTGCCTGCTGGCTCCAGGTCACGCCGCTGCGTGTGAAGACATAGACAGCGCCTGGGCTGCTGGTGACTCTCGAGCCGCCTTCCCACATTCCGACCAATGCTGTGTTGTTGGAAAGCGCGACGGCGACGCCGAAGAAATCGCTCGCTACGCCATCGTCCGCCGTCAGTTTTGCTTGCTGCGTCCAACTCGTGCCACTTCGGGTGAATACGTAGGCCGAGCCCTGATTGCTGTTGACACCGACATCGTCGCCCATTGCCCCCACCAGCGCGGTATCACCGGCAACAGCGACGGACCAACCAAAGTTGTCGTACTCCTCAGCATCACCGGGTGTCAGCGTCGCCTGCTGCGTCCATACCGACCCGCTACGTGCAAAGACATTGGCCGAGCCTTGGTTTCTGTTTGCGCCAATGTCGTCGAGCCAAGCCCCGACAAGCGCCGTGTCACCGTCAAGGGCAACGGAGATCCCGAATTCCTCGTACCCCTCGCCTTCGTCAGCGGTCAACTGCGCCTGCTGCGTCCATGTGGTGCCGCTGCGGGTGAAGACATAGGCCGAGCCCTGCAGGGCATTGGGCGCGTCATCCCAGTAAGCGCCCACCAAAGCGACATCATGCGAAAGAGCAACAGTCCAGCCAAAATAGTCATTCCCCAAACCATCAGCGTCCGTCAACTTTGACTGTAGCGTCCAGAGTGAGCCGCTGCGGGTGAATACATAGGCGGAGCCATGAGTGCTGCTGCCACCGATGTCGTCTCCAAACATCCCCACCAGCGCGGTGTCATCGGAGAGAGCAACGGACACGCCGAAGTAGTCGCGCTCCGCTCCATCGTTTGCCGTCAGATGCGCCTGCTGCATCCAGGCAATGCCACTGCGGACGAACACATACGCCGACCCCTGGTTCGTGATGCCACCAACATCGTCGCCCCACGCCCCAACCAGCGCAGTGTCACCTTCAAGCGCGACGGCGAAGCCGAATTCGTCGTTTGCCGCACCATCGTCCGCCACCAATTGAGCCTGCTGAACCCACTCAGTGCCGTGACGAGCGAACACATAGGCTGAGCCCTGCCTGCTATTGGCCCCGACACCGTCCGCGCTTGCCCCAATGATCGCAGTGTCTCCGTCAAGGGCGACGACAACGCCAAACTGGTCGTTTGCGCTGCCATCGCTCGCTGTTAGCTTGGCCTGCTGGGTCCACGTCTCGCCGCTACGAGTGAAGATGTAAGCCGAGCCCTGATGGTCGTTTCCACCAATGTCCTCACGCCACGCCCCCACAAGCGCCGTGTCACCATCGAGTGCAACGGAGTAGCCAAATTCACTGTCGTCCGCGCCATCGTCCACCGTCAGTTGCGCCTGCAAGGTCCAGGACGTACCACTGCGAGTGAAAACGAATGCCGAACCCTGGTTATAGTTCTGTCCTACATCGTCACCGAACGCACCAATCAGCACGGTGTCGCCATCGAGGGCGACGGACTCGCCAAAGAAGTCGTTGGGCATACCATCGGCGCCTCCCAGCGAACCCGCCGACAACCGAGCCTGCTGAACCGCAGACTTGCGAATGGCGCTCTGTAACGTGGCCCATTCCGCATCGTCCAAGCCGGCGGGCTTTTCCAGCGATGTCCCGCCGCCGATCCTTTGCGTGCTCGGCTTGACGTCGGCCTTGTCAACCGCCTGGGCCATCGGCGACGTTGCCGACATGGGGATGCCCACCGAAGGCGGCGCAACGGCATGCAGCGCGACGAGCACCAACCCCGCGACCCAATGGCGCCACATGGCGTGATTCACGCTATGACTCATGCGATCTACTCTCTGAAAATGCTCGTTCGTCCGCGAAGAAAAGCCCTTGCTCCATACTCAGTTGCCAAGCAAAGGGAAACCTAACTTCTGCGCACGCACAAAACGGTGACTGGATCAGCCGGGCAGGCAACATACCCGGCAGGCGTTGCCCGATAGACTGACGACGCTTGGAACCTTCCAGTATTCCTCGCAAAGGCCTAACGGCAATACCATCCGTGCGTTTTCTCTACGCCTTGGTATGCCGCACGAAGCCCCCTGCCTCGGCGCGCGGCGGCAGTCTAGCAGCCGGTTGCGGGTGGACTGCGACGGGAATTTTGGCGCCGGATTTTTGGCGTTTAGGTTCGCAATTTTCTTGACACCCCGCGTCATTACTGGCTTTGCGCAGGTTGCCGAGTCCGGCACGTTGCTTGCTATCGCTTCGGCAGGCTCCTTCGGAATTGCTCATGTCTGTGCCGTTTGCCCGTGTCGTTCGCGTCTGGTTACTGACTTCGGTCGGCCTGTGGCTTGGCCTTTGGGCGGGTGGCCTGAGCGCGGCAGATTTGCCGCCGGTGACGGTGGCGCAGGTCGGCGAGGACGCGATCAGCGTGCCGCTGCAGATTCTGGCCCTGATGACGGCGCTGAGTGTGCTGCCCGCCTTGCTGCTGGGCATGACGGCTTTCACGCGGATCATCGTGGTGTTCGCGCTGTTGCGTCAGGCGCTGGGCACAGGGCAAACGCCGTCGAACCAGATTTTGTTGGGACTGGCCTTGTTCATTACCGCGCTGATCATGGCGCCGGTGGCCGATGCCTCGTGGACACAGGGCGTGCAGCCGTATCTGGATGACCAGTTGAGCTTCGCCGAGGCTTGGCCCAAGGCGATCCAGCCGGTGCGCGATTTCATGTTCGCGCAGGTGCGCGAGAACGATCTGATGCTGTTTGCCGGGCTGGCGGGTTCGGAGGGCTATACCAGTCCCGACGAGGTGCCCTTGCATGTGCTGGCCGCCAGTTTTCTCACCAGTGAGCTGAAGACCGCGTTCCAGATCGGCTTCTTCTTGTTCGTGCCCTTCGTGATCATCGATCTGGTGGTCGCCAGCGTGCTGATGTCGATGGGCATGATGATGTTGTCACCGATGCTGGTCTCGGCGCCGTTCAAGATTCTGTTGTTCGTGCTGGTCGATGGCTGGGTGCTGGTGATTGGTTCGCTGGCTGGCAGTTTTCAACTCACGCCATGACGCCCGAAACCGCCATGACTGAACTGCAGCAGGCGCTGAACATGGCGCTGCTGCTGGCCTTGCCGCTGCTCGGCACGGCGCTGGTGATCGGTGTGGTGATCGGTCTTTTGCAGGCCGCCACCCAGGTCAATGAACCGAGCATCGCCTTCATCGGCAAGATCCTGGCGCTGGCGGCGGTGCTGGCGATTGGCGGCAACTGGATGTTGACCTCGTTGCTGAGTTTTACGACCCAGTTGTTCCAACGCATTCCATCAATCCTCGGCTGATGGACGCGACGATTGCCATCCTGCTGGGCGGACTGGATCTGATGCAGTGGATCGAACGGGTGCTGTGGGTCAGCCTGCGCACGGGCGGATTGCTGATGTTGTCGCCGTTTCTGGGCACACAGGCGGTGCCCAAGCGGGTGCGGCTGATTTTGGCCTTGGCTCTGTCGCTGGCCTTTGCGCCCTTGATTCCCGCGCCCGCGCTGTCGGCGGCGATGGACGCGGCCACGTTTCTGGCGGTCGCACGCGAGCTGGCCATCGGTGCGGCGCTGGGCTTTCTGTTGCGGATTGCGGTGGAAGCCACCGCGATGGCCGGTGAACTCGTCGCGCAGGGCATGGGCCTGTCGTTTGCGCAGATGATCGATCCGATGCGCGGTACGCAATCGGGCGTGATGACGCAGTGGTTCATGATCATCGCGGGCCTGCTGTTCTTCGCGCTCGATACCCACATCGCGCTGCTGCGCGTGCTGGTGGAGAGTTTTCAGACGCTGCCGCCCGCGGCCGTGCCCGCGTCGATGAGCACGCTGCTGGATACCGTGCCCGCGTTCAGCGGCATCATCTTCGCCACCGGCGTCAGTCTGGCCTTGCCCGCCATCATCGCCATGCTGGCCTTGAACATCGCGTTTGGCGTGATGTCACGCACCGCGCCCTCGCTCAACCCGATTGCCATCGGTCTACCCGCCGCGCTGCTGGCCGGACTGGTGCTGCTGATCGGTCTGGTGCCCTACCTGTTGGAACCCGTCCGCGCGCTGTTTGAAAGCGCGCTGCTCACTGCCGGTCAGATGGTGCGCTGATGGCCGAGCAGGACGACTCCGACAAAACCGAAGAGCCAACCCTCAAGCGTCTGGAGGACGCGCGCAAGGAAGGTCAGGTTGCCCGCTCGCGCGAGTTCGGTGGCGCGGCGATTCTGGGCTTGTCGGTGCTGACCCTGTACGTGGGCGGCAGCCAGTTCGCCGGTGGCAGTGCGGAGTGGTTGCGCAATGCGCTGCAGTTCCGTCGCGAAGACATCATGAGCGCGCAACCGCTGGTACGCACGGCGGCACTGATGATCGATCTCGGTACCGTGTTCCTGCCCTTGATCGTGGTGGGCGTGCTGGCAGGCGCCTTGGCGCCACTGGTCCTGGGCGGCTTCAGTTTCAGCATGAAGGCGGTGTCGCCAAAACTCTCCAAACTCGACCCTATTGCAGGCTTGCAGCGCTTGTTCAGCACGCGCAGCCTGATCGAGACGGTGAAGTCCGTGGTCCGTGTGTCGCTGGTGATCGCGGTGGGCTGGTTCACGCTGCGCTCGCAGATGGACGAACTCGCCAGTCTGCTGGCCGAACCGCTGCCGCGTGCCATGGCGCATGGCGGTCTGATGGCACTGCAGTTGCTGCTCAATCTGACCATCGTGCTGGTGCTGATCGCCGCCATCGATGCGCCGATCCAGCTTTGGCAGCATCGCAAGCAATTGATGATGACGCGCCAGCAGGTGCGCGACGAGTTCAAGGAAAGCGAAGGCAATCCCGAACTGAAGGCACGCGTGCGTCGCCTGCAACAGGAAGTCGCCAATCGCCGCATGATGGAAGCCGTGCCAAGCGCCGATGCGGTGATCGTCAACCCGACCCACTACGCGGTGGCGATCAAGTACGAAGGCAAATCGATGCGCGCGCCGAAGGTGGTCGCCAAGGGCGTCGATCTGATCGCACAGACCATCCGCGAAACCGCCGACCGTCATCAGGTGCCGATCATCTCGGCACCGCCGCTGGCACGCAGCCTGTATCGCGAAGTGGAACTGGATCGCGAGATTCCGGTGCGCCTGTATGCGGCGGTCGCGCAGGTGCTGGGCTTCGTCTACCAGTTGAAGCACTGGAAGCGGCACGGCGGGGCGATGCCCGACTTCAAACCGATGGATGTGGAAGAAACCAAGGACTGATCGATGGCCGATATCACCGCCAATGCAGGACGCGGCGCGCAGGTGTTGCACATGCTGCGTCAGGGAATGGGCGCGCCGCTGGTCGTGATGGCGATGCTGGCGATGATCGTGGTGCCGCTGTCGCCGCTGGTACTGGATGCGCTGTTCAGTTTCAACATCGCGATCTCGCTGGTCATCGTGCTGGCCGTGGTCTACATCCAGCGCCCGCTGGAGTTCTCAATCTTCCCCAGCATCCTGTTGATGGTGACCTTGCTGCGACTGGCCCTGAACGTGGCCTCGACGCGCGTCATCCTGATCCACGGTCACGAAGGCGGCGCCTCGGCCGGACACGTCATCGAGGCGTTCGGCGCATTCGTCATCGGCGGCAACTACGCGGTGGGTTTCGTGGTGTTCGCGATCCTTACCATCATCAATTTCATCGTCGTCACCAAGGGCGCGGGGCGCATCTCGGAAGTGTCGGCACGCTTCATTCTGGATTCCTTGCCCGGCAAGCAGATGGCCATCGATGCCGACCTCAACGCGGGTCTGCTGAGCCGCGATGAGGCGATCAAGCGGCGCGAGGAAGTGCGCGAGGAATCGGACTTCTATGGCGCGATGGACGGTGCCAGCAAGTTCATCCGTGGCGACGCGGTGGCGGGCCTGCTGATCCTGTTCATCAACTTGATCGGCGGGCTGATCATCGGTGTCGCGCAGCACGGCATGAGCGCGGCTGACTCGGCGCAGATCTACACCCTGCTGACCATCGGTGATGGGCTGGTGGCGCAGATTCCCGGCCTGCTGATCTCCACCGCCGTGGCCATGCTGGTGACCCGCGTGTCGCGCGCGCACGACATGAGCGGCGCGATGATGCAGCAGGTGTTCGGGCAGGCGCGAGCGGTCACCATCGCCGCCGTGTTGCTGGGCATCATCGGCCTGGTGCCGGGCATGCCGAATGTGGCCTTCCTGAGTCTGGCGGCGATTCTGGGTTATCTCGCCTGGGTTCTGCACAAGCGTCAGCGCGCCACCGAACTGGTGCCCGCCGACGCCGCACCGATGGCACCGCCCGCGCCGAGCGAGCTGTCGTGGGACGATCTCAAACCGGTCGACGCACTGGGTCTGGAAGTGGGCTATCGACTGATTCCGCTGGTGGATCGCGCGCAGGGCGGCGAGTTGATGGCGCGGATCAAGGGTGTGCGGCGCAAGTTGACGCAGGAACTGGGCTTCCTCGTGCCACCGGTCCACATCCGCGACAACCTGGAGTTCGCACCGGGCAGCTATCGCATCCTGCTGCACGGCGTGCCCATCGGCAGCGGCGACATCCATCCGGATCGCGAACTCGCGCTCAATCCGGGCCGCATTCCGGTATCCATCGACGGCATTCCCACCAAGGACCCGGCATTCGGTCTGGACGCGCTGTGGATCGCGCCGGGTGCACGTCCGGTCGCCGAATCGATGGGGTTGACCGTGGTCGATCCCGCCACCGTCGTCGCGACCCACATTTCCCATCTGGTGCGCAAACACGCACCGGACTTGCTGGGCCACGAAGAAGTGCAGCAACTGCTGGCGTCGCTGGGCAAGGTCGCACCCAAGCTCGTCGAGGATTTGACGCCGAAATCCCTGCCCTTGGCGACCGTCGTGCGCGTCATGCAGAACCTGCTCAACGAGCGCGTGCCGATCCGACAACTGCGGCGCATTGCCGAAACCCTCGTGGAGCATGCCTCGCAGAGTCAAGATCCCGTCACCTTGACCGCTGCCGTAAGAACGTCACTGGGCCGCTTCATCGTGCAGGAAATCAACGGATTGAACGCGGAATTGCCGGTTTACACGCTGGCTCCCGCGTTGGAACGGGTGTTGCAAGACTCGGTCAACGGCAATAGCGCCGCGTTGGAGCCAGGCCTTGCAGACCGCATGCATCAATCGCTGCTCGAGTGCGTCAAACGCCAGGAAGCGTTGGGCGAACCGGCGGTCTTGCTGGTCCCCGGCTCCGTGCGTCCGCTCATGGCCAAGCTCACCCGCACCGGCATTCCCGAGCTGCATGTCCTCGCGTACCACGAAGTACCCGATGACAAGCGGCTCAAGCTGGTCGGCAACGTGGGCTGAGACCCGGTCTGATCGTCGCGGCGTCGGTCGGGCCAGTGCAAGAACACCGAGGCGAGAGCTGGCATGAAGATCAAACGTTTTGTGGCGCAGGACATGCGCAGCGCGCTCCGCATGGTGCGTGAAGAGCAAGGCCCGAATGCGGTCATCCTGTCGAATCGACGCACCGAGGAAGGCGTCGAAGTCGTCGCCGCCATCGACTACGACGATGCGCTGGTACAGCAAGCCCTGCATGCGGCGGCGAAAGCCTCCGCTGCCAAGGCCGAAGTGCTGCCGCCCGCCGCCGCGCTGGTCGCTGCCACGAACATTCCGACGCCCGTCGTGAACCGCGAGCCGCGTCTGCCCGCAGGTGTACCGCTGGCCGAGCCACTTCGCGCCCAACGCCCTGCGTCCACCGACACGGCGCATGCGCTGCAGGCGGTGCCACTGGAACGCAGCACGCCGCGGCCAAGCAGTCCGGTTGCGAACATTCTGCAGCCCGAGCCGGTTGCTCCCGCGCCGCCGCCGGTGACGGCGCTGCCCACGCTGGACGCACTGAACATCGAGCCACCGCACATGGCCGAAATGCGGCGCGAGATGGCGGCGCTGCGCGCCAGTCTGCAGTCCGAGCTGGAGAAACTCAGCGAGCACCGCCTGCGTTTGTCGCCGGTGCGTGCGGCTGCGCTGGAAGAACTGCGCGACTACGGCTGCGACGATGCCTTCGCACGCAGCCTGGTGGAACGCCTGCCGACTGACGTCGACCCGAAACGCGCACGCGGCCTGCTGCTCGGCCTGCTGTCGAAAGCCCTGCCGATTGCCGAGGACGATCTGATCCACGATGGCGGCATCGTCGCCCTGGTCGGACCGACCGGTGCAGGCAAGACCACCACGCTGGCCAAACTCGCCGCCCGCTACGCCGCACGTCACAGTGCCCGCGACGTGGCGCTCGTGACCACCGACAGCTTCCGCATCGGTGCGCGCGAACAACTGTTCAACTACGGTCGTTTGCTCGGCATGCCGGTAATCGAAGTTACCGAACCGGGCAAGCTGGAAGAAGCGCTCGACAAGCTGGTCGACTATCGCCTGGTGCTGGTCGATACCGCTGGCCTGTCGCATCGCGACAGCGCGCTCAATCAACAGCTCAGCGCGCTGGCTGCGCTGCCGCACGTCAACAGCTATCTGGTCCTGCCCGCGCATGCGCAGGGCTGCGATCTGGATGACATGGTGCAACGCTTCGCCGCCGCCAGACCGCGCGGCGCGATCCTCAGCAAGATTGACGAAACCCGCCGTCTGGGCAATGCCCTGTCGGCCTGCGTCCGCCACCAGTTGCCGATTGCCTGGACCACCGACGGGCAACGCGTACCCGAAGACCTGCAGCGCGCCGAAGCGCATCGACTAGCGCTGCGCCTGACTGAACAACGGCGACTGGCTGCCAGCGCCCACACGGAGGTTGAGCATGTCCGCGCCTGAGTCCCTGCCCGATCAAGCCGAGGGCTTGCGCAAGACCACGCCCAAGCCGGTCCGGGTGATTTGTGTCACGGGCGGCAAGGGCGGCGTCGGCAAGACCAGTGTGTCGGTGAATCTCGCCGTGGCGATGGCCGATGCCGGTCGCCATGTACTCCTGCTGGACGCCGATCTCGGTCTCGCCAATGTCGACGTACTGCTGGGCCTGACCCCGCGCTTCACCCTCGCCGATGTGATCGAAGGGCGCTGCACCCTGCAGGACACCTTGCTGGAAGGTCCGCACGGGCTGGCCATCGTTCCGGCCGCCTCGGGCAAACGCAAGATGGCCGAACTGTCGGCACCCGAGCAGGTTGGCCTGATCCGCGCCTTCTCCGAGCTGGATCGCGATCTCGATGTGATGGTGATCGACACCGCCGCCGGCATTTCCGACAGCGTGTTGACGTTTGCTCAGGCAGCGCAGGACGTGATCCTGGTGGTCTGCAACGAACCCGCCTCCATTACCGACGCCTACGCACTGATCAAGGTGCTGTCGCGCGAACGCGGCATCAGTCGTGTGCACGTGCTGGCCAACATGGTGCGCAGCCCCGCCGAAGGGCGTGAGCTGTTCGACAAGCTTGCGCGCGTCACCGACCGTTTTCTGGATGTCACCATCAGCCTGCTCGGCATCATTCCGCACGACGAATGGCTGCGCCGCTCGATCCAGCGTCAGCAGGCTGTTGTCGAGGCCTTCCCCGCCAGTCCTTCCGCGCACGCGTTGCGTGGTGTGGCGCGGCGCATCGATCAATGGACCGCTCCGTCGGGCCCGCGCGGCCCGGTCGAGTTCTTCGTCGAGCGCATGGTCACGCCGCGCGAGGGAGCCACCGCATGACAGCACAGGCCGAAGCCGCGTATCGCGCTGTCTCGCGACAGTCGGCGAGCGAGGTCGTCGCCCAGCACAGCGCGCTGGTCGCGCGCATCGCCCACCACATGGTGGCGCGCCTGCCTGCCAGCGTGGACGTCAATGATCTGATCCAGGCCGGCACCATCGGCCTGATCGAAGCCGCGCGCAGCTATGACCCGAGTCAGGGCGCCGCGTTTGAAACCTACGCATCAATCCGCATTCGCGGCGCGATGCTGGACGAGATCCGTCGCAGTGACTGGGTACCGCGTTCGGTGCATCGGCGCGTGCGCGAAGCTGCCGCCGCCACCCAGGCCATCGAGCAACGCACGGGCCGGGCCGCGCGCAGCAGCGAAGTCGCCAGCGCCATGCAGGTCACCGCCGAGGAACTCAACCGGATCATGGAAGACGCGGTGCGCGGCCACGTGCTGAGCATCGACGCGCATGTCGATGACTCCGGCGAGCTACGCCTGCCTGCCAGCGAGTTCAGCGCTTCGCCAGCACGTGATCACGAGCGCGAAGCCTTCGGCGATTCGCTGACCCACGCCATCGAAGCCCTGCCCGAACGCGAACAACTGGTGATGTCGCTGTACTACGAACAGGAACTCAATCTGAAGGAAATCGGCGCGGTACTTGGCGTCAGCGAATCGCGCGTCTGCCAGATTCATGGTCAGGCGCTGGTGCGCCTGCGTGCCCGCCTTGCCGACTGGATCGCTCCCGATCCGGACAACGACTGAACCCGCTTCCCTTTCCGTTGCACCGCCCTTTGACCGGCCAGACCACACCATGGACAAGAACCTCAAAATCCTGATCGTCGATGACTTCTCCACGATGCGCCGCATCGTCAAGAACCTGCTCGGCGATCTGGGCTTCACCAACACTGCAGAAGCCGAGGACGGCAACAGCGCGCTGGCCTATCTGCGCTCTGCGCCCTGCGAAATGGTGATCACCGACTGGAACATGCCCGGCATGACCGGCATCGACCTGCTGCGCGCGATTCGCCTCGACGCCAAACTCAAGCATCTGCCGGTGCTGATGGTCACCGCCGAAGCCAAGCGCGAACAGATCATCGAAGCCGCCCAGGCCGGTGTGAACGGCTACATCATCAAACCCTTCACCGCCGCCACGTTGCAGGAAAAGCTCAACAAGATCTTCGAGCGCATGGGGAGCGCCGCGTGAACAGCGCTGCCACCGAGCGCGAACATCTGCTGACCCTGATGCGCAGCGCCCTGCACGCGCTGGAGCAAGGCGACGAGAGCGGCTATCGCACGCAGATCGAAGCCCTGACGCAATGGCGCAGCTCGCCGATATTCACTGCCTTTGATCGCCTTGCGCGCGAGCTGACACGCTCGCTGGAAACACTGCCAATCGATGCGCGACTGGGCGCACTGGCCGGACAGGAACTGCCGGATGCACGGGCGCGGCTGGACTTTGTTCTGCAGACGACCGAAGAAGCCACCCATCGCACGCTCGATCTGGTCGACGCCAGCCGCGCCGCCATCGACGCCTTGCGCCAGCGCGAACCCGCGATGGTCGACGATCCGGATGTGATGAACGTGCGTCATCACCTGTCGGAAATCTCGCTGGCGCAGGAATACCAGGACCTCACCGGACAAACCATCAAGCGCGTGGTCGGCATCGTCCATCAAGTCGAGCAGGCGCTGGCCGCTATTGGGGTGGCCATCGGCAAGCAGAGTCCGACCTACGACCCTTTGCGCGCCGAAGGTCCTGCGATCCGCGGTGTCGACCAACACGGCGTCTCGCAGGTCGATGCCGATTCACTGCTGACCGATCTCGGTCTGTGACCGGTTGCTTCCGACTTTCGCCAAGGCAAGCGTATGAGCCAGAACGACATCGCCGACGACTTTCTGATCGAGGCCAGCGAAATCGCTGAACGCCTGGGCGACGAGCTGGTGCAACTGGAGCAGCGTCCGCAGGACGGCGAACTGCTGAATGCGATCTTCCGTGGCTTCCACACCATCAAGGGCGGCGCGAGCTTTTTGCATCTGCAGCCGCTGGTGGATCTGTGTCACGGCGTGGAGGAAATGTTCAACCTGCTGCGCAATGGCAAGCTGCAGGTCGATGGTGACCTGTTCGACCTGGCGCAGAACGCCACCGACCAACTGACCGGCATGCTGAATGCGATGCGCGCGGGCGAAGACCCGCAACCCGCGCCACCGGCATTGATCGAAGCCATCCGCATCGCGGCGCTGCCCGACCATGCCCGCGCCGAACCGGTCGCCACCGCGCCAGCCACCACGCATATCGACGCCGCTGCCGTGTTGTCGAGTACCGATCCCAACATCAGCGACGACGAGTTCGAGGCCCTGCTCGACCACTTCCAGGGCGCACCGGCTGCCGCACCCCCAAAGACCATTGATGCCGCCGCCGTGCTGGCGAGCAAGGAAGAATCCATTTCGGACGATGAGTTCGAGGCCTTGCTGGATCATTTCCAAGGTCATCCGCCCGCTGCACCGGTGGCACCCGTCACCGCCGCCGTACCCGTGGTCACGGCCGCGCCGGTGCCGCAAGTCGTGCCGAAGCCGCTTCCCAGTAGCAAGCCTGCCGCCGCACCGGCTGCGAAACCATCGACACCCGCTCCGGTCGAGGCCAGCGTGCGCGTCGACACCAAACGGCTCGACGGCCTGATGAATCTGGTCGGCGAACTGGTGCTGTCGCGTAATCGTCTGAAGTCCCTGCGGCGGCGCACTCGCGACGAAGACCTGGAGCGTGCCGTCGGCACCCTGGACGTCGTCACCGCGCGCCTGCAGGCCGAAGTGATGCGTGTGCGCATGCAGCCGGTGGGACGCGCGTTCTCGCGCTTCCCCAAGGTGGCTCGCGACGTGGCAAGACAACTCAAGAAAGAGGTCAACGTCGAACTGATCGGTGAGGAAACCGAGCTCGACAAGAACCTGGTGGAAGCCCTGTCCGATCCGCTGGTGCATCTGGTCCGCAATGCCATCGACCACGGCATCGAGCCGCCCGACGTGCGCGAACAGGCAGGCAAGCCGCGCGCCGGTACGCTGCGTCTGTCGGCGCAGCAGGAAGGCGACCATATCGTCATCGTTGTCAGTGATGACGGCGGTGGTATCGATGCCGACAAACTCAAGATGAAGGCGCGCGAGAAGGGCCTGATCGAAGCCGATGCGGTAGCACGGTTATCGCCCGACGAAGCACTGCAACTGATTTTCCTGCCTGGGTTCTCGACCAAGGATCAGGCCACCGAAGTCTCCGGTCGCGGCGTCGGGATGGATGTGGTCAAGTCCAAGCTGGCCGAGTTGAACGGCCAGGTGCTGATCGAATCCAAACGCCGCGAGGGCACGCGCTTCATCATTCAGGTGCCACTGACCCTGGCGATTCTGCCCACGCTATTGATTCATGCAGGTGGCCGACCCTACGCGCTGCCCTTGTCCAATGTGCTGGAAGTGTTCAAGTTCCGCGAGGATCAGCTGCGCTACATCGACGGTCGCGAGGTGCTGGATCTGCGCGGTCAGACCTTTCCGCTGCTGTTCCTGCGACGCTGGCTGGGCCTGTCCGACATCGGCGACGACAGTGGCGTGGTGGTCCTGCAGAACGGCCATCGCAAGCTCGGCATCGTGGTCGATCAGGTGCGTGGTCGCGAAGAAGTCGTCGTCAAACCGTTGCCACCGTCGTTGCGAGGTCTGGCGGGTTTTGCCGCCGCGACCATCACTGGCGATGGCAATCTGGCGCTGATTCTCGACATCGCCGGCCTGCAGCGGGCCGTCTGAGCATGCCTCTGACCTCATCCAACCACGGCCCAGGAGGCAGACATGGCCGCTAAGCCGCCAACTGCGGCCAAGCCGGTCGCCAGTCCACGCTCCGGCGTCGACATCCTCAGCATCACCGGTGTGGTGCTGGCGCTGATCGCCATCGTCGGTGGCAGCATCGCCAAGGGCGCGGGCCTGTCCTCGTTGTGGTCGGGCGCGGCCTTTCTGATCGTCATCATCGGCACCATCGCCGCGATCCTGCTTCATACGCCCAAGCCCACCTTTCTGCGCGCGATGAAGATCGTGGTCTGGGCCTTCAAGCCGCCCGAAGATCCGGGCGCCGGCCTGGTGCAACAGATCGTGGTCTGGAGCAACAAGGCGCGCCGCGATGGCCTGCTCGGGCTGGAAAACATGATCGAGCAGGAAACCGATCCCTTTGTGCGCAAAGGCTTGCAACTGCTGGTCGACGGCGCCGAGCCCGATACCCTGCGACGGGTGCTCGAAGTCGAGCTGGAAGCGCAGGAAAAGCAGGACATCAACGCCGCCAAGGTGTTCGAAGGCATGGGCATCTACGCACCCACGCTGGGCATCATCGGTGCCGTGCTGGGCTTGATGGCGGTGATGCGCAACCTCACCGACCCGAGCAAGCTCGGTCCCGGCATTGCCGCCGCGTTCACCGCCACGATCTATGGCATCGCGTCGGCCAATCTGTTCTTCCTGCCGCTGGCCGCCAAGCTGAAAAGCGTGATCGCGGTACGCACGCGCAACCAGGACATGTTGATCGAAGGCTTGATCGCCATTGCCGAAGGCGAGAACCCGCGCAACATCGAAAGCCGTCTGCTCGGCTACCTGAAGTAGACCGCCGCCATGGCTCGCCGTCATCTCCACGAAGACCACGTCAACCACGAAGCCTGGGCCATCCCGTATGGCGACCTGCTGACCTTGCTGCTGGCCTTTTTCGTGGTGATGTACTCGGTGTCCTCACTCAACGAGGGCAAGTATCGGGTTGCCTCAAACTCACTGAATGCGGCCTTCGGTGGGCAAATGCGAAGCGTGCAGCCCGTCAACGTCGGTGATGTTCCCACACAGGCGACGATGGTGGACCCGACGAATTCCGGTATCGGCTTGGCGCTACCGACCGCCCTGATCGCCACCCGCATCAACAGTCAGTTGCCCGTCGATGCGCGGGCGCGCTGGGCTGAAGACAACGGCATCGACGCCGAAACCGAGGCCGAACAGAAACAACTGGCCGAGACGGCGAAACAGATGGAAGACACGCTGTCCAGCTTGATCCTCAACGATCAGGTGTCGGTGTACCGGCAGGATGACTGGATCGAAGTCGACATCAAGGCCGATGCCCTGTTCGCCTCGGGCTCGGCCATGCCGCGCGATACCGCATTGCCGGTGCTGCAGCAGATTGCCGGGGTACTGCGTGGCAATCGCCATCTGGTTCGCATCGAAGGCCACACCGACAGCCAGCCGATCCGCACCCTGCAGTACCCGTCGAACTGGGAACTGTCCGCCGCCCGTGCGTCCAGCGTGGTTCGTCTGTTTACCCAGCAAGGCATCGACCCCGGACTGATGCAGGTCGTCGGCTATGGTGATACCCAACCGATTGCCGACAACGCGACCGCCAGCGGTCGCACCGCCAATCGTCGCGTCGTGCTGGTCGTTTCAAGCCGCCCGGCCAGCGATATCGAAGCCACTGGCGTGAATCCTGCAGAACCCGAACCAACGGCGCCCGCGCCTGTTCCCACCGCTTCCGGAGTGTCACGCTGACCATGCGCGTCTGGTGCATCGCCAATCAAAAAGGTGGCGTCGGTAAAACGACGACCGCGATGTCGCTGGCCTCGGCGCTGGCGGCACACGGCTGGCGCACCCTGATGGTCGATCTCGACCCGCATGCGTCGCTGTCGCGCTGGGTAGGTATCAGCGAAGACCCGGCACCACGTGGCGCGTTCGAGCTGTTCGCCGAACCGGCGCCCGCCCTGCGCGATCTGCTGCAAGACGCCGGGCAAGACAAGCTGCACCTGCTTCCGGCCCAGCCTGCGCTGGCCACACTGGAGCGCCAGAGCGCCAACCGACCCGGCCTGGGTCGCGCGCTGGTCACGGCGCTGAGCGGCAATCACGAGTTCGATTACGCGGTGCTGGATTGTCCGCCTACGCTGGGCGTTCTGATGGTGGCCGCGCTCGCCGCCGCCGATCTGCTGGTGGTGCCCACCCAGACCGAGCCGCTGGCCCTGCATGGCCTGGCGGCCATGGTGCGCACGGCGGAAATGATCGAGCGCTCGCGTGGCCGACCCCTGCCGATCGCCATCGTGCCCAGCATGTTCGACAAGCGCACGCGCGCGGCCGTCGACAGTCTGGCGGAGATGCGCACACGCTTTGGCGAACGGGTCTGGGACGAAGAAATTCCGGTCGACACCCGTTTGCGCGAAGCCAGCCGACAGAACCTCAGCCCGGATGCGCTCGACGCCAAGGCACGCGGTGCCAGCGCTTACGCCCGCTTGTGCGACTGGGTAGTCCAATACGATCTGCGCAGCACCGCTGCGCCCGCAACTGCAAAGGCGAGTTGACCATGGCCACACATGCTCTCGACACCTATTTCGACGAACTGCTGAGCCCGGCCACGGCGGCACCGAGCCCGCCCGCGCCGAGCCGACCCGTCGCCGCCGTTGACGTGCCCGCGGCAGCACCCGCCGTGCCCGCACCGCCCAGCGCACCTGCCGTCTCACCACATGGTGCAGACGGCCTGAGTGCGGGTATCCGCAAGCGCGGCGAGGAACTGCGACGCCGGATTGCCGCCCGCCGCAAGGCCGAAGAGGTCGCTGCGGCGGCCAAGGTGGGCGAAAAGTCGAGTCGCTGGCTACGCTTTCAGCTCAGCGGACAAAGTTACGCAGTCGAACTGCTGAAGGTGCAGGAAGTCCAGCGCGTGCCCGACATCATGCCGGTGCGCGGTGCGCCCTCGCATATGCTGGGCATCATGAACCTGCGCGGGCAGATCATTTCCGTGGTCGACCTCAGTCAATGTCTCGGCCTGCCCGGCGACGTGCTGACCGACGCCGCGCGGATCATCGTCATCGAGTCAAAGAATGAAACCATCGGCTTGCGCGTGTCCTCGGTCGCCGAGGTGATCGCGGTGCGCGAAAGCGCGGTCGAAAACCCGGTCGGCGCGATCCCCGCGCTGCCGCGCGAAGCGCTGATCGGTATTGCCCGTCACGCCGGCGGCATGAGCGTGCTGCTGGAAGCCACCGCGTTTCTGGCCTGAACGGGTCAAGCCGGCAAACGACCCACGCACCGCGCCAGGGCGCCATCATCCGCCTGCGTGAATGAACAGCCGCGCCGGTGACGGCGCGCGGGTCAATGCCTGGCCGTTGGTCGCCGAGTTTCTCGCCATCACCCCGCGCCGTCGCCACCGACACCAATCTGCGGCACACGGCTTGCCTGTAGGGAACAAACTGCACAACCGATGGGGAATGGGCATGAGCAACCTGCAGCTTTCCGCTGATCTCGGCATCGAAAGCGTCGATGCATTGAAGCAACAGCTGTTGCCCCTGCTGAAAAAGAAATCCGCCATCCGGCTGGATGGCACGCAGGTATCGCGCTTGCATAGCGGTGCCGTGCAGGTGCTCTGTGCGTTCTTTGCGCAACGTGCGGCCGCAAAATTGCCCACTGAGCTCAGCGCGTCCGACGAACTGCGCTCAGCGGCACAAGTGATGGGTGTCGACCACCTGATTGGACTCAACTAAACAGTGACGGAGAGAGCAACATGAGCGGTGCACGCATCCTGGCAGTGGACGATTCCGCATCCATGCGGCAGATGGTCGCCTTCGCCCTGCGTTCCGCAGGCTGGGAAGTTGACGAGGCCGAAGACGGCGTCGTCGCTCTCGAAAAGGCCAAGAAACAGAAATACAACTGCGTGGTTGCGGACGTGAACATGCCGAACATGGATGGCATCACGCTGATTCGCCACCTGCGTCAATTGCCTGACTTCAAGTTCACCCCGCTGCTGATGCTCACCACCGAGGCAGGCATGGACAAGAAGCAGGAAGGCAAGGCGGCGGGTGCAACGGGCTGGATCGTCAAGCCCTTCGACCCTGACCAGCTGATCGCCACCATCCGCAAAGTCATGGGGTAAGCGCTCATGGCCATCGACATGCGTCAGTTCCAAGCCACCTTCTTCGCGGAAAGCCGCGAAGGGCTGGACGCGATGGAATCCGGTCTGCTCAGCCTGGAAGCCGCAGGCAACGATCTGGATACCGTCAACACGATCTTCCGGGCCGCGCATTCGATCAAGGGTGGCGCGGCCACCTTTGGCTTCAAGGCCATCACCAACACCACCCATCTGCTGGAAACCCTGCTGGATCAGGTTCGCGGCGGCAAACGCAGTGTCGATGCGGAGTTGAGCGACGCCTTATTGGCGTCCGTCGACATCCTGCGCGAACTGTTGGGCAGCGCGGAAGCGGGCAACCCCGACGACAGCGGACGCAGTGAACCGCTCAACGCGCGCCTGTCGGAATTGCTGACTGGCGCTCCGGTGGCGGCACCTGCCGTGCAGGCCCACAGTCCGGCCGCGCCGGCACCAAGCCCGGTCGAGGGTGCGTCGGCAACGCATTGGCAAGTCGAGTTCGCACCGCACGAGAATATGTTCATCACCGGCAACGACCCGCTGCGCATTCTGCGCGAGCTGGCGCGTCTGGGCTCGATGGACGTCAACTGCGACACCTCCAAGCTGCCCAGCCTGACCGATCTCGATCCTCACACCGCTTACCTGGCGTGGACGCTGGAACTGCCGGTCAGCATCAAACGAGCGCATATCGCCGACGCCTTTTCCTGGGTCGAAGACGAATGCGATCTGCGCATCGAAGGCGTCGGCCAAGCAGCGCAAGGCACCGTGGCGGCCGCCGCCAGCGCGCCAGTCAATGTCGCGACAGCGCCGCCTGCCGTCGTGGCGGAACCCGTCGCCGTAACGGCAAGTCCAGCCGCAGCGCCTGCTGCCAGCGCCACCCCCGCGCCCGCTGACGGCAAATCCAATGTCACACCGATGGCGGCCAGCAAAGCCGCCGAGCCCGCCGACAGTTCGATTCGCGTCAACATTTCCAAAGTCGACGCGCTGATCAACCTGGTCGGCGAGCTGGTCATCACTCAGGCCATGCTGAAGCAACAGTCGAACGCACTCGACCCGACCCTGCACGAGAAGCTGTTGAACGGGCTGACCCAGCTCGACCGCAACACGCGCGACCTGCAGGAAGCAGTGATGAGCGTGCGCATGCTGCCGGTGGAGTTCGTGTTTTCGCGCTTCCCGCGCATGGTCCGCGATCTGGCCTCGCGCCTGGGCAAGCGGGTCAACCTGCGCACCAGCGGCGAAGGCACCGAACTCGACAAGGGCGTCATCGAGCGCATTGTCGATCCCTTGGTGCACCTGGTCCGCAACTCGGTCGACCACGGTCTGGAAACACCCGACATTCGTGAAGCAACGGGCAAGAATCCGGTCGGCACGGTCACTCTCAACGCGTCGCATCAAGGCGGGCACATCGTCATCGAGATCATCGACGACGGTCGCGGACTCAATCGCGAGAAGATCCTCGCCAAGGCCGCCGAGCGCGGCCTGCCGGTCAGCGACCAGATGCCGGACGGCGACGTCTGGAAGCTGATCTTCCATCCCGGCCTGTCGACCGCCGAACAAGTTACCGACGTATCCGGTCGTGGCGTGGGCATGGACGTGGTGAAACAGAATATCGCCGCGCTGGGTGGCGACATCGACATCGAAAGCGTGCTCGGGCAAGGCACTCGGGTCACCATCCGGCTACCGCTCACCCTGGCGATCCTGGACGGTATGACGGTATCGGTGGGCGATGAGATTTTCGTCCTGCCACTCGGCTACGTCGTCGAATCACTGCAGCCCGGAGCGGGCGACATCAAGCGCGTCACCGGCAGCAATCGCGTGCTGAAGGTGCGTTCGGAATACGTGCCCATCCACGATATGGGCGAAGTCTTCAACGTCCCGCGCGGCCCCGACACGGTGCGGCTGGGAACCGTGGTCGTGGTGGAAAATGGTGGCCGCAAACTGGCGCTGGAAGTCGACGAACTGGTCGGTCAGCAGCAGGTCGTGGTCAAGAGCATCGAGTCCAATTACAAACGTATCAACGGCATTGCCGGTGCAACGATTCTTGGCGATGGTCGGGTCGCGCTGATCGTCGACATCGTCAGCATCATTCGCGCGCAGCAAGCCGCTGCCTGATCGACCGAGTTGTTTCCCCAAAGGCACGCGGCCCGTTCTGCGTGCCTTTTTCTTTTTTGCGGCGACGAAGCCTCGGCACCTGCTGCGGCACAAACATTGCTGCCAGCAAAACAACGCGAAAGGTCGGCATCGTCCGAGTGGGTCCGCCCAGCGCTTCTGCCTGACAAGCCAGAAGCCTTGGTTACCGCAGCACGGCCGTATCGCGTCGATCAGGTGCCGTCTTGGTTCACGCAACACGCAACGAGGAAGACCGCAAGCGCATGGCCATTGAGGGCAATTCCGGGCTGAGAGAATTCGAGTTCGCCGAGCGCGACTTCAAGCGCGTCTGTGCGCTGATTCATCAACGCGCCGGCATCGCTCTGGCGGACAGCAAGCGCGACATGGTCTACAGCCGACTGTCGCGTCGCCTGCGTGCACTGGACATGCACGACTTCGGCACCTACCTCGACCATCTGGAACGCGGCAACGACGACGAGGAATGGCAGGCGTTCACCAACGCGCTGACCACCAATCTCACCAGTTTCTTTCGCGAAGCCCACCACTTCGACACCTTGAAGGACGACCTGCTGCAACGGCGTGGCCGAAGCGGAAAACTGATGATCTGGTGTTCGGCCGCATCGACCGGTGAAGAGCCCTACTCCATCGCCATCACCGCCTGCGAAGCCTTCAACACCCTCACGCCGCCCGTCAGCATTCTGGCAACCGATGTCGACACCAATGTGCTCGCCACCGGCGAGGCAGGCGTCTATCCGATGGAGCGCATCGAGCGTCTGTCGCCCGAGCGCCAGAAACGCTTTTTTCAGAAGGGCACCGGACCGAACTCCGGCAAGTGCCGGGTCAATCCGGCGCTGCGCGAACTGATCACCTTCAAGCCGCTCAATCTGCTCGACGAACGCTATCCGATGAAGGGTCCGTTTTCGGCCATCTTCTGTCGCAACGTGATGATTTATTTCGACAAACCGACCCAGTACGCCATCCTCAAGCGTATGCATCCCCTGCTGGAGCCCGATGCGCACCTGTTTGCCGGCCACTCGGAGAGCTTCTTCCACGCCGCCGATCTGTTCCGCAATCTGGGCCGCACGGTGTACTGCCGAACCGATTCGCCAGAGCGTGGCAAATGAACGCCATCCTCACCCCGACACCGCGCGCCATGAAGGGCCCCTTGCCCTACTACGACACGCAGTTGCAGATGGACGCACTGAAGCTGATGCCTGCCGATTACGCGGTCACCGCCAAGGACATCGCGCTGTCGACCATCCTCGGCTCCTGCGTATCCGCGTGCATACGCGACCCGGTGTTGCGAATCGGCGGCATGAACCACTTCATGCTGCCCGACTCGGGTGACGCCGACGACGTCAGCGCGCGCTACGGCGGCTATGCGATGGAGTTGCTGATCAACGAGCTGATCAAGGCGGGCGCGCGGCGCGAACGCTTCGAAGCCAAGCTGTTCGGTGGCGGAAACGTGCTGAAAGGCTTTACCTCGAACCCCGTCGGCACGCGCAACGCCGAGTTCGCCACCGAGTACCTGCGCGCCGAACGCATCAACGTACTGGCGCAGGATCTGGGCGGCATCCATCCCCGCAAGATCTGGTACATGCCCGCCAGCGGAAAAGTGCTGGTGCGGCGCTTGCCGCATGCGCACGACACCAACGTGGCGACCGAAGAAATCGCCTATCGCACCCGCATCACTCAACAGCCCGTCGCAGGCGGGGTGGAGCTGTTCACCTAATGGCCATCAAAGTTCTCATCGTCGACGACTCCGCACTCGTGCGTCAGGTGCTGACCAGCGTGCTCAGCCAGGACCCTGCGCTGCAGGTGGTGGGCGCCGCGCCCGATCCCTTCGTCGCCCGCGACATGATCAAGGCGCTCAATCCCGACGTGCTGACGCTGGATGTCGAAATGCCGCGCATGGACGGGTTGACCTTCCTGGAAAACCTCATGCGCCTGCGACCGATGCCGGTCGTGATGGTGTCCTCGCTCACCGAAGCCGGTGCAGAAGTCACGCTGGACGCGCTGTCGCTGGGCGCCATTGACTTCGTCACCAAGCCCAAGCTGCAAGTCGCCAAAGGGCTGGAGGACTACGCCACCGAGCTGGCCGCCAAGGTCAAAGCGGCAGCGCGTGCGCACCCACGACCACGGCCCGCCACGCCCGCCCAAGCCGCAAGCATCGCCAAGCCGCGTGGCGCGGCCGCCTTCCGCACCACAGATCGGCTGATCGCCATCGGTGCCTCGGCAGGCGGCACCGAAGCCATTCGCGTGGTGCTGGAAATGATGCCGCCGGATGCACCCGGCATCGTCATCACCCAGCACATCCCCGCCGAATTCAGTCGCGCCTTTGCGCAGCGCATGAACCGCTGCTCGCCGATGGCCGTCTGCGAGGCGGAAGACGGCCAGCAGATCGTTACCGGCCATGCCTTCATCGCACCCGGTGGACGTCATCTGCGCGTCGAGCGCAGCGGCGCACGCTGGATCTGTCGCCTGGGCGACGACGCGCCGGTCAGTCGACACAAACCCAGCGTCGACGTGCTGTTCCGCTCGGTGGCGGAAGCGGCGGGTCGCAATGCGGTGGCCGCCATGCTCACCGGCATGGGCGACGATGGCGCGAAAGGCATGCTGGAACTGCATCAGACCGGCTGCCCGACGATTGCGCAGGATGAAGCCACCTGCGTCGTGTGGGGCATGCCTGGCGCCGCCGTGAAGATCGGTGCGGTGGACGAAATCCTGCCGCTGAACAAGATCGCCGGTCGCCTGTTGGAGCTGGCCAGCAACGAACCACCGTCAGCGCGTTGACGTCAATAACTTGGCAAACACGTTGGCCCGAAATCTGCATTGACCTGTCACATCGGCCATTTGAAGCGCCTGGGCCTCAAGCCCATCGCACCCAAGCCGATAAGTGATTGTCACCAAGGAAGTGTCCGCCATGCCCGCACGAATCCTCATCCGCATGACCGCACCACTGTTGCTCACCCTCGCGCACGTGGTTGCCCAATTCATGAACTGGCCGATGGCGATCAACCTCGCCCTCCTGTCCACGACCATCCTCGCCTGGGCTGCATTCGCGTGGTGGTTCGCGAAAGACGGCTTCCAGCTCACCCCCGATGAAATGCGCATCGTACGGGAGCAGGAACAACTGCTGGCCGAGCTGCGCGAGTTCGTCACTCGCGAAGTGAGCGGCTCGCAGCAGGAAATTCAGCGCACCCGCACCCTGCTCAACCAGTCCATCGGCAAGCTCGCCAGCAGCTTCGAATCGATGAACGCCAACGCCCGTCATCAGACCGTGGCCTTGGCGCGCATCGTCGACAAGAGCGGCGACAGCGCTGGCATCGACGTGCGGCGCTTCGCGCAGGAAGCCAGTCGCCACATGGAACAACTGACCTCCGCACTGGAACAGGTCAGCGACCAGTCCAACACCACCGTGCAGTACATCGACAGCATGACCCAGCACCTCGAAGGCATCTTCGCGCTGTTGGAAGACGTGAAGTCGATTGCCGATCAGACCAACCTGCTGGCGCTCAATGCGGCCATCGAAGCCGCCCGCGCCGGTGAAGCAGGTCGCGGCTTTGCGGTGGTGGCCGACGAAGTGCGCAGCCTGTCGGAGCGCTCGACCAGCTTCAACGAGCAGATCCGCAAACTCGCCAACAATTCGAAAGAAGCCGTACACAAGGTTCGCGAAACCGTCACCCACATGGCCTCGCGAGATCAATCGCGCTCCAAGGAAGCCAAACAGGACGCCGCCAAGCTGTTCTCGCAAGTGGAAGCCATCAACGACAGCCTGGCCGAAGGCATCGCCGATGTCGCCAACTCGGCGCGCGTGATCGATCAGTCGGTGTCCGAAGCCGTGCGCTCACTGCAGTTCGAAGACATCGTCACGCAGGCGCTCGGCTCCGCCGAACGTCATCTGGAGCGCCTCGAAGCGATCAACCGCGATGCCACCGGCCTGCAGCAAACACTCGCCCTCTCCGGTGGTGCCAGCGCCTCGCGCAAGCTCGATGCACTGAACAACCTGCACCGCCGCCTGCGCGAACTGCGCGACGCCTGGGAACCCGTCCCCCACAAGCCCGTCTCGCAGACCGACATGGGCGCGGGCAGCGTCGATCTGTTCTGAACCCAGCGCGCCACCGGGCACGCTGCCACTTCCCGACATCGCCTGTGCGCGGTGTCGGGAAGTCCGATTCGACTTAGTTGCGTATCAATCAACGACTCGCACCCGAACTACGGCAGATAGGCATTGGCCTCGACCAGTTTCAGGCCGGGTGTCTGACTGACGCACTGGCGCAGCAAAAAGGAATGCCCGGCGCCGTAGAACACCACGGCCCGATCACCGGGCTTCAGCGCCTGCACCAAGCGCGCACAAATCGTGACGTTGCGGGCGTTCCACGCGCTCAGCAAGGCCGCACCCGGTTGCTCGTCGCCGCTGCCGAAGCGCGGTAGCTCCGCGTAGAACGCGTGGTCCTGAACGATACGCTCCGGTCGATTCATCTCTCGCAACGCATCGCCAATGCTGCCTTCGCGCTGCAGCGTGGTGATCCGCTCGACACTGGCCTGCGCCGCTTCACTCAGCGCCGCCAAACGACTCGCCACCGTGTTGCCCTGCCCACGTCTGCACCGGCTCGTAGGGAAATTCGCCGTCGACATCGATCCCGTACACCGCACTCAAGTCGGCCAGCCGCGCAAGCCGAAAGCCCAGTTGCACCACCTCGTTGCGCGACGGCGCGAGCATCCCGGCAAGAAACGACGCGTAGCGTTCGTTGACCACATCCCTCGGCCATTCGACCGCCACCAGCGTGGGACGAAAACGCTGCAGACTCGTCGCGATCCGATCCAATTGCTGCTGCCGCTCGGGCGCCAGCACATCATCCGCCACCACGTTGTGCTGATCCTGGCCGGGATTGGAAAAGTGATACGTGCCGACGACCATCACCTCAGCCACCGCCGCCTCGACCGGCTCGGCAGCACGCAAGGTCTGCAGCGAAAGAACCCAACCACACAGCACAAACGACAGACGGGACATAACAGGCTCCTTGGGTAGGAACCCAAGGGATGCAACGACTTGCCGCGGGGTTTAATCGAGCCTGACACACACCACGGACCGCAAGCGCAAGCCACTGAACGAATCTCGTTCTGACTCGCGCGATGTATCCGCTCGCCGAACGCTAGCCCCTCTCCCCTTTTCGGGAGAGCGGTTGGGGAGAGGGGCTGACAAATCGCGCCAATCAGTAACCCGGTTGGCCTCAAACAAAAACCTGATTAGCGCGATATGTCAGATCGCCGAGCGCTAGCCCCTCTCCCCATCGCGGGAGAGGGGCTGGGGAGAGGGGGATGATAAATCGCGCCAATCAGGAACAACGATCAACGCAGGCGGCGTCTGCAACCATACAGCCGCCCTTGCCATCCCCACACCATCGCAAAAGCCAAGCGACACCAACCACGCGATATTCAAGCCCAGCAGAAGCAAATTTTCCCACTGAGCGCAAAACTGAAACGCCAAACAATCATTGGAAACCGCGACACCGCTGACAATGACAGCAACAACGCTGGACAAGATCCAATAGCCGAAAATAACCAACACACGCCGCCAGGCCGGCGGATACGAACACGCCCCACTGGCTGAGTTTCTTTCAACCAATATTTCGTAGGCGGGCAGCGGAGGGCGATTTATGGACGACGACAGAGCGCGCGAGCAGATCATGAAGTGCCTGATGCCTTTTGTGGTCAGAATAAAATCATCGAGAACCACCCAAGAAGCACCTTTACCACGAAACGAAGTGTCGCCGCCAAAATATTGATATTCCGCTGCCCGTCCAACCTTGCAATGCAACTCCTGGTAAACATGCCCGATGGTGCCCCCGGTTACCGCCACCATCGCGGGCTCCAGGACAAATATCGGAACGATGAGCAGCGCGAACTTCGCATAACCATCGGATACGCCGGCGGCACTGCCAACCATCACGACGCCAAACATCACCACCGGCAAAATAATCGAATCAACGAGAATCGCTCGAACGCGACGTATTAGCCGTGGGTAGAATACTGAACGATTGGTTTCAATAGCCATGATAAATACCGATCAAAAGAAATCTGTTCGCAATCCAGCGCAAAGACATCAATTATAACGTTGAGTCATGCTCAGAATCAGATCATGGGGGCGGGCTACGAGCGAAGCGCACCCGGCGCCACCGATGGGGGACGCTACGATCTTGTGACCTGCTCCAATTCGCATTTCCGATTCGCATTCCGACCTGGTGCGTTGAAAGCGGCTGCTCACGGTGTGAGACAGCCGCTTTGCCATCGGCCCTCGCTACGTTCTGGCGCGTACGGCCAGCAAGCCCAATCCGGCAATCAGCAGGATGGGCAGCAGCAGGGCGCTGCGACTCTGGCTCGGGACCCTGGTCGCAATCGTGCCGAGCACGAGCGAGGCCGTGTTGTTGCCAAGCCTGGATCGCTGCTGGCAGAGGCCACTGTTGCTTGCGCGGTGATCCGCGGCAGCGAGACCTGAACGCTGACGGTGCAGGCGGTGCTCTCGCCGCTGGCCAAGGTCGCCACGCTCCAGGCGAGGCTGGTACCGCTGACCGTGGCGCCGGCTGTTGCCGAGAATGGAAACGCTGTCGGACATGACAATGCGGAAGTCGAGATCGATAGCTGACCCGGGTCCGGCATTGCTGCCGATGACGGTAGGTGAATGTCTGACCTCCAGACCCGAACTGGCGTTGGCGCTGAGCGCGATCACGACATTCGCGAGCTGCACGCCAGCCAGGGTTGACACACCCGCATTGTTGGCAGCCTGCGGGTCCGACGCGCTGCTGGCAATCGTCGCCGTATTGGCGATGCTGCCAGTGGCGACGACACCGACGGTAAGCGTGCAGCTGGCGCTGCTACCGGCATCGAGGGCGCCGAGGTTCCAGGTGAAGGTCGGCGCGCTGAAGCTGCCGCCGCAGTCGTCAGCGACGCAGTCGGCGTGCTCGGCAGCGGGTTTGGTGATGACCGCATCAGCGATGTTGACTCTGTCCGGCATTGCTGGCGGTGAGCAGGTAGCTGAAGGTGGATCCGAGCAGCAGCGGGTCGGGCACGTTTGCGCGGCCTTGGTCAGCGAAAGATCAGCTGGGGCGAGCGTGTCGCTGTCGGTGGCACTGTTGTTGCCGGCAACCGGATCGCTGACGCCGGCCAGCACTTACCGTGGCGGTATTCGACAGCGTTCGCGGCCGTCGCACTGATTGAGCAGGCGGCGGTGTAAGTGACGCTGGCGCCCGCAGGCAGGTCTTCACCGTATCGGCGATGTTGCCGCTGCCGGACGCCGTGCATCGCGCAAAGCCGCCACCGGCACCGACGCAGACCAGGTGATGCCTGAGCACGCTGCTGGGAAGGTGTCGGTCACCGTTGAGTCGGGTGCGGGGGAAGGCCCGGCATTGCTGGCCGTGATCGCAGGGGTCACCGAGCCGCCGGGCGTCGCCGAAGTCACACCATCGGTTTTGGTGATCGACAGGTCGGCCAGCACGGCCAGGGTGTCGCTGTCGGTGGCACTGTTGTTGCCGGCAACCGGATCGCTGACACCGGCCGGTGCGCTTACCGTGGCGGTATTCGACAGCGTACCTGTGGCCGTCGCACTGATTGAGCAGGCAGCGGTGTAAGTGACGTTGGCGCCTGCAGGCAGGTTCACCGTATCGGCGATGTTGCCGCCGGACGCCGCACGTGCCGCCACCGGCACCGACGCAGGACCAGGTGATGCCTGAGCACGCCGTTGGGAAGGTGTCCGTCACCGTTGAGTCGGGTGCGGGGAAGCCCGGCATTGCTGGCCGTGATCGTGTAGGTCACCGAGCCACCGGGCGTCGCCGAGGTCAGGCCATCGGTCTTGGTGATGGCAAGGTCTGCCACCAGACAGTTCGCGGCGGTGCCGGGAGTCGGCGTCTCCCTGGAGCCAGGTCGATGTCGCAGCAAGGTCCGCCACCGCCATTCGGGCAGCGCTGGTTCGACTCGACGTCCTTGGCAAAGCCGCCATTTTCGCTGATCTGCGGCTGACCGGGCAGCAGCAGCGCCAGCAGGCCCGCGTCATCGGCATCGTCGGTGTCGTACACCGTGGCGTCGAGCAGGTTGGTGGTGGTCAGCGCCGTCCCGTCTGAAACTGGTGGCGTCACCCGCGTACAGGGCGACCGCATCGGCGCCGTTCTGCACCGTGTTGTCGGGAAAGACGAGCGAGACGTTCGCCACCGCCGCATTGCCCAGCACAAAATAGCCGTTGGCATCCGTGGCGAAGGCCATCAAGATCGAAGGCAGCGTAAGACTGGTCATTGGAACCGTTGTAGAGCACAACGACTAGCCCATCGAGGCTGGTTGCCCAGGCCGCCATCGTAAAGTTCGACAAACTCCAGTGTGTCAGTGCCGGCAGTGTCGGCATCCACCTCGTTGATGACAACAGGCGGCGTCTCAGCAGTGACGGTGACGGAGTAGCTGTCTACACAGAGCGGATCGCCAGGATCCTGTATCCCCGGCGCGGAGAATGAATGCGCCGAGCGCCGACTGACCATCAAAGGCGCCAAGATCGCCATTGTTGGGCAGGAAGGTGCCACTAGCGGCAAGCCAGAGGGAATGGCGCCTGCCGATTGATCGAAGCCAGTCACGACGGCGCCGGTCGGTGTGCTGCCCGTCCAAGTTCCGGACGCGTTAATGACGCTCGGGCCGCCTGTCACGTCGATACGAAAATTTGTTTCTGGGTGGAAGGCACTACCGCCGAGTGGTGCCGTACAAGTCCCATCGGTCTTGAGCCACGCGATGCTGACGTCGACATCGGTGATCAGGCTTCCGGACGGGAAGTCGGCCCTGGAAAAAGGTGACTCCCGGCAGTGCAACGCAGAATGTGCCGCAGCCATCCACAGTCTGCAGGCCTGGTGGATCGATGCTCCGAGTCACCGTGATGGGCACAGCCTGAGCGACCGGCGCGAGAACAAACAGCGTCAACGCGGCGACGGCGAGTTGACGGGCACGTAAAGCCCCACGAACGATGCCCAACATGACTTCCTCTGGCAACCGACCACCAGGACTCCAGCATCGATGAGCCAGACGGCACAGCGCGGGCGTCATCCTCATTGCCCGTTGCTCCGCCAGCATCAACCAGACTGATCCCGCTCGATCGCGCTCGGCCTGCTGGTGATGGAGACCCAACCTCGGGCGTTGGTGAGGCAGAAAATTGTGCAGCATTGCGCCGCCCGGGTCAACAGGGCCGACAAACTCCTCCCGGAAACGTAGGTCAGGTCGTGTTTTGCCACATCGCCCTCCAAAGTTTCTACCGCGCTGCCTCCGAGAAGTCCAAACGCAGCAAGCAAGACGAGAATCTCCCGAACCCAATCACTCGGGAAAACAAGACCCGCCCAAGGGGTTCAAAGGTGCAACGATGCTAGACCTGACCCAGGTTCCCACGCATGTAGCAATACAAACCTAAGCCCTCTTGATATCGCTCACTGCATATCGACCTCTTGATCAAAGTACTGATTTGCCATTTGATCGATTTGACGCAGAATTCGTTCTTGCTCTTGATCTATGCGATAAATGGAATCGACACACAAATTATACTTTTGTAGATCAGTTTCGCTGAAAAATACAATATTCCCATCGTCGACAGACCACGCTTCCCTGTCTTCAGAAAGCAGAGCAATTATATTCTCAACCTCACTCATTATCTCCGCTTCCAAAGCAACCACATTGAATTTCTATATTCATTTGTCTTATCTGCTTTCACGCTCAAAACCAGAAAGCACAATATTTTTAGAATACTCGCTAATATTTAGCAAGCCAATATCTCTCTTTGCAAAATCAAGCAGCTCTTTGGATCGTCTAGTATACCTACCCACCACCTCTTTGCTTTCTGTATTATCGCCCCGCTTTCAGCTAATGTCTCATCTTTTTCTATTCTACGGAAATCCAATATGCCGTTCCAACCTATCACTTCAAGCTCGATCAAATAATCATTTTGCAAGGACGCCATTTGGCCAATGAATTGCTTTGAAAAATCTCTCCAATTCACCAAACTCTCCGCGAGCCACCGGAGTGACATCCAAAGATACCTCTGCTCTCTTCTGACGCCATTCTCATAAGTCGATGATTCAACATACTCCGAATATCTAGCTTGTATTTCTGACAGTGCCTTTTTTGCCTCTTTTCTGCTGTACGTACCCAAGAAAGTCACTTGCCACCAAGGAAATAAAAATTACCATTAATGAGAACATCGCTATTCTTGCGCTGCGTTTCTCAATACTCAGAGCGTAAACACCCCCAAACAATTATCGCCAATGGTAGATTGAATCGCACCAAATATATCAAATTTGCTGTTGTGTTATTTGAATACAATAGACCATATCCGAGTATCAACGCGCAAAATAGAGCAAGTACGACTATCCAGATATTACCGAAACTTTGCTTCGATTCACCGAACCCATAGACCATCTCTCAAAATCTAACACAATGATATCCATCAACCGCGCATTGTAGGCATGGAGTATACCAATAGAGAGGAATTAATCCAAGTCGTTCTGCCACATCGCCTCCAAAGTTCCTGCCGCGCGACCTCCGAGAAATCTAAACACAGAGACACGTCTCGCCCGCGCAATCCAATGTGGCAAAACAAGATCTGGCCCCGGATGTTTCACATCAATCGCGAAGCGATTGATTGGTCCGCTTGAGCGAGATGTTAGGCGCCGAATCAGTCTACGCATTGCAGCTGTCTCCGCGGTCGACTGTTGGACACACCTGCGAGACAGGTGAATCCAAGATTGTATTGCAGCAGGACAAACGCCCTCAGTGGGCGAACTGCTCAACGCAGGCGCAATGCAAAGACCTGCGCACTCCGAATGGTCTCTACAAGCTCTGCCCGCATCGGGCGTTGAACAGAGCAGCGCTGGCGTACAGCCGTCTCGCGGGATTCCCGGCAAGCGCCGCCGACCGAAGAGCACTCCACCTCGGTCTCTGCGACTGGGCCAAAATGCCTATCCGGCAATGAATGCCGGGATACGAAATAGCCTCTGTGCGCAATTGAGCCGCACCCAGCGAGGACACGCCGAGCACTAGCCAGATGCGAGTCATTGAGCCGCCTAACGAATGAAAAGATTTCACCGCGCGCTGATTGCAGCGCTCTTCGGTAGCTCGGCCAGGCGGTCATGCTTGGCGATGGGAAGGGGTTCTTCATCACTCGTTCCGGAGGCGGTCACATGATTGTGTGCGCGGGTCGATCTTGAGCAGAATGGGTCCATGACCACGGAACGCGGATGCTACGATGCTAGATCCGACCCTTTCCACGCACGCCCCCCAACCACGATCATATGTGGAAAAACGACTTGGCCCCGGATGTTTTAATGTGGCATAACAGGACCTTGGCCCCGGATGTTCTTAGCCTCGAATGTTTATACAGGGTCAATCAGGCATCGGGTCGAAGCCCCGCGAACCGCGCCGGAACAATCTCAACGATTATCGACTATGGCTGCGGGGACCGTTAGATTTCGGGCAAGGGTAGTTGACTCCATCTTTTTGAAGCGAACCGCAAGATAGAACCACTGATTGTCGAGTGCGGCTATTCTTCGTATTTCCCTTTTTAACGGCAATAATCACCGCTCCGCTTGCGAGGCTGCTTCTGAACCCGCAGAATCACTACTTATGAAGGGCGGATTCAACTCCGAATCGCAACACGGTTGTTGAGGGCTTCAGCGAAGACTCTCGTAGGGCCCGTTACCTAACGTTTTTCTCTGGTCACGGCTAACGCGCTCGACCGCATCACCGCCGTCAAACGCAATGTATGTTGTGGCTGCCTTGGAGCAGGCAGGCAACCAGCCCAAGGCCGTTCCTCGTTCGTGCGCCGCGTGGCTGCCGTTACGCCGGCTCTAGCGGGTGAGTGTCCCTGCAGGCGACTGCAACAATCCGTGCTCGGCGAATTCTTTGCACCGTTGTCTGCGGTGGCGCAACCACATGCCTGATGGTGCCAGCGCCGATGATGACCGACCCACGCCTCGCAACTCGCGGTCACACACGATCAGGTAGCAGCAACACGCCTGTCGGCGCCGCACCTATCCAGCGGCCTGACCATGGTGTCCAGTTCCAGCCGCCGGCGTGGCTGCGTTCGTCCACTGGCTGGTGCGACGGCGCTGATGTCGCGACGGTGCTTGATCTGGCCGCGACGATCCGACGGCAACGGCGCTTCCGGCGGCTGGTCGCTGGCCGCAGCAGCGGCGCAAGGTGCTACCCTCGTCGATGATCCGCCGCAATGCTGGTAGATGCTCATGGCTGGCCAGACCCGTCGCAACTGGCAATCTGCTCAGGGCTGTGATCCTTGCGCAGCAGCGCCTCAATACGAGGCCAGTGCGATGTGGTTGATCCGGGCGCGACGACTGGCTTCGCCGATCTTTTCGATGCCGTGCCCGCACATGGGCCGGATCAGGGGAATATCCCGTTGGGCATCGGTTGCGCTTGAATTCACGACAGATCGTGCTGGCGGATCGGTCTATTCGTCTGCCGATCGCACGCAAGCTCAAACCCGCTTCGCGCAGCGCGTGAGCCTGATATCGTTCTGCTTGGGTCAGGTGACCTCTGACATGGGCAATCGACTTGCAGGTAGAGGCGCTCAGGCTACGTCACCTGGTCCTCTACGCTCCGTTGGGGTGTTGCGATTCAGAGTTGAGACCGCCAAGAGAATGTCGCCGCGAGCACTACCGGCAAGATAGCCGACTACCCGAACATGTCGCCCATCGACGCTTTTCCCGTCTGCAAGCAATTGAACCATGGACACATCGCAGACCTCACCCTCAACTTTTCCTGCAGCAGTGCAAGTCACGACTGCTTGTCCGCTGAAAGGAACCAACAGACTGGCGATAAAAATCATGCCCCAAGCCATCGTCATCGGGCGTTCCTATGGTCGAAAAAACTGCTTGAAAAAATGGTGAAGGTCTCGCTCTGCCACATCACTCTCCGCAGTTCCTACCGTGCGACCTCCGAGAAATCGACGCAGGGCAAGACACGCGTCTCGCCCGACCAATCAAATTTTGGCAAAACAAAACCTGCCTCGGATGCTGCTCTCGGCTGCAATGTTAGAGGCTGAACGCCGCATAGCTCGATTGCCAACGATTTTGAATAAGATTGAACTCTTGCGCTGAATCATGCGACGCAATAGTGGCAACCAACGGGAAGGGATGAACCACCAGCCACCGCCCAGCACTTCGCAAACCAAATGAAGAATTCTGCGTGGCGATTTGCCACGCATCAGCGCTTGGATCTAAAGCCTTTAAGGATTCTTCCATCTCATCCGGATAGATACCCTCAATTTCGAGAAGCTCCGAGGCACAGGTGACGGATATTGCGCTGCTCCGTCGGTGTAATGAAAACTCTGTATTGTTACGATCCAAAAAGAACGCCCGCGCAGGAAACTGAGAGTGAAGCTGTCGCTGAAAACCTCAAATGAAACAGCAAACACCTCTGGTGGGTATCTATGTTCGATTAACGCGCGGAGTACAACGACCAATTTTGGTCGAGTACGGCTAGATGGCTCTGCACTTTGGATCGAACATCTGGCACTCTCAGAATGCATTTTTGGGGGAAGCCTCTAACGCTTGCGATATGGACCAGCCAGCGGAGCTGGCACAGGTCCGCTTGACCAAAAGGCTGGGCAGAAGCTCAGTAGCACTGAAGGACACCTGGTCTCCAAACAATCCCAGCAGAGAAAGACAAAGATCATTCCGCAGTCGCCGATGGAATGACTGTCGCCAAGCGAGTCCAACTGGCCGTAGAAGCTCATCGGCTTGTTGCACGAGCATCGAGGAATGTCGTCGCCTTGAATCCAGTCGGGTTCGCCGCCAATACGGTGGCGCTTACCGATGGGCTCGCCCGCCCATTTGAGAATCCAAATAGCCCTGGACGCCTCTACAGTCTCTGGCGTCGGAACAAGCGGCATCGGCGGGATCTTCATACTGTTGCCCAACGTTGGAGGCAAGGGCCGTCTGGAGGCGGCACGCCGGAAGACGGTCCCGCTTGACTGACGTGTTAGGCGCTGGCCTTGGATGGAAACTGGAAACATCATGAATGACCTCTGCACAGCAACACGAATGCATCATCGACTTCGACCAAGGTTGAGACTTCTGATACGTCCCCTCGTTGAAAAATTCTTCTCCCGGCAGTTTCACCCAAAAGGGTAATGTTCGCTTTTTTGAACCAGAGCGTCAGCTTCGACCTTCGCCATGCTTCAAAACGCTGATTGCCAATTGCAGGTCAGCAAACCGCTCCTTAAGCAGAGAATGTCCTTGCTTTCCAGCGCCACTGCCGCGCCTTTAAAACCATCGGCGCACTGCAGTCTGTCCTGAAGAATTGCGTCAAACATCGAAAACATACCAACAGCAGAGATGGCCTTCTGTAGCCGGATCATCCGCCGCCTTTGTTAGAGGAGTAGCAGCGCTAGTTTGCAGGCTCTCAATCACGTTGCTCTGGGCGACTGCCAGCGTATTGAGGCTAAACGCGGTGCTGCGTTGGACCAGATCGCTAAAGGAGGTGCATATCTTCCGGGCGCTCACGTCCAGTACACACCGCAAGCGGTGCACACTCAGTTACGGGTAGGCGTATATCCACGGCCTCTTATCCCATTTTGTTGATTTTCAATAACGTCATGATCTCGGAAAACACCTTTTCAAAGGACCGCAGAACCGCCACCTACGCTGCTGGATCAGGTCCGCGGGACAGCGATTGACGCACTACATAACTCGCACGGAAACACAGTGCGCGCATTGAGTCAAGCGCTTTATCTTGTCTCATGTGAAAATGCCATCCGGAAAGACATCGGTGCGCCAGAGGTTCAGGCGTTTCTCTCGCATTTCGCCGTGAGCGGCAACGTAGCAGCGTCCACCCGGAATCCCGCCCTGTCCGCAATGTTGTTTCTGTATCGCATGGCTCGGGCGTTGAGTTGCCATGAATGAGCGCGATTTGAGCCAAGCGTCCCGCGCGCTTGCCTGCGGTACTGACGCGGCGCGAAGTGGCTTTGCTGTTGGATCGCCTATCCCGGCTTTACGGATTGATGGCGCGACTGTTATACGCACTGGTATGCGTTCGCGTCCGGCTGGTGACTGCAGCGGACACGATCACCTAGCCACCAGCGCTGTGTCGGTCGTCCGCGCGGGCGTACCTGCTGTCGGTTGATCAACCCATGGCGGGCGCGAGTGGTGTTCAATACGCGCCTTGTCTTTTACGTCGGTTTTGCCATGCGCTATCTCATCGAAGCTCTGTCCCTGCTGATCGAGCTGGCCTTCAGTCTGGCCAGTCTGCTGTTTTTGTTGCGGTGTTGCTGCCGCTGGTGCATGCCAATTTCTATAACCCGATCAGTCAGACCATCTATCGCAGTACGCAAAGGGTGCTGGCGCCGTTGCGCCGGGTGTTGCGGCTCTTTGGGCAAGGGAAACCGGCGGTGCTGATCGTGTTTCTGTTGCAGATGCTGAAGTTGGGCGTGCTGTTTGCGTTGCGCGGACAGGCGATCAGTGCGGGTGGTCGGGCGGTGCTGGCCTTGGCCGAGTCCCTGTCGCTGCTGGTGTCGCTGTATTTCTGGATGACTTGGCGCGGGCCATCCTTAGTCTGTTGCAGTCTGGCGGGTCGCATCATGCCCTGCCCTTGCTGCACTGACCGAGCCGGTGTTGCGTCCCTTGCGGCAGCAGCGTTTGCCGCCCTTGGGTGTGCTTCGATCTGTCGCCCTTGCTGGCGACGCTGCTTCTGCTCCTGGTCCGCATTCTGAGGACGCCCTTGCTCGATCTGGGGCTGCTGCTGACGCGCACATGATGGGGCGCTTGTCTCGCTGCGCTGGCCGTTGGTGTTGTTCGCCATTTCACTGGAGTCTGTTGATGAGTCTTCCGCGCGTTCTTCGCTTCGGTTCGTGGTGGTCGCTGTGGCTGGTCTGTGCGGCGGCGCAGGCGCAGTCCAGCTTTACCCATTCCGGTTACACGATTCACTACAACGCGGTGCCGAGAGGTGTTGTTGGCGCCTGAGGTGGCGCGCAGCTACGGGCTGACGCGCTCGGCGCAGCGTGCGGTGCTGAACATTGCGGTGCGGACGGCAGGTGACGCGGCCACGGCGAAGGCGGTCAGTGCGCGCGTGCAGGCGGTTGCCATCAACACGGCGGGATGCGGCAGGAACTGCGCATGCGCGAGGTGCGTGAGCAGGACGCGATCTATGCCATCGGCGAGTTGCGAATCGAGGACGGCGAGACCTATCGATTTGAAGTCGATGTGGCGCCCGAAGGTGAGTCGCGTCATTCCGCTGCGCTTTCGCGCAGCTATTCGGCCAAGCACCATGAGTGTGCTGGCGATTCGACATGGCCAGGCGTCGTTTGGCGCCGAGAACTACGATCAACTTTCCGAGCGCGGCGCGGTGCAATCGCAACGCCTGGGCAACTGGCTGGCGCAGCGCATGCCGCGTCCGCAACGCATTCTGATCGGCGCGATGCAGCGTCACCGTCGTGACCTTGGAGGGGATTCGATCCGGTCTGGCTGCGGCGGCGATGGATCTGGTGCCGGTTGAAGTCGATCCCCGTTTGAACGAGTTCGATCACCGCGCGGTGGTGGACGCGTTCGTGCGTCGGCATCCCGAGCATCCCTGCGCCAACGCGATGCAAACCGGGGCGGCGATTCAGCCGCGTGCGGTGTTCCAGTTGCTGCTCGATGCGCTGCAAGCCTGGGCCAGCGATGCCTTGCCGGACACCCCGGAAAGCTGGCGCGAGTTTGCGATGCGCACCCACGCGGTGGCCAACGAACTGGCTGGCGAACCGGGCAGCGATGTGTGGGTGATCACCTCGGGCGGCGTGCTGTCGCAATGGGCGCAGCAAGCGCTGGATGTACCGAGCGTGCGCAGCGTGGAACTCAACCTGTCGATCCGCAACAGCGCGGTCTGCGAGTTTCATCCGCTGGGAGAGCGTCTGCGGCTGGGAAGCTGGAACAGTCTGCCGCACTTGCCGGTTGACGACGGGCTGTGGACCCATTTCTGAGCGCCCGGCCTGCCCGCGTGTTGGCAGGCCGAGCGACTCATTGAATGCGCGTCACTGCGCGTACTTGGCGCGGTATTTTTCGTACAGCCGTGTCTGCCGGTTGCTCAGATCGATCTCGCGTCCCTCGATGAAGGCCGCTTCCACCGAGGTGCTCGCCTCCAGCGGATCGCCATTGGCGATGAACAGGGTGGCCTGCTTGCCAACCTGCAGACTGCCGTACTGATCGGCCACGCCGAACAGTTTGGCGGGATAGAGCGTGATCGCCTTGAGTGCTTCCTCGCGCGACAAACCAAAGGCGACGGCGGTGGCGGCCTGGTAGGGCAGATTGCGCAGGTTGGTGGTGTCGAACGAGTCGCCAGCGGTCGAGATCACGAAGGGCACGCCCGCTTCGGCCAGTTTGACGGCGGCGCTGTAGCTGCTGTCCAGCGCGTCGTAACGTCGCAGCGGCAAGCGATGCGTACCGGTCAGAATGACGCCGACCTGCAGACGATGCAGCCGATCCGCAACGCGCCACGCTTCCTGTCCGCCGACGATGACCACCTGCAAGGATTCGCGTTCGGCAAAGTCCAGCGCTTCACCAATCGACACCACATCGTTGGCATGGATGAACACACTGCTGCGGCCTTGCAGCGCGTCCTGCATGGCGGCCAGCTTGAGGTCCGGCACGTCGACCTTGCCCGCACGCTCGGCGACGCCGTAGGCGCGCGCCTGCTCAAACGCCAGATCCAGCGCGCGATGCTTTTCGGCGATGCCCTTGCGCGCGGTGTCGGCGACTTCTTTCGGCAGCCACGGCGGCAGATCCAATGTCGGCCACACGACATGCAGGCCGACCGGCGCACGCACGGTCATCTCTTCCCAGGTCCAGCCATCCAGACGCAACAAGGCGCTGCGACCGGTGATGACGCTCTGCGGACTGGCCTGCGGCACGGTCAGCGCCATCAGCACGCCGTTGGCGCGGGTCACGGGAATCAGATCGCTGTCCGGGTTGACCGCTACTTCCGCCCGCACATTGGCGGTGTTCATGCCGACTTCCGCCTGATCGACGGTGGCGCGCACGGCTTCCACTTCGACCAGACCCAACACGCTGTGCGCGGCGATGAATCCGGGATAGACCTGTTTGCCATGCGCGTCGATCACGCGCGCGTCCGCCAGGCTGACTTCGTCACCGCCGATGGCGACGATCTTGCCCGCCTCGATGCGAATGCGGCCATTTTCGATGCGCCCGTCAGTGATGGTTTCCAGCGTTGCACCGTCGATCACCACGGTCGCGGCAGCGGGTGCCACCCGCGAATCGTGGGCGAACGCCGTCAGCGGCAACAGCAGTGCGAATCCGGCAAGGCGAAGCACGCGCTCAATGGACATGGTCGTTCACTCCGCAGCTCATCAGGTCGGCACCGTTGTGATAGAGGCCGCGCGTGGCGGCAAGGTGTTGCCACCAGAGGGTTTCGGTCTGCATCCAGTAGCGCACTTCCGGCGACACCGGTTTGCCGGGCTTGGCGGGTTCGGTCGTCGATGGTGTCAGGGCGAGTGCCTTGCGCCGCGCGTCGGCGGCAAGCGTCAACAGGCGTTCGCGTTCCGCCAGCGCGGTGGCTTGCAGGGCGCGATCCTGTTCGCGATCAAAATAGCGACGTCCGTCGATCCAGGTCTGCTCGGCACGCGCATAGTTCGACAGCGGCGAGGCGTTCCACAGCACCAGATCGGCATCCATGCCGGGCTGGATCGACCCGACCCGATCCGCAATGCCCAACTGGATGGCCGGATTCAGGGTGACCAGCTTCCAGGCTTCCTGCTCGCTGAGACCGCCGTAACGGATGGACTTGGCGGCCTCCATGTTGAGGCGACGCGCCATTTCGTTGCTGTCGGAGTTGAACGAGGTCACCACGCCCGCGCGGGTCAGCAAGGCGCCGTTGTAGGGAATGGCGTCGATGACCTCCATCTTGTAGGCCCACCAGTCCGCAAACGACGATGCCCCGGCACCGATGGACGCGAGCTCGTCGGCCACTTTGTAGCCCTCCAGAATGTGCTGGAAGGTCGCCACCTTGAAGCCGTACTCCTGAGACAGGCGCACGAACATCAGGATTTCATCCTGCCGATACGAGTGGATGTGGACCAGTCGCTCGCCGCGCAGAATCTCTGCCAAGGCCTCGATCCGCAGATCACGACGCGGCGTTTCGCCGCGCGCCAATGCGGCGTTGTAGGCACGCGCCATGTTGAAGTGCTCACGCATGATCTGCTCGACACCCATGCGCGTCTGCGGATAACGGGTAACGAAGGCCGGGCCCCAACCGCTCTGTTTGACGTTTTCGCCCAGTGCGAACTTGATGCCCGACGGCGCACCCTGCATGCGCAGCCCCTCGGCGTCCTCGCCCCAGCGCAGCTTGATCACGGCGTTCTGTCCGCCCATCGGATTGGCAGAGCCGTGCAGCAGATTCGCCGTCGTGACGCCACCCGCGAGCTGCCAGTACAGATTGATGTCAGTCGGATCGATGACATCGCCGATCCGCACTTCGGACGTCACTGCGTGCGAAGGTTCGTTGATGTTGCGCGCCACGGCGGTATGCGAATGGGCATCGATGATCCCAGAGGTCAGATGCATGCCAGTGGCATCGATGACCACGGCATCACGCGGCGCCTTGAGCGCCTTGCCGACTTGCGCGATCCGCCCCTGCTTGACCAGCACGTCGGTCTCGGTCGCCACGCCCAGCTCGCTGTTGGTCCACACCGTCGCATTGCGGAACAACACGGCGGCCGCCTGCTCGGGTGGACCAGACAGGCCGAACTCGCCTGCGGGATAGCCTTGGAATGGGGGAATGGCGGGCGGCAAATCCGCCTCGCCGGCTGGCTTCGGTTCGTCGGCAGCCGACGCCGCGCGCTGCGCAACAAACTCGATTCGACGACCATCGGCCTGTTCAAGATGCCCGACCAGACGCCCGGCCATTTCGCGCAATTGCAGGCGCACCGCATCGCGATAGCCCTTGGGCAATCCGAGGTAGGCACCGTCCTGTGGCTTCAGCAACCATGTCGTCGCATCAACCTGCACCTCCAGCGTGTCGCCCTTGGTGCGAATCTGCCAGGTTTCGGGCGAAGTGCCTTCCGACCAGGTCGCCACCCAGTCGCCCGCCAAGTTCGGTGCCCCGATGCGATTCAGCTCGCTGCGTTGGCCTTCGACGTAGACCGCGTAGACCTTCGCCGACGAGGCCGTGAACAGCTCGGCGTCGGCAATCACCAGATTGGCGAGGTAGCCTGGCGCGATCCGTCCCAGACGTGTTGACTCGCCGACGATACTGGCCGGTGTGGTGGTGAGCGCGCGCAAGGCGTCCTGTTCGCTCAAGCCTACCGCCACGGCGCGCCGCAGCGCCGGGTAGAAGGACTTTTCGACGCTGTCCATGCCGCGCGTGCTCAGCGCAAACGGGACACCTTCTTGCGCCAACCGGGCGGGGTTGGCAGGCGCTTGCTCCCAATGCTGCAGTTCGGCCAGCGACACCGAAGCCATGGCTTCGGCGGAGTCGATCAGCGGCGCGTCGGGCATTTTCAGCGGCACGATGATCGGCGCGGCGGCCTGCTTCACTTGCGGCAGGATTCGATACTCGTAGCCGGTGCCGAGATAGACCGGCGCGAGCGAAAACTCGTTTGCCACCGCCTGCATCCGCGCCATGTCGAGTTCGTCATCCAGCACGAACAGGGTCGTCTGTTTGCCATGACTGGCGGCCTGCAACGCGGCCAGCGGCTCACTGACCTGCCCTCGCGGCATGAACTCGGCGGAATACGCGCTCGCGTCCAGCCAAGTCTGGCGAATCAGTGCAATCACGCCCATCAACGATCCGGGATATTCCTGCCCAAACTGGAAATCGAGCGCAATGACCTGCGCCACCGCATCCTTCAGCACCAGGTCGCGCTTGTCCGGGCTTTCGAGCAGGCTGATCAACGCGGACTGACCCGCAAACACACCGGCCTCGGGGACGCTTTGCACCGCGGTCAGGCCCACCGATCGAAGCGCTCGCAGCGCCTCGTCGTTCGCTTCAAACGCCGCAGAAACGCGTTGCTCCGGCCGCACTCGACGATTCCAGTGCGGGAATCCCGATTGCGCTGCCGTCTGGTCGTGCGGCGGTGGCGCGTTGCGATCCGCACGGGCGATGCCACCACGTCGCAGGTCAGCGGGAACACCCAGTGATGTGCCCGCATCGATGAACCCGGGGAATACGGTCTTGCCTTGCAGATCCAGCGGCGCGGCATCACTTGGCACGCGCAGGGAAGTACCCACCGCTTCGATCTTGCCGTCGCGCAGCAGAATCGTCGCCCGCTCCAGAACTTTTCCTGGCTCGGTGACAACGCGCGCATTGGTCAATGCGATGGCGGCGTTGGGGCGATCTGCAATCCCTGCGCTCGGCAAGCGAGACTCGGCCGCATGCAGACAGACACCCCACAGCGCCAGCAGCCCCAGGCTGACGTGAACTGACTTCTTCATTGATTTCCCCAGAAAGGCGCGCCCGCAGCAGGCAGGCGACCGTCACGGATAGTCGCCCAGAATGACGGTCCCGCTATGCCCCAGAAGTCACGGTCGGACCGCGCTCACCACACCGCTCACGCGGATGACCGAGGCACAGCAAAACGAAAACGCGCCCATTTTCGGGGCGCGTTTTCGTCAGCCTAGATTGGATGTCAACCCGGCAGCGACTGCACCCCGCGCTTGCGGACGATGAGCAAGGCGATTTCCAGGGACTGTTCGTAGTTCATCCGAGGATCGACCGTCGAACGATAGGCGCGTTCGAGATCCGCCTCGGTCAGTTCGCGCGCGCCGCCCAGGCACTCGGTGACGTTTTCACCGGTGAGTTCCAAATGGACACCGCCCAATCGCGTCCCTGCCGCCGCGTGCAGGTCGAACGACTGATCAAGCTCCGAGCGGATATTGTCGAAACGGCGCGTCTTGAATCCGTTGCTGGTGGATTCGGTATTGCCGTGCATCGGGTCAGCCACCCACAGCACGCGCTTGCCTTCGCGACGAATCGCATCCAGATGCTTCGGCAGTTCGGCGGCGATCTTGCTCGCGCCCATACGGTGAATCAGCGTCAATCGACCGGGCTCGTTTTCCGGATTGAGATGATCCGTCAAGCGCAGCAACTCGTCCGGCTTGACACCCGGGCCGACCTTGACCGCAATCGGATTGCGGATTCCGCGCATGTATTCGGCGTGCGCGCCTTCCAGCGCGGCCGTGCGCATGCCGATCCACGGATAGTGCGTGGAGAGGTTGAACCAGCCCCAGTGCCGCGGCACCTGACGCGTCAATGCCTCTTCGTAGTCGAGCAGCAGCGCTTCATGCGAGGTGTAGAAATCCACCCGCCGCACGTTGTGCACCGCCTCACCAGACAGGGTTTCCATGAAGCGCACGCCGTCGCCGATCGCGCGAACCATGCGGTGGTATTCCTCGGCCAACGGCGAGTGTCCCACCCAACCGAGATCCCAGTATTCCGGGTGATGCAGATCTGCAAAACCGCCATCGATCAGCGACCGCACGAAGTTCATGGTCATCGCCGAACGCGAATGCGCAGAAATCAGTCGTTGCGGATCAGGGCGGCGCGCTGCCTCGGTGAATTCAGGCGAGTTCACGATGTCGCCGCGATAGCTGGGCAACTCGACGCCGTTCTTGACCTCGGTATCCGCCGAGCGCGGTTTCGCATACTGCCCGGCAAAACGTCCGACGCGCACCACCGGCATGCGCAGGCCGTACACCAGAACCACGCTCATCTGCAGCAGGACTTTCAGTCGATTCGAGATCAGACCCGATTCGCAATCCGAGAAGCTCTCGGCGCAGTCGCCACCCTGCAACAGAAAACGCTTGCCTTCCTGGGCTTCGGCGATCTGCTTCTTGAGCGCCAGAATCTCGAACGAAGTGACCAGCGGCGGCAGCGAGGACAACTCCTGCCTTGCGCCCTTGAGTTCCTCTGCATCCGGATAGTTGGGCTGTTGCATGGCCGGATAGGACCGCCACGAACCCGGCGCCCAGTTTTCCGGGTTTTGCACGGCTTCGATGGGTCGTTCCAATGCGCTCATCACACAGTCTCCAAATCGCAGGTTGCGGCGCTGCATCATGCCACAGCAGGTGGAGCCACCAACGACGAATAGGACTGAGACTTATGGCGAATCGCCGCTCATCCAATCGACCTCAGCGGGAACGAAAACCCGCGTACAGCACCCCGGCGAAAAAGCCGACGAACCACACCAGCGACCAGAACGGCATGCTGAATCCCAGAAACGTCCAGTCCACCGCCGCGCACTCACCGGAGCCTTGCAATACCTTGTTCAGAACCGAAGCAAACGGCATGGTGTCGAGCATGTAGTTCAAACCGGGACCACAATCGGGAACCTGGTCCGGTGGCAAGGACTGCAGCCAGACATGACGACCGGCGATCCCAATCCCGACGGCGGCCGCCAGAGACGCCAGTAAACCGTATACCTTGCGGCCCAGTGCGCCGGGCGAATGCAGCGCCCCGATCAGGAAGATCACGCCCAGCGCAAAGAAGGCAACGCGCTGAAGAATGCACAGCGGACAAGGGTCGAGGAACAGGCCATATTGAACAAACAGTGCGTAGCCCAACAACGACGCGCAGAGGACGACACCCAGCGCAAACTGTGCACGGAATGACCAGGCTAGAGGATTCATGGCGACCTCAAAACACAAAATGGTGCGCAGCGGACCGCACTGCACCGCCGGTAGTTCCTGATGGCAACGGCGCCATCGACGCCGGTCGCAACAAGCAGACACAACAAGGCCCCGGAAGTCGCCTTCCGGGGCCTTGTAAAACCAACTTATTCTGCGGCGGGCTCAGCGGCCACGGCCGGCCGATCCACCAGTTCTACATACGCCATGGGTGCGCTATCACCGGCGCGGAAACCGCACTTCAAGATTCGCAGATAACCACCGGGACGCTGCTGATAGCGCGGGGCGATGTCGACAAACAGCTTGCCAACCGCCACTTTGTCGCGCAGACGCGCAAACGCAAGACGACGATTCGCGACGCTGTCCGTCTTCGCCAAGGTGATCAAGGGCTCCGCAAAGCGGCGCAGTTCCTTGGCCTTGGGCAGGGTGGTCTTGATCAACTCACTCTTGATCAACGACGCAACCATGTTGCGGAACATGGCAGCGCGATGGGCGCTGTCACGGTTGAGCTTACGCCCGGTCTTCTGATGACGCATGGAATTGATCCTTTAAAGAATGTTGCTATGGGATGCACTGTCGCCATCCTGGCGCTACAACGGCGGACTGCGTGTGGTCCAAGCCAGCCATCCTTGGCCGGCAACGCTACGGGCTTGGCCCGTCAGCGAAATATCAACCCAACATGCCTTGCTGCAGACCAACCGGCGGCCAGTTCTCCAGCTTCATGCCCAAGGACAGACCGCGCTGAGCGAGAACTTCCTTGATTTCGGTGAGCGACTTTTTGCCAAGATTCGGCGTCTTCAACAACTCCACTTCGGTGCGCTGGATCAAGTCACCAATGTAGTAGATGTTCTCGGCCTTGAGGCAGTTAGCCGAACGAACCGTCAACTCGAGATCGTCGATCGGGCGCAAAAGAACCGGGTCGACACCCGACGCCACCGGCTTCGCCATGCCACGGTCGCGCTGCGTGAAGTCGCCAAACACGGACAACTGATCAGCAAGAATATCGGCTGCAGTACGAACCGCGTCTTCGGCATCGATCGTACCGTTGGTTTCGATATCCAGCACCAGCTTGTCGAGGTTGGTACGCTGCTCGACGCGGGCGCTTTCAACGGCAAATGCGACGCGACGCACGGGTGAAAACGATGCATCAAGCATCAAGCGACCGATCGCACGCGACTCTTCGTCAGGACGCCGGCGATCCTTGGCAGGCTGATAGCCCAGACCGCGCTCGACCTTCATTCGCATATTGATCGAAGCTTCCTTCGTCAGGTGGCAAATGATGTGGTCAGGATTGACGATATCGACGTTATGGTCGGTCTTGATGTCGCCGGCGGTGACAACCCCCGAGCCACTCTTGACCAGCGTCAGCATGGCGCTGTCGACGGTATGCATACGGATCGCGACATCCTTGAGGTTCAGCAACACCTCAAGAACGTCCTCCTGCAGCCCTTCAACGGTGGTGTACTCATGAAGAACACCGTCGATCTCGACTTCGGTGATCGCGAAGCCGGGAATCGAAGACAACAACACACGACGAAGCGCGTTGCCAAGTGTGTGTCCATAGCCGCGCTCAAGCGGCTCGACAATGACCTTGGCATGGTTTTCGGTGATACGCTCGATGCCGATGCCGCGCGGACGCAGCACCTGAGTGGCGGAAACGGACATTCGGCAAATCTCCTGGGATTACTTGGAGTACAACTCGACGATCAAGCTTTCGTTGATGTCGGAAGGAAGATCGGAACGCTCCGGCAAGGCCTTGAACGTGCCTGCGAACTTCTTACTGTCAACCTCGATCCAAGACGGAACCAGATCCATCTGTGAAGCCAAGGCAGAGGCTTCCTGCACCCGCAACTGGCGCTGAGCGCGCTCCGTCAGCGCAATGCTGTCACCGGGCTTGACTTGGAAAGACGCCAGGTTGACGGCATTGCCATTCACCAACACGCCACAGTGCGAAACAATCTGCCGCGCCTGTGGACGGGTGACCGCAAAACCCATCCGATAGACGACGTTATCCAAGCGCGACTCGAGAATCTGCAACAAGTTCTCGCCAGTATTGCCACGCTTGTTGGATGCCTTCGCGTAAACATTGCGGAACTGACGCTCCAGAAGGCCATAAATGCGCTTGACCTTCTGCTTCTCGCGAAGCTGAACCGCGTAGTCCGAAAGGCGGCCCTTGCGAGCGGCGCCGTGCTGACCGGGCTTTTGTTCCAACTTGCACTTCGAATCCAATGCGCGAGCTGGGCTCTTCAAACTGAGATCTGCACCTTCGCGACGCGCGAGTTTGCAGGTGGGGCCGATATAACGTGCCATGATTGAACTCCTGGACCCGTATTAGACGCGGCGCTTTTTGGGCGGCCGGCAGCCGTTATGGGGGATCGGTGTGACGTCGATGATGTTGATGACCTTGTAACCGACAGCGTTCAGCGAACGCACGGCGGATTCACGGCCGGGACCCGGACCCTTGATATGAACCTCAAGCGTCTTCAGGCCGTAGTCCAACGCGGCACGACCAGCACGTTCCGCCGCAACCTGAGCGGCGAACGGTGTCGACTTGCGCGAACCACGGAAACCCGCACCACCGGACGTTGCCCAAGAGAGCGCATTGCCCTGACGATCAGTGATGGTCACGATGGTGTTGTTGAACGAGGCATGGACGTGCGCGATGCCATCAGTCACAACACGACGAATTTTTTTCTTGCCCTTGTTGGCAGCACTCGGCTTGCTCATGGCTGATCCTTACTTCTTGATCTGCTTACGCGGACCCTTGCGGGTGCGAGCGTTGGTGCGAGTGCGCTGACCACGCAGCGGCAACCCACGACGATGGCGGAGACCACGATAGCAGCCCAGATCCATCAAACGCTTGATGCTGATACCGATCTCGCGGCGCAGATCACCCTCAACGGTGAACTTCGCCACTTCGGCACGAAGTCGATCAACTTCGCCCTCGGTCAGGTCACGAATCTTGGTGCTGGGGCGAACACCCGCAGCGCCGCAGACCAGCTTTGACCTGGTGCGTCCAATACCAAAAATACTCTGAAGACCGACCCAGACGTGTTTCTGGACCGGAAGGTTGACACCCGCGATGCGCGCCATGAGGCGTTCTCCAACTGTAGCGCAGTGAATCGGAAAGTATAGTGTGGCTTCGAGGACAAATAAAGCCCCAAGACGCATGAAACACGCCCTTGAAACGGCACGGGGAGATGGTGCCCGTGCTCCGGCGATGCCAAGCTGGGTGAGCGGCAGATGCCGCCCATCCAAACCTAAGCTATCAACGCGAGAAGCCGCCGCGTGAAACGCCCTTCAAATTTGCCTTCTTGAGAAGGCTGTCGTACTGATGCGACATCAGGTGCGCTTGAATCTGCGCCATGAAGTCCATCACCACAACCACGACAATCAACAAAGACGTGCCGCCGAAGAAAAACGGCACCGCCCAACCCGCACGGAGAATCTCCGGCAGAAGACACACCACGACCAGATACAGCGAACCAATGAGCGTCAGTCGCGTCAGTACACCGTCGATGTAGTCAGCAGTCGCCTTACCAGGACGAATGCCGGGAATCAGAGCGCCCGACTTCTTGAGGTTGTCGGCCGTTTCCTGCGAGTTGAAGACCAGCGCGGTGTAGAAAAACGCGAAGCCCACGATCAACATACCGTACAAGACCATATGCAGCGGCTGCCCAGGAGACAGCGCATTCGCAACGCTTTGCAACCAGCGTATCTCACCCGCGTCACCGAACCAGGACGCCGCGGTGCCCGGGAACAAGATGATGCTTGAGGCAAAGATCGCGGGGATCACGCCAGACATGTTCAGCTTCAACGGCAAATGGGACGTCTGGTTCATGTACGCCTGCCGACCGCCCTGGCGACGCGCGTAGTTCACCGTGATTCGACGCTGACCACGCTCCATGAAAACGACGAACGCGATAACGAGTAGAACCAAAGCAAACAACATGATGACCGTAAACGCACCAAGCTGGTCATTAGCAACGAGTTCCAAGGTCGAAATGATCGCGCCTGGAAGCCCTGCAACAATGCCTGCGAAGATGATCAACGAGATACCGTTGCCGACACCACGCTCGGTAATCTGCTCTCCAAGCCACATCAGGAAGAGTGTTCCTGCCGTCAATGACACCACGGCGGAAAAAACAAACCCCGCGCCAGCGTTGTACACCACCGGGCCCGCAGGACCAACCTGATCCTGCAACGCCACCGAGATACCCACCGCCTGGAAAACAGCCAAGAACACCGTGCCGTAACGCGTGTACTGGGTCAGCTTGCGACGACCCGACTCGCCCTCCTTCCTCAACGACTGCAAGCTCGGGAAAATCTGCCCGGCAAGCTGCACGATGATCGAAGCAGAAATGTAGGGCATCACATTCAGCGCAAACACGCTCAGGCGCTCGAGAGCACCGCCAGAGAACATGTTGAACATCTGCACGACGCCAAGTTGCTGATCCATCAGCGACTTCATCGCTGCGGGATCAACACCGGGAACGGGCACAAATGTACCGAAGCGATACACAATCAAGGCACCGAGGACGAACAGCAGACGCTGCCGAAGCTCTGTCAGCTTCCCCAGCCCCGCGATTCCGCTACCTGAGACGGCGTTTGATACGGCCACGTTTACTCCACCGCTCCACCAGCCGCCACGATCGCGTCACGCGCACCGGCGGTGACCGACAGACCGCGAATGGTCACCTTGCGGGCCAACTCGCCTTTCTTGACGATCTTCGCTGTCTTAGCACGGGAGTCGACCAGACCGGCTTCTACCAACGCAGCGAAATCAACGACATCCGCGGCGATTCCGGCGAGCTGATAAAGAAAGACATCAGCGCAGTCCCGCGCGGAGCGTGATCGGAAGCCCACCTTCGGCAAACGCCGCTGCAACGGCATCTGTCCGCCTTCGAATCCCGCCTTGACCTTACCCTTACCCGTACGCGCAAACTGTCCCTTGTGACCTCGGCCGCAGGTCTTGCCAAGGCCGGACCCAATCCCGCGACCTACACGGACACGTTCCTTTCGTGCGCCTTCAGCAGGCGCAAGTGTATTCAGACGCATAAAGTTCTCCGATCTCGATCAGTTCTCAACCCGAACCAGGTACGAAACCTGATTAATCAGGCCGCGCACACTTGGGCTGTCTTTCAATTCGCGCACATCATTGATCTTCCGGAGACCAAGCGCCTTCACCGAAAGGCGGTGGCGAGCCTGCGTGCCACGCAGACCCTTAACCAAGCGAACCTTGACGGTACCGGTAACAGTTGCATTAGCCATTTGCAATTTCCTCCAAAGCCTTGCCGCGCTTGGCAGCAATCCGCGAAGGCGACTGCATCGCTTGCAGCCCCTTGATCGTTGCACGAACAAGGTTAATCGGGTTTCGAGATCCAACGGCTTTGGCCAGGATGTTTTTCACGCCTGCGGCTTCAAGCACTGCGCGCATCGCACCACCCGCAATCACACCGGTACCTTCCGACGCAGGCTGCATGTAAACACGGGCTGCGCCGTGGTTTGCCTTGATCGCGTACCAAAGTGTTCCGCCGTTGAGGTCAACACTCACCATGGCTTTGCGCGCATATTCCATCGACTTGGAAATGGCGACAGGCACTTCACGCGCTTTGCCATAACCAAACCCAACACGCCCTGCGCCGTCGCCAACCACCGTCAGTGCGGTAAAGGTGAACTGCCGGCCACCTTTGACCGTCTTCGACACACGGTTGACGGCAACCAGCTTTTCCAGCATGCCATCGCTGTTATCGCGATCATTTGTGCTCATCTACGTACTCTCAGTTTGCTTACGACACGAGGTCGCTTGTAGTTGTTGGTGGTGCCACTTAGAACTTGAGGCCGGCCTCACGAGCCGCGTCGGCGAGCGACTGGATACGACCGTGGTAGCGGAATCCTGAGCGATCAAACGCTACTGTATCGACTCCCGCCGCAAGAGCGCGCTCTGCGACGACGCGACCGACCTTCGCAGCCGCTTCCTTGTTCTTGCAACCTGACAGTCCAGCCTTGATGTCCGCCTCTAGCGTAGACGCCGACGCGAGAACGCGCGAGCCATCCGCGGTGAAAACCTGAGCGTACATATGCTGTCCGCTTCGGATTACCGACAAACGGTTTACCCCTAGCTCGCGAATGTGTGAGCGCGTCGTCTTGGCACGACGGAGCCGAGCAATTTTCTTTTCCATGGTTTTTCTCCGAAAGCGGTAGGCAATTACGCCTTCTTGGCTTCCTTCATGATGATCTTCTCACCCGCATAACGGACACCCTTGCCCTTGTACGGCTCAGGTGGGCGGAACGCACGAATCTTTGCGGCGACCTGGCCAACCATTTGCTTGTCTGAGCCCTTGATGAGAATCTCAGTCTGCGACGGTGTTTCGATCGAAATCCCCTCCGGCGCATTGAATACAACAGGATGGGAAAAACCAAGGGACAAGTTCAGGTCGCGACCAGCAACCGAGGCGCGATAACCAACCCCGACGAGTTCCAACTTGCGGGTATAGCCCTCCGAAACGCCCTGCGCCATATTCGCGAGCAACGCACGCAACGTTCCCGCCATCGCGATGCGATCCGCGGAATCTGCTCCGATTGAAACCACACCGTCAGCAACGGAAACCGAAACGCCAGCCGGCGCTGCGGTCGACAGGCTACCTTTGGGACCCTTGACGGTAACGGACACGCCGTCAGTCTTCACTTCAACGCCCTTGACAAGCTGGATTGGCTTTTTGGCAACACGAGACATGGGTAGCTCCTATCAGGCAACCAGACCCAGGACTTCACCACCCAAGCCCGCAGCGCGCGCCTGAGCATCCGTCATGATGCCTTTCGATGTGGAAACGATCGCAATTCCGAGGCCACCCAACACTTTCGGCAGCTCGTCCTTGCCACGATACATGCGCAAGCCGGAGCGGCTGGCACGGGAAAGCTTGTCGATAACCGGCTTACCCTGGAAATATTTGAGTGCGATCTGCAAAACCGGCTTTGAGTTTGCCGAAACAACTTGGAAATCGCCGATGTAGCCTTCCGCCTTGAGAAGCGTGGCTATTGCAATCTTCAGCTTCGAAGACGGCATTGAAACACTTTGTTTACCAACTGCCGCCGCATTTTTGATGCGGACGAACATGTCAGCAATCGGATCAGTCATGCTCATGTAACAACCTCGTATTTAAAAGCATCGATATCCGCAGGCAACTACCAGCTCGCCTTGCGTAATCCTGGAACGTCGCCACGCATGGTGGCTTCGCGCAACTTGTTTCGACCCAAGCCAAACTTGCGGTATACACCACGTGGCCGGCCGGTCAATTCACAACGATTCCGCTGCCTCACGGGCGACGCATCGCGGGGCAACTTTTGCAGCTTTGTCTGCGCTTCCATCTTCTCCTCATAGGAGGACTTCGGACTCGCCACAATGGCCTTCAGCTCTGCACGCTTCGCTGCGAACTTCTCTGCCATCTTCTTCCGCTTAATATCGCGGTTGATCATTGAGGTCTTTGCCATCTATGCGATCTCTCGGAAATTAGTTACGGAAAGGGAAACGGAAAGCTTCGAGCAGCGCCTTTGCTTCTTCATCGCTCTTCGCGGTCGTGGCAATGGAAATATCCATACCACGAATGGCGTCGATCTGATCAAAATCGATTTCTGGGAAAATGATCTGTTCCTTGACGCCCATGTTGTAGTTGCCACGGCCATCAAACGAACGACCACTCACACCTCGAAAGTCGCGAACACGCGGCAAGGAAATGCTGATCAGGCGATCCAGAAACTCGAACATATGCGCGCGGCGCAGCGTAACCTTGCAACCGATCGGCCAACCATCGCGGATCTTGAAACTTGCCACAGACACGCGCGCCTTGGTTGTCACGGGCTTTTGTCCGCTGATCTTGGCCATATCGGCCACGGCATTTTCAAGAATCTTCTTGTTTCCAACGGCTTCGCCGACGCCCATGTTCAGCGTGATCTTGCTCAGACGCGGGACCTGCATGACGTTCTTGTATCCGAAGCGCTGCATGAGCTTCGGAACAACTTCGTCCTTATAGATTTTTTCCAAACGAGTAGTCATTACTGCATTCCTCAGGCGTCAATCGCCTCACCGCTCGAGCGGAACACACGCACTTTGCGTCCATCCTCGAGCACCTTGAAACCAACGCGATCCCCCTTGTTGATAGCAGGGTTGAACAGCATAACGTTGGAGATATGAATCGGCGCTTCACGCTCGATTACACCACCAGGCTGGTTGGCCTGCGGGTTCGGCTTCGTGTGACGCTTTACCAGGTTGATGTTCGACACCACAATATGGTCGCCGACGACTCTTACGACATCACCCTTTTGACCCTTGTTCTTGCCAGCAATGACCAGCACTTGGTCGCCTTTACGGATACGGTTCATGAAAGAGTCCTCAGAGCACTTCAGGCGCCAGCGACACAATTTTCATGAACTTCTCGCCACGCAGTTCGCGCGTCACTGGTCCGAAAATGCGCGTGCCAATTGGCTCTTGCTTGTTGTTCAACAGAACGGCGGCGTTACCGTCAAAACGGATCAAGGATCCGTCTGCACGACGAACACCTTTGCGGGTGCGCACGACAACGGCGTTGTAGACCTCACCCTTTTTCACTTTCCCGCGGGGGATGGCGTCTTTTACCGAAACCTTGATCACATCACCGATGTGCGCGTAGCGGCGTTTTGAGCCACCCAGCACCTTGATGCACATGAGCTCTTTGGCACCGGAGTTGTCTGCTGCATCGAGAAACGACTGCATCTGAATCATGGCGGTGGTCTCCGATTACACAGTGGCGCGGGTGAGAATTTCCACCACACGCCAAGTCTTGGTTTTGGACATTGGGCGGCACTCAACGACGCGGACCACATCGCCTTCGCTGCAGGCGTTTGATTCGTCGTGAGCGTGAAGCTTCGTTGATCGCTTCAGGTATTTGCCGTACAAGGCGTGCTTGACTTGACGCTCGACGAGCACGGTAACGGTCTTGTCCATCTTGTTGCTGACCACACGTCCTTCGACGGTACGGCCGTTGGGATTGATCTCGCTCATATCGGCAGCCTTACTTGGTTACTTCCAGCACGGACTTGACGCGCGCGATTTCGCGACGCACTGCCTTGAGCTGGTGGGTTTGTGTCAACTGGCCGGTGCCCTTCTGCATACGCAGATTGAACTGCTCACGGCGCAGTTCAAGCAGGTGCCCTTTGAGCTCAGCAGGCGACTTCTGGCGAATTTCTTTGATGTCCATCAGCGCACCGTGCGTGTAACGAATGTGGTTTGAACAGAGAGCTTGGCTGCCGCAAGTCTGAACGCTTCGCGAGCAGCATCTTCCGGAACGCCTTCGATTTCGTAAAGAACGCGTCCAGGTTGAATCAACGCAACCCAGTACTCAACGCTGCCCTTACCCGCACCCATTCGAACTTCGATCGGCTTTTGGGTAATCGGCTTGTCTGGGAAGACGCGGATCCAGAGCTTTCCGCCACGTTTGACGTAGCGACTGATCGTTCGACGCGCGGACTCGATCTGGCGCGCAGTGAGCTGACCATGGGAGACGGCTTTCAGGCCGTACTCACCAAAACTCACCGCTGCACCATTCCAGCTCAGGCCTTCGTTACGCCCCTTGTGTACCTTGCGGTATTTGGTTCTTTTCGGCTGCAACATGGCTGTATTCCTTACTTAGCAGCCTGACGAGGTGCGCGCTCAGGGCGTGCCGCCTCTTCCGGCTTTTCCTGACCAACTTGGGAGAAGTCAAACACTTCGCCCTTGTAGACCCAGGTCTTGATTCCAATGATTCCGTACGTCGTGCTGGCCTCGGCAAAGCCGTAATCAACATCGGCGCGGAGCGTGTGGAGCGGCACTCGACCTTCGCGGTACCACTCGGATCGCGCGATTTCCGCCCCGTTCAAACGACCCGCAACGTTGATCTTGATGCCCAGCGCGCCCAAGCGCATCGCGTTGCCAACAGCGCGCTTCATCGCTCTGCGGAACATGATTCGGCGCTCAAGTTGCTGCGCGATCGACTCGGCAACCAGTTGTGCGTCCAATTCTGGCTTACGGACTTCCGCGACGTTGATGTGCACGGGCACACCCATGATCGCCGAGACATCCTTCCGCAGCTTTTCGATGTCCTCGCCTTTCTTACCGATGACGACACCCGGACGCGCCGTGTGAATGGTCACACGTGCCGTCTTGGCTGGCCGCTCGATTTGAATACGCGAAACACCAGCAGCCGCCAGCTTCTTGCGCAACACTTCACGCACCTTGAGATCGGCCGCCAGATAACCGGCGAATTCACGCTTGTTTGCGTACCACTTAGAGTTCCAGTCCTTGGAGATACCAAGGCGAATCCCAATTGGATGAACTTTATGTCCCATCGTGAGTTCCCGCTTATTGACCGTTGCCAACAACCACAGTGATGTGGCTGGTGCGCTTGAGAATGCGCGCACCACGACCCTTTGCACGGGCATGGAAGCGCTTGAGGACCGGACCTTCATCAACGAAGACGCGAGCAACTTTCAGCTCGTCAACATCGGCACCGTCGTTGTTTTCAGCATTTGCTGTGGCAGACCACAACACCTTGTAAATAAGGTGCGCGGCCTTTTTGTCGCTGAACTTGAGAAGATCGAGGGCGCGCGCCACGGGAAGCCCGCGCACCTGATCGGCCACCAGCCGGGCCTTTTGAGCCGAAATCCGGACGCCACGAAGAATTGCTTTGGTTTCCATGCGAATCTCCTTAGCGCCCCGTCTTCTTGTCGCCGCCGTGACCCTTGAAGGTACGGGTTACCGCAAACTCACCGAGCTTGTGTCCGACCATGTTCTCGTTAACCAGCAGGGGGACATGCTGGCGTCCGTTATGGATCGCGATGGTCAAACCCACCATTTCCGGCAGAATCATTGAGCGGCGTGACCAGGTCTTGATCGGACGCTTGTTGTTGGCAGCTGCAGCGACCTCGACCTTCTTGAGAAGGTGCAGGTCGATGAACGGGCCTTTTTTGAGTGAACGTGCCATGACCGATTCCTAATTACTTACGACGCCGAACGATGAACTGCTCAGTACGCTTGTTGTTGCGGGTCTTATAACCCTTGGTCGGCACACCCCAGGGGGTAACCGGGTGGCGACCACCAGATGTACGACCTTCACCACCACCGTGCGGATGGTCGATCGGGTTCATCACCACACCGCGAACGGTGGGACGAACGCCCAGCCAGCGCTTCGCACCAGCCTTACCAATCTTCCGAAGGTTGTGTTCGCTATTACCAACCTCACCGATCGTGGCGCGACAATCAGCGGGTACCTTGCGCATCTCACCCGAACGCAGGCGCAAGGTCGCATAACCTTGCTCACGAGCAATCAGCTGCACGGAGGCCCCAGCACTGCGCGCGACCTGAGCCTTTTTGCCAGGCTTCATCTCCACACAGTGAACTGTCGTACCGATCGGGATATTGCGCAGCGGCAATGTATTACCGACCTTGATCGGCGCGTCGCGACCCGCCAAAAGTTGATCACCGATGGTGATGCCCTTCGGCGCGATGATGTAACGGCGCTCCCCGTCAGCATAACACAGAAGCGCGATGTGCGCCGTTCGGTTGGGATCGTACTCAACGCGCTCAACGCGGGCGGGAATTCCTTCCTTGTCGCGTTTAAAATCTACCAGCCGGTAGTGCTGCTTGTGACCACCACCCTTATGCCTGGTGGTAATCCGGCCTGCGTTGTTACGACCACCAGTACGCGACTGCGACTCCAACAAAGCAGCGACTGGCGCACCCTTATAGA
>JAWLAY010000017.1:0-102862 GCA_041395245.1 Lysobacteraceae bacterium
GTTACCTGGTCAACCCCAGTCGCGTTGCCAACGTCAGCGTGGTGGCCTTGCAGGGTGATGAAACTTGGGATGATCCCACGAGCGGCATCACTGAATTGCACGACCATCCGCCGCTCCTGCTTAGCGGCGAATTCACCGGCGTCGCCAATCAGTCGCTGCCGTTCATGATCATCAACAATCACACCAAGTCGCGCAGTGGCGTGGACACCAGCAACGCAAGCGGCGAACGCAATCGCGCCAAGCGCTTCCTGCAAGCCAAGTCGATTGCCACGCTGGTGCAGGATATTCAGACCGACCCGGAACTCGCTGACATTCCCCTGATCGTGATCGGTGACCACAACGCCTACCAGTTCACCGACGGCTACGCCGATGTGGTCGGGCTGATTGCGGGTACCTACAACGATGCTGCCAACACCTGTGCGCCCAGTAATGGCGTCACCAACTGCAAACTTGGCACGCCCAACATCGTCAATCCGCCATTGCAGAACGCGGTCACGACCTTGCCGTCCGTCGAGCAGTACTCCTACCGATTCACGGAAAACTTCGGCGCTGTGCAGGGTTCGACGGGGCGCGATGTGGCAACCAACCAGGTACTGGACCATGTGTTGATGAACACCGCGGCACAGCCGTTCTTTGCGGGCATGGCCTATGGGCGCGGCAATACCGATGCATCGATCCAGCGGACCTTCGTGTGCACCTACCCCAACTTCAATGCAGCATCTTGCGGTGTCGTTGCCCCCGCCACGGCCAGCGCCATCGGCGCATCAGACCATGACGGTCTGGTTGCTCGGTTTGACGCCGACTGCTCGGGTGACGTAGCGCGTGACGGTGACGAAGACGGCATCTGCACGATTGCCGACAACTGCCCCGTGTTGGCAAACCCGGATCAGGTTGACGCCGACGCGGATGGCATCGGCGATGCCTGCGACGACGTGGTGAGCTTCCTGCTGTTCGTGGACGGGTTCGAAGACTGACGGCAAGCCGTCCGCAGCGACGCTCCGCTGCGGACGGCCGGGCACGACACCAATGCAAAGGGCCACCCGCTGGGTGGCCCTTTTTTCGTCCACTGGAAAATCAGTCGCGCAGAATCACGCGCTCAAGCGCCGGATACTGGCTCCCAGGCCGCCGAGCTTTTCTTCGATGCATTCGTAACCACGGTCAATGTGGTAGATCCGGTCGATCAAGGTTTCGCCCTCCGCGACCAGACCCGCCAGCACCAGACTGGCCGACGCGCGCAGGTCCGTCGCCATGATCGGCGCGGCGGTCAAGCGGTCCACACCGCGCACGATTGCGGAATTGCCCTCGACGCGAATATCCGCGCCCAAGCGGCGCAATTCCTCGATGTGCATGAAGCGATTCTCGAAAATCGTTTCGGTCACGATACCCACCCCTTCGGCGACCGCATTCAATGCGACGAACTGTGCCTGCATGTCGGTGGGAAACGCGGGATACGGTGCGGTCGTCAAGTCGACAGCCCGTGGGCGGCGGCCCTGCATGTCGAGTTCGATCCAGTCCGGACCGGTGTTGATGTGGGCGCCGGCTTTCTCCAGCTTGACCAACACGGCATCCAGCAGGTCGGCCCGCGCCCGCTTGGCGAGTACACGACCACGGGTAATCGCTCCGGCGACCAGAAATGTTCCGGTTTCGATGCGGTCTGCCTGCACGTCGTAACGACAGCCATGCAGGCGCTCGACGCCTTCCACCGTGATCGTGCTCGTCCCTGCGCCGCTGATTCGGGCGCCCATCGCGGTCAGGCACGCGGCGAGATCGACGACCTCGGGTTCCTGCGCCGCGTTCTCGATGAGGGTGGTTCCATGCGCCAGCGTCGCGGCCATCAGGATGTTCTCGGTACCGGTCACGGTCACCATGTCCATCACGATGCGTGTGCCACGCAGACGTCCCGCCTTGGCACGGATGAACCCGCCTTCGACCGTGATCTGCGCGCCCATCGCCTCCAATCCGCGAATATGTTGGTCGACCGGTCGCGAGCCGATGGCACAACCGCCTGGAAGACTCACTTCGCCTGTTCAGCGGCCACCAAGGGGCCAAGAACCAGAATCGACGCGCGCATGTCTTTGACCAACTCATACGGGGCAACGAAGCGATCCACGGTGCGCGCATCGATATTGTCCACACGCATCTTGATCACCCATCGCGACCTATGCACCCATCTGCCCGAGCAACTCAAGCGTGGTCGTCACATCCTGCAGATGCGGCACGTTGCCGATGTCGACCTCACCATCCGACAACAAACTGGCACACAGAATCGGCAACACCGCATTCTTCGCGCCCGAGATGCGCACTTCGCCATCCAGCCGGTGGCCGCCGACGACCGCGATGCGAGCCATCAGCGCGCTCCTGCTTTGTCGGGGTCTGCGTGCGCAGGGAAAGGGCGTGGATCTCGCCAGCTCCATCAGGCTGCCGAGCGTCGATAAACCAGGCGGTGACGAGCCAATGGGCAGTTTGCCGGCGAACTGGGCAGACACCACGCGGGCTTCAAAAATGACACCGTCGTCGCTGCCGACCCGACGTCGGCGTCGGGCAGGCCCTGCAGAATCAGTTGCTTGACGTATCGGGAGTCATGGGATCACTGAATGTCGTGATGTTCACTCTTCGGCGGCTAAAGGCCGGTGGTGCGGGCTGCGTTAGAATGGCCGCAGATGATAGCGAATAGCCCCGCAGCCGACACCTGCGGCCACCCGATCGATTCAGCTCACGTGTCCCCTCGCCCATGAATGCGCAAGTCCAAGTCCTCTCTAGCCCCCGCGATGCCACAGGTCTTTCTGCGGACGCGTTGATCCGGAGCGGGCAGAACGTCATCGACATCGAGCGGAACGCCATTCAGGCCTTGCGTGACCACATCGATGCCAGCTTTGTCGCCGCCTGCCGCGTGATGTTCGCTTGCCGCGGACGAGTCGTTGCCTGCGGAATGGGAAAGTCGGGGCATATCGCAAGGAAGATTGCGGCGACGCTGGCGTCCACCGGCACGCCCTCCTTCTACGTCCATCCCGGTGAGGCCAGCCACGGCGATCTGGGCATGATCACCGATGCGGATGTGGTCCTTGCGGTATCCAACTCCGGCGAGACGGATGAATTGCTGACCATCCTTCCCGTGCTGAAGCGTCAGGGCAATGCGCTGATCGCAATGACAGGTCGACCGCAGTCGACCCTGGCCACCGTCGCCGATGTCCACCTCGATGTCTCGGTACCGGCGGAAGCCTGCTCGCTTGGCCTTGCACCGACTTCCAGCACGACGGCTGCACTGGTCATGGGCGATGCACTTGCCGTGGCGCTGCTGGATGCACGCGGCTTCACCGCAGATGATTTCGCGCGTTCTCATCCGGCAGGTGCCCTGGGGCGCCGATTGCTTTTGCACATCAGTGATGTCATGCATCAAGGAAGTCAGGTGCCCACCGTTCACTTGCAGGCGAGCCTTAGCGAAGCTTTGGTGGAGATGAGCCGCAAGCGCCTGGGGATGACCGCCGTCGTCGACGCGGAACAGCATCTGTGCGGTATTTTCACCGACGGCGACTTGCGCCGGACCCTGGATGACGGGGCCTGCGATCTGCGCACCACGCCGGTGGCGCAGGTCATGAACACACATCCGAAGACCATCCGCTCGGATCAACTCGCCGTGGAAGCCGCGCGTTTGATGGAATCCCATCAAATCAGTGCGCTGGTGGTCGTGGATGGCGAACACCGTGTTGTCGGTGCACTGAACATCCACGACCTGCTGCGCGCCAGAGTGGTCTGAACGGATGAGCACGTCTCTCTCGCAACGTCTTCTGCCGGACTCGGTAATCGCACTCGGCCGGCAGATTCGATTGCTTGCACTGGACGTCGACGGCACCTTGACGGACGGTCGACTGCTGTTTGCCGACGACGGCACCGAACTCAAAGCTTTTCACGTGCTGGACGGACAGGGCTTGAAGCTGCTGGAGCGCATCGGCATTGCCGTGGCCTTGATCACCGCGCGCAAGAGCAATCTGGTGGAGCGCCGCGCGGCGGATCTCGGCATTCCCCATGTGATACAGGGATGCCACGACAAGGGCATGGCGTTGCAACAACTGGCCGAGCAGTTGGCCATTCCTCTGGCGCAAGCGGCGTTCATGGGCGACGACCTGCCCGACCTCAGCGCGATGCGCCGGGCGGGTCTGAGCATTGCCCCCGCCAATGCGCACCCGTGGGTCGCGCAGCGCGTACATCTTCAGACCGCGTTGCGCGGCGGCCAGGGGGCGGTCCGCGAGGTCTGTGATTGGCTGATCGATGTCCAGCACCAGCGCGATAACCTTCTGCGCGTATGGCTGGGCCCATGAATCTGCGCGTTTTGTCCGTGATTCTTCTGGTGCTGGCTGCAGTCGGCAGTTCGTGGTGGCTGTGGTTGCTGCAAGACAAGCCTACCGAGAACGTCCTGCTCGGCCCGCCTCGATCCGACTATCAACTGCTCGATTTCCAGATGGTGGCGCTCGACAAAGACGGTCACGAGGCGTTTTCGGCGAGTGGTCCGCAACTCGCGCGCCATCCCACGGCGGGAACCCTGACCGTGATCGCACCGCAATTCACCTTTCCCGATGCCAAGGGCGAGCGCTGGCAGGCCAAATCGGCGCAGGCGTGGATCAGTGCGGATGGTGAAGAATTGCGGCTGCTGTCCGACGTAGTCATCGATGGTGCGGCAACCGCGCAGCGCAATACCCGCATCGAAACCGACCGCCTGGACGTGTTTCCCCAGTCCAGCACGCTGCAGAGCGATCACACCGTGACCATCCGAGACGCCGCTTCTATACTGCAGGGCACCGGATTGCGCGCGGACCTGAACACGCGTCGCTTCCAGCTCCTTTCAAAGGTCAGTGCCCGATATGTTCCAGCCACTTCCCCGCCTGCCAGCCTCACGCCCTGAGCACCCGAGACGCCTGACTGCAACCAGCCTGCTGTTGGCGCTCGCGTGCCTCCATGGCACTGCCGGTGCGGCAACCGCCGACCGTCAGCAGCCGGTCGATGTCAGTGCCAACGATATTGACGGCAGCCTCGCCGATGATGGCGAATCGATCCTGCGCGGTGCCGTGCACATCACCCAAGGCAGCCTGGAAATCCAGTCCGGCGTCGCTCGCGTGACGCGCGTGGGCGGCGAACTGAGTCGCGTGATGCTGGAGGGCGAACCGGCGACACTGAAACAGCTGGATGATCAGGGCCAGGTTATCAACGCCAAGGCCCGCGAGATCATTTTTCAACCGGCGGAAGATCAGATCGAACTGCGCGGCGGCGTGGTCATCGAACAGCCGCAGGGAAATCTGACCGGGGAGCGAATCACCTACCATCTGGGAACCGGCCGGATTCAAGCCGACGGTCAGGGTGGTCGGGTTTCCATGAGAATGAACCCCAAGCCCGCGAAGACCGACAGCGGAGCGCAATAATGCTGATCGCCAAGGCGCTGCGTAAGCGCTACCAGAAGCGTGAAGTCGTGCGCGATTTTTCCCTGCGACTGAATCCCGGCGAAGTCGTTGGCCTGCTTGGACCGAACGGCGCGGGCAAAACCACTTGTTTCTACATGATTGTGGGACTGGTCGCGACGGACGGCGGGCAGATCACCCTGGATGGTCAGGACATCACCAGCATGCCGATGCATAGCCGCGCCAGGCTGGGCGTCGGCTATTTACCGCAGGAAGCGTCGGTGTTTCGGCGCTTGACGGTGGCCGAAAACATTCTCGCCATCCTTGAATTGCGCTCCGACTTGAAGCCAGGCGAGCGCCAACGCGAACTGGATGGCCTGCTTGACGAACTGCAGGTCAGCCATATCGCCGAACAACCCGGCGCAAGCCTGTCGGGCGGCGAGCGGCGACGTGTCGAAATTGCCCGCGCACTCGCGGCGAAGCCCCGTTTCATGCTGCTGGACGAGCCCTTCGCCGGTGTCGACCCTATCTCAGTGGGCGAAATCCAGAAAATCGTGCGTCACCTCAAGGCACGGAAAATCGGTGTTCTGATCACCGACCACAATGTCCGCGAAACGCTGGGCATCTGTGATCGCGCCTATATCCTCAACGATGGCGGCGTTCTTGCAGAGGGAACACCAGAAGCCGTTCTGGCCAATCCCGATGTTCGCCGGGTCTATCTGGGCGACAGTTTCAGGATGTAATGCTCAAACCTAGCCTGCAACTTCGTCTGGGGCAGCAACTCACGCTGACCCCGCAATTGCGTCAGGCCATTCGCCTGCTGCAGATGTCGAGTCTCGAACTCGAGACGGAAGTGCGTTCGGTGCTGGAAAGCAACCCGCTACTGGAACTCGACGAAAGCGACCCCGGTGCGGAAGGCTCGACCGAACTGCTGGATGAGCGCGACATCGGTGAGGCGATGCAGCGCGGAGAGAGCGAATTTGCTGCCTCGGACACAGTCTCGACGGAGACCTTCGATTCACGCGACGAGGTCGCCACCCAGTCCAGCGACACGGACACCGTGATCGATAGTCCGCTCGATTACGAACCCGAATGGGATACTGAGCCCTCGCTGGGCGGCGTAAGCGGGAGCGGATCAGATCAGGACGACCGCCTCGACTGCCAGCAGGATGCCGCTTCGGAAACCCTGTTGGACCATCTGCTTTGGCAATTGAACCTCACACCGATGTCGGCACGCGACCATGCCATCGCGCTGGCTCTGATCGATGCCATTGGTGAGGACGGCTACCTGTCGGAAAGCGTGGAAGCGATTCGCGACGGCCTTGCGCCGGAGATCGAGGTTGAAACGGACGAAATCGAAGCGGTATTGCACCGCATTCAACGCTTCGACCCGCTGGGTGTGGCGGCGCGCTCGCTGTCCGAGTGTCTGTGGGTTCAGCTCACCGAACAGGACCCCAATCTGCCCTCACGTGCGCTGGCGATGGACCTGGCGAAGCACCATCTTGAGGCGCTGGCGAAGTTGGGCAATGACAAACTTGCCCAGCAACTGGGCGTGTCGAAGGCCGACATGAATCACGCGGTAGCGCTGTTGCGCTCACTCGATCCGCGGCCAGGCTCGCAGATCAGCAGCACGGCGGTGGAATACGTCACACCAGACGCTTTTGCCATCCGCCATCATGGCGGCTGGCGCGTTCAACTCGCGTCCGCCTGCCTGCCCAGACTGGGCATCAACCGTCATTACGAGTCCCTGATCGGACACGCGAGCCGAAGCGATTCCAGCTATCTGCGTGGCCAGTTGCAGGAAGCACGCTGGCTGATCAAGAGCCTGGAAACACGCGCGGATACCGTCCTGCGGGTTGCGCAGTGCATCGTGCGCCATCAGACCGGATTTCTCGAACACGGCCCGGAAGCCATGCGCCCGCTGGTTCTGCGCGAGATCGCCGAAGAACTGGAACTGCACGAGTCGACCATTTCGCGGGTGACAACGCGAAAGTACCTGCATACGCCGCGTGGCACCTTCGAATTCAAGTTCTTCTTTTCATCGGGTGTCGCCACGGTCGATGGCGGTGGCGCGTCCAGTACCGCGATTCAAGCCATGATCAAGCGGATGATTGACGCCGAAGACCCGCGCAAACCGCTCTCCGACGCCAAACTGACGGCGGAACTGAAGAGCCAGGGCATCACGTTGGCTCGCCGAACCGTGGCAAAATACCGCGAAGCGATGAATGTGCCGTCTTCCAACGAACGTCAACGCGTCAGTTGATTGCATGACTCCGCACCGCCCCCATATCGACATCAGGCCAAAGGCGGCCCGGCGATTGCAGGCGGAATGCAACCGGATGCGCCTTGTGGCCGCATCCGCATCACCGGTGCCGGAGCGCGCACTTGTGGTGCTTGTTTTCAGCGCTCCAGATACGGAGGTCTGTCATGCGGTTTGACATCAGTGGACATCAGGTCGAAGTCACGGCGGCATTGCGTCAGTACGTGGAGTCCAAGCTCGAGCGCCCGGCGCGCCACTTCGATCACCTGCTCACGGTGCACGTCATCCTGTCGGTTGAAAAGCTCGCGCACAAAGCGGAGGCCACGATCAACGTGTCTGGCCGCAGCTTCCATGCCGAATCCGTCGCGGAGAGCATGTATGCCGCCATTGATCTGCTGGCCGACAAGCTGGATCGTCAGATCCTCAAGCACAAGGAAAAAATCACCGATCACCATCGTGGCGAGGCCATCTCCCACGACGATGTGGTCGGCTGAGCACCGGTCCGAGTCTGATTATTCATGTTACTGATCGATCTACTGACGCCCCATCGCACCGCGGTGGGCGTCAACGTCAGCAGTAAGAAGCGCCTGCTGGAGCGCTTGGCGACCGATTTGGCGGAAGGCCAGGGCGAAATTGTCCAGCAAGCCATCTTCGAGAGCCTGTTTGCACGAGAGAAACTTGGCTCGACCGGACTCGGACGCGGCGTCGCCATTCCTCATGGGCGCACTCCCGGACTGCATTCGGCGGTTGGCGCCTTCGTTCGACTCTCCGAGCCCGTCGATTTCAGTGCCATCGATGGCGCGCCCGTTGATCTGGTATTTGCCTTGGCGGTACCCGAGCACTTCAGCCATCAGCATTTGATCCTGCTGTCGCAGTTGGCCGAGATGTTTGGCGATGCCGGTTTTTGCCAGCGCCTGCGCGCAGCGCCCGACAATGCCAGCCTCTACGCATTGCTGGCGGAGTGGCAACTGACCCACGCGGCAGCCTGAAACGAGCACGCGCCATGAGCGAAGGCCTGAGCGCGCGCCAACTTTTCGATAGCCTTCAGGAACGCTTGGGGCTGCGCTGGGTTGCAGGCCAACGCGGTGAACGACGCCAACTTGACGCATCGGGTGACCTTCAGCAGCGACCCGCCCTGGTCGGCTATCTCAACACCATCCATCCCAACAAGGTGCAGATCATCGGCGCGGAAGAGCTGGCTCACCTCGACGGTCTGGCACCTCCACACCGCTGGGAAGTACTCGGCAAAGTCATGCAGTCGCTGCCGCTGGCGCTGATTGTCACGCACGACCAGTCGATTCCTACCGACCTTCGCGACTCGGCCAACCAGCACGATTGTCCACTCTGGGTATCGCGCCATTCCGGCCACGAGTTGCTGACCTATCTGCAGTATCACCTAGCGCGTGCCGTCGCCCGGCAGGAAACACTGCACGGCGTCTTCATGGAGGTCTACTCGATCGGGGTGTTGATCACCGGCGCATCGGGGTCGGGCAAGAGCGAACTGGCGCTGGAACTGATCACACGCGGCCATCGTCTGGTGGCGGACGATGCCACCGAGTTCACACAGATTGCTCCCGATGTGCTGGATGGCACATGCCCCGTGTTACTGCAGGACATGCTGGAAGTGCGAGGCCTGGGCATTCTCGATATCCGATCGATGTTTGGTGACACGTCGGTCAAACGGAACAAGTATCTTCGCTTGATCGTGCACCTGGAACGTCACGACCCCCAGGTGGACGCAAGGCCAATGGACCGTCTGTACGGGGACGTGGGACAACGCCGCATCCTCGATATCGATATTCCGCAGATCACCCTACCGGTCGCCCCTGGGCGGAATCTCGCGGTGTTGGTCGAGGCAGCCGTCCGTTCGCACCTCCTCAAATCCAAGGGTATCGATGCAGCGCAAACCTTCATCGACCGTCAGGCCCACCAAATGCGCAGGCTGAAGACATGCTAGATGACACAGGATCGACACCCGCAAGGCGGACCCGTTCCGAGTCACGACTCGTCGTCGTCAGCGGACTGTCCGGGTCTGGCAAGAGCGTTGCCCTGCGCACGCTGGAGGACCTCGACTACTACTGCGCGGACAACCTTCCCGCCGCCTTGCTGCCGCAATTCGTCGAAACCGTCATCGGCAATGACCGCGACCATCCACCCAGGCTGGCGGTGGGTATCGATATCCGCAACCACGCACAGGACCTTCAGGATCTGCCGCATGCACTATCCGCCATCGGCGCGAGTGGTGTGGAATGCGAACTTCTGTTCCTCGATACCCGCGATGATGTGCTCATCAAGCGCTTCAATGAAACCCGTCGTCGACATCCGTTGAGCAAGGACGGTTTGCCACTGGCCGAAGCCATTGCCAGCGAGCGTCAACGCCTCAAACCACTGATCGCCATCGCAGACAGGGTGGTCGACAGCAGTGACTACAACGTCCATCAGTTGCGCAGATGGGTCACCACCGAGCTTGCCATCGATGCGCATGCGGGACTTTCCATCCTGTTCGAGTCATTCGCCTATAAACATGGCGTGCCGGCTGACGCCGACTTCGTTTTCGATGTTCGTTGCCTGCCCAACCCCCACTGGATTCCTGCCCTGCGTCCGCTGTCCGGACGCGACAGTGCGGTGAGCGCGCATCTGGATGAGCAACCGCTGGTACGTGATTACATCGATCAGGTCATCCAGTTCCTCGACACCTGGTTGCCGCGATTCGAAAACGACAGCCGCAGCTATGTCACGGTCGCGTTCGGCTGCACGGGAGGACGGCATCGTTCCGTGTTTTGTGCGGAGCGTCTGGCGGCCCATTGCCGACGCAATGGCCGTGAGCAGGCGATGACGTTTCATCGGGAGTTGGAAGGATGACCGAACCCACTGCGACCGTCGGTGTATTGCTGATCAGTCATGTCGGAATCGCCAGCGCCATTCATGCGGCCGCCAGCCGTATGCTCGGCACCTTGCCACTTCGGAACGAGGTTCTAGAGGTGGCATTCGATGCCGATCTGGAGCAGTTGAGCAAACACATGGACCAGCAGTTGCGACGTCTTGATCAAGGCGCAGGGGTACTGATCCTGACCGATCTTTACGGTGCCTCGCCAAGCAACCTCGCGGAACGCTTTGATCGCGGCCGTGTGCATACCCGTCGGGTGTCAGGGCTCAACCTGTCCATGCTGATGCGGGTCATGAACTATGCGGAACTGTCGCTCGATGAGCTGGTGTCAACCGCCGTGCAGGGCGCCCGGGGTGGCGTGGTGATTGACCGTGCTTGAGCGCGAGGTCACCGTCATCAACAAGCTGGGGCTACACGCGCGAGCCTCCTCGAAGCTGGTGCAGTTGCTGTCGACATTTCGCGCCAACGCCTTTCTCCTGGGGCGCGGCCGGGAAGTAAACGCCAAGAGCATCATGGGCGTGATGCTGCTGGCCGCTGCGCAGGGCAGCACGCTGACGCTGCGGATCGACGGCGAGGATGAAGCGGTCGCGATGGAAGCCGCCGTCGCTCTGTTCGAACGCTATTTCGACGAGGGCAGCTGATGAGACACGTCCTGCAAGCACAGGGGGCATCCCGAGGGCTTGCGCTTGGACGTGCGCGCGTCAGACAGAGCCAGGTATTCGAGGCCGCACCCGAGTTGATCTCGCCGCAGGCGGTGGATGGGGAGGTTGAACGACTGCATCTGGCCTTCGATGTCGCCCGATCCGAGCTGATGGAGATGCGTCAGCGACTGCAAGGTGCGTTGGCGCACGAGTTGGGCGAGTTCCTCGATTTGCACGGACTGATTCTGGACGACCCCGAGCTTTTGCATGGGCTGGACGATCTGATCCGCAAGGCCAACTACAGCGCGGACTACGCCCTGAGGCTGCAGCGCGATCGCTTGGCTTCGGTGTTTGAAGGCATCGATGACCCCTACATGCGCAGTCGCCGAGAGGATCTCGATCACGTCATCGGTCGTGTGCACGCCGCCTTGCATCGCAACCCGGGAAGTGATGTCATCGGTCTGGCTGGCGATGTACTGGTCGCCGACAGCGTCGCACCGTCGGAACTGGCGCAACTGACCGAACGCGGTGTCGTAGCGGTGATCACGACACAAGGCAGCGCGCTGTCCCACAGTGCGATTCTTGCGCGCAGCCTGCATCTTCCGTTGGTGGTCGGCGCGCACGACGCCTTTGCAAAAATCGCTGATGGCGACGCGCTGCTCGTCGATGGCGCCAGCGGCGAAATCACCATCGAACCGGACGCCGATGATCTGCGACGGTTCAAGCATTTGCAGCGCGAAACAGCGCGCGACAGAAAGGCCTTGCAACGGCTGCGCGACGCCGAAACCATCACCCTGGATGGCACGACGATCCGACTGTTTGCCAATGCCGAGTCGCGTGACGACGTCGCTCAGGCCTACGAGTTGGGCGCATCAGGGGTTGGCCTGTATCGAACCGAGTTTTTGTTCCTGCAGGGTCGAGAATCCCCCGATGAAGACCAGCAGTTCCTCGCCTACCGCGATCTCGTAATGGGGATGCGCGGAAGGCCCGTAACGCTGCGTACGCTCGATCTCGGCGCTGACAAGGCAGACAGCGCGGGTATCTGCGTGCAAGGCGAACCGAATCCCGCCCTGGGCGTGCGCGGCGTTCGCCTCTCGCTTTCACAACCTCAACTGTTTCGTACCCAGATGCGCGCCCTGCTGCGCGCCTCGGCCTACGGCAAGATGAATATCCTCGTCCCCATGGTGAGCTGCCGTGAGGAGATTTCTGCAGTACGCCAGTTGATCGCACGCTGCAGGGATGAACTGCACGACGAGAATCATGCCGTGGCAAAGCAGGTCAATCTTGGGATCATGGTAGAAGTCCCCGCTGCGGCATTGGCGCTGCCCCAACTTGCGCACGATTGTGACTTTCTTTCGGTGGGAACCAACGATCTGGTGCAATACCTGCTGGCCATGGATCGCGGCAACGAGGCACTGGCCCGATCCAACAGCCCCTTGCATCCCGCTGTACTTCGCGTCCTGCGAGACATCCTCAAGTTCGGACAACGACGCGGCGTTCCCGTCTCCATCTGCGGAGAAATGGCGGGCGAACCCGTATACACCGCACTGTTGCTGGGTCTGGGCCTGCGGGACTTCAGTCTGCACCCCAGCAATTTGCTTGAAGTTCGACGGCGCATTCGCGAGGTGGCGCTGAGCGACTGCCAACGTCTGTGTCGACGCCTGCTGGCGGCCAAGGATCGAGGCCAGATGGAGAGATTGCTGCGCGGTGTTGCCGGTGGATAGCAGTGGAGTGCTATTGCTCGTTCTGCTTGCGACGGGCGTCTGGTGGTACAGCAACCACAACGCCTACGAACTTGCCCGCCAGCTTGGTGCCGAGGTCTGCGCGCGAGCGGCTGTGCAGTTTCTCGACCACACCGTCAGTCTCCATCGCCTTCGCCTGCGTCGAGACGATGACGGCCGCGTGCGGATCTACCGAATCTATCGGTTTGACTATTCGACGGATGGACTGTCGCGCCAAAGCGGTCAGCTGGCCCTGCTTGGATCACGCGTGCTGTGGGTCAGCGAGATTGCGGCCGACCGCGACCCGCTTACTTGACCACACGCAACCAGGGCGCCTTCTTCGGCGGTTCGTCGTCACCCGTGGGTCCCGTTTCATCGGCGACTGCAGGCAAGGTGGTCTCGGGATCATCTGGCGGCAGCATCATGCCCTGCCCGGTTTCCTGCGCATAAATCGCCAGGATTGCGGCGACAGGCACGTCGATGGACTGGCTTACGCCCGAGAAACGCGCCAGAAAGCGAATCGCGTCATTGCCCATATCCAGACCACTGACTGCACGATAGGCGATATTCAAAACCACACGCCCCTCCTTGATTGTCTGCGGTGGCACCCGAACTCCCGGCAGGGTTCCATCCACCAACAAGTAGGGCGTCATTCCGTTGTCCTCGATCCACGCATGAATGGCCCGAAGCAGGTAGGGGCGATTGGAGGTCATGGCGGGGGGCGAATGGTTGGCGTCTGACATGATGGTCAACTCGAGTCGATGGCCGGGACCATGATGGCACGGCGGGCAAGGGTGATCTTAAGGGCGCCTACGGCCGCTGGTGATCAGCAACGGTGACAATCCTTTAACGCCGAAAGGCACTCCCGACGGAGTGCCTTTCGAAAACCGCAAGGCCGATGTTGATCAGTGAATATCGCGCCAGTATTCGGCTTTCAACAGCCAGGCGAGGAAGGTGAAAACGGCCAGGAACAGGATCACCCAAATGCCGATCGCTTCGCGCTTCATTGCAGCCGGCTCACCGACATAGTTGAGGAAATTGGTGATATCGCGAACTACACCGTCGTATTCCTCGGCGCTGAGACGCCCTGCAGGCGCCAACTGGAAGCCCGAAATATGCTCTGTACCATGTTCGTCCTGTCCGTAGACGGCGCGCTGCGTGCCCTGCAGGTCCCAAAGCACATTGGGCATACTGGCACCGGGCAGCAGGGTGTTGTTCCAACCGCTGGGACGCGACTCATCGACGTAGAACGACTTCAGGAAGGTATAGGTCCAATCGGGACCACCGGGCTTGGCCCGCGCGACCAGGGACAGATCCGGCGGCGCCTTGCCAAAGAAAGCCGTGCCATCCGCAGGTGCCATCGAAGACTTGATCGTGTCACCGAACTTCGCACCATTGAAGTTCAGCCAAGTCTGAACCTCATCCTCGGTCAGACCGATATCCGCCGCCATCCGCGAATATCGCTGATAGCCCAGCGAATGGCATCCGGCGCAGTAGTTCATGAAGTACTTCGCGCCACGCTGCAGCGATGCCTGATCACCAAGGTTGACGTGCGACTCCATCAAGGCACCGCCACCGGACGCCTGGCTGCCGATTGAGGCAAAGCCAAGAACCAGTGCAACAAAGGGGGCAAGAATGCGATTAGTCATGGCTGCTCACCCGTTCTGGCACTGGCTTGTAGGAATCCCACTGTGTCCACAGCGGCATGAAGAGGAAGAATGCGAAGTAATAGGCCGTAAAGATCTGTGCCATCAGCTTCTGCAAGTCGCTGCCCGACTGCATGCCCAGCCACGCCAGCGACACGAAGGCCACGACAAAAACCGAGATCAGCAGCTTGGACAGGGGACCGCGATAACGGATCGACTTCACCGGGCTGCGGTCCAGCCACGGCAGCAGGAACAGGATCATCACCGCACCGCCCATCACGATGACACCCGCCAACTTGTCCGGCACCGCACGCAACATCGCGTAATACGGGGTGAAGTACCACACCGGCTTGATGTGATCCGGTGTGACCATCGGATCGGCCGGAATGAAGTTGTCGTATTCGAGGAACAAGTCACCGAACGTGGGCGTGAAGAAGATGATGAACGCGGCAATGATCAGGAAAAAGCCCACGCCAAAGATGTCTTTCACCGTGTAGTACGGATGGAACGGAATGCCATCCAGCGGCTTGCCGTTCTCGTCCTTCTTCTTCTTGATGTCGACGCCTTCCGGATTGTTCGAACCCACCTCGTGCAACGCTGCCAGATGCAGAACCACCAGCAGCAGCAATACCAGAGGCATGGCAATGACGTGCAGAGCAAAGAAGCGATTCAGCGTCGCATCCGAGACGAGGAAGTCGCCACGAATCCATTCCGTCAGATCACCACCAATCACCGGGATCGCACCGAACAGATTGATGATCACCTGCGCACCGTGATACGACATCTGACCCCAAGGCAACACATAGCCCATGAATGCTTCGGCCATCAGGGCGAGGAAGATCGCCACGCCGATCACCCAGACCAGTTCGCGCGGCTTTTTCGATGATCCGTAGATCAGCCCGCGGAACATGTGCAGATAGACCACGATGAAAAACAGCGACGCACCCGTGGAATGCATGTAGCGCAGCAGCCAGCCCCACTCCACGTCGCGCATGATGTACTCGACCGAGGCAAACGCCTCGGCGGCACTGGGTTTGTAGTTCATCGTCAACCAGATACCGGTGACGATCTGATTGACCAGCACCAGCATGGCCAGCGAACCAAAGTAGTACCAGAAGTTGAAGTTCTTCGGCGCGTAGTATTTGGCGAGATGCTTGTCCCAGGCCTCCTTGAGGCTGGGCGCACGTTCGTCCACCCACTGCACCGCACCCTCAACCGAACGTTCGATCAGACCGGCCATCAGGCAGCTCCTTGTGTATCGACGCCAATCTGCAGCGTGTTGTCATCGAGGAATTGGTGCGCCGGCACGCGCAGGTTGGCCGGCGCAGGCACGCCCTGATAAACGCGACCCGCGAGATCGAAGCGTGAGTTGTGACAGGGGCAGTAGAAGCCACCCTTCCAGTCCGCATCAAACGGCTGCGCGACCACTTCCGGCTTGAACAAGGGCACACAGCCCAGATGCGTGCAAATGCCCACCAACACGAGGTACTCGGGCTTGATGGAACGATGGGCGTTCTTGGCGTACGCGGGTTGCTGGTCCGGGTTGTCCGAATTCGGGTCACGCAGGCGTCCGTCTTCGCCCGGCAAGGCCTTCAGCATTTCTTCCGTTCGTCGCACGACGAACACAGGTTGGCCACGCCACGTAATGCGCAGCAACTGCCCTGACTGCAGCTTCGAGATGTTCTCGGTGACCGGGGCACCCGCCGACTGCGCACGTGCGCTGGGTTGCCACGAACTCAAGAAAGGAATGGCTGCAGCCATTGCACCTGCGCCCCCCACCACGGCGGTGGTAGCGGTCAGGAAACGGCGGCGGCCTGGGTCAACACCTTGGTCAGCCATGCGGCTCTCCACGTCACACAGGAAAATGAGCGATCCACGCGCTCCCTTCCGGTGAGCGGTGGCGACGGAACCCGAATAGTTTAGGCGACACCCGCGACAGCGACAACGAACACGTGACGAAGGCACAATGCGACTCTTGTCGACCCTGTGCCCGATGCCCCACGTGAAGCGATACGGATGGTTCCTGCTGCAAAGTGTCGTTGCCGGTCTGGCGGCCGCCTTTGTCATTTCTCAATTTTTCCCTGCTGCCGTGCGCACCATGCAGGCCAACAGCACGCTGACTGAGACCGCCAGCCTGCCGGTGGTCTCCTATGCCGACGCGGTCGCGTCGGCTGCGCCAGCGGTCGTCAGCATCTACGCTGACAAGCTGATCACCGAACAGACGTTGATCCGTGTGCCCAGCAACTCCACCGTGCAGCGATTCTCGGGACTCGCCTACGGCCCGCCGCGCACCCGCCTTGAACGCGCACTCGGCTCGGGCGTCATCGTTACCGAGGACGGTTATGTGCTCACCAATCACCATGTGATCGCCGGTGCCAGCCAGATTCGGATCGCCTTGTGGGATGGTCGTGTGACACAGGCGAACCTGATCGGCAGTGACGCCGATACCGATCTGGCGGTACTGAAGATGGAAGGCTCCGCCTTGCCGGCGCTGCCACTCGATGCCGAAGTTCCCAAGCGGGTCGGTGACGTGGTGCTGGCGATCGGCAACCCGTTCGGCTTGACCCAGACAGTCACGCAAGGCGTTATCTCCGGCCTCGGTCGAAATCAGCTCAATCTGCGTGCCTACGAGGACTTCATCCAAACCGACGCCGCGATCAACGAAGGCAACAGCGGCGGTGCGCTGATCAATGCGCGCGGCCAACTGATCGGCATCAACACGTTTGTGCTGGGTCGGATCAACGGCGCCGAGGGCATTGGGTTTGCGATACCGATGAGCACCGCCAGCGCCGTATTCGAGGAAATCAAGCAACACGGCGTCGTGGTTCGCGGGTGGATGGGAGCCGAGTATGGTGACGCTCCCTTGCTGCCTGGCAGCCTCGACGCCGACGCACCACGTGGTGTCGCGTTGACGGCCCTCTATAGCGGCGGACCGGCCCATGCCGCCGGGCTGAAGTCCGGCGACGTACTGCTCCGCTTCAATGGCGAAGCCATCACCGACCAAGCGGATCTTCGTCTGCGGGAAGCCGCCATGCCGCCTGGCGAAAAGGTCCAAGTCGCCGGTCTGCGCGCGGGTGTTCCCTTTGAAGCGACGCTGGTGCTCGGCCAACGTCCGATAATGAGCAATTAACGTACCGACAACCGCGGAGAACGCCCTGAGCGTCAGCGCTCAACTACGCGCGTCCGGACTCGTTACCCGCACCTCCGCAAGCTGCTCACGGTAGCGCTGCAACAGCACACCGACGCGCTCGACGAAAACCTGGGTCTCCGGATAAGGCGGCACACCGCCAAATCGATCTACCGCGCCCTCGCCGGCGTTGTATCCGGCCACCGCCAGCGAGATGTCGCCATCGAAACGCTTCAGCAGCCAAGCCAGGTAGGCCGCGCCACCAGCAATGTTCTGCTCGGCAGAGAACGGGTCGACCACGCCGAAACGCGCCGCCGTATCGGGCATGAGCTGCATCAAACCCTGCGCACCTTTGTTTGACAGCGCATTGAAGTTGAACGCGGATTCCGCATGAATCACCGCGCGGACCAACGCCTCCTCAACACCTTGAGCGGCACTCGCCCGACGAATCTCCTCGGCGAACGCAGTCGTGTTCAGACCCACACTGTTGAAATCGACGCTGCTGGCCACGCTGCAGGCGTAACAGGTTTCGATGTAGCTGAAAACCAGTTCCGCGCGCTGCCCAGCGGGACGTCGATTGGTGTAGTGGGTCACGCCATCCTTGACGTAGCGATACACTGCCCCGCGACTGACCCGCGAACCGGCGGCCGCAGGTGCCTCCTTGGGCGGCTCGCTTTCCGCCGTCGAGGTACGAAACTCGACTCGCGGTCCACCTTGCGGCGTCGGCATCGACGCCACGGCAGCGGGCGGATTCGCGACCGCCGCGCTTGCTGCGCCCGCCGAGCCGGAATTGCTACCGCGGCTGTACTTGATCGGCTTGCAATCGCGATAGCCAGTTCGATCACTCGTGAAGGCAGTTTCGCCTTGCGGACCAACACAGCGATACAAGTCGCCCGCCCACAATGATCCCCACGGAATCCACAGCAGACAGCCGATCCAAGCGAGAGGCGCAGCGCGCCTTCGGCCGACCTGCAGAGAATCGTGGCGCGGTGGGAGCGAATTCATGGAGCGCAGTGTCATTCGGGCAGGCAAAAAAGCCAAGAGACCGTATGCGAACCTGTTCAACGCAAGGGGTTCCGCCGCACGGGCTGACACCGAAGTCGTGGGCAGCGGGTCGGGCGCTCGACCCGGGAGCCTTTAGAATGCTGCGCCATCACTCAGGGAGAATTTCATGCAACTAGAGAATGTGCGCGCCGTCGTTACCGGCGGCGCCAGCGGCTTGGGTCTCGCCACGGCGCGCCACCTCGTCGCCCACGGCGCGAAGGTCACGCTTCTGGATGTACAGGAAGAGCGCGGCATGGCCGCAGCGGCGCAACTGGGTCCGAACGCGAACTTCCTGCGCACGGATGTCACCAGCGAGGCGGACGCCGTCGCGCGGATCAGCGAAGCCAAGGATCACATGCAAGGTCTCAACGTGGCCATCAATTGCGCGGGAATCCTCGGCGCCGGCCGCGTCCTTGGCAAGGAAGGCCCGATGCCACTGTCGCTGTTCGAAACCACCGTGCGGGTCAATCTGGTGGGCAGTTTCAACATCGCCAAGGCCGCGGCGAACCTGATGCAGCACAACGATGCGGACCAAGATGGCGGCCGCGGCGTGATCATCCATACCGCATCGGTCGCCGCCTATGAGGGCCAGATCGGACAGGCGGCCTACTCGGCCAGCAAAGGCGGTGTGGTTGGCATGACCTTGCCGATGGCCCGCGAGTTCGCGCGAATTGGCATTCGCGTGATGACCGTGGCACCGGGTGTCTTTCATACGCCAATGGTCGACAGCATGCCTCCGGCCGTCTACGAATCCCTGTGCGCCCAGGTACCCTTCCCTTCTCGCCTCGGAACGGGCGAGGAGTTCGCAGAGACCATCGCGTTCATCCTGCAAAACGGCTACATGAATGGCAGCGTGATCCGGATGGATGGCGCAATTCGACTGGCTCCGAAATAAGCCGCGACGATGCAAGCGCCATTGATTGAACTCGATCACGCGACCGTGATGCGTGGCGAACAGCGTGCGCTGGACGCGCTCAGCCTTCGCGTCGATGCCCACGAAAGCATTGCCATTCTCGGCGCAAACGGTTCGGGCAAGTCCACCCTCATCAAGTTGCTGACGCGTGAGCTGTTCCCGCTCAACGACGAGGATCGCCCGCCGCTGAAGATTCTCGGCAAGAGTCGCTGGGTCACGGCAGACCTGCATGCGCAGTTGGGCATCGTCCACGCCGAACTCGCCGACTTGCTGCTATCGATTCCCGGCATGCGGGTTCGCGATGCGATCCTCGGTGGACTGTTGAACCGGCATGCCATCGACCCGGAGGCGCAGCCGGACGAGTCGATGCTCGCGCACATCCACGCGGTCGCCACGCGGGTATCCTGCGACGATCTGTTGGATCGACCCTTGACCGAGTTGTCTGCGGGGCAGCTTCGTCGCAGCCTGATCGCTCGTGCCATCGCGCATCAACCACGCACCCTGCTTCTGGATGAACCCGCCAACGGACTGGACCTGCAGGCGCGACAGGAACTGGATGGGATCCTCCGCCGTCTTCAGAAAGAAGGCGTCGGCATCTGGCTGATTACCCATCACATCGAAGAGATCCCTGAGTTCATCGAACGGGTGGTCGTCCTCCGTCAAGGTCGACTGCTGGCCGATGGGAACAAGTCCAGCGTGTTGACAGCAGCGCAGCTGAGCGAGGCCTTTGGCCTCGACGTGGATGTCTTCCAGAAAGGGCAGCGCTGGTACGCCAGCGCTCGCTGAAAAAACAAGAGGCGGCCCACGGCCGCCTCTTGTCCTCTCACCCCTTGCAGGTTGCCTCAGTCGACGTCGAGCGAACCACGGCTGCGATCGCGACGGCGGTCATCGGCCGCATCGAACTCGGATTCGCAACCGTTCTGCTTGACCATCACACACTCCAGATAGTCTGTCGTCATGATGATCGCGGCCCGGATCGCCTTGCCCGCCGGGGTGTTCTTCTCGTTGGACAGCGCGCCGCCAAAACCACCGCGCGAAATACCAAGGCTCATGCCACCGCCTTTGGCTTCACCCTCGATGGTGCGAACGAACTCGATCTCGCCTGTCGTCGCATTGACCACGCGGATATCCACCGCCAGATAAGCCTTCTCGGACTTTCCGCCGACCGAGATACCACGGAAGCTGAGGCCGCCGCCGGTGCTCTGGACGTCTTCCTCGTAGGCCGTCACGGTGCCCATCACCAGGTAGTCAGCGCCCGTCAACTGACCGATGCGCGCACCCGACCCGGAACGAACACGACCCGAAGCCGCCAGATCCTGCTCACTCAATACCGACTCCAGCTTGCTGCGCTCAACGACGTTGAACGCGCGGGTTGCCACCAACTCGTTGGACAGCATGCCGGACAACTCCCAGCCCACGCCGCCACGCCACCAGCCTGCACCGGACTCGTTCTTGAACTCAGCGACGGCAACCGTCACTCGCTCCCCACGCGCTTCTGCCACCGAGGTCGACAACAAGGTCGCCAACGTCAAACCCAAGGCCACTCCGAACTTCGTCATGTTTTGATCTCCCGATCACCAGTCAAACCGCTTGATGAGGCCCCTACCTCACCCCCAGAAAACGTGGCGCAAGACGGTCTGCTTGCGCAGAACCTCGCACCTGCTGCACTACATACGAGAAACGAGCCCACAATCGGCCATGCGACGACGCCCCTCACGAATGCGCAACATACGTCAAAGCATGACGCATTCGGACATTTTGTGACACATACCTGTAGCCACGGCTCGTCATACGGCGGATAATTGGCGTTCGATTCTCGTCATCGAGCCCCATCATGAAGCTCTTGCTGCAAATTCTCGTTGCGCTGCGTTACCTGCAACTTCGTCGCCAAACGCGCGAGATGGTCCAGATCGTTGAGCAATTGCCCAACAGTACGCGCTCGGCTGTCGCTACGCTCGCCATGAGCGAAATCGAAAACGCCGCGCGCGCTGCCGTGCCCCATCTGCACGGCAGCGCGCAGCTTGATCGGTACCAGCCATGGGGTGATGCCGCCGACGCGGCCTTTGCCAAGGCGCGGTCAAGCATCACGCAGTTGAAGCTGCGCGGGATTGCGCTGTGGATCGCGGTGATCTATCACGAAACCCGCGAATCGCCGCGCGAAGGCATGCGGCAGGTTCATCGCGATGTGCTGGGCATGATCGCTACGCTGAAGTCGGCCCCCGCCACTACGGCGCGGCCCGCCTGGCATCGGCACGCCAAGCAGAATCTCTGATCCACCAATTCGTGCCGCGCCAGACCCTGATCGCCTCAGGGCTGGCGAACGTCGCAGACCACCTGCTGACCGAAGTCTGGACGTTCCAGCCATGCCAGCAACTGCATGGCAGTGGTTTCCGGCGTGCTAAGGCTTCCGCTCGAATGCAGGTTCGAGAAGTCCTTCTGTGCCGCGAATTCCGCCGGTGAAGCACCGCGCAACTGGCGCTGCATCGACGTATCGATAACGCCCGGCGCAATCGATACCACGCGCGCGCCGAGAGGCTTGGCTGACTCCTCCAAGGCAAGTACGCGTGCGAAATGGTCCAGGCCTGCCTTGGCGGCGCAATAAGCCGCAGTGCCGGCCATGGCGCGACGACCCAGGCCCGAGGAAATGTTCATGATTTGCACGCTCGGCGCATGACCCGCCCGGTGTCGCGCGTCACGGGCGGCCAGCAACGCCGACGAAAGCAACATTGGCGCCTCCAGGCCGACACGCAAGACCGCCTCGATGTGCGAGGCCGCCTGTCCCGAAAGGTCGCGCGGCGTCTCCAGCACAGCGGCGTTGTTGATCAACACCCAGCGGCGCGCGTTCGCCTGATCGCCTTGCAGCAACCAATCACCAAGCCGCTCGGCGACCGCGGCCGCATTGCCAAGGTCGACTCGCCAGGTCTCTCGACCACTGCCGTTCACCGATTCACCCAGCAACGATTCGGTGCAGGGCTGGCGCGCCATACCCAAAAGCAATCGGTCGAGCCGCTGCGCCTGCTGACACAGCGCCGCACCCAGCCCTCGCGAGCAGCCGGTGACGATGAAAACCTCGTTGATATCCGCCATGCCGATTCCTTGGTCTTGCGTCGACGGCACAGCCTAACCCGTCGCATCAATCCGGGTTAGGCTGTCGGCATGCGCCTCGTTCCGCTATCCCTTGCAGCCAGCGCCCTCGTGATTGCAGCAGGCTTGCTGCGCAGCCTAGCCGTCTCGGCAGATGAGGCCGTGCACGCGCCACGACTTGTGCTGCATTCGACCGTGGCCGGAACAGCTTCTGCCGCACCCCGCAACCGCGATCAGTGGGAGCACGCCGCCCGCGAGGCACTGCGTGTCGTGGACCAGGCGAATGCGGCGCCAAACACCACGCGAGTTGCGAATCTCTTCGACCCACTGCCCAACGGTGCCATGCTGGTTCGTTTTCAAACCCTGCGCCAAGGCATTGCCATTTTTCAGGAAGACGCCGCGGTTCTGCTCAATGCCGATGGCAACGCCATCGCCACACGCACCGCGACGATCGATCACGCGAGCAACGACCGAACCACCACGTTGCCGCTCTGGCAGCTGTCCGCCGAACACGCGCTGGCACTGGTTGCCGACCAATTGGCCGAGCGGCTGCCGACCAATGTGCTTCCCCAACAGCAGGCCGACTGGCTGCGCTTTGGAACGGGACCCCACGCAAGTCGCGTCAAGCAGACATGGTTCCGCGAGCATGGCAGCTTGCGCGCCGCGTGGTACATCGAAGCCTGGCTGCGCGACACCGCGGATGACACCACAGATCTGCATGGACTGGTCATCGATGCCACCGACGGGCGCGTGCTATGGCAAGCCGCGCTGCAGGCCGAGCACGCGTTCACGTGGCGCGTGTTGCGCGACGATTCTTCGCCCCATCGTCCGTTGCCAGGACCGCAAGGCCGACAGGATTTCCCGCATCCTACCGGCGTACCCGACGGCTTCGTGCCCACGCTCGATACCACCCAGGACATCACTCTGTCCTCGACGCCGTTACAGCCGCTATGGCCGGACACGTCCTTCAACGATCCTTGGCTGAACGCCGGTGGATTGCCGTCGCTCGGGAACAATGCCCGTGTGTACGCCGATCTCAGTCCACCCGATGGATGGAATGCCGGTGATGTCGAACTGTTGCCCACAGCAGCGGACGCATTCCGCCCGGCGTTCAATCCTGACCTTCCGCCACTGCTGCCGTCGTCGCAACTCGACGCCGCGCTGGCCCAGGCGTTCTACACCGTCAATCAATTGCACGACTGGTTCTATGTGGCCGGATTCAACGAACAGGCGGGCAATGGTCAGCAGAACAACTACGGGCGCGGCGGATTGGACAACGATGCGCCCTTGATTGAGATCCATGACTTCAGCGGGCGCAACAACGCCAACATGGCCACGCCTTCCGACGGCGGCACGCCACGACTCCAGGTCATGCCCTGGGCGGCGCGCCGAATCGCGTCCTTGAGCCTTGTCGGCAGTGCCGAACCATGGCCTGTGATCGCGGCCGACTTCGGTCAAGCCGCTTTCGACCTGCAAGCGGAGGTTGCCCTACCAGCAAATGGCGAAGACGGCTGCACATCGCTTTCGTCCCTGTCCGCGCCCGTATTGCTGCTGCGCCAGTCCGTCTGCAACACCATCGAACAGGCCCGCCAAGCGGCCGACGCCGGAGCCATCGCCGTTCTGATCGACACAGGTGCCGATGTCGGCTACCCGTCGTTGTCTGACGATGGCGGGCTGCATCCCGACCTCGCTGTTCTCGGCCTGCGTAAAGCAGATGGGGATGGCTTGCGACAGTTGATCGCACAGCAGGCAACGAACGTCGACATGCAGCGACAAACGCTGCCCGAGCCGGTGGCGTCGATGGACGCCAGTTTGATCGCGCACGAGTACGGCCACTTCGTCAGCAATCGCCTGATCGCCGACGGCACCGGCCTGAGCAATCTCCAGGGCAGAAGTCTGGGCGAAGGTTGGGCCGATTTTCATGCACTTCTTTGGCTGACCCAGGCAACGGATACGAACGTCGACAGCAACCGTAACTTTCTCGGCAGCTATGCGGTCATGAGCTATGCCGCGGCAGGGCTGCAGCCCGCCTACAGCCGTGATGCAGCCTACTTCGGCATTCGCCGGTTTCCCTACTCGAGTGATCCGGCGAAAAACCCGCTTCGCTTTCGCCACATCATTCGTGGCGAAGCATTGCCTGAATTCGCGCCACGCAGCCCGCAGACCCTGTCCAACGACAACGCGCAGGTTCACAACGCGGGCGAGGTCTGGGCCAGCATGCTGTGGGATTGTTACGCCGCACTGCTTCGCGACACCCAGCTACCGATGCCACGGCGCGACTTTGACGCCACCCAGCGTCAGATGACCGAGTACCTGCTTGGCGCCTACACCCTGACGCCACCGCAACCGACCTACACTGAAGCGCGCGATGCCCTGCTCGCGGTCATCGCTGCCAGCGACGCGCGCGACTTGCAGCTCTGCGGGACGGCCTTTGCGCAGCGCGGTGCCGGTTTGCGTGCGCAGGCAGCGCGCCGCGACACGCTCTCCAACATCGGGGTGATCGAAAGTGAGGCGGACGGCGGCGATCTCGACATTGCCGATGTCACACTGACCCCGCTAGTCGACTGCGATGCGGACGGCTTTGTCGACGAATCCGAAACGGCACTGTTGCGCTTCCGGGTGATCAATTCCGGCACGCAAGCGCTGCAGGACAGTCGCGTCGATATCACGACCCTGTCCGGTGAACTGGACTGGCTGGATCCTCCTACCCTCGTGCTCCCTGCACTCGCGGCGCGCGAGCACGTCGCGGTGCAGCGGCACGTGCAGTTGCAGTCGAGTGCCAATCCCATCGAGCTGAGTTTCGAAATCACTCCGGATGACGACGCCCTGCCGTTCGAGACCGGCCTGATCCGTAAACAGAGCTGGGCCACGCAACTGGACGTCAGCCCGCAGGGCAGTGCGATTGAACGCTTTGATCTGGCCCCATTGACGTGGACAACCGTGATTGAGCCGGTTGCGGAAAGCCAGCTTGACCCGGAGCAGGCACGCTGGCGCCAGCAGGCGGAGTCGGCGCTGATGGGCCACGCGCACGGTCCCAGCGCAACGGCAGCGGGCGCGAGCTGGTTGATATCGCCGCCGATTGACGTCAGTCCGCAAGCCGACTTCAGCCTGTATTTCGAGGCTCGCCATCAGTTCGAGGCGGACACCCAGCATGCCTACGACGGCGGCGTCATCGAAGTCAGTCTGGACAACGGCCAGACCTGGCTGGATGCCAGCACCGTGGCCAGCCTGTCGCCCGCCTACAACGGTGTAATCAGCGATTGCTGCGACAACCCAGGCAGTGGTCGACCCGCCTATACCGGCCGGTCAGGCGAGGACACCAATGTCTATGTCGCGCATCGCCTGCAGTTCGGGCGCAGCCTGGAGGGACAGCGCATCCAGCTTCGCTTTGGCCTGCTGAGCGATGCCGCCGTCGCTGCGGAAGGTTGGCACATCGACAACGTCGCTCTGGAAAATGCGCTCAACGCGCCGTTTGCCGAAGTCATCCCGAATCGACCCGCCTGCCGCGCGGGCTATCTGTTCAGTGACCGCTTCGAATCCATCTACTGACCAAGGACACCCGCCCCATGCGTCAACGTCTGGACATCTGGCTGCTCGCCGCCGCCTGCGTCAGCCTGCTGCTGATCACCATGCTGCATCTGTTCGCCTTCGCGAATCTCGACAGCGCACTGGACCAGCTACCGGTGCGCAGCCAGTTGCTGGATGTGCTGCGCGGCTCGTGGGTGCTGTATGCGGCCCATCTGTTGATCGCCGCGCTGTTGTGCGCACTGAGCGCGATCTGGCCCGCGCGCTTCGGCCGCGGCCTGCGTGCAGCACTGGCGCTGTGGATGAGCATCGACGCCGGTCTGATGTTCTACTTCGTCGGCGTGTTTCTGGGGTCCGTACTGACCACCGCCGTGGCCATCATCCTGTTGATCGCGGCTGCCCTGCCGGTCCAGCAGGGCAGCGCGAAAACGACTCACTCGAAGCCGTCGTAGAACAGACCGCGATCACCATTCAGGCGATAAACGGTGCTGTTGATCATCACGTAGAGTTCCCCGGCCTCATCCTCGCCAAACGAGGTCAGGCCAAAACCAAAGGGCGTTCCAAATGCCGTCGACGTCCACGTTTGCCCGGCCTGTGCCGCCCATACTTCACCTGTGCAGTAGTCCCCATAGAAATACCGACCTTGGGCAACTAGGACACCGCCACGGTAGCGAAATCCACCGGTGATGGAGCACCGACTGCTGCTGTGCGTGTAACTGAGTATCGGATTGACAAACGTCGCAATGACAGCCTGGTCATTACAATACGGAGCACTGGTGTTGTACGTCTGCGCACCTTCGCGGCAGCGCCAGCCGTAATTTCCTCCGCCTGCACCGACTTGTTCGTAGTTGATTTCTTCGATCAGATTCTGACCGACATCGGCGATGAACAGGCCACCCGTGGTATCGAAACTGAAGCGCCACGGGTTGCGAAATCCGTAGGACCACACTTCATCACACGCCTCCGGGATATTCCCACTGACACTTGGTTGCCCGGGTGGAATGGCGTAGTCCGCAGCAAAGTTGGTCCGCGGTCGTCCACACAGCAAACCGGTACCGCTTGGCGTCGTCTGATCGATATCGATCCGCATCATCTTGGAAAGCAGCGCGCGTGAGCGTGGGTCACCGCCATTGCCAGTGAAACTTGCCGCCGCACTGCAACCGCTGCCCTCAACCAATGTTGCCGGATCGAGGGTTTGACCATGACTGCAGGGATCACCCTGACTACCACCATCACCAAGACCGAAATACAGGTAGCCATCCGGACCGAACACCACGTTGCCACCGTTATGATTGCTGCTGTTCTGATCCACACGAAGCAAAACACGACAGGACGCCAGATCTCCCGCTGACATGACATCGGCCGATGGATCAGACATGACGAAGTGAACCACCATGCTGTCGCCGTTGACGTCAGTAATACTGAGGAAAACCCTTCCGTTGCTGGAAAACTGCGGATGGAACGCAAGGCCCAACACGCCACGCTCGCCGCCACTGGTAAAACCGACCGTGCTCGCACTGGCATCACCCGGATAGGTGCAGGAAAACCCCGTCCCGACGGTCAACAGCGGCGTTGTCTGCAGCGTGTCATTGCGAACCACGCGAACCGCACCGCCCTGCTGGATGATGAACTGTCTGCCGCTGCCATCACCGGCATGCGTCAGCCCGATCGGCGAGTTCAGTCCACTGCTGATCCAGCTTTCGAACTGTGCCGTTTGTGCCATCACCGCATTGCCGCACAGCCCGCCGCACAGCGCCACCAGAGCGACGAATCGCGCTCCCTGCCGTCTACGCTTCAACATCACCACCCCCCAAAATGAAGACGACCCAGCATAGCGCCTGAGAGGGCATCTGCCGGGTCGCCGAAGTCCGCTGAATCAAATCGCCTGCATGAAGCCCAAATCGGGCCCCGGAACCGAAAGCAGGCTGCCGGTCATGTATTGCAGGTTCGGGAAAATACTGTCGCGATCCAGATCGCTCAAGCCGTACCACTTTGCCAAGGTCGCCGCGTACTGGTCGACCGACAGGGTCGGGATGATCTGACCCCATCCCGCGTTGTCGGGATTGGTCTCGCCTGCCGACAGATTCGGCATCCGACCGTAGATTCGCCGTCCATTGACGCCACCACCGAAGACAAGATGGTGACCACCCCAACCGTGGTCGGTGCCATCGCCGTTATTGGTCAACGTGCGACCAAACTCGGAGGCGGTAAAGGTCGTGACCTGATTGACCAGGTTCAAGGCCGGGTTACCCAGCACGTCATAGAACGCCTTGATCGACTGCGACAACTCTGCCAGCAGCACGGGGTGATCGACATTTTGGTTGTCGTGGGTGTCGAACCCACCGATACCGGCGAAGAACAGTTGACGACTCATCTGCAGGGTATCTCGCGCTCGCATGACGCGGGCAACCATGAGGAGTTGCCCTGCCAGCCGTGGCAGTTCCGGCAGATTGTCCGGATCCCAAGCCAAGCCGAATACATCCCAGAACGGCCGGAATACAGGATCGTTCTCCGGCACGGCGGCCAGTGCCGCTTCCACCTGTTCCGTGGTCTGCAGGGTGCTCTGCATCTTGCCGACGTAGGCCCGCTCAAACGGATGCGCATAGCTGCGATTCAACAGCGCATTGAAGCTGGAGCATCGCGCCGTATTCCACTCGCCATCGCCACAGCCCGAACCATTCACGTTGATCACGTCGATGTGTTCGACGCCGTACGAGGACATGAAGTACGGCGACACCGTCTCACCGGCCTGGAACACGTTGTCCCCGTCCAGCGACACGTTCATCGACAGCACCTGATTGGTGTTGCTGGCGGAAAAAATATCGGCCAGTCGACCACCCCAGCCAATCCGATCGGTCGACTGCGAGTGCGGCGTTTGCCAGAACACCGATTGGTCCGAGTGCGAGAACAGTTGTGGCGGCAGAAGCGTACCGGGCTGCTCGTACATCGCCTTGTTCACCGGTCTGACCAGCGGCCCGACATTCGCCACGATGGCCGCACGGCCGGCTTCGAACATCGATTGCACACCGGTCATCTGCGGATGCAGCCCGAACTGACCGCCACCCAGCGGCGCGACGGTCGGATTGATCGCCAGCAACTGTGCTTGCGGGACAGCCAGCGAACTGCGGGTGGCACTGTAGGTCGCGTAATTGGTGGCATCACGCGGAATGACCATGTTGAAGCAGTCATTGCCGCCGTACAGGTAGATGCAAACCAGGGCTCGGTAGTCCAGTCCCGCTCCGTCCAATCGGCGCGGCGCGGCCGCTTGCGCCAGCTCCAGTTTTCCCATCATGGACAGGAAGGCCGCACTGCCAGCGGTTGCCTGCAGCGACTTGATCAGGAATTCGCGTCGTGATTTCAGGCTCATGTCATTTCTCCACGACGTATTCGGGGGAGGTCAGGATCAACCAGAGCGCGTCCTGCACACGCTGACGCCGCGTGTCTTCCTCGGCTGTCCACTGGTTGAAGTCGATCGCATTGACGTGGTCAATCAGGATGTTCCGCATGCCGCTGCTCATCTGTCCGGCCAGGAACAGCAGGTTGAAACGATCAATCAATGCCGCGGCATCGTGCGCAATACCCATGTCACGCTCCAGCCGGACCAGCACGGGCTGCCATTCGCCCAACCACGGGTTGCCGACATAGGCGTAGTAGATCTTCCCTGCGATCTCGTTGCTGAGTCGGGTCAGGAAGGTGTCCGTGGTGATCTGGAACTCGGGCGAATACAGACCTGCCGTCGCGATTTCTCCAGGCAACTGGTAGTTCGGCAGGAAGAAGTTGAACACGGTGGGCGAGCTCTGGATGCCCTGCGCGGCGTACCAATTGGTCCACTCGCGCACGCGCCCGTCAATCGACGTTGCCTGCATCGCTCGCCAGAGCTGGGTGACGCGCAGCAAGGGTTCACGCAATTTGCCGAAATGTGCGGGGGCCTGAGCCGGATTGCGCGCTTCCGGGTCCATCAGAATCGCCCGCACCACGGCGCCCAGATCGCCGCGCACGCCTTGGCCGTTGTTGTTGAACACCGTGGCCACACGCTCGATGTAATCCGACGAGGGATTGCTGGTGGTCAAGCGTTGAATCAGCAGGCGTCCAACGAAGGGACCGACATTCGGATGATTGAACACGTTGTCCAGTGCCGCTTCCATGTCGGCACGCGCCAAGCCCCCTGCCGGCAAGACACCGCCCGACAGAGCCACACCGGGGTAGTTGAGCAATTGCTTGCTCACACCGGTCGCATGGTAGATATCGCCGAAAGCTGTCCCCTCGCCCCACGGCTTCAGCGGCGTCCGGTAACCAGCGGCCGCCCGCCAATCCTGGTTTGGAATCGTGCTGGGCGGGCAATACTCCCAATCCCACCAGTTCAGGTTGTCGCCCTCCGGCGCAGCCGGTGGAACGCAGGTGCTGTAGTTCCAGCCGGTGAACACGTGCGCGAACCCTCGAATCGTGTCCTGCGTATAGGTCGGCACGGTTTGCACACCGGGCGTACCCGGATCACCGTCGAGCGGCGTGCCATCGGTGTTCAGTCGAACCAGTCCGACGGAAAACAACTGCATGATCTCGCGCGCGTAGTTTTCATCCGGCCGGATGTTCAGCGACTCATCCGGCTTGCGATTGCGGAACATCGACAGGTAGTGGCCCATGGCCGGATGCAGGGTCACGTTTTCGAGCAGGTCGCGATAATTGCCGAACGCGCCCGTTGCCAGACCATCAAAGTAGTGCGCGATGGTGTTCGGGTTGCCTTCCAGCGCGCCATTCTGATCCGAAATCACCAGTATTTCGGACAAGGCGAAGGCCACGCGCTGGCGCAATTGATCGTTGCCCCAGGTGACGTTCTGGAACCAGATATCGACACGTTTGTCCTGCCCCACCTCGTTAGGCGTCTGCGCCAGCAATCCATCGAGGAAGGGTAGTTGCAGCGAGGCCGGACGCGCCAACTGTTCCGTCAGCCACGCGTTGTAGCCCAACTGCAGCAGGCGGTCGATTTCGGTCAAGGTTGGACCGAACGTCGCCTGGGTAAGAAAGCGAGCGGCCTCCGCCTGCGTGTGAGGCCCTTCCGGGTTACCCTCAAATCGATCCGCAAATATCTCATCGGCCGCCTGGGCGGACGACATTCCGAACGACAAGGCAAAGCAGCAGCCGACCACCCGGCTGATTTGGCTGGTTCTCATCACGACCCCCGACGAACTGGCAACTTTGCAAACTATTGCAAACACACACACAACAAAGCGCGCATTCCGTCACACCTTGTCGACGTCCCGACCACGGACATTACGCAAATCCACCCTATCACCAGCCACGGTTCAGGTTACCCACGCATGCCAACTTTCTATCGTCCCCTTTTCATCCTGATCGCCGCCAGCCTGGCCGAAGCAGCCGGAGCGCACTCGTTCGGATCGCCGCGCTGCGAGATCAACAGTCTGCCGGTGACCGAGATGAGTGCCACACTGGCCGATCCAGCGCCATCGGGCTGGCAGATCAGCAACCCAGATGGGGCGGCATGGCCGGGTCGCGCGATGACGATACGGGTAACCCACACCGACCCGCTGAAACAGGCACGCGGCATTCTGGTTTGGGCAAGGCGCAACGGCAGCACGCCCTCGGGCAGTTTCCAGCCGGATTCGGCAGGATTGTTCCAGTGGATTCCGATCGCCCTCGCCAATTGCGGCGAGGCATCGATCTCGCACACCAGTCGCACCCCCAAGTCGCAGGCGCAACTCCGCTTCGATTGGATTCCCGATACCACTGGCAACAGCATCGTCCGCGCCTTTGTCATCGAGGACTGCGGCGGCGAGGAAGCCGACTGTCGTGCCTGGCAAGCCCTGACGCCCTTTTTGGTGATACCTGGTGCGATCTTTGTCGACGGCCTGGAGGGCTCCTGACACGCCGAAACGCGATTCAAGTTGTGCTCGCGCGAGCCGCTAACGCCTGTGCCAGAAAGGAGCCCGCGCATGGACATTACCGCCTCGCAGCTGCGTTTCGGTATGCAGCATCAGGCCGAAACGCTTCATAGCCGATCCGAAACCCTGCGCGTTGTTCGCAATCCGCTCGAGCAGGCCAGCGACGGCAACGCGGCGCGTGCCGAGGCGCAGCAGCTGCGCATTTCCGAGCAAGGGCGCGCCCTCGCCGCCAGCGTTCCCTCGGCACTCGACGCCTTGGAGGGCCGCCAGACCACGGCGATTGACGCCGCCGCCGATGCAGAACTGACCGATGATCCGCAGCTAGGCTTGCTGGCCCGCATGATTGAAGCCATCACCGGGCGCGCCGTACGCATCTTCGATGCCAGTGAACTGCGCACCCAGGCAACGTCCAGCACAGGCAGCGTGCGCACGACATCCCAAGGCGAGCAGACATCGACCGCGGTCGCCCGTGGCGAATTCGCCCTCGAGTATCGCGCGGTCGAGCACTACCGCGAGTCGGAACGTACGCAGGTTCAGATCGAGGGTGTAATCGAAACCGCCGATGGCGAGTCGATCCGTTTCGCACTGAATCTGGACATGCAACGCCACTATGCCGAGTCCAGCGAAACCCGCATCGACCTGCGGCCAGCGCAGCAACGCAAGGACCCTCTGGTCGTCAACTTCTCCGGTACAGCGGCGCAACTTCGTGATGCGCGCTTCCAGTTCGACATCGATGCCGACGGCGAAGCTGATTCGCTGGCACAACTGGCCTCCGGGAGCGGCTTCCTCGCTCTGGATCGAAACGCCGACGGGCGAATCAATGATGGCAACGAGTTGTTCGGCGCACTGAGCGGCGACGGCTTCGCCGATCTTGCGCAGTTGGACTCTGATCAGGATGGGTGGGTCGATGCAGCGGACCCGGCCTTTGCGCAGTTGCGCGTGTGGATCCCCGATGCGCATGGCGACGGGCATCTGGCGACAATGGATGAACTTGGTATCGGCGCGCTGTCGACGCGCTCGATTGCCAGCGCGTTTGCTCTGCGGGGTGAGGGCAACAGCGATCTGGGCCAGGTTCGCAGCACGGGTTTGTATGTCGGTGCGGATCGCAGCGTCGGCACTGTTCAGCAGATCGACCTTAGCGCTTAAGGCGGCGCATCCGGTCTGGAACCGGATTTGCAGGAGTGTCCATCAAGCCAAGTGATGCGTCCGCATCACGTCATCGGGAGTGACACATGCGCCTGGAGTCCCTGTTCGACCACCCGCAATCCCTGCCCAGCGTGCCGCGCATCGTGCAGGAGCTGATCGAGAGCTTCGACAGCGAGCTGATCTCATTCAAGGACCTGGCACCGAAGCTGGCCTCCGATCCGGTGCTGTCCGCGCGCCTGCTGCGCCTCGCCAACTCCGCCTACTACCACGTATCCCGCCCGATAGGCACCGTCGATGATGCGTTGACGATGCTGGGCTTCGGCGCGGTACGCACACTGGTGATCAGTTCGGGGCTGACCCAAGGCTTTCGCAACGTCCCAGGTCTGGACCTGCACCGCTTCTGGCGCTTCAGTCTCAAGGTGGCCGGGGTCTCTCGCACGCTGGCCAAGATGGCGCATCAGAATGCCGAAGTCGCGTTTACCGTCGGCTTGATGCACGCCATCGGACAACTGGTGATGCACACCCGCATGCCGGAACAGATGCAGCAGGTTGCACGCCTGGTTGATGCCTTCGATCCACTGCGTTTTGATGTCGAACGGCGGACCTTCGGCTACACCTACGCCGATGTCGGAGCGGAACTGGCGAAACGCTGGCGCTTCCCGCCAGGCTTTCCCGCTGCCATCGCCGGATTTGGCGACCCTCTCGCGCTTGATCCCTTCGAGCCGATGGCGGGACTACTGCATCTGGCGGTCTGGCGAACGCGCGCCGAAGAGCAGAACCTGTCGACCGAAGACTTGGCCGCTGGTCTGCCGGGGTTTGTCGCCGACCAACTCTCGCTCAGCATGGACGAACTGATGTCCATGCCCAGCCCAAGCGCCCTGTGCGAGGGGCTGGAGACGCTGGTCGACTGACCGTCGTCGCGTTCACGTTGCGCCGGTCTACACTGGTGGCATGTCTCATCGAGCGCCCCCCGTGAACCTGCAGGCCTGGCAAGCGGCCTACCCGATGCTGGCCGATCTGCGTGCCGCCGAGTTGAGCTGCCTGCAGAACGGTTTGCACCTCATGGACGTGCCCGCGCAACAGCGACTGTTTGCGCCCGGCCAGGCCTGCAAAGGCTTTCCCTTGTTGCTGGCTGGCCGAATCAAGGTCAGCCGCAGCTCGGAAAACGGACGCGAAATCGTGCTGTATCGCGTCGAGCCCGGCGAATCCTGCATCGTGTCGGCGGCCTGCCTTGGCAGTCACCAGCCCTACAACGCCGAAGCGCTGACCGAAACCGCCTGCACGCTCGGCATTCTCGATGCCAAGGCCTTTGACACGCTGATGTGTCAGCACGCGCCATTTCGCGAATTCGTGTTCGGCCTGTTCATGGGTCGCATGGGCAGCCTGGTGCAGTTGATCGATGAAGTTGCCTTTCAGCGTCTCGACCTGCGCCTGGCGCGTACCCTGCTGCAATTGATGGGACCGGATGGCAGCGTAACGCGCTCACATCAGCAACTGGCAGACGAACTCGGCTCGGTGCGAGAGATGGTCAGCCGCGTACTCAAGCACTTCGAGCACGCCGGGGCGGTGCAACTGGGCCGACAGCAAATCCGCGTCGTCAACGCCGTGCGTCTGCAACAACTCGCCACTCAACATTGAGCGACTTTGAGCCTGCGCGGCAGAAACGATCAAGGCGAAAAATCGGCTGCGCGCGGACAGTTTTTCGACGGTTCGCCGCTCCACAGCACTGCTATGGGCCAAGAATCGGCGAAAATAATGGAACTCGCAGACGGCTTTGCAGACCGGTCGGCTTCTGCCGCGCAGGCTACTCGTTCAGCCGACCACGCCCTTACGCCTCAGCGCATCACTCTGCGCCTCACTCAAGCCCAGCACGGACTGCAGCACGTCGCACGCGTCGACGCCCAACTCTGGCGGAACGCAAGCGTAGCGAATCGGTGTCGAGGAAAACCGCAAGGGATTGGCCACCAGCGGAACGGATCGACCGGACTCGTCGGGCAGATCCAGCCGCAAACCACGCGCAGTGACCTGCGGCGACGCAAACACCTGCGCAAGGTCGTTCACCGGCCCACAAGGCACGCCATCCGCCGACAGAACATCGATCCAGTACGCACTTGTCCGAGTCTGCAAAATTGCACCCAACAGGTCGATCAAGTTTTCGCGGTTTGCCACCCGCTGCGCATTACTGGCGAAACGCGGATCGTCGGCCCAGTCCGGCCGATCAAGTCGCTGACACAATCGACGGAACTGCGCGTCGTTGCCCACCGCCAGCATGAACCAGCCATCGGCACTGGGCATCACCTGATACGGCACGATGTTCGGATGCGCCGTGCCGTGCCGCGCCGGCACCTCGCCACTGACCCGATAGTTGCTGGCCTGGTTGGCCAATGCGGCGACCTGGGTATCGAACAAGGCCAGATCGATGTGCTGTCCTTCGCCGGTGCGTTCGGCATGCCGCAAGGCCGCCAGCACACCGGCCACGGCATACATGCCGGTCATCAAATCGACCACCGCCACGCCCACCTTCTGCGGCGCACCGCCCTGCGATTCGGGCTCACCGGTCAAACTCATCAGTCCCGCCTCGGCCTGAATCGCCGCGTCGTAACCCGCGCGCTGTGCGTTCGGCCCGGATTGCCCGTAACCGGTGATCGAGCAATACACCAGGGCCGGATTGACCGCGCGCACGGTGTCCCAATCCAGGCCGTAGCGTTGCAAGGCACCGACCTTGAAGTTCTCGATCACGATCTGCGAACGTGCCGCCAGATCCCGCACCAGTGCCGCGCCTTCGGCCTGCGCGATATCCACCGCCAGCGAGCGCTTGCCACGATTCGCCGCCAGGAAATACGCCGACAACCCTGCCGCCTCATCCCACCACGGCGGCCCCCACGACCGCGTGTCATCCCCCGAGTCAGGGCGCTCGATCTTGATCACCTCCGCACCCAAGTCCGCCAGCAACTGACTCGCCCACGGCCCCGCCAAAACCCGCGATAGATCCAGCACTCGAACTCCCTGCAACAACCCCATACCGCACTCCTGACGCGACGACGCTGCCGGCTGCAAGCGTCGCATCTGGCGCGGGGAATGTCATGGGTGCGGGCAGATCGGGCCACTGCAAACGATCACACGGGTAGGTCGTTGGCATCCGCTTGTCCAACCAAAGCGCGCCTACGATCGCAACCAGGGCCGAATATCGCGTGCACAAAAAAGCCGCCCCGCTTTCGCGGGGCGGCTGGTCTTGCAGTGACGTTTGCCGATTACTCGAAGCCGTTCTCGAAAATCAGGTCCGGCGACGCTTGCGCCTGGCTGGGCAGCAGGCACCAACGAACGAGATTGCCGGTATCGCTACCGACGCGATCGGAGACGTTCAGGACCCAGGCACCGGCGAAGTCCTGACCGTCGAACGCCGACAAGGCACTGTTCGGAATCAGTACGCCGGCGACCGCCGGAGGTGTTCCGGCGCAAGCAGACTCAACCGGTCCGGTACCCTCGTCGTTCAGAGTCACATCAACGTTGTCAGCAGAGCAACCATTGGTTGATGCGGGGACACCCGGACGATCAATCAACGCAACCGGCGTCCCAGTTCCGCCACCAACCGGGTCATGACGCAAGGTCACAATGAGGTCGCCCACCCACGTGTGGTTGATCTTGACGTAGACATCCATATCCAACAGCGCACCCGCGAAGCCGTTCAGCGTGTTGTCCACACCCGTCGTATTGTTGTCTGGGATGGCCACACTGCCGTCGAAGCAGATTTCCGCCACCGTCGTGAAGCTGCGGATTTCCGAATACGTCGCCTCGCCGCAGGCATTGATCGCCTTGACCCGCCAGAAGTACTCGGTATTCGGCTCAAGACCCGCGGCCGTGAACGTGGTTTCGGTCACCGTGCCGCCGGCAATCGCATTCACGAAGCTCGGCGAATTGCTCACTTCGACCACGTATTCCTGCGCACCGGCAGCGGCATCCCACTGCAGAATGGCATTGGTCGACACGCCGATCGCTGTGTCAGCGGGGGAAATCAAACTGGCAACCTCAGGCAGTCCCTGAGCAAGGTTCACGGTGAACGAGTCGGTGCGAACGATCGGATCGCCGCCACCGTTGGTCGACGAGATACTGATCGGATAGCTGCCTGCTGCCGCGGCACCGCTCGTCGTCATCGCGAGCACCGAACTGACGCCACCCTCAACCGGTGCGACCGGATTCGGCGTGAACGTCGCGGTCGGGAAGACCGATGCATTGAGACCTGGCGTTGACAGGGTCACCAAGCCAGTGAAGCCGCCGGCCGCACCGAGCTGTACCGACACATCCGGCACCGGGTCGCCCGCACACAGATTGAAGCTGGTCGCGGAGGTTCCCATCGTGTAACTGGGGCCAGCCGCCATGTTTTCGACCACACCAGCAAACGAACGCTGGGTTGTCGTCGACGGCGGTGTGGTGATGCGATTGTCCGTCCAGGTCATTCCGATGGCTTCGTTGAGCGGGGACACGGCCAGTCCGTTGTAATCACCCCACTCCTGACCATTGGAGATGTTCTGAGACACCTCGGACGACACTCGGGTTTCTTCTTCCCAGGTCTGTCCACCATCGCGCGAAAGGGCGTAGTACCAGTCGGCCTTGTTGCGCAATCCGGCACCCGAATTGCGGGTGTCCTGCCAACCGACATGCACGTTGCCGAACCCGTCCACATTCATCCATGGTTGGAAGCGGTCCACCGTGGTTTGATCGGCCGTGGAATGCGGGGTCGCCGCAACCGTCCAGGTTGCACCCTGATCGTCCGAATAGATGACTTGGATCCACCCGTGGCTCGCAGCTGCCGAACCACCGCCATTCCCTGGGCTGCCTGCGGCCGCATTTTCGTCGGTGAAGGCGATATAGACACGACCATCGTGCGTACCGCCACTCATGTCCACATCGACGGACGCATAAATGAACACACGGCGGCTCTCCATCGCGGGAATCGCGAAATCGAACCTGCCGTGCAGGTCATACGCCATCTTTGACAGGCCTGCCTCCGCACCATTCAGGTCGACAAACGACACGCCGCCATCATCCGAACGGAGCACCCGAATTTCGGCCGAACCCGAGGTGATGCTGGGATACACGTAGTAGACGCGTCCCTGACGATCCGTCGAGATGTCGCTACCGATGCCGCGTTCTTCCGCTGAAAACGAGACCGTCGGCGCAAAGGTCAGACCACTACCGCCCTGCACTGGCATCGCCGTGGAATAGGCGAACTGCAGGACGTTACTCTGATGCCAAGTGGCATACAGACGCCCCAGAAAAGGAGAGTCGGGCGACTTGTCGACGTGGATGAACTCCTTGTCCGAGCTAGCGGTGGAGGTGTGCACCGGCCCGAGCCAACTCTGCCCGTTGTTGAACGACCAGTAGACCGTGTTGCACAGCGAGAAGGTGCAACCGCTGCCCGACTGTCCCAAGGTGGCAGCGAAAGCAATGTTGCCGTCCGGACTGAACTCGATCGCGGGGTCGCAGCAGGTCCCCGGCAAGGCGCCCGCGTTGCCCCACGTGACACCGCCATCCGATGAGAAGGACATACGCTGGCCACCGCTACCATTCGATCCGGCGATCACGATGTCCGGATTGGTCGGGTGATACTCGATCGTGGTTTCGTTGTTGCTCAGCGTGCCATCAAAAGGGCCTTCCGAGAGCACCGTGGCCGCTTTGCCGCGCTTGTCGACCGGATCGGTCGCCCAACGCGCTGGCGCTGGCGGCGCCGAAGCGTTTTCCGGGCCCTTGTAGTGGTTTTTGCCGCGCTCGGTCAGGAACAGTTTGCCGCCCTGCATCAAACCACCGAACCGGTACTGGTATTCCTTGTCGAACTCACGCGGATAGATGTCCGATTCCAGCGGGAAGCCCTGCTCGATCATCTCCTTGCGCTTCAACACCTTGAAAAACGCAGGCACGCCCGGAACATAACGGTCGTTGTCCGGCAGTATCCGAAGATCCTCCGCACGCAGCTGGTAGTTGCGGTCGTCCCACGGACCGAACTTGCTGAGACTCGCGTAGTCGACCGACTGATCGACACCAAGCGCCTGAATGGGCTGATAATTTTCGTCAGCTTTCGGCACTTCGACCTCGGCCGCCGCGACGGCCAAGGACAACACCCCTGAAGTTGCCAAGGCAAACCACTTGGCAAGAGCAATCACTTTCATCAACACCACTCCCCAACGCCCTGCAAGTCGGGCGGTATCCGACAGGATAACCGCGAAGTGGGCATTGAAGCGTGCCTCTGGTCGAAAACCTGCCCGTTTTTGCTGGCTCGATGAATGTATTCACCGGTGCACCGTTCCAAGGCGCGTCGGCAACGCGCCGAATCACCTTCGCGCAGACGTTGACGACCCCGCGGCAGGAGAGCTGACTCTCACGCAACGCCGCCTACAGGTCTTCGAGATCACCGTGTCGGGTCCGCGCATCGAACATCGAATGCCGAAGCGAGAGATGCACCAGACTGCGACGGTATGCCCGCTCGATGGACCGCTCCAGGGTACGGCAATCCTGATCGCCGGGCATCGTCTCCAACGTCGCCTTCAACGTGTCAGCGGCCTCCATCGAATAGCCGACATGGGTCTGCTCATGTGCCAGTAATGCGTCCCTTGCGCGCTGCCAACGATCACGCATTTCGGCAGACGGCGCTTCGGGAGGTTGCCATCGTGGTATCCGAACCTCCTGACTCAATCGAATGGAGATCGACTCGACGACACAGTTGCCGGGCGTTTGTTCAAGCGATTGCTGCAGCTCCAGGCTCGCCTTGGTCAAGCCCTCGTAGTGCCTACTGGGGTCATCCATCTCCGGATGCGGCCGCAAGTCGTGAATCACCGCATTGGGGCGAACGGAGAACACCGGAAAGTCGTGGTGTTCGATCTCGGCGACCAAACGCACGGGGCCGAGTGCCAGGCACACAGGCGACAGACCGAACAGCAGCACAAGAAAAACACATTGCATCGACAGGCTCATCCACCACGGACGCTGGGGAACATCGATTCGTCGCGCGACACACCGGCCAGATCGATTGCCCGACGCCATCCGTGTAACGAACACCGACAGCGCGAGCTAAGCGGTGCCAAACTTCACCAGCAAATCTCGCTCCTTTTCTGCCGAAAGGCCCGCGCGCAGCGCTGACTGCCGCTCGGAGGGCAGCGTCGCGAACCACGCCAGCGTGTCGCCAACGGTCTCACTGAAGGGACGAAAGCTCAGTCCACGCTGCATCGCACGTTGATTACTCACTCTCGCGAAGCCAGCGCTGTCACCGACACCGGGCACCCAGACCGGCATGTCCGACCAGGCCTGAACACCCTGCTTCTCCAGGAAGGGTGTTGGCAGCCAATGCAGACGCGCGCCAGCAGTGGTTCCGGCGCGAATGCCGTGCAGCATGGAAGCCATGCTCATCTCGTAATTTGGCCCGGTTGCGTTGAAGGTGCCAGCGGTGCCGGTTTCGGCCATTCGAACGGTCCACTCCGCCAGATCGCGCGCATCGATGAACTGCACCGGATCACTGCCATCACCCGGAGCGGCGACATCGCCACCGCGCGCGATTCGGACTGGCCAGTAGGTAAAGCGATCGGTTTCATCGCCCGGACCCACGATCAATCCAGGTCGAATGATCGTGACCGCCTTCTCGCCATACTCTTGGCGCGCCTGCGCTTCACTCAGCGCCTTGAGCGGTCCGTACAGATTCATGTTGGCGCGAAGTCCGGCCATGGTCTCGGCCATCGCGTCATCACCGTCGTAGGTCGCCACGGCCGCGCCTTCGTCCATGTTCGGCTGCGAAGTGTCCGCGTAGACCGAAATGGTCGAAATGAAAACGTAGTGACCGATATGCCCTTTGAGCACCCTGGCCGCATCACGCACCCACACAGGAACCGAGGTCGGGTTATCAATGCAGACATCCCACTCGCGACCTTGCAGTGCGCTGTAGTCGCCCGTGTCGCGGTCACCCAGCAACTCCTCGACATCGTCAGGCCAACGCTGCGGCTTGCGACCGCGATTGAACAGTGTGACCTGATGACCACGCGCCAGTGCGTACCGGACCTGATGCGGACCGGTAAATCCGGTACCACCCAGGATAAGGATGCGCAGCGGTTTTTCCGCCTTGCCGACCGCGCTGGCAAATCCAGGCGAGAGTGCGGTCGCGGCGGCAGAAAGGCCCAGCTTGAGCAGTTCACGGCGGGTGGAGTGAATCATGGCGGCCTCTCCTTTGTGTCGGCGTCCACGCTACGCCGTGCACACCGCGACATCGTGGGCCGAAAGTCAGGGACAGGTGCTGCTAGCATTGCTGCCCATCTCTGCATACTGGACAGCACCTGATGTGGCAACAACGCGTCTATGCGCTGGTCTTTGTTCTCGCGACAGTGTGTGCTTCTTCGCCTGCAGGCGCGACGCTTCTGCGTTGCGACCATTGTTCGGAATCGCAGCGCCTGGCGCAGTTGCCCGCGCCAATGCCGGTTCCCACCAAGTACCTCTTCGCGGACTTCAGCAGTGGTGAGGTCTACGGCTATCTTGTTGCAGCTCGCAATGCGGCGGGCGGGAAGACCTCGGTGCTCGCCGTCAACGATATTCCCGAGCCCTTGCGTGTCTTGGCAGAGCGCCTCGCTCGCGTGCATGCCGCTAGCCACGGCAGCATGCAAATCAGCATTGCCGTTAAGGAGGAGGCGCTGCAGATTCCAAGCTGGGCAAGGTTGATTGGCCGTAACATCCCGAACGATGCCCCTGCACGCTCGCGGATCGAGGACGCATTGCGCGACAAGGGCGACCTGTTTCTGGCACACGACCCAGCGCTGTCCGACATGCTCGAGATCTGGCGCAGCCAGGAGGGCTTGCACAGCACATTTCCGGGCTGGCTGGACGCCGTACAACTCGAGTTCCGGGTGAGGTTCGCCGATGGCGCGGAGCACGTGTTCCGGCGCGACTGGGAGAGCGACCAGGTGCGTCTGGTCGAGCCCGATGCAGCGCCTTCATCTACCGTGAATCAGTAGTCGCGAGGCAACAGCGCCACGGTGATCTCCTCGCGATCATGGTAGAGCTGGCGCGCGCGCCAGTGCAGGTCGATGTCGGCGTCGCGCAATCGATCGCGCATGCGTTCGCGAAGCTGGCAGACCTCGGCGTAACGCTTCTTCATCGGCAACTTGAGGTTGAAAATCGTGCGTCGACAATCGCCCTTCACCAACCAGTCGCCGATCAGTTCCGCAACGCGCTTGGGTTGCTCAACCATGTCGCAGACCAACCAGTCCACCGGATGCTCCGGCCGCCAGCGGAATCCATCGGCGCGGTAGTGTTTGATCATGCCGGTGCCGATGGCACTCTCGGCCAAGGGCCCGTTGTCGATGGCACTCACCTGCAATCCCGCCCGCGCCAGCACCCAACTCCAACCGCCCGGTGCGGCACCGAGATCCACCGCGCGCTGCCCTGACTTCATCCAGCGCGACCTTTCGTCCTCGCTCATCAGCGTCAGCAGCGCCTCCTCCAGCTTGAGCGCGGATCGACTGGGCGCATCGTGCGCCAGCTTGAGGCGCGGAATGCCCTGCAGCCAGGGTGAACTATCCGCCGGATCGCTGTGCGCCAGCAGCAGATGCGTGCCACCCAGCAGGATCACATGCAGTCGCGGTGCGCGGACGTCCGTGCTGGCACTGAGCCAACCAACGCGACGCAGTCCAGCTCGCAGGGCATTGCCAAAACTGCGCGCCAGCGCCGACAGGGTTCGGCCCTCGTCCGCGTCGGGGTGTTCCATCCACAAGTCGCCAAATCGCTGTCCGCGCTCGGCAATGGCTGCCAGTACCGGCGTCAGACGATCCTTCGGGTCCATCTCCTGCAACTCGGCAAACACCGACAGACACTGCCGCGCAAAAATCAAATCGCGCCAGGACAAGCGCTTTTCCAGCAGCGACTGACTACTGGCGTCCAGCCCCAGAAAGCGCACAAAACCGCTGTCACGATCTGTCTTCGGATACCCCGCAACGCCACATCGCGCCGCTTGATCAATGATCTCCGCCGCGCACTCTGGCTCGAAGCCAGCGCGACAGGGCAGATACAGGCCAGCCGCCGCGCCGCTCAATAGCGTGCCCCGGCGGTTTCACCGTAGCTGCGCAGCACCTCGCAGGCGGGTTGGCGAAGGATGTCCCTTCGAACCCGAATGCCGCGCGCTTCGAGCTCGCCGATCCAGTCCGAGGGCAGCGGACCTTCATCGAACTCGGTCAGGCTCATCACGTCTTCGGCGCGCGCGCCGATCAACAGCGTATCGATGCCGGCCCAGAAACTGGCGCCGTAGCACATGCAACACGGCTGAGACGACGTCGCCAGGGTAACGTTGTCCTCGCCTTCGTTGAGACGAAAGCGTTGAGTTCGCGCCTGCGCGGTCATGAACGCCATCATTTCGGCATGCGCCACCGAGCAGCTCTGCGGCACCACGCGATTGACGCCGACACCGAGCAAGCGGTCGCGTGAGTCGAAGATGGCCGCGCCAAAGGGGCCACCCGTACCCGCTTCGACATTGCGACGCGACAAGGCAATGGCGAGCTGCATCTTGGCGTCATCGCCCGCATGGACAACGCCCTCGGGCGCGAGTTCGTGGACCCAGGCAGGCAAGGTCAAGTGGATTTGTGCGTACAGCATGGCTCACTCGTGTGGATGGTGTTCGAGCGTTTTGGCTTCGCACTGTCCAGCCACGCACCGGCAGCCGGGAATCTCGGGGAATCCGCAGATGGACGAAACGCCTTGTTTCGCACACTCGGCGGCCACGCGCTCAGGAAAGGTGTCTGCGTCCTTGTTGACGCAGGCGGGATAGTACCCGCAACAGTTGCCGACATTCTTCACCGCGCAATCGGCGTCGGTCTGGCAAGTGCGCGATACAACCGGGGGTGCGACCCTGCTGGATTCCGAAGCATGGTCCGGCATTGACGCACAGGCGCCGAGCAGAAGACTGAAAAGCCCCCTCCTCAGCACCTGATGTATCACTTGCCAGCCCACGTATCACGCAAGGTCACCGCACGATTGAACACCGGCTTTTCGGCGCAATGATCGCGACGGTCACTGACGAAGAACCCCAAGCGCTCGAACTGCACGTGCGTCTCGGGCGCACACGCGGCCAACGCCGGTTCCACCCAGGCTTGCACGCGGCGAATCGAATCCGGATTCAGGTGGTCGCGATAGGTCTTGCCCTCGGATTCGTCATCCGGATCGGCGACCTTGAACAGTCGGTCGTACAGGCGAACTTCGGCAGCCACCGCGTGCAAGGCGCTGACCCAGTGGATCGTGCCCTTGACCTTGCGATCCACCGCTGAACCACCGGGTCGGGTATCCAGGTCGAGGCTGCAGCGCAGTTCGGTGACCTGATCGCCCTGTTTGATGACGTCGTTGCAGCGGACGATACCAACGCCACGCAGGCGGACTTCCCCGCCCGGCACGAGGCGATGGAAGCCTTTGGGCGGCACTTCCATGAAATCCTCACGCTCGATCCAGAGTTGCGGCGAGAACGGCACCTCACGCTGACCGAAGGATTCGTCCTTGGGGTGATTGGGAAAACGCAATGTCTCGCGCAACGCCTCGGGCAGGTTGGTCAAGACCACCTTGAGCGGATCGAGCACGGCCAGTCGCCGTACCGCCTGCACATCCAGCGCATCGCGAATGCAGCCCTCGAACACCGAAAAATCGATGACCGAGTTCTGCTTCGAGATGCCCACGCGCTCGGCCAGCAGATGCAGGGCCTGCGGCGGCACGCCACGACGCCGGATGCCCTGCAAGGTCGGCATGCGCGGATCGTCCCAACCCGCCACCAGCTTTTCGTTGACCAGCGCCAGCAGCTTGCGTTTGCTCATCACGGTGTAGTTGATGTTGAGGCGCGAAAACTCGATCTGTCTCGGCTTGGCGGCCGCCTGATGCCAACCACGATCTGCCAGCGAGGACAGCAATTCGGGATGGTTGACCAGATCCACCTTGTCCACGCACCAGTCGTAGAGCGGACGATGGTCTTCGAACTCCAGCGTGCACAGCGAATGGGTGACGCCCTCGATGGCATCCGACAGGCAATGCGCGTAGTCGTACATCGGATAGATGCACCAGGCGTCGCCGGTATTCTGGTGCGCGACATGCTTGATGCGGAACAACGCGGGATCACGCAAGTTGATGTTGCCGGAGGCCATGTCGATCTTTGCCCGCAAGGTGCGCGCGCCGTCCGCGAACTCACCTGCGCGCATGCCGGAACAGATCCAGATTCTCGTCAGCACTGCGCTCACGAAACGGCGAGTTGCGACCCGGCTCGGTCAGGGTGCCGCGATAGACGCGCACCTCGTCGGCGCTCAAGTCGCAGACGTAGGCATCGCCTTGGCGGATCAGCTTTTCGGCGGCTTGATAGAACACCTCGAAGTAGTCGGACGCATGCCGCAGCTCGCTCCACTCGAAGCCCAGCCAGCGCACATCTTCCTTTATGGCCTCGACGTATTCGGGGTCTTCCTTGGCGGGGTTGGTGTCGTCGAAACGCAAGTTGCAGCGCCCACCGAACTCACCCGCCACACCGAAGTTCAGGCAAATCGATTTCGAGTGACCGATGTGCAAATAGCCGTTCGGCTCGGGTGGAAAGCGGGTCTGGATGTGGTCGTGCTTGGCCGAGGCGATGTCCTCGCGGACGATCTGGCGGATGAAGTCGTTGCGTACCGGCGTGGAGTCGTTGGCGTCAGTCATGGCGTAAGGCTGTGAATCGAAGGCCGCAGTTTAGCAGGGCGCTGACCCTACCCACGCCCGGCAGGGCCGGGATTCGCCAAGCGCAGAAGAAATCGCCCCGGCTTCGTTATCCTGTGCCTTCCTGTCCCGTGCGAGTCCTTCCCATGCCCTTCTCGGCCAATGATTCGGTCTACGTGTTGCCACCGCCTGCACTGCCGTCCCTAGCGGTTGCCGGTACGCGGCAGTATTTCCCGGTGCGGCGGATCTATTGCGTCGGGCGCAATTACGCGGAACACGCGCGGGAAATGGGCGTCGATCCGAGTCGTGAGGCGCCGTTTTTCTTCATGAAGCCTGCCGACGCCATCGTCGCCGACGGCGGTGTGGTGCCGTACCCGGCACACACCGCCGACTTCCACTACGAGGCCGAACTGGTTGTGGCGATCGGCGGCGACGGCGCCCACCTCACACCGGAACAGGCAAAGGCGGCCGTCTTCGGCTACGCGGTCGGACTGGACATGACAAGACGTGATCTGCAGGCGCAATTCAAGAAGGGCGGCAAACCCTGGGACATGGCCAAGGGCTTTGATCATTCTGCCCCGTGTGGTGCGATCGTACCGGTGAGCCAGGGCGGTCATCCGACCGATGCGCGGATCACCCTGCAGCACAACGGGGTAGTCAAGCAGGATGCGCGGATCAGCGATCTGATCTGGTCAGTGCCCGAGCTACTCGCCAATCTGTCGAGTTTCGTCCGTCTGCAAGCCGGTGACTTGGTCTTCACTGGCACACCAGCCGGCGTCGGCGCGGTCGCACGCGGTGACCGACTGGTCGCGACCGTGGAGGGCGTCGGCCAGGTCAGCGTGCGCATCGAGTGAGGCAATGACCGGGCAGACCGCCCGTGCAATGGTGTGCTTGACGGACACAGCCAGTCACAGCTCGCGCCCGGCCAACAAATCGCCAACAAACGACCACGTCTGCCTATGCCACACTCCGACCCTTCCTCCACCGTATCCTCGCCATGTTGCATCTGATTGCGCTTCCCGCACTGGACGACAACTACATCTGGCACCTGCGGCAATCGGATCGCGCCGGCGTATTGGTCGATCCGGGCGATGCCGATGTCGTGATCAATGCCGTGGAGGCAGGACTCGCCGTCGCCGCCGTCCTCATCACGCATCATCACAGTGACCACGTGGCCGCCATCGAGCTGCTTCAGGCGCGCTACGGCTGGCCGGTCTATGGCCCGGTCGACGCGCGCATACCGGGATCTGTTCACGCGGTGAGCGACGGTGACCGCATCGCGCCGCCCGACTCGGGTCTGGTGTTCGAGGTGATCGCGACACCGGGCCACACGCGGAGTCACGTCGCCTGGTATGGCGAAGGCCATCTGTTCTGTGGCGACACGCTGTTCAGTCTGGGCTGCGGCCGATTGTTCGAAGGCAGCGCTGCCCAGATGTACGACTCACTGCAACGCATCGCGGGTTTGCCCGACGACACCCTGCTCTGCCCGGCCCACGAATACACCGAGGCCAACGCCCGTTTTGCCTTGTTCGTTGACCCGGCCAATACCGCCTTGCAGGCGCGGGCGCATCACGCCGCCAAACAACGTGCCGAGGGTCATCCCACCCTGCCAGTGAGGCTGCGCAGCGAACGGCAATGCAATCCCTTTCTGCGCGTGCATGAACCCAGCATCCGCTCCGCGGTTGAACAGCACTGGCGTGAACCCGTCACCGACCCGGTGCATTGTCTTGCCGGCTTGCGTCGCTGGAAGGACGAGTTCCGATGAGCGCTTGGCAGCAGCGAGTCCTGCTGGTCTGTGCCGCCATAGGGTTGAGCGCATGCACACCCCAGGCAACCAAGACACCACCGCCCGTCCCCATCGAACCTGCACCGGCGATGCCGGTCGCTTCCCCGGCACCGCAAACCGAACCCGCGCCGCTGCCCATGCCAGCGCCGGATCTGCATGCCCGCTTGCGCAACCAGTTGCAATCGCCAACCTGTACCGGAACCGAGTCGGTGGATCGCTGGGCTCGACTGTATGGCGGCAAGCCCGAACGCTTTGCCGCGCATATCGAGCGCATTCACCCCCTGCTGGACTTCGTTCTGCGCGGCGTCGAGCAACGCCAGCTTCCGGGCGAGTTCGCTCTGATCCCACTGGTCGAAAGCGACTACAACCCGGCCGCGCGTGCTCGATCCGGCCCGGCCGGAATGTGGCAGTTCACCGCCGATACGGCGCGCTCCCGCGGCCTTCAAGTCAACAACCGTGTCGATGAGCGCATGCTGCCCGGACCCGCGACCGACGCAGCGCTCGGATTGCTGCAACACTATTTCGATACCTATCAAAACTGGCAGTTGGCCATGGCCAGCTACAACGCCGGTGGATTTCGCATCCGCAAACTACTGGAACGCACGCCACTACGCGCCGGTCAGCAGTTGCCCGACGGTACACCACGAACAACCCACGAATATCTGGACAAACTTGAAGCCTGGCGTTGCCTGTTCGTCAATCCGGAACGCTACGGCCTCGCCTTGCCCAATGTGCCCGATCCCGAGCCCTTGGTCCTGCGTCCCGCGCGTCCCGAGCTGCGCTCGCTGGATGTCGTGACCCAAGTCACCGGTCTTTCCGCGCAACAAATCGCCGCATGGAACCCGACCCTTGCACGCAGTGGATTCGCGGAAGATGCCGCCGCCTGGCTGTTGCCACGATCGGCCCATCAGGCCATCGATGAGTTCAGCGGGCGACTGGCCCGTGGAGAGGTGGCACTGCCCCCGCCTCGCGAGCACGAGGTCCGTGCCGGTGACACGCTGTCGGCCATCGCCAAGCGCTATGGCCTGAGTACCGCGCAACTGATGCGACTGAATCGCCTCACTGCACATTCGATCCTGCGCATTGGACAACGCATCCGTCTGGAGCACTGATCCACCAGAGCAGCGTGTTCGCTGACATGCCATTACTCAATACGGTGGCGCACTGCGGGTCTGCGCCTGCTTGCGTGCATACTTCCGTCCAGCAGTGACCCGTGGTCACTGTGAACCGCTGATTCGACCACCATTCCAGCAGCGCCTGATCCGTTTCGGGCTGCGAGTCATCGTACAAGGGAGAGTTCCAATGGGCTTCATGCAAGGCAAACGCGCACTCATCGTCGGCATCGCCAGCCACCGTTCCATTGCCTGGGGAATTGCCGAAGCCATGCACAAGCAGGGCGCGCAACTGGCCTTCACCTACCAGAACGACAAGCTGAAATCGCGCGTCGAGGAAGCGGCGCAAGAGTTTGGCTCGAACATCGTGCTGCCCTGTGATGTTGGTGTCGATGCGGAAATCGATACCGTGGTGAACGAACTCGGCAAGCACTGGGATGGCCTGGATACACTCGTGCACTCGGTCGGATTCGCACCGCGCGAGGCCCTGGACGGCGGCTTTCTCGATGGACTGAACCGCGAGAACTTCCGCATTGCACACGATATCTCCAGCTACAGTCTGGCAGCGCTGGCCAAGGCGTTCCGCCCGATGATGCAGGGCCGTCACGGCAGCATTCTCACCCTGAGCTACCTCGGCGCCGAACGCGCACTCGTCAACTACAACGTGATGGGTCTGGCCAAGGCCAGCCTCGAAGCCTGTGTGCGCTATCTGGCCTTGAACCTGGGCCCGGAAGGTACCCGCGTCAATGCCATTTCGGCAGGCCCGATCAAGACCCTCGCCGCGGCAGGCATCGGCAATCTCCGCAAGATGCTGAGCCACGTCGAGGAAAACGCGCCGATCCGTCGCACCGTGACCATCGAAGACGTCGGCAATGTCGCCGCCTTCCTTTGCTCCGATCTGGCAGCGGGTATCACGGGCGAAACCACCTACGTCGACGGTGGCTACAACATCCTGGGCATGACCGGAATCGAGGGCTAACCTCGGCGTCCATGCAGCGGTGGGTCTTCACCGGAATCGGGAAGACTCACCCCGTTCGCTGAAAATGCGTGCCCGCCGTTTCTCAGCGACTGTCAAGGGACAGGCAGCAGTGACTCGCGATGCCAAGTCATGGCATCGTCGATTTCTTCGCGATATTGATGAATCGACTGATCCAGTTCGCGCCGTCGTGCAGCACGATCGAAGTGCTGCGAGGGATCTTTCGAATATCGTTCCAAGGCAGCACCCTGCAATGCGTTTTGTACCTCGACCCGGGTGGTCTCCAAACCCAATGCGGAGGCAAGACGGGATGTCTGCGCCTCAGGGTCGGCCAACCAGTCGTCAAAGTCGACGGACGCGACCGGCTGGTTCAAGCGCGCCTGAAATTGATTCACACGGCGCCTTTCGACCTCCCAGCTCAAGGCGATCGCCCTCGCTGGCGTCAAACCATACAGACGTAGCGCGAGCGCATCGTTGGTCCAGGACTGCCAGTCCGAAAGTCGAGGGAGCGTGTTCAGCCAAGCCTGATGGCGCAAGCCGGGTTCACGCAGCAGGGCGGCAAGGTAGTCGCGCAGATCGATGTGCAAGAAGACCGCTGTGTCATCGACACCCAATAGACGTTCGGCCAGTGCGCTGCAAATGCTGGTTGGCTTGATCACCACCCGCTGCCCGGGGTCAAAGCCTCGCCCGAGCAACCTCAGACTGGTCGAGAGTAGTCCTTCCCAACGCTCACGCGATACGCGCGCCAAAGGCGTATCCAACTCCATCCGGTAGGACTCGAGAGAAAGGAGACACTGCGGCTCGCGCAATCCCAACACGCCCGAGAAGCCGTCCACTACCCTGCTAAGCAGGGTCGACCCACAATGCCCGAGGTGAAATATCCAGCGGATCGGGCATCGCCGCACGCCCGCGCGGTCCAGTTCCGCGCACAGCGCCAACGCATCCACGATGGCGGAAGAATGACGACCTTGAACCAGACTACGGGGGTCAAGAAACGTGGCAGTCCGAACGAGCCGTTCGTCAACCTGAACAAACTCGAATCGAGATTTCTCCACATCGAGCCGAACCGGGAAGGCCGCAGCGGAAATCAGCCCTTGTTGCTCTCCGTCGCGCATCGTCGGCCTCGGCTGTGAACAAACAGAAAAGGCTGCCGTTTCGGGCAGCCTTCTCGGGTGCATCTGGCGGAGAAGGAGGGATTCGAACCCTCGTTACGTCGGAGACGTAAACCGGATTTCGAATCCGGCGCATTCGACCACTCTGCCACCTCTCCGTATCGGGGTGCTCGCGACATCTTTCGATGCCGTGGTCAGGGCCGCGAACTATACTCGCCCACCTTCGGCAGAACAAGCTGCAGGCGCTGCGACGAATTCATGCCGATGACAGCCGCGTGCTTCGATCCACGTATACCGGTTGCACGCCAATGGACCCGCGCGGCATCATGCGATGTGCTGCCACCCAGCCCGGATTGTGCTTGCGAGCTGCATCCGCCTTTCCATCCAATGAATGCCCCGCATGATCGAATTCGGACTGTTAAGCCATGTTGGACTCCGCCGAGAGCACAACGAAGACACCTTTTATGGCGACAGTGAGCTGGGTCTGTGGCTGGTTGCAGATGGCATGGGCGGGCACGAGTTTGGCGAAGTGGCCAGTGCGATGGCGCGCGACATCATCGTGCGCGAGGTGCGCGGCGGCACACACCTGATCGACGCTATCCGACGCGCCGACAGCGAAATCATTGAACACTCCAAGCGCCGCAACGATGCGCTGCCGATGGGCACGACCGTCGCCTCCGCGCGCATCAACCAGAACCGCTTCGAAGTGGCCTGGGTTGGCGACAGTCGCGCCTATCTCTGGAACGGTGAACTGCAGCAACTGTCGCACGACCACTCCTACGTGCAGGAGTTGATCGAACAGGGCGCCATCACGGCAGAACAGGCTCGCAGTCATCCGCACCGCAATGTGGTAACCCAGGCCCTCGGCGTGACCGACCCGCAGTCGCTGCGGGTGGAATCACTGAGCGGCGAACTGAAGCCCGGCATGCAGTTACTCCTGTGCAGTGACGGCCTGACCGAAGAAGTCGATGACGCGGGGATTGCACGGGTGCTGCGCCGCAGTGACCTGAGTGCGCAGGAATGTGTTGACCAGTTGATCGTGGCGGCGCTCGACGGTGGTGGCTCCGACAACATCACGGTGGTGCTGATTCGCCGCCACTGAACCTATTCAGGCAAGGACAGCAGATGTCCACGATTTCTCTCGACACCGTCCACGGCCCGATCAGCGCTTGGCGCGCCGATCCACCGGCGGGACCGCCTGTCCTTGGCGGTCTGGTTCTGGTGCAGGAAATTTTTGGCGTCAACGCGCACATTCGACACGTTGCCCGTCGTTTTGCGGATGCGGGTCTGGTGGTGATTGCACCGGCCGTGATGGACTACGTGAGCGCGGGCGTGGAACTGGACTACACCGCGGACGGCATCGCCGTCGGGCGCGAGATCATGGCCGAAGTCGGCTTTGATCGCTGTGTCGCCGCCTGCGCGGCGGCCAGTGATCTCCTGCGGCAAGAACATCTGTCCCCTGCCGTGGTCGGGTTCTGCATTGGCGGCAGCATCGCCCTGCTGTGCTGCACGCGCCTGGGTTTGCCTGCTGTGAGCTACTACGGCGGGCGCAGCATGGCCTTTCGATACGAATGTCCACAGGCGCCGCTGCTGATGCATTTTGGTCGCCACGATGCCCTGATTCCTGCCGATCACGTCGAAGCGCAGCGGCGGTCGTTCCCCACCGCGCAGATTGAAATCCACGAGGCCGGTCACGGCTTCAACTGCGAGCAGCGCGCCGACTACAACGCCGAGGCCGCCGACGCGGCCTTCAGGCAGACCCTCGCGTTTCTGCGCCGTGAGCTGAGCAAGGGAAAAACCTGATCATGTCCGAGTTCGGCCTGCATCCCCGCCTTGCTGCCGACAGCCATCTGCTGGCCGATCTGCCGCTTTGCCAGTTGCGACGTATGCGTGATGCGCGCTGGCTGTGGCTGCTGCTGGTGCCGAGACTGTCGGATCGACGCGAACTGACCGATCTCGATTCCACGCAGCAAGCGCAACTGATGCGCGAAATCGACCTGTGCTCGCGCCTGCTGCTGACGGTCGCCAAACCGACCAAACTGAATACGGCGGTGCTGGGCAATGTCGTCGAGCAACTGCATGTCCATCTGGTCGCGCGCCACGTCGGCGATGCCGCCTGGCCCGGACCGATCTGGGGTTTAGGACAGATCGAAGCCCGCGACGAGGCGTACTGGACCGACGAGCGTCTGCAGCTACTGGAAACGCTGGCAACGCTTGCCGACGTCGGCCAACAGGTGATTTCCACGCGATGAACGCCGTGACACAGCCCGGCCTGACCCTGGAAACGCTTGGGGACAGCGCGGTTCTCGCCGTACTGGGTGACAGCCTTCATCCCGAACTCAATCGCGCCGTACTGGCGCTCGCCGCAGAACTGGACCGTCAACGACCGAAAGGTGTGGTGGATATCGTGCCCGCCTATGCCTCCGTCGCGGTCCACTATCTGCCACTGCGAATGGATACTCCAGCCGACCAAAGCCGTCGCACGATCGAGAGCTGGATTCGTCAAACCTGGTCGCAGCTGCACTGGGAGGCCCAGCATGATTCCGCAAGCGGCAACGAGGATGTTTGGCATCAGAACATCCTGCCGGTGCCGGTCTGCTACGGCGGTGACTATGGTCCGGATATCGAACACGTCGCGGCGCATTGCCGGATGACGGTCGACGAAGTCATCGCCCGCCATAGTGCGCCGATCTACCGTGTGGCCATGCTCGGCTTCCAGCCCGGCTTTCCTTACCTGCTGGGACTCGACCCACGACTGGAAACACCGCGCTTGGCGTCTCCCCGCACCCGCATTGCCGCAGGTGCCGTCGGCATTGGCGGCGCGCAGACAGGCATCTATCCCTTGCCCAGTCCCGGCGGCTGGCAACTCATCGGCTGGTCGCCGCTGCGCCTGTTTGATCCGCAACGCCAGCCCGCCACCCTGCTGCGTGCCGGATCGCGACTGCGCTTCGTACCCACCGCCATCGAGGACATCGACAACCTGCCACAGGGCGCGCGATGAGTCTGGAAATCCTCAAGCCCGGACTTTTGACCAGCGTGCAGGATCTCGGACGCCCGCATCACCGCGCGCTGGGCGTGCCGGTTGGCGGTGCGGCAGATACCTTCAGCCTGCAGGTCGCCAACGCACTGGTGGGCAATGACAGTGGTGCCGCCGCACTGGAAATCACCCTGATCGGCCCGCGACTGCGCTTCACGCAAGATGCCGTCATCGCGCTGTGCGGCGGTCGCTTTGAAGCGAGCCTCGACGATCTGGCCCTGCCAATGTGGCGCGCCATGCGCGTCGCCGCTGGCAGCATCATCGACATCGGACGCAGCCAACGCGGCGCACGGCTCTATCTCGCCGTCGCGGGTGGATTGAACTGTCCCAGCGTCCTCGGCAGTCGCGCTACCGCTCTGGACGGGGGATTCGGTGGTTGGCAGGGACGCGCACTGCAAGCCGGAGACCGGTTCGTGTTGTCGGACTGCTTCAGTCTGGGTCGACATTGGCCACGCCAGAGCATCGGCCTGCATCTTGCCCGCTGGTGGGCCAATCCTGCACCGGCACTGAGTCTGGACCCGGTCGCGGAAGTTGGCTTGCTGCCCGGACGCCATCCGCCGACCGACAGCGAACTGCTGTTCGGCACGGAATACCTGGTCGACTCGCGTTCCAACCGCATGGGCCTGCGCCTCGACAGCGAAACACCCCTGTCGATCAGCGCCCCATCCACGCTGTCCGAACCCGTAAGCATCGGCACCGTACAACTGCCACCCGAAGGCAAACCCATCGTCCTGCTGGCCGACGCCCAGACCATTGGCGGCTACCCCCGAATCGGCCACGTCCCCAGCGCCGACCTGCCGCGTCTCGCCCAACTCGCCCCCAACGACCGTCTACGCTTCGTCCCCCACAACGAAGCGCAAGCCCTGCAACGCCTGCAACAACTGGATCGCCACCTGCAACGCCTGCAGGACGCGGCGAAAGAAGCGCTGAAGCATTGAGCAAATTGGCTCGCGTCAAACGAAACAAGCCACGCGGTGGCGTGGCTTGTTGGGTAAACGGAAACCCGGACGATCAGAAGGGAATATCGTCTTCCGGGAAATCGGCCACGCGTGAATCGGGCATTGGGGCCGATGGGCCATTGTCGCGCGGAGGCATGCCGCCGCTCTGACGGGGCGGGGCGCTACGCGAGTATCCGCCACGATCTGCGCCGCGGTCGCCGCCCGCGTCTGATCGTTCGCTGCGATCACCTTGTGGACGGCCGCCGAGCATCTGCATTTCGTTGGCGATGATATCGGTGCTGTAGCGCTCGTTGCCGTCGCGATCCATGTATTTATCGGTACGCAGGCTACCTTCCACGTATACCTGACTACCTTTGCGCAGGTATTCGGAGGCGATTTCGGCGAGCTTGCCGAAGAATTTGACGCGGTGCCATTCGGTCCGTTCCTGCTTCTGGCCCTGTTTATCGGTCCAACTTTCGTTGGTGGCCAGGCGGACCGAGGTGATGGTGGTACCACCGCCACCTGCCGGATAGCGGGTTTCCGGGTCGGCGCCCAACGTGCCGACGAGAATGACTTTGTTGATGCCGCGTGCCATGGGGGCTCCTGTTGTCCGGGGCGCCGTCGATCAACGGCACAGGCGGCAGAGTATACCTGCGCACAAGGTGTGCCCCGTCGGAGTTGCGGGCCTTGGTCGGTAGGAATTCGCCGCGATGTGAAATCCACGCAAGCGGACCCACACGCAAGCCCCGCTATACTTGCGCCCCATGAATCTGCCGCCCCCAACCTCCTCGCCTGCGCCCGCCACCGACCTTGCCGCAATCCTGGCGCTTGTCAGCGCGGACATGTCGGCCGTCAATGATCTGATCCGCCGTCGTCTGGCTTCCGATGTGGTGCTGATCAACCAGATTGGCGAGCACATCATTTCGGCGGGCGGCAAGCGACTGCGTCCGATGCTGGTTTTGCTGGCGGCGCGTGCGCTGGGCTATCAGGGCGATGCGCATGTCCAGGCGGCGGCGATCATCGAGTTCATTCACACCTCGACGCTGTTGCACGACGATGTGGTTGATGAATCGGACCTGCGTCGTGGCCGCAAGACGGCGAATGCACTGTGGGGCAATGCGGCCAGCGTGCTGGTCGGCGACTTCCTGTATTCACGCAGCTTCCAGTTGATGGTCGAGCTGGACAGTATGCGGATCATGCGCATCCTCGCCGACACGACCAACGCCATCGCCGAGGGCGAGGTGCTGCAGCTACTGCATGTGCACAACCCCGACACCGATGAGGCCGCCTATCTGCGCGTCATCGAACGCAAAACCGCCGTACTTTTTGCGGCCGCGACCCGTTTGGGTGCGGTGCTGGCGGGCGCCGACGACGCCGTCGAGCAGGCCATGAGCGAGTTTGGTCTGACGCTGGGCTATGCCTTCCAGATTGCCGACGACGTGCTCGACTACACCGCCGACGCCGATACCCTGGGCAAGAATCTGGGCGACGATCTGGCCGAGGGCAAGGCCACCCTGCCGGTGATTCATTGCATGAGCCATTGCGACGACGCGCTGCGGCAACGCATTGCGCAGGCGATTGAAACCGGCGACCTGCAGGCCATGCCCGAGATCGTCAACGCGATCCATGCGCAAGGCAGTCTCGACTACAGCCGTGCTGTCGCCGAACGTTACGCGGCGCAAGCGACCGAGGCTTTGCAATGCTGCCCACCCTCGGCGTTCAGGGATGCGCTGCTGGGGCTGGCGCGCTATGCGATTGACCGCAACCACTGAGCCGAACCGCACGACACCCGCAGGGCGTTGAAGAATGGCTGTCCTGACCTCTCAACGCGCGTCGTCGCAGTACATGCCCGCAACAGACTCCTCGACAGCGAGATACCTCCTCAATCGTCATCGCCGCTGACGATGCGCTTCTGAATCCGGTCGAGGTAGTGATCAAGTTCCTCCGTTGACCGGAAAATTTCCTTCACCGGCACCGCCTTGACGATGTCGAACACCTTTTCTACCTGCGCTTGAGGATTGACGATCAGCACACGTCCGCTTCGGGCCGCCAACGCCTTGCGTGCGCGAAACACGCTGCGGATGCCAGCGCTGGAAATGTAGTCAAGTTTGGCCAGATCGAATACCAAGGTATTCACTTCTGCATCCTCGATCGCCGGCGTGATTTGCCGGTCCAGCTCGTGATAGCTGATCGAGTCCAGGCGCCCTTCAATAACAACGACCTGTCGGTCCTGGATACGTTCGCCGATATGGATTCTCAAGCTCATGTGACGCTCCTTTGGAATTTCTGCCCACTATCCAGAACCAGTTGCAGAATGTTGTGTTCGCCGGCACGGTGATAGTTGGCTTCACTACTGAGGGTTCGCACCAGAAATACACCCAGTCCGCCAACTTCACGGTCTTCAAGGTCCGCATCCACGTCAGGCAGATTCTGTGCCAAGGGGTTGAAGGGCGAACCGTCATCCATCAGTTCCAGAAACAGCCCGCCCTCGTAAGGAACAGAGCGAATTTCGCAGGTCACCTCCGAGGGACCGCGCTGACCATGCAGGCAGGCATTGGTAAAGATCTCCTCTGCCACCAATCGCGCGTCATCACGAGTACTTTGACGGAAGCCAAGGAAACGCAGTCGACGCTCCATCGCGTCCAGCAGGGCCGGCAGATTCTCTAGCCCATGCGATTGCAGCAGATCCCCGTCCTGCACGACCTGCCGACTCAGCTCGGGTGGCATGCGCAGACACAACATGCACAAATCGTCATTCGGCGGCTTGTCGGCCTGGAACTGCCGAACCACTTGCGCCATCCCCATCACCACCTGATGCGCACTGCGCGAACGCAAGCCGGCCAGCACATCCTGCAAACGCGTCATGCCGAACATTTCGCCGTCCAGCTTGGTGGCTTCGACAAGGCCATCGGTGAATAACAACAGCACGTCGCCCTGATGCAGCTTCAAGCCAACTTCAGGGTAATCCGCATCAACTTCGATGCCGAGTGCCGGTCCGCCATCGATACGGACCAATTCGATCATTCCCTGTGCATGCATCAGCAGGGGCGCGTCATGCCCGGCGCTGGCCAGGCGCAACTGTCCACTGCCCAGATCGATGCGTCCAACAAGACACGTGGCAAACATGTCGGCCGGATTGTCGATGGCGATATGACGACCAACCCGCGCCAGCACCTCGCTGGGCAAATCACCGCGGCGTAGGGGCCCATCGAGCAAGGTCACCAGACGTGCCATAAACAAGGCCGCAGGCACGCCCTTGTCCGATACGTCGCCAATGAAAAAGCTCAGGGTGTTTTCGTCAACCGCCACGACATTGAAGAAGTCGCCTCCCACGGCTCTGGCGGGTTCCAACAAACCGGCCAGTTCAACGGTGTCGGAGACCAGATCAAGCGCCGTTTCAGACGGCACCATGGCGAGCTGAATATCGCGCGCAACGGTCAGTTCGCGATCCATACGCTCGGTCTGCACCTGCGCACGCGCCAACTGCACACGCAATGCCGACTCCGTTTCGAAATCGTCCTGCAGCTTTCGATAACTGGTGGCGAGGCGTTGCGTCATGCGTGCGAACGCTGCTTCCAGGCGGGTCAGCTCGGCAAATCGCCAAGGATGATGTTCGGCCTGCGGATGCGCGGCGATGGATATCTCGTCCAGGCGTTCGGCAATCGCCACAACGGGCTGCAACAAACCGGACGCGTAGCGACGTCCCAGCCCGCCGGCGGCGATACCAACGACAACCGCGAGCAGCAGGACCAGACCCATATCGATCAGCGTCAGGCGCATGATTGACGCCGCAGAACGCACGGCCACGACCGACCAGCCTTCCGGCGTGAATCCGCGCGCCGCGATATAGCTTTGCGGCGAGAGATTGGCCATGCGCAACGGCAGCGAGGCAAATTCGTCAGCCTGCCGCGGCAAACCATCAAACTCCTCGCCCGTCGTCTGCAAGACTTCGTAAGGCAACGATTCGCTGCGAAATGCCACGCGCCCGTCCGAATCGAGGACCAGTAGTTCAAGATCAGGCTGTGACGCAGCCGACTCGAATGCAGCCGCCAGCGTACTGAGTGTCATTGCGCCTTGCACCACGGCAATGACCTCACCCTTGCTACCCAATACCGGCGCGCTCGCCGCGCAAAGCAGGTCGTTCCCGAAGCCGCGCCCGATAAATACACTGGATAAATACGCACGCCGCCGCTCGCGGGCGAATCGAAAATAGGGCCGATCCGCGACACTGAACTGACGCCAGCCCAAACTCGCCGTGGTGCCCTCTGCGGTGGATCCGGCAATGATCAGACCGCTGGCATCCGCAACGATGGCGGTCAAAAATCCTGGAAAACTCCTTCGCAGACCGTCCAGTGCACGCTGGGATCGTTCGACGTCGAACTGCTGATCCACACCGATTGGGAACAAGTTTGCCAACTGCGCCACGGCGCCTCGGTGGACATCAAGAAACAAGCCCAGATCGGCGACCACGGTTCGTGCGGTGGCGGTAACGTGAGCCTCCGCCTGCACGCGACGAATCTGGTAATCGAACAGCCCGACCAATAGCCCCAGCACAATCACCGGGACCGTACCGAACAAGGTCAGGGCGCGTGTGATGACCGGAACGATGCCATTTTCAGCCGGAGAATCGGAGACCTGCATAGGCATTGTCGTTGATTGATATCCAGTTCGAATGCATCGAGGCAACGGCGGAAAACCAAGTGATACTGGCCGAAGGACGAATAGCCAGCGTCGTATAAAAGCATTGCAGACCTGGTGCCGCATCGCCATGTCAATTTTTCGACACTCCGAGGCCGCCCCCCCCCTGCAGGTCGTCACCGAATGCGCGCGAGCGCAGCCCAACAGGCATCCATCAAACGAGCCGCTGCCGCACAACGGGTCGCACCGCGTTAGGTGGCGCAAAACCAATCCACTTGGGTGCCTCACGAGCTGGCAACGACCCACAGAAGCTCGCGCACGGTCCTTGCAACGGGCATTGCATTCGTTCTAGCTGAGAGGCTCCCATGCTGGTCATTGTCGGAATGGTTCTGGTCACTGCCTTCGTATTCGGCGGTTTCATCATCGCCGGTGGCCACATCATGGTGATTGTCGAAGCGGCGGCCATCGAGCTGTTCATCATCGGTGGCGGTGCCTTGGGTGCCTTTGTGGTCGGCAATTCGATGAAAACGGTCAAGGCCAGCATTGCCGGCATCATCGCCCTGCTGAAGCCCCCGCCCTTCCAGCGCGCGGACTACATCGAGCTGCTGAAACTGCTCTACGAGCTGCTAATGAAGGCCCGCAAGGATGGCCTGATGGCCATCGAGGAGCACGTCGAAAACCCGTCGTCCAGTGCGATCTTCCAGAAGTACCCGAAGGTGCTGAACGACCATCATTTGCTCGACTTCATTACTGATGCGCTGCGCCTGATCATCGGCGGCAACCTGGCACCGCACGAATTGGAAGCGCTGCTGGATACCGAACTGGAAACCCACCACCACGAGGCGCTTGAACCCAGCCATGCCATTCAGACCGCCGCCGACGGCATGCCCGCCTTTGGTATCGTCGCGGCGGTACTCGGCATCGTCAAAGTCATGTCCATCGTCGGTGACGCGCCGCCCGCCGTGATCGGCGCGAAAGTCGCCTCGGCCCTGGTCGGTACTTTCCTCGGCATTCTCATGGGCTACGGCTACATCGGTCCGATGGCCGCCGCCATGGGTGCGCGCGCGCATCAGGACAGCAAACCCTTCGAAATGGTGAAGATGACCTTGGTCGCGACGCTGCGCGGCTATCCGCCGCCGGTGGCCATCGAATTCGCCCGCAAGCTGCTGTTTGCCGACATGCGTCCGTCGTTCGCGGATCTGGAAGCCGAGTTGAAGGCGACCAAGTGAACACCCCACGACATTGCACGATGAACGGACGCAGGGAATCGGCGGAGAAGTCGCATGGCTGACAAGGACAAGGCGCAACCGATCATCATCAAGAAGGTCAAGAAGGGCGGTGGCGGCCACCATGGTGGTGCCTGGAAAGTCGCCTATGCCGACTTCGTGACCGCGATGATGGCCTTCTTTTTGGTGATGTGGCTGGTTGGCACCTTGCCGGAAGAGTCCCTTTCCGGCATTTCCGAATACTTCAAGAATCCCAGCGTGCTCAGTGGCACCTCGCGCACGCCGCCGCCCAATGCGCTGGGCGCAGGCGGTGCGGGAACCAACCCGGTCAAGGTGTCCAAGAACATGACCTCGCCAACGATGGGTGGCGAGGGACCGAAAGTCGGTGAAGGCGAGTCACCACGCGATGCCGAGGAGGCCAAGGAAATCGCCCGGCAGGTCGAACAGCAGAAGCTGGAATCCTTGTTGGCGGAGTTGAAGGACGCAATCGAAACCAGCGAATCGCTGGCCCAGTTCAAGGATCAACTGTTGCTCGACATCACGCCCGAGGGACTGCGTATTCAGATCGTCGATCAACAGAATCGCCCCATGTTCGATATGGGCAGTTCGCGCCTGAAGGACTACACCACCGAAATCCTGCGCGAACTGTCGCCCTACATGAACAAGGTGGAAAACCGGATCAGCATCACCGGCCATACCGACCAGTCGCGCTATGCCAGTCCCAGTGGCTATTCCAACTGGGAGCTTTCCGCCGATCGTGCCAACGCCGCGCGGCGCGCGCTGGTGGCGGCGGGATTGTCCGAGGAAAAATTATCGCGTGTGGTGGGGCTGTCGTCGTCGGTTCTGTTTGACAAGGAGAACCCGACCAATCCGATCAATCGTCGGATCAGCATCATCGTCATGAGTCAGGCGGCCGAGGAAGCCGCACGCATGAGTGAAGACGGCGATGCCGCATTGCAGGCACCCGATGCGGCGGTTCCCGGCAGCGAGGACGCGTTCCCCGGCGCCACGGATGCCGACGGCAATCCAGCACCGCCCATCACGCCGATTTCACTTCCGAAGCCGCCACAGGCTCGTTGAGCCAGGATCGAATCCAGCGTCGCGACAGGTAAAGCAGCGGAATCATCGCGAACGCGGCCAGCACCTTGTAGACGTAGTTGACGCTGGCCACCGCCGCAAACAGGCTGAGCGACCACTGCTGAGGCCCCAGCACGAATGCGATGTAGAGCACGACAAAGCTGTCGACCAGTTGGGACACCAGAGTGCTTCCCGTCGCACGCATCCAGATCCAGCGCTCGCCGGTCAATCGGCGAATGCGCTGGAACACGGCGATATCGATCAACTGCCCCAACAGGAAGGCCGTCACCGAACCCGCGATGGTCCAAAGACCCTGTCCGAAGATGACCGCAAACGCGGCCTGCTGGTCCGGTACACCGTGTTCGACATTCACGCCCCGCCACCATTCCGCTGGCTGCAAGCCGATGGCGAGATACGCAAAGGCAAACCCGTAGATCACCAGTGCCACGGTCAACCATGACAGCAGTCGAACCCCGCGCGGCCCGTAGTGTTCGTTGATCACATCGGTCATCACGAACACCACCGGCCACAGCAGCACACCGGCGGTGAAGTTCAATGACCCCGACTGACCGAACAGCGTCCAGTTGAAGGGCGACAACCCCAGCGTCTCCTCCAGCGCAAAGATCTTCACGCCAATGAACTCCGCCAGCAGCGCGTTGCAGACGAAAAAGCCAGCCAGCACCACGAACAGTCGCTGCGAACGCCCCAACTCAGCCTGCATCGGATGACTCCTTGTTCGAACGCGAGAAAGGCATTTCAGCCGGTGCGACCGCACCGCCGGAGATGATGAAGGCCATCGCCTGCTCGACACTCCAGTCCGTCGGTGTCAAGCGTTCCACCGGCACCACTTCAAGATAGCCGGAGGTCGGATTGGGCGTCGTCGGCACATAGACGGCCGCCAGTTCCCGTCCACTGCCCTCCTCCCGGATGACGCGTGTCACGAAGCCGATGGCTTTCATGTCGGCATTCGGAAAGTCGATCAACACCACACGTTGCGCGCCCTCCGGCTTGGTCTGAAGAACGCTGATGAGTTTCTTGGTCCCGCCATAGACTGCCTTGACCCAGGGAATCTGATTGATCAGGCGATCCATCCATCCGAGCACGCGTCGACCAATCACGCGTGTGGCAAGCCAACCGAGAAAATACAGCCCGCCCAGCGTCAGCACGACCGCCAGCACGAAGCGTAGCGACTGCAGGTCCAACCACGGAGCGAGCGGCGGAAACCAGTTGGCAAAGGCCTCCAATGCCGCGTCAACCCACGGCGCACCGAAGCGCGACAGCTGGCGCAAAACAATTTCAAAGACGACCCAGGTCAGCCAGATCGGAAAAACGATCAGCACGCCGGTCAGTAGATTGCGCTGCAGGTGCAGAGTTCTCATGGTCAACCACACCGACGGTGTCGTGATCGGAAACCAAATTGCGCCGGTTCGACAGCGCATGAACAGGCGAGCAGCGCGATGGCCGTCATTGCGCCGCCCGCCGCGGACGCATCAGGATGGCGGCCCGACACGGTGGACTGCACCGCCACGAGCCTCCCACACCACCGGGTGCGCGTCATCCTAACGAGCCGATGCATCGCGCCGCAGCGCAGGCAGGGAGGCACTGTCCACGTCACGTACCAAGCGAACGCCGACATCATCAAAGCCGGTCCGTGCGCTCAACAGCTCGACCGGCGACGCATTCATGCTTCGCGCACTCTCGCGGTCGGTTCGCCACGACGATCCGGCCACCAGACGCTTCTCGCAACCGCCCGCATCGCAACTGGCTGACCATTCGCTCACGTTGCCGACCATGTCCGTCAAACCCAACGAATCCGCCGCGAATCGGCCGGCCACCGAGGTGAAGCCAACCCCATCGTCGCAGCCGCGCCGATCATGCAGGTTGGCGCTGCCACATTCGATGTTGCCCGGCACCTGCGCGGCATGACGCCATTCGGCAAGGCTGGGTACGCGGTAGCGTGCGCCGGTCTTCTGCGACAGCCAATCCGCATAGGCGTCGGCATCGATCGCACTGACGCAGACCACGGGTTCGTCATCGCCCTGTGGAAACCCCGGCTTTCGCCAGTGCCTATTGCCAGCCACCGACGGCAAGCGGGTGTCACGCCGGGTGCAGTCGGCCACGCGATGGCGGCTGTCATGAATGAAGCGGGCGAACTCGCCGACCGTCACCTCACGCTGCATCATGGCGACCGGGTTATCCAGCTGCGAGCCGCCCAGGCGAGCGGGTAGAAACACCAACGGCGGACCACCCGATTCTTGCAACCGTTGACCCGCCTGCGGCAAGGACTCAGCCTGCTCTCGCAGCGAATCCAGATCGGGCGACGGCAGATCGAGTTGTCGTATTACTTGCACCTGTTCGAGCGCCGTCGTGCGATCCACCCGATCGATCGCGCTTTTCAGGCGACGCAACAGCACCCCGGACACACTCTGACGCATCGCCGACCAACCCGGGCGCTGCCCTAGCCCACTCTCGGTGGCCAGCAATTCGGCCTGCGCGTAAAGATTGCGGGCATCGGTGTCGCGCCCGTCTGCCAACGCCACGATGACGGACTCGCCGAGTGAGCGGAACACATCATCCAGTCCGCCCAGCGCATCCGAGTTTTCCGGATCGGCCTTCAGCACGTCCAGGTAGCTTTCTGCCGCATTGGCGCCCGCAGGCGTGACGGCATCCCCGCGGTCCAGTTGTTCACGCGCCAACTGCAGGCGTGCGGAAATCGCCGCCGCCGCCGCGAGCGGTGGTGTGCTCGTCTGCGCATCCAGCACATCCGCCTGCAAGCGCTGTGCGGGACGCCACCATTGCAGATAGCCCCAGGCCAACACGGCAGCCAGCACCACACCGGAGGCAAACAGCCAGACCGGAGAATGCCGCAGGTCGCGACCGACCGAGCGCAATGTGCGTACCGTCTGGGCGGGCAAGGGAAGCGTGCGGTTGATCACCGCTTCCAAGGCGCGCCGCATGCTTTCCGCGTTGCGAAAGCGCTGGCGCCGATTCTTCGCCATGGCCTTGTCGATGAAGCCCTGCCAGTGCTGCAGCGACGCTGGCAAGCGGGGGATTGCCTCCTGCGAATGCTTCAGTGCAAGCGACAAGGGATCCGTGGCACGAAACGGCAGCTCGCCGGTCAACAGCTCGTAGGTCAATACACCGACACTGTAGAGATCGGCACGACCATCCACTTCCTGTGCGCGCGATTGTTCGGGGCTCATGTAACCACCGGACCCCAGCGCCAAACCATTGCTGGTGATCCGGTCACTGACCTGGCGACGCGCCAGGGCAATGCCGAAATCCGCAAGCTGCGGACGTCCCGACGCATCAAACAGCACGTTCTCGGGCTTCACATCGCGATGCACGACACCCCGCGCATGGGCGTAGCCAAGCGCATCCAGCAACGCGCGCAGAACCTCGGCGATTTCCTGTTCGTTCTGCTGCAAATTGCGCTGCGACAGGTCACCACGCGACAACCACGGCATGACGTAGAACGGCTGCCCGCTGGCAGTACGGCCGACATGGTGAACACTGACGATGGAGGGGTGTTCCAGGCGCGCGATGATGCGTGCTTCATGCTCGAAGCGCAGCGCCAGCTCTTCATCCTGCGAGGACAGGCTGGACAACACCTTGATGGCGACTTCGCGATCCAGACTGATCTGCTGGGCAAGATAGACCGTCGCCATGCCACCACGCCCGAGCGGCCGAATCACCCGGTAGCCGTCGATCTCTGGCATTCCTGCAAGGGCGGGTTTTTCCGTGGTCAGCGTCATGAAGAATGCGTCGCAATACAGACCGACTGAGGATAGCAGTTGCCCCGCGTCAGGATGCAGCGGAATCGGCATCCGGCGGCGTCGAATTCACCGCTCGTTTGCGCCGCACGTAGATCTGTTTACGCACCTTGGCCACCAGCTCGCCACTGGCCGAACGCACATCCGTCTCAAACCAGTGCAGCACACTGCGCTCGACATCGGCGCGTGCTCGCAACTCGTCCAGCACCGCATCACTCAGATGAAACTCGGCGCGCACAGTGGCACGGCCCGGTGAAACGAAGCTGATCTCGCCCGCCTTGTCCCAGACGATGTAGTCGTCGCCCAGCGCGCGCAGCACCATGATCATCCAGAACGGATCGGTCATTGAAAACAGACTGCCGCCGAAATGCGTGCCAACGTAGTTGCGATTGAACCAGTGCAACCGCATGCGCACGCGTACCTGCCGCCAATCGGGGCTGATGAATTCCACCCGCACGCCAGAAAACAGGAATGGCGGCCAGACATTCATGATCCAGCGCAGGATTCGCGGCGACATCGGCATCTCACTTGCGTGCAAAGCGGCGGAGTATCCCACACGCGCCACCGACGCCATGTTGGATCAGGCTTCGAACTGCTCGGCGAGGATGCGCTCTTCAAGATTGTGCTCGGGGTCGAACAGCAGCGTAACCGTGCGCCCCTCGGATTGCCGGATGCGCACCTCCACCACATCGCGGATTTCGGTCGAGTCCGCCGTCGCGCTGACCGGGCGCTTGTAAGGATCGATGATTTCGAAGACGACTTCGGTGTCGGCACGCAGAATCGCTCCGCGCCAGCGCCGCGGGCGAAACGGACTGATCGGCGTCAGCGCCAGCACGGCACTGTCCAACGGCAGAATCGGTCCGTGTGCGGACAGGTTGTAGGCGGTCGATCCCGCTGGGGTTGCCACCAGCGCGCCGTCACAGACCAACTCCGGCAAGCGGATCGATCCGTTCAGCCGGATACAGATCTTGGCGGCCTGCTTGGTTTGCCGTAGCAGCGAGACTTCATTGAAGGCCAAGGCTCCGCTGCTGCCACCCGATTCGGTGATCGCCAGCATCTCCAACGGACGCAGAACGCTGGCGTGCGCCTGCGCAATCCGCGCAGGCAGGTCGATCTCGCGAAACTGGTTCATCAGAAAGCCGACATGCCCGGTCTTCATGCCGTACACCGGCAGACCGAGCTGCTGCACCCGGTGCAGCGTTTGAAGCATGAAGCCGTCGCCACCGATGGCGACGACGACCGTAGCCTGTTCAAGCGCCACACTGGAATAGCGGTCCTCCAGAAGCGCCTTCGCCGCCGCGGCCTCGGGAGCACGACTGGCGACGAAGGCGATTTGCATCAGCGTTCCCCGGCGATGACGAGCTGTGCCAATCGTCGCACAGCCACCGATGCCGTGGCGTAGTCCATGCCGCGCAAGGCGCGCATGTCGGCAAACATGCTCAAGGTGAACTTGAGCGTATCGCCACCCTGATCCATCCAGTTCTGCACACGCGCCGTGATCTCTCCATCCCCCAGTCGAAGGACCTGCGCCACCAGCGCACCCTGTTGTTGCTGCAGTTCGTCACGCATCGAACCCCGCGCCAGCGCGTGCCAGCGCCCTTCGACCGGCAATTCGTCGATGCGTTGCTGCAGCCATTTCAACGTCAGTGCCTCACCGAGGATCGAGTATGCCCTGGCCACCTCAAGCACCGACTGGCCACACACCGAAGCCACCTCAATGATGTCCAGCGCGGAATGCAGATAAGTGATCGAGGCCAGCTCCGCCGCCAGCGCCTTAGGAACGCCCGCCGCCATCCAACGCTGACTGGCCTCCGCCAGTTCGTTCTGCTCGTTGCCACTGAGGTTCTGGCTGAGTCCCGAGCGCAATTGATCGAGTGCGGGCTTGAAGCGCGTCACGGCTTCCGCGATGTCGAAACGATCCCCCGGACGGTTCAGCAGCCAACGTGTCATGCCACGCAGCAGGCTCCAGATGGCCAGCAGGGCATCGACCTGCACCGCCTCATCGACCTGGCTGTCGAGCGCATCGATGCCCGCCCAAAGGGCGCGCGCATCCAGCACTTCGCGCGCAATGCTGTAGGCCTTGGCAATCTGTGCCGAGTTGCGTCCGGTGTCCTCCTGCATGCGCAGCAGGAAGGTCGCACCCATGCGGTTGACCATCGAATTGGTGACCGCCGTGGCAATGATCTCGCGGCGCAGACGGTGACGCTGCATGTGCTCGCCATAGCGCTCCTGCAGCGCGCTCGGGAAGTAACGCATCAGTTCCTTGGACAGGTACGGGTCTTCGGGAACATCCGAGTTCAACAACTCCTCGAAGGCGACAATCTTCGAATAAGACAGCAACACCGACAGCTCGGGACGCGTCAGGCCAAGACCCGCCGCCTTGCGCTCGGTGAACTCGGTATCGGTCGGCAGATATTCCAACGCGCGATCCAAACGCCCCTTGCGCTCCAGCACCTGGATGAAATGCTGCTTGGAACCCAGGCGCGCCACGCTCATGCGCTCCATCACGCTGATGGCCTGGTTCTGCCGATAGTTGTCGGTCAGCACCAGCGCACCGACCTCATCGGTCATCTGTGCCAGCAAGGCATTGCGCGCGGCGGTGTCCAGCTCGCCACGCGTCACCGCATCGTCGAGCAGGATCTTGATGTTGACCTCGTGATCCGAGGTATCCACGCCCGCCGAGTTGTCGATGAAATCGGTATTGAGCAGCACGCCGTTCAGCGCCGCTTCGATACGACCACGCTGGGTCATGCCGAGGTTGCCGCCCTCGCCCACGATCCGGCAACGCAGATCGCGCCCATTGATTCGCAAGGCGTTGTTGGCGCGGTCACCCACGTCCGCATGCGTCTCGCGCTCCGCCTTGATGTAGGTACCGATACCGCCATTCCAAAGCAGGTCGACCGGCGCGCAGAGAATCGCTGACAGCAGCTCGTTCGGACTGAGCGCGCCCACGCTTTCGTCGATACCCAGCGCTGCCTTGATCTCGCGACTGAGCGGAATCGACTTCAGGCTGCGCGCGAACACACCGCCGCCGCGCGAAATGAGCGACTTGTCGTAGTCATCCCAACTGGAGCGCGGCAGTTTGAACAGTCGTTCACGCTCGACAAAACTGCGTGCCGAATCCGGGTTCGGATCGAGGAAGACATGGCGGTGATCGAATGCTGCCACCAGTCGGATGTGCTTGGACAACAGCATGCCGTTGCCGAACACGTCACCGGACATGTCGCCGATACCGACACAGGTGAAGTCTTCGCTCTGACAGTCGCGACCGAGCGCACGGAAGTGCCGTTTGACCGATTCCCAACCGCCCTTGGCGGTGATGCCCATGCCTTTGTGGTCGTAACCGACGGAACCGCCAGAGGCAAACGCATCTCCTAACCAGAATCCATGTGCCAGCGAGATCGAGTTGGCGATATCCGAGAACGTGGCGGTGCCCTTGTCGGCCGCCACCACCAGATAGGGATCATCGCCATCACGGCGCACCACATCGCGCGGATGAATCACGCCCTGCGGACCCAGGTTGTCGGTGATTTCCAGCAGCGCGTTGATGAAGATGCGGTAGCAGGCGATGCCTTCCGCCAGGATCGCATCACGGTCGCCATTCAAGGGGGGGCGCTTGACGAAGAAACCGCCCTTGGCGCCGACCGGCACGATGACCGTGTTCTTGACCATCTGCGCCTTGACCAGTCCCAGCACTTCGGTGCGGAAGTCCTCACGGCGGTCCGACCAGCGCAACCCACCGCGCGCCACCGGTCCAAAGCGCAGGTGTACGCCTTCGACGCGCGGGCTGTAGACGAAAATCTCGCGGTATGGGCGTGGCTTGGGTAGATCGGCGATCTTCGCCGGATCGAATTTGAAGCTGATGTAGTCGCGTGGGCGACCGTTGTCGTTCTGGAAGAAACTGGTCCGCAGGGTCGCCTCGATGACGCCCTTCAGACTGCGCAGGATGCGGTCCTCATCGATGCTGGCCACGTCTTCCAAAAGGATAGCGATGGCATCGTCACAGGCGTCGATCTGCGCGCCACGATCCAGCCCCCGCGCGTAGGCGACCTGCTCGATGACCGTCTCAAGCCGTTTTGCGGTAGTCGCATCGACCGTGGCGCTCAGCGCCAGCATGAGCTGCTGGCGGGCCTGAACGTGGCACGCCTCGTCCTCGCAGTCGCGCACCGGCTCGAACAGCGATTTGAACAACTCGACCAGCACCCGTGCCAGCAAGGGATAGCGCGCCAGGGTCTGTTCCACATACGCCTGCGAGAACGGCACACCGGCCTGCATCAGATACTTGCAGTATCCACGCAACACCGCGACCTCGCGCCAGTCGAGACCGGCCAGCAGAATCAAGCGATTGAAGCCGTCATTCTCGGCATGGCCGCGCCAGACCTGTTCGAAGGCCTGCTCAAAGCTGCCACGCAGGGCCTCCACGTCCAGCGATTCAAAGCTGCCCTGGTCCTGCGCGGTGATGACTTCAAAATCCTGGATGAAGATCGATTCGTCGCCGATATCGATTTCGTAGGGATGCTCGGTCACCACCCGCATGCCCATGTTTTCCATCATCGGCAAGGCATCCGACAAAACGAAGGGCGAGGCATAACGGAAGGTCTTGAAGCGCAGTCGGCTGTGCTCCGCGCTGGAGGTGCGATACAGGTTCAGTCGCAGATCGTCCGGGCCACGCAGCGCAGCCAGTTGCGCGACATCGAGGGCCGCCACTTCGGGCGTGGCCTGCTCGATATAACCCACCGGCAAAGCCTTGCCATAGCGCGAGGCCCACTTCAGACCACGCTCCTCGCCAAAGCTTGCCACCAGGCGATCACGCAATTCATCGTGCCAGTTGCGCACGATCTGGGCCAGACGTGCTTCGATGGCATCGACATCCACCGCGACCGCCTCGCCACTACGGGGACGGATGATCATGTGCAACTGCGCCAGCGGTGACTCGCCCATCTGCACGTTGGTGTCCAGACGCTCGCCATGCAGGGCGTCACGCAAGAGCGCCTCGGCACGCAGGCGGACCTCGGTGTTGTAGCGGTCACGCGGGATGTAGATCAGCGCGGAGTAGAAGCGCCCGTAGCGATCACGACGCAGGAACACGCGCGTGCGCGGCCGTTCCTGTAGCGAAAGGATGCCCATTGCGGTATCGAATAGCTCGGCCTCATCGGCCTGGAACAGCTCGTCACGCGGCAGGCTCTCCAGCAGGTGGCGCAACGATTTGCCACTGTGACTGTTGGCCGACAGAGCCGATTGCTGCAACACATAATCGTAGCGTTGCCGTACCAAAGGCACGTTCCACGGGCGAGCAGTGTAGGCATCCGAGGTATACAGACCGAGGAAGCGCTGCTCGGCCACCGGCACACCGTTCTCGTCGAAACTCAGCACCCCGATGTAATCCATGTAACCAGGACGATGCACCGAGGAGCGTGCGTTGGTCTTGGTGAGGATCAAGGCGCAGGCCGATCCGGACTGTGGCATGTCGGTCGCCGCCAGGCTCTGCAAAGGCCGCGGCTTGGCGGTGTCATCCTTGCCCGCAAGAATACCGACCCCGGTGCCTTTGACCGCATGCAGCAAATCGACGCCGTCCCGCACTTCACGACGGTATTCGCGGTAGCCGAGGAAGATGAAGTGATCGTCGGCCACCCAACGCAGGAAGTCACAGGCTTCCTTGCGTGCCGTATCACTGATCGGCATCGGTCGGGTTTCCACCTCGCCCACCAGTTGCACCATCCGGTCACGCATCTTCGGCCAGTCGTTGACGCAGGCACGCACATCATTCAGCGCATGCTGGATGGCATCCTCGATGCGGCGCAAATCGCTAACCTCGGCCTGGCGATCCAGTTCGATGTACATCAGCGACTCGTCCTTGCCGCGCTCCCCGACGCCCAGCAGATGACCGCTGGGATCGCGCTGCAGGCGCATGACCGGATGGATCAAGGTGTGAATCTGGATGTCCAACCCGGCCAGTGCCATGGTCACCGAATCGACCAGGAAGGGCATGTCATCGTTGACGATCTGCACCACGGTGTGAGCCGACTCGAAGCCATCCTCGGACAGCACCGGATTGAACACCTTGACCGCCTGCAGACCAGGCTTGCGCTGTCGGGCGAAGCCGATAAAGGCCGCCAGCATGGCGGCCCAGCGCTTCGGCTCCCGCGCCGTGAGTTCCTCCTCCGGCATACGCGCAAAAAAGGCGCGGCAGAATGCGCTCGCGTCGGCTTGTGCCGGTGCAGAAATTCCTTCAAACAGCGCGTTCTGAATGGACTCGACGGCAGCACGCACCGTCGGTGCGGCGTGGGAAAGATCGCTCATGTGGGGGCTTCACGGCGTGGGTGGAAAGAGACCAAAAGGATACCGGTCGACAGGTGAATGTTGCCAGTGAAACCAACACGTGCGATCTGCTGCATCGCCACACCCAACACCACGCACGCGATGACTTCCGGGCCAAGCCCATGCCACCTTGCAAGGTCTATGCTGCCGTACCCCATCCATCCGGAGAACGCCATGATCGGCTACGTCACCCTTGGCACCAACGATCTGAATCGCGCCTGTGAGTTTTACGACGCACTGTTTGCCGAACTCGGTGCCAAGCGCACCATGCAAAGCCCGCGCTTTGTCGCCTGGTCGCCAAGCGCCAAGTCACCTGCCATCGCCGTGGCGCTGCCCTTCGACGGCAAACCGGCGACCGTCGGCAACGGCGTGATGGTCGCCATTGCGGCGGATTCCCGCGCCACAGTAGACGCACTGCACGCCAAGGCTCTGGCCCTGGGTGCCCAGAATGAAGGCGATGTCGGCGAGCGTTTTCCCGGCTTTTACGCAGGCTATTTCCGCGACCTCGACGGCAACAAGCTCAACGTGTTCTTCATGGGTTGATCGCATGCCATGGCCGGGGTCAACCCGGCCACGGATCACCGCTTACTCGGAAACCGCCGTCGCGAAATCACCGGCCAAGGCTTTGTAGACCGCAACCAGCGCGGTGGCGCGTTGGGTCTGCGCATCGACCGCCTGCTGCTCGAAGCCGATGCGCGTTCGCTCGGCATCGATCACGACCAAGGCGTCGTCTGCCCCGCGTTCGAAACGGATCCTCGCCATCTCGGCCGCCTCGCCCGCGCGACTGGCCGCTTCGCTCAGTTCGTAGGCGGCGCGATTGGCCGCACGATAGCCGGACAGCGCATTCTCAGTTTCCTCCAACGCCAGCAGAACTGTCTGCTGATAGGTCGCGGCCGCACCGTCTGCACGGGCTTCGGCCGCCTTGACGTTCTGCCGCACGCGACCGAGATTGAGGAACTGCCAACTCAGGCTCGGCCCCCAGCGCCAGCGCTCGCTGTTGCCGCTGCCGAGATCGCCGAACGACTGCGCGGTCCAACCGAACGCACCCAGCAGATTGAGCTTGGGGAAGTACTCGGCGATTTCCGTACCCACATCATGCGTCGCGGCCATCAGCTCACGTTCGGCTGCCTGCACGTCGGGGCGTCGACGCAACCAGTCTTCCGGCGTGCCGACCGCTTGCAGGACCGGCAGATTCGGCATGCCCTGACTTGTCGCCAGGACCTCACGCAAGTCTGCCAAGGGCAAAGCGGTCAGCACGGCCAGCCGCTGCTCCTGACGCACCACTGCCGTTTCGCTGCTGGCAACGCCCGCGGACAAGGCGGCGCGTTCCGCCTGCAGGCGCGTCACGTCCATGCCGCTGCGGCGCCCGGCTTTCTCCAATGCCACGACCAGATTCACCGCCTCGTCCAACATGGACAGATTGCGTTGATCCAGTTGCAAGCGCTGTTGCGCACCACGCAATGAAAAATAGGCTTGGGCGGTTTCGGCAATCACGCTCAACTGGGTGTACTGCCATTGCGCCGCAGCCGCCTCGGTGCGACGCACGACCGCCCGCTTGGGATTGCGCACGCTACCGAACAGATCGATCTCCCAACTGGCATCGAAGCCCACCTCGTAGGTGTCCACCTTGGTCAGACCAGGAAAGGACATCGGGTCCTGACTACTGAAGGCCGTGCGCGTGCCCTCACCCGCGGCGGTGACAGTGGGAAACAGACTGTAGATCGACAAGCCGCTGATCGCGCGCGATTCCTCCAGCCGCGCCAGCGCTTGGGCGATCTGCGTATTGCCACGCAAGGCCTGCGCCAATAGAGCGTCCAGCGCAGCATCTCCGAAGGATTGCCAGACGCCGGTCGGCAATGGCGCCTTCACCGATGCCGCGTCCGCCTGATCAAACGCCGTCGGCACCGGCGCTTCGGGTCGCACGTAATCGGGACCCACCGTACAACCAGACAGCAGAGCTGCGGCAATCAACGAGGAAAGAACGAACGACGAGTGCTTACGCATGATGTGAACCCTCCGCAGCGACCTGGATCGGTTGCCGCTGGGCGCGACGCCGCTCGCTGAGCGTGCGAATCACGACATAGAACACCGGGGTGAAAAACAGTCCGAAGAAGGTGACGCCGAGCATGCCGGCGAACACCGTCACGCCCATCACATGCCGCACTTCAGACCCTGCGCCGCTGGCGAACACCAGCGGAAGCACACCCGCACAGAAGGCGAAACTGGTCATCAGAATCGGGCGCAGACGCAAGCGGCAGGCTTCGACCGCCGAATCAAAAATGCTGTGACCCTGCTCTTCCAGATCCCGCGCAAACTCGACGATCAGGATGGCGTTCTTGCAGGCCAGTCCCATCAGCACCACCAGACCGATCTGGGTGAAGATGTTGTTGTCGAGAAAGCTCGGCGGATAGGTCGGTGGCCAGATCATGAAACTCATGCCGTGGAAGAAATTGACCAACCAGATGCCGCCCATGGCCGACAGCAGACACATCGGCACGATCAGAATGACCGTCAGTGGCAGCGACCAGCTTTCATACAACGCGGCGAGTACCAGGTAGACCAACAGGACACAGAGCGGAAACACCAGCAGGGCGGTCGAGCTTTGATTGACCTGCTCGAAGGTCAGTCCGGTCCATTCGATGTTCATGCCACGCGGCAAGGTCTGTTCGGCCAGCTTGCCCACGGCCAGCAGCGCCTCGTTGGACGACATCGCGGACGGGTCCGCCGCCGCCGACAGGTCGGCCGCCGGGTAGCCGTTGTAGCGGATCACCGGGTCGGGTCCGTAGCTCTGCTTGACCTCGACCACGCTACCCAAGGGCACCATCTCGCCTTGTGCATTGCGCGTCTTCAGGCGGTCGATATCACCCGCCTCATCGCGGAACGGCGCATCGGCCTGGGCATAGACGCTGTAGGTACGTCCAAACAGGTTGAAGTCGTTGACGTAGGCCGAACCCAGATACACCTGCAGCGCGTCGTAGATGTCGGTGAGTTGCAAGCCCAATTCCTTGGCGCGATTGCGATCCACGATCGCATCCAGTTGCGGCACGTTGGACTGATACAGGCTCTGCACCGAATAGGGATCAAAACCCGGAGTCTGGCGCAGTGTTCCCACCAGGGCTTGGGTCTGATTGTTCAGTTCGCCATAGCCCAAACCGATACGGTCCTGCACGAAGGCTTCCACACCCGCCGCATTGCCCAGCCCCATGACCGGCGGCGGCAGCAAGGCGAAGGACAGGCCATCCTGGATTTCGCTGAAGGCCATGTTCAACTGCATGGCAATCTCCGCCGCTTCTTCCTCGCGGTCCTCGGCGGGCTTGAGTCCGACGAACATCAGTCCGGCGTTCGGCGTATTGACGAAGTGGATGGCGTTCAGGCCAGGGAACTGCACGACGTTTTCAACGCCCGGATGCGCCATGGCGATCTCGCCCATGCGGCGAATCATGGCGTCGCTGCGATCGAGGGTGGCACCTTCCGGTAGCACCGCGGCGGCAAACAGATACTGCTTGTCCTGGGTGGGAATGAAGCCGGTCGGCACGGCGCGGAAGGCAAACACCGTCACCCCCAGCAGTACCGCATCCAGCACCAGCAGACGCGGCGCACGCTTGAGCGTGCCACCGATACGCCGCGAGTAACCGTCGCCGCCACGCTTGAAGACGCGATTGAAGGCAGCGAAGAACCGTCCAAACAGACGCTCCATCAACCGTCCAAGGGCATCCTTCGGCGCACCGTGCGGCTGCAACAGCACGGCTGAGAGTGCGGGCGACAGGGTCAGGGAGTTGAAGCCGGAGATCAGCACCGACACCGCAATGGTGACCGCGAACTGACGATAAAACTGCCCGGTCACACCATTGAGGAACGCCAGCGGCACGAATACCGAGGCCAGCACCAGCGAGATCGCAATGATCGGCCCGGACACCTCACTCATGGCCTTGTGTGCCGCCGCCAGCGGCGACAACCCTTCCTCGATGTGTCGCTCGACGTTTTCCACCACCACGATGGCGTCGTCGACCACGATGCCGATGGCCAGCACCAGTCCGAACAGGGTCAGCACGTTCAACGAGAAACCAAGCAGCCACAGCACCGCAAACGTGCCGACGATGGACACCGGCACCGCCAGCAGCGGAATCAGCGAGGCGCGCCAGGTCTGCAGGAACACCACGACGACCAGCACCACCAGCGCGACCGCCTCCAGCAAGGTGGTCACGACCGACTTGATCGAATGCCGTACGAATACCGTCGGGTCATATTCGACGCTCCAGTGCACGCCTTCCGGAAACGTTTTGGAAATCTCCGCCATACGGGCTCGCACCGCATCCGACAGCGCAATCGAGTTGGCACCCGGCGCTTCGAAAATCACGATGGCGGCAGCGTCTTCATTCTTGAGCAGCGAACGCAGGGAATAGGTGTTGGAGCCCAGTTCGATGCGAGCGATATCCTTCAGGCGCGTCAGCGCACCGCCCTCGGCCTTGACGATGATCTCGGCAAATTGCTCCGGCGACTCCAAGCGTCCCTGCGCATTGATCGACAGCTGCACGCCCGCACCGCCCGGCATCGGCGAGGCACCGATGGCGCCGGCGGAAACCTGCTGATTCTGTTCGCGCAGTGCGTAGATCACATCGCCGGCGGTAATGCCACGCGCTGCGGCCGCATCCGGATCGAGCCAGATGCGCATGGCGTAGTTGCCCGCACCGAAGGCCAGCGCCTGCCCCACGCCGTTCAAGCGTGCCAGTTCATCCTTGACCCGCAGATTGGCGAAGTTCGACAGATACAGCGCGTCATAGCGCTTGTCGGGCGAGGTCAGGTGCACCACCATCGTGATGTTGGGTGAGGACTTGGCCGTCGTCACGCCCAACTGGCGCACGGCCTCCGGCAGGCGCGGCGAGGCTTGGGCCACGCGGTTCTGAACCTGCATGGCGGCAAGGTCGATGTCGGTGCCCTGGGCAAACGTCACGGTCAGGTTGAGCGAACCATCGGAGGCCGCCACCGACTTCATGTAGATCATCCGCTCGACGCCATTGATGGCTTCTTCCAGCGGCGCGGCCACGGTCTCGGCGATCGTCTTGGGATTGGCACCCGGATAGATCGCGGTCACCTGGACCGACGGTGGCACGACCTCCGGGTATTCGCTGATCGGCAGGTTGGGCAGCGCGATCAAGCCAGCGACGAAGATCAGGATGGAGAACACCGCCGCCAGAATCGGCCGGTCAACGAAAATGCGGGAAAAATCGGAATGCGCCATGGATCAAGCCTCCGGTGCGGCCGCAGCGGCCTGCGCCGCCGCGCTGTTCGGCGCGTCCATCGGCACCGTGACCGGCGCGACGACCTGATCGGGGAAGAAGATCTTGCGCGTGCCATTGACGATGACCTGATCGCTGGGCTGCAAACCGCTCTCCACGACGCGCAGGCCGTTGATCTGTGCACCCAGCACGACATCCCGTCGCTGTGCGGCATTGCCCTCGCCGAGTACGAACACGTACTTGCGATCCTGATCGGTCAACACCGCCTGATCGTGAATCAACAAGGCCGTCGCGGAGCCTTCCGCTTGCAGACGCACCCGCGCGAACAGGCCGGGCACCAGGCGCGCATCCGGGTTGGACAGCACGGCACGTGCCATCACCGTACCGGTGGCGGCGTTCAATTGGTTATCCAGAAAATCCAGGTTACCGGCGTGCTTGAACTCGGCCTCGTCGGCCAGCGCCACCTGTACGGGCACCGCCGCGTCATCGCTGAGCGCCTGCGTGGCACTGGCGTGGTAGCGCAGGAAGGTGCGCTCGTCCGCCTCGAACACCACATGCACTGGATCAACGGAAACCAGCGTGGACAACAAGGTGTCGCCCGGCGCGACGAGATTCCCCGGCTTCACCAACGCGGCCCCGATACGTCCGGCAATCGGCGCCTTGATGCGCGTGAACTCCAGATTGAGTTGCGCCGTCAGCAGGCGCGCGTTCGCCGCGTCCACATCGGCCTCGGCCTGCGCCAACTCGACACCGCGCGCATCCAGATCACCCTGCGACACGGCGCGCGACGCGATCAGGGCTTCGCTGCGTTCGTACTCGGTCCGCGCCAGCTTACGGCGTGCTTCGGCGCGCGCGACATCGGCCTGGGCCGCCGCCACGGCAGCGCGGTACTCGCGATCATCGATGCTGAACAACAATGCATCCTTCGCCACCAGCGCCCCTTCGCGCACATGCACGTTGGCGAGGTAGCCCGCCACGCGTGGACGCAGTTCGACGGCGTCGACGGCCTGGACACGCCCGGTGAACTCACGCGAGGGAGAAATCGACTGCTGCACCACGGCGGCAACCGACACCCCTTGCGGTGGCATCTGCTGCGGCTCGCCACCGCCGCCGCCACAGGCCGCAAGACTGATCGCCAGTGCCAGGGCGCTGATACGCAGGGCCAGCCCGCGCGACGAAATCAGAGAGGACATACGAATCTCCTTGAAGATCGAAAAGAGTCAATAACAACGGTTGCGTGTCATGCGTTCTTCGGCATGGCACACGGGTTTTCGGCAAGACGACGGATCAACGCGACCACGCGCGCATAGATGTCCGGTGGCAGTGGATTCATGTCGAACATCGTCTGCCAGAACATCCCTTCAGACGCCATCAGGATGATGTAACGCATCAAATCGGTGTCGCTCCAGTCCCAGCCATCGAAGGTACGGCGTTGATGGTCGCGAACCGGATCCAGCAGGGACGGGTCAACCATCGCGGCGCTCATCATTCCGCTCACGTAGCGCCGGTGGCGAATGTCGTCCGTATCCAGATTGCAGCGCAGATGACCGAGGATCGTCGCCGTCTTCTGGCACGTTCCTTCCGGACTCGCTTCGCAAGCCGCACGCTCCCAATCGGCGATGTCGGCTTCGATCAAGCCCTTCAGCAAGGCTTCCTTGGTGGGAAAGTGATAGGTGATGCCACCGCGCGTCACGCCGCTTTCGGTCGCCAATTCATCGAAGGTGAGGTGACCGGCACCTTTGGTTTCGACGATCCTGCGGGCGGCATCAAGCACTTTCTGGCGGGCTTTGGGCTGTCTGCTCATGGCGAAACTATACAGTACGTTCTGTATAGTTATGAAGACCGTTCGTCAGATTTCGACGCAACGAATAGGCTGTGCGGCACGCGACTCCTCATCGAGACCAGAGCCATGCACTGCGTATCCACCGTCACCAAAGCCCTTGCCCTGCTCGGCCTTCTCGCGCTTGGACTACCGTGTCGCTGCCTCGCGCGCGACGTGGCGTTGAGCGCGGCGGATTGCAGCATGCTGATCGATGGCCAACGCATCGAACTGAAGGGCAAGGTCGCCTACACCGCCAGCTTTCCCGACCTGAAGGTCAAGGTCGTGAGCAGCTTTCCCACGCTGAAGGTAAAAACGGTCGAAGCGTTCCCGGACGATTGCGGCGAATGGCAGGTTGTCGACAGTTTTCCGGACTTCACCGTGCAGTTTGTCGACAGTTTCCCGGATCTCGAAATCGAATTCGTCGAGTCCTTTCCCGGCCTTCGCTGAGGCCCCCGCTCAGCCCGCCTGATAGCGGGTGGCGACGTAGTTCTCGATGATGTCGATGAATTCATCGACGATGCGCTCGCCACGCAAGGTCACGGTCTTGACCCCATCGACGAACACCGGCGCAGCGGGTGCTTCGCCCGTTCCCGGCAAGGAGATGCCGATATTGGCGTGCTTGCTTTCGCCCGGCCCGTTGACGATGCATCCCATCACCGCCAGGCTGAGGTTTTCCACGCCAGGCCGGGTGATTCGCCACTCGGGCATGCGCTCGCGCACATGCGCCTGTACCTGCTTGGCCAACTCCTGGAAAAACTCGCTGGTGGTCCGACCACAACCGGGACAGGCGGTCACCAGCGGTGTGAAGGCACGCAAGCCCAAGGTCTGCAGCAATTCCTGCGCGACGACCACTTCGGCCGTGCGCGACTGTCCGGGTTCCGGCGTCAGACTGATTCGGATGGTGTCACCGATGCCTTCCTGCAACAGGATCGACAACGCGGCGGTGGACGCCACGATACCTTTCGAGCCCATGCCCGCCTCGGTCAGCCCCAGATGCAGGGCAAACGAAGAACGCTGCGCCAAGTCGCGATAGACCGCGATCAAATCCTGAACGCCCGACACCTTGCAGGACAGGATGATGCGATTCGCTGGCAAGCCGAGTTGCACGGCACGCTCGGCAGAGTCCAGCGCCGAGCGGATCAAGGCTTCGCGCAATACGCGACCGGCGTCCCAAGGCTCGGCACGCTGCGCGTTCTCATCCATCAACTGCGCGGCGAGAGCTTGATCCAGCGAACCCCAGTTGGCACCGATGCGCACCGGTTTGTCATGCCGTGCCGCTAACTCGATGAGCTGCGCGAACTGGCTGTCACGCTTGCGTCCAAAACCGACATTGCCGGGATTGATGCGGTATTTCGCCAATGTTTCTGCACACGCAGGTTCATCGGCCAGCAACTGATGTCCGTTGTAATGGAAGTCGCCGATCAGCGGCACTTCCACCCCCATCGTTGCCAGACGGTCACGGATGCGCGGCACGGCCGCCGCCGCCTCGGCGGTATTGACCGTCACGCGCACCAATTCCGATCCGGCACGCCACAGCTCGGCGACCTGCTTAGCCGTCGACACGACATCCGCCGTATCGGTATTCGTCATGGACTGCACGACCACCGGCGATTCACCGCCGACGCACACACCTGCCACGTCCACCGCGTGCGTCGGGTGGCGCTCGATTCGTTGCAACTCGGGCATTCAACTACTCACTTCGGTTCGCGCATGACGCACTTTCAGCAACACATAGTCGCCCGCTTGCTCGATGGCCGTCATGTCCTGGAAATGCTGCAGCGGCGAGGCCTGCGGATCAAGCACATCCTCGTCACCGGGCGTGGACACTTCAAGGCGGTGGGCGCTCAGGTCGATCTGGCTCGGTGCCACCACGAATAGCGCGTCCTGCTCCTGACGCTCGCGAAGCCACTCGATCATGACGCCACGTTGCGGTGATTTCGGGTGACCCAACGGATCCAGCGTTCGCAAGCTCACCGCACGGGCGCGGCGCGACAGCAACTCGACACCAGCATCCACACTGCCGTCAGCGGAATAGCGAATCCAGCGCACCACGCCGACCATCCAAAGCGGATCGTCCTCTTCGTGTGCGATCGACAATCCGATCAATTCACCCACACGAATCCGCAGCCCGGCCTCGCGAGACCACTGCAGTCGATAGCCGCCAAGGCTCTGATCCAACACCGTCGCCTTGGCGCGCGAAGCGCGCACAGAGTCGGTGCTGGCGTTGGCCCAGGATGCACGCTCGGCGGCGGCCTGACTGCCGTAGGCCCGAACTTCGCGAGTGAACGTGTCGAAATCGACTCCGCCCGCCAGAAAGTAATGCAGACCGATCAAGCCCAACACCGTATCCAGGCTATGTGTTGCACCCAGACGACGCGCGCGCCGTTCGGCTGCTGTGGCCCAGCCCGCCCGCAGGCGCCGCAACAGATCGGCCGGTGCCTGCAGCGGTACACGGACCTGCGGCAGACGCACGGTCACCGACTCGACACCCGCCTGCGACAGCGGACCATCCAGCACATCGCGCACGGGCTGCACACAGAACCAGAAGCCCAACGTGGTGCCGGACTCACGTTCTTCCGGGGTGTAACCGGGGCCGCGATCCGTATCGACCGGAATCATGAAGCTGTCGGTGGCGCTGGACTTTTCCGACAGCTGCAGTAAGGCGCCCAACTCGCGCGTCAGTCCCCACAACTCTGCCTGCTCGCGCTGCGAAAAACGGTAGGGATTGGACAAGGCCAGCAAAATGGCCTGCTGATAGAGCTGGGCCACTGTGCGAGGCGCGCCCTCCGCGGCTTCCTGAACCTGCTTGGACAGCAGACCGGCATGATGGGCAAAGCGATACACCGAATGCAGACCGAACCAGCAGTCGTCGGGCGGCACGCGATACAGAAAATACGACAGCATCAACAGACGGCTGTAGTGCCAGGCACTCCTGACCGCCAGACCGGCCGCTGCGCCGCCGCGCAGAAAAGGTACGTTGCCGGTCGGCGCCAGGAACTCGTGCAGCGCCATCCGGTAACCCAGCGCCAGTTCGCGGTGCAAGGTCTGGCAGGTTTCCGCCATCTGCGCACGCTGCGGTGTCAGCGGAAAGGTCGAACTCTGAAGGGCGCGTTCAATCAGCGCGATGCTTTCCAGAGCAACCGGACGAGCAGCCTCCATGACGGCAGCCCGTTGTGGCCCGGCCATCGCCGCGCCCTGCCAGGCTTTGAATGCACCTAGCAACTGCTGCAATGTGGACTGCTGATTGGCACGCGGCAAGGCATCGACCCAAAGGGCTACCCCTTTCGCATCGACCGGGATACCACCGGCAGCCAACAGGGCCCTCGCCGGCAATCGCTCTCCTAGTTGGGCGTAAGCGTCAGACATTCCGGGACTCTCTCACATGCCATTCCAAGGTTCGATGATGACCGTCCGCACTCGCGCGCAGACCGCGTCATCCAGTGAACCATTACCGACTCGCCCCCGAATCGAGCCACCTGCGGCGATGTCGCAAGCCTCTGCAAGAAGCAGGCTAGGAACCTGTCGGGCTTGAAGAATCGAAGCGAAAACTCGGCTGGGCGTGAACCGCTTGTGCCAAATTTCCTTCAAGTCCGGCAAGCTCCCGGCGCATCGTCGGTAGCGTCCGAGTGTAGCAGGCGCGCAAAGCTCGCCGACCTGACATTTGCAAACTTTGCCCAACACGCTGGCGAAGGTCGTAGACACGTCATCACGCCGCACCCCGATGGCGCACAGACCGGCGACTGTGGCGGGCTCGGGGGCCGTCTCCGATTCCGCGATGTCCGCCGCTCCGTGCCCGAATCCCGCGAGACTGCTAGGATCAACCGCCCGATCCGATTTGCCGCTGTGACCTCGACGCACTCTTCAATCCCCCCGGTAGCCGAGCGCGCGGTGCTGACACCGAGCAGCCTCAATGCCATGGCGCGCGACCTGCTCGAAAGCGCCATCGGCTTGCTCTGGATCGAGGCCGAACTGAGCAATGTCACGCGGGCCGCCTCAGGCCACTGGTATTTCACTCTCAAGGACGCCCGTGCGCAGGTGCGCGCCGCCCTGTTTCGCACCAACGCGGGACGGCTGGGATTCACTCCGGAGAACGGTCAGCACGTACTGGTGCGTGGCCGCCTGTCGCTGTATGAACCGCGCGGCGACTACCAACTGCTGGCCGAGCACCTGGAACTGGCGGGCGAAGGCGCACTGCGTCGTGAGTTCGAGCGCCTGCGACTGCAATTGCAACAGGAAGGCTTGTTCGACACCGCACGCAAACGAGCGATTCCCTGCCCACCCGGCCAGCTTGCCGTATTGACCTCGCCCAGCGGCGCCGCGATCCATGACGTCATGAGTGTGCTGCGGCGGCGTTTTCCGCTGCTGCAGGTCGATCTGATTCCGATCCCGGTGCAAGGCCGCGATGCCCCGCCGCGGATTGTCGAAGCCTTGCAGCGCGCCGACGCCTGCGGTCGCTATGACGCGCTGTTACTGACGCGCGGCGGCGGTTCGCTGGAAGATTTGTGGGCATTCAATGATGAGTCGCTGGCGCGTGCGATCGCGGCCTTGGCGACACCGCTGGTCTGCGCCGTCGGCCATGAATCGGACAGCAGCATCGCCGAGTGGGTGGCCGACCTGCGCGCACCGACGCCCTCGGCGGCTGCCGAACTGCTGGTCCCGGATCAGAGCGAACTGGTGCAAGGCCTGCGGCAACACTCGACCCGCCTGCAGCGCAGCATCGAAACGCGACTGAACACCTGGAGCCAGCAGTTGGACCAGCGGCTCGCACAGCTCCGGCTGCATGCGCCAGCGCACCGCCTGCAGCGCGGCGAACAACGCCTTCAACACCTGCATGCGCGCCTGCAGACCGCCGCGCAGACGCGTATCCGCGCGCAGGCCGCGACGCTGCAATGGCTGGGCTCGCGACTGCGCGGGCGCTCACCAGGAATCGCCGTGCAGAGTGCTTCGGTTGGCATGCAATCACTGGCGCGACGACTGCAACAGCAAGGCTGCGCGATGACGCAGACCGCGCAGGCACGACTGCAGCAACTTGGTCGCACGCTGTCGGCACTCAGTCCACTGGCGGCACTGCAGCGCGGCTATGCCATTGCACGCCGGGATGACAGCGGCGAATTGCTGAGCTCGGTGACCCAGATTGTCCCCGCTGCGCGCATTCGGCTGCAGCTCAAGGATGGCGAGGTGACGCTGCTGGCAGCGCAGGACGCCCGTCGGTCATGAGCGAAACGCTGCAACAGCCGGTCCGCTTCGATCTCGAAGTGAAGAAAAGTCTGTTCCGCTGTCAGGCAGCACCGGTGGAGTCGCCAGATCAGGCATTGGCCTTCCTGCAGACCGTGCAGGGCCGCGACGCGACGCACAACTGCTGGGCCTATCGGATCGGCCAGCAATACCGCTTCTCGGATGACGGTGAACCTGGCGGTACAGCGGGTCGTCCGATTCTTGCGGCCATCGATGGGCAGGGACTGGACGGTGTGATGGCCGTGGTGACGCGCTGGTTTGGCGGCATCAAACTCGGCGCGGGCGGACTGGTGCGTGCCTACAGCGGCGCCGCTGCCGAATGCCTGCGAACGGCCGCACGGCGCAGCGTGATCGTTCGCGAAAACTATCTGCTGCGCTGTGGCTTCGATCATCTGGGTCCAATCCATCTGGCACTGCAACAGGCAGGCGCCATCAAGTCCGGCGAGTCGTTCGACGCCGACGGCGCGGAACTGCAGTTCGCCCTGCCTCCCGCCGAACTCGACCCGCTGCAGAACCACATCCGCGACCTCAGCCGCGGCCAGGCCCGCATCCGGCTTGCCTGCGAATCCACCTGAGGCGGCCGTCATTCGTTTTCTGGCCCTGAGTTTGCAAGCGGTTTGACCACTCTCAAACCGCGCCGCATCGAGTCGGCGCAGAATAGCCCTATCGAATTCAGAGGAGGAAGGTCATGGGTAAAGGCAAACGTGAACGCAAGCAGGCCAGTGTTACCGCATTGCACGGTGGCCTTCGTCCCAGCGCGCGTGGCGACATCCCGCCGCAGCTCAGCGGCAAGGGCATCCGCGAGCACGAAACCCAAGCCAATGAAGAAGCTGCGCTGGAAAGCGAAATCGCCACCATTACGTCCTTGCTGGATGGCAAGTCGCCGGAGGACCGGCGTCGCCTGCTGGAGCAGTTGCTGGAACGCGAAGCCCACGTAGACGAAACCAAGGATCGTACCGTTCTGGACATGGAACTGGCGCCAGGCTGGCGCGACGGCGCCTATCCCTACAAGAACCTGATGAGCCGCAAGGCCTACGAAAAGCAGAAGTACCTGCTGCAGACCGAATTACTGAAGCTGCAGGCCTGGGTGAAGGAAACCGGTCAGCGCGTGGTGATCCTGTTCGAAGGCCGTGATGCGGCCGGCAAAGGCGGCACCATCAAACGCTTCATGGAACACCTCAATCCGCGCGGCGCGCACGTCGTGGCGCTGGAAAAACCCAGCGAAGTCGAGCGCGGCCAGTGGTACTTCCAGCGCTACGTCCAGCATCTGCCAACGCGCGGCGAAATCGTCCTGCTCGACCGCAGCTGGTACAACCGCGCCGGCGTGGAGCGGGTGATGGGCTTCTGCACGGATGCCGAATATCAGGAGTTCATGCGCCAGGCACCCGAGTTCGAGCGCAATCTGGTGCGCAGTGGCATCCACCTGATCAAGTTCTGGTTCTCGGTCAGCCGTGAGGAACAGAAACGGCGTTTCAAGGAACGCAAGAGCCACCCGCTCAAGCAGTGGAAGCTGTCGCCCATCGACATGGCCTCACTCGACAAATGGGATGACTACACCCGCGCCAAGGAAGCCATGTTTCTGAACACCGATACGGCCGATGCGCCGTGGACGGTGATCAAGTCGAACGACAAGAAGCGCGCCCGCCTCAACGCCATGCGCTACGTGCTGCACAAGCTGCCGTATACCAACAAAAACCTCGACACCATCGGCCGTGTCGATCCCCTGCTGGTTGGCCGTGCGCACGTCGTCTACGAGCGCGGCGAACACGAAGTCGCGCTGCTGTAAGAACGACTCAGGTCACCGCCTGCCTCGCTGCGTAGCGCGCATCGCGCCAGATGCCGCTACGCAGAATATCGTGCAACTGCCAAGCGGCATCCCAGGCATCGACGAAACGGGTGTAGAGCGGCGTGAAGCCGAAGCGCAGGATGTCGGGCTCGCCCAGCGCCCCACCGGCGCGGAAATCGCCGACCACACCGCGTGCAATGAGTGCCTGCATGACGGCGTACCCACCCGCCCCGCACGCCAGCGATACCTGCGAACCACGTTGTGCGTCTTCGATGGGCGAGACGACGCGCAGTCCGTAGTCGTCAGCAAATACCTTGACCTGCGCGGCGAATAGTCGCGTCAGAGCCAGCGACTTGGCGCGCAGCGCAGGCATCCCGCCATACGCCTCGGCAGCAAGTACCGATGCCACACCACATTCCAGTGCCGCCATCCCAAGCACGACAGGCGTGCCGCAGAGATAGCGCGATATGCCCGTGGCCGGTGAATACTGCGCATCAAAGGCGAAAGGCGCTGCATGCCCCATCCAGCCTGACAGCGGCTGCTCGAAGTGATCCACCCAGCGCGGGTCGACCCAGACGAAGGCCGGCGCGCCTGGCCCGCCGTTGAGATACTTGTAGCCGCATCCAATCGCAAAATCCGCGCCATCGGCCTGCAACGCCAGCGGCACGGCACCAGCGCTGTGCGCCAGGTCCCAAATGATCAAGGCACCGACGTCATGGGCCTTGCGCGAGACCGCCGCCATGTCGTGCATCGCACCGGTCCGGTAATTCACATGGGTCAACAGCACCACCGCGACATCGACATCGACGCCCGCATCCAGCTTGTCCGCATCCAGCAGCCGCAACTCACATCCGAATTGCGCCGCCAGCGATTGGGCGATGTACAGGTCGGTGGGAAAGTTGCTGCGCTCGGAGACCAGCACACGTCGCCGCGGGTCGCGCTGCGATGCGATCCGCAAGGCTGCACTCAATACCTTGAACAGATTCACCGAGGTCGAATCCGCAACGGCCACCTCACCCGCACCGACACCCAGCAAACGAGCAATTTGATCGCCGATCCGGCGTGGCATATCGATCCAGCCTGCGGTGTTCCAACTGGCAATCAAGTGCTGACCCCACTCCTCGGCAACGACCGAGCGCACGCGCGCCTCGGTGGCCTTCGGCAGCGCACCCAGCGAATTGCCATCGAGGTAAATCACACCTTCTGGAAGGACAAACTGCTCGCGCAGTGACGCCAAGGGATCGGCGGCATCCAACGCCAATGCCTGTTCACGAGTAATCCCCATCATCGCCACTCCCGCAGGATCGCGCGTACCGGCGAAGCATCGGCCTGCATCCAGCGCAGCGGCAGCGCAATCAGTTCGTAATCGCCTTCGGGCACGTCGTCCAGCAGCAGATTCTCCAGCACCCGCAAACCGCGACGACGCACAGCCTGGTGACTGGGCAGGTTCTTGCTGTTGGCGGGATCGATACTGGCACTGTCGATGCCGATCAACTGCACGCCCAGATCGGCCAGTCGCTCGATGGTTTCGGCCGCGAATGCAGGCAAGTTCAGGTCGAACTGCGTCTGTGGCTGCTGCCGGTAGGTTCGCACCAGCACGCGGGGCGGCAGATCCTGGCTGGCATGCACCAAGTCATCCCAGCTCACCAGTCCGCCATTGCCGTCGATGGCATGAATGACCCGACAGGGACCGATGAACGGATGCAGATCAAGACGGCCAATCGGCTCTCCGCTGGGATCGTAATGAAGCGGCGCATCGGCGTACGCGCCGACATGCGGCGAAAGACTCACCGTCGCGACGTTCACCGGACAATTGTCACCGAGACGAAAATTCCAGCGTTGCGCATAGGCCGCATCGCCGGGAAATACAGGGCTTCGCTCGTCCACCGGCGGCGAGATATCCCAGAGCCGCGGCGACACCGTTGGCTTGGCCTGCGAATCGTGCGCGTTCGTCCGTTCCGGATTCGATGTCATTGATCACCCACCAAACGATGCTTCCAGGCCCAGATGGCCGCTTGCGTGCGATCCGTCAGGTCCAACTTGCCCAACACATTGCCGACATGGGTCTTGACGGTGCTTTCGCCGATTGTCAGTCGTTCGGCAATCTGCGTATTGCTGCAGCCTTCCGCCAGCAACAGCAGCACTTCGCGCTCACGCGCGCTGAGCGCGGCGCAGGGATCGACAGCGCGCTCCGGTCGCGCGGCGCGTTGCCCGAGCAGGCGCGGGTGCAGCACCCGCTCACCGCGCGCCACCCGCTGGATGCCATCCAGCAGTTCACTGCCGCCGATTTCCTTCAAGGTGTAACCACACGCGCCAGCGGCCAACGCGGGCTCGACATGGCGATCCTCCAGACTGGAGGTCAGCACCAGCACCTGGGTCGCCGGGCTGCAGGCACGGATGCGTCGTGTGGCCGACACGCCGTCCTCTTCCGGCATGACCAGGTCAACCAGTGCGACATCGGGCAACAGTTCGCCCGCCAACTGCACCGCACGCGCGGCGTCGGCCGCTTCGCCGCACACCGTGATGCCAGGCTGCAATTCGAGATAGGCACGCAGGCCCTGCCGCACCACGGCGTGGTCGTCCACCAGCAACACGCGCAGGCTCACGAGCGCGCTCCGGGTGCACAGTTGAAGTGCAGATTCACGAGGGTTCCCCCTGATTCACGATTCTCGATGTGTAGCGCGCCGTCCGGCAGCTCGCTGGCGCGCGCCCGCATGTTCGACAGTCCCATGCCGTCGCGACGATCCGCCGCCAGTCCGTTGCCATTGTCGCCAATGCTCAGCGAGACCTGCACGCCGCGACGCGCCAGTGATACCTCGACCTGCGTCGCATTGGCGTGTCGCCAGACGTTTGCCAAGGCCTCGTCGACGATGCGCAACAAGGCATCGGCGTGGCTTGCCGCCAGCGCCAGGGACGCGGGTACGTCCGACTGCACCGTGCAGCCGCTGCGGCGGGCAAAGTCGTGCAGGCGCTGCTGCAGCGGCGCGCCAACATCGATCCACTGATCGGCATCCGTGCGCATCTGCAACAACACCTCGGACAGTTCGGTCTGCACTTCGGTGACCAGGCTCAAGGCTTCCGCGACGCTCTGTTGCGCCGCCTGCGGCGAGACGGCGCTGCGGGCCGCTTCCAACTGCAGCGAGAGCGCGAACACCTTCTGTTTGACCGTGTCGTGCAAGTCGCGAGCGACCTGCTGCCGCGCCGACAAACGCGCCAGCTCGGCGCGCGTTTCCACCAGCGCCTTGAGATCCAGCGCCATGCGATTCAAGGCGTCCGCCAGTTGACCCAATTCGTCGGCGGACACGTCGCTCAGTCGCGCACTGAAATCCCCTCCGGCCCAGCGCCGCGCCGCATCGCCAATGCGTTGCACGCGTCGCAAAACGCGCTGCCGCAGGAACCACGCCGAGCCAAACAGGAACAGCAGCAAATAGGCCACGGCCAAGGTCCATTCGAAGCTCAACACACTCGGGCTGAGCTGCCACGGCGAATCGACCGCCAAGCGCAAGCGCAGTTGAGCGGGTTCGTCCTGACCCGGCAACACGGCGACGACCTGCCATTGCCGCTGCACCGCGGCATCGTCGCGATCATCGCCGCCCGCACGCCAGACGCCACGCCCGGGCAATCGCAACTGCGCTTGAAACGGATGCTCGGCCAGTTCCAGTAGCACAAACGCGGCACGCGTCTGCAGGCTTTCGCGCGGACGCTCCAGGCGCAGTACCAGCGCTCCCAGTCGCGCTTCCAGTTCGGCATCGCGAGCACCCTGCTCCGCCGCCGTCACCATCTGCGCCAGCTCCTGCTGCAGTGCGCGTTGCACTCGACCATCGTCCAACTGGGTCAGCAGATGCTCGAACTTCCAGCCGAAGGCCGCGCGCTCGACCAGCAGCAGCGCCGGGATTGCCAATACCAGATAGAACCACGCCAATTGCCAGCGAAGACCGCGCATGCCGATTCCTGCAAGGTGCGAAGCGCGGTCGCCGCCTTGGCGAGCGCGATGCGTCGGCAAGCTTAGCCCTGATCGCGATGCGCGACCCGTGCGCATGGTCATCCACCTTGCGACGGATGTGATCGAGGACGCGCCTCCCTACCATTCGCCGCCTTGTTCCGGGACAGACCCATGCACCCTTCCACACTGCGGTACGCCATCCTGATCGCCCTGTTCAATCTGTCGCTGCCTAATGCCAAGGCATCGGCCAGCGCGGAAGCGAGCGCCGATACCCTCGACGAAATCACCGTCGTGGCAAAGGGCACCGCCGCGGATTCGCCGTCGACCTTGTCGACGCAAGTGATCGACTGGCGCGACGCGCCCGGCGCGCCGCTGGACGTGCAGGACATGCTGGTGCGTGTGCCGGGAGTCGGTGCAACCGGCCAGAACGGCATCTTCGAAACCTTCTCGATTCGAGGCAGCGGCGGCAACGGAATTCTGGTTCTGCTCGGCGGCATGCCGATCACCGCCCAGCGCCGTGCGGGCGTACCCATTTCCTTTGTCGAACCGGGTCTGCTGGGTGCGTTGAACGTCACCCGCGGCCCCGCAACCGTGCATTTCGGACCGGGCGCGCTGGGCGGTGCGATATCCATCGAACCCTACTGGTTCGACGGCACCGAGCTGCAGGGCAGCTACGCCAGCAGCGGCCATGACACGCTGTGGCTGGCCGGTCACGGCAATGAACACTTCTCGCTCGGATTGGCGCGCCACGAAGCCGACGACAGCGTGTCCGCCAATGGCACGCCGCTGAACACCAGTTACCAGCGTGACAGCGCCAGCCTGCAATGGCAGCGGGCCTTCGGCGACTGGCAAGTGGATGCCTTGCTGTTGCCCTCGCGCACCGAAAACATAGGCAAATCCAACAGCCGCTTCCCGGCCCGCGATTCAACCTATCCCGAAGACAAGCACGATCTGGGCAGCCTGCATCTGCGGCACGCCAGCGGCTTCGAAACACGCCTTTCCGCCCACGACCAATCCTTGCTCACCTACAACCAGCGTCCCGGCTCGCCGGATAGCTGGGCTTTCGTGGAAAGCACCGACTGGAATCTGACCACGCAGCACAGTTGGCAAAGCCACACGGTCAACTACAACATCGGCGTGGAGTACCTTGCGCGTCGCGACGTCAACGGCTTCGATGCGCGGGGCAATCTCGATGCCCGCACCTACAGTCTGCTCAATGGCAGTGAATCGCTGTGGTCGCTATTCGGCATTGCCGAATGGTCACCGCTCGATGTCCTGCAGATTGAAGCCGGTGCGCGCAGCAGCCGCGTCGACCAGTCCCAACGCGGGGCGGACTCCAGCGATGACGACAGCGCATTCAACCTCGGCCTGATCTGGACGCCCGCCGACACGCAGCGCGCCACGCTGAACCTGGCCTCGGGCTATCGCTTCGCCACGTTGGAAGAACGATTCTTCAGCGGCGTGACGCCGCAGGGCGAAATTGTCGGCAACGCGAACCTTGGCTCGGAACACTCGCTGGGGCTGGACCTCGGCTACGCCATCGACCTTGGCGCATGGCAGGTGCAAGCCAACCTGTGGCGCACCGATGTCGACGATCTGATCCAGTTGCAGGCGGTGGCCGATGGCGTCAACGGCTACGGCAATGTCGGCAAGGCACGACTGCACGGACTGGAACTTGGCCTGGGCTGGCAAGCCACCGAGCAACTTCATCTGCAGGCCAGCAGTGCGGTCGTGCGCAGCAAGGACGAGACCACCGGCGATCCGCTGTACGGCGCGCCGCCGCTGACCCTGACGCTCGATGCGCGCTACCAGATGGAACACCTGAGCCTCGGCCTGCTCTACCAGCACCGCGCCGCCATGACCCGCCCCGGTTTCGAGGAAGTCGAACGCCCCGCCGTCGACCTCGTCGACCTCGACGTCAACATCCCGATGGGCGATGCCTGGACACTGCAGGTCTACGCCCGCAACGCGCTCAACCAAGACTATTTCGCCACCGCCGACGTGCTGTCCGCGCTGGCGCCGGAACGAAGTGTGGGGATCAGTCTGCGCTGGGTGAGGTAGTCCGAATGTTCACGGCAAAGCCTTATCAATAACCACGCTCTCGCCCGCGTAAGACACCGGAGCGAACGACCATTCATGCCCACAGGGTGTGGGCGTGTAAGCGGCCAGACGCAGATTGCTGAGCGCGACACCGTCCAGCTCGCCGTACTCGATCTTGGGCAAAGCGGTCACCAGCAAGGCCCGCAAGGGGCGACCACCCTTCGGGTCCATCTCAATCAGATACTCGGAGAAGTGCACGGCGTCACGCTTCACCCGCACGGACAGCACACTCGGACTCTTGCGCGTGGAGCGGCTCGGCTGCGCTGATCGATACCAAGCCACGCGTTGTGCCACCAATCCCTCTACGGCGTGTCGCCAGATCTGCATTCGCTCGCTCACCCAGGACTGCATTTCGGCCTCGTCCTTCGGCGCTGCCGCTGCCCAGGTTCGCAACAGCAGGTCGCGATCATAGCCACTCAGAAAGCGCGGCTTGCCAACCTGAGCCTGCGCCAGCGTGATGACCTGCGCCTGCAGTTGCGCCAGCACCGCCGCCTCGCGAACCTGTCCTTCACGCAGTTCCAACTCCGCCCAATTGGACAGCGTTGTCGCCGGACAGGTCGAAGGCGAAGCCAGTAGACAACGCCGAAACCACAACCGCGCCATGTCCGCATCCGCGTTCACCGCGCTCGATGGATGCGACACCCCCACCGCATACAAGGCGCCCAGGATTTGCGCCGCCCGCCCGCCATAATCTCGCGCCTCGCCCTCCACCGCGCGCCGCGCCGCCTCGCGCTGAATGGTCGACACGTCAGGGTCAAGCAGAATCGCGAACTGCGCGGATGCGATATCGCAGTTTTCGCTGGCCGCAACACCCGTTTCTTGCTGCGTGAAATCCACCGCATCCGCACAGGGCAGACAAATGGACAGCACGCCGCCCATCAACCAAGCACCGCAACGACAGAGCATGCGCATGACGCCTCCTTGATGGGCTCCTGCCGCAAAAAAAATATTCAGCGACTGAGCGATTCCGTCATTGCCTCCGCAAGGCCCGACCAGACCAACCACCAGGCAACCACCACATTGAGGAAGACGGTCAGCCAAAACGTTTTCTGAAACGACGACTTGACCGTCTTGTGTCGGGAGTGCTGTTGCGCGATGAGCGCGCCCGGCCAACCGCCCAGAAAGTCCACCAGGTGCAAACTCTTCTCGGGCGTGCGCTGTGCGTCCCGCTTGGCCGCAGCCTTGTCGGCGAAGTACATCAGATACGACATCAGACTCATCGCCAGGTAGGTGCCGGTAAGGATCACCGGAAGCCATCCGGCGAGTCCGCTACCAACAACTCCAATGAGCGCCGCCGCTCCCAGCGCGTCCCGCCGCATCCGGGACGGCTTCCGAGGCTCCTCGATTCGCTGCCCGGCATGACGGACCTCATGCGCCTGAAGTCTGCCGCGCGAATCCTTGCCCGGTCGATATGAAATGAGATCGCCCGTGACGGGACGACGTGAGCCACGTTGAAACGCGTTGATGTGGACGAAGGCCCGATCACCGCCCCCGCTAGGCTCGACAAAGCCGAAACCCTTTTCATCATTCCAATCCGAGATGCGTCCCGCCATTCGCACACACAACTCCTGTCGATGAACAACAGCCAATCAGCATCTTAGTCAGCCTGTTCATCATTCTGCCATTGTCGCGTGCGATGTCTTGTATTCGTGGAACTGGGACATTATCGACTCACTCAGGCGTTTTGCGCAGGCCAATGCATGCCACTGATTTGCGCGATGTGTCAGCTCGTCTCTCGCCTCGCGGACGCAGAGTCGGGGAGTGGGGCTGACATTCGGATAGCTGACCCGTGTACCAGTGAGGTACATGGACGACGTGCGGAAATCCACGCGTCCTCCACGACATTCACCACGTATCCGCCGCTCTGCGACACTGCACGCATGACTGAGGACTTCATCGACCCCACACCCGAAAGCCGTCGCAAGCTGCTCTGGCTGATCGCGGCGGTGTTGCTGCTCGGCGCGCTGGCGACGTACTGGCTGCTGCCGTGGTTTCGCATGCAGATGCAGGTATTGCCGCCGTGTGAGGCGATACGGCTGGCCCGCTGGGCGTTGCTGGTCTTACTGCTGAGTCTGCCGCTGATTGCGATGGGGTGGGCGTTGCCGCTGGCTTGGCGGTTGTGGACGACGGGGCAGTTTCCGCCTCCCGGCACGTGGGTGGTGCGACGCAAACCGATCCGACGCGGACGTGCGGTGCGCATTCGTGCCGTGGCGCTGGTGCTGTGGTCGGTGTTGAGCATCGCGCTGGCGATCTGGGGGGCATACACGGTGCAAAGCGTGTTGCCGGATCGTTCGGTTTGCCAAGCGGAATAGCGACGGATTCGTTTGGCGGGTGGAACCGGACGACGAGAAGGTGGCAACAGTTCGTCAATGACATAGTCATTAGTTTGCGACTACTGTGGTTGCGTGTATTTACTGGTTGAACAGCACGCCAACACCACCCGCGATGCGACCGCCGACATCATGGACAGTGTGTAGGAACTGTCGTCGCAACCATCATCCAACTGAGGAGATTGCATGAAGAGGACCGACGCCTGGCGCTGGGCCAGGCAGACGATGCGCTCGCGTTATCGATGGGCACTGCTGGGTTGTTTGCTCAGCCCGCTGGTACTGGCGCAGGTGACTGTAAACAACCCCACCATCACCGGTGGCGGAGGCGCGAGCACGGCGCCGCCGTACCGACTGATCGGTACGTTCGGCGATGCCAGTCAGGGCAGCGTGAGCGAGGCGGATGTGCGATTGACCAGCGGCTTTCCGGCAACGATCAATGATCCGCCGATGGCCGTTTTTTCTGATGGATTTGAAAACTGATCTCTAGGGGAGCACCACATGAAGCGCACTGTTCTTGCCGTGGCCTTGGCAACATCCTTGACTTGGGCCAGTTTTGCGTTGGGCGGCATCAGCAACCCGCAATTGCCCGACTTCACGTATCAAGGTCGTCTGGAAGTGTCCAACGCACCGGCCAATGGCGACTATGACTTCACTTTTTCGCTGTGGGATGCCGCCAGCGGTGGCAGCCAGGTGGGCAGCACGATTGACGAGCCCGCGTGGCCGGTCACCAATGGTGTGTTCACGGTTCCGTTGGCGTTTCCCGGCGCGTTCACCGGGGAGCAGCGCTATCTGCAAGTCACCGTGAATGGCGTCACCCTGCCGCGCCAGCCGGTGTCGGCCGCGCCGGTGGCGCAGTTCGCGATGGACGGCAACCCTGGACCGGCAGGGCCGCAAGGTATGCAAGGGGTGCAGGGACCGATTGGCGCACAGGGCGAAGTGGGACCGGCCGGTCCGCAAGGTCCGCAAGGTCCGCAAGGTCCAACAGGTCCGCAAGGTCCACAAGGTGAAACCGGTCCAGCCGGACCCGGCACCGTCAGTGGCACCACCAATTACCTCGGCAAATTCACCGGCGCGTCGAGCATGGGGAATTCGATGATCCAGGACAATGGCACGAGCCTGTCGATCAACTATCCCGTCCAGGCCAATTCACAGCTATGGGTCTACCGCCGGCAGCAGCTTGACAACGGTGACGGGCAGTCCACCCTCTTGGGCTACCGCGACCGTGATACCCAGAACCAAGGTAGCGGCTATGGCCGGACCGGTTCCAATACTGGTGTGACCGGCTTCAACTTCTGGGGTGATGACTACAGCTTTGGCGTGGGTGGCTGGAACTACAACGACTACGTTCGCACTGGCGGCGTGATCGGTGCCGAGGTCAATGGCAGCTATTTCGGCATTCTGGGCTACAAAGCCGCCAATAGCAGTTTCTACGGCGTGTACGGCAGCAATGCCGGTGGAACCGGCTCGGGTCGTGGTCTGTCCGCTGAGCAGGCGGGTGCGGGCGGCGGTTTCTACGGCGGCATGATCGGCTCCTGGTCGCGCGGTGAGGTGATGGGTGCAGTGTCCTCCGGCCAGATGTTCGCGTCCTACAACCTCGGTCCGGTCTACAACAGTGGCTACTCCGCCGATCTGCTGCCTGTGCCCAACCGGGGCGAAGGCGAGCGTGCGCCCGCCTATGCGGTGACCTCGCCAACGCTGAAGGTCTACGACAGCGGCCTTGGGGAATTGACCGGCGAATCCGTCTTCGTGTCCTTCAGCAAGGACTATGTCGACATGCTGGGCGGCAAGCCGGTCGTGACCGTTACCGCCATCGGTGCACCCGCACAGCTCTACTTGAAGTCGGTAAGCGAGGACGGCTTCTCGGTGGTCGCCACCAGTCAACAGTCGGCGGTGAGCTTCACCTGGATCGCCGTGGGTAACCGTGTCGATGCAAGTGCCGCCCGCAGCCTCCCCGCCGAGGTGTCACAGGCCTCGTTCGACGAGCGCCTGCGCAGCTTCATGAGCGACGAAAGCCCGCAGCGCGCAGCAGGCACCGCGATGTGGTGGGATGGTCAGAAAATGCGCTTCGAACCACTGCCCGCGCGGGCCCGTGTCGAAACCACATTGCCACAATAAGCGTCGGCTGACGGCCTCGTGTGTATCGGTCCGGGCGGCGCAAGCCGCCCGGATTTTTTGTGCCTCAGCCAAGACCGCGCAGACGCGCCCGCAACGCACCCAGCCGCAGATTCGCCGCCGCGCCCGGTGACACGCGGGCTTGCAGACTGTGCTGCGGGTCGCCTTCGGCCCAGCGTGCGGGGTTGGCCGCTTCGCGGTACGCATCGCGGAACGGCAGGCCCTGTCGAGCCAGATCGACCGCCAGATCGGTTGCATACATCGATGGCTCCAGTGCGGCCTGCATGCGATCAGTGCGCCATTCCAGATTGCGCAGCAGATCCGGCAGCAGTTCCAGCGCGCCCAGGCCGCGTCCAAAGGCATGCACGATGGCGCCCTTGGTGAATTGCAGATCGCGGTGATAGCCCGACGGCAGCGACAGCAACTGTTCCAGCTCGGTGCGCGCGGCAGCCACGCTGGCATGCACCGCGCGCATCAGCTCAACCACATCGGGATTGCGCTTGTTCGGCATGATCGAGCTGCCGGTGGTGTATTCGGCAGGCAAGGCAACAAAACCATATTCCGCACTGGTGAACTGCGACAGATCCCAGGCCAGACGACGCAGGTCCAGCGTCGCGGAACCCAGCGCTTCGACCGCCGCCAGTTCAAACTTGCCGCGCGACAACTGCGCGTAAGTGGCCGCGATTTGCAATCGCCCAAAGCCCAATGCTTCGGTCGTGTAGTCGCGATCCAAGGGCAGATTGATGCCGTAGCCCGCGGCGCTGCCCAAGGGGTTGGCATCGATCAGGGCCAGCGTGTCACGGGCGCGCTGGGCGTCATCGATGAAGGCCTCGGCCCAGGCCGACCACCACATGCCGCAGGACGACACCATGGCGCGCTGGATATGCGTATAGCCCGGCAAGGGCAGCAGCGCTTCGGCCTCGGCACGCGCCAATGCGACCTCGGCGACTTCGCGTGCCAACGCGACGACGCGCCCCAGTTGATCCTTCAGCCACAGACGCGTGGCGACCAGAATCTGATCGTTGCGACTGCGTCCGGTGTGGATCTTCTTGCCCGCATCACCAAGTCGTTCGATCAGCCAGGCTTCGATGGCGGAATGGCAGTCCTCGAAGCGCTCGTCGAGCACGAACTCACCAGCGACAACGGCAGCATCCAGTGCGCTCAGCTCGCGCTCGATACCCGCCAGTTCCGCGTCACTGAGCAGGCCGATGCGCTGCAATCCCTGCGCATGGGCGCGGCTGGCACGAATGTCGTAGCGCAGGAATTCGCGATCCAGAATCACGTCCTCGCCGGCCAGAAAACGCTGGATGCGCGCGTCGACCTTCACGCCCGGCTTCTGCCACAGCAACTGACTCATGCGTGCCACTCCTTGGGATCGATACCGGCCTGCTCGGTCAGACCGAGGGCGAGATTGAGGTTCTGCAGTGCCTGCGTTGCGGCGCCTTTCAGCAGATTGTCCAACGTCGAGACGACGACGACGCGGCGCCCATCCGCCGACACGGTGAAACCGCCGATCTCGACACCGTGCTTGTGGGCGATGCGGCTGACCCAGGGCGCGTCGTCACTGACGCGAATGGCCGCTTCACCTGCGTACGCCGCGCGAAATCGGGCGCGTAGCGACTCGACCGTCATCGCTTCGCGCAGACGCAGATTCACCGTCATCGTGATGCCGCGAAAATGCGCCGCCACATGCGGCATGAATTCGACCGCATGCGCCATCTGGCGACTGACTTCGCGCTCGTGGATATGCCCGGTCAGCGCGTAGGGCATCAGGTTGTCGCGCAGCAGATCGGGGTTGTTCTTGTCCGAAGGGCTGGTGCCCGCACCCGAATAGCCACTGACACCGAAACACTGTACCGGCCCGTCGAGCAGGTCGCGCAAAGGCGCGATCACCAATTGCATGGCGGTGGCATAGCAGCCGGGATTGCTGATGCGACGCTGCCCCGCCGCCTGCATGCGGGTCAGCTCGGGCAGTCCGTAGTACCAGGTCGCGTCGAATCGATAGTCCGCCGACAGATCGACGATCACCGGATCACGCCCGGCAAGATCCAGTGCCGCGACGTACTCGGCTGCCTTGCCATTCGGCAGGGCAAGTATCAGCGCGTCGACCTCGGCCAACGCAACTTGCGAGGGAACGAAGTTGACGTAGCGCAATGCCGGATCGACACCGGCCTCGAACGCCGCCACGGACTGTCCCGCGCGCTCGCGTGAGCTGACGAAACCGAGCTGCAGCTGCGGGTGCGCGGCGATCAGATGGATCAGTTCGGAGCCGACGTAGCCACGCGCGCCGACCAGTCCGACGCGATAACGCACACTCATCCAACGCACTCCTGCTGCAGTTTGAAATCCAGATGGCGACGCACGGTCGGCCATTCGCTGGCAAGGATCGAGAACACCACGGTGTCACGCAGGCTGCCATCCGGCATGCGCATGTGGTTGCGCAGGATGCCGTCCTGCCTGGCGCCGAGGCGCGCAATCGCCGTGCGCGAGGCGTGATTCATGTAATGGGTGCGGAACTCGACCGCCTCACAGCCCAGCCGCTCGAAAGCATGCGACAGCAACAGTCGTTTGGCGTCGGTATTCAGCGCGGTGCGCTGCACGCGCTTGGCATACCAGGTATAGCCAATCTCGACGCGCGGTACGGCGGTATCGATGTGGCAGTAGCGCGTGCTTCCGACAACCTCGCCGCGCGCATCGCAGACCACAAACGGCAGGCTTCGCCCTTCCGCACACTCGTCCAACGCACGCTGCACATAAGCCTCCACCGTGTCCGGCGACGGCACGCTGGTGTACCAAAGTTCCCACAGTCGCCCATCGCTGGCCGCCTTGGCCAAGGCAGGCGCATGCTCGCGGGTCAGCGGCTGCAGCGCGACATGGGTGCCCTGCAGGGTCGGTACGTGGCGGAAGTCCGGCGTCATGACCTCAGCCCTTCAAGGTCGCCGGACGGGCTCGGCAATGATCGATGGCGAAGCGCACTTCATCGAAGCTGTCGAGACCGAACCAGAACACGTTCCATTTGTCGCCCTTCATGCAGCCGTCCGACTCGCTGAAGTAGAAATCGTTGATGCTGTTGGCCGGTCGCGAACGCCAGAACAACCGTTCCGTCTCGGATCGCATCACCAGCCACGCAGCCCGCCCCAGCCCTTCGCCCTGGGCGTCATCACTGACCGCGAACTTGTCGAGATGTGGAATGCCGTTTTCCAGGGTCAGAATCAGCGCCGCGCGATAGTGCTCGCTGACATAGATGCGATGCGGCCTGGTCTTCTCGAAGTAATCCGGCAGCAACTTGCGGCCAAAGCCCGACTCGATCAGTACCTTCATGCGTGCCAGATCGATGCCTTTCCAGCTCTTCTTGATCAGGATCTTTTCACCGCGCCGCACCAGAGTGCCGGAGCCGCGATGGGTGAACAGTTCCTTGGCGAGTTCGTCCGGCTTGGTGATCGACACCGAACTGGCCGGCGGCAACTGCATCAGCAGGTCGTGGATCTGCTCGATCTTCACCTTCATGCCTGAATGCAGCCAGGGCTGTTGCATCAGGTCGTCGTATTCGGTGCTGAGGTTGATCGAATCGATGATCTTGCCCTCGCCGTCCAGCAGCCCGCCGGTGCCGGTGAGGAACACGATCTTGTACGGCTGCATCTGCTTGACCAACTCGTTGGCGGCCCAGTCGGCATTCAAATTGACGATCTGGCCCGACGCGGTTTCGCCAAGGCTGGTGATGACCGGAATTGAGCCGACCTTGATGGCGGCATTGATCCCGTCGAGGTGAACCCGACTGACCTTGCCGACCAAACCGTACTTGCGCTTGTTCAACAGGTCGGCTTCGAACACCCCGGCCTGGATCGAGGTGGCGCGTACCCCTTCGGCCTGCAGCGCTTCGACCAGACGCAGATTTTCCTGCAGAAACACGCGCCGCACGATGCTCAGCACTTCCGGCGTGGTCACCCGCAATCCGTCCACCGTCTGTTTGGTGATACCGGCGGCTTTCATCTCGTCGTCAAGCTGCGGCCCTGCCCCGTGCAGCACGATCGGCGTCAGTCCGACCTGTTGCAGAAAGGCCAGCGAACTGACCAGCGCATCCAGCTCGTCACGCAGGATCGCACCACCGACTTTCACCAGCGCAAAACGCGCGGCATCAATCTGCGAAAACCGCTTCAGGTACTGCTGGATCTCCTTGGCGCTGGCCATGTTGGAGAGCAAGCGAACGATGGTGGGGCGAAGGTCTTTGGCCATGGGGGCGAGCTGTGTCCAGACGGAAGTTGAAGTGCGTTGAGTCAGGCCAAAAGGCGCAGATAGGTGTGGGCCACGCTAGAAAGCTGATCGAGCGCCACCCACTCGTCTGCGGTATGCGCCTGAGCGATGTGGCCGGGCCCGTAGACCAGGGCGGTCATGCCCGCAGCGGAAAACAGCGAGGCTTCGGTCCAGAAGTCGACCGGCGCACCGACCGCCAGACCGAGCGCGTCAGCCAGCGTCTTTGCTCGGGTGAACTTTCCTGCCGTGTCGTCGCCCGTCGGCAAGGACGGGCCGCGAAAGGTCTCCTCGAAATGCTGCAGCGCCTGTGGCGCCGCCATGCCACGAAACGTGGTCAGCAGATCGTCGACCGGTTGTGAGGGCAGCGGGCGGAAGCCAAAGCGCAACTCGGCGCTGGGCGCGATCATGTTGGCCTTGATGCCGCCTTCGAGACGACCGATGTTGAAGCGCAGCCCGCGCAGTCCGCCGAACTCGGCATTCGCCAGCGACTGCACGTGATCCAGCGCCCGCCCGCCGAAACGAATCGCCTGATGCAGCGCGCTGGCCTCCATGGCCTGCGCGCCCGATGCATGTCCTGCGGTTCCGGTAAACCGCATCAGCACCGAGCTGATACCACGATGGGCCAGCACGGCTTCGGCAGCCGTCGGTTCGGCAACAATCGCTGCGTCAAAGCCGTGCTTCTGGGCAAGAAAGCCCGCAATGCAGCGGGCATCGTTAGCCTCTTCGTCGGTGCTGAACAGAAACGCGGCATCACCCGTGGTCTGCGCGGCGGCGGCAATCAGACAGGCCGCCGCCCCTTTGATGTCACACGCACCCAGCCCGATCGCGCGATCCTCGGTGACGCGCAGGCGATGCGGGTCCGCAGTCCAGTGCGGCGAATCCGGCACGGTGTCCAGATGCACGTTGAAGACGATCGTCGGATTGCCGCGAACCGCCAGAAAGGCCACCGCACCGGCGCCGAAATCGGTGATCTCGATGCGAAACCCGGGCAGCACCGAACGCAGGTAGTCGAAGATGCCGTCCGTGCCGATGTCGCGCGGCGGATTGCGGGTATCGAAGGACACCAGACGTTCGAGATGGGTCAGGATGACAGGCAACATGTGCAGTGGATTCCGATTCGTGTGCAGCGGTACTTCCGCATGAGCGTGCGCACGTCCTCACCCGGAGGACGCGCGCACCACGGCGTTTCAGCGATTGATTTCCGCCCAGAGTGTGGAGCTCATGCCGAACAGCTTGATGAAACCTTCCGCCTCGGCCACGCCCCAGTCCGCCGATTGCGCGTAGGTGGCACCCTTGGCATTGAGCAGATGCGGCGAGTGCACCGCCACGGCATCAACCCGTCCGCCACGCGTTTCCAGTACGACTTCGCCATTCACCTTGGCCTGTGAGGACTGCAGGAAGGCTTCCAGATCGGTCTTCAGCGGGTCATTGAAGAAGCCTTCGTAGACCAGTTCCACCCATTTGCGCGCCACGTCGGGTTTGAAGCGGTTCTGTTGCTTGGTCAGCACGGCATCTTCCAGTGCACGATGCGCGGTCAGCAGCGAAATGAGACCGGGTGCTTCGTACACGATGCGACCCTTCAGACCGATCACGGTGTCGCCGGTGTAAACACCGCGACCCACACCATAGGGTGCGAACAGGGCATTGAGCTTGGCCAGCAATTCGGCGCCGGGCATGGCTTGACCATCCAATGCCACCGCCTCGCCTTCGACAAACTGCAGACGCACCTGCAAGGCATCCATCGGCCATTCGCTGCGCGGCGCACACCAACCACGTGCGCCTTCGCCCGGTGCTTCCCATAGGTCGATCTCGCCGCCCGACATGGTCAGGCCCAGCAGGTTCTCGTTGATGGTGTAGCTCTTCTGCTTGGCGCGCACGCCAAAGCCACGCGCCTCCAGATAGTCCTGCTCGTAGGCACGCGTCTGGGTGTGCTCCTTCTGGATCTCGCGGATCGGCGCGACGATCTGGTAGTCGCCGCGCGCCTTGATGGCCAGATCGAAGCGCACCTGGTCATTTCCCATACCGGTGCAGCCGTGCGCGATCGCCTGCGTGCCCAGCTCGGCAGCGCGTTTAAGCGCGGCATCGACGATCAGATAG
>JAWLAY010000018.1:0-97323 GCA_041395245.1 Lysobacteraceae bacterium
CCATCCTGCGCCGAGCGGTCGCCGGCGCTGGTGGCCACTGCAACCACGCTATCGCTATCCTCCTCACTGGGAACCTGCTCAAGTGCGCCGTCTTCGATATGCGCGTCGACAAACGATGGCAGCTCACCGTGCAGCAGGTACTCGACCGTCTCAAGTAGATAGGTCGGCGGCTGAATCGCCTGCCGCTGCCCGACCCGCGCAACCATCTGATGCAGGCGATCAAAGCCGCGCTCAAGGACTTCGATGCCAAAGGTGCCGAGGTCTCTACTTCCGTGTGCCACCGCCTCAAGCAGCGACTCCATCACATGGGCGAGATCGCCAATCGGCGCCAGCCCAGCCATTCGAGCACCGCCCTTCAGGGTGTGCAGATCGCGCTGCAGCGAAACGACCGGCGCTTGCTGCTCAGGTGTTTCACGCAGTTGTGCGAGAACGCCATCGGCGTGGTCAAGGATATCCACGCCTTCTTCCATGAAGACGTCCAGCAGATCGAGATCCACATCGGTGGTATCAAGGTCGCCCTCGACATCCATTTCGGCGGGGATATCGAAGCGTCGCGCCGCAGCGACAGCGTCGTGCTCGGGCGTTGGCACGAGGTCTGCGACCGACGATTCGGGTGCATTCTCGACATCGACCGGTTCAAGCGCCGTCTCGACAGCATCAACAGTCTCGACCGCCGACATGTCCAGCGTCGCATCACTGAGGGTCTCGCTATCCGGCTCGCCGACCGCGTCTTCCCAACCCTCGATTTCGAGATCCACGACGGGTTCAACACCGCGCTCTGGCACCTGCTCGGCAACGTCGAGATTCACCCAGCGTGACGTATTGTCTTCGCTGTCACCCATCGACTCGCCTGTCGCCGTCTCAAGATCGACAGGCGTCGCCATCGCATCGGCGTTCGCGAACAGCGCCGCCAGATCATCCACGGCTTCCTCGACTGCAACCGCGCCAGCGTCAACCGGCGACTCGTCGACCAACGACTCATCAGCCCGCCGATTGATTCCCACCTCATCGCCCAACTCGGCAGCCAGCGCAGACAGCATGATCTCGGCGTCGGCCGCGTCGATCAGTTCGTCGGTCGTCAGTGACGAAGGCACTTCCGGTGCCGTCAGCTGAGATCCTGCTTCCTCCCAGAACGGCGCTCGACCGTCGCCTTCCGTTTCGATGACCTGGAAGCCATGCAACTCGGCCGGTGCAAAGGCATCGCTTTCGGGCAGCGCTGCATGCGCTTCGAGTTCGGTACCGAAATCGAGTTCGCCGAAGCTCGAAATTGCACTGATGTCGGCGCTGTCAACGACATCATTCGGCGCTTCGGTGAGGTCGGACAGGGCAAGCTCGCCGTCGGCGGACACGGCGATGGGCGCGCCCGAAGCCGCTTCGATATCCTCGCCATCCGACTCCGCTGCACTACTCTCAGGCTCACCCAGATAGGCATGCGGCTCAGGCAACTGGTCGCGCGCTGCACACAAGGCCGCGACAAGATCGGCATACGACGGCAGCATTTGCGAACTGTCGGCAAGTGCAACCAGATAGTGGCGCAAGGCGTCCGCAGCCGATTGGATCAAGCCAACGCCGTCTTCGCTCGGCGCCGCGTTGGCACCCAGCAGGCGCTTGATATAGCCCTCCAACGGTGCCGTGAGTTCGACCAGGGTATCCACTTCCGTCATTGCGAAAGCGCCGTTGATGGTATGCGCGGCGCGCAACAAGGCATCGTCGGCGTGGCGCGGCTGCAACCAGCACGATGCCACGTAGGCATCGATCGTCTCCAGATGCCCAAGCACTTCTGGACGCAGAATCTCGAACAGATCCGGATCGATATGCGCTTCGACGGCTAGCAGATCTTCCGGCGAAGACGCTTCGTCTTGTTTCGACTCGGCATCGACCGGCCCGAAATCGACCGATAGATCGGCAACACCGTTGTCCAGCGCCGCGCTGTCGACGGATTCACTGAGCTCCAGCTCAATAGGATCGAGAGAGAGCTCGCTCTCCGAGAGCGGGGAATCACCGTCAACAAGGGCCCCCTCCGGCTCAGCGGGGAGCGGCAGCAGCTCAGCAACCGCCTGAACCGATTCCAACTCATCAAGCGGATCGAGTTCCGTTTCAACGGACTCCGACACCTGAAGTGTCCCAGGAGCGCCATCTTCAGCGTCCAGCGACGACGAAACGCCCTCTGACAGAAGCGGCTCGGCGACCAGCTCGACCAGGCCCGCTTCGCTATCCGCGACTTCCGTCACGGCATCTGTCTCCACAGAGGTATCGGGCGCATCGACGTCCTGCGCATCCAACGCGACATCCTGCGCGTCGACGGACGCCTGTACCGCCGCCATCGCGGGATCGCGGACTGCGACAGTTGGCTCGACATAGAACCGGAGCTCGCCCGCCGCCAACGCATCGGCAGCCGCTTCGATACCCTCAATGTCGGCACGCAGTCCGGTTTCACCGCGCAACGCACCAAGCAGATTCGGCAGCACGGAAAGCGCGGCCTGCACCAGATGCCGGACTTCCGCCGACGGTGCGATTGTCTGATCGAGCACGCGGTTGAGCATGTTCTCGACCCGCCACGAGAACTCACCCAAGGTCGCGGCACCGACCAACCGCCCGCTTCCCTTCAGGGTGTGGAACACGCGGCGAATCGGCTTGACGAGCTCAAGATTGTCCGGATTGTCGACCCAAGCAGGCAGCAGTTGGCTCAGGTTGTCGATTTCCTCCTGCACTTCCTCGACGAAGACTTCTCGAATTTCCTCGTCGATGTCTTCGCCGCCGAGCTGGAATCCAGCCAAATCCGCGCCGAGGCGGACTGCAGTCGTGTCCGATGGCACGGACCCAGCGACGAGCTTCGGGGTTGCCGCCGGCAATCCCGGCTCGGCGACGACGTCCGTCGACGCCGGGGCGATGAACTCATCGGGTGGCGAAGACTCCGCGACACGTCCATCCACATCGGCAGAGTCGTCGGCTTCGCCGACGACATCCAGCGCCGGTAGCGCATCGCTCGACGAGTCTTCCAGCGTCAAATCGAATCCGTCGGACTCGGACATCAAATCGCTGGCACGAAGCGGCCAATACCCGAGTGATTCCAGACTGCGCTGCACGCCAGCAAGAATCTTCTCGCGGCCCGCACGATGCTCGCGCAAGGCTTCAAGGAAGTACTCCAACCCCGCCAGCGAGTCAGCAAGGGTGTCCATTTGCTGACCATTTGGCACGCGCCGCATGCGCAGGAGTTCCTGGTCCGTAAACCGCGCCACCGCGTCAAGCAGATCGGCAGCAAGCGGCACTTCCAGCATCCGCATCGCGCCCATCACTTCGGATATCAGGCGAGGCACGTCCCCCAGTTGGGCGTGATCCCAATTGGACTCCACAAACGCGACAAAACACTGCTTGGCCTGACCAAAGTTCGCCTGCGCCTCCTTGAGCACCGCTTCCATCACCTTGCGTTGCTCGCCGATCGGCACCGCCGAGTCGGAGTCCTGCGGGTTGCCTCGAACGGCGTTCTGCAGCGAACGGTCATCCAGCAACGATTCCGCATGCAGCAACGCACCGGCGATGTCGAGCATCAACGATTCATCGGCAACCCGATCACCTCGGACGATGCTCGCCAATACGTCGTGCTGGTCCTGAATGATCCGCTGCGCAACCCCCGCACCCAGCATGCTCAGGGTGTCAACGAGGGTTTCCAGAACCGGCAACTGCGGTGCCAATTCGCTGACTTGACGGTCGGTTCGGCGCAAGAAAAGATCCAACGCGTCTTTCACCCGCAGGAGGTCTTCCTTGATATTGCCCGCCACGGTGAAGATCAGGCTGTCGTTGACGCCCCGGCCTTTCTCAGCAGATTCCACTTCCTCCTTCGACGGAATTAGCGCGACGAGGCCATAAACCTCTTTCAACTCGGTAGTGCGAGCATTGTCGGGCGCAGCATGGGCGGCGAAATAGAGCAGGTTTCGCGTCAATTCTCGCGGCGGATCGACGCGGAAACCGGTATCTCCCGCTTCCGACAAGTGCTTGATTTCGCGCTCGACCCGGCCGACTACCTGCTTCAGTCCGGCATCCATCGGAATGCCACCGGACTCGACACCCGAAAGGACGCCGCCAGCAATCCAGAACAACCGACGTCCTTCTTCCTGCGAGACCACACTGACCAGACGGTCACAGACCTCGATGAGGCGTTTCAGATTGCCGGCCGCGTCAACACCCTTGAACCAGCGCAGCAGTGCAACTTGAAATTGTCCGCGCGCAACCTTGGCGAGTTGCTGCAATTCCAGATCGGGCAATGCGACGCTGGGACCTGCAGCCGATAGCGGCAGAGCGCAGGTGATGTCAGGTGCAAACAGTGCGCTCTCGGTCAGTTCTGCTTCGCCGCGCGAGGCGCGCAAGCGATTTAGCAGCGGTAGAAGCACGACCGGGATGTCTTTCTGCCCGCTTTGCAGGCGTTCCAGATAGTCCGGCAATTGCACGATGCCATCCATCAGGACTTCGTAGGCAACTTCCGGAGCGCTGACTTGATGCTCCTGCACAGCGGCGGCGAGTTGCTCCATTTCCTCCGTCACCAGCGCCGCACCATACAGCTCCACCATACGCAGCGTGCCTTGCACCTGATGCAGATAGGTCGCGCAAAAGCGCATCTGGCTGACGTCACTGGGATCGGCGATATACGCCTCAAGCGCGTGTCGGGCGAGCTTCAGGGTCTCGTCCAGCTCGCCTTTGACCCAATTGAGGGTGGTGAAATCGATGTCTTCTTGCAGCCTCATGCCGGCTCTCATTCAAGGATTGCGGATAAACGCCAAGGTCTGGCGCCCACCGGTTCGGGTGAGCTGCGGATGGCTCCAGCCGGTAATTTCCCCGGCACCAAGCACAAGCAGGCCGCTAGGCCGCAGCAAGCGAGCCAGACCGTCCAACAACTCACCGCGCCGCTCACGGGCGAAATAAATCAGAACGTTCTGACAAAAGATAAGGTCCAGTTGGCGAAACGGCGCACGCGTTGCATGCAGCAGGTTGACCCGGGCAAAACCCACACGTTTGCGCAGACGCTCCTGGATCGTGAAGGTCTCCGCATCACTCCGACGCAAACAGCTCTCCCAATACTCCACAGGAATCTCGTGCATCCGGGAAACAGGGTATTGCGCGTTCTTTGCGACGCCCAAGGCAGGTTGACTGACGTCGGTCGCGGTAATACCGAAGCGGCGCGGAGGGTTCTGCTGAGAAAGCGAAGAATCCAGCAGCATCGCAATGCTGAAAGCCTCCTCCCCCGTCGAGCAGCCCACCGAAAGCGCATGCAGGGCCTGATCCTCGGGCGTGCACGCAACCCACTTCGGCAGCCATTCATCACTGATCAATTGAAACGAGGGCTGATGCCGGAAGAAGTGGGTCTGATGCACCGTAAGATGATCAACCAAAGCAGCCCATTCCACCCGGCCGCGCACGCCATCCAGCAGCTCTTCGTAGTAATGAGCGAATTCGGTATGCCCCGCTTCCCGCATGCGGCGCCGCAGCCCGCTGAGCAGGAAGGGCTTTCGCTCCGGCGGCACGGTGACGCCCGTGCGCGACTCGAGCAGGCGCACCCATCGCTCGAACTCCGCATCTTCCATGCGCATCGGTTCGAGCGAAATATTGAGTGGGCTGAAAGCCATCGACATGCCTAACCTGTCTCCTGTGCGTCAGCGTCAGCCCGGCAGCTTGAAGTCGGCGACCGAACGTCGCAGGTCGGCGGCAAGCTGCGCAAGGTTTCCAATCGACTCTGCAGTCTGACTGGCACCCATGGATGTCTGACTGGTGATTTCCTGAATCACGTTCATCGTCGACGAGATATTGGTTGCCGCCGCGGACTGCTGCCGCGCCGCCTCGGAGATGTTCTGAATCAGGTCCGCCAAGTCGTTCGAGACCTTTTCAATCTCACCCAGTGCCAAGCCCGCGTCTTCCGCCAAGCGCGCACCGGCAACCACTTCAGCGGTGGTCTGTTCCATCGACGAAACCGCTTCGTTGGTATCGGCCTGAATCGTCTGCACCAGCGTTTCGATTCGCTTGGTCGCGTTCGACGCACGTTCCGCAAGTCGTTGCACTTCGTCGGCCACCACCGCGAATCCGCGACCAGCTTCACCCGCCGATGCCGCCTGAATTGCCGCGTTCAACGCCAGAATGTTGGTCTGCTCGGAGATGTCGTTAATCAGTTCGACGATCGATCCGATTTCCTGTGAGGATTCACCCAGTCGCTTGATTCGCTTCGATGTTTCCTGAATCTGGTCGCGAATCGAGTCCATGCCCTGAATGGTCTGACGCACCACCTCGGCACCCTTGGCGGCGATCTGCACCGAGCGCTGCGCCACGTCGGCCGACTCGGCGGAGTTTTTCGACACCTCGTCAATCGAGACGGCGATCTCGTTGATGGCCGCAGAGGCGGAGGTGATCTGCTGCGCCTGATGCTCGGCCGCTTCCGCCAGATGCATCGCGGTCGCCTGTGTTTCCTGTGCTGCCGCCGCCACCTGCACGGCGGTCTCGTTAATCGTCTGGACCAGGCTGCGCAAGGCCTCGACGGCGAAGTTGATCGAGTCCGCGATGGCGCCGGTAATGTCTTCCGTCACCGTCGCACGTACCGTCAGATCGCCTTCTGCCAAGGATCCCATCTCATCCAGCAAGCGCAGAATAGCTTCTTGGTTGCGCTGGTTCAGTTCCTGCGTCACGGCGAATCGGCGGGTCTGATCGCGATACAGGCTGTACAACAAGCCCGCCAACCCGAACACAGCAAGGGCACCGGCCGCAACGCCAAGCGTCACGCTCGGGAATGCGCGGGAATCCGGCATCGCATCGATCGCAGTGTTCAGTGCACGCGCCTTGGCAAGAAGTTGCTCCGACTCCACGAAAATCGTGTCCGACGACTCCTTTACCTCGAACAACTGGGTTGAGGCGTCCAGGATGAATTCGACGTCCTGCTTGGCTTTTGCGAATCCTTCGGCGACGCGAGCGAGCGCCTGACGGCCTGCACCGGACTCCACCCGACGGATACCTTGCTCGGCACTTCCGTTGTCGAGGCCAACGAGCACCTGTCCAAACATGCTGTAGTCGCGCGAGAACCGGTCCGCCGCCGACACGGCCGCCGCGCCACCCTGCAGAATTTGCGTCACATACCGCAACATGCGGTCAGCCAGCACGATTTGCCGAACTGCGATATAGATTTGCGTACTGGGCGCGCCCGATTCGCTCATCGCTCGCACGACTTCGTCCATCTGTGCCTGCAACTGCGGCACGCTCGCCGAGAACGCGCTTGCCGAGTCGGCCAAGTTAAGCACCAGCTCCTTGCGACTCAGGATCTTTTCCGCGTTTTCACTGACCGGACCCCAGGTGGAAATCAGTTCGTTCAGCTGCTTTTCTACACTGACGCCGCCGCGCGATTCCGCAAACGAGGGCAAACCCGTCGCCGCGTCACCCTTCTTGAGCTTGTCAAGCGCGGTCTGGATCGAGGCTCGGGTTGCCTCCAGCATGTCAAACGACTCGTAGCCACCCGACGCCGCTTCCTGGGCAAACTTCGCAATCTGTTGCGACTCCACCTGCACCTGGGAAACCAGGCTGCGCGCCTCGCCCTCTTCCGACGAGTTGGACGCCGCGAGGTAGAAGTTGACAATCAGGAAGACCATCGCCACCAGAAGAATCAGGATCCAGAAGTTCAGTGCGCCGCGTCGTTCCTTCGCACCCACTGCGCCGATGTTTGTGCTCATACGTACCCTCACCCGAAATTAATACTGCTGACTGTCGTGCCGCCTGGAACAATTCCCTGGCATCTGCCGTTTCTGCACGACGAGGCCACACCTGACTACTGAATGCACCCGGAGAGATCAGGCGACCGCGGCCTGCCGGAACTCGACTGTTCTCGCCAACACACCCAGATTGAACACCTTCCACACGGTACCGGCCCACTGAAACGCATCCGTGACGAAGGACACATATCGACCCTCCAGCGTCTCATCGAGCATCACACGTTGACCTTCCACAAAATTTCGCTGCCCGTATAACTCGTCAATCAGCACGGCCACGTTTCCACCGGGCTGTTTGACGACCAGAGCACGCATGTTTTCGTGCAGCACGGTGCGCTCACCCTCGAGAAACTGCTTGAGGTCGACAACAGGCAACAGGGTTCCGCGAACGTTCGCGACCCCGAGCAGCCAAGCCTGCGCTCCAGGAACCGGCGTCAAGGTCGGAACCGTCAACAGTTCGGCGATGTCGGTGATGCTCGATGCCAGTTGGTGGCCGCCAATCCGGTAGCCGATGCCACGCCAGAGCCCTGGCGTGTCGATCTGTTCGGGTACGCCAGCCACGTGATTGAGGCTGCGCACTTCATAGTCGCGCAGCACATCAAAGGGTGAAAACAACGAGTCAGACAGCATGTCGGTCTCAAGCTCCGCCAATCAGCGCATTGATTCTAGCCAGCAGATCGGACTCCACCGGCGGTTTGACCACGTAGTCCTTGGCACCCTGGCGCATCCCCCAAACCCGGTCCGTCTCCATGCTCTTGGTGCTGACGATGATGATCGGAATGTGCTGTGTCTTCGCGTCACGCGACAGCAGCCGCGTCGCCTGAAAGCCGTTCATACCGGGCAGAATCACATCCATCAGGATCAGGTCGGGCAGCTCGCCACGTGCGCGATCCACGCCGGTCTCCGCCGAGTCCGCGTGCACCACCTGATGGCCATTTCGCTCCAGGATGCGCGACATCACATGCGCATCGGTGGGTGAATCTTCAATGATCAATATCCTCGCCATTTGCACTCATTCCCCTTGAGTCGTCGGCTTGCAGGAGTTCGGTGCGGTTCGATTACTGACGACCCACGTGTCGCCGAATCGCCGAGAGGAGCTCGTCACGCGTGAATGGCTTGGTCAGATACTCTTCGGACCCGACAACCCGGCCGCGCGCCTTGTCGAACAGGCCGTCCTTCGACGACAGCATGATCACCGGCGTGCTGCGAAAGACATGGTTGTTCTTGATCAGCGCGCAGGTCTGATAGCCGTCCAACCGCGGCATCATGATGTCGACAAAGATGATCTGCGGATGGTGATCGGCAATCTTCGACAAGGCCTCGAAACCGTCAGTCGCCGTGACCACATCGCACCCCTCACGCTTCAGCAGGGTCTCCGCCGTGCGCCGGATCGTCTTGGAGTCATCAATCACCATGACTTTCAAGCCCGCCAGAGGCGCATTTTCATCCTGTTGTTCCATTGAAATCCCCCGAGGGCTTTGCCACGTGCTTCCGGCACGCATCATCGAAACGCTATATCCCAGCGATGTCGCCAACTGTCAAGCAAACGCCATGGATGCCCCCCGACATCCCCATCATTCAACGCGCCACCACGGTCTGACCCGAAGCGGGACGTTCAACGATGAGTTGTTAGTATAGCCACAGCTTGTCGTATCCCGATTCAAACGCCAGAAATTCTTTCACAGGAGCGAAGTACATGGGCTTGGATGTTGCCGTCCTGATGGACCCGATTGAATCCATTTCGATCAAAAAAGACACCAGCTTTGCGATGCTGCTGGAAGCGCAGCGGCGCGGACACCGCTTGATCTACCTGACCCAGCACAGCCTCATGATCCGCGACGGCATACCGCATGCGCGCATGCGCACTCTGAAGGTGGCGGACAATCCCTCTGCGTGGTTCGAGTTGGGAGACGAGAAGCTGGCGCGCCTGGACGAACTGGATGTCATCCTGCTCCGCAAGGATCCGCCGTTCGACAGTCAGTTTCTCTACGACACCCATATCATGGATCTAGCCAAGGCAGCTGGCGTTCTGGTCGTCAATGATCCTCAGGGCTTGCGCGACCTGAACGAAAAGCTCGCCGCCCTGCTGTTTCCGCAGTGCATTCCCACCACGCTCGTTGCCAGGAGTCCCGACGAACTACGCCGGTTCATCGCGGCGGAAGGCGATTGTGTGCTGAAGCCGCTGGATGGCATGGGCGGGCGCTCGATATTTCGCGCCCGGCGCGATGACGACAACCTCAACGTCATCCTGGAAACGTTGACGATGGGCGGCACGCAGTTCGCCCTTGCCCAGAGGTTCCTGCCAGAGATCGCGCAGGGCGACAAACGCATCCTGTTGATCAACGGCGAGCCGATCGATTTTGCCTTGGCACGCATTCCGACCGGCAGTGACTTTCGCGGCAATCTGGCCGCAGGAGGACGTGGCGTTGGCCAGCCCCTGACCGACCAGGACCGTTGGATCGCCGCGCAGGTTGGCCCGGAAATGCGCAGGCGAGGCATGCTGTTCGTCGGAATCGACGTGATTGGAAATCACCTGACCGAGGTCAATGTCACGTCGCCCACCTGCGTTCGTGAGCTGGATGCTCAGTTCAAGCTCAACATCGCTGGAACGCTATTCGACCAGATCGAGTGCCTCCGCGCGTGAGCAATGTACCCGTTGCAACCTCTGCCAACGTCACTACCGGCGACCGTTTGGGGGCCACACTCACGCTGTCCATCCTCGCGCATGCCGTCATCGCGCTGGGTGTCGGATTCAGCGTCGAGCGCCCAGCCGATGTGCGCCACACGCTTGATGTAATCCTCACCCAGACCCGCAGCACGACCGCCCCCGAGAAGGCGGATTTCCTTGCCCAACACTCGCAACAGGGCGGCGGCAACAATCCGACCCCTGAACGACCTGCCGAGCCGCAGCGATCCGTGGTACCGAAGCCAGAACCGGGCGTGGCACCGGCACCCATTGCGCCCGGCTCTCCCCGTCCGCAACCGTCGCGGCAATCCGCGGTGGTCACGACACAGGCCGAAAGCGCCACCTTGGCGGCACCAACCGAACGCGTGGTCACCGCATCCAAGCCCTTGCCCAGCAGTCGCGAGCTGATCGAGCACAGTCTGGAAATGGCCAGGCTCGCGGCCGAGATTGATCGCCAGTCAGTGGCCTACGCCAAACGCCCCAAGCGCAAGTTCGTCTCGGCCAGCACGCAGGAATTCGAGTACGCGAGCTACATGCGGGCTTGGGTTGCCCGTGTGGAACGTATCGGCAACCTCAACTATCCCGACGAAGCGCGACGCCGCAACCTGCACGGTCAATTGGTCATGACCGTCGCCGTGCGACGCGATGGCAGCATTGAGCGCATCGATATCGTCCAGCCCAGCGGCTATCCGGTACTGGACGACGCGGCGCAACGCATCGTGCGGCTCGGTGAGCCCTACGCACCCTTGCCGGAAACACGGGACGAGACCGATATCCTGCACATCACCCGAACCTGGCAGTTCCTGCCGGGCAACATTCTTCGAAACAAATGACGCAACGTACTGTTTAGGCGAGCGCAGTGTTCGTCCCATCCCCGACGTATACACTGACCGCATGCCCCAACCTGATCTCAGCAATCATTTCCTGATCGCCGTGCCCGCACTGGACGATCCGAATTTCTGCGGCGGCGTGACTCTGCTTTGCAGGCACGACGCCGACGGTGCGATGGGCATTCTCATCAATCGTCGTTCGGACATTCGTCTCTGCGATGTCTTTGAGCAACTGGGCATCGAGGATCGCGCCGGATCGCTGTCCGCTCAACATGTGTTGATCGGCGGTCCCGTGCATCCTGAACGTGGCTTCGTACTGCACGCCGACGACGGGCGCGAGTGGGATTCGAGCTTTCGGGTGTCGGACACGGTTCTGCTGACCACCTCCCGCGACATTCTCGACGCGCTGGCGCGCGGACAAGGGCCGAAGCGCGCGGTCCTGGCGCTTGGCTGTGCGGGATGGGGCGCAGGGCAGCTGGAGTCCGAGTTGCAGGACCATGCGTGGCTGACCGCACCGGCAAGCGACGCACTGATCTTCGACACGCCGGTTGCCGAGCGATGGCAGGCCGCGGCACATTTGCTGGGCGTTGATCTGCAGCAATTGGCTACCTACGTTGGACACGCGTGAACCTTGCGCGGAGGCACTGACCTGCGCACTGGCATTTGACGTGGGCGGGCGACGCACGGGTGTAGCCGTGGGCAACTCCTTGTCTGGCACGGCGCGCCCGCTGGCCGTATTGCCGATGAAGGACGACCAACCAGACTGGGATCAGATCGCGCACCTCGTCAGGGAATGGAACCCGCAAGTCTTGATCGTCGGTGAACCCCTGACCCTGGACGGCGTCGAGCAAGCGGCAACGCATCGAGCTCGGCAATTCGCCGCCGGATTGCGCAAACGCCACTCGCTGCAGGTCATTCTGGTCGATGAGCGCTCCTCGTCGCGCGAAGCGGATCGCCGCTTCGCAGAACGCCGACGCGCTGGCGCCGCAAGACGGCGTGACGCGGCATTGCTCGACGCCGACGCAGCAGCGATCATTCTGGAGCGGTGGTTGCAGGGCTGATTCCTCTTGGGCATGCAAGCCACGCCGCACCATTTCACCTGATCGTTCCCGAGACGAACATGCACACACTCCGTCCGCAGCGACATCTGCTCACCCTTCATCAGCTTGGCAAGGCGCGTATCGAAGCCTTGTTGCGTCACGCCGAGTGGATGCGTCCGCATGCGACAGGCGGTGTCGCCATGCGCGAGCGACTGCGCGGTCGAACGGTAGTAAACCTGTTTTTCGAAGCGTCGACCCGCACGCGCAGTTCGTTCCAGCTGGCGGCACAACGCCTGGGGGCCGACGTGTTGAATTTCGACGCAGCGGTTTCCTCGACGCGCAAGGGCGAGACCTTCCTCGACACCTTCCTGAATCTTCAGGCCATGGGCGCTGACCTGTTTGTCGTTCGGGTCGCCGAGTCGAACGCCATGCTGGAACTGCAACGTCACGTAATGCCCGGCGTGAGTCTGGTCAATGCCGGCGATGGCAGGGCCGCTCACCCGACGCAGGGTTTGCTGGACATGCTGACCATTCGCCAACACAAGGGCACCGATTTCAGCGCGTTGAAGGTCCTGCTGGTCGGTGACATCAAGCACTCGCGCGTCGCCCGCTCCGACCTGCACGCACTGCAGGCGCTGGGTGCTGGCGAAATCCGGGTTTGCGCGCCAGACAACCTGTTACCGCAACGCGACGAGCTTGTCGGCTGCCAGGTTTTCAAAACGCTGGATGAAGCGATCCAGGGCGTGGACGTGATCATGATGCTGCGACTGCAACGCGAACGAATGGAAGAAGGGCTGGTGACCTCACTGGACGACTACCATCGGGAGTTCGGTCTTGACGCGTCACGCCTCGCACAGGCCAGCACTGACGCCATCGTCATGCATCCCGGTCCGATGAACCGCGGTGTGGAAATCACCGATGCCGTCGCCGACGGTCCTCAATCGGTCATTCTTCAACAGGTCAGCAATGGCGTTGCTGTGCGCATGGCCGTCCTCGATGCGCTGGCAAATGGTTTGGACTGATCGCCGCGCGACAGCGCGTCGCGGCGAACTCGCAATGCGCTACAGCAGGACTTCATTGCCCCTGAAAATTCGAAGGCAAGCACCAACGAACTCAATCGGCGATTTGTCGCAACCCGAGCAGCTGCGCGGTTTCACACAAGGGCAGTCCCATCACGCCGCTATAGCTTCCTGACAGATGACGGACAAACGCCGCCGCGCGCCCTTGAATGGCGTAGCCACCCGCCTTTCCGAAGGGTTCACCGGTGGCGATGTAGTGCTCGATGTCTTCCGACTCTAGTGGCGTAAAACTCACCTCGGATCGGCACAGTGCTTCGCGTCGTCCGCTGATGTCGACGACGCAGACCGCCGACAGGACCTGATGAGTACGACCGGCGAGTCGATGCAGCATCGCCCTCGCCTCCTCGACCGTGGTCGGCTTGCCGAAGACCTGATCCCCGAGAACCACTTCGGTATCCGCCGCCAGCACCACCGCCGTATCGCGCGCAACAACGTGTGCCCATCCCGCATCGGCCTTTTCGCGTGCGACGCGTTGCACGTAATGAACCGGCGTCTCGACCGGCGAACGCAACTCAGACACATCGATACGCAGCACTTCGTGTACCAGCCCCAGCTGAGCCAGCAGTTCACGACGTCGCGGCGATTGCGATGCGAGGTAGAGCATGCGCGGATGGTACACAGGTCTGGACAGTTCCGGATGGCATAATCAGTCGCTGACTCATGCCAAGAAGTGGTCAACATGTCTCCGCCACAGCTGTTCCGCGCTGCCTGCAACGGTATCGTGATACTCGTCAGCACGCTGATTCACGTTCCGCCGCTGCTGCTCCTCGCCTGCTTCAAGCTGGTCTTGCCCGGCAAGTCGGTGCAGCGCGGCTTGACCCGCATCCTCATGCGTCTGGCGGAAAGCTGGGTCGCGGTCAATTCCTGGTTGATGCGAAACAGTACACCCACGCAATTCGAGATTGACAGCCCGACCACCCTTCAGCCCGATGGCTGGTACATGGTGATCAGCAACCACCAGAGCTGGGTCGATATCCCGGTTCTGCAGATGGTCTTCAATCGGCAAATTCCGATGCTCAAGTTCTTCCTGAAACAGCAACTGATCTGGGTTCCGCTGCTGGGTCTGGCTTGGTGGGCACTCGACTTTCCCTTCATGCGACGGCATAACCACGCCGTGCTGAAGAAGCATCCTCATCTCAAAGGCAAGGATGTCGAGGCAACCCGCAAGGCATGCGAAAAATTTCGCTACACGCCCGTATCCGTGATGAACTTCGTCGAGGGCACCCGGTTCACCCCAGAAAAGCAGGCGCGTCGTTCCACTCCCTACACGCATCTGCTCACACCCAAAGCGGGTGGTATTGGATTTGTCCTGCAAACCATGGGCGACATGATGGGCGACCTGCTTGACGTGACGATCATCTATCCAGACGGTCGACCGACTATGCTGGACCTGCTCGCCGGTCGTGTTCGCCGTGTTTGCGTGCATGTTTCGCAGCGGCAGATTCCTGCCGACCTGCGCAATCAGGACTACGAAAATGACGCTGCCTTCCGGGTACGGTTTCAGGCCTGGTTGAACGCGATCTGGGTTGAGAAAGACCGCTTGATCGCTCAGCGGATGGGTTCCGCGGATTCGCGCTGAGCACCGTTCTCGATGCGCCGAACATCAGAATTCGCTCACTTATCCGCAGCTTGACTGAAGTCAACCCGATCGCAGTCCGCTTACAACAGACTGCGGGCCATGACTGCGATCCCGCCCTTTGACGCCGACCTTTTGCGCCGCTATGACCGGCCAGGTCCGCGATATACCTCGTATCCGACAGCGCCGCATTTTCATGAAGGCTTCGGGAGTCGCGACTTCCGTGCGGCCGCAAAGCGCAGCAACGAAGATCCGATCCCGCGTCAATTGTCGCTGTATGTTCACGTCCCTTACTGTCTGAGTCCCTGCTTCTACTGCGGCTGCAATCGCGTGGTGACGCGTGATCGAAGCAAGGGCAACGACTACATCGAACTGTTGGAACGTGAGATCGGCTTGGTTGCGCCCTTGTTCGACCGGGATCGTGACGTCATCCAGCTGCATCTTGGTGGTGGCACGCCAAACTTTCTTGATCGTCACATGATGCGCGCGCTGATCCAGCGCCTGTCGCACGAGTTTCATTTCTCGATTCACCCCGACCGCGATTTCTCCATCGAGCTGGACCCGCGCAGCGTCGACAAGGATGACATCGAGGTTTTGGCTGAACTCGGCTTCAACCGGGCCAGTCTGGGTGTACAAGATTTTGACCCCACGGTGCAGGAGGCGGTCAATCGTATTCAGACGATTGAGCAGACCCTGGAAGTCATACACGCCTGCCGCAGCAATGGGTTCCGTTCGATTAACGTCGATCTGATCTATGGCTTGCCGCGCCAGAATCGCGCCGGTTTTGCCAAAACACTGGACACGGTGATCGAGCAACGCCCTGATCGCCTAGCTGTCTACAGTTACGCGCATCTCCCCGAACTGTTCAAGCCGCAGAAGCAGATCAACGCGAACGAGTTGCCTGCGCCAGAAGAAAAGCTGGCGCTGTTGCAACTGGCCATCGAAAGACTCTCGGCGGCCGGCTATGTCTACATCGGCATGGATCACTTCGCCCTTCCCAATGATGACTTGGCGCGCGCACAGGCACGCGGTGGTCTGCAACGAAACTTCATGGGCTACACCACACACGCCGAGACCGACCTGATCGGCCTGGGTGTCAGCGCCATCAGTAGTGTCGGGGACACCTACAGTCAGAACCCGCGCGACTTTGCGGGTTATGCGAGCGCTCTTGAAAATGGTCGGCTGCCTCTGTGGCGCGGACTTCGACTCGACGCCGACGACGTGCTGCGTGCCGACTTGATCCAACACCTGATGTGCCAGGGTGAGATCAACATTCAGGACATCGAGAATCGCTACGACATCCACTTCGCGAGCTACTTCAGCGACGCGATCGCGCAGCTCCCGGCCCTGGAAGCGGACGGACTGGTGACCGTCACCGCCAATTGGATCAAGGCCACCGAGCGGGGTCGAATGCTACTGCGCGTCATTGCCATGTGCTTTGACCGCTATCTGCAAAACTCCGCACCAGTGCGGTTTTCCAAAGCGATCTGAAGCCACCGCCACGGATGCCCGGCGCCTCTTCCGGTGCCGCGACATCAGTTCAATGCATCCGCTCATGATCCGACCCGAACCCGAGCCAATTTGGGTGCGCATGTGCGACACCTGCCACCATCCCGCGTGCGTAAAAGGACACCACACAGTCGCTGGTTAGCGGCTCGTCATCTGGCCCTGTCGAGCCACGATGCCAGCCCCTGTGCATTGAGTTCGATGTCCATGGCCAATAGCGAACGGATCGTATCGTCACCGAGGCACACGCCATGCGCGGCAAGGCCATCGAGATACAGGCGCGTCAAGCCCTCACAAATCGCCTTGTGACGGTCACTCCCGGCATATCGTCGATTCGACGTTTGTGCAATCTCGACCATCGCATCGATCTGCGCGAGGAGTAAGGCCGCGAGTCGCTGCGGTGCCTCAACCCGACCGTAGTGCGTCAGATACATCCGCTGGGGGCTCGCGCGCATCATCCGCGCGATGGACTGTTTCAATGGCTCCGGCTCAAACTGCACCGGCGTCGTGGTCGGCATGATCCAAGGCCCTTGAGCGGTATCGAACTCGCGATACGACAGGCCAAAGGTGTCACCAGTGAAGAATGCAGCGGCAGCGGGGTCGTGAATGACGATATGGTGGCGCGCGTGTCCAGGAGCATCGAAGACCTCCAGCTCACGCCGCCCAATCCGGATTCGCTCGCCGTCCGCAACCGTCTGGACGCGCTCCGGCGGCACGGCAACAAGATTGCCGTAAGTGCGCTGGACTTCGTCAGACCCGTAGACCGCGCTGGCACCTGCGATCAATGCCGTCGGATCAATCATGTGGCGTGCGCCACGCGGGTGCACGATGAGGGTGGCATTCGGCAAGCTCTGCATCAACTGTCCGGCGCCACCTGCATGATCCAGGTGCACATGAGTCAGGATGAGATACCGGACATCGTCGACGGCCAGTCCACGTTGTGCCAATGTCGATAGAACTATTGGCAACGAGGCATTGATGCCGCTATCAACCAACGCGGCGACGCCCTCATCCACCACCAGATAGGCAGCGTCGAAGTGGGGTCGATGAAACCCGGTATCGATGGTGTGAATGTCGAAATCGCTCTGCAATCCCACCGCAACCTCTCGGCAATCCAACGAGATTCAGAGCCTATCAGAGCATCGAGCGCGTGACCGCAACGGACACGCCGAGCGGCGTGTCCGTTGCGCTGTGCATCAGCCTGCCTTCGGCGCCCAGGAAGCGCACCATCCCTTGGCGGAGACGGAATTGGCCGGGAACAACATGCATCCCAAGGGGTCGCCACTACCCTGCGCAAAATTGCAATTGGCGCAGCTGCTTCCGGCCTTGAACTGCGGATGCTTGGCCGAATCGACTTTTGCTGCATCGTCGCTGTAACCCAAGGCAACCGCCTGCGGATTGTCGAGCGGCAGCATTGGCTTGTCCTGCGCGTGGGCGCGCTGGGTGATCAACTGAAAAGCGATGGGCGCGCTGACCGCGGCCATCGCGGCATTGCGCAAAAACGCACGTCTTGCCTTGCTTTCGGCTGGGTTGGACATGAAAAGGACTCCGGAAAAAATGGGATGCCGCAGTAGGCGGCGGCGCTAGGATGCGTCATTCGCCGCAAACCTGTCTTGCGCTGAGTCAAGCCGGAAGTCTGATCACTTCAGCCCTCGACGTGGACCAAACCCGTCACCATGCTCGGCTACAATCGCCGCATGAACAGCCTCACCGATATCGCGCGCCAGCGACTGGCCGCCGCCGCCCTGCAGATTGTCGAAAACGCGGGAGAACTGGCCGCCAAAGGCTGGACACCCGCAACGTCCAGCAATTTCTCCGTTCGTCTGGACGATCAACTCCTCGCGGTCACGGTGTCGGGCAAGGACAAGGGCAAGCTCACCGCTGCCGACGTCATGGTGGCCAATCTGAGTGGTGAAGCCGTTGAAACCGAGCAACGTCCCTCCGCCGAAACCTTGCTGCACTGCCAGTTGTATGCGCGTTTTCCCGACGTAGGCTGCGTCCTGCACACGCATTCGAGGACCCAGACCGTCGCGTCGCGATTGTTTGCCTGGCAAGGCCATGTGCGACTGGCAGGAATGGAACTGCTGAAGGCGTTCCGAGGCAATTCCACGCACGAGGCCAGCATCGACCTGCCGATCCTGCCGAACCATCAGGACATGCCTGCGCTTGCCGCCCTGATCGAACCCAAACTGGGGGCCCGGCATCTGTTCGGCTATCTGATCGAAGGGCATGGCCTGTACGCCTGGGGGCGCGACATGGCTGAAGCCCGCCGACACCTTGACGCCTTTGAATTTCTGCTCGCTTGCGAGCTTGACCTGCGGAGACTGCGCGCATGAGCCAAATCCGGATTTTTGACCAGACCCGTCCCGACCGCGTGCTTTTCGAAAGCCGCGATCACGCCGAAATCGCGTCGCGCCTAGGCGCATTGGGCGTGCGTTTTGAGCGATGGGAAGCCGCCCAACCGATTGCACCCGGAGCCTCGCAGGAGGCGGTCATTGCCGCCTACCAGCGTGATATTGATCGACTGATGCAGGAAGAAGGCTACGTCGCCGTCGACGTGGTGAGTCTGACGCCCGAGCATCCGGATCGCGCGGCGCTGCGTAGCAAATTTCTCAGCGAGCACTCGCACGGCGAGGACGAGGTCCGCTTTTTCGTCGCGGGCTCGGGCCTGTTCAACCTGCACCCGAACGACAGCGTGTACGAAGTCCTGTGTGAAGCGGGCGATCTGATCAGCGTCCCTGCCAACACACGGCATTGGTTTGACATGAGCGCCGAGCCCTACTTCGTGGCGATCCGTCTGTTCAACAATCCACAAGGCTGGGTCGCCAACTTCACCGGCGATGTGATCGCCGAGCAGTTCCCACGTTACGAACGCAAGGCGGCCTGAGTGAGTCGTCTCCACACATCCGTCGTACTCACCGACATCGAAGGGACAACCAGTTCGATTTCCTTCGTGAAAGAAGTCCTGTTTCCCTACGCTCGTCGGGCGCTGCCCGCGTTTATCAAGTCGCGAGGCCGCGATCCCGAAGTCATGCGCTGGCTGGACAGCGTGGCTTCCGAGATCGGTGTCAGCGGTCCGGACGCCTGCATTGCCGAGGTTCTGCAGGGCTGGATCGACGAAGACCGCAAGCACACGGCGCTGAAGGCCTTGCAAGGAATGATCTGGCAGGCAGGCTACGAAAACCGCGACTTCACCGCGCATGTCTATCCGGATGCCGTCGTGGCGCTGCAGCAGTGGCACGCAGCGGGCATTCCACTGTTCGTTTACTCGTCGGGGTCCGTCGCAGCGCAGACGCTGTTTTTCGGTCATACCGCTGCCGGTGACTTGCGCCCGTTGTTCTCGGGGCATTTCGATACGGAGATCGGTGGCAAGCGTGAAACCGGAAGCTATCAGCGCATTGCCTCGCAGATCGGAATTCCGCCCGGCGAGATCCTTTTTCTCTCCGATATCGTCGAAGAACTGGATGCGGCGCGTGATGCCGGTCTGCAGACCTTGCTGATCGACCGTCGCGACGATTACCCGCAGTCACGCATCGGCTCCGAGTCGCATGGCCACCCGCGTGAAACCTCGTTCGCGGCCATCGAGCTGCACAAGGCAAGCAAGGCCTGACGGAGTTGCTGCATCGAGCCCTGCGCTTCCTTCTCCGACAGGATGTCCGTTGATGACGAATGCACCTTGGCTGGTGATCGGCAACGCGCTGCAACTGGCCTTTCTGCGCAGAGGAAAGCGTGCAGTGCTTGGGTCCACCGCGCTGATTGTCGCGGTCGTTGCCCACGTCACGCTCGAAGCCTGGCTGTCATGGAATGCGCTGATCGCTCCGCGGGAGTTCTACTGGCCGCATGCCATCGTGATTTTGGGCGGCTTCGCGCTGCTGTGGCTCAGCGGATGGCTTGCCGCAGGCGCGCTTGGTCGCCCCGCCTTGTCGTGGACCTTGGCGGGATATTCGGCGCTTGCGCTGTTCCCCCTGCGTCTGGGTCTAAGTTTGGCACTGACGGAATCACCCGAAACGGTGGTCGACTGGGGTTTCAGCCTGCTTGAGCCCGCCGCGCTCAACCCGGTTGCGCGCCATGACTCGTTGTGGCTTGTGCTGGCCGCCGTCTATGCGCTGTTAGTGCTTCGCCAATTGCTGCGTTGGTTGGCGAGGGATGACAGCAGTCGTCACCGTTGGATTGCCACTGCCTGCCTTTCCAGCGGGTTGCTGATCGGGTTTGATGCGTCGCGTTTCAGCACGTTCTGGTATCCACCGTGGGATGCGGAGACGGCGTCGAACTTTGACGCCGAGGCGGTGATGTATGCGCAACCCGAATTGATGCGCCACGCGTTGACGACGCTGGCCCCGCAAACACCCGGCAAGCAGGACGTGTATGTACTTGCGTTCGGCGGCGACGGTGCCGAAAACGTGTTCCGCAACGAAGTTGAACTGGCGACCGAACGGTTCAACCAGGTTTTCGCCAGTGGTGGACGCACGCTGGCACTGATCAATCATCCCGACCGCGTTCTGACCACTCCTCTGGCCACCCGCACGAATCTGTCGATTGCCTTGCAGTGGCTCGGGCGCTGGATGGACCCGACCGAGGATCTGTTGATCCTGTTCATGACCAGCCACGGCAGCGAGGACCCCAGCATTCACGTGGCGATGGACCCCTTGCCACTGAATCCGATCACGCCGGACGACCTGAAACAAATGCTCGACGAATCCGGAATCCGCTGGAAAATCGCGATCATCTCGGCGTGCTACTCAGGCGCATTTCTGCCCAGCCTGCAGTCGTCAGACAGCCTCGTCATCACCGCATCCCGGGCGGACCGGACCTCGTTCGGTTGCGGCAGCGATGCCGACTACACCTATTTCGGCCGCGCGTTTCTCAAGGACGCATTCGGGCAGTTTCCGGACTGGTCATCCACCTTTGCCGCAGCGCAAGAGAGCATTCTCCGGCAAGAACGCGCCGAAGGACTGGAAGCGTCGGAGCCCCAGTTTTCACTGGGCTCGGCAATCAAGACCCGACTCCCGGCACCCCAAGTCAGGCCGTAACCGTCGACACAGGAAGTGATCGTCGGATGGCCCTCCTCTCGCTGGCTCGCGCGCATCGTTCGACCTTCGGCGAAGCTGCCTCGTTTCACCCGCATGGTAGACTTCGCGCCGGATTTGCGCACTGCGTCATGACCCGGCAGTCGGGCTTACCCAGTGCTCCCCTCGTCCCCGCAGGATCACCCCATGCCAACGCTTGCCCAGCGCATGAGTCGCGCCAAACCCAGCGCGATCATGCAGATCGCCGAGAAAGCCCGCAAACTGAAAGCCGAAGGTCGCGACATCATCAGTTTTTCGATTGGTGTCCCCAACTTCCTGCCCGGCGCGCATGTCTACGAAGCAGCCAAGGCGGCCATCGACAAGGATAGCGGGCAGTACGGCAGCAACCGTGGGCCGGACGCGCTACTCGACGCCTTCCTCAATCATATCGAAGCGGCCGGTTTCCACGGCTACCAGCGCAAGCATTGCGCGGTCGGTGTCGGTGCCAAGCACATGCTTTACAACCTTGCCGAGGCGCTGTTGGATCCGGGCGATGAAATCGCCTTTCCAGCCCCCTACTGGACGACGTACATGGACATTGCCGACATCGTCGGCGCACGCGTCCGCGTGCTTCCCTGTCCAGCCAGTCAGCACTACAAACTCACTGCAGCACAACTTGACGAAGCGCTTTCGCACAAGCCGAAAGTGTTCCTGTTCAATAATCCGTCGAACCCGACCGGCATGGTCTACACGCGGGATGAGATCGCCGCGCTGGCTGATGTGATCGCCAAGCACCCGGATACCTGGGTAATCACCGACGACATCTATCACCGGATGGTGTTTGGCGAGTTGAAGTACCACAACTTCCTGCACTTCCGACCTGACCTCGCGGATCGGGTGATCTTCGTCGACTCGCTGTCCAAGACCTATGGCATGCCGGGTTGGCGAGTCGGCTTCATCGCGGGTCCCGAAGTCATCGCGCAAGCCATGGTGACGCTGAACTCCAACCATATCACCAACATTCCGGAAGTGGCGGTGGCGGCGGCGATCGCCGCACTTTCCGGTCCACAGGATGTGCCCGCACAGAAAGTCGGTGAGTTTGAGCGCACGCGTGATCAGGTGCTGGCCGCCATGTCGGCCATTCCCGGCGTGGTGTGTCCTCGACCGGAAGGTGCCTTTTACGTGTTCCCCGATATCTCCTGCGCGTTCGGCAAGGCCCACAATGACCAACCGATTCGCAATGATGTGGAATTCTGTGCTGTCCTGCTGGAGGCCAAGGGGGTGGCCTGTGTTCCCGGCTCAGCATTTGGTGAACCGCGCGCCATGCGCATCTCCTACACCTGCCCGCCTGCGCAATTGCCGGAGGGAATGGCACGCATCCAGCAGTTCTTCGCTGAGCTGACCTGATGCGTCTCGCCCTGCTACTTCTGCTGTGTCTGCTGAACGCCTCCGTCAGCGCGCAGGATTTCTTCTCGCAGACTCCCAAGGACACGGCCATCACCGCGGATGATCCGGTGCCCGCTGACTTCCGTCGGCAGCTGCCGCAACCGCGAGTCGTCGTGCTTGGTGCCGAATGGTGCGATTACTGCAAGGTATTGCACCACCGTCTGGATGAAGAAGGCATCGACTACCTCAGTCTCGACATCGAGACCAATCCGCTGGGCAAATCGCTGCGCGCCTTGTTCCCAGGGGGCGATTTCGTGCCCGTCACCGTCATCGGGGATGGCGTCGTTTTCGGCGCTGACCCAGACCGCATCATTGCTCTGGCAAGGCAATGAGCTTCCACATCTGCCCTCGTCATTGGAGTTGAACATGAAGAACCCCGTTCGCGTTGCTGTCACCGGTGCAGCCGGCCAGATCGGCTACTCCCTGCTGTTCCGAATTGCCTCGGGCGAAATGCTGGGCAAGGATCAGCCGGTCATTCTGCAGATGCTGGAACTGCCGATGGAGAAGGCCCAGGCGGCGTTGAAGGGCGTGATGATGGAACTGGAAGATTGTGCGTTCCCGTTGCTGGCAGGCATGGTGGGAACCGACGATCCCGAGGTGGCATTCAAGGATGCGGACGTGGCGCTGCTGGTCGGCGCGATGCCGCGCGGTCCGGGCATGGAACGCAAGGATCTGCTGCTGAAGAACGCGGAAATCTTCACCGTACAGGGCAAGGCGTTGAACAAGGTCGCCAGCCGCAATGTGAAGGTTCTGGTGGTCGGCAATCCCGCCAACACCAATGCCTACATCGCGATGAAATCCGCGCCTGACCTCGATCCGAACAACTTTACGGCCATGCTGCGACTGGATCACAACCGCGCGCTCAGCCAGCTCGCTGGCAAAGCCGGTGTCGCGGTGGCCGATATCGAAAAACTGATCGTGTGGGGCAACCACAGCCCCACCATGTACCCGGACTACCGATTTGCCACGGTCGCGGGCTCCTCGTTGAAGGACAAGATCGCTGACGAAGCATGGAATCGCGACACCTTCATTCCGAAGGTGGGCAAGCGCGGGGCAGCCATCATCGAAGCGCGTGGCCTGTCGTCCGCGGCATCTGCGGCCAACGCCGCCATCGATCATGTTCGCGACTGGGTGCTCGGCACCGCAGGCAAGTGGGTGACGATGGGCATCCCCTCGGATGGAAGCTATGGCATTCCCAAAGATGTGATGTTCGGTTACCCGGTCGTCTGCAAGGATGGCAAGTACGAAATCGTGCAGGGACTTGAAGTTGACGAGTTCTCGCGCGAGCGCATCAACTTCACGCTCAACGAGCTGGAAGAAGAGCGCGCGGGCGTCGCACACCTGTTGGGCTGAACGACTCCATCTCGCTGAGCGCACCGAGGGCGGCCAACTGTCCTCGGTGCTTCAGGCATCCGTGCCTGCACGTTTCAAAGCGCTGACCAAAGTTCAGCTTGCGTGCGACAATGCGCATCCCCTAACCATTATCAGGATCAAGCCCATGAAACTCGCCCGTCTTCGCCGCCGCCGCAACCGCTTGCGCAGCAACCTGCAGTCGCGCGGCAAGCTGTAATCACGCGCACCGCAGTCTTGATTGAAGTCGGGCCAGTACACGGCTTCATTTCAACAACAAAAAAGGCGAGCCGAGGCTCGCCTTTTTTGTTGTCTCGGCAGCGGACGATTACTCGCCAGCCGCGTCTTCCAGTACAGCCTTGATCGACAGACGAATCCGTCCCTGCTTGTCGACTTCCAGCACCTTGACCTTGACGATATCGCCTTCCTTGAGCTTGTCGGACACCTTCTCGACGCGCTCGTTGGAGATCTGCGAAACGTGGACCAGACCGTCCTTGCCAGGAGCGATGGTAACGAAGGCACCAAAGTCCATCAGCTTGGCGACCTTGCCTTCGTAGATGCGGCCCGGCTCGACGTCCGAAGTAATCTGCTCGATTCGCGCCTTGGCGGCTTCACCGGCCGCGCGATTGACCGACGCAATGACGATCGTGCCGTCGTCCTGGATGTCGATCTGCGTTCCGGTTTCCTTAGTGATGGCCTGAATCGTTGCACCACCTTTGCCGATCACTTCGCGGATCTTGTCCGGGTGAATCTTGATGGTCAACAGACGCGGGGCATACTCGGACATCTGCTCACGCGGTGCACTGATGGCCTTGGCCATCTCACCCAGAATGTGCAGACGGCCTTGCTTGGCCTGAGCCAGAGCGGCCTTCATGATCTCCTCGGTGATACCGTCGATCTTGATGTCCATCTGCAACGCAGAGATGCCACCTTCGGTTCCGGCGACCTTGAAGTCCATATCGCCGAGATGATCCTCATCGCCGAGGATGTCTGACAACACGGCAAAGTTGCTGCCTTCCTTGATGAGCCCCATGGCGATACCGGCGACCGGCGCCTTGATCGGCACACCCGCATCCATCAGCGCCAGAGAGGAGCCACACACCGACGCCATCGAGGAGGAACCGTTCGACTCGGTAATCTCCGAGACCACGCGAATGGTGTAAGGGAAGCTCTCCATTGCAGGCATCACTGCCTGCACGCCGCGCCGCGCCAGACGGCCATGGCCGATTTCGCGACGTTTCGGGCCCATCATCCGACCCGCTTCACCCACTGAATAGGGCGGGAAGTTGTAGTGGAACAGGAAGTGATCCTTGCTCTCACCCTCCACCGCATCAATGACCTGACCGTCGCGCGCGGTTCCCAAGGTGGTCACCACGATGGCCTGCGTCTCACCACGGGTGAACATGGCAGAACCATGCGTGCGCGGCAGAACACTGGTCTTGACACTGATCGGACGCACGGTGACCAGATCACGGCCATCGATGCGGGTTCGCGTGGTCAGGACGGAATCGCGCATCGTGCGGTATTCCAGCTCACCAAACTCCTTGGACAGATCGCCAGCCGCCCAACCGTTGGCTTCCGCCTGGGGCTTCAGCGATTCCAGCACATCCTTCTTCAAAGCCGAGATGGCATCACGGCGCGCCAGCTTGTCGCGGATCTGGAACGCCTCGGCCAGACGCCCACCAATGGCGGACGTGAGAGCATCGATCAGCGCGGTGTTCTTCGCTGGCGCGCTCCAGTTCCAGGGTGTCACACCCACTTCAGCCGCGAATTCGTTGATCGCGTTGATGACGGCCTGCAACTGCTGATGACCGAACATCACCGCGCCCAGCATGACGTCTTCCGAAAGCTCCTTGGCTTCGGACTCGACCATCAGGACGGCATTGGCGGTACCGGCGACCACCAACTCGAGGTCTGACGTCACCAGTTCGGTGGCGCTCGGATTGAGGATGTACGCGCCATTCGCGTAACCGACCTTGGCTGCGCCGATCGGACCATTGAACGGAATACCGGACAGTGCCAGCGCCGCCGAGGCACCGATCATTGCCGGAATGTCGCCCTGGATCTCCGGGTTCAGCGACATCAACGTGGCGATCACCTGCACTTCGTTGCGGAACTCTTCCGGGAACAGCGGGCGGATCGGGCGATCAATGAGTCGCGAAACCAAGGTCTCGCGCTCGGTCTGGCGACCTTCGCGCTTGAAGAATCCGCCGGGAATTCGGCCACCGGCATAGAACTTCTCGATGTAGTCCACCGTGAGGGGGAAGAAGTCCATGCCTTCTTTGGCGTTCTTGTTGCCAACGGCAGTCACCAGCACCACGGTGTCATCCATCTTGACGACCACCGCACCACCGGCCTGACGAGCTACTTCGCCGGTTTCCAGGGTGACTTGATGACGACCGTATTGAAACGTCTTGCTTACTTTTGCCACGGGGGATTCCTTTTCAATTCGCCCAACTACGCCTACGTATGCTTGAAACACGCGCTCGCCGAATTTTCTTCATCCGAACGCAACAAGGGCGCCGTGAGAGGCGCCCTTGCGGGATCGATCAACGGCGCAAGCCGAGACGTTCGATCAATGTCTTGTAACGCTCTACATCCTTGCTCTTCAAATAGCCGAGCAGGCTGCGGCGTTGATTCACGAGCCGGATCAGACCGCGACGTCCGTGATGATCGAGCTTGTGGATCTTGAAGTGCTCGGTCAAGGTTTCGATACGCGCTGACAACAGGGCAACCTGCACTTCCGGTGAGCCGGTATCTGCCGGGCCGCGTTTGAATTCGTCGATGATTTTCTGGGTGTCGATGGACATTTGAAGCCTCTTTAAGATGCGAGAGCCGCAGGAACATCAAGGGATGCACCGCCAACTCCGCCGGGACTAGTGGTTGCCGCCGTACGCGTTGCCAGTAGGCCGAACCGCGAGGGGCGCGAAATTGTAGTCGATTCAGTGCTCTGCGAACAAGCCAAACTCGTGGAGTCGATAGATCATTCGTTGTCATCGCAACGCGTTTGACCTCCGCACGTCGTCCGGCAATCAGACCGATGACGAAATGCGCTGATCGCACAGCCAAATGCAGGAGCCAATCCGTTGCCGCGAGCGAGGAGAATCCGCGTAGCCACGCCTTTCAGCGTCGCCGACGATGCCTCCGCTAGGCCGCAAAGACACGACTCGGGCGGATCCCACCATCAGGATCGGCTTCCATCAAGGCAACCGCGCAGCCATCCGGACCGATTGCGACCATGGGCCAAGTCATTGCGTCAACGACCACCGAACGCAACGATTGTCCTTGCCGCACTTTGGACCGCTGCTCGTCATCAAGGTGGATGCTTGGATAGCTGGATAGCGCTTGCTCAATCGAGTAGAGCGCGGCATTGACCGCCGTTTCCGCACCCGCCATCTGCAGAACATCGTCCAACGTATGCATGGGACAGGCTTCAAACGGCGCCACCCAGATTCGCCGCAACGTTTCCACATGCGCGCCGCAGCCGAGCCGCTCGCCCATGTCACGCACCAGACTGCGAACATAAGTGCCCGACCCGCATCGAATGCGCAATCGCACCCAATCCTCACCGCGTGCCAGTGTCGAAATTTCGAACACTTCCACCGGCCTTGGTTGCACTTCGACCACCTCGCCTCGCCGTGCTTTGGCGTACAAGGGCTCGCCATCACGCTTCAGCGCAGAGTAGATCGGAGGGACCTGCTGAATCTTGCCGGTCAACGTTTGTAGTACCGCTTGCAGATCAAGATCGGAAAACGGGGCGACGGGGCGTCGTTCAAGCACACGACCGTCTGCATCGGCGGTATCGGTCTGCACACCCAGTTTAGCTACGGTCTCGTAGACCTTGATCGAGCCCAGCAACAGCCCGGCGATCTTGGTTGCCTCGCCAAAACACAGCGGCAGCATTCCAGTCGCCAGCGGGTCCAATGCACCCGTATGCCCGCCCTTTTCGGCCATCAAGGCATGGCGCACGCGTTGCAAAGCCTGGTTCGAGCTGATTCCGTTCGGCTTGTCGAGCAAGAGAATGCCATCGACCCGTCGCCATCGCCTGCTTGATTTTTCCCTGCTCATGCTGCCATCACGTTGGTCGCGAATTCCTACTCGGCGTCAGAGTCGGACGCGCTTGCGACACCAGTGTTTCGCAGCAATGCCTCGATACGTTCACCGCGATCCAATGAATCATCGTAGTGAATATGCAATTCGGGCACGCTGCGCATCTTGAGCACGCGACCAAGCTGGAATCGCATTTCCTTCGCCAGATCCCGCAACGCCTTCACGGCCTCGGTGGCGCGCTCCGGCTGCAGTGCGGTGACAAAGACTTTGGCGTGCGCCATGTCGCGCGTCACCTCCACATCCGACACGCTGACGGATGGCAGACCATGCTCGCGCACAGCCTCATGGACCAGTTGGCCGACTTCTCGACGCAGCTGCGCTGAGACGCGGTCAGTTCGATGGAAAGACTTGCTTGGCACAGGTATCCCTGAAATGGCGGCGAACGAATTCGCCAGCGGTAACTGGTAGCCCCATTGATCGGGGCTACCTCACAGACTCAAGGACTGCTTGTCCTGGGGCGCACACCATCAAAGCGTGCGCTGAACCTCGATACGTTCGAAACACTCGATCATGTCGCCCGGCTTGACGTCGTTGTACTGCTTGACCGCAATACCGCAATCCGTGCCCATGCGAACTTCATCAACGATTTCCTTGTAACGACGCAAGGATTCCAGTTCGCCCTGGAAAATGACGGTGTTGTTGCGCAACACGCGGATTGGCTTGTTGCGCTTGACGGTCCCTTCCACCACCATCGAGCCGGCAACCGCACCAAACTTGGAACTGCGGAACACTTCGCGAACCTCGGCCACGCCGATGATCTCTTCGCGAATCTCCACACCCAGCAAGCCGGATGCCACCTGCTTAACCTGATCGATCACGTCATAAATGATCGAGAAATAGCGCAGATCCAGCCCATTCGACTCGATGATGCGGCGCGCCGATGCATCGGCACGTACGTTGAAGCCAATAACCACGGCCTTCGACGCAGCAGCCAGAGTAGCATCCGACTCCGTAATGCCACCCACGCCGGAGGTAATCACGTTGATGCGGATGCGGTCGTTCGACAAGCCGGTCAGCGACTCGCGCAAGGCCTCGACGGAACCTTGCACGTCGGCCTTGATGACGAGGTTGAGGGTCTGCTGACCTTCACCCTGCCCCATCTGCGCCATGATGTCTTCCATCCGGTTGCCGGCCTGTTTGACGAGCCGATGCTCGCGGCGCTTGGCTTCACGCTGCTGCGCCACGTCCTTGGCAAGCCGTTCGTCTTCAACGACAACGAAGTCGTCACCGGCGTCCGGCACGCCCGACAATCCGAGCACCACCACAGGAATCGACGGACCTGCACCATCCACCTGCTGGCTGGTTTCATCGAACAAGGCGCGAACACGGCCGTATTGCGTACCGCAAACCAGGTAGTCGCCTTTGCTGAGCGTTCCCTGCTGAACGAGAACCGTCGCGACAGGGCCACGGCCCTTGTCGAGCGACGATTCGATCACGACGCCCGACGCGCGGCCCTCAGGCACGGCCTTGAGCTCAAGCACTTCTGCCTGAACCGAAATCGCATCCAGCAACGCGTCAACGCCCATACCAGTCTTGGCAGACAGCGGCACGAACTGGGTGTCTCCACCCCAGTCTTCAGGAATGACTTCATGATTGGACAATCCCTGCTTGACGTGGTCCGGGTTGGCGTCCGACTTGTCCATCTTGTTCATCGCCACGATGATCGGAACCTTCGCGGCCTTGGCGTGCTTGATGGCTTCGACAGTCTGCGGCATGACACCGTCATCGGCCGCCACCACAAGGACGACGATATCGGTCAATTTCGCGCCACGGGCGCGCATCGAGGTGAACGCGGCGTGGCCGGGCGTATCGAGGAAGGAGATAACACCTTTCGGGGTTTCCACGTGATAAGCGCCGATATGCTGCGTGATTCCACCCGCCTCGCCTGTGGCGACCTTGGTGCGTCGGATGTAGTCGAGCAACGATGTCTTGCCATGATCGACGTGTCCCATGATCGTGACCACCGGTGGACGCGACTTGGCCTCGCCCTCCAACTCGACATGCGCGACGAGCGCTGATTCAGCGTCGTTCTCGGTGGCGAGCACAGCGGTATGACCCAATTCCTCGACCACCAGAACCGCTGTGTCGTGATCAATCACTTGGTTGATGGTGGCCATTACCCCCATCTTGAACAATGCCTTCACCACCTCGGCGCCCTTCAGCGCAAGCTTCTGTGCCAAGTCAGCGACGATGATGCTTTCACCGATTGCCACCTCGCGAGTGACAGGCGCGGTCGGACGCGAAAATCCATGCGACGCTCCTGCAACGCGGCCGAGTTCGGGGGCGCGCTTGCCAGGCTTGCGACGTGCACCACGGCGCGCCATACCCGCATCCGAGAGATGCAGCTCACCCTTGGCGAAACGACTTCCCGCATCATCACTTCCGCCGCGACCCGGACGCGCTGCGCCCCGATTGCGACGATCATCGGCCCGACCACCACGCGGTGCCGCAGGCGGCGGCAACGGACCGCCGGGCGGCAAACCAGGCCCGCGCATCGGCGGACGCGGCGCTCCGGGCGCACCTGCGGTACCTCGTGAGCCGAAATCCGGCCTTGGCGAACCCGGCGCACGCGGACCGGTGCCAGTCGAAGGCGCCCCCGGTCGGCCCGGTACGGATCCGCTACGCGCATATCCACCGGTGGACGGTGAACCGGGGCGCGACGAACGGTCCGACGAACCCCGCTCTGCCGGTCTATCGGTTTGTCGCGGTGCACTTGGGGTCCTGTCAGCAACGACTGCAACCTGTTCAGAGGCCACGCCCGTCGGTCTACTCGGCGCCTCGGCGGCGATGCCAGGCGCTTGCGGCGCAGGGGCTGGCTCGGGAGTCGATGGCTCCACGGCGACCGCCTCAGTCTTCTGCCTTTCTTCCGCTCGGCGACGATCCGCTTCTTGCCGCGCCAGATCCTCAGACTCCTGTCGCAACTGGGACTCACGCAGCAGTCGCTGAGCTTCTTCCCTGGACGAGTCTTCCGTGGTCTCGACTTCGCTGCGCTTGACGTAGGTGCGCTTCTGTCGAACCTCGACATTCACGGTCGTCTTGGTTTTACCCGCCGCAACAGTGATTTCCTGCACCTTGCGCCGCTGCAGCGTGATCTGCTTCGGTGCAGCCGACTCCTCTGCCGTTTCAACCTTGCCGTGGTTGCGACGCAAGAAACCCAACAATTTCATCTTCTCGGTACTGGTGACCATCTGGTCAGGCCCGCTGAAGTTCATGCCCGCCTCGGCGAGCTGCACCAGCAGCTTCTCCACGGGCGTGCCGACCAACTTGGCGAGTGAGCGTACCGTTACTTCGGACATGTGTATTCCTGAAAATCCAACGACGCATCAGAGAGCGTCAACAAGCGGAGAAGTGTAACCCGAGCAGCTTCGGAAACGGCGCCCCGGAACGCCGGAAACGCGCGTTCAGTCAAACCAGTGCTGGCGAGCGGACATGATCAACGCCTTGGCGCGATCCTCGTTCATCCCCTCAACATCGATGATTTCGTCAACCGCCATCTCCGCCAGATCATCGCGCGTCACCACACCTCGAGACGCCAGTGCGTAGGCCAAGGGCTCATCCATGCCATCAAGCGAAAGCAGATCTTCTGCCGGCTTGTGATCTTCAATTTCTTCCTCGACGGCAAGCGCTTCCGTCAACAACGCATCACGGGCGCGAGCGCGCAATTCTTCAACGATATCCTCATCGAACCCCTCCACCGCAAGCAGTTCTGCGGTCGGAACGTAGGCAATCTCCTCCAGAGTGCTGAAGCCCTCCGCGACGAGAATTCCCGCGATCTCCTCATCAACCTCAAGCTTGTCGATGAACAGGGAGCGTGCCTTGCCCTGCTCGGCCTCACTCTTCGCAGCAACCTGATCCTGGGTCATCACATTCAGCTGCCAACCGGTCAGCTTGCTGGCGAGACGGACATTCTGCCCACCCTTGCCAATCGCCTGCGCCAACTTGTCTTCGGCAACAGCGATATCCATCGAGTGACGTTCCTCATCGACGATGATTGACTGCACCTCTGCCGGCGCCATCGCGTTGATCACGAACTGCGCAGGGTTCTCACTCCAGAGAACGATGTCGATACGCTCACCATTGAGCTCATTCGACACCGCTTGAACGCGCGAGCCACGCATGCCGATGCAGGCACCAATCGGGTCTGTTCGCGTATCGTGCGCCAGCACCGCGATCTTGGCCCGGTCACCCGGGTCACGCGCAGCGGCCTTGATCTCGACCAAGCCCTGCCCGACTTCCGGCACTTCGATGCGGAACAGCTCCATCATGAATTCAGGCGCCGCGCGCGAAACAAACAGCTGCGGCCCGCGCGATTCGGCGCGAACCTCGGCGAGATAGCCACGAACACGGTCACCAGGGCGCAGGACATCCCGAGGAATCGACTTTTCCTTGGGAATAAAGGCCTCGGCATTGCCACCAAGATCGATATAAATGTTGCCGCGCTCAGCCCGCTTCACAACACCGGTGATCAACTCACCGACACGATCCTTGTAAGCCTCGACAACCAGACCTCGTTCAGCCTCACGTACCCGCTGCACAATGACCTGCTTCGCCGCTTGCGCGGAGATACGACCGAAGTCTTCGTTGTCAATCTTTTCAAGCACCTGCTCGCCAACCTTGGCGTCTGGCCGCACGTCGACGGCGTCCATCAAACGAAGCTGACGGTGCGGTGATTCCATCACGACGTCGTCCGCGACAACCTCATAGACCCGGAACGTTTCATAGTTGCCATTGGATCGATTGATCGTCACGCGGATCACGACATCGTCTTCGTCGAAACGCTTCTTGGCCGCCGAGGCAAGCGCTGCCTCCAGCGCGTCGAAGATGACCTCACGCGCTACGCCTTTCTCATTCGCCACCGCTTCGGCAACCAGCAACAGATCCTTACTCATTGCGACATCTCCAGCGAGATCGAGCCTCGCACAAAGGAAAAGAAGAACCACCGCGATCAAAATCGATCCACTTCAACGAGTCAGACCATGTCTTACTCAAAGCGCGCACAAGCCGCACAGAGGCAGGCAGCGCATACAACCAGTCACTTCAGCGATGAACGCGGCTTGCGCCCCGCATCGGGATCATCGTAAATCGAGGCCTCAACATCCGACTCCGACTCGCCCGCATCGTCTTGCGCACCCGCGGCAAAGCCTGTTCGTGAATAGTCGGGGACAAGGCGCGCCTTCTGGATGTTTTCGAAGGCCAAGACGAACTCAACGCCATCCTGTCTGACGCGCACCTCAGCGCCATCCGCCGCCACAATCTCTGCCGTGAATCGTCTCCGACCATCCATCGGAAGATGCAGTGTGATCTTTGCCGTCTCACCGAGATAGCGCAAATAGTGCGCAGGCTTGAACAAGGGGCGATCAAACCCGGGCGACGACACCTCGAGGACGTACTGCCCATCAATGGGATCGTTCACATCCAACAGGGCACTCACCTCACGGCTGACCAGCGCGCAGTCATCGACTGTCACGTAGCGATCCGGCGCATCAATGTAGAGGCGCAACAGACTGCGATGACTGCTTGGCGCATACTCGACGCCAAGCAACTCAAGGCTCAGATCAGCCACCGCCGGCGCGAGCAACGCTTCGACTTCCTGCAATTTCTGCGACATACGCGACATCCCGAACAGCACGACCCAGCCAATCAGCGGGCACAAAAAAAGGGCACTCGGCCCTGTCCAATACCACCGGATGTACTGACGCGAGACACAACGCCAGAGGCCGCAAAACGAAAGAGCCTCAACCGAGGCTCTTTGCACCATTACTGGTAGCGGGGGCAGGATTTGAACCTGCGACCTTCGGGTTATGAGCCCGACGAGCTGCCAGACTGCTCCACCCCGCATCAGGCAAGCGACAAGTATACAGGATCGACGATTTGATGCAAGGCTTCGGGCCGATCAATTTCGAACGAACGACGCCGATGCGTCGCGCACGAACACGCAATCCGCATGCACCTCAGATCGCCGACACCGCGCGCAGGCACCAATCAATCAACGGTCCCCAGAACAAGCCAAGGACCAGCATCGCCACGCCGTTGGCGCTCAACACCCAGCGCAAATGGCTGTCACTGCTGGCCAACTGACGGCTTTCTTCGGCCGGGCTGTCGAAATACATGACCTTGATGATCCGAAGATAGTAGAAGGCACCAATTACCGCAAAAACGGCGGCGACCAAGGCCAGCCAAAGCATGTCCCCCTGCACCGCGGCCTGGATGACTGCAAGCTTTGCCCAGAAACCAAACAGCGGCGGAAATCCGGCAAGCGAGCCCATCAACAACAGGACAACGAATGCAAACCAGGGGTGCGTCTGATTCAGACCTCGGAAATCATCAATCCGGTCAGCTTCGAAGCCGCGCTGCGCCAGCAGGATCACTACAGCAAACGCACCCACTGACATCAGCGAGTAGCTGATTGCATAGAAAAGCGCCGCCGCCTGACCCTGCGGCGTCCCGGCGCTGAGGCCAAGAAAGAGGAAGCCGACATGGGAAATCGTCGAATAAGCGAGCATTCGCTTCAGGTTGGTCTGCGCGATGGCGACGATATTGCCGACCGCAAGCGATGCCACCGACAGCCACGCCAGGTACTGACGCCACTCGCCTTCCAGCCCCCCTAGTCCGCCATCCAACAGGCGATACGCCATACCGAATGCAGCCAACTTTGGTGCCGAGCCAATGAACGCCGTGATCGCCGTCGGTGCGCCGTGGTAGACATCGGGTAACCACATATGGAACGGCGCCGCGCCAAACTTGAACGCGATGCCCACCGTAACAAAGACCATTCCAACAAGCATCAGCGTTCGGGTGTCGCCCGCGTGCGCGGAGACGCTCGCGATGGTCTGCAGATCAAGCGACCCACTGGCACCATAAAGCATGGACATGCCGTACAGGAGCATCCCCGAAGCCAACGCGCCAAGAACGAAATACTTCATCGCGGACTCGACCGAGTTCCGATTGTCACGATCCAGCGCAACCAAGGCGTAGGACGACAAAGCCAGCAGTTCCAAGCCGAGGTAGACGGTGATCAGGCTGCCTGCCGAGACCAGGATCATCATCCCCAGCACAGCAAACAGGCTCAATACATAGAACTCGCCCTTCAGCAGCGAGCGATCACTCAAATAGGGCTTGGCGTAGACGTAGGTCACGGCCGTAACCAGGAAAATGACGACCTTCAGCAGATCCGAAACACCGTCACGGACGAACATACCATTGAACGCGCTGACCGACTCGCCGGCCGGCACGCCACCGCGGAGGGTCAAGATGATCGCGGCGACCAGAATCAGGATCGACAGAAAATGCGTCAAACCACGCCGTGCGTCGCTGATGAACAGGTCCAGCAGCAGTAGCAGACATGTTGCACTCAGAACAAATATTTCTGGAAGCAAGGGAGCCAATTCAGTCAGGGAAAACATGCTTGATCCTCGCTCACAGCTTGCTGGCGGCAAGTCGCGCCGCCAATTCGGCGATGGACACGTCCATCAGGTCAATCAAAGGCTTCGGGTAGATACCGAAGTACAGTACAGCCAAGGCAAATGCGGCCAGTACCAGCGTCTCATTCAGCTTCACATCCTTAAGCGCAGCGACCTGCGGATTGGCGACCTCGCCGAACATCACCCGCTTGACCAGCCACAGTGTGTAGGCGGCGCCGATGATCAAGGTCAGGCCAGCGCCCGCGGCAACCCATGGGCTGTACTGGAACGCCGCAAGAACGACCATGAACTCGCCGACGAACCCAGAAGTACCGGGCAAGCCACTGTTTGCCATGGCAAACAACACCATGAAAACCGCAAACCACGGCATGACGTTCGCAACGCCGCCGTAATCCTTGATCTGTCTGGTATGCATCCGGTCATAGACCACACCGACGCAGGAGAACATCGCTCCCGACACAAAGCCGTGGGAGATCATCTGCACCATGGCGCCCTGAAGCCCCAACAAGGCTGCATCGTGCTGCCCCGCCTTGACCAGCGCGAACGCGATGAAGGATCCCAGGGTCACAAAGCCCATGTGAGAGATCGACGAGTAGGCGATCAACTTCTTCATGTCCTCCTGCACCAGGGCAACCAAGCCTACATAGATCACCGCAATCAAACTCAAGGCAACAAGAAGCCAGGCAAATTCGCCACCGGCGTCTGGCGTGATCGGCAAGGAGAAGCGCAGAAACCCGTAACCGCCAATCTTCAACATGATCGCCGCAAGAATCACCGAGCCCGCGGTGGGCGCCTCGACATGCGCGTCCGGCAACCATGTGTGCACGGGAAACATGGGCACCTTGACGGCGAATGCGGCGAGGAACGCAAAGAACAACCACATCTGTTCAGTACTGCTGAGCTTCAATGCGTACAGATCCGCAAGTTGGAAGCTTCCACCCTTCAGATAGAGGTAAATCAACCCCACCAGCATGAAAACCGAACCGAGAAAGGTGTAGAGGAAGAACTTCAAGGACGCATAAACACGTCGCGCACCGCCCCAGACACCGATGATGATGAACATCGGGATCAGCATGCCTTCGAAGAACACATAGAACAGCATCGCGTCCAACGCGCAAAACACGCCGATCATCAGACCTTCAAGGATCAGCAGCGCGGCGTAGTACTGGTGCACGCGCTCGTCCACCGAACCCCATGCACCGATCAACACCAGCACGGAAGTGAACGCGGTCAGCATGACGAGAGCAACCGAAATACCGTCCACGCCCAGGTGGTAGCGAATGTTGAACGCCGCGATCCAACTGTGATCTTCGACCATCTGCATAGCGGCGGAACTCGGGTCGAATCCGGTATAGAGCGGAATCGAGGCAATCAAAGTCACTGTCGCGACCAGGAGTGCAAACCAACGCACCATGGTGGCTCGCTCCGAACCAAACAGGAGCGTTACCAACCCGCCGAAAATTGGCAGCCAAATCAGCAGGCTCAGTAGTGAAGAGTTAGCGGGCATCGTGGTATCCAAAAATCACAAGCAGGCGCGGTCAAGCGCGCAGGGTCCAGAGCAGAGAGCCCAGCAGGGCTATCAATCCGAGAATCATTGCAAATGCGTAGTGGTACATGCGCCCCGACTGGATATGCCGCAAAGCCCCCGAAATCCAGCCCACCAGCTCTGCGGAGCCATTGACTGCAACACCGTCGATCAAGCCCACATCACCACGCTTCCAGAACAGCTTACCGAGCAACAGGCTGCCCTTGGAGAACACCGCCTGGTAGAGATCATCGACACCATACTTGTTCTCCAGCACGCGAACCGGCAACGCGAAGACCTCGCGAAGACGCGCTGGCAAAGCAGGATTGATGAGGTACAGATAGGTCGCCGTCGCGAACCCGCCAAATGCCAGCCAGAACGCGGTGGATGTGTAGAAGTGCAATCCGAACGCAAACGGGCCGTGGAAGACCTCTTCCTTGACCGCCGCCAGGGTGTCATGCGCGGGCAGCACCGCTATCGCGCCAGCAAAGTAGTCACCGAAAACCATCGGGCCGACCGTGAAGAATCCGATCAACACAGACGGAATCGCCAACAGAACCAGAGGCACGGTCACAACCCAAGGCGACTCATGCGGCTCGTGTCCATGATCGTGGTGATGTCCATGATCGTGATCGCTCGCGTGCGCATGCGAGGCGCGGAATCGCTCTTCACCATGGAAGGTCAGGTAAAGCAGGCGGAAGCTGTAGAAACTGGTGATGAACACACCAAGCAGAACCGCCCACATCGCATACTGCTGCACCCAACCACCGTGATGAGCGGCTGTCTCGGTCGCCAGGATGATGCTGTCCTTAGAATAGTAGCCGGAGAAAAACGGCGTCCCGACCAGGGCAAGCGTGCCGATCAATGAGGTGATCCAGGTGATGGGCATGTATTTGCGAAGTCCGCCCATCTTGCGCATGTCCTGCTCATGGTGCATGCCGATGATGACGGAACCGGCCGCAAGAAAGAGCAGCGCCTTGAAGAAGGCATGGGTCATCAAGTGAAACACGGCGCCCGCATAGGCCGACACGCCAAGCGCGACGGTCATGTAACCGAGCTGGGACAGCGTTGAATAGGCCACGACCCGCTTGATGTCGTTCTGCACGATACCGATCAGTCCGGTAAAGAATGCGGTCGTCGCACCAATGAACAGGACGAATGCCAGTGCGGTTTCGGACATCTCGAACAACGGCGACATCCGCGCCACCATGAAGATGCCGGCGGTCACCATGGTCGCCGCATGGATCAGCGCCGAAATCGGTGTGGGGCCTTCCATTGAGTCAGGCAGCCAAACGTGCAAAGGCACCTGGGCCGACTTGCCCATAGCCCCCACGAACAGGGCGATACAAATGAAGCTCGTTACCGACCAGCTGGTGCCCGGCCAAATCTCAACCGTACTGTTCGCAATGCCCGGTGCATTCTGGAATGCCGTCGCATAATCCAAGGTCCCCAGCCAATACAGCACGCCAGCGATACCAAGCAGGAAGCCGAAGTCTCCAACGCGGTTGACGAGAAAAGCTTTCATATTGGCGAAAATGGCGCTGGGTCGCTTGAACCAGAAACCAATCAGCAGGTAGGACACCAGACCAACGGCCTCCCACCCGAAGAACAGCTGCAGGAAGTTGTTGCTCATCACGAGCATCAACATCGAGAAGGTGAACAGGGAGATATAACTGAAGAAGCGCTGGTAACCCGGGTCTTCATGCATGTAGCCGATCGTGTAGACATGCACCAGCAGTGACACGAAGGTCACGACCACCATCATCATGGCAGTGAGCTTGTCCACCAGAAACCCGACATGCGCCGAGTAACCACCGATCTCGAACCAGGTGTACAGGTTCTGATTGAAGACCGGCGCCTGCTCAGCCACCAGTTGATAGAGGACTTGGATGGAGAGACCGCAAGAAAGCGCAACACCCAGGATCGTGACCCAGTGAGCACCCGCGCGCCCGATCTGACGTCCAAACAAGCCAGCAACCAGTGCGCCAAAGAGGGGCGCGAGCGCAGCTGTCAGCAGTACGTTCTGACTGATCACCGCAGCCCTCCATTGAATGAATTCTGTTGTACGAGCATCGCCATCAACCCTTCATCGAATCCAGATCGTCGACATTGATGCTGCGTCGACTGCGGAACAGCGTCACCAGGATGGCCAAGCCGATGGCTGACTCTGCGGCGGCGACCGTCAAAATGAAGAACACGAAAACCTGGCCGGACGGATCTCCCAGATGTCGGGAGAAGCCCACGAAGTTGATGTTCACCGCCAGCAACATCAGTTCAATCGCCATCAACAGAACAATGATGTTTTTCCGATTGGCAAAGATACCCGCCACGGAAATCGCAAAAAGAATGGCGCCAACGGTAAGAAAATGCCCCAGCGTGATCATTCTCCCGCCTCCTGACGTTCAGTCGCCATCTTGACAATCCGAATCCGGTCTTCCTTGCGAACCTGTACCTGACGCGATGGATCCTGATGTTTGATACCCGTCCGGCGCCTCAACGTGAGCAGAATCGCGGCAATGATCGCCACAGTCAGAATCACGGCGGCCAGTTCGAACGGCAGCAGGTATTCCGTAAACAGCGTCCGTCCGATCCACTCGGTATTCCCGACACCCGCAGCGAGCGCGGGATCGGCAGGCATCGGCGCCGTTGATTTACCCAAGCCCACCAGAGTCAACATCTCGACCGCCATAACGATCGCCACCACTACAGCGACGGGAAGGTAACGTGACAGCCGACCACGCTGCGGCACGGTTTGAATATCCAGCATCATGACCACAAATAGGAACAGCACCATCACAGCGCCGACGTACACCAAAACCAGCGCAATCCCCAGGAACTCGGCTTCAGCCAACAACCAGAGACAGGCCGTGCTGAAGAAGGTCAGCACAAGAAAAAGCACCGCATGCACGGGGTTCTTCACACTGACGACGGCAAGGGCCGATGCAACCGTCACGGCGGCAAACACGTAGAACGCAATCAGATCAAAACTCATGACCGTGGGACTCCAGCAGTGAGGTGCCCGTGCTCAGCGATAAGCAGAGTCATAGGCTTTTCGCTCGGCGATTTCGGCTTCCAGACGGTCACCAATGGCGAGCAACTGTCCCTTCGACAGAACGTTCTCGCCACGTTTTTCAAAGTGATACTCATGAATATGGGTTTCAACAATCGAGTCGACCGGACAGGACTCTTCGCAGAATCCGCAGAAGATGCACTTGAACAGGTCGATCTCGTATCGGGTGGTACGACGCGATCCATCGTCGCGCGGCTCCGAATCGATGGTGATCGCGAGCGCGGGACAAACCGCTTCGCACAATTTGCAGGCGATGCAGCGTTCCTCGCCATTCGGGTAGCGGCGCAACGCATGCAAACCCCGAAAACGTGGCGACTGCGGAATTTTCTCGAAGGGATAGTTGATCGTGTAATTCGGCTTGAAAAAGTAGCGCAGAGTCAACCACAGCCCCTGCAGCAGTTCGATCAGCAGCAAACTTTTGAAGTAGGAAATCAGACGGCTCATAGCGTGCTCAAGCTCCTGCGACGAACCATTCCGCGTACACGGCCCACGCCGCGACGAGAATCCAGACGATGGTGATCGGGATGAATACCTTCCAACCCAGACGCATGATCTGGTCGTAGCGATAGCGTGGGAAACTGGCGCGGAACCAGACATAGCAGAAGGCGAAGAACAACGCCTTCAGCATCAACCAGCCAATCCCGGGCATCGCCAACCACCCATCGGTCAAACCCTGGAATGGGGACAGCCAGCCGCCAAGAAACATGATCGCCGCGAGGAAGCTGATCAGGATCATGTTGGCGTACTCCGCGAGGAAGAACACCGCAAAGGCGGCACCCGAATACTCGACGTGGAACCCGGCAACGATTTCCGATTCACCTTCCGCCACGTCGAACGGTGCCCGATTGGTCTCTGCCACGCCAGAAATGAAATAGATCACGAACAGCGGAAGAAGCGGCAACCAGAACCATTCGAAGGGCCCCGCATTGCCCTGCTGAGCGCGCACGATCTCGGTCAGGTTGAGGCTTCCTGCCGCGACCAGCACGCCGACCAGCGCGAACCCCATGGCGATTTCGTAACTCACGACTTGTGCCGCCGAACGCATTGCGCCAAGAAAGGCATATTTCGAGTTGGATGCCCAACCGGCAAGGATGACGCCGTAAACGCCCATCGATGTCATCGCCAGCAGATACAACAAACCGGCGTTGGTATTCGCCAACACCATACCGTCCTCAAACGGCACCACAGCCCAGGCGGCAAACGCCGGTCCGATGGCGAGAATCGGCGCGAGGCGATAGAGGAAGCCGTTGGCGCTCGAAGGCGTGATGACCTCTTTGAACAGCAACTTGAATGTATCCGCGAACGGTTGAATCCAGCCGATTCCAAAAATCCGCCCCACGAACACCGGACCCTGCCGGACATGCATCCAGCCGATGACCTTGCGCTCGAACAAGGTGAACATCGCGACCGCGATGATCAGCGGCAACGTGATGATCACAATCTTGATCATCGTCCAGACCAGTAGCCCAAACACCCCAAAGCTCAGGAAGAACTCGCGGATCGTTTCAACCAGGGAGGCAATCAATGGAAACATGGCTCAGACCTTCTCGATGCTCAACGCGCCCACTGCGCACAGTGGCGCGGTGGCGGAATGGGCGCGTTCAACCCAGACTGCCCCCTGCGGAACGGCGGCACTGATCTCGACCGCGAGGGTCGCCGCGCCGTTGGCGTCGCGCAGTTTGACGGCGGAGCCTTGCGACAATCCGCGCGCCAGCGCATCCGCCGGATTCACCACGGCCAATGCCTGAACGGCCAACGGGTGTGCTTGCAACGGAGCCGCTCGCCGCACCACTGCATCCGACCGATAGATCGGCCACGTGCTGATACGCTCAAGTCCAGCCGACGGATCCTGCCATTCGGCAAGACCGTCGCCCGGAGTTGCGGACTGCAGCACCATTTCCCTCCGCAAATCTTCAATACTCGTTGCGGAAAAACCCTTGAGTCCAAGTTGCTCGCCGAGCGCGCGCAAGATGCGCCAACCCGGTCGCGAGCCGCCCGGCGCCTTGGCAGCGGCGCGCACAAACTGCGTCTCGCCTTGGGCATTCATCAGGCTCGCGTCGATTTCAGGAAGCAAGCTGATCGGCAGAATGATGTGCGCCGCGCGCTTGAGTGTTTCCGTCACGTAAGCGGAAAACGCCACGACGAGACCTGCCTGCCCCAAGGCGCGCAATGCCATGGGGGCATCCACCAGATCCAGCTCAGGTTCAATGCCATACAGCACGTAGGCTTTGCGCGGTTGGCTCAGCATCGTCAGCGCATCCAATCCACGCGGCAGAACCCCAACGCGACTCAAGCCCAGCGAATTGGCACCCTGTGAGAGCTGATTTAGGCAAGCACCGGTCTTCGACGCGATGTCGCGCGCCAAGCGACGCAGCCACGATGCGTGCGCTTGCGTGCGTACCAATTCACCCAACTGCAGCACCTTGCTCGTCGACGACTGCAACAGTGCGCCGATGGCCTTGGTCCGCTCATCGACAACGACACCGGCGGCACGCTGCCGAAGGGCGTCTGGCCACATGGCGACGTCCACCCCGACCGCCAAGGCAACGCCAATCAGCGCATCGACCATCGACGAGGGTTTGGCAATGATTCGGGTTGACGTTTCAAAATGAAACTTGAAATCCACCGGATTGATGGCCGCAACGTTGCCGCCTCGCTTCCAGGCCTTTCGCACGCGGTGACCCAAGATCGGCGCTTCAAGCCGCGGATTGCAGCCAACCAGCACGATGACACCGGCCGAGTCAATCTCCGCCAACGGCATCTCGAACGCTTCAGCGACGGGAGCGTCGGAAAAATCGCTCACATCCAGACGGTGGTCGATATGCCGCGTACCGAGCCCATCGGCCAATCGAGCCAGCAAGCTACCCTCTTCCAGGGTGGTGGATGGATGAACGAGCAGGCCGAGCTCGTCGCCCGCCAGCGCCTTCAATCCCTTCGCCGCACGACGAATGGCTTCCTCAAGGTCAACCCGCTTCCACTCGGCACCGTCACGAACCCACGCCGCGTCAGCACGATCCTCGCTCAACAGCCCGGCATGACTATAGCGATCACGATCCGACAACCAACTCTCGTTGATGACCTCGTTGTCGCGAGGCACGCTGCGCAACACTTCGCCGCGCCGAGTATGCAGGAAGAGATTTGACCCGAGCGAATCGTGGTAACCGACGGATTCCTTGGCAGTCAGTTCCCATGCGCGCGCGCGGAAGCGGAAGGGCTTGTTGGTCAATGCACCGACAGGACACACATCGATCAGGTTGCCGGACAGTTCACTTTCGATGCTCTTGCCGATGTAGGTCCCGATTTCCGTGCGATCCCCACGCCCCATGCCACCCAGTTCGTTGGTTCCGGCGATCTCGCTGATGAACCGGACACACCGGGTGCAATGGATGCAACGCGTCATGTCAGTGGCGACCAGCGGTCCGATGTCCTCATCGGCAACCACGCGTTTGCCTTCGGTATAGCGACTGACCGAACGGCCGTAGCCCATGGCAACGTCCTGCAGTTCACACTCGCCGCCCTGGTCACAAATCGGGCAATCCAGCGGGTGGTTGATCAACAGGAACTCCATGACGTTGCGCTGCGAATCCAGCGCGCGCTTCGTCTGGGTAAAGATCTTCATGCCTTCCATCACCGGCGTCGCGCAGGCAGGCGCGGGCTTCGGCATCTTTTCGACATCCACAAGACACATGCGACAGTTCGCCGCGATCGGCAACTTCTCGTGGTAGCAGAAACGCGGGATGGGAATGCCCGCCTTGTCGGCGGCCTGCACGATCATTGATCCCTTGGGCGCCTGCAAGGGCACACCATTGATCTCGATATTCACCATATCCGGTGCGCCGTTGGGGCTCGACGGTACCGCGCTCATGCAGCAACTCCAAACTGTTCGTCAACCATCGAGCGACCATGCGTCACGTAGTACTCGAACTCGTGCCAGAACTGACGCAGGAAGCCCTGCACAGGCCACGCGGCAGCCTCACCAAATGCACAGATGGTATGTCCCTCGATCTGTCCGGCGGCGGCTTTCAGCATGTGCACGTCTTCCATGCTGCCCTGCCCGGCAACGATGCGATTGAGCACCCGGTTCATCCAGCCGGTACCCTCACGACAAGGCGTGCACTGACCACAGCTTTCCTTGTAGTAAAACTGCGAAATTCGACGACACGCCTTGACCATGCAGGTGGTCTCATCCATCACGATGACCGCGCCAGATCCGAGGCCGGAACCCGCCTTCTGCAAGGCGTCGTAGTCCATCGTCAGTCCCATCATCACGTCCGCTGGAAGGATCGGCATCGACGATCCGCCCGGGATGACCGCCTTGAGCTTGCGCCCGCCGCGAACGCCGCCTGCCATGTCAAGCAGATCCTTGAAGGGAGTACCGAGACGAATCTCGAAGTTGCCGGGGTTGTTGACGTGTCCAGAAACCGAGAAAACCTTCGGCCCACCATTGTTCGGCTTGCCGAGATTGAGGAACCACTCGGCACCATTTCGAATGATGGCGGGGACAGAGGCGTAGGTTTCGGTGTTGTTGATCGTGGTCGGGCGCCCGTACAGACCAAAGTTGGCCGGAAACGGCGGCTTGTAGCGAGGCTGACCCTTCTTGCCTTCCAACGATTCCATCAATGCGGTTTCTTCGCCGCAGATATAGGCGCCAGCGCCGAGCGCCGCATGGATGTCGATGTCCACACCGGACCCCAGCACGTTTTTGCCGAGCCAACCATGCGCATAGGCTTCTTCAGCGCCGCCTCGAAATGCTCGAAGGGCTCATGATGGAATTCGCCACGAAGATAGTTGTAGGCGACCGTACAACCCGTTGCGTAACAGGCAATCGCCAGACCCTCAACAACCGCGTGCGGATTGAATCGCAGGATGTCACGGTCCTTGCACGTCCCCGGTTCCGACTCGTCGGAGTTGCAAAGGATGTATTTCTGACCCGCCGCATTGCGCGGCATGAAGCTCCACTTCAGACCGGTCGGAAAACCAGCACCGCCACGGCCTCGCAGCCCGCTCTTCTTGACCTCCTCGATCACCTGTTCCTGAGGAATGTTCTCGCTCAAGACTTTGCGCAGGGCCTGATAGCCGCCCACTTTGAGGTAGTTCTCGTAAGACCACGGCTGATCAAAATGCAGCGTGGTGTAGACGACGTTGTGCTCTTGCGGCTGCGGTCCGTAGGCCATGCGTAGCGCTCCCTGTACCAGTTGCCGATCAGATACCGATCAGCTGTCGCGAGCGCGCGGAGGCGCGCTCAGCGGCGTTCACTTCAATGTTTCGAAAATCGCGTCCATCGACTCGGCGGTCAGCTTCTCGTGATAGTGACCATTCACCACCATCATCGGAGCGCCGCAGCACGCTGCCAGACACTCTTCCTCGCGCTTCAGGTAAATGCGACCATCCGGTGTGCTGTCGCCCAACTTGATTCCAAGTTTGCGTTCGGCATGCGCGACCAGATCCTCCGCGCCGTTCAGCCAGCAACTGATGTTGGTGCAGATGGCCACGTTGTTGCGAGCAACCGGATTCAACTCGAACATCGAGTAGAAGCTGGCAACCTCGTACGCCCATACATGGGGCAATCCAAGATAATCGGCCACCGCCACGATCAACTGGTCCGAGAGCCAGCCGTGGTTCTGTTCCTGTGCTGCCATCAATGACTGGATCAAGGCGGAACGCTTCCGATCCGCAGGAAACTTGGCTACCCAGTGGTCGATGTGATGCCGGGTTTCGTCGGAAAGCACCTGCAGCGGATCGAGATTTTGTATCGCCGCAAAATTGCCACGCGCCTTCATCGATCAATCTCCCCGAACACGACGTCGTAGGTGCCGATCATGGCCACCACGTCGGCCAACATATGTCCGCGTACCACCGAATCCATCGACGACAGGTGAGCAAATCCCGGCGCCCGCAGCTTCACGCGGAAGGGTTTGTTCGCACCATCCGAAATGATGTACGCGCCAAACTCACCCTTCGGCGCCTCAACCGCCGCATACACTTCGCCAGCCGGAACGCAGTAGCCTTCCGTGAACAATTTGAAGTGATGGATCAGCGCCTCCATGTCGTCCTTCATTTCGGTACGCGATGGGGGCGAAACCTTGAAGTTCTGCAGCATCACCGGGCCGGGATTGGCCCTCAGCCACTTGACGCATTGCTGGATGATCCGCGTGCTTTGACGCATCTCTTCGACACGAATCAGATAGCGGTCGTAGCAATCGCCGTTGACCCCCAACGGAATGTCGAAGTCGACTTCGGCGTACTTTGCATACGGCTGCTTCTTGCGCAGATCCCATGCGATGCCGGAGCCGCGCAGCATCGGGCCCGTCATACCCCAAGCCAAGGCGTGCTCGGGCGACACCACACCGATACCGACGGTTCGCTGTTTCCAGATGCGGTTTTCCGTCAGCAGCGTTTCGTACTCATCGATCTTGGCGTAGAAGTCAGCACAGAACGCGTCGAGGAAATCCAGCATCGAGCCTTCGCGCCACTCGTTCCGGCGTTTGAGATCCTTGCCCTTGGTCCATGGTGACTCGCGATATTTCGGCATCCGATCCGGCAAGTCGCGATAGACACCACCTGGCCGATAGTACGCCGCATGCATTCGCGCGCCGGATACGGCCTCATAGCAATCCATCAGTTCTTCGCGTTCGCGGAACGCATACAGAATGATCGCCATCGCACCCAGGTCCAGCCCGTTCGAGCCGATCCACATCAGGTGATTCAGAACCCGCGTGATCTCGTCGAACATCGTGCGGATCCACTGCGCCCGCTCGGGGGCTTCGATCTGCAGCAAACGCTCGATCGCCCGAACATAGGCGTGTTCATTGCACATCATCGACACGTAGTCGAGCCGATCCATATAGCCGATCGACTGATTGAAAGGCTTGCTCTCCGCAAGCTTCTCCGTACCCCGATGCAGCAGTCCGACGTGCGGATCAGCCCGCATCACCGTTTCGCCGTCCAGTTCCAGGACCAGACGCAACACGCCGTGCGCAGCAGGATGCTGCGGGCCGAAATTCATCGTGTAGTTGCGAATTTCCTGCATGCTCATTTGCCCTGCCCCGCCGCCGATTCAGAACGCGACTGCTCATAGCGGGAGTCTTGACGGACGACACGCGGTACGCCAACCCGCGGATCGATACTCACCGGTTCATAGACAACGCGCCCCTTCTCGGGGTCGAATCGAACTTCAACATTGCCGATCAAGGGGAAGTCCTTGCGGAATGGATGCCCGACGAACCCATAGTCGGTCAGGATCCGACGCAGATCGGGGTGCCCCTCGTAGAGGATGCCGAACAAATCGAAGGACTCTCGCTCGAACCAATTCGCCCCCGGCCAGATCTCTGTCACCGACGGGACGACTGGCATGAGGTCGTCCGCCGCATGGGTACGAAGCCGCAAGCGCCGGTTGTGGCGAACGGACAACAGATGGATCACCGAGGCGAAGCGCTGCGCCGCCGCGTCGACTGCCGGCCGATCTTCCCAGCGGAATCGCCCTGGACCCAAGGCTTCGACACCGCGCGAAAACCCTTCGGAACTGATGTCCGTCGTGTCCCACTCGACCTGCCCGTAACTCAGGTAATCGACACCGCACAGATCAATGAGCTGTTCAAAGGCGAATTCGCGCTCATCGCGCAAGGCCCGCGCCACTTCCTGCAGATCCGCCGGCAAAACCACCATGGTGATCTCACCGAGAGATTCGATCACCTCATATCGCCCTTCGAATCGTTGCCGAAGGCGCTCCGCAAAACTCAGGGTTTCGTCAGCCATGGTCAGCGTGCAATCGTGTTGGTACGACGGATTTTCTTCTGCAATTGCAGAATGCCGTAAATAAGCGCCTCGGCGGTCGGCGGACAACCGGGCACATACACATCCACCGGCACCACGCGATCACAACCGCGCACCACCGAGTAGGAATAGTGATAGTAACCACCGCCGTTGGCGCAACTACCCATCGAGATGACCCACTTTGGTCCCGGCATCTGGTCGTAGACCTTGCGCAACGCGGGCGCCATCTTGTTCACGAGCGTACCCGCGACAATCATCACATCCGACTGCCGCGGAGACGGGCGGAAAATGACCCCGTAGCGATCCAAGTCCAGGCGCGACATGCCGGAATGCATCATTTCGACGGCGCAACAGGCAAGACCAAAGGTCACCGGCCACATCGATCCGGTACGCGCCCAATTGATCAAGGCATCGACAGAGGTGGTGACAAAACCTCGCTCCAGCAGCGGGTTGTCACCCTCCGGGCGAAGAATGTCATCCAAGCGACCGATAGGCTCGGGGTTGTGGAAATACTGACTCACTCCCATTCCAGCGCCCCTTTCTTCCACTCATAGACGAAGCCGATCACCAGAATGCCCAGAAAGACGGCCATGGCAACCAGCGCCGTTACACCGATCTCCTTGAAGACCAGCGCCCAGGGAAACAGAAACGCGATTTCGAGATCGAACACAATGAAGAGAATGGCAACCAAGTAGTAGCGCACATCGAACTTCATGCGCGCGTCTTCGAAGGCCTCGAAGCCACACTCGTAAGGAGACAGTTTTTCGCTGTCGGGCGCACGCGGCCCGAGGAAAGAACCAGCAACCAGCAGGGTCACGCCAATTGCCACCGCCACAAACAGAAAAAGCAGTATCGGCAGATACTCGGCCAGCACGCCATCACCTCCGCGCCCCTGGCGCATCAGCAGAGCGCCAGTTACGACGCCCGAATCGCATGAAGTGGTGCCCAGGGCGGGACTCGAACCCGCACAGCTTGCGCCGCTACCCCCTCAAGATAGTGTGTCTACCAATTCCACCACCTGGGCAAGGGATTCATCGTCTACGACACGGTTTCCATGTCGTGACACGACCTGATCATTGTATCAGGCCGTTCGCGTTTGAAGTGCTATTCCGACGGAGTTTTCTGCGTGTCGGCTTCGACTTCAGTCGCAGTGGACGCGTCGACGTTCGTCGCGTCAGGAGCCGTGGCTTCAGGTGCCGTCGACGGCACCTCCGACGCACTCGTTGCCACAGGCGTTTCGGCTGTCACAGGCACATCCGAAACCGGTGCTTCGACGGGCGCGGTCACCGCACCCATGACACCGAGATCGTCTGCTGCACCTTTGCCACCACGACTCGCATAGATCGCCATGCCGAGGCTGATGACAAAAAACAAGGTGGCAAGCACCGCCGTGGACTTGGACAGGAAGTTGGCCGCACCGCGCGCACCAAACACGGTTCCAGAAGCGCCGGAGCCGAAACCGGAGCCCGCTGCCGCGCCTGCACCGCGCTGCAACAAGATCATCACGATCATCGCCACCGAAACCAGAACGTAAAGGATGTTAGCCAGGGTCAGCATATTCGGTACAAGCCCATGAATTCAGAGAGGTCTGGCAGCTGCCACGATCGCGAGGAAGTCCTCAGCCAATAGCGAAGCACCACCAATCAAACCGCCGTCGATATCGGGCTGGGCAAATATGTCCGCCGCGTTCGATGGCTTGACGCTGCCACCATAGAGGATGACCAGCGAGTCCGACATCTTAGCATCGACCGCCCGAAATTCGCTACGCAGCCACGCATGGACTTGCTGGGCTTGTTCGGCCGTCGCGGTCTTTCCTGTGCCAATCGCCCAAACCGGCTCATAGGCGAGCACCATGTTTTCCAAGCCGGAAAGATCGGCAAGCAAGGGCGCAATCTGTTGCTGCAGAACCCACTCGGTCCTGCCCGCCTCGCGATCCTCGAGCGTTTCTCCAACGCACACGATCACCCGCAATCCTGCCGATGCCGCCACACGCGCCTTTTCGGCAACGAGAGTCGAACTTTCGTGGTGATATTGGCGACGTTCGCTATGCCCCACGATGCATGCACCCACGCCCGCGTCACGCAGCATGCGGGCTGATGTCTCACCGGTGTAGGCTCCATCCAGATGTAGATCGACGTCCTGTGCGCCAAACACCAGTTCAGAACCGCGCGCATGCGCCATCAAGGTCTGAAGATACAACTGCGGAGGGAACACCATTACCTCTACACCAGACCAATCCGCCAGACAAATCGCATCCAGCAGTTCCGCCGAACTGGGTTTGCCCGCGTTGAGTTTCCAGTTGCCTGCCACCAGAGGTTTCCGCATCACACGCTCTCCTTCATCGGGTCGTTGCGATCAGTCTGTTTGATCTACAGTCAGGATGCATCATCGCAAAGTTTGCAGGCACACTGTTGACCGATATCAGCCGGGCCGCATCACATGACCGACACATCCAACTACATCCTGATCACCGGTGCATCCGCAGGCATCGGCACAGCCATTGCCCGCGAGTACGCACGTCGTGGTCAGCCGCTGATCCTGCTGGCACGCCGCCGCGACAGACTGGAAGCCCTGCAGGCTGAACTTAGCAGTCAGATCGCCTGCGAGATTCTGGTGGCGGACCTGGCGGACCCGGACGCGCCAAATCACATCGTGGATCACATCCGGGCAAATGGTTGGACGGTCCGTGGGCTGGTCAACAATGCAGGCTACGGCTTGCCCGGCAAGTTCCATGCACCCGACTGGCAGGAGCACGCGCGCTTCCTGCAAGTCATGGTCACTTCGGTCTGCGAATTGACTTGGCGCCTGCTCCCTGACATGCAGACTCGCCGAGACGGCGAGATACTCAATGTCGCGTCACTCGCTGGCCACGTGCCGGGATCAGCCGGCCACACTCTCTATGCGGCGGCGAAGTCCTTCATGATCAAGTTCAGCGAATCGCTGGCGCTGGAAAACGCGGGACTGGGCATCAAGGTATCCGCGCTTTGCCCGGGTTTCACTTATTCCGAGTTTCACGACGTCACCGGAACCCGTCCGCAAGTCTCCCGGATGCCGAACTGGATGTGGATGCAGGCGGAAGACGTCGCAAAACAGGGGATCGACGCACTTCAAGCCGGTCGGGTTGTGTTCGTGCCGGGCCGGATCAACCGGATGATCAAAGCGATCACGCAGATCATGCCGGATCGCTGGATGTTGAAAATCGTGCAGCGCCAGTCGCGAAACTTCCGCGACATCCACGATTGAGGTCCGTGCCGACAGCCTCGCGGCACTCGGCATGGAATCCTGCTGCATCAACCCACGCGGACGCGGGGTGCCGCGCATTCCCGGCGACCACCACCCCGACACGACTCAGATCAGCTTGATCTCGCGAAGGCGCTCCAGCAAATAGTCGTGCGCAGTGATCGGCGTGGGATAACGATCCGGATTGTCGGCGCTGATGCACTGCGGCAGTGTCTTGATCAAATAGTCCGGATTGGGGTGCAGGAAGAACGGCGTCGAATAGCGTGGTTTGCGCGCCGCCTCGCCGGGCGGATTGACAACCCGATGGGTGGTCGATGGATACACGTGATTGCTCAGTCGCTGCAGCATGTCGCCGATGTTCACCACGATGGTGTCGGCGTCGGCGGTGAACGGCACCCACTCACCCTTGCGCGACAGCACTTCGAGACCAGCGGCACTGGCGCCCACCAACAGGGTGATGAAGTTGATGTCTTCGTGCGCGCCGGCGCGCACGTTCGGAACGTCTGGCGTGGTGATCGGCGGATAGTGAATCGGTCGCAAGATCGAGTTGCCGAACTGGGTCTTGTCCGCAAAGAAGTCGACAGGCAGATCGATGTGCAAGGCAAGTGCCGACAGCATCTTGGCACCGAGCGCATCCAGCGCCTGATACAAGCCGTAACCAACCTGCTGGAACGCGGCAATTTCAACCGGCCAGATGTTCGGCGGCATCACGTCACCGTACCGGGAGTCTTCAGGCAGCTCACGCCCGATGTGATAGAACTCCTTTAGATCCGGGTACTTCGAGTCCTTGGCCGTCTCAACGCCAAACGGCGTATAGCCACGGGCACCGCCCTTGCCTGCAAGGTGGTATTGCATCTTCACTTCGGTCGGAAGCGCGAAGAAGGCCTGAAATGCCGCATACGCGGCATCGATGTCGGCCTGGTCGATCTCGTGACCGCGGATACCGCAGAACCCCCATTCCCGATAGGCCGCTCCCAGTTCGGCAACAAAGGCGTCACGGTCAGTATCAAAGCGGCGAATGTCGAGGGTGGGAATCTGACTCATGAGTAGATCTCGCTGTTGAATGCCGCTGACGATGCGCGGCGAAAAAATTACAGAACGGCTCAGGCTGCCGCTTGCACAGCGGCTGACAACGAACCGAGAACCGAATCAAGCAAGGCCTGTTCATCCGCTTCAACCGTGATGCGCACGACTGGCTCGGTGCCGGACGGTCGCAAAACCAAGCGACCACGGCCGAGCAGACGCTGCTCAGCCAGCGCGGCCGCCTCGCGCACCTCCACGGAATCAAGCGGCTTGCTGCCGTTGGCAATTCGCACGTTGATGGTCTGTTGCGGCACGCGCACCACAGCGGATCGCAGTGTCGCCAAGGTCTGGCCCGAACGACGGATGGCTTGGAGAACCTGCAGCGCACTGACGATGCCGTCGCCCGTGCTGGCACGATCTAGAACCAGCAGATGCCCGGATGCTTCACCGCCCAGCACCGCGCCACATTCCATCAACTGCTGGTGCACGTAGCGGTCCCCAACCTTGGCACGGCGAAATTCGATGCCCTGTTGCTGCAGGGCGCGCTCAAGCCCGTAGTTGCTCATCAGGGTACCCACGACGATCTCAGGCTTGTTGCCTGCAGCGGCGCGATCCATCGCCAGCACGTAAAGCAGTTCATCACCGTCGACAACAGCGCCATCGGCGTCCACGAAAAGCACCCGATCCCCATCACCATCGAAGGCGATACCGACATCTGCCTTGCGTTGCACCACCAGTTGCTGCAGTCCTTGCAGGTGGGTCGAACCGCAATCCGCATTGATGTTGAGCCCATCCGGCTCGGCTCCCATGACCACCAGTTCCGCACCCAGCTCGCGAAACAACTGCGGCGCGATCTGGTAGTTCGCACCGTTGGCGCAGTCCAGCGCAATCCGCAGGCCACGCAAGCTGAAATCCTCATGGACGGTGGACTTGCAGAACTCGGCATAGCGCGTCGCCGCATCGCTGACCCGACTCGCCTTTCCGAGCGCCTCCGAGGCCACGGTGCTAAAGGGCTCGTCGAGTGCTGTCTCGATGGCGAGCTCGGTCGCATCGGACAGTTTTTCGCCATGCGCCGAAAAAAACTTGATGCCGTTGTCGTGATGCGGATTGTGCGAGGCACTGATGACGATGCCCGCGTCGGCACGCAGGGATCGGGTCAGGTAGGCAACACCCGGTGTCGGGATGGGTCCGAGCAACCTCACGTTGGCACCCGCAGCAACCAGCCCGGCTTCGAGCGCCGATTCAAACATGTAGCCGGAAATGCGCGTGTCCTTGCCGATGACGACGGTGGCATGTCCTTCGCGCGCCAGAGCTCGGCCGGCCGCCCAACCGAGCTTCAAAACGAAGTCGGCTGAGATTGGGCCCTCGCCTACGCGACCGCGAATCCCGTCGGTGCCGAAGTAACGTCGTTGCGCCATGCTCAGGCCACCTCTGCCTGCGGGCGCGGGGCACGCATCAGCATGGCCAGCACCGAGGCCAGTTTGTCGCGCATTTCGCGACGGTCGATGATCATGTCGACCGCGCCATGCGCAAGCAGGAACTCCGAACGCTGGAAGCCCTGCGGCAAGGTCTCGCGGACGGTCTGTTCAATCACTCGCGGCCCGGCAAAACCGATCAATGCCTGTGGCTCGGCGACATTCACGTCGCCCAACATGCCGAGACTGGCGGAAACGCCGCCGGTCGTCGGATGCGTCAACACCGAAACATAGGGCAGGCCAGCAGAGCGCATGCGCGCCAGTGCTGCCGAGGTCTTGGCCATCTGCATCAGCGAGAACAAGCCTTCCTGCATGCGTGCACCGCCCGTGGCGGAAAAGCACACCAAAGGCATCTTGTCCTGCAACGCCGCCTCCGCCGCCAAGGCGAACTTCTCGCCCACGACCGAGCCCATCGACCCGCCCATGTAGCGGAACTCGAAGGCACACGCGGCGACCGCCATCCCTTTAAGCTTGCCGCGCACGGCAATCAGGGCATCTTTTTCGCCGGTCTGTTTTTGCGCGGCGACGATGCGATCCTTGTACTTTTTCTGATCCTTGAACCGCAGTGCGTCCACCGGCTCCAACTCGGCGGCGATTTCCATCGCGCTGTCTGCATCCAACCACTGCCACAAACGCTGCCGGGCACCGATGTAGTGGTGATGCCCACACTTGGGGCAGACCTCCTGGTTGCGCTCCATCTCCGGGCGATACAGCACGGCCGCACAACTGTCGCACTTGCTCCACAAGCCTTCCGGCACACCACGCTTGGTACTGTTTTCGGATTCGGTCCGGATGCGCGAAGGCATCAACTTGCTAAGCCAGCTCATCGGCGATTGCCTGCCTGAAGTCCACGAAGTCGGCGATTCTATCAGGCAGGCGGCAAGCGATTGACGCAGCGCGCCAGGCGAGAGGCCCGTCTGCGCAACGCCATCGCCATGCGGCAAAATGCGCGCTTCGCGAACACGCATTCCTGCGGCCAGCCAAGCAGCTTCTGATGAGCCATCCCTGCCTTCGATGCGGCGCCTGCTGCGCCTCCTTTCGCGTGGCTTTCTACTGGGGCGAGCAGGCTTCCGTCCTGCCCGGCGGCGTGCCGGATGAGCTGACCGAACGCCGCGACCCACTGCGTGTCGCCATGCGCGGCACCCAACAATCCCGACCGCGTTGTATCGCGTTGCAAGGCCAGGTCGCTGTCGATGCGCACTGTGGCATCTATCCGCAACGTCCCTCGCCCTGCCGGGAACTGCAACCCGCCTGGGAGTTCGGTGAGGCCAGTCCGCAATGTGATCGTGCCCGCATCGCACACGGCCTTAGCCCATTGCGCGTTGAGGACTGGCAAACGCTTGTCGAGTGAGCAAGCCGATCCGCGATCAGACGCAGCGCACGCCCGTACCACGCAGACCGCAGTATCCCTGTGGGTGTTTGGACAAATATTGCTGGTGCATGTCCTCGGCAAAATAGAACGCACCGGCCAGGGCGACTTCCGTGGTCGGCGCCCCCAAGCCCACCGCCAGCAATCTCTCGGCGTAGCGCGCAGCGCTGGCCTGGGCAAACACCAGCTGCGTCGGGTTCATGCAAAACAAGGCAGAACGGTACTGGCTACCGATATCGTTGCCCTGACGCATGCCTTGCGTTGGGTCGTGACGTTCCCAGAACACCTGCAGCAAGGCGTCGAGCGAGACCACCGCCGGATCAAACACAATCCGCACCAGTTCCGCGTGGCCCGTCATGCCACTGCAAACTTCCTCGTAGGTCGGATTGGGCGTGTGGCCGCCACCATAGCCAACCGCCGTCGTCCAGACACCCGGCAACGACCAGAACGCCCGTTCCGCGCCCCAGAAGCAACCCATCCCTACCTGCAACCAATCCATGCCCGGAAATGCGCCAGACAAGGGCCGTCCGTGGACATGATGGACGTTGTGCAAGGGCAACGGCTGGGCTCGGCCCGGCAGGGCTTGCTCAGCGGTGGGCAAGCGTTGCTTCCAGGCGCCGATGCCCAGCACCTCAGGCGCTCCGCTTCAGCGATTCGTATTTGTCCAGACGCTCGGACTCCGCATTTCCCGCCGCGATCCACCGCTGCATGCCCGGATGCGCCAGCATGCTGGCCACATACTCGGCAGACGTGTCCGTCAAGTCCGGGCCATAGCCCTTGAAGCGGATCACCACTGGCGCAAACATCGCATCCACGATGCTGAACTCCCCGCATAGATACGGGCCCTCGGTCGCATTTGTGCGAAGATCCGCCCAAAGCGCCTGCACACGATCAATGTCCGCCTGCGCGCGCTCATCCCACCGATAGGCATCGGGCTGGCGCGAACAGTTCATCGGCAACTGACCACGCAGATCGGCGAAGCCGGAATGCATCTCCGCCGCCGCCGAACGCGCCAAGGCACGACAACCCAAGTCTGCCGGCCAGCCACGGCCATCGAGAAACACCTCGTTGACGTACTCGGCAATTGCCAGCGAATCCCAGATCACCCGACCCTGATGGTGCAGCACTGGCACCCGCCGACTCGGCGACAGGCGCGCGATCTCATCGGCGAACTCGGGCGTATCCAGCGGCAATCGCTGTTCGTCGAAGTCCACACCGAAATGCGTGAGCAACAGCCATGGCCGCAGCGACCACGAACTGTAGTGTTTGTTGCCGATGACGAGCAGTGGACGATTCGACATCACGCACCTCAGAGTTGGTTAAAAACAATTTGCAGATGTTGAAGAAACGACAAGACGCGGCACGTCAAACCTTTCAGGGCTGACGATAATCATCCGGTGACGGACACAGACACATCAGGTTGCGGTCGCCCCACACATTGTCCACACGCCCGACCGGGCACCAGTATTTGTCGGTGCGTGCAACGCCTTTCGGAAAGACCGCCTCTTCGCGGCTGTAGGGTCGATCCCAAGTGGCATCGACCAGATCGTGCACGGTGTGCGGCGCGTGGCGCAGGGGGCTTTGATCGATGGCAAAACGTCCCGCCTGCACAGCGGCAATTTCCTCCCGAATGGCAATCATGGCGTCGCAAAAACGATCCAGCTCGGCCTTCGATTCCGACTCGGTGGGTTCAATCATCAGGGTACCTGGCACCGGGAAGCTCATCGTGGGCGCATGGAATCCAAAGTCGATCAGTCGCTTGGCGATGTCATCGACCGTCACGCCGCAGGCGTCCTTGAGCGGGCGCGGGTCGACGATGCACTCGTGCGCAACGCGACCATTGTGGTTGCGGTACAAGGTCGGAAAATGCGGCTCCAGGCGGGCCGCGATGTAGTTCGCCGACAGAATCGCGGCCTCGGTGGAGCGCCGCAGTCCTTCGCCACCCAGCATCAGAATGTAGGCATAGGAAATCGGCAGAATCGAGGCCGAGCCCCACGGCGCCGCCGACACCGGACCGACTGGTGACTTGCCGCCATCGAGTTCGGGATGACCGGGCAGGAACGGCGCCAGATGGGCTTTCACGCCGATGGGCCCCATGCCGGGGCCGCCGCCGCCGTGCGGGATGGCGAAGGTCTTGTGCAGATTGAGATGACTGACGTCCGCGCCATACTGGCCGGGCTTGGACAGGCCGACTTGCGCATTCATGTTGGCGCCATCGAGATACACCTGACCACCATGCGCATGCACGATGTCGCAGATCTCGCGGATGCGTTCTTCAAACACGCCATGCGTCGAGGGATAGGTCACCATCAGCGCTGCCAGCTGGCTCGAATGCTTTTCCGCCTTGCTGCGCAGGTCATCGACATCGACATTGCCTTCGCTGTCGCATTCCACCACGACCACCTGCATGCCAACCATTTGCGCCGAAGCGGGATTGGTGCCGTGCGCGGAGGACGGAATCAGGCAGACCGTACGGTGTGCATCGCCACGCGACAGGTGATAGCCACGAATCGCCAGCAGCCCGGCGTATTCGCCTTGGGCGCCAGAGTTCGGCTGCAAGGACACCGCGTCGTAGCCGGTGATCTCGACCAGCCAGCGCTTGAGGTCTTCAAACAACTCACGGTAGCCGTGCGTCTGGTCGCTCGGGGCGAAGGGATGCAGCGCGCCGAACTCGGGCCAGGTGACCGGAATCATCTGCGCGGTGGCATTCAATTTCATCGTGCAACTGCCGAGCGGAATCATCGCGCGGTCGAGTGCCAGATCGCGGTCAGCCAGTTTGCGCAAGTAGCGCAGCAGCTCGGTTTCGGAGTGGTACTGGCTGAAAATCGGATGCTTCAGGCAGGCATCGGAGCGCTGCAGACTGGCCGGAATCGCTGACGGCGCATCGGCCTCGACGGCGGCGTAGTTCAGCACGCGACCGAAGGCACTCCAGACGGACTCGACAATCGACGGCGTGGTGGTTTCATCCAGGCTGATCCCCAAGCGGGTTTCGCCGATCAGGCGCAGATTGATCCGCGCTGCCAACGCATGCTCGACGATGGCAGCACGCTGGCTGCCGACGTCGACGGTGATGGTGTCGAAGAACGCGTCCTGCTCGGGCGCAAACCCCAGTCGACGCAGGCCCGCGGCCAGCGTCGCCGTACGCCGATGCACATCGTGGGCGATGCTGCGCAGCCCTTCCGGGCCATGGTAGACGGCGTACATCGAGGCCATCACGGCCAGCAACACCTGCGCGGTACAAATGTTGGAGGTCGCCTTGTCACGCCGGATGTGCTGTTCGCGCGTCTGCAAGGCAAGGCGATAGGCCGGCTGACCGCGCGAGTCCACCGAGACGCCGATCAGACGGCCTGGAATGGAGCGCTTGTGGGCATCGCGTACCGCCATGTACGCCGCATGCGGACCACCAAATCCGCTCGGCACACCGAAACGCTGCGTGCTGCCGATGGCGATGTCGGCGCCCAACTCACCGGGCGGCGTCAGCAGCGCCAGCGACAACAGATCGGCGGCGACGACGCTCAGCGCACCGGCATTGCGGAGGTTCGCGATCACCTCGCGCCAGTCACGGATCTGACCGAAGGTGTCGGGATACTGCAGGATCGCACCGAACACCGCGTTGGGATCGAGATCGGTCGCCGGGTTGCCGACGATCAGTTCCCAGCCCAGCGGCTCGGCGCGCGTGCGCATCACCGCGATGGATTGAGGATGGCAGGCGGCATCAACGAAGAAGGACTTGCTCTTGGATTTCGACACGCGCTGCGCGACCGCCATGGCCTCGGCGGCGGCCGTTGCTTCGTCCAGCAAGGACGCATTGGCAACGTCCAGCCCGGTCATCTCGACAATCATCGTCTGGTAGTTCAACAGGGCTTCCAGCCGGCCCTGACTGATTTCCGGCTGGTAGGGCGTGTAGGCCGTGTACCACGCGGGGTTTTCCAGGATGTTGCGCAGAATGACCAGCGGCGTGTGGGTACCGTAGTAGCCCTGCCCGATCAGCGAGGTAAACACCTGATTTCGGGCACCGATCTGACGCAAGCGCTGCAGTGCCTCGACTTCCGAAAAGGCTGGTTCCATACCGGTCAGCGGTTTGCCCTGGCGAATGGCGGCAGGCAGCGTTTCTGCAATCAGGGCTTCCATGCTTTCCGCACCGATCACCTGCAGCATCTGATCGATGTCACTGGCACTGAGACCGATATGGCGATCAGCGAATTGGCGGGCAGGATGCGCGGGGCGCGGCAGAGACATCGTCATGGCGAGATACCGACTGGAATGAGTGAAAGGCGCGAAATGCACCACGCCGGATCGCGTGATGCAGACGCCCCAATCTGTCGGTTGACCTGAGAACGTTATCCCTTCGGCGGATGCGCACGTGGTGGAGGGGGCACCGGCGCATCACTTTCCAGATGTTTGACCGTCACACGGTCCTTTTGCCTGAGAGTTTCCGGGGCGGTTGCTCCTTCGGCGTCGGACGGGCCGATCTCTCCCGCGTGACGGCGCATAGCCTAACAGGTCGCCGGTCTTCAGCGTCATCACGTTTAGGCGAAAAATGCCAACCCGCGTCACAAGACTGGCCGCGCGACCACACACTGCCTATGCTCGACAGCCCTGCCCTACGACTGCCACCGGGATTCCCATGTTCTCGCATCTGCAAGCCGCCCCAACCGATCCCATCCTGGGCCTGATGGCCGCGTACAGCCAGGACAGCCGCCCGTTCAAGATCGATCTCGGCGTAGGGGTTTACAAGGACGAGGAAGGGCATACGCCGATTCTGGCCTCCGTCAAGGAAGCCGAAGCGCGACGCAGCCGTAACGAAACTACCAAGACCTACATCGGCATGGCGGGCGATCCGGGATTCAACGCGCAGATGGATCGTCTCAGTCTGGGTGAAGCGCGTGCGCTGACGGATCAGCGCGTCGCCACGGCGCATACGCCCGGCGGCACCGGCGCATTGCGAATCGCGGCGGATCTGATCAAGCGTTGTCGCCCCGAGGCAACGGTGTGGATGAGTGATCCGACCTGGGGCAACCACCCGGCCGTATTCAAGGCTGCCGGTCTCTCCGTGCGCGACTACCCCTACTACGACGCCGCCACGCAGTCGCTGCGCGCTGACGCGATGTTCGATGCCCTTTCACAAGTGCCCGCAGGCGATGTCGTGCTGGTGCATGCCTGCTGTCACAACCCGAGCGGCGTCGATCTGGCACCCGAGCACTGGCAGCGACTGGCCGCCATGGCGCAGACGCAAGGGTTCGTGCCGCTTATCGACATGGCGTATCAGGGCTTTTCGACCGATCTGGACAGCGATGCCTACGGCGTTCGTCTGCTTGCCGATGCGCTGCCCGAACTGATATTCACCACCTCGTGCTCGAAGAACTTCGGTTTGTACCGTGAACGCATCGGAGCGATCAGTGTGATTGCAGCCAATGCCGAACAGACTGTCATCGCGAAGTCCCATCTGTTGAGTACGATCCGCAACAACTACTCGATGCCACCCGCACACGGCGCATTGATCGTGGCCGAAATCCTCGGCGACGCCGCGCTGAAGGCGCAATGGCTGGGCGAATTGGCCGCGATGCGTGATCGCATCAATACTTACCGCCATCTGATGGTCAGCCATCTGCGCGATGCAGGCGTCGAACGCGATTTCAGCTTCATTGATCGGCAGCGCGGCATGTTCTCGTTCCTTGGCATCGCACCCGAACACATCCAGCGCCTGCGCGAGGAATTCGGCATCTACATGGTCGGCTCGAGCCGCGCCAACATCGCCGGGCTCAACCAACGCAACCTTGCGCACTTCGTCAACGCCATGGCGACTGTCCTGCAGCGCTGATCACCACCGCTTCCGCACACAACGCCCGCCATCGCTGCGGGCGTTGTTGTTTTGGCCTCGAACAATCCGCATCGTCTCATCGCTGTCGCCGATCTGTCACCTCGTTGCATCGCCTCTGTCATCCCTTGCCCACATCCTGCGCCGGTTCTGAAACTGGCCGTGCGCACCGCAGCCGCCCCGCGCACACCGGGCCAACAGGCGGTATCCATTGGATGACGGGAAGCCCACGTGAACACTCGCAGCAACACCCTTTCTCTGGCCATTGCCCTGGTGCTGGCCACACCCACCCTGATGGCGGCGACCGACGCCGACAGCACCGGCGCCAGCGCCAAGGAACTCGATGCCATCTCGGTCATCGGCGAAGGCGAGACCCGCCAGGTGCAATCGCTGCAGGCCATTGATCTGAAGCGCGCCGTGCCCGGCACCAGCCCGCTGAAAGTGATGGACAAACTACCTGGGGTGAACTTCACCTCGTCCGATCCGTTTGGCGCCTACGAATGGTCCACGCGCATCACGGTGCGTGGCTTCAATCAGAACCAGCTCGGCTTCACCTTGGACGGCATTCCGCTCGGCGACATGAGCTACGGCAACCACAACGGTCTGCACATCAGCCGTGCCGCCATTGCCGAAAACGTCGACTACGTCGAACTGGCTCAGGGTGCTGGCGCCGCCAGTACCGCCTCGACCAGCAACCTCGGCGGCACCGCACAGTTCTTCACCCGCGATCCGTCGATGGACTACGGCGCACGCGTCTCGCAGATGCTCGGTAGCGACAACGCACAACGCACATTCCTCAGCCTCGACAGCGGCGACCACAACGGCTTCTCGACCTATCTGAGCGGCGTCTACTCCAAGACCGACAAGTGGAAAGGCGATGGCCCGCAGCAACAGTGGCAGTTCAATGGCAAAGCGCTGTTCCAGCAGGACGCATGGTCGCTGACCGCGTATGCCGCCACCTCGCGTCGCGAGGAAACCGACTACGGCGATCTGTCGCTGGAATCGCAACAGCGTCTGGGCTGGGACTGGGACAACTACCAGAACGACTGGCAGCGCGCGATCGACGCGGCCAACGGCATTTACAGCGGCGGCGTGAACTCGCTGGACGACGCCTACTATCTGGGCCGCGGCCTGCGCAATGACGATCTCGCCTCGTTGACCCTGAATTGGGACGTGAGCGACGTGCTCAGCACCACGCTGCAGGGCTATTACCACCGCAATGAGGGCCAGGGTCACTGGGCTACGCCGTATGCGCCGTCGTCGGCCAGCGTGCCGATTTCGCTGCGCACCACCGAGTACGACATCGAGCGCACCGGCTTCATGCCGTCGCTGACCTTGAGCTTGGGCATGCACACCGTCGAAGCGGGCTTGTGGAGCGAAACCAGCGTGCACGGCCTGCAGCGCAACTTCTACCTGTTGAGCGGTGCGCCGGACGAGATCTTCTTCTACCGCGATCCCGCCGTGCGCGTGTTCAGCCAGCGCTTCGACACCGACACGCTGCAGTACTACGTGACGGATCGCATCGACATGATGGATGGTCAGTTGACCGCCGACATTGGCTTCAAGGGCAGCGAAGTCGAGATCGACGCCGTCAATCGCGTCGGCACGCGTGCGGTTGGCAGCATCACCGCCAAGGACAACTTCATGCCGCAGGTCGGTCTGCGTTATGGACTGAGCGATGGCATCGAACTGTTCGGTAGCTACACCGAAAACATGTCGGCCTTCCGTCCGGGCATTGGCGGTCCGTTCTCGACCACGCAGGAAGGCTTCGATGCGTTCGCCGACACACTGGAGCCGGAAACCTCCGACACCTTCGAAGTCGGTGTGCGTCTGTCGGGCGACCGCTACAAGGCCTCGTTGGCCGCCTATCGCGTCGATTTCCAGAACCGCTTGCTCAGCATCGCCCGTTGCGCAGGCATCATCGGTTGCCCGTCCAGCTTCGCCAACGTCGGTGACGTGCAGTCCAATGGTCTGGAGGCCACACTGGTGCTGAATCTTGGCGACGGTCTGGAGTGGTTCAACTCGGTCGCCTGGAACCAGTCCGAATACGGCTCCGACTACATCAATGGCGACGTGCTGGTGCCGACCGATGGCAAGAATGTGGTCGACGCGCCGGAACTGCTGTTTGCCACCGAGCTGAGCTGGACTGCCGGTCCGCTGGACGCCACCGTAGGGGCGAAGTTCACCGACGAGCGCTACATCACCTATCTCAACGATTCCAAGGTCGACAGCTTCTGGCTGATGGACGCCAGCGCTGGCTACACCTTCGAGAAGCTGGGCATGCTGGAATCGCTGCGCATCTCGTTGAACATCAGCAATCTGATGGACGAAGAGTACTTCGCCACCGTCGGCAGCAACGGCTTTGCCACCTCCGACCCGGACGGCCTCAACTACACCTTGCAGACCGGTTCACCGCGCCAGTTCTTCCTGAACTTCGACGCGCGTTTCTGATGCTTTGGTGACACGAAACGCCCCGTCATCGTTGGATGATGGGGCGTTTTTCGTCGTCGTGTGAACACCGATCTTTCCGGATGCCGACTACGCCATGAAATCCCTCGTCCAATGCGCCTTGCTGCTTAGCGCCATCGCCAGCATCACAAACGCGCATGCCCAGCGCGCACTGCCCGCAAGCGACACCCCACTGACCCATATCGCCTTCGGCTCCTGCGCCAAGGAAAACAAATCCCAGCCGATCTGGGACGCCGTCAACGCCGCACAACCCGAGTTGTTCGTGTTCCTCGGCGACAACGTCTATCTCGACACCCGCGATCCGCAGGTGATGCAGGAGAAGTATCAGCGCCTCGCCAACCAACGCGGCTTCCAACAGCTCAAGGCCAGCACGCCGCTGATCGCCATCTGGGACGACCACGATTTCGGCGAGAACGATGCCGGTGCCGACTACCCGATGAAGCAGGCATCGCGCGAGGCGTTCCTGAACTTCTGGAACGAACCGAAAGACTCGCCGCGCTGGTCGCGCGAAGGCATCTACACCGCCTACAGCTTTGGCCCGATTGGTCAGCGCGTACAGATCATCCTGCCCGACCTGCGCTGGAACCGCAGTCCACTGATCGTCGATCCGCGCTGGGACAGCGAGGCCAGTTACGAAGCCTGGGCCAAGGCGCAGATCGACTCGGGCAAAGAAGTCCCCGGCCCGTATGCACGCAATCCCGACCCGGCGGCGACACAGCTTGGCGAAGCGCAATGGCAGTGGCTGGAAGCACGTCTGCGCGAGCCCGCCGACCTGCGCATCATCGGTTCCAGTCTGCAGGTGCTGGCCGACTTTCCTGGCTGGGAAGGCTGGATCAATTTCCCGCACGATCAGCAACGCTTGATCCAACTGATCCGCGACACCGAGGCAAAGAACGTGGTGTTCATCTCCGGCGATACGCACTACGGCGAACTCTCCAAGCTCGACGTCAACGTGCCCTATCCGCTTTACGACCTGACCAGCAGCGGGCTGACCGAAGTGTGGAAGGTGCCGGTGCCGAACGCGCTGCGCCAGGGCGGGATTTTTCGCCAGGCCAACTTCGGACGAATCAATATCGATTGGTCCTTGCGCCAAGTCACGCTGTCGCTGCGCGATGCCAAGGGCGAGCCCTTGTTGACCCACACGTTACCCATTCGTTGAGGCATCCTGCTAGCGAACTCGGGGCGGTGGTTTCACCGCCCAGTACTCACTGCCCTTCGAGCAGATAGAACAGCGTGCCCAGCACGATCAGCGCCGTCAGCACGGCGAAGAAGATCTTGATCCAACTGTAGGGTCGCTCACCGTCAATCGCGCCGGTGTAGCCATTCGCCACCACCTGGAATGTCCGCGAGCCGTAGGTGTAGCTGACCAGCCAGACCGGCATCAGTACGTGTTTGAAACGGCGGTCGGCATAGCGCGCTTGCACGTCTAGATTGCGATGCGTATCGCCTGGCACCTGCTCGGCGCACAGACGACGCAATTCGGCCTGCATCTGCGCCATGTTGGTTTCCGCCGCCGCGCGCAGGTCGATCCGGTAGCGCTCGACCGTCCAGCCGCGCACAAACTCCGGTGAGTACAACTTCAGATCCGTGGTGGTCGGAAACGGTTCGATACCGCGCAGCAGCTTGGCGTGGACGCCCGTGCTGGCTGGCACCAGATCATCATCGAAATGATGCTGCAATTCGCCCGCCGCAGGCTCCCATCGCGTGCGCCGCTCGCTCTTGCCATTCACGGTGACGTGATAGTGGTAGCCCGCCTCCGCCGTCCAGCGCGCGTCGGCTTGCGCGTCGAACGTCCAGTACGGCAGATACACGCCGTGCAAGGTGTCCGTCAGCGCCGCCGTCTTGAGTCGATTGGGTGCGAACCAGCGGGTCTGATACCAGCGCCGGATCAGATCACGCACCTGTCCGTCACTGATCTTGAACGGCAACAGGCTTTCCGGCACGAAGGCATCCTGCTGCGCGGCCACCTCGATGATCTTGGGAGAACCGCAGAAATCGCAGCGCTGCGCCACTCGCTCGGCACTGAACACGGTGATGGCGTTGCAGTTCTGGCACTGCACTTCGCGCTGCTGTGCGGCCATCGCGGGCTGCACACCGTTCAGCGCCGAACTCAGTTCGTGTTCGACGATGCTGCCCGCCTCGACCTGCGCGGGCGTCCATTCCGCCTGCGTGCCACAGAACGGACACACCAGCGCCTGCTTGGCCGCATTCCATTGCATTTCCCCGCCACAGTTGTGGCAGGGATGCTTGTTCACCGTGGCGTTCATTCGCCGCGCAGGAAGGCTTCGAGCGCCGATTTGGCGATGCGCGTGGCGTTGCCGATCTTGCGGGCCTTCAGATCACCCGCGTCGATGGCCGCCATCACATCTTCCACCGACACGCCCATGGTCTGCGCGGCCTGATCGGGTGTCAGCACTTCCAGGCCCGCGGCGGGAGCCGCTGCCGCCGGAATGGGCGGCGGCGTGGCGGCACTCGGTGCGGCCTGTCCCGCTGACATGCTGCGCGCCAATTCCTGCGCCATGGCAAAGCCCACCGCCATCTGCGCCGGTGCGGCCGCCGCAGCAGCGCCTTCGCCGCCCTGGCCCATGCCATGCGCCATCTGGTACTTCACGAAGTCGTTCAGATTGCCGACTGCGCCCATGCTGGAACGCTTGTCGATGGCCTGCTCGACTTCCGGCGGCACCGACACGTTCTCGACCACGAAGGTGGTGATCTCGATGCCGTACTTTTCGCTCATCACGCCATTGACCAGCGGCAACAGCGCCTCGCCCAGCTCGCTGTAACGCATCGCCACATCCAGCGCGGGAATCTTCGCCGTCGCCAGCGCCTGCGAGAACACGCTGATCAGGCGCGAACGCATGGTGTCGGCGAACTCGTCGAGTCGGAAGTTCTGATCCGTTCCCGCAACTTCCTTGAGGAACTTCGGCGCATGCACGATGCGGAAATCGTAGGTACCAAACGCCCGCAGACGCACCATGCCGAAATCGGCATCACGCATCATCACCGGATTTGCCGTGCCCCATTTGTTGCCGGTGAAGAGGCGCGTGTTGAGGTAGTAGACATCGCACTTGAACGGCGAATCGAAACCGTACTTCCAGCCCGAAATCGTCGACAGCAGCGGAATGTTCTCGGTCTTCAGGGTGTGCTTGCCCGGCCCGAACAGATCGGCGTACTGCCCCGCCGCCACGAACTGCACCAGTTGCGACTCGCGCACGATCAACTGCGCGCCGTTCTTGATCTCCTTGTCGTCATCCGGCCAACGGTAAGACAGCGTGTCCCGCGAATCGTCGGTCCACTCGATGATCTCGATCAGCTCGCCCTTGATGAAATCGAAAACGCCCATGCTTGCCTCCGTTGGTTGGGTGACGCCCGCGACGATTGTATGCCGGAGAAGTGACCGGTCGTGGATCGCCTTCGCGAGCGGTGGAACGGCTTCCAGTAGAATCGCAACGCAAAGCAGTACCTGACACGGACACCATGACCGACCAAGCACGCCCGACCTTCCACGGTTTTGAACAGATTCCCCTGCACGAGTACGCCGAGCGGGCGTATCTCGACTATTCGATGTATGTGGTGCTTGACCGCGCGCTGCCGTTTGTGGGTGATGGTCTGAAGCCGGTGCAGCGGCGGATCATCTACGCGATGAGTGAGCTCGGCCTGAGCTCAACCAACAAGCCCAAGAAATCCGCACGCACGGTCGGTGACGTGATCGGCAAGTTCCACCCGCATGGTGACTCCGCTTGCTACGAGGCATTGGTGTTGATGGCGCAGCCGTTTTCGTACCGCTATCCGCTGATCGAAGGCCAGGGCAACTTCGGTTCGCCGGATGACCCGAAGTCGTTTGCGGCGATGCGTTACACCGAGTCGAAACTGACGCCGATTGCCGAAGTGCTGCTCGGTGAACTGGGCCACGGCACGGTGGACTGGACGCCGAATTTCGACGGCACGCTGCAGGAGCCGACCTGGTTGCCCGCACGTCTGCCGCATCTTCTGCTGAATGGTACGACGGGCATTGCGGTCGGCATGGCGACTGATATTCCGCCGCACAATCTCAACGAAGTGGTCAGCGCGGCGATCCGCCTGCTGGATGATCCCGACGCGACGGTGGCCGACCTGTGCGAGCACATTCGCGGCCCGGACTTTCCCACCGCCGCTGAGATCATCACGCCCGCCAACGAACTGCGGAAGCTCTACGAAACCGGCGGCGGCAGCGTACGGGCGCGCGCCGCGTGGGTGCGCGAGCAGCAGAATCTGGTGATCACCGCGCTGCCCTATCAGGTCAGTCCGGGCAAGATCATGGAGCAGATTGCGCAGCAGATGCGGGCCAAGAAACTGCCCTGGCTGGAAGACCTGCGCGACGAGTCCGATCATCAAAATCCGATCCGCCTCGTGCTGGTTCCGCGCAGCAACCGGGTGGACTACGAACAGTTGATGGGTCACCTGTTCGCCACCACCGATCTGGAACGCAGCTATCGGGTCAACTTCAATCTGATCGGGCTGGATGGCAAGCCACAGGTCAAGAATCTCAAAGCCTTCCTGCGCGAATGGCTGCAGTTCCGCACCGACACGGTCACCCGTCGCCTGCGGCATCGGCTGGACAAGGTCGAACGTCGCCTGCACTTGCTGGAAGGCTTGCTGGTTGCCTTCCTCAATCTCGACGAGGTGATCCGCATCATCCGCAGCGAGGACGAACCCAAGCCCGTCCTGATGGCGCGTTTCGGATTGAGCGAGGAACAGGCCGATTACATTCTCGACACCAAGCTGAAACAGTTGGCGCGTCTGGAGGAAATGAAGATCCGTGGCGAGCAGGACGAGTTGGCCAAGGAGCGCGAGAAGCTCATCGGCATCCTCGGTTCGGCGGCCAAGCTGAAGAAGCTGATCAAGGACGAACTGCTGGCCGACGCGAAAAAATTCGGCGATGCGCGTCGCTCGCCGTTGGTGGAGCGCGGTGCCGCGCAGGCCATCGACGAGACCGAGCTGGTCGCCAACGAGCCGGTCACCGTGGTCGTTTCGGAAAAGGGCTGGGTACGTTCGGCCAAGGGACACGATATCGATCCGTCGGGCTTGTCGTATCGCGAAGGGGATCGACTGGCCTTCGCTGTGCGCGGGCGCAGCACGCAGCAGGTCGCCTTCCTCGACAGCAGCGGACGCAGCTACTCGACCGCCGCCCACACGCTGCCCTCGGCGCGTGGCAACGGCGAACCGCTCACCGGACGCTTCGCACCGCCCAACGGGCTTGGTTTCGTGGCCGCAGCAATGGCCGACAACGAACAGCGCTTCCTGCTGGCATCGAACTTCGGCTACGGCTTCATCACGCGCTTCGAGAACTTCGTCGGGCGCGCCAAGGCAGGCAAGGCCCTGCTCAATCTGGACGATCAGGCCAGCGTGATGAACCCGCTGCCGGTTGGCAATCCCGACACCGACCTGTTGGTTGCCATCACCAGCGCCGGGCAACTGCTGGCTTTCCCGGTCGCCGAGCTGCCGGAACTGGATCGCGGCAAGGGCAACAAGCTGATCCAGATCCCGCCAGCCAAACTGAAATCCGGCGAGGAACGCGTCATCCATCTCGCCATCGTGCGCCAGGGCGGCGAACTGGTCTTGAGTTGCGGGCAACGCAAACTCACCCTTGCCGGGCGCGATCTGCAGGCCTACAGCGGCCACCGCGCCGCACGAGGCAATCCGCTGCCACGCGGCTTCCAGCGTGTGGATGGTGTGGAAACGCCGTAACGGAGTGGTCAGTGCAGCGGCCTGCTCAGGCAGGCCGCTGCACGACGCGAATCAATGCATGCCGTCCAGCATCACCAAGCCCAGCGCCTCGGCCACTTCGATGCCGTCCACGGCCGCCGACATGATGCCGCCCGCGTAGCCCGCGCCTTCGCCAGCGGGATACAGACCCCGCACATTCAGGCTTTGAAAATCCTTGCCGCGATTGATCCGCAGCGGCGACGAAGTGCGGGTTTCCACGCCGGTGAGCAGCGCATCGGGCATCGAGAATCCGGCAATCTGACGATCAAACGCGGGCAGGGCTTCGCGGATCGCCTGCAACGCGTAGTCCGGCAGACTCGGCGCATCCGCCGCACCCAGATCGGTTGGCCGCACGCCAGGTTTGTAGGACGGTTCGACACTGCCGAAACCGCTGCTGGGACGCTGTTTGAGGAAGTCGCCGACGCGCTGACCGGGCGCCTGATAGCCGCCACCGCCAAGTTCGTAGGCGCGCGACTCCCAATAACGCTGAAAGGCGAAACCATCCAATGGACTGACCGGACCGGTCGCTTGACCATCCTGCCGATAATCCTGCGGTGCGATGCCCACCACGATGCCTGCGTTGGCATTGCGCTCGTTGCGCGAATACTGGCTCATACCATTGGTGACCACGCGCTCTGCTTCGGAAGTGGCCGCCACCACGGTGCCACCAGGACACATGCAGAAGCTGTAGACCGAGCGACCGTTGCGGGCGTGATGCACCAGTTTGTAATCCGCCGCGCCAAGGATCGGATGCCCCGCCGCGTTGCCGAAGCGCGCTCGATCAATCAGGGTTTGCGGATGCTCGATGCGAAAACCGATCGAGAAGGGCTTGGCCTCCATCTGCACCGCGCGCTCATGCAGCATGCGGAAGGTGTCGCGCGCACTGTGCCCTACTGCCAACACGACGTGTTCGGTTGCCAGCGTTTCGCCATGAGCCAGGCGCACGCCGACGATTTGCCGCGTGCGCCCAGTCGCCGTGTCGGCGCTTGCGTCGTCGATCAGCAGGTCGACCACCTGCTGTTGGAAACGCACTTCGCCGCCCAGGGATTCGATTTCCGCGCGCATGGCTTCCACTACGCTGACCAGGCGGAAGGTGCCGATGTGAGGCTTGGCGACGTAGAGAATCTCCTCCGGCGCACCGGCCTTGACGAATTCGCTTAGCACCTTGCGGGTGAGGTGACGCGGGTCGCTGATCTGGCTCCACAACTTGCCGTCCGAGAACGTTCCTGCCCCGCCCTCGCCGAACTGCACATTGGAATCAGGATTGAGCTGACCCTGACGCCATAGTCCCCAGGTGTCTTTGGTGCGCTCACGCACCGTCTTGCCGCGCTCCAGAACGATGGGCCGCAAGCCCATCTGTGCCAGCACCAGCGCGGCGAACATGCCACAGGGCCCGAAACCGATCACCACCGGACGCAGCGGCTGCTTTGCCGCAAAATCCGGCGGCGCGCGACCGACCAGCACATAGCGCATGTCGGGTGCCGAACGGACATGCGCGTCATCGCCGAAGCGCCGCAGCACCGTCGCCTCCAGCGCGTCGTCACGCAATCGGCAGTCGACCGTGTAGATCAACAGGATCGCGGACTTGCGGCGTGCATCCCAGGCGCGCCGAACCACGCTGATATCCCGCAGCTCGTCGTCGCGCAGACCAAGACGAGCCAGCACCGCCGGACGCAATGCGTCCGGCGCGTGATCCAAAGGCAATTTGAGTTCAGTGATCCGCAGCACGGACGACCTCGACAAGAAAATACCCGGCAATTAACCCATCACGACGCGGGCATGGAAGCGCGGCACGCGCCAGCCACCCACCACATCGCCGCGTCATGGGCTCGGCGGCGACGAGCCCATGACCGAGGAATCACTCGGCCGGTGCGTCGTCCGGGTTTGCATCGACCGCAGGTGCGTCAGGCGCAGGCGAATCGTTCGACTCATCGGGTTCTTCCTCGAAAGCAGTGACCGCTTCGATGCCGACGAGTTGCTCACCATTGCGCAGGCGGATCAAGGTTACGCCCTGGGTGTTGCGACCCACGCGCGCGATCTCGGCGGCGCGGGTGCGCACCAAGGTGCCCTGATCGGAAATCAACATGATTTCCTGATCGTCCTGCAACTGCACCGCACCGACCAGCGCGCCGTTGCGCTCGCTGGTCTGGATGGCGATCACGCCCTGCGTGCCGCGTCCCTTCTTGGGGTACTCGGTCAGTGGCGTGCGCTTGCCATAGCCGTTGAGAGTGGCGGTCAGCACATCGGCTTCGCCCTTGACGCTGATCAGCGAAACCAGCACCTCGCCGTCCGCCAGACGCATGCCACGCACACCGGTCGCCGTGCGGCCCATCGAACGCACGGTATTTTCGTCAAAACGAGCGACCTTGCCGTTCGAGGCAAACAGCATGATGTCGGCGTTGCCATCGGTCAGCGCCACGCCGACCAGCGAGTCACCCTCTTCCAGATTGATCGCGATCTTGCCGCGCTGCAGCTGGTAGGCGAACTCGGTCAGCGGCGTTTTCTTCACCGTCCCCTGCGCCGTGGCAAAGAACACGAACTGGTCTTCCGGGAAATCGCGCACCGGCAGCACGGCCTGAATCTTTTCGCCCGCTTCGAGGGTGACGAAATTGATGATCGGACGCCCCTTCGAGTTCGGGCCGGCTTCCGGCAACTGATAGACCTTGGGCCAGAACACGCGCCCCTTGCTGGTAAAGCTCAGCAGGATGTCGTGCGTATTCACCACCCAAAGACGCTCGATGAAATCCTCATCCTTCACCGCCGTCGCGGATCGCCCCTTGCCGCCGCGCCGTTGCGCACGGTAGGTCGACAGCGGCTGGCGCTTCACATAGCCCGCGTGCGACAGGGTGACAACCACATCCTCCGGGGCGATCAGATCAAGGATGTTGAGGTCTTCCTGATTGACCTGGATCTGCGTGCGGCGCACGTCGCCGTACTGCTCACGCAATTCGCTCAGCTCGCCGCGAATCACTTCCAGCAGGCGATCCGGACTTTCCAGAATCTCGATCAGGCCACGAATGACTTCCAGCAGATTGCGGTATTCGTCGGTGAGCTTTTCCTGTTCCAATCCGGTCAGGCGATGCAGACGCATCTCCAGGATTTCCTTGGCCTGCGCCTCGGACAACTGGTAGCCCTGCTCGCTCAGTCCCAGATCCAGCGGCAGATCTTCCGGACGCGAAGCTTCGGCACCTGCCGCCGACAACAGCGCGCGCACCAGACCGGGCTCCCAGCGCCGCGCCAACAGACGCTCGCGCGCTTCCTGCGGGCTGGCCGAGGTTTTGATCAGCTCGATCATCTCGTCGATGTTGGCCAGCGCCACGGTCAAGCCTTCGAGGATGTGGGCGCGATTGCGCGCCTTGCGCAGCTCGAAGATGGTGCGGCGGGTGACGACTTCACGACGATGCCGCACGAAGGCTTCCAGCATCTCCTTCAGGCCAAGCAGACGCGGACGCCCATCGACCAGACAGACCATGTTGATGCCGAACACCGACTCCATCGGCGTCTGCTGGAACAGGTTGTTCAACACCACATCCGCCGCCGCATCGCGACGCACTTCGATGAAGATGCGCATGCCGTCCTTGTCGGACTCGTCACGCAGCTCGCTGATGCCTTCGAGTTTCTTTTCCTTCACCAGCTCGGCGATCTTCTCGATCAACCGGGCCTTGTTCACCATGTAAGGTAGTTCGGTGACGATGATCGCTTCGCGATTGGTCTTGCTGTCGACCTCGATCTCGGCCTTGGCGCGCACGTAGATGCGGCCACGCCCGCTGCGGTAGGCCTCGATGATGCCCGCCGAGCCATTGATGATGCCGGCGGTCGGGAAGTCCGGCCCCGGCACGTACTGCATCAGCCCATCGACACCGATGTCGGGATCGTCGATCAGCGCCACGGTGGCATCGATGATCTCGGACAGATTGTGCGGCGGGATGTTGGTCGCCATGCCCACGGCAATACCCGCCGAGCCGTTGACCAGCAGATTGGGAACGCGCGTCGGCAATACCGTCGGTTCGAGTTCCTTCTCGTCATAGTTGGGCTGGAAGTCGACGGTTTCCTTGTCGATGTCAGCCAGCAACTCATGGGTCAACTTGGACATGCGCGCTTCGGTGTAGCGCATCGCCGCCGCCGAATCGCCGTCCACCGAGCCGAAGTTACCCTGCCCGTCCACCAGCATGTAGCGCAACGAGAACGGCTGCGCCATGCGCACCAGTGTGTCGTAGACCGACTGATCGCCATGTGGATGGAACTTACCGATCACGTCACCGACGATACGTGCCGATTTGTAGTACGGCTTGTTGCTGTGCGCGCCCAATTCGTTCATCGCAAACAACACGCGCCGATGCACCGGCTTCAACCCGTCACGCACGTCGGGAAGCGCACGCCCCACGATCACGCTCATCGCGTAATCGAGGTAACTGCGCCGCATCTCGTCTTCGATGTTGACCGGGATGATGTCCTTGGCTTGATCTGCCATGCGGTGTCTGCCTTGTCTGAACTGCCCAGCAAGCCCGGAGCGGGCCCGAAAACCCCACGGCTGCGCGATCCAGACCGGACCGACTCAGGCGACGCGGGAAAGTCGCGATTCTAACACGCGAGGTGCCAATGACCTGATTTCCGCACCTCAGCGCGCCTCACCTTGCGGCGGAAAAATCTGCACTTCGCGCACCATCCAGAATGTATCGGCAGACGCATCCGCATTCGCCGAGGGATCGACCAGTCGAAGTTGAATCCGATCGACCGGGGACGCACAGTTCAGTTCAATATGCGCACTCGCGTTACCGGCGGAAAGCGGGACCGGCTGGGACTCGCACGAGGTCGCGCTGACGCGCAGCGCAAGCGACGGCACGGAATCGCCCACCGACACGGGTGGCGCTGGCAAGCGATAGTTGATCAGTAGTTGAGCGACGGGCATCGCGGCATCCAGCTTCACGAACGACTCCGCAGCCGACCATCGCAGTCCGCCTTGCGGCTCCGGCGCAAACCCCTCCGCAAGTCCCGGTGAGCTTGCATCGATTCGCTGCATCTCGGTCAGGGAATCCTCTGGCGAATCGAAAAACCGGTGAATCCGGAATATCTCCCCGCCCCGTCCCGCATAGATGGGCTCGCAATCGCATCGCCACGCAAATCGATTTCGGACATGCTCATCGAGTGCCATGGCGTAACGGTCGAATACCCAATAGCCGGGCTCCGCCTGCTGTTCAAAGCCGTGTGCGGTCCATGCTTCCTCATTCCGCATTCGGCGTCCACTCACCAATGCCACAACGGGGTTCTGCCACCAACCCGAGCCGAACAGCAATGCATCAGCGGGAAGATCAGACACGGCCTGGAAGAACGCCTGGTCACCCGCCAGTTCTATCGAGCGATCAGGTCGCTGCCAAAGCAATTGACCCGATGCACTGATACCCGCTGAAACCAACAACAAGCACCCGCCCGCCCATCTCACGCTGATTCGGCGCTGCATCAATCCAAGCACCGCCAGGAAAGCCAGCCCCAGTTGCGCAAACAGCAGCCCGAGCATGATTCGCCGCAGCCACATCATGATCGTCGGGGTGATCGCGATCCACCACAGCAAATACAGGTAGAGATCGCTTTAATGACTCGGAGCACCGTCCACAGCGCCAACACAGATCACTGCATCGTGCGGATTGAACTCGACTGGACAAAGCCAGAACGGCCGCAAACTGCTCGCCGTCTCGCGACAAACCCCTTCGGCACGAAGCCCATAGCGCGGCATGGCTTGCCGCTCCACTTCCATCGTTTCGGCCTGAGACTGCACCAACCAGACATGCTTGGCCGCTTCCAGTCGCGCCAGACCGTTACGTTGCCAGCGTCGACACTCATCAACGCGCACCAGATTGTTGTTGAGATAGAGCAAGGGCACCTCGGCGGGCAGATCGACCGCGACATAGCCCAGCGGTGAGCCACTCAACATGACCAAGGCGCTGTGTTCCGGGTAGGCCGGATGCAGATTCCTTGCAAACGGCGTCGTGAACGCGGTTCGACCCCAGTCCGGCACCACCGTGAACACCTGCAGGACCGCCATCACGACGATCAGCATCGCCATACCGGTGGCGCGCCATTGACCAAGCCAGATCAACAGAAGCAGCCCCGTCGTCATCTCCAGCGGAATCGTGTACCGATGAATGGCATGCATCTGCAGCCAGGCCACGTAGCCGACCACAAAAAACGCGCCGACCGTGCCCATCGCCCGCCGCGCTTCTCCCGGCGCAACGCGAAGCGGAGCGAACAGGCCGCCAATGACCACCAGCCATCCGAGCAGAAGTCGGCCATCGGCGGTCGCCACCTCACTGAACCAGCGACTACCGGATGCCAGATCCCAGGGACTGCGCAATGCCGACCAAAGCGACTCGGGTCGATACGCCGAAAACACATAGGGAAAAGGCAACGCATCGGGCGATTGGAACCACTGGTTGTAGTACGGGAACAACGGATTTCCGGTTTCTCGCCAGACATGGATCGCCCACGGCGCGATGGTCAAAACACCACCCGTCACACCAGCCAGCATGAACAAACCCATGCCGCGCCAGCGCCAATCTGGCGGCATTGCGATCCACGCCGCCGCGCCCAATGCGAGGCAGTAGGGAGCGCCGGTCAACTTCAAGCCGGTGATCGCACCGGGAACGAACGCAGCCATGAACAAGGCCCAAGGTTTTACCTCGCCGGTGCGCGCCATGCGAAGCAGCACCCAAAGCGAAAACATCACCGCTGCGGCCATCGGCCACTCATTGAAGGTCGTGCCCAGACTGGCACTGCCCGCGGAGGCAGAGGCCGCCATCGCGACCACAATGACGACACTCATCCAGCGCTGTGCGAGCGGCCATCCGGCGGTCGCTTCCACCACGATCCGCCACAACAGTCCCAGGGCAAGCATCGCCGGCAACGACAACCACAAGGCCACCCAGTAGCCAGACACCGGCGACGTTGCCAACCAATAGGCAGGCAGGTCCAGAAACGGGCTGTACCAGCTCTGCAACTGAGCCGGCACCACATCCAGCGGGCGTCCCTCCCAGAGGGCAAGAGGATTGTAGAGGTGATAGTTCAGCAGGTCCCAGTTACGGTCCTGACCCTTCAACCAGACCGCCGCACTGACGGCGATGATGGCCACCGGCCATTGCAGGACCTGTAGGGCGCTGTCGGACGCCATCCATTGCCTGGCATCACGAGCCCGTCGCGCCGTGACAAGCATTGGTTCACGCAGAACCTTCCGCCACCAGCGCTCAAAACCCTGCACAGAACGCGGCAAGGCCAACGCCATCAGCGGCAGTCCCAAAAAGGAATACCAGGCACTTTTGGCCAAGGAGATGTCGGGATTCAATAATGCCAACTGCACCACCAGACCGAACTGGATGGTTGTCAGCGCCACAATAGTGAAAGCAATGCGTTTTGCACGTCTCCGGCGCCACGCCATGGCAATCCCTGCAAGCACAGCGAGGACGGCGAGCAAGCCATACAGCCGACGTCCGGCTGGCCACGCAAACGTCCATCCACCCGTTGACTCATCCAAGGCTGGCCATAGCGATTCGCGCAAAACGCTGCCCAAGGCGGACGGATCATTCTGCAGACTGCGCGCGGCGAGCTTGCGCGCCAGCAATTGCGGATCCATGCCGGTCCTCACCGCCTCTTGGCGAATCGCCGCCCATAGGCCGCTCGCACCGTAAAGCGATTGCGCACGGTCTGACCAATGCTCGAGACCTTGCCCTGCTCCGGGCGATTGGCCCTCAAGATCAATCCCGTAACGCGAAGCGGTTTCTGGTGTGACCATCGATGCCCATGCCGTCACCCGCTGCGCGCCCGCGATCTCCACAGCGCTGCGCTCAAATCCGAAGACCCCATGCAGCGCATGCACGGCGTTCTGACTAAGCAGTGTCACGGCAAGCAAACCGGCCAACCAAACCGCCCGCGATGACCATCGATTCGACGCCACCGACACACGACCCGACACGTGGTGAAAACGGCGCGACATCGGTATCGACAACAACAACCCCAGCACCACGACGAGCCAATCCAGCGCGGGATCAAGCAGCGCGGCCAACCCGCTTGCAGGTATCCAAAGCAAGGCCCATTGCCACTTCGCATCGCGCGATTGCTGCAGCCCACCGAAGGTTGCCAGCACCACCATCAAGCGCGCCAGGGCGTCGGGAAGCGCAGTTCGCTCCGAAGCCCACTGGGCAGGATCGAGGACGACACAGGCGATCAACACCACACAAACCGGCGCAGTGCAACGCAGGTGACGACGCAGCAACCAATACAGCAATCCCGCCGACGTGGCCGATGAAAGCACCTGGGCCAGCAGAAGGCCTGTGACTCGTTCCCCGGCATCCGGCCAGAGCGTGGCGGTAAGCCAGGCATAGGCGGGATAGATCGACGACAACACGTCCGGCAACCATTGCGCAGCAACCACTGCCTGCCCCGTCCCCGCCGTCAGGCTCGTTGGTGACGCCACAAGAAGGATCAGCTTCGCGAGCAGAATGAAAATGGCGACCAGCAGGAACTCGACTTTACGACGTGAGTCCATTTCAATCCTCACGCCGAAACGCCACATGCCGCGCGCCCAGAAAATTGACCAGCAATCCGGCGATGGAACCCACAGCGACGCCGATCACCGGCCAGGCGTGCACTGTGGCGGACAGCCAAACGAGCAGTGCGTAGCTGCCCAGGTTGACGCTCAGGCCCAGTAGTTGGGTGCCGACGTAGGTCAGGTATTCACGCCCCAACCCGACAGACTTGGCGTTGGCCTTGAAGGTAAAGCGACGATTGAACCACCAGGTAAACGTCACCGCGACGGGAAAGGCCAAGCCGCGCGCGGTCCAGGGGTCAAGCCCAATCCGCACCCAAAACTGGGTGAATCCGGCATCGATGAGGAAGGCCAGCCCACCCGAAATACAAAACCAGAGGAACTGCTGCAGCGTCTTCATTCCGCCGCGCGGTGCTGCAAATACGCGAGCATTTTCAGTTCGCGCCGCCCACGCGTGACGGTGTCCAGAATCAGCCCGGCAAATCCCGACAGTGCGGAGAGAATCATCAAACCGGTGGCCAGAATCGCGGTGGGGAATCGCGGCACCAGGCCGCTGCGCAGATACTCCAGAATGACCGGGATGCCGAGAATGACACCCGCCAAGGCCATCACGAGGGCGATACCGCCAAAGAAGGCCAACGGCCTTTCCGCACTGAACAGGCGCAGCATGGTCTTCAGAATGCGCAGGCCGTCCTTGTAGGTGCTGAGCTTGCTGAAGCTGCCTTCGGGGCGCTCCTTGTAGGGCGTATCTACTTCACCCACCGACATCTTCAGTTCCAGCGCATGCACGGTGAGTTCGGTTTCGATTTCGAAACCGGCGGTCAGCACCGGAAACGACTTGGCGAAACGCCGAGAAAAGGCGCGATAACCCGACAAAATGTCCTTGCAGGGGCGACCAAACAACCAGCTCAGAAAGCCCGTCAACATGCGGTTACCCCACACATGACCCGCGCGATAGGCCTCGGCGGCTTCGTGGTGACGCACCGCCACCACCATATCGTGGTGGCCTTCGCGCAGACACCGCACCAAGGCGGGCGCGCTGGCGGCATCGTAGGTGTCATCGCCATCCACCATCACGTAGATATCCGCCTCGACATCGGCAAACAGGCGGCGTACCACGTGCCCCTTGCCCTGCAACGCCACATGCTGCACCCGCGCGCCGGATGCGCGGGCAATGGCGGCGGTGTCGTCGCGCGAATTGTTGTCGAACACGCAGATGTCGGCGTCAGGCAGCGCGGCACGGAAATCCGCGACGACTTTTGCCACGGTAATCGCCTCGTTGTAGCAAGGCACCAGGACAGCGATACGGGGCGAATGGCCCATGGAAGGCTCGCAAAAAGGAATGAATGAGGGACAGTTTACTGGAGCGCCGATGTCATTCACTTTTCACAAAATCAACCCAGTGGTGAAGGCGGCAATGGATTCGGCACCTACGACAGATTGACGCCATTCCACGCCGCCGCCATGCGCTGCGCATTCGGCTGCAACACCACGCCGCGCTCGGTGACAATGGCATCGATCAGCGCCGCCGGCGTCACGTCAAAGACCGGATTCCAGGCGCGCACCCCTTCGGCCACGGTGCGCTGTCCGGCATAGCCCAGCAATTCGGATTCGCTGCGTTGCTCGATCTCGATGTCCGATCCGCTGGCCGTGTGCATATCGACGGTTGATGACGGCGCCACCACCATGAACTTCAGCCCGTGATGGCGAGCCGCAATGGCAAGCGCGTAGGTGCCGATCTTATTGGCGACATCGCCATTGGCGGTGATGCGGTCCGCGCCAACGATCACCCATTGCACTTGTCCGGTGGACATCAGGTGCGCAGCGGCGGAATCGGCGATCAAGGTGGCGGGAATGCCGTCCTGCAGGAGTTCCCAGACCGTCAACCGTGCGCCTTGCAGCCAAGGGCGGGTTTCTCCCGCGAACACCTTGCCAACGCGGCCTTCCGCGACACCGGCGCGAATCACGCCCAAGGCCGTGCCAAAGCCGGATGTCGCCAGCGAACCGGTGTTGCAATGGGTGAGCACACCGCTGCCCGGCTCGATCAAGGCTGCCCCCAATTGACCCATATGGCGATTGGCGGCGAGGTCTTCGCGTTCGATAGCGGCAGCTTCGCTCGCCAGCACCGCACGCCAGTCCGTTCCCGCATTCGCCAACACGGCATTCATCCGACCCAACGCCCAGGCCAGATTGACCGCCGTTGGCCGCGCTGCGTTGAGCGTTTGGGTCGCCTGCGCCAGCGCCGCCACGGCCTGCGGCCCGTCCTGGGCCTGCACCGTTCGCGATGCCAGGACGAGTCCCCAGGCCGCCGCAATACCAATGGCCGGCGCACCGCGCACGACCAGGTCGAAAATCGCCTGCGCCACCTCGCCGGCATCGCGGCAGATCAGGCGCGTCTGCTGCAGAGGCAGGACGCGCTGATCCAGCAGATCCAGCGCTTCACCGTTCCACACCACCGCGCGGACGCGGTCGTAGCGTTCGTAGTCCATGCTTGCCACCGGAGAAAAGGGCGCAGAGGATAGCCGATGGCTCCTCCATGTCGACAGTTCCCGCCGCCGCAGACCGCCCGCATGCCCAGCACCCCGCCGAACAAAAAATCCGCACGCCGAAGCCGCCCAACCAAAGGGATTGGCGAGCCCATTGCCGACGCACCGGAAGCGCTCGCAAGCCGTCGCGAACGGCGCAAACCGACGCCCAAGCGCAGCCCAGCAAAAGCCCGTGCCCACGATATGCCTGCGCACTACGACAGCTTGCTGCGCGCCGCCTGCATCCGTGCCGGAACCGCCGCGGCGGTGGCCAGCCTGAGCTCACGCATTCCCGTGCTGGGCTGGGTCGCGCCATCGGTGCTGTCGATCTTCACCGACAAGCTCAGCGTCAAACAGATTCAGGACGAGCTGATCCGTGCAGTGATCGATCAATCGGACACCACATTCACCTTGCGCGAAAAGGCGGCGGTCGCGCTGTTGGCGCGCACCGCGCAGGTCGGCACGCAGCACCTATCGCAACGCACCTTGGACGCCTTACTGCGCCCACTCGGCAACAGCGGACTGGTTGCCACCTTGGGCAGAACGCTACCGATGGCAGCCATCGCTGCCGATATTTTCGCCGCTGTCGCCAGCACCTGGCTGGTCGGTCAACGAACCAGAGCGATGTGCCAGCTGCCCGGCCAGCAAGGCACCAGCGCCACCGATGTGCTGTCCAGTCTGTCGGGCATCGATCAGAAACGTCTGTTGGGCTGGAGCGCGGAGGCGCTGAAGCAGGTCGTTCTGCCCTTGCGCAGCCTGCTGAATCTGCTGCGAAAAGCGTGACAACCGCCGCTCGGAGCCTACGCGGCAGAAACGATCGAGGCGAAAAGTCGGCTGCGCGAGGGCAGATTTTCGACGATTCGCCGGTCCATAGCACGGCTATGGGCCAAGGATCGGCGGAAATAGTGGACCGCGCAGACGGCTTTGCAGACCGGTCGGCTTCGGCCGCGCAGGCTCCTACCCGCAAGCCTTCGCCTGCTTAAACCCAGCCAGTCAGATAAAACAGCCCGATAACCACAAACACGGCGGCCGTCTTGATCAGAGTGATCGCAAAGATGTCCTTGTAAGCCTGCCGATGGGTCAGCCCGGTCACTGCCAGCAATGTGATCACCGCGCCATTGTGCGGCAGCGTATCCATCCCGCCCGAGGCCATCGACGCTACACGATGCAGCACTTCCATCGGGATGCCCGCCGCATTGGCATTCGCGATGAAGGTCTCGGCCATGGCCGCCAACGCGATGCTCATGCCGCCCGATGCGGAGCCAGTGATACCCGCCAAGGCGGTGACCGTCACTGCCTCGTTAATTAGTGGGTTAGGAATCGCCGACAGCGCGTTGGCCACCCACAGAAACCCCGGCAGCGCCGCGATGATGGCGCCGAACCCGTACTCCGACGCGGTATTCATCGACGCCAGCATCGCACCGGACACCGCCGACTTCGAACCTTCCGCGAAGGCCGCCTTGACGCGCGCCCAGGCAAACAACAGCACGCTGACGATTCCGACCAGCAGCGCGCCCTCCACCGCCCAGATCGCCGCGATTTTCGAAACTTCCTGCACGACCGGCGCGGGGTTGCCGATCACCGCCGGCACGAAGGAATGACTGCTGCCGTACAAACCGGGAATCCACAGCGTGAACAGCTTGTTCGAAACCCCCACCAACACCAGCGGCAGGATCGCGAGCAAGGGATGCGCCAGCTTGCCATCGGCCAGTGCAGCGGGCTCATTCAGGTGACCTACCCCATAGCCCTCACCCGCGCTGACGGCAGCGCGACGGCGCCAATCCAGATACAGCAGGCCCACGCACAGGATGAACACGCCACCGATCGTCCCCAGCCACGGCGCGGCCCAGGTGTTGGTGCCGAAAAACGAGGTGGGAATGATGTTTTGAATCTGCGGCGTACCGGGCAGCGCATCCATCGTGAAGGTAAATGCACCCAGCGCAATGGTGCCGGGAATCAATCGTTTGGGAATGTCGTTCTGGCGGAACAACTCGGCGGCAAACGGATAGACCGCGAACACCACGACGAACAGGGACACGCCACCATAGGTCAGCAGCGCGCACACCAGCACAATCGACAGCATCGCGCGCTGCGGCCCGACCAACCGAATGGCGGCGGCCACGATGGACTTCGAAAAGCCCGATATCTCAATCAATTTGCCGAACACCGCACCGAGCAGGAACACCGGGAAGTACAGCTTCAGAAACCCGACCATCTTGTCCATGAACAAGCCGGTGAACATCGGCGCAACCAGACTCGGATCGGTCAGCAACACCGCACCCAAGGCCGCAATCGGCGCGAACAGGATCACGCTGTAGCCGCGGTACGCCACCACCATGAGGAAAATCAGCGCGGCAAGGACGATCAACAAGGACATGCGTGAGCCGGAATGGTCGTTCGGGCCTGCAGTGTCCGGTCTACCCGCCCGCTTGCCCAGCGTACGAAAGACCAACAGGCGACCGCCCGTCCCAACGGCGGCTGCCGTTCAGCCGAAAATTGACACATTTCAAGGCCGCACTGGCGCCGCCCCCGACTCAATATGGACCTTGCAGACGATTTTGCAGACCGGTCGGCTTCTACCGCGCAGGCACCTGGCTGGTTCACCACATCCAGCGTGACGACATGGCCTACGTCAAGGACGTCACACACTACCTGCAGCGCACGCGGCACCAGAATGCCAGCGAACACGGCTGGCTGGCGCGAACACTCAAACGTTTCTTCCGTTGAGCAGCCACCAGACCAACACGCCCAGCAGCGCGCTGCCGATCAGTATCCACAGTCCCCATCGGATTCGACGTGTCGTGGCTTTCGGCGCGACGACGAATTGTCCCGTGTAGCGCACCTGAGCCGCCTCGGAATAGCCGCGCAAGGTTTCCGCTTCCGGCGACGAGCTGACGCTGGCCTGCAGCGCCATCAGTAATTGCTGCGTGTTGTCGAGGCGGGCATCCGGCGACTTCGCCAACAGGCTCTCCAGCACCGGTTGCAGCCAACGCAACGGCACGGGCAAGTCGGGAATCGGCGAGCTGGCGTGCAGGCGAGCCAGCGTATGCGGATCGTCGCTGACAAACGGCGGTCGCCCGGTCAGCATCTCGTGGAACAGACAGCCGAGGCTGTACAGGTCTGCACGACCATCCAGCGCGCCGCCGCTCTGTTGTTCCGGGCTCATGTAGAGCGGCGTACCGCCATCCAGCGACGGTCGAGTGTCTACCTCCCGATCCAGTCGGGGCGCAACCAGTCCGTAGTCGGCGATCACGGCACGCGACTCGCGATCAAACAGGATGTTGGCGGGCTTTAGATCCCGGTGTACCAGCCCCCGCGCATGCAGTGCCGACAGGCCACGGGTGATCTCGATCAGTATCCGCAACGCATCGTCGACCGGCAGGCCGCGCGGTGCCTTGCGCAAGCGTTCACGCAGATCGCCACCCGGAAGAAATTCGCTGACCCACCACAGACGCTCGCCCGGTTCTGATACCTCCAGCAGCGCTTCGAGATGCGGGTGCCTCACCCCGCGCAGTGCTTGCAGTGCATCGCGCAGTCGCGCTGCCATGGCGACGTCTTCAGCGATTTCGGGCCGCAGCAACTTGAGAACCACCGGCCGTTGCCGAAGTCCGTGCTCGACCAGATAGACCCGCGAACCACCGCCTTCACCCAATTCGCGGATCAGACGGAAACCCGGTATCCGATCCGCCTCGGGCATCGCGCGCGTCGGCAGCGAACTCAGTGGGCGTCGTTCAGCCACAGGCACTTCCCGCCGGATTTCTTCTGCACCAACTCAAGCGTCGCCTGATGGGCTGCCAACTCGCTGGGATCGACCTGAATACGTGGTACGGGCGGCAAGTGCTGCGCATCAAAAGGCAGACCGTCATGCGATCTCGTTTCATCACCGCTCAAACTCAAACCCAGATCGCTTTGACCGGCCGTCAGGGCCAGATACACGTCGGCCAGCAACTCGGCATCGAGCAGCGCGCCATGCAGGGTGCGCGCGGTGTTGTCGACACCGAGCCGCTTGCACAACGCGTCGAGGCTGTTGCGCTGACCAGGAAACTGTTCGCGCGCCAGCGTCAAGGTGTCGGTCACCCGCGCAATGTCCCTGATCCGCGGCAAATCGCCGCCGACCCGCGCCAGCTCCGCATCCATAAAGCCGACGTCGAACCGGGCGTTATGTGCGATCAACTCGGCATCGCGAATGAACTCGACGAAGTCCTGCGCAATGCTGGCAAATCGCGGCTTGTCGGCGAGAAACTCGGACGTCAGTCCGTGCACCGCCAAGGCACCTGGATCGCTCTCGCGATCCGGATTGAGGTAGTAATGGAAGTGACGCCCGGTCAGACGTCGACCGATCAGTTCGACACAGCCAATTTCGATCACCCGATGCCCCAGCTCCACCGGCATGCCGGTCGTTTCAGTATCAAACACCACCTGACGCACGCGTACCCTCCTTGATCTGCTCAACGGCTCGTCGAGCCAGCGCATCGACTCGCTCGTTGTCGACATGCCCTGCATGCCCTTTCACCCAATGCCACTGCACGCGGTGACGCTGGCGCGCGGCATCCAGTTTCTGCCACAGATCGGCATTCTTCACCGGCTTGTTGTCAGCGGTTTTCCAACCGCGTCGCTGCCAGCCGCCAAGCCATTCGGTGATGCCCTTCTGCACGTACTGCGAGTCGGTGAACAGGTCTACCACGCACGGCTCCTTGAGCGCCTGCAAGCCCTCGATGGCCGCCATCAGTTCCATCCGGTTGTTGGTGGTTTCCGGCTCGCCGCCCGCCAGTTCGCGCTCGTGCGCACCAAACCGCAGCAAAACGCCCCAGCCACCCGGACCGGGGTTGCCCGAGCAGGCACCGTCGGTATGGATTTCCACCTGTTTCATGCGGCCTGATCATCCGGCGCATCGCGACAATCCGTGACGCGATCCATGCCCACCCGCGCCAGCGACACGTTGGCGGTCACGGCACGCCGCCGCAACAGCGGACGCAAGCTCACGCCCGGCCGACGCAGTCGCGCCAGCCACAACTGGCTGGCACACAGCCAAGGTGAACGTAGCAGTTGATCGCTGCTGGATACCGATGCAGAGCGGGCACGCGGCCACCGCGGCCCTGCACCGCTGAGATGATGCACATCCAACCCCGCCTCGCGCAGCGCCCGCGTGGTCGCATTGGTCGGCGCGGTGGCCGGGTGATAGCGCTGCCAATGCCAGCGCCACAGGCTGAGCCGGTTCAGACCCAGCACCAGCAGTTCACCCTCCGGCTGCAGCAGTTCCGCCAACTGCGCCAGCAGCGGTGCACTCAGCAGCGTTCCGACATGCCAGATCACAATCAGACTGAAACTCTCACGGGCAAATGGCAGCGCATCGACGCCGCAATGCAGATCGCCCCGAAACGGCCCGTCCCGCTCGCAGCGCGTGAGGTTCAGGCGTGTCAGATGCGATACATCCAGAGACAAGGCGAAGCCCTGTGCGTTGCTACCCGCCAGCAGCAGCGCCCTCGCACCACGCGAGCGGCGCGTCGCGGCCTGGATCAGCCGCGCCTCGCTGCGCAGCAAGGCGTGTCCCGCGGCGGTGGCAAACCAGTCCGGAAGGATGGGCTTCGTGATGGATCGAATCTCGGGCATGGCAGCATTGTGGCGGAAGCGAACCGGGACGCACAGCCGTGCGCCCCGCTCAGCGTTCAGCCCGGTTCCCGCAATAGCGCTTCCAACACCTTCGGCACCAGCGCACTCACCGCCTCCAGATTGCCGAACACCTCGTCCATCGTGATCTCCGCCTGATCGCCACACCCGGCTGCCCAGTTGGCAACCAGATTGAGGCTGGCGTACTGCAGGCCGAGTTCTCGTGCCAACGCTGCTTCGGGCATGCCCGTCATGCCGACCAGATCGCAGCCATCACGACGTAAACGGGCGATCTCGGCGATGGTCTCCAGTCGCGGCCCCTGCGTGCAGCCATACACGCCGCCATCGACCGCCGCCACGCCGACCGCGTGGGCGGCACGCAATAGGGCGCTGCGCAGACCACGACTGTAGGGTTCGGTGAAGTCGACGTGTTCCACCTTGGCGCCATCGACATCGCAGAACGAGCTGAGTCGCCCGTGCGTGTAGTCGATCAGTTGATCGGGCACGGCCAGCACGCGCGGCCCCATGCGCTCGTCAATGCCACCGACCGCATTGATGCCCACCACCCGCAGCGCGCCAAGCTGATGCAGGGCATAGACATTGGCGCGATAGTTGATTCGATGCGGCGGGACGGTATGGCCCTCGCCGTGACGCGCCAGAAATGCGACCCGCTGTCCGCCCAGTGTACCAACGCGGATCGGGCCGGACGGCTTGCCATAGGGGGTGTCGAGATCGTGCGTTTCGATGTCTTGCAGCGCGGCCAGCCGGTAGACGCCGGTGCCGCCAATAACCGCCAGTGCCAGGCTCATGATTCGCCCTCAGCGCAGCGCGTAAATGGCGGGCAGATTGCGGCCCTGTTCGTAATAGTCCATGCCGAAGCCATAGACATAGCGATCCGGCACGTCCAGGCCGATGTAGTCGGCCGTCAGTCCTTCGATGCAACGATCGTGATCCTTGCGCGCCAGCACGGCGACGCGCACGTCCTTGGCGCCCTCCGCCTGACAGGCATCGATCACCGCGCGCAAGGTGTGGCCTTCATCGAGAATGTCATCGATCAGCAGCACCCGCCGACCAAACAAGGGCACTGCCGGTTTGCGCAGCCAATGCACGCCACCACCGAAGGTCTCGCCGCGATAGCGTGTCGCATGCAGGTAGTCGAATTCGACATCGGTCTTCAGTTGCAGCGCCAGCAGCGAGGAAAACAACATGCCGCCATTCATGATGGTGAGATAGAGCGGGCGATCCCCGGCGTAGTCGCGATCGATCTCGACGGCGAGTCGGGCAATCTGCGGCTGGATGTAGGCGAGGTCGAACAGGCAATCCGACACCGGCAAGGCATCGGCGAGCTTCGGCAGATTAGGCATGAAAGACATCCTCCGGGAGTGAATCGAGCGTAGCACGCGCCTGTTGCAGCGCCGCCAGGGAATGGTCGGTAACGGAGCGGCCCTGCAAGTCCAGCAGACGGGCCGACACCGATGTCCCGCCGAGGCTCGTCTGCATGGCCTGCAATGCCTCGGGCACCAATTCGGGATGACAGGCCAGCACCGCATCACACCCGGCATCAAGATGGGCATCGATGCGCGCCGCAATCCCACCGGTCGCGCTGGCGGCGGCCATGCCGATATCGTCGCTGAAAATCGCACCTCCAAAGCCCAACTGCTCACGCAACACGGTCTGCAGCCAATGCCGCGAGTACCCCGCAGGCATTGGATCGACGGCGGGGTAAATCACATGGGCCGCCATGACCGCCTCCGCACCGGCGACAAGTCCGGCACGGAACGGACGCAAGTCCTCGGCTTCGATCTGCGCCCAGGTACGCGGATCACGCGCGACATCGACATGGGTGTCTTCCAGCACCGAGCCGTGCCCGGGAAAATGCTTGAGCGTCGCCGCCATGCCCGCCGCTCGCTGGCCACCGACATAGGCTGCGGTCAACTCGGCCACCACAGCCGGATCGGCATGCAAGGCACGATCACCGATGGCCCGATTGCCGCGCCCCAGATCCACTACCGGCGCAAAACTCAGATCAACGCCGACGCCGCGCATTTCGGTCGCCATGACCAATGCATGCGCCTGCGCCATCTGTAGTGCGGCGGCCGGATCGCGGTCGAACAGACGACCGATGCAGGCCAGCGGAGGCAGCCGCGTGAAGCCCTCGGTAAACCGCTGCACGCGCCCACCTTCCTGATCGACGCTGATCAGCAAGGGTCGTGCGGCGCAGACTCGGATCGAGGTGATGTAGTCGGCGATCTGCGCCGCACTCGCGAAATTGCGCCGAAACAGCACCACGCCCGCAACCGCCGGATGCGCCAGCCAATCGAGTTCGACGGCTTGCAGTTCGGTGCTGGCAAGCCCGATCAGCAACACGACTCAGCGCTCGAACAAGGCAATGGATTCGACATGACCGGTGTGCGGAAACATGTCCATCACACCGGCCGCCTTGAGCTGAAAACCGTAATCCCGCACCAGCACGCCTGCATCGCGTGCCAGCGAGGCAGGATGGCAACTGACGTAGACGATCCGCTGCACGCCCTCCAACGGCAACTGCGGGATGACCGCATCGGCACCCGAGCGTGGCGGGTCGAGCAACAACTTGTTGAATCCGCCACTGACCCATGGTTGTGTGCGCACGTCCTGCGTCAGGTCAGCGGCGTGGAACTCGGCGTTCGGCAACCCGTTCAGGTCCGCGTTTTCGCGCGCCCGCCGCACCAATCCTGCATCGCCTTCCACGCCAACCACGTTGGCCGCGCGACGTGCAATCGGCAAGGTAAAATTGCCCAAACCACAGAACAGATCGAGGATGCGGTCCTGCGGCTGCGGGTCCAGCAACTGCAGGGCCAGATCGATCATGCGCTGGTTCATGCCCGCATTGACCTGGACGAAATCCAGCGGCTTGAACTTGAGGGTGATGTCATACGCCGGGATGCGGAATTCGAGGTCGATGTGTTCGGGCCAAAGGGCCTGCACACTGTCGACACCGGCGGACTGCAGCAGCACACCCAGTCCGGCACGCTGCCCGAACGCCTGCAGGCGCTCGCGATCCGCCGACGACAGCGGCTGCAGATGTCGAAACACCAGCACCGTCTGCGCGTCGCCCGAGGCCACTTCGATTTGCGCAATGTGTTCGCGCGCATCCAGCGACTGGACCAGTTCCGCCAGTTCACCGATCCGCTCGCCAACGGCGGGAACCAGCACCTCGCAAGTCTGCAACTCGGCCAGGAAACGCGGATTGGTCTCGCGGAAACCCACCAGCGCCTTGCCCTTCTTGGCAACGTACTTGACGCCCAGACGGGCTTTGCGACGATAGCCCCAAGGTTGATCGGTCAACGGCGCCAACCAGCGTTCCGCCTGAACGTGGCCGATGCGCTCGAGGTTTTCCTGCAGCACACGTTGTTTCACGCCAATCTGCGACTCGGCCCGCAGATGTTGCAGGCTGCAGCCGCCGCAGCGCCCGAAGTGTGCGCATTTCGGCTCCACCCGATCCGGCGACGGCTGCAGCACCTGCAGGCAGCGTCCTTCATCGAAGTGCTTCTTGCGCACCTCCACCAGCATGCGCACGCGCTCGCCGGGCAAGGCACCCGCCACGAACACAGCCTTGCCCCCCACGCGCGCAACACCGCGACCATCGTGGGTCATATCGACAACATCGACTTCCAGTTCGCGAGACACGTCAGACCTTGCCACAGCAAAAACGGCGCGCATTGTCGCATGGGCATCTTGTCGACGCCGCAGGTGCGCCGCACACTGCGCCCACGCTCAAGGATGACCGCCCGCATGAACTCCCCACGTCTGGACGAATTGAATGCCTTGCCCGCCGCCGAGTTCGTCCGGCAGTGGGGCGATGTGTTCGAGCATTCGCCGTGGGTGGCCGAACGTTGTGCGGCGCAGCGCCCGTTCCACAGCGTTCAGACGATGCACGCCGCGATGTGTGCTGCCATGCAGGCGGCCAACGAAAGCGAAAAACTCGCACTGATCCGCGCCCATCCGCAACTGGCAGGCAAGGCGGCATTGCGTGGCGAACTGACCGTCGACTCCACCCGCGAACAACAAGGCGCCGGACTGGATCAGTGCTCGGTAGCCGAGTTCGCCGAACTGCATCAACTCAATCTCGCCTACGAGGCGCGATTCGGCTTTCCCTTCATCCTTGCAGTCAAAGGACACAACCGGCAAAGCATCCTTGCGGCATGGCGAGCGCGCCTGGACAACACGCCGGCGCAGGAGTTTTCCGAAGCGCTGCGCCAGATCGAACGCATCGCGCTGTTCCGCCTGCAGAGCCGCCTCAACGACTGAGTCGCAATCCACCGAATCCAACCGAGAATCCCGATGGCCTACACCGCTCCTGATCCCGCAGCGCCGGACTTCGTCCGCCACTTCATCAATCTTGCCGACGCGCAACTGGGCGCACGCGTGCTGGCCGTCAGCGACGAGTTCTTCGCCGCCGCCGAGCGCATGCTCAATCCCGAGCCCGCGGTCTTCATTCCCGGCAAGTACGACGCGCATGGCAAATGGATGGACGGCTGGGAGAGCCGCCGCAAGCGCGTCGCAGGCCACGATTGGTGCATCGTGAAGCTGGCGCGTCCCGGTTGGCTGAAGGGTGTGGAGTTGGATACCAGCCACTTCACCGGCAACTATCCGCCAGCCGCCAGCGTGGAAGCGTGTGATGTTGAGGGTGAACCGCATGCGGGCACCACTTGGCGACCTCTGCTGGCCTCGGTCAATCTGCAGGGCAACCACCGTCACTACCACGCCATCGACGACACGCAGCGGGTCAGTCATGTGCGGGTCAATCTCTACCCGGATGGTGGACTGGCCCGTCTACGTCTGTATGGGCGACCCGACTCTGCCTGCGTCGTCGCGGATGAAGACGGAAGAATCGACCTGATCGCCGCCTTGAATGGTGGCACCGTCATCGCCGCCAACAACGAGCACTTCGGCCCAGCCGCGCGGCTGTTGTTGCCAGGGCGCGGGGTGAACATGGGCGATGGGTGGGAAACCCGCCGTCGACGCGAACCGGGCAACGACTGGTGCATCATCGCCCTCGCCCAGCCCGGTGTGGTCGAGCGCGTCGAGGTCGACACCGCTCACTTCAAGGGCAACTTCCCGGATCGTTGTTCCTTGCAAGCAGCACACCTCAGCGGCGGTACGCCAACCTCGTTGATCACCCAGTCGATGTTCTGGCCCAGCCTGATGGATGCGCAACCGTTGCAGATGGACCACGTCCACGCATTCCAGTCCGAACTGCAGGCACACGCGCCAATCACCCACGTGCGCTTCAATATCCATCCCGATGGCGGTGTATCGCGTCTGCGCCTCTGGGGCCGTGTGGTCAGCCCATGACTCTGCATCCCGCGCTGCAGGTCGAACCCTTGGACGCGGCGCGCTTTGCGCCGTTTGGCGAGGTCATTGAGACCGCACAGGCGCGGCAGGTTTTGAGCATCAACACAGGGACCGCGCAGCGCTTTCACGACCTGGCTCGCATCGACACCGCCCAGCGCGGTGGTCGCACGGTGCTCAGCCTCTTCCGCGCCCAGCCGCGTACGTTTCCGTTCCCGGTCGAAATCATCGAGCGCCACCCGCTGGGCAGTCAGGCGTTTTTCCCACTCAGCGGCGAGCCCTATCTGGTGATCGTCAGTGAGAGCCCGGCGCATCGACCCAAGGTGTTTGCCGCCAGCCCGCAACAGGGCGTCAACTTTCATCCTGGAATTTGGCACCATGCCCTGGTCGCACTGAATCGGGAATGCGATTTCTTGGTCATCGACCGCGATGGCGGCGACGAGAACTGCGATGAAGCGCGCTTGAGCGAGACCTGCGTCGTGCTCAGTCCCGATGTGCCAGCGCGTAGCGGATCGCCGCGCTGACGGCAGCGACCTGCGCCGCATTGCATTGTTCCGGCGTGGCGCGCGAGCTGTCGGGATACACCTCGGTGGTGGTGCTGTAGCGCGCAGCGGTGACGCCACCGCACAGGCCCAGTGATTTCAGCGGATAGAGAATGACACCCGGTGCCACCACCGGCGAGCCGATGATCTCGCCACGCGCGTCGGCGGGGGCGATATGCGTCACCTTCGCCACTTCTTCAATCACCGCACGCTGAAAATCCAGTTGCGGGTTCTCGCTGTCGCCGACCAGATAGAACCCGTCGGGAATCTCGCCGGGCTCGAATTCCTTGCCATCGCGCGCGGACAGCGCCGGACGGAACTCGGATTCATCGCTATCGGTGGTTTCGTGCAGGTCGACGTGCAGCAGAAACTGCGTCTGCCACGGCGCGATCAGACGCATCAGCGCGGCCGATTCTTCGGCAGGACTGTCCGCACGAAAACTGCGATTGGGATCGATGGCATTCGCGTTCCAGCGCTGCACGCGCTCATACGCCCAGGGACTGATGCAGGGGGCGACCAACAGATTCACCTGCGCATCGAACTCCGTCGCGGCCTGTTCGAGAAACTGCAAGGCACCCTGCACGCCACTGGTTTCGTAGCCATGGACACCGCCTGTGACCAGCACGGCAGGCCGTTCGTCGTGCCAATCCTTGCTGCGCAAGGCAAACAGCGGATATCGATCCGGCGCGTAATCCAAGTCGCCATAGGGCAACACCTCGAAGGCATTGCCCAGCCGTTCGATCCGGCTCAGCACCTCGTGCCGGTAGCTACGCTGAACCGCCTGTTGCGAGCGCCACTGCAGACGCTCCTGGTCCGACCAGGGCTGCCCTGGTCGGCCGATGCGATAGGTCAGATTGGAAGTCATGCCTCACTCCGAGAATACCAATACCCGCCGAAGACGAATCACAGGCGACTGCCGACGATTCGATAACGACCCGCAAAGTATGCTGCAGCGGACGGAATTCGTCTGTCATGCCACCAAGGAGAAGCTCTTGCGAATGAACGCACTGCCTGCCTGTGCACTGGGCTTGTTGCTGGCCCTACCTGTTTCGATCCGAGCCGAGACATTCACGCTTCCAGCGCTGCCCTACCCCACGGATGCCCTCGCGCCCTCCATTGATGCCACCACCATGGAAATCCACCACGGCAAGCACCATCAGGGCTACGTCAACAATCTGAACGCCGAAGTGGGCAAAGACGCGCGCCTGGCCGACAAGACGCTGCAGCAGATTCTCGAGAACGTCTCGCTCTATACCCCTGCCGTGCGCAACAACGCAGGCGGACACTTCAATCACAGCCTGTTCTGGCAAGTCATGGCACCGCCCAGTGAAGTCGGACAACCTTCCGAGGCGCTGAGTGCGCAGATCAACGCCGACTTCGGTTCAATGGACGCGTTCAAGACCCGGTTTTCCGAGACGGCCAGCAAGCTTTTCGGCTCGGGCTGGGTCTGGCTGATCGTCAACCCGGACGGAACGCTGCAGATCACCACCACCGCCAATCAGGACAACCCGTTGATGGACACCGTTACCCCGCGCGGCACGCCAATTCTGGGTCTGGACGTGTGGGAACATGCCTATTACCTGAACTACCAGAACAAGCGCGTTGACTATATCGCCGCGTGGTGGAACGTCGTCAACTGGAACGCGGTCAGCGAGCGTTTTGCAGAGCGCCACTGACAAAAGCGGGCCGGCTGCGTAGGCAACCGGCCCGACCCCACGCCGGAAAGGAACGATGGAGGGGTATCCCAACCCGGACCTGGGCGAAAATGACCAACGCGCACCGTGCCGCCCAGCGAACACAAACGGTGCGATACGTCGGACGATTCACGATGCCGCATTGGAGGTCCGGTCACGATCTTGAGGCGCAGCGATCGTTATCGACCGCGACCAGGATCACGCCGGATTGAACAGCCGACTGCGCGGACAGTGACAGTGCGAATCCAGCGCCATGCCGCCGACGTGTGCACGCGCCGCCCAGTGCGCTGCGGCGCGTGCAGAGCACGCCGAACTCAGTGCCATCGGCGTCAACCTCAGATTCCCAGCGCCGTCCAGTTCGAATCGGCACACCGTCGACATCCAACGTCGACTTCCCCACCACCGCCGTGTCCACGGCAATGCGACGCCGATTCGGTCACCCTGAACGGAGGGGGTCTGCAAAAGCCCGGCCTGCCAAAGACCCTGCAGTCGCTCCCATGCCAGGAAGTCGCTATCGGGCAACAGACCCACCTGCAAACAGGAAGAACCGCTGCCGTCTGCGAAGCACAAGGCTTCCAGCGGACCGTGCATATCGATGTCACAGCGCAACACCGCGCGTGTTCCCTGCAACACGCCGAGCGCGTCGCGCTGCAGCGCGAAGAGGTGTGCTTCGCGATGCAGGCAAACGACATTTCCGAGTTGCGCCAGAACGGCGAGCGGACGGTCAAACCTTGACGAGACCACCGGCGCGTTCGCATCGAAACGCGGTTCCGCCTGACTTGCGAAGATCTCGCAATCCGGCGAAATCTGACTGCTTTCGAAAGTCATGCGCACTACTCCTGTGTCCTGACGAAATGAACGCCCTACCAGTGCAAATCGAGCTGCGCAGAGAGGTAGCGCCCGGGAGCGGTGTAGCGATCCAGCACCGCGCTGGTAGCGACCACGTTGGGCGTGGCCGACCATTCCCAATACGTCTTGTCGAGCAGATTGAAGACGCCGACATTCAGACTGGCATGCTCGCCGAGACGGGTATCAAACAGCAGATCAACCACACCATAGCCGGGGGCAACGAATGCGTCGGCGTCGCCCGTGGTCGTCGCCATCGGCGGCAGACGATCCTTGCGTTCGGCAAAGCGACCCACCAGTTCGGCGCCCCAACGGTCTGCGCGATACATCAAGCCCAGCGTCGCGGTTGCCGGGTCCACTGAACTCAGTGGCTGATCCGCGGTGAGGTCGTCGCCACGTGAGCTGGCCGCCGCGAACCGCACTTCCCACGCATCCCAGCCCGGATTGAAGGCGGCCAGCGACAGGCCAGCCTTCAACTCCACACCCTTGATCTCGGCTTCGGCCACATTGCGCGACTGGAAGATCAACAAGCCCGTCTGCGGATCGACATCGACCGCAATCAATGACTCGATGAAGTCGTCATAGCGATTCAGGTAAGTCGACAGACTGGCGTAGACATTTGTGTCTTGCCAGCGCAGACCCAGCTCGAATCCATCGCTGGTTTCAGGCTTCAGATCGGGATTGGGAATCGCGGTGTAACCGAACTGGAAATTGGTGAAACCAAGGTTGACGTCGTTGTAGGGCGGCGAGCGGAACCCCGCTGAATAGCCACCGAACAGACTCAACGCATCGGTCCATTGCCAGACCAGGCCCAGCTTGGGCGACACCCGATCACGCGTGATGCCGGAGGGCACAATCCCCGGATTGTCCTGCGCAAAGATCGTGTCCACGGTCGGGTCGAGATCGTAGTGGTCATAACGCAAGGCCGGGACCAGACGCCACTGCCCGTTCGCGCTGACGATCTCGTCCTGCAGATAGCCAGCCAACTCGCTGGTGGTGGAGATCGGAAAATCACGCACCGGGAACACATCCGGAAGGATCGTGCTGCTTACCGCACCAGTGGTCAGATTGGTCGCGCGGCCGTCACGTTTCTGGTGGACTTCGGTACGGGTCGCTTCCGCTCCCCAAGTCAGTCGATGGGTCCATCCGCCGGTTTGCAGCGATTTGCTGGCAGTGAACTCTCCGCCGGTAACGCGTTGGTCGAAATTGAACTCGCGCTCGCGCAGGGTCGGATTGACCTCGTTGCCGCCGCTGATGCTGACCCGATCCTCGCGGGTTCGCTGGGTGGTTTCCGAATCCTGACGATAGACCTGCCAATGCAGACTGTCGGCGAGCAGACTGTCCAGCGCATCGACTTCCTGCCCCAGACTCAGACGCGCACGGGTCTGATGGTCATCGCCATCCATCTCACGAACCCGCAGGGTCGCGCTGGTGGTTTCGCTGCTCAGCACATCGGTCAAGGTCGAGGACTCGTTGGCGTCCAGCGCCAGTCGCCAGCGCATGTCGGTGCTCGGCGCGAACAACAGCTTCGCCAGCAGGTTGCTCGACTCGGTATCAGCCGGGTTGGCCTGGGTGCGGGTGCTGCCGACGCTGTCGACATCGCCCTGGTTCTCCAGCTCCGATCCCTCGCGATGGTTCAGCATCAGCAGAGCAGACCAGCGCTCGCCCACTTGAGCCCAACTGATGGCAGCATGCGCGCTGTCGTCATCGCTGGAATAGCCGATGCGAGCACCGATGTGCGATGACGCACCGGCTTGCACCAGATCCTGCGGATCGCGCGTGACGAAGCTCACTACGCCGCCCAGCGCGTCCGAGCCATACAGGGACGAGCCAGGGCCGCGCACGATTTCCACCGACTTCAGCATCATTGGATCGACAACGTTGCGGTTGTTGTTGGCGAAGCTGCCAATCGAGAAATCGTCCGACACCGCGATGCCATCGGTCTCGATCAACACCCGATTGGCTTCCAGACCCCGAATACGGAAGTCACCGATGCCGAAGCGACCAAAACCGGAAGTGACCGACACGCCCGGTTCGTAACGCACCAGATCGCGAATGTCCTGCACCAACTCACGGTCCATCTGCTCGCGCTCGATCACCGTCACGGCGGCGGGAACATCCACGACCTCGGTCGCCTGCTTGGTGGCAGTGACCGTGACTCGGGACAGTTCATCAAACTCGGTCGCCTCCGGCGCGGTCGAGGCATGGACAGAGAGGTACGGCGCGCAGGCCGTCAGACACAGGGCAAGACGGATCGACGTCTTCAGATCGGAACGCATGACAACTCCAGAAATTGGCGGTTGGCTGGCGCGCCCCGAACGGGCTGGCTGGCGCATGGCGGGCAACACGGCTGCCCGGAAATCGGATTCAGGCGGCACGTCGCATAAGGACGTCGCCGTGTAGCAAGATCACGAACGACTACTTGGTCAGGATGAGTTTGTCGTTCTGCGTGATGCGCAGGCGATACTCCTGATCCCCGTGGACGATGGTCAGTTCGCGGTGACCACGCATCAGGTCATGGCTATTGACCTCCTGACGCGACGGTATCCGCGCCACCGGACGCGAGACATAGTTGGCGAAGGCGTGGTCGGTATCCGAGACAACCGCAGCATCAAGCATCAGGTTCATGGCGCGCTCCAGCGAGGACGATTAGCGAATAATAACGATTCGCATTTGCGCGTCAAGCGTGATTCGAGCGCCAAAATTCCCACGGACCGCGGAGGCTCGCGTTCCGCACGAGCCCCGATCCAGCGTAATCGACGACACGGATGCACTTCCAACCTGCTGAAAAAAGGAAACTTTCCGTATCCCTCACCGACGCCACATCGCGAAACGGCATGGCAAGGCATGTCACGAAAATGACACCTGACATGAAACCGCCACGCGTGCGCGTTATCCTCGCGGCGCAGAAGTCAAATTTTGCCTCCTTTGAACTTCGAGTGGGTAGCCGGC
>JAWLAY010000019.1:0-92596 GCA_041395245.1 Lysobacteraceae bacterium
TTGGGCAATAGTTCAACGATTGCCCTGCGAAACCGGCAAAAACTGTCCTCGCCCAGCCGAATTTTCGCTTCGATTCTTGAAGTCCGACAGGCTCTTAGAACTTCGGCTTTTCAGCGCTGTTTTCGTAGCGGCTGATCGACTCGGCAATGATCGCTTTTGCTTCGTCGGCGCCACCCCAGCCGTCCAGCTTGACCCACTTGCCCTTCTCCAGATCCTTGTAGTGCTCGAAGAAGTGGCCGATGCGTTCCAGCCAATGGCCGGAAACTTGGTTGATGTCGGTAATGTGGCCGTAACCGGCGAAAACCTTGTCGATCGGCACCGCCAGCAGCTTTTCGTCGCCGCCGGCCTCATCGGTCATCTTCAGTACGCCTACCGGACGGCAGCGGATCACGCAGCCTGCGACCAAGGGCAAAGGCAAGATCACCAGTACATCGACCGGGTCGCCATCACCGCACAAGGTGTGTGGCACGTAACCGTAGTTGCAGGGATAACGCATCGGCGTCGACAGGATGCGGTCCACGAAGATCGCGCCGGTTTCCTTGTCAACCTCGTACTTGACTGGCTCGGAATCCTTGGGGATCTCGATGACGACATTGATTTCGTTCGGCACGTCGCGGCCGGTGGGGACCAGTTCAAGACCCATGGGATGCTCCTGAATATGAAAGGGTGCCGCCAATGGCAGCGAGGAGGCGAAGGATATGCCAGCCGGTGCTGCGTTGCATCACGTGAAGGCAATGACGACACAATCGCTCTATCCCGACGTTGATCCGTCGCCCTCCCTTGTCGAAGCGGCCCGCGCCAGCGCGGATGCCTTCAAGGTCAGTTGAACGACTTCTGCCAGCCGTGTCTCGAAAAGATTGCTTCGCCTTCCGGAGACTGCAGGAAGGCGACGAACGCGCTGGAGGCTGGTTTGTGAAGTCCATCCCGAGTAAGAGCGATTCCACAATCGCGGAAAATGCGAAAAGGCTCGCTAAGTGTTACCAGATCAGCCAGTGACGGGTTGGCGAGCTGCCAGTGGCTCCAGATCAGCCACGCATCAATTTCCGGGTGCTCCAGCCATGCCTGTTTGGCTTGGCCGGAGTTTCCCGCGCGAAAGGCGATATTGCGGCGGATGGCGCGAACATCGTCCAACTGCCCGCGTCGTCCAGCGAGGTCTTCCCACAGAGCGGTTTGCCCGGCCCCGTTGACCACCAGCAAGTCGATGTCCTCGCGCATCAGATCGGTGAACTGCCGGATGCCCAAGGGATTGCCGGGTCGCACCAGAATGGCAGCCGGACGCAGATACAGTGCCTGAGCGGAGTCGGGGACGAGCAAAGGCAGCGACTGCATCAGCGCATCCAGCATGTATTCGGCACCGCTGAACACCAGATCCGCGTCGTTTTGTGCTTCGGGCAGCCACTCCGCGCTGGGCCCGACGTGCAGTTCGATCTGCACGTCCGGTTGTACGGCCATGAATGCGGCGGCGGCCTCTCGCATCGCGGGGGCTGGCCCACCCGGGCCGTAGACGTGCAGTGTGGTGCCGGGTGTTCCGGCGCAGGCCAAATCACACGCGGCCCACAACAAGACAATGAGGAGGATGCGCATGGTTCGTCCTACGCCGAGATCGCCAGTTGCTCGCGATGGTAAAGCCGTGCGGCCAGCCACCAGATGATCGCGACGACCAGCACACCGACGCTCAGACAGATCGCCCATTCGTTGCCGCTGATCGGTTCGTGGCGGATCAGCTTCATGATCATCTGGTTCTGCGACAGCAGTGGCACGGCCATCATCCAGAGCTGATTCTTCACTGGCGAGACCATCAGGATCATGCTCGGGATCATCGGCAGCAGCATGAGCAAGGTCATGTAGCTCTGTGCTTCCTTCATGCTCTTGGTGGTGGCGGACAGTAGCGTGACAAGACAGGAGCCGAAAATCGAAATCGGTACGATCACGGCAAACATCTGCAGCACGGTCCAGGCACTGAGTTCGACCTTGAAGCCCAGCAAGGATGCGGGCAGCAGCCCAAAGGCGAACTTGAAGGCCAGCAGGCTGAGCAGGGTTGTCAGCAAGGCAAACACCGAGGATGCAGCGAGCTTGCCGCTCATGATCGCGCCGCGTGCCGCCGGCGTTGCCAGCAACGGTTCCAGTGATTGCCGCTCGCGTTCACCGGCGGTGGCATCCATGGCGAGTTGCGCGCCGCCCAGAAAGCCGCCGAGGATCAGGAAGTAGGGCAGGAAGGCCAGAATCATGCCGCTGCGACTCTCTGGCGTGGACAGGTCGCGATGGGTGATCTGCAGTGGCGTGCCGACCGCCGGGTGAATGCCGCGAGACAGCAGGCGCAGTGCGCCGACCTGACTGCTGTAGGCCTCCAGCAATCCTTCGACGCGGCGCACCGGTGTGCGGGCATCCTGGCGCGTCGAGTCGTGCAGGATTTCGACGGTGGCGGGTTTGCTGCCGCGCCAATCCTCGCCGAAGTCTTCGCTGATGCGCAGGATCACATCCTCATCCTGATTGAGGATGGCCGCATCGGGGTCCGATGGGGCGGCTTCCACAACGATGTTGTGCATGCCCAGCCAGTCGATCAGGTTGGGCGCGTGTTCCACTCCAATGACGGGCAGCTCCAGCGGTTTCTCGGCGCGTTCGGTTTCCTTCTTGGCGATCAGGGTGATGATGCCGATCATCAGTGCCGGACCCAGCAGGGGGCCCATCAGCAGCGAAATCATCAGGGTGCGGCGATCACGGAACAGATCGAGCAGTTCTTTCTTCAGGACAACCCAGAGTGCGTTCATGCGAACAAACCTTCTTCTGATCCAATTGCCTTGACAAAGGCGTCTTCCAGATTGACCTCGCCGGTTTGCGCGCGCAGTTCCTCGGGCGTGCCCTGGGCGACGACGCGTCCCTTGGCAATGATTACGATGCGATCACACAGCGCGGCGACCTCCTGCATGATGTGGCTGGAAAACACCACGCAGCGGCCTTCGGCACGCAGTTGCTGCAAAAAGCCCCGCAATGCGCGCGTTGTCATCACGTCCAGGCCGTTGGTCGGCTCGTCCAGAATCACGTTCTTCGGGTCATGCACCAGCGCGCGGGCAATGGCGGTCTTGGTGCGCTGTCCCTGCGAAAATCCCTCGGCCTGACGATCCGCCACATCGGTCATGCCCAAGGCACGGATCAATGCATCGCTGCGCTGCTTTCGATCACCTCTCGTCGAGGCCATGCAGGCGCCCGAAATAGGCGATGTTCTCGCGCGGTGTGAGGCGTTTTAGGAGACGCCACGGGCATCCGGTAGCACGCCGAGTCGACGCCGTACGGCTTCCGGGTCCTTGGCGATGTCGATGCCGTCAATCTTCACGCTGCCGCTATCGGGGGCCATCAAGGTGTAGAGCATGCGCAGGGTGGTGGTCTTGCCCGCGCCGTTGGGGCCGAGCAGACCGGTGATCTGGCCATCTTGCGCGGTGAAGCTCACGCCATCGACGGCCTTGACCATGCCGGTCTTGGTCTTGAACTGCTTTTGCAGAGCATCGCAGACGATCATCTCAGGGCTCCCATCCGTAGTAGCCAGCGAAGGGCTGCGTGGCTTTCAGTGTGTCGAGGCAACTGGCATCCAACGCCTGCGCGTCGGCCGATTTGAAAAATTCACCGAGCAGGCGCGGCATGCAGCCGACACTGGCGACGCTGTGACCTTGGCCGCGCAGGATCAGGTGGCGACCCCGATTGAGCGTCTTGACCACTTCGTCTCCGTAGCGCGGCGGCGTCACCGGATCGAACTCGCCGGACAGAATCAGGGTGGCCGTATCACTGCTCACCGCCGTGTGGAAATCGGCGGGCATCCGGCCACGCGGCCACACCGCGCACTGTTCCTTCTGCAGGGTGATCATCTCCATGCCCAGCAGGCGATCCGCGTCGGCGGGATCGGCTTGCAACAGGGGTTCGTCTTCCGCGCACAGCACCGACAACTGCATGCCGTGCATGATCGATTCGGTCAGGCTTTCACCCAGCATCTTGGCCTGCGCCATCAAGGGTTCGGCGTGGCCGTTGGCGGCCTCACTCAGCACCAGAGGCAAGCTGCCGCCGATGCTTGGCATGTAGGCATACATGCGAGCCAGCAGGGCGACGTGACCGGCAGTCAGCTGTTCTTCGCGAAGTTCGGCGGTCAGCGGATCGCGATAGCTCACCGTGCGCGGTGCCGCCTTGAGTTCGGCGACCAGCGCGTTCAAACGCTCGCGCGGATTGCCGAAGCGCTCACGGCACACGCTGTGCTCGCCGCACAGGGCGAACTGCTGGTCCAGCGAGACTTCCAGGTTGCGGGCGTGCTCGGCGCCCAGGATCAAGGTGTTCGGCACCACGCTGTCGAGCACGACACTGCGGGTCGACTGCGGGTAGTGCTGCAGGTATTGCTGGGCGACGCGGGTGCCGTAGGAAACGCCCAGCAGGTTGATCTGCGCAACCCCCAAGGCCTCGCGAACCGCATCGAGATCGGCGGTGGCGTCCGTGGTGGTATAGAAACGCAGGTCGGCGCGCTCGGCGAGTTCGTTCGCGCAGTGTTCGGCAAAGTCGCGCCACGCGCCGGGATCCGTCGCCGCATCTTCCTCGGCGATCGCATTCTTGCCTTCGGTGTCCTTGCAGACCAGTGGATTGGAATCGCCGGTGCCGCGTTGATCCACCAGAACGACCTGATGGTGCTTCAGCACCTCGCGAAAGGCCGGATGTACCTGCGGGTAGGACTCCAGCGCCGACTGGCCCGGACCGCCGGCGATGAAGAACACCGGATCGGGCGCGGCCTGGGTGTTGTCGCTGGCGATCCACGCAATGGCCAGCGAGATCTTGCGGCCGTCCGGAGCTTCTTGCGATTCTCCGGGACATCAAGACGACCGCAGTAGGCATCCACGTTGCGTCGACAGTTGTGCGCTGAGGGTGCAAGGCGAGAACTGCAGCGACCCGTACTGGCGGAGCGCCGTAGCGGAGAGGCCGAGTCGTCGGTCTGCGGGGTTTGCGCAGTGTCAGATGCGGCGCTGGCGCTGCAGACGACGGCCAGCAGTGTGGCGGCGAGTAAGAGGAACAGCGGATCGCTTATGCGGATTTCCTGGGCCGGTGCGAGCCTGACGAAGGCCGATTGGGTGTGTGACCATTACCCGGCGGCCGATCCGGGCGTGGGCGGTAGGACCGTTTGGTACTTTTCGCGACGGATGAAACGTGGATGCAGACCCGCCGCCTTGGCGTGGGCAAAGCCGGCGTCGACCATCTCGGGATGTCCGCAGAGATAGACGATGTCGCCATCGGTGATGGGGTCGAACTCATCGAATACCTGCAGAACATGACCGGATCGATCCTCGTCGCGTGCGAGGGTCGGCATGGCGCGCGAATGAAAGTGACGCAACTGCAACGTTTCGTTTTGTGCGGCGGCGGCACGGAACTCCTCGGCGAACAAATGTTCTTCGGGACGCCTCGCGCCCAGTGCGAGGATGATTTCCACACCCTGATCTGCCAGTGCCTGCAGCGATGGCAGCATGCTGCGATAGGGCGCCACCCCGGTACCGGTGCCCAGTAACCAGAGACGACGCGGCGCGTCTTCCGGCAGCAAGCAGAATCGCCCGTTCGGACCGCTGACCTGCACCCCGTCGCCTTCCTTCAGGCTCGACAGATGGTCGCTGCCCAGTCCGCCCTCCACCAGGGTGACCACCCACTCGATCTGCGTGTTGTCGCGACACCCGGGCAGCGTGGGATTGGCGATGGAATAACTGCGCCACTGCGGGCCTGTTGGACCGGGGATCTGTGCGCGAAAGAACTGCCCCGGCACGAACGCCTGCGACCCGTCGCGGCGCGTCAGGGTCGATGACGGACGCGCGGTGAAATCAGTGGGTTTGCTGCAGTGTGAGTGAAATCAGATCGGGCGTGGCTAGCAAGGGGATCTCCGTCATCCGGTCAGCGAAGCGCTAGTATTAGACATCCCCCGTCATTTCTCCGCGAACGCGGTCGAAAGTCACCGTTCGCGAATCCAACGAGCAGCCTGCATGTCTGAATCCTGTGCGCTGGAGGTTGTCGACCTCCGCAAGACCTACGCCAACGGCACCGAGGCGCTGAAAGGTATTTCGCTGCGCGTCAGCGAAGGCGACTTCTTCGCCTTGCTCGGCCCCAACGGCGCGGGCAAGTCCACCCTGATCGGCATCATCAGCTCGCTGGTCAATGCGAGTTCGGGTGAGGCGAGGGTGTTTGGAACCGACCTGCTGCGAAACCGCCAGGCGGCGATGCGCCTGATCGGTCTGGTGCCGCAGGAAATCAACTTCAACATGTCGAGAAGCCCTTCGACATCCTGGTCAACTTCGCCGGTTTCTACGGTGTGCCGCGTGCCGAGGCGATGCAACGTGCCGAACAGCAGTTGAAGGTCCGCAGCTGTGGGACAAGGCGTTCGTGATGTCGCGCACCTTGTCGGGTGGCATGAAGCGCCGCCTGATGATTGCCCGCGCCATGATGACCCAGCCCCGCCTGCTGATCCTCGACGAGCCGACCGCGGGCGTCGACATCGAAATTCGCCGTGGCATGTGGAAGATTCAGGACGTCAATGCAGCAGGTACCACCGTCATCCTGACCACGCATTACCTTGAGGAAGCCGAAAACCTGTGTCGCCACATTGCGATCATCGACAAGGGCCGCATCGTCGAGCACAAGGCAGCATGAAGCGCGCTGTTACAGCTGGACGTGGAAGGTTCGTGCTCGATCTGGCCGACGCCTGCGGGCGAACTGCTGCAGATCGACGGCGTTAGTGTGCAGCGCACTGATGCGCATACCCTGGAGATCGAAATGCCGCGCGATGCCGACCTCAATCGGGTATTCGACGCGCTCTCCAAAATGGGCATCGTGGTGCGCTCCATGCGCAACAAGACCAATCGACTGGAGGAACTCTTCGTGCGCCTGACCGGCAAGGAGGCCGCGTAATGCAACATCCCAATCTGATCGCGCTCTACACCGTCGCGCGCCGCGAAGTGGCACGCATTCTGCGCATCTGGGGGCAGACGCTGGTGCCGCCCGCGATCACCATGACCCTGTATTTCCTGATCTTCGGCAATTTGATCGGGTCGCGCATCGGCATGATGGGTGAGCACAGCTACATGGATTTCATCGTCCCCGGACTGGTGATGATGAGCGTGATCCAGAACGCCTACGGCAATATCTCGTCGAGCTTCTTCAGCGCCAAATTCGGCCGTCACATCGAGGAGATGCTGGTCAGTCCGATGCCGAGCTGGGTGATTCTTGGCGGCTACGTGGCGGGCGGTGTGTTGCGCGGCTTGATGGTCGGCAGCATCGTCTTGATCATCGCCATGCTGTTCACCAAGGTATCGGTGCCCCATCCGCTGGTCATGCTGTCCAGTGTGCTGCTGGCGGCGCTGGTGTTCTCGCTGGCCGGATTCGTCAATGCGGCCTACGCCAAGAAGTTCGACGACATCGCCATCATTCCAACCTTCGTGTTGACGCCGTTGACCTATCTCGGCGGGGTGTTCTATTCCGTCGACCAGTTGCCGCACTGGGCGCAGACGCTGACGCTGGCGAATCCGATCGTCTACATGGTCAGTGCCTTCCGTTATGGCTTGCTGTCCAGCGAAAGCATCTCGCTGGGCTGGTCGTATGGAGTGATGCTACTGGCAGCCTCGGCGCTGGGCTGGTTTGCCCTGCGTTTGCTGGAACGTGGAACCGGTTTGCGGAGTTGAGACAACGGAGCTGTTCATGAATTTGTCCTTGCAACCTTTGCTGGCTTTGCTGGCGGGCATCCTGATCCTGATTCGTCCCAAGCTATTGGCCGTCATCGTGGCGATCTACCTCATTGTTGTGGGTCTGCTTGGGCTGCTGCCGGGATTGCGGTTGACGTTCTGACAGCGAACCGTCGGCCCCACGGCACCAGTGTGGTGTCGAACTTGCAAGGCGGTCGTCATGCTTGACCTTCGCCCCAATTCTGGAAGTCCGACCTGCAGCACTTGCGCGGGCCCTAGGAGCCTGTCGGACTTGAAGAATCGAAGCGAAAATTCGGCTGGGCGAGGACAGTTTTTGTCGGTTTCGCAGGGCAATAGTGGAGCTATTGCCCAAGGAAGCGGCGAAAAATGGACCGTCCAGCCGAATTTGCAGCCGATCCCCTTTCAAGTCCGACAGACTCCTGGGGAGGCGCGGCCGCGTGTTGCATGGGAACCGTTCGCATGAATCTGACGCATCTGCAAGGCAAGCGCGTCCTTGTCATCGACGATTCCGATGCCATGCGCTCGCAATTGCAGCAGACCTTCGCGGGCACAGGGTGCGCGCGCCTTTTGACGGTGCCAAACATCCGTCAGGCATTGGAGGCGCTGAAGGCGGAGTCCTTCGACATCATCCTCTGTGACTACTATCTGGGTGACAACACCGATGGTCAGCAGTTTCTGGAGTATCTGCGCACGCGGGATCTGATCAGTCGGAACACGCTGTTCATCATGATTACTGCCGAACAGGGTTATCAGCGGGTGGTTCAGGTCGCCGAATGTGCGCCCGATGACTATTTCCTCAAGCCATTTACGGCGGCGCAATTCAACGCGCGTCTGCAGCGCATGCTGGACAAGCAGGAGGCGTTACGCGGCGTCAGTGCCGCGACGGATCGCAAGGATTGGAATGCGGTCGTGCGTGCCTGCGATGAGCTGTTGTTGAGCGATCCGAGGCAGCGCTTCGAGGCCATGAAGATCAAGGGCAGTGCATTGCTCAAGCTCAACCAGGCGGAACTGGCCGAATCGCTATATCGGGAGGTGATTGCGGAGCGTGTCTTGCCATGGGCGAGGCACGGACTTGCGCGCGCATTGCAAGGGCGCGGTGATCTGGATGCCGCGCAGCGTGAGTTGCAGGACAATCTCGCGGAAGCCCCCGAGCATATGGCGAGTTACGAGCTGCTCAGTCGTATCAAGCAGCAGCGGGGTGACATGGCAGGCGCAGTAGAGGTCTTGCAGCGCGCCCATGTCGTTGCGCCAGGAACGTTGGCGCGTGTTCGCCAGTTGGGTGATCTCGCCCTGCAGGCGGGTCAGCCAGAGATCGCGGAGCAGGTCCTCGATGATGCCTTGCAGCGCCATCGTTTTTCGCCTGTTCGTGAGGCCGCCGATTACGCACGCCTCTCGCAGTCGTTGATGCGACAAAACAAGGTGAAGCAGGCCCTCGGGCCTCTGGCTCAGGCGAAGCGCGAATTTCGTGATGAAGACAGTAGCCTTCTGCTGGGGGCGCACGAAGTCATCGCTTTGCAGGGCGCGGGTGAAACCGCAAAGGCCGAGGCATTGATGAACACGCTGATAACGCATGTTCAGCATGTCGTGCCCGGCGACACCGCCATGGCTCTGGCCGAAGCCTGCTATGTGACGGGTCACGAAGTGGCGGGCGAGCAGATCCTGTCGCATGCCGTGCAGAACGCACCTGAAGATGCGCGGGTCCATCATCAGGCACGCGCAGTACTGCGTGCGGCGGGTAAATCCGTCGAACACGGTGATGCCCTGATCGAAACCAACCAACGTCAGGTCATTCTTCTCAACAATGAAGGTGTAGCCAAGGCCGAACGCGGAGAACTGGAGGCGGCGATCAGCTTGCTGAGTAACGCCGCGGACCGCCTGCCGAACAACATTTTGATCGTCAGCAACGCCGCCTTGGTGATCGCCAAGCAGATGTTGGTCCGTGGACAGGATGCCGATCTGCTGCGCGCCTGTTTGCGCTACCGCGCTGGCGTGGCACAGCAGTCGCCAGCGCACCCCAAGTTGCAGCAGATCGATGCGTTGCTGTCGCGCTTGCGCAAGCCGGTGACCACGTGAACATTACCCCCGATGTCGTGCTGTCGGCGACCGTGCATGGGGTCAAGAATCAGCTCGGCGAATTGCTGTGGCGTCTTGAGGCACGCGGCGACTGCCTGCTGGAACAAAGCATTGCACTGCGTTGCGCGCAACGCTTGTCGAGTGCGTTGTTGCTATGGCGCGGTGAGCAAAGTACGTGGTCACTGAATCTGGAGGCAGTCGATCCCGCGGAGCTACTCGATGAATTGGTGGTCGAGTATCGGGCGCTTTTCCCTCTGTTGCAGATCGAGCTTACCGACTCCGCTTCATCGGGGGTGATACCTCGCCTGGCGTTCATGGATCGCGCGATGGTAGGTCTGGTGCTGAGCGACATCGTTCATAACGCCTGTCGCGCGGCAAATAATCGAGTCAGTCTCAGCTTCAGTCCGTGGCAGCAGGGCGTATGCCTGCAGGTATGCGACGATGGTGCTGGCTACCCACAAGACGTGCTTCGTTCAGCGGGTGCTTCGCTGCATCAGGTCGCTGAAGGACAGACGGGATTGGGTCTCTTCCTCGCGGCGATGGTGGCAAAGGCGCATCGTCGGGATGCGCAGACGGGGGCAATTGCCCTGCACAACGCGAATGGAGCGTGTTTTCGCATGCTGTTGCCATGACCACGAAGACTTTGCCCGCCCCTAAGCTGGCAGTGCCTGCGCAGCGGGCAAGCATGAGTGACGGGAGCCACTTGCCGCGCCGGGTCTATCGTCTGCGCATGCTGGGCATGGGACTGTCCGCGATCGGACTCGCGCAGGTTCTGGTGGAACAATCGGCGGGTCCGTTGCTCTGGGTATTCTGGGTTTTCACCGGCGTGTTGTGGCCACAGATTGCCATCCAGCTTGCCCTGCGCAGCCGAAGCCCGTATCTGGCCGAGTTGCGGAATCTGCTGATTGATTCGGCGTTGGCAGGCCTGTGGGTTCCGCTCATCCATTTCAATCTTTTGCCCAGTGCGTTGCTGATCACGCTTGCCACGGTGGACAAGATCAACACGGGTATTCGCGGGCTGTGGTGGCGTTCTGTGCCAGGCATGTTGCTGGGGCTATTGGTCGCGGCGGTGGGGACCGGATTTGAGTTCGAGCCGGAATCGAGTACGGCGGTGATCCTCGCCTGGTTGCCCATGTTGCTGATCCACAGTACAGCCGTCAGTCTGGTCAGCTATCGTTTGATCCGCAAAGTACAGCAGCAGAATCGTCTACTCGATGAGTTGACACGCACCGATACGCTGACCGGGTTGCAGTCGCGTCGGCACTGGCAGGATATGGCTGGCTTGCTGTTGAGCCGCGCTAAAGAAGACGGTGCAGCCTGCAATCTGGTTCTTATTGATATCGACGACTTCAAGCAGATCAATGACCGATTTGGGCACGCAGCAGGTGATGAAGTGCTTCGCGCGACGGCCTTGGCAGTGCGCGAATTGATGCAGGAGGGTGATCACGCGGGACGGCTGGGTGGTGACGAGATCGCGGTCGTCTTGTCCCGTGACCCGGCAACGGCGACCACGTTTGCCGAGCGGCTGCACCAGCGCATGGCAGCTCTGCGCTTTGCCGAGTGGCCAGGGTTACACATCACGCTGAGCGTCGGTATCGCGCCCGCTCTCGATGCCTATGTCGGATTGCACGAATGGCTCGAGGCTGCGGATCGTCAGATGTACCGTGCCAAGCGCGAGGGAAAAAATCGTACGGCGATCGCCTAGGAGCCGGTCGGACTTGAAGAGTGGAAGCGAAAATTCGGCTGGGCGAGGACGGTTTTTGCCGGTTTCGCAAAGCAATAGTTGAGCTATTGCCCACGGAAGCGGCGAACGAATGGACCGTCCAGACGGATTTGTAGCCTAAAGCCTGTCAAGTCCGACAGACTCCTAGAGCAGTTACCGGCGCAGATCGTCGATCAGACTGCCGATGCGCAGAAACGCAGCCGAATCACCGGTCGTCGAGCGCCCGTAGCCAACGTAGAGCGGTCCCAGCGGGCTGCGCACAGCAAAAAACACACTGGCGGAATAGTCGAGGTCGGATGCCACCGCGTCTTCGAAACTGAGCCAGTTCTGGCCTGCCTCCAGACTGAAGCCTGCGTAGAGGGGAATGCTGGCGAGTTGCACCTGGTTGAGTCCACGGTAGCCCAGTACGCGCGCCAGGATCGAGCGTGTTCCAACCCGCTCGTTCTCGCGCAGGCCGGTCAGACGACCAAACCCACCAAGCGTGGTGATCGCCTCGTCGCTATCGCGTCCGGTGATTGCCCAATCCGCTTGCGCGCCCAGCAGCAGGGTACCAATGGAAAGGTCGATCGGTTGGTCAAAGCGCAATCGGACAACATCGGCTTCTTCCGCCGATCCAAGCGCTGGCCGGAAGGCGCGCAACGCAAGATCGAAACGTGTGCCGGAGGTGGGAAAACCCACTTCGTTCAAGGTGTCGAACGTGGCGCCGAAGGTCCATGCCCCGGAGCTGAAACTGTTGTGCTCGTTGATATTCTCTGCGCCGATCAGCCGATCAAGATGATGCCTTCCGCGTTGCAGTCCGGCAGAAATCTGCCAATGATCGTTCGGATAGAAACCGATTTCGCCGCCGACCCGCGCTACCCGTGACGCGAACAGGGCGATTCGCTGGTCGAGCACCTCAACGGGCTGTTGGGTGACTTCGTAGTCGGCGAAGCCCAGCGCATAAAGCTGACCTTCCTCACCGAGCGGTTGGTACAGCTCGGTCAGCAGCCCGCTGCGCTGCCCAAGCTGAACCCGATTGCGCCACTCGCGACCGCGCGAATCAAGACCCGTCAGTCGCAAATCGCCGGTGGCCTGATAGGCGCTACCGCCGACAAAGTCATCGCCCAGTGCAAAACCAAAGCGCAGGAAGCCGGGGCCCCAGCCTTTGTCGATCGGTTCGATGCTGAGAATCGATTCGTCGCCAACGCGGCGCAGGTGATAGTTGACACGCTCGTAGCCGCCTTCGGACATCGTCTGGTCCAGCGCGGACTCGAGTTGGTCCACGTCCAGCACGCCTGGCGACAGTTCGCTGAGCTTGCGTTCGACGTGGCGATTGGATCGCGTACGACTGCGGTCAACCACGATGCGGTCGAAGGCCAGTCGGCTGTTGTCCGGCGTACGCCGCGCTGCAAGGTGCGCGGCCCAAGCGGTCTCATCCAGCGCCAGTGCACGCAGTTGCGGCAGGGCGGCGATCGCTGCCTGGCGTCCGGTTTCGATCGTGCTGGCGCTGTGGTCGAAATCAGCCGACGAGAACTCCCCCAGATCGGGGCGAATCAACACGTCACGTGGGTCCAGGGTCGCCAGCGAACGATCCGTTTCGCGCTTCATCATGGCCGACACCATCTGCAGCGAGACGGCCAGCGGAGAGTCCAGTTGCGCCTCGGTCAGCAACGGTGCGCCGACATCGACCACGATCAAGCGCTCCGCGCCCATGTCACGCGCCACGCTGATCGGCACGTTGTCGACGACACCGCCATCGACCAGCAGGTGACCATCAACGCGCAGCGGCGCGAACACACCGGGGACGGCCATGCTGGCACGCATCGCCATGGCGAGATCGCCGTGATCCAGGATCGTCTTCTCGGTGCTGACGATATTGGTGGCGACGCAGGCGAACGGAATCGGCAGTGCGCTGAAGTCCTCAACGGCACGCACGCCGAGGGTCTGCCTGCGCAGCCACAACAAAAGATGATGGCCCTGCAACGCCCCGCGCGGGGCCATGATGGCACCGTCCCGCACGCCCAGCTCCGCACTCCCGAGATTGGCGATGTCCTCGCGCTTGCGCCGCATGTGGCGGGTTTCGCGTGGCGGCGAATCCTTGAACATCTTCTGCCAGTCAATGGTGCTGAGCAGTGTCTGCATCTCGGCCGGGGAGTGCCCGGACGCATAGAGTCCGCCAACCAGAGCACCCATGCTGGTACCGGTCACCAGATCGACCGGGATGCGGTTTTCCTCCAGAACTTGCAGTACACCAATGTGGGCCGCGCCACGGGCACCGCCGCCACCCAATACCACGGCCACACGAGGGCGCTCGGGTGCTTCACCGATAGTGTCCTCAAGCTCGTTGGAAGTGGCCTGAGCGGACAGCCCGGCGGTTAGGCAGACAAGGCAGATGAACAGGTGAAGCGAAATTCTGGACATCGTATTGGCATCTGGCGCAAGCAAGAAGATCCCGGCCCCACCGTCTGGCGGAGCCCGGAGCAGCAAATCACTTCGTCGGGTGCTCAGCGCGGGCGAAAGATCGCTCGACAACCGCGGTCGACCCAGATGTCACCGCGTTCCATGCCCCAGGTAGAGCCCCAGGTGCAACGCGCGTCCGACAACTGTCGGTGAACCACCGGAGAACCCCAGCCGCGCGGCCAGTCGCAACGTGTATAGCGGTCTTTTCGGCTTTCACAGGTGACCTCCCGACTGCCAGCTTCCCATGACGAAATGGAGAAGCGCGCACGGCAGCCGTTATCCACCCATACCGAGCCACGGTTCTGGCCCCAGTTTCGACCCTCTACGCAGCGGGTGCTGGAGAGTTGGCGGTCCAGCCTGACAGGGCCACGACCTGGCTTGCGGCATTCGGAATAGCGGTCGCGAATACTCTCGCACACGAAGAATTCCTCACGCTGACCACCGCCCCCCCAGCTGCCCGACCCACCATGGCCGCGCTCCTGCGCGGCGGGAGCGAGCGCTGACGCGTCGAGCGATTGCGAAAGCACGGGCAAACTGGCACTCAACAGACATGCCATGGACAGGGACCACCCAAGGAAACGCGGAAACTGACGCATAGGGACCTCCAATCGGTCGGACTTCGGCAATAGCGTGCTCTGTAAGGCATCAAGACGTGGCAGCCATTGCCGCAACGCCACGTGTCATCAGATTGAGCCAGCAAAACGACGATGACAAGTCAGCATGCTGCTTACCCGCCCTCAGGTCAGCAGGCGCCCCAGCATCTCCTGCATGTCGTTCGACAAGGGCAGTGACTGCAGGCGGCGCAATTCACCCTCGATCACGCCACGTCGCTGCGTATCCAGCTTGCGCCAGTACTCCAGCGCGCCGATCTGGCGCGCGGCGACTTGCGGGTTGATGGCGTCCAGCTCCGGAATACGGCCACACAGCAGAACGTAGCCCGAACCGTCGGCGCGATGCAGAGCATCGAAGTTGCTCCGGCCGAAGCTGCCAAGAACCGCGCGTACGCGATTGGGATTGCGCGCCAGCCAATGCGGACCGGAAAGCAGCTGTTGTATGTGTTCGACGGCATCGGCTTGTGGCCGCGTCGCCACGATCGCGAGCCATTTGTCGGTCAGCAGCAGGTCGCCCTCGACACGATGTGCGAAATGCTCCAGTACCTCACCGGCCATCGGCGCATCGTTGTGGACCAGCGCACTGAGCGCGGACAGGCGATCCGTCAGCGTCTGCGCGCGCGCATACAGATTGGCCGCACGTTGTCCATCCAGTTCGACCCGCGCCAGCCACTGCAGGCAGGCCGCTTTCAGACGGCGCGCGGCAATGGCGTCGGCGTCCAGGGATGACGGGGATTGCGCATCGAGTTCAGCGAATCGCTGTGCCAGCAGTGTCTGGTGTGCCACCGCGAGTTGATCCAGCAAGTGCCTGCGCGCAGCCAGCAGCGTGGCAATGTCGACCTGTTCGGTACTGTCGATCAGCATTCCCGGATCGGGAAGACTCATGCACAGCGCGACAAACGCCGGATCGATCTGACGGTCCTGCAAGAGTGCGCCGAAGGCGTCGATCAAGGCGCGGCTGTCGTCGTCCTGCGAATGCAGAATGACGCGGGTGGCCAGTTGCTGCACGGCATCCCAGCGGCACAGCGGATCGCGCTCGATGCGGATCAGTCGAGCGAGCTCGGCGGCGCTGTAGTCGAAGTCAAGTCGGGCCGGCGCGGACAGTCCTTGCAGAAAGCTGGCGAGGGGTCGCTCGGTCAGGCCTTCGAAGCGCAGCACATGTTCCTCGGCGCGCAACTCCAGCAGGCCGGGGCGGTGCAGGACATCGCCGCGCGGCACGGCCTGCAAAGGCTGGTCTGCGGCGTCGTACAAGGCATAGGCCAGAGGCAGATGCAGCGGCTGCTTCTCGGCTTGATCGGGCGTGCCTGGTGTGTGTTGCTGGATGGTCAAGGTCCAGGTTTGCTGGGTCGCGTCGAAGTAATCACGGATGCGCACGGTGGGTGTGCCGCTCTGCGCGTACCAGCGTTCGAACTGCAGCAGATCGCGACCGCTGACCTCGCGCATCGCGTTCAGGAACGCATCGACGCTGGCTGCCTGCCCGTCGTGCCGCGCGAAGTACAGATCGCACCCGGCCCGGAAGGTTGCCTCGCCCAGCAGGGTATGCAGCATGCGCACCACTTCGGCGCCTTTTTCGTACACGGTGGCGGTGTAGAAGTTGTTGATCTCGCGATAGCGCTCGGGCCTTACCGGATGCGCAAAGGCACCGGCATCCTCAGGGAATTGACGTGCTCGCAACATCCGCACGTCGTCGATGCGCTTGACCGCTCGCGAGTGCAGATCCGAGGTGAACTCTTGATCGCGGAATACCGTGAAGCCTTCCTTCAACGAAAGCTGGAACCAGTCGCGCACGGTGACGCGATTGCCGCTCCAGTTGTGGAAATACTCGTGTCCGATGACCGACTCCACGGCCTCGAAATCCGCATCCGTGGCGCTGTCGATATCGGCCAGGATGTAGCGCGCGTTGAAGATGTTGAGTCCCTTGTTCTCCATCGCGCCCATGGTGAAATCCTGCGCGGCGACGATGTTGAACACATCGAGGTCATAGCAACGCCCGAAGCGCTGCTCATCCCAGCGCATGGCGCGCAGTGCCGCACCCAGCGCGAACTCGCAGCGTGGCGCGAAGCCGGGCTCACACCAGATGTTGATGCTGACTTGTCGGCCTTCGGCGGTGGTAAACGGTGCGCTGACATGGTCCATGCGCCCCGCCGCGATGGCAAACAGATAGCTGGGCTTTGGAAAGGGATCGTGCCAGCGCGCCACATGCTGCCCGTTGTCGAGTGTTTCCCGACCGAGTGGATTGCCGTTCGCCAGCAAGACCGGAAAACGTTCGGCGTCGGCCTGCAGGCTGACCTCGTACACGCTCAGCACATCGGGGCGATCGATGAAGAAGGTGATTCGGCGGAAGCCTTCCGCCTCGCACTGGGTGAGCAGCAGGTCGCCGCTGGTATACAGGCCCTCCAGGGCGGAGTTGGCACGCGGCGAAATGGCGACGCGGGTTCGCAGCTTGCAGGCTTGCGTAACACTCGGCAGGCGCAGCCCGCGCTCGTCCTGCACATACAGGTCGGGCGCCAGTGGCTGGCCGTTGACGTGGATTTCCAGCAATTCCAGTCCTTCGCCGTCCAGTTCCAGCGGCTTCAGCGGCTGCAGCGGGTCCGGACACAGTTCGAGTTCGGCCTCAACCAGGGTGCGCTCGGTATCCAGCTGAAAATGCAGGCGCACCACGGGGATGGTCCATGCCGGTGGGCGGTAGTCGGCACGCAGGATTTCGGAACTGGCTGAAGCGGACATGCAACGTCCTGTCGAGTGAGGGCTGGCGAGCTTGCCGCAATCGACTCTGCAAGTCCTGTGCGTGAAGACAGGTGTCACGCCAGCGCCATCGCAATGCAACGGCGGTGTCGGGAAACCGGCGCAAGCTCCGCGCAAACGGCGTGGCATGAGGTGCAGCATGCAGGTTCGTACAGTGTTCGTCTCCGATGTGCATCTGGGCACGGCGGATTGTCAGGCGGAATACCTGCTGCACTTCCTGCAGACGGTGCGCTGCGAGCGACTGTATCTGGTCGGTGACATCGTCGATCTGGAAGTGCTGGCCAAGCGACCGTACTGGCCGGAAAGTCACACAGCCGTGCTGGAGTGGATCATGCGAATGCATCGTGACGGCGTGCGGGTCAGCTATATCCCGGGCAATCACGATGCGCCACTGCGCGGACTGTGTGGTCGGGACATCGGTGGCATCCCGGTCCGGCATCGCGAGATCCACGTCGCCGCCGATGGACGACGCTATCTGGTCAGCCATGGCGACGAGTTCGATCATGAGCAATTGGGCAAGCAATGGTTGCTACGCTTGGGCAACGCAGCACATGGACTGCTGTGCTGGCTCAACCGTCATCTCAATGCCGTGCGCCGGCGGGTGAACCTGCCGTATCTGCCGCTTTCAATCCTCACCAAATCGCGAATCGGCAAAGCGATGCACTACATCCGGCAGTATGAGCAACGGGTCGCCCTGCACGCCCGCGAGGCGCAGGTGGACGGGCACATCTGCGGGCATATCCACTTCGCCACCATCCGCGAGATCGATGGCGTGATCTATCTCAATGACGGCGACTGGGTCGAACATTGCACCGGGCTCGTCGAGCACCTGGATGGGCGGATGGAATTGCTGCATTGGAGTGAGCGCGCTTTGCCGATCGCCACACTGGCCGCTCGCGCGCCTGCGTTCAATCCCTCGCTGGTTACCGCTCTGAGTGGCGCGCAGGGTCGACTGTCAGACGAAGGATTTGCCGACTGTGTTACGGCGGGCGTTACGGCGGTACGGGCCGCCTGACCGATCGGTATTCCAGGCCGCACCGCGCTCAGAACCGATCATTCGGCAATTGTTTGAAGGCTTCCAGCGCGGCCTTGAACGCACGCGATTCGTCGTCTTCCCAAGTGCCGCCCAGCTTGGCGATATCGCCCGGCAGCGGCGGCGGCGGCGGCTCCATGCCGAGCGCCTGCTTGATCAGGTGGTGAAACACATCGTTGATCGGCCAGCCGCGTTCGCGCGAAATGCGCTTGATGCGTTCGGCGACTTCGGAATCGATGTCTTTCAGCAGAAAATCGGGCATGGGTTCACGCTGACCTGTTGTCTCGGCCAATGCTGGCGTTGCGGGACGATGGGGCGTCACGCCGCAAGCTGTCGCGCCACACCCCTGTCATGCGCGCTTGGGCTTCACGATATCACGCCGTGGGCGGTGGTCGATCCTGTACACGTGTCCATAACCATGCCAGCAACAGCAGCGTCGGGATGACCGACACCGCACTGAAAAGAAAAAAGCCGCGATAGGACCAGGCTTCGACCATATAGCCGGACACGCCGCCGATCAGTTTGCCCGGTAAGTTGGCGAACGAGCTGAGCAGGGCGAATTGGGTGGCGGTATAGCCGCGCTGGGTCAAGCTGGACAGAAAGGCCACCAGCACCGTGCCAGCGAAGCCCTGCGCCAGATTGTCGGCCAGGATGGCGCTCAGAAATGCCCATAGCATGCCCGGATGTTGGACCATCAGCAGGTAGGCAAGATTCGACAACGCCACGCCGATGGCGGCGATCAGCAGGCAGCGCCGCAGGCCAAGCAGACTGACGGTCAAACCACCGAGGAAGGCACCCGCAATGCCGATCCAGATGCCATACAGCTTCGAGACGCTGGCGATTTCCGCCTTGCTGTAGCCGGTGTCGATATAGAACGGTCCCGCGACCACACCGAGCATCTGGTCGGGGAGTTTGAACAGACCGACGAACAACAGCAGCGCCAGACCGAGCCATAGTCCGGCGTGGCGAAAATAGCTGCTGAACGGGGCGACAAAACTGTCGATGAAGCCAGGGCGGGTCAAGGCCTGTTCGGGGACAGCCGGTTCGCGGCCCAGCAATGTACCGGCCATCGGCAACAGCATGGCGCCCGCCATGCAGAAATAGGCCATTCGCCAATCACCCAAATCAGCCAGAAACAGTGCTCCGGCGCCGCCAACGATCAGCCCAAGTCGATAGCCGAGTGAATAGGTGGCGGCGAGGGCCGCCTGCGCGTCCAGCGGAGCGACCTCGATGCGATAGGCATCGACGACGGTGTCCTGGCTTGCGCCGGCAAACGCGACCCATGCGGCGCAGGCGACAAAGGCATACAGGTGATCAGGTTGCAGCAGCGCCATGCCGACCAGTCCCAACGCCAGCCCGGCTTGTGCCAGCAACAACCAAGGCCGACGTCGACCTTTGAGGAAAGGGAGCGGTGCCGCGAAGCGGTCCAGCAAAGGGGCCCACACGAACTTGAAGACGTAGAACAGACTGGCGTAACTCAGCATGCCGATGCTGCCCAGTTCCATGCCCGCTTCGCGCAGCCAGATGGAGAGCGTGTAACCCACCAGCAGGAACGGCAGGCCGCAGCCAAATCCGAGCAAAAGCAGCACGCCAGCCGAGGGTGTGGCGAACGGCTGCAGAGTGCGCTGCCAGCGCGTGGTCGCGGTGGCGGTATTCACACGTCGTAGTCCACCGCATACGGCGCATGGTCGGAGAACTTCGGTTCGGCATGGATGGCGCAATCGCTCAGGCGATCGCGCAAACGCGGACTGACGACCTGGTAGTCGATGCGCCAGCCCACATTCTTGGCGCGTGCCGCGCCGCGTTGGCTCCACCAGGTGTAGTCCTCACCGTCGGGGCGCAGATGGCGATAGCTGTCGATCCAGCCCTGTTGCCGGAACAGATGATCCAACCAGGCACGCTCTTCGGGCAGGCAGCCGGAGTTCTTCTGGTTGGAGGTCCAGTTCTTGATGTCACGGCGGGTGTGCACGATGTTCCAGTCGCCGCAGATCACATAGTCGCGATCGCTGTCGAGCCACTGCCGCAGGATCGGCGCAAACCAGTCCATGCAGCGGAATTTGAATTGCTGCCGCTCATCACCCGACGAGCCCGACGGGAAGTACAGCGAGACCACGCTGAGATGCCCGAAGCGCATCTCGATGTAACGACCTTCTTCATCGAAATCGGGCCAGCCGAGTTCCGTCAACACCGAATCCGGTTCGCGTCGGCTGTAGATGCCGACACCGCTGTAGCCCTTCTTGGTCGTGGCATCACGAAACGCCACCGTGTAGCCCGCGGGGCGCAGGGCCGGGTCGGCCAGTTGTTCCGCCTGTGCCTTGGTTTCCTGCACGCAGAGCAGGTCCGCATCCTGTGCGGCGAACCAGTCGAAGAAGCCCTTTTGCGCGGCTGAGCGCAGGCCGTTGGCGTTGAAGCTGAGAATTCGCATGCGAGAGTCGGTCCCTGAGCGGCGGTGCGGATGGTCGCGAACCGCCGATGCTGGGATGATAGCGGCCTTTGCAACGATTCATGGGTAACCCATGCAGGACCATCAACGCCGATTCTTCGATCTTGCGCTGCGCTGTGAGGTGCTGCGTTTCGGCGAGTTCACGCTCAAATCGGGGCGTATCAGTCCGTATTTTTTCAATGCCGGGCGCTTCGACTCAGGGGCGGCCTTGCGGTCACTCGGTGAGTGCTACGTCGCCGCGCTGGCCGCTTCCGGGCTGCACTTCGACATGCTGTTCGGCCCCGCCTACAAAGGTATTCCGCTGGCGACTTCGGTCGCCGTTGCGCTGGCCGCAACGGGGCGCGATGTGCCGGTTGCCTTCAACCGCAAGGAGGCCAAGCGTCACGGCGAGGGCGGCTCGCTGATTGGCGCGCCCCTGCAGGGCAAGGTGCTGATCGTGGATGACGTGATCACGGCGGGCACCGCCGTGCGTGAATCCATCGAGATCATTCGTGAAGGCGGTGGCGAACCCTGTGGCGTGCTGATTGCATTGGACCGTCAGGAGCGCGGTCAGGGCGAACGTTCGGCGGCACAGGAGGTCCGTGATGAACTGGGCCTGCCCGTGATCGCCGTCGCAGGGTTGTCGGAGTTGCTTGCCTATACTGGGGAAAACGAAGCCGTGCAGGGGCAACAGGCCGCGCTGCGGGCTTATCAGGCTCGATTCGGCGTTGTTGTTTGAACTGGTCTGCAATGATGGAACGAGAGGTTTGCATGCGTAAGCTGACGCTGTGTTTGATTCCACTGCTGTGCCTTGTCTGTGATGCTGCGCTGGCACAGAAGCTCTATCGCTGGGTCGACAAGGAGGGCAAGGTCCACTACACCGACACCTTGCCGCCCGAGGCGATGCAGTCGGCGCGTGACGAGCTCAATTCGCACGGTATGACGGTCAATCGCGTGGATCGCGCGTTGAGCGAAGAGGAACGCAAGCTCAAGGCGGAGCAGGCGCAGCAGGAAGCCGAAGCAGCGGCGCGTCAGGCCGAGCAGGACAAGATGGACGCCGTATTGACGTCGTCGTATGCCACCGAAGGCGATCTTGAGCGCGCCTACAAGGAACGCTTCGATTTGCTGGATCAGTCGGTTGAAGCAGCCAAGGTGGGCATCACCAGTCAGGAAAAAAGTCTGACTGATCTGCTTGCGCATGCGGCGCGGCTGGAGCGTGAAGGCAAGCCCGTGCCAGCGACCGTGAACAGCTCGATCAGCGCCGCGCGGAATCAGGTTGCAGAGCAGCGCGCGTACATGGAAATGCGCGAGGCCGAGCGCGCCACTCTGCAGGCCGAATACGAAGCGGTGCGGACACGCTACCGCAAGCTGAAAGGCATCAGCGACACCGACAGTTCCGCGAATTGATCGGGCATCGCCGGCCGTGATCGGCTGGCGATGCGTGTCCTTTCTGATGGTGCGCGTCGCCGCAGTAGCTGTTGCGGCCTTGAGTGATCATCTGGGATCGGTCGACGCGGGAGCAGGGCCGGCGTCGGTGTGTCCGTTCGATTCGGTCAATTGCAGCCGCCCGTCGGCAATGGCCTGGTCGGGATGGCGTAGCGCGTCCTGAACGTGATGGAGCCGAACCGGGCGCGGCAGATAGCGCAGCACGCAGGCGCGGTCGCGGCCTCGGTTCTTGGCTTGATACAGCGCCGCGTCAGCGAGTTGCAACGCGGCTTCCCAGTCCACGCGATCCCCTGCACCGAGTGGCCAACTCGCGATACCGATAGAGGCGGTTCCCTGAAGTTCGGCGGTCGGGTTGATACCGATTCGCAGCGCGCGAAGCGCACGCAGCAGGCGCTCTGCTTGCGCCAGCGCGTCCGACGGTCTGGTCAGCCGGAGCAGGACGAGAAACTCTTCGCCGCCCCAGCGAATCCGGTGATCGGCGGCGCGGGTCGTCTTGCGGATCGTCTCCGCGACGGCGCTCAACCAGCGATCCCCGGCGCTGTGACCATAGGCGTCGTTGATGCGCTTGAAGTGGTCCAGATCCAGCAGCAGGAACACCAGTCCTTCGCGCTGATCCTCGTCAAGATGATTCTGATCCTGCTGCAGCCGTTGTGTCAGCGCCATCTCGGCGTGAATCTCGTCCTGCAGGAAACGCCGGTTACCCAATCCGGTCAGGGCGTCCGTCCGGCTCAGCTCCTGTACCTGTACCAGCGCTTCTTCCAGTTGCAGATTGTTGCTGCGCAGTTCGCGGGTTCGCGACTCCACCTCGGCTTCGAGTCGGCGATTGATGGTTCGCAGTCTGAGCAATCGCAAGTGCGCGACGCCCCAGGCCGCCAACAGGCCGACGGTTACCAGCAACACCCGAACCCAGGGTTCTTCCCACAGCTTCGGTTGCACCTGGATGGGCAGTCGGATCTCCGTGCTGACGGTTCCGCCTGGCGCCAGTGCTCGGACCCTGAATGCGTAGTCACCCGGGTCCAGCGCACCATAGGTCACGCTCTGACGTGATTCGGCAGCGCTCCAGTCGGCGTCAAGTCCTTCCATGCGGGTCTGAAACAAGGGGGCTCGCGGTAGCAGCGAGTTGACACCGCTGAAGCGGATCTCGATCCGCCCTGCTTCCGGCGGCAGGGTGATCCGTGTTTTCGGAGTGGGTTGCAATGCGTTGCCGTCAACCAGAACCGCCTCCAGCTTCACACTGGGTGGTCGCTCGGGAAGGATCGTGCTGTCATCACGCAACACCGCAACGCCGCGCGCGCTGGGCAGCCATAGGCGACCTTGCGCATCGCGCGCGCCGGCAGGTTGGCTGGTGCCATTGAGCTGGCTGCTGCGCAAGCCATCCAAGCGGTCCAGACGAGTGGCGTGCAAAGATTGCTCCGGGTCACCGATCCACGCGGCGAGGTTGTCAGCAGCGATATGGCTCAAGCCCAGATTGCCGGTGAACCAAAGTCCGCCGTCATCGTCATCGGTAATGAAGAACACCGCGCGCTGGAAGGCGGCACCCTTGCTGGCGAGGTTGCGGAATTGTCCCTGATGGTAGAGCCCGAGGCCTGCCTGTCCACCTACCCAGATGCGGCCTTCGCGGTCTTCGAACAGGGTCAGCACGCGCTGCGTGGGCGGAATATCGGCAACGCGTTGCAAGCGCTTCGTTGTCGGGTCGTACACACCCACGCCGCGTTCGTAGGTTCCCGTCCACAAGCGACCATCACGGGCAAGCAGCAGACTGCGCGCCTCGACCGAACCGCTGCCATCCTCCCATTGGATGCGTTCGAACTGGTTGCCGTCATAGCGAATCAGTCCGCGATCTTCGGTGCCGAGCCAGAGGATGCCATCGCGGTCCGGTTGAATGGCGCGGATTAGACTGCTGGGAAGACCCTGCTCGGGGGTGAAGTTCTCGAAGCGGCCATCGACCATCCGTTGCAGCCCAACGGTGTAGCTGCCGATCCAGAGTGCGCCGTCGGCATCGAATGCAAGGGCACGGACGCTGTCGCCCATCAGCCCGCTGGCCGGCGAATAGATTCGGGCGACGCGATCTTGCGCGAACTGGATCAACCCACCGCCATCAATGCCCGCCCACAGGCTTCCGTCCGGGGCAGACGCAATGACCCGCGCATACTCGCCCGGCAACCCTTCGGCATCACCGAAGTTGATGAAAAGACTCTCGCGCAGGCGCGCCAGACCGAAGTTCGTACCTACCCACAGATTGCCGAAGCGATCCTCGAACAGCGACGACACAAAGTTGTTTGGCAATCCATCGCTCGACAGGGTATCGAGCTTGCCTTTGTAGAGGCGCTGCAAGCCACGCCCTTCGAAGCCGATCCACAGCGCGCCCTGCCGATCCAGCATCAGTTTGTTGATGACGTCGCCCGCCAGTCCGTCTTCCATACCGAGGCGTTGCTGCCATTGGCCCGACGCATCGATACGATGCAGGCCTCGCATCGTCGCAACCCAAACGCCACCATCCGGATTGCCGGCGATGCTGCCGCCAATCGGGTTGCTGTCGCCAGACAGGGCGATGGGCACCACACGGTTCGCGTCGATCAGGAACAGACCGCTTGAGCGCGTCAGCACCCAGACGCGCTGCTGGGCATCGAAGTGGATGTCGCGAATCGCAGCGCTGGGAATCCCGCTTACCTGCACAACCTTGTCATCGACGATGCGCGCCAGTCCGGTTTGTGTTCCCACCCACACGTCGTTATCGGTGCGCCCGCGCACCATCATCACCGTATCGCTGGGCAGGCCGGATTCGGCGTTCCAGCGGGTCGCCTCTTCACCGCGCAAGCGGGTCAGGCCACGATCGACCGAGGCGACCCAGAGACTGTCGTCGCTGCCCTGCCAGAGTCGAACCAGTGCCGAGCCCGTTTGTTGGGTGATGGATTCGGGTGCGGCGCGAATCCGCAGGCCGTCGAACTGCGCCAGACCTTCATAGGTGGCGATCCACAGGAAACCGTCCGCCGCGTGGGCAAAGGCATTCACCGAGTTCTGCGGCAGTCCGTCGTCGGCACCCCATTTCTCCAGCACAAACTGGCCGAGTGGCGCTTCCGGATCAAGCGCGAATGCCGACATCGCCGTACCCATCAGAACACCGGCGACAAGCCTGCGCAGAAAGGAAACGGCGCGCTGAATTGACGGCGTTGTGGGGCGCGGCATGGGCTTGATCGGATCCCGGAGTTGGTCAGCGATGACGGGCACTGGCTGCCAATCATGCCAGTCCGGCAAAGCCAAGGGTGAGCCTCATTTGTAAAGCGGTTGGATTCGATCCGTTCTCGACTGTCCGCCACGCGGTGGTCGGACGTCCGCGCCTGCGGTATGACCTCGGGTGGATGCACGTGGCGAAGTCCAAGTTGCTGAAAATAAAGACATGTCATGGTTGGCATGTTCGGTGCTAAGTCACCGGCGTACTCCCGCCGAGTGTTGCCATGATTCGAGATACTTCCCGCCAGGACACCGTGCTGCGCCCCGCTGGCGCCCATGCAAGACTGAAATCCCGTTCGATGTGGCTGCTTGCCGCCCTGTTTACCGTCGCGGTGCTGGTCTGGTTGCTGATCGGCTGGACCTCGGCCGAACGCAGTGTGGATGTGCAGCGGGTGCGCATTGCGGAAGTCACGCGCGGCACGCTGATTCGCGACGCCGCCGTCGAAGGACGTCTGGTGGCGGCGGTCAGTCCGACGCTGTATGCCTCGTCCGCCGGGACGGTTACGTTGCGGGTGCAAGCCGGTGCAGCGGTCAAGCGTGGTGACATTCTGCTGCAACTGGAATCGCCGGAACTGGCGAACGAGCTGTCACGCGAGGCGGCGACACTGGCCAGTCTGGAAGCCGAGGTCGGGCGTCAGCGTATCTTGTCCGACAAGGCTCGTTTGACCGCGCGCAAGACGCTGGATGAAGCCGACGTCACGCTGCTGGGCGCACAGCGCGATCTGCAGCGCAGCGAGCGCGGGTTTGAGCTGGGTGCGATTTCCGAGATCGACGTGCTGCGCGCCCGTGATGCGGCGCGCACGGCTGAGATTCGCCGTGCCCATGCGGAGGCCGAGGCCGCATTGGAGGCGCAAAGCGTCGGCTTTGATCTGGCCACCCATATCCAGTCGCTGCAGCGTCAGCGCCTGCTGGTGGAAAACCTGGAGCGCCGCGTGGACGAGTTGCAGGTGCGCTCACCGGTTGACGGCATGGTTGGCACGGTGAGCGTGGTGGATCGTGCCGTGGTGGCCGTCAATGCGCCCTTGGTCAGTGTGGTGGATCTGAGTCGTCTGCAAGTCGAGCTGGAAGTGGCACAAAGCTATGCCGACGACATCGGCATCGGCATGCCGGTACAGGTGCAGTTCGGCAGCACCGAGGCAGCCATGCATGTGGTCGCCATCTCGCCGGAAGTGGTCAACAACCGGGTGCGGGTTCGCGTCGACTTTGATGCCGAAGCGCCTGGAGGCTTGCGTCAGAACCAGCGGGTGAATGGTCGCCTGCAGTTTGAAACACGCAACGATGTGCTGATGCTCGCCCGAGGGCCATTCATCGAGGTCGATGGCGGGCGATCCGCCTGGGTCGTCAAGGACGGCGTCGCCACCAAGCGTGCGATCAGCCTGGGCGTCAGCAGCACTTCTGCCGTGGAGGTGCTGGACGGTCTGGCTCCGGGTGATCGGGTGGTGATCGCCGGTACCGATCTGTTTTCGGACGTCGACAGCGTGCGGCTGCGCTGAGTCGATTCCCTTCTTTCGATTTTCCTCCCGACGAGGTTTGAACATGCTTTCGATGCGTCAACTCAGCAAGATCTACCGGACCCACATGATTGAAACCCATGCACTGCGTGGATTCGACATCGAGGTGAAAGAGGGCGAATTTGTCGCGGTGACTGGTCCATCCGGGTCCGGCAAGACGACCTTCCTGAACATCGCCGGGTTACTGGAGGAGTTCAGTGAGGGCGACTATCTGCTAGACGGCGTCAGTGTGCGCGGACTGGGTGACGATCAACGTTCGCGACTGCGCAACGAGAAGCTCGGCTTCATCTTCCAGGGCTTCAATCTGATTCCTGACCTCAATCTGTTCGACAACGTCGACGTGCCGTTGCGCTATCGCGGCTACTCGGCTTCGGAGCGCCGTCGCCGGATTGACGATGCGCTGGGAAAAGTCGGGCTGGGTTCGCGCCAGCGTCACTACCCGGCCGAATTGTCGGGCGGACAACAACAGCGTGTTGCGATTGCCCGTGCGCTGGCAGGTTCGCCACGCCTGCTGCTTGCCGACGAACCGACCGGCAACCTGGACTCGCAGATGGCACGCGGCGTAATGGAACTGCTGGAGCAGATCAATGCCGACGGCACCACCATCATCATGGTGACGCATGACCCGGAGCTGGCGGCGCGAGCGCAACGAAACGTGCATATCGTCGACGGCATGGTCAGTGATCTGGAGCGCGGCGCGCTGGGCCATGCGCTGCGGATATTGCCGATGGACGACGCGGCGTCGGTCGCGGGTTGAGGAGCGAGCATGATTTCCTATTACCTCAATCTTGGCTTGCGCAGCCTGCGGCGCAATCCCTTGCTGACCCTGCTGATGGTGCTGACCCTGGCTGTGGGTGTGGCGGCATCGATGTCGACACTGACCGTGCTGCGCGCGATGTCGGGCGACCCGATTCCACACAAGAGTGATCGTTTGTTCGTGGTGCAGGTGGACAACTATCCGGCCGACGCGGCGGCCGACGCCGAACCGTCGGACCACCTGTCCTGGCTGGATGCGAAGGAACTGTTGAGTGCCGGTGACGGGCTCCGCCGCAGTGCCATGTACGCGGTTGGCGGTGTCATCGAACTGCAGGACGGCAGCAATCAATTGGTCAGCGGCATGGCGGTAACGCGGGACTTCTTCGCCATGTTCGAGGTGCCATTCCGCTTCGGCGGCGCCTGGACGGCGGAAGCGGATACCCGTGGTGCGGACGAGGTGGTGCTCTCCAATGCATTTGCCCGGCGCATCTTTGGTGAGGAGGACCCCACCGGAAAAACGCTGCGGGTCCTGGGTCGGGATCAAACGATCATCGGTGTCATGGATGCGTGGCAGCCCTTGCCGAAGTACTACTGGCTGGTGGGCGGCCCCAATCGCTTTGGTGAGACGGATGACGTGTTCATCCCCTTGCAGAACGCCTTGACCAACGAGCAGGACCCCAATGGCAACGTCAACTGTTCGGGTGAAGGTCCGGAGCCGGGCTTCGTGGGTTTGCTGAACTCGGAATGCGTGTTCATGCAGTACTGGGTCGAGTTGGCGAGTGCCGACGAGCGCGCGGCCTATCGCGGTCGACTCGGCGCCTATGTCGACGCACAGAAGGTGCTGGGGCGTTTGCCGGTCGGTGAGCGCTCGCGATTGCTGGATGTGCAGGAATGGATGCGTGTGCAGCGTGTGCTGGGCGACGACACCATCCTGCAAACCCTCCTGGCGGTCGGCTTCCTGCTGGTTTGCATTGTCAACACGATCGGATTGCTGATGGCCAAGTTTAGCGGGCATGCGGGTGAGATCGGTGTCCGGCGAGCGTTGGGGGCGACCCGGCGACAGGTGTTTCAACAGTATCTCGTGCAGGCCGCAGTGATTGGCCTCGCTGGTGGCGTGCTGGGCGTCGGTCTGACGTTCGCTGGGTTGGCGCTGATTGCGCGCCAGTCGGACGAGGTGGCCGCCGTGGCGCACATGGATGCAACGATGTTGCTGGTGACCTTGTGTGCCGCCGTCGGCGCCGCCGTGCTTGCTGGCTTGCTGCCAACCTGGCGCGCTTGTCAGACGCTGCCAGCCATCCAACTCAAGACACAGTGAGGACCGCATGGAAATCCGTCCCATCATTTCAGCCTTGCTGCGCAGCAAGACCGGTGCCGTTCTGATCGCCATGCAGGTCGCGTTGACCTTGGCGATCCTGAGCAATGCAGGCTATGTCGTGCAGGACCGCCTTGCGGTGGCGGCGCGCCCGACCGGAGCCGACGAAGAGAATGTGTTCTTCACGCGTTGGTATGCATTTCGCGAGGGCGTGGACATCCCGGCGATGCTGGATCGCGATCTGGAGCTGATTCGTGCCATTCCGGGTGTGCGCAGCGTCGCAACGGCAAACATGGCCCCGCTCACCCAGTCCGGCTGGAATCTGACTGTCTCGCGGCATCAGGATGCGGACCGCGAAGAGACGTTCAATACCGCCTTCTACTTCACCTCGGAAAGTCTCGTCGATACGCTGGGTCTGGAACTGGTGCAAGGTCGCGACTTCCGGCCGGACGAAGTACAAATCGTCGAGCCATCGATCGCCAACATCGCGCCCAAGCACGCGATTCTGACCCGTGCGTTGGCGGAACAGTTGTTTCCCGACGAGAGTGAGTATGTGGGCAAGACAGCATTTCTCGGCGACTCGCAATTTGAAGTGGTGGGGATCGTCGAGCGTTTACAGTCTCCATGGGCACAACTGGAGCGGCGCGGCGAGGTCAGCATGATCGTACCGTTGCGACAACTCGTCGCCAGCGCCGCCTTCGTGGTGCGCAGCGAGCCTGGCCAGCAAGCCCGTGTGCAGAGGGATGTGGAGGCCGCGCTGGGCAAGGCCATGGATGGTCGGGTTCACCTTGGAACGACGACACTGTCGGAGGCACGGGCCAATCGCTACCGTACCCATTACGCCATGGCCTGGTTGTTGTTGTCGGTCATGGGCCTGCTGTTGCTGGTCACCGCATCGGGGATCATCGGCATGGCCTCATTGTGGGTCAACCAACGCCGTAAGCAGATCGGAATACGACGTGCCATTGGTGCGCGCCGCGGCGACATCCTGCGTTATTTTCTGGTTGAGAACTTTCTGGTGACGTCGCTGGGCATCGCGTTCGGGATTGCGCTTGCGCTGTTGCTGAATCAATTGCTGATCCAGACCATCGATGCGGCGCGTCTGCCTTTGTTGCACCTGCTCATCGGTGCGATGGTGCTGTGGTTGCTGGGCCTTGGCGCGGCCCTGGGGCCTGCTTGGCGCGCGGCGCGCATTCCACCGGCCGTCGCGACGCGCAGCGTGTGAGAATGCGGGCATGTCGACCGTACTGATCATTGATGACAACCCGGCAGTTGCCACCGCCCTGGAGTTGCTTCTGTCCCTGCACGACCTGGATGCCTTGCACGCGACAACGCCGCGCGCGGGACTGGATGTGCTGGCGAATAGATCTGTTGACTTGGTGATCCAGGACATGAACTTCAGCGCCGACACCACCTCGGGTGCTGAAGGCGAAGACCTGTTCCGTGCCATCCGCGCGGAACATCCTGACCTGCCGGTCATACTGCTGACAGCGTGGACGCACCTGGACACCGCGGTCAGCCTGGTCAAGGCGGGCGCCGCCGACTATCTCGCCAAGCCCTGGGACGATCAGCGACTGCTGTCGACGGTCAAGAATCTGCTTGAACTGGGCGAGGTCAATCGTGCTCTGGCGCATGAAACGCAGCAGCGCAAACGGTCTCGCGAAAGCCTGTTGGCGAACCTCGATACCTGCGGTCTCGTGTGGGCCGACCGTGCGACCGAAGGGATGCTACGCCTAGCTGCGCAAGTCGCGAAGTCGGATGTGTCCGTACTGATTACGGGCGCCAATGGTTCGGGCAAAGAAAAGTTTGCAGAAATCCTGCAGGCCAACTCGAACGTCGCCAAAGGGCCCTTCGTCACGCTCAACTGCGGTGCGATCCCCGGTGAGTTGATCGAGGCCGAGTTGTTTGGTGCCGAAGCGGGTGCGTATACCGGCGCGAACAGGACGCGAGAGGGAAAATTCGAAGCGGCGGATGGCGGAACGCTGTTTCTTGACGAGATCGGAAATCTGCCGCCGTCGGGGCAAATGAAGCTGCTTCGCGTGCTGGAAACGGGTCGTTTTGAGCGTTTGGGCAGCAATCGCGAGCGACAGGTCCGGGTGCGGGTGATCTCGGCCACCAATGCCGACTTGCCCGCCATGATTCGCGCCGGGCAGTTTCGCGAGGATCTCTACTACCGGCTCAACGTCATCGAATTGCGCATTCCACCGCTGGCGGAGCGTGTTGACGACATTCTTCCTCTGGCCGAACACTTTCTGGCGGGCGAGCGCACGCTGTCGCGCGATGCCCGCGAGGCGCTGTTGCGGCATGACTGGCCGGGCAACGTCCGCGAGCTGAAGAACGTGATGCTGCGGGCGCGGCTGTTGAGCACGCAGATGGAAATTCCCCTCGCCGCGCTGGCGTTGCCGGTTCGATCTGTGATGCATGCGCAAGGTTCAGCCGAAAACGAGCCCGACCGCGCCGCCATCGAGGCGGCGATTGCCCGCGCAGGCGGTGTGCTGGCGCAGGCCGCGAGCGAACTCGGACTTAGTCGGCAGGCCTTGTACCGACGCATGGAGCGATTTGGAATCGCGCGCCAATGAAGCTATCTCGCGCCTTGGGTCGCGGTCCTGAACGACGATTGGTTCTGGTCATCTGGATCGCGGCTCTGTTTGGCGCCGTCGTGTTCGGTAGTTTGGCTCTGGTGTTGGACTGGCTGTCTGCGTTCGCGCTCACGCTGCTGATCACGCTACTGTCGGCGTGGTTAGCGACGAGCTATTTTCTGCAACCCTGGTTTGCAGTGTTCCGTGCCCTTTCCGGCTTGGTGTCGAGCTATCGGGAAGGTGACTTCAGTGTGGGGGTCGCCCGAGTCGAAACCGGTGCCTTGGGTGAGCTGATTGCCGCGCACAACGAACTGGGCAGCGTGTTGCGTGAACAGCGTTTGCATCTGGTCCAGCGCGAGCTGTTGCTCGACACCATGGTGCAGCACACGCCGGTGTCGATGGTGTTGCTCGACCCATCCGGCTTTGTGGTCTACGCCAACCTCGCTGCGCGCGCCCAAATGAATGGGGGGCGACGGCTGGAGGGAGATTCGATCAACCGACTGTTGCCCGCGTTGCCAACTGCCCTGCGCGAGTTGATCGAGGCGGAACAGGATGGTGTGTGCACGCTGTCTGAGGGGGAAGAGGAATCGGCCTGGCAGATTCTGCAGCGGGCGTTTCGCCTCAACGGGCGACCGCATCGACTATTGTTGATGCGACAACTCACTGCCGAGCTGCGGCGCGCGGAAGTGCAGGCCTGGAAAAAGGTGATACGCGTCATCAGCCACGAGATCAACAACTCGCTGGCGCCCATCGCGTCGCTGGCGAATTCGGGAGCCGAGTTGCTGCGCCGTGGGCAAAGCGAGCGACTGGACAAGGTGCTGGAGACCATCGAGGAGCGCGCTCGCCATCTGGACGGATTCATCCAGGGCTATGCCACATTTGCAAGATTGCCAGCGCCACGCCTGCAGAAAGTTCGCTGGTCGGATCTGCTGCACAGGATTCAGGCCGAGGTCCTGTTTCACTGCGAATGCCCGACCGATGGCGAGGTCCGCGTCGATCCGGCGCAGATGGAGCAAGCGCTGCTGAACCTGCTGCGCAATGCGCATGAATCGGGCACGCCGCCGGAAGCGGTGGCGCTTCGGCTGCGAAGAGCGGGCGCGCGTTGGTGTCTGGATGTGCTGGATCGCGGGCCAGGCATGTCCGACACCGTACTGGCGCAAGCGCTACTGCCGTTCTACTCGACCAAGCGAAGCGGTACCGGGCTTGGATTGGCACTGACCCGCGAGATTGTGGAAGCGCATGGCGGGGAAATCCGCCTGCACAACCGCGAAGGCGGGGGGCTTGCGGTTCAGTTGTCACTGCCGTCGACCTGACGAAGGCCTGCGCCGGTCGGGCAATCCATACGCGGGCGAATCCCGTCAGGCGGTGCCGACCAAAGTCTCCTATGCTCCCAAGTTGCTACTGGTAGAGCGGGCTGGCTATACTTCGCAGGCTTTTGAGGGCGTTTTCAGCGCCCTGCATCCTTAATATGACCGGTCCCGCTGCCATGAATCCTGTGGAAACCGGCCGACGCTCCGGCTATCAACTTGCCGCCATGCAGGCGCTGGTTGCTGTCTGTGTAGCGGCGGCGTTCCTGGCTCAGGGCAGACAGGCCGCGATAGGCGCACTATTCAGTGGGCTCGTTGTCGCGCTGGGTTCGGTGCTTGTGGCTTGGCGGGCAACCGCGGGGGGTGTTCAGGCGGCCGGTTCGGTTCTGGTTCGTCTGGCAAGTGCACTGCTTATCAAGTGGGTGCTGATCGGTGTCGCGATGTATTTTGCATTTGCGCATCTCGAGCTGCCGCCTCTGCCGGTTTTGGCGGGGCTGTGCGCCGGACTGGTCCTGCTCCCCTTCTTCATTGGTCTTAAATCGTGACGGTGTCCTAGATGAGTGTGGAAGCAGAGTCCGCCTCGGGTGGTTTGAACGAATACATCACCCATCACTTGCATCACGGTCAAATTGATACCGGTCTGGTTGACGGTAAGCTCGGTCTGTTCAACTGGGACAGCTGGGCGGTCAGCTTGGTCCTGGGCTTGTTGTTCCTGTTCTGGTTCTGGTCCGTGGCGCGGCGTGCCACCGCGGGTGTTCCCGGCAAGATGCAGGCCTTTGTGGAGATGGTTGTCGAATTCATCGACACGCAGGTCAAGGACAGCTTCCACGGCGATCGTCGTTCTGTGGCGCCGCTGGCGCTGACGATTTTCATGTGGGTGGTCTTCATGAACACCATGGACTTGCTGCCGCTCGATTTGCCGGGCTGGGTGGTTTCCATGGTGGCAGGTGAAGAAGCTGCCCATCACTTCTACATGCGGGTGGTGCCGACCGCCGATTTGAACACGACGCTCGGTCTGTCGGTCACGGTGTTCTTCATTCTTATCGGTCACGCCTTGGCGGCCAAGGGCGGTTTCGGGTTCGGAAAGGAATTGCTGACCGCACCCTTCCACGCTCACGGCGGCATGGCGGTAGTACTGGCGCCGGTCAATCTCATCATGAACATCATCGAGTGGCTGGTGAAGCCGATCTCGCTGGCAATGCGACTGTTCGGCAACATGTACGGTGGCGAGCTGGTCTTCATGCTGATCGCTGGCCTGCTCGCCAGTGGTGTGACCTTCGCGCCGGGCGTGCTGTTCAATGCCGCTTGGGGCATCTTCCACATCCTCATCATTCTGTTGCAGGCTTTCATCTTCATGGTGCTAACGGTGGTGTACATCGCCGGTGCCCGTGAGGGTCACTGAGGCCACTCCGCGGCACGCTGTCACTGCTGTTTCCCATTTTCACTTCACCTTTCAAACGTTGCAGGAGATCCACCATGGAATTCATCGCTCAAGTTCAGGGCCTCACCGCCATCGCCATCGGCATCATCATCGGTCTCGGTGCTTTGGGTGCCTGCCTGGGTATCGCCATCATGGGCTCGAAGTTCCTTGAGTCTGCTGCCCGTCAGCCTGAGCTGGTCCCGATGCTGCAGGGCCGCATGTTCCTGCTGGCTGGTCTGATCGACGCGGCCTTCATCATCGGCTTGGCCGTGGCGCTGTTCTTCGGCGTTGCCAATCCGCTGCTGTCGAAGCTGGCCTGATTCAAAGGTTTGCGAGGTCTTTCGAGGCCTCGTGGCCGGTGGGTAGTGTTACCGCTACCCGCCTCACGCACCGGATACAGGAGTTGTCATGGATATCAACATGACCTTCTTCGGCCAGATGCTGTCGTTCGCGATACTCATCTGGTTCACGATGAAGTTTATTTGGCCGCCGCTCACATTGGCCATTGAGGAACGGCAGAAGAAGATCGCCGAAGGTCTGGCGGCTGCCGAACGCAGCCACAAGGATCTGGCACAGGCCGAATCCCGCATTACCGATCTGCTCAAGGACGCTCGTGGCAAAGCCAACGAGATCATCGAGCAGGCCCATGCGCGCGCCAATCAGATCGTCGACAAGGCGAAGGAAGACGCTGTTGCCGAGGCAGAACGTCAACGAGCAGCGGCCGAGGCGGAAATCGCTGCGGCGGCCCATCGTGCTCGTGAAGAACTGCGTCAGCAGATTTCCGCATTGGCGATCAGTGGCGCGGAGAAGGTGTTGCGTCGCGAGATCGATGGCAACACGCACAAAGCCTTGTTGGCTGACCTCGCGACCGAGATCTGAGCATGAGCAACGTTGCCACTCTGGCTCGCCCTTATGCTCGCGCGGCGTTCGCGTTGGCGAGTAAATCCACAAGTCTGGCGCAGTGGTCGATATCGCTGCAGTTCAGTGCGGCGGCGGCGATGGACGCCCGCGTGGCGCAACTGATCGGTCATCCGCGTCTTGCGGCAGATGAACTGGTTGGCGTGCTGGCAGCGCCCGAATGCAGTGAGGATCAACTGCAGTTTCTGGCCGTGCTGGCCGACAATCGCCGTCTGTCCTTGCTGCCGGAAATCGCCGCCCAGTTCGAAGGACTGCGCGCGGAGGCGGAGCGGACGATCCGGGTCACGGTGACGTCCGCAGTTGCCATGGATGCCGCTGACACGGCGGCATTGTTGGATGCCTTGCGTCGACGTTTTGGAACCGAGGTCGTCATGCAGCAGCAGGTCGACCCGGAGCTGATCGGCGGGGCGGTCATCGACGCTGGCGATCTGGTGATCGATGGCTCGGTGCGCGGCAAATTGCAGCGTATGGAACGCGCGCTCAGTCATTGAGCGCGTGTGTTTGCATCAAATGGAGGCGACGCCTCCAGGCGCAGGGACGTGCCGACCATCGGGCCAACCAGCCCGGTGGCGCACGCGTATCGCTTGCGCGTCGGACACCAGGGCAGTCGCTTCACGAAAGCGCGCCAGTGAACGACGTGTTTCGCTACGGCCCACTCACGAATTCAAAATCTCAGGGAAATTCCCATGCAGAGTCAGCTCAATCCTTCTGAAATCAGCGAACTGATCAAGGGCCGTATCGAGAAGGTCAAGCTCGCCGCCGAGGCGCGCAACGAAGGCTCGATCACCTCTGTGGCCGACGGCATTGTCCGCATCCACGGTCTGGTCGATGTGATGGCCGGTGAAATGATCGAACTGCCAGGCGACACCTACGCGCTCGCGCTGAACCTCGAGCGTGATTCGGTGGGTGCCGTGGTCCTTGGTGACTACGAACACCTTCGCGAAGGCAACACGGTGAAAACCACCGGACGCATTCTCGAAGTGCCGGTTGGTGAGGCGCTGTTGGGTCGCGTCGTCGATGCGCTGGGCAACCCGATTGACGGCAAGGGCCCGATCAATGCCAGCGAATCCTCGCCCATCGAAAAGGTTGCTCCGGGCGTGATCTGGCGCAAGTCGGTCGATCAGCCGGTACAGACCGGTTACAAGTCGGTTGACGCCATGATTCCGGTCGGTCGCGGTCAGCGCGAGCTGATCATTGGTGACCGCCAGACCGGCAAGACCGCACTTGCCATCGACGCCATCATCAATCAGAAGGGCACGGGCGTTAAGTGCATCTACGTCGCCATCGGTCAGAAGGCGTCGTCGGTCGCCAACGTGGTCCGCAAGCTGGAAGAATATGGCGCACTGGCGCATACCATCGTGGTCGCGGCAACCGCGTCCGAATCCGCGGCAATGCAGTTCATCGCGCCGTATTCCGGCTGTTCGATGGGCGAGTACTTCCGCGACAACGGCGAAGACGCGCTGATCATCTATGACGATCTGTCGAAGCAGGCGGTGGCCTATCGCCAGGTGTCGTTGCTGCTGCGCCGTCCGCCGGGCCGCGAAGCCTATCCCGGCGACGTGTTCTACCTCCACTCGCGTTTGCTGGAGCGTGCCGCGCGCGTCAACGAGGAATACGTCGAGAAGCACACCAATGGTCGCGTGAAGGGCAAGACTGGCTCGCTGACGGCATTGCCGATCATCGAGACGCAGGCCGGTGACGTGTCCGCCTTCGTGCCGACCAACGTGATTTCGATTACCGATGGTCAGATCTTCCTGGAAACCGACTTGTTCAACGCGGGCATTCGCCCCGCTGTGAACGCCGGTATCTCAGTGTCGCGCGTGGGTGGTGCGGCGCAGACCAAGATCATCAAGAAGCTGGGTGGTGGTATCCGCCTCGCCCTCGCGCAGTTCCGCGAACTGGCCGCGTTTGCGCAGTTCGCCTCCGACCTGGACGAAACCACCCGTAAGCAGCTGGAGCGCGGACAGCGCGTCACCGAGCTGATGAAGCAGAAGCAGTACGCCCCGCTGTCGATCGCCGATATGGCCTTGTCGCTGTATGCGGTGGACAACGGCTTTATGGACGATCTGCCGCTTGCCAAGATCGGCGCGTTCGAAGCCGGTCTGCACGCCCATTTCGCCAATACGCAAGGTGCACTGATGAAGCAGATCACCGACAGCGGCAATTGGGACAAGGACATTGAAGCCGCCTTCAAGAAGGGCATCCAGGACTTCAAGGCCACCGGAACCTGGTGAGCGATGAATCCGTGGTGCCGGCCGGGATGATCGGTCGGCACCGCATCCGGATCTGACTCTCCGCGCAGCAAGTAGAGCGAGCAAACACATGGCAGGCGGTCGCGAAATCAAGTCGAAAATCAAGTCGGTGCAGAACACCCGCAAGGTGACGCGTGCGCTCGAGATGGTATCGGCATCGAAAATCCGTAAGGCGCAGGACCGCATGAAGGCGTCGCGTCCGTACGCGCGTCTGATGCGTCAGGTCATTGGTCATATCGCGAAGGCCAACAGTGATTACGTGCATCCCTACATGGCCCAGCGCAAGGACGTGAAGCGGGTCGGCTATATCGTGGTCTCGACAGATCGCGGGCTGTGCGGCGGACTCAACTCCAACCTGTTCCGCAAGCTGATCGGCGAAATCCGTAAATGGCAGGAACAGGGCGTCGAAGTCGATGTCGTGGCGGTTGGTCAAAAGGCGAACACCTTCTTCCGTCGTCTGAAGGTCAACATGGTGGCGTCGGTCACCCACATGGGCGAGAAGCCGCAGCTTGAGCAGCTGATCGGTGTGATTCGGGTCATGTTGGATGCCTACGAAGCGGGCACGCTGGACCGCGTCAACGTGGCCTACAACGACTTCGTCAATACCATGGTGCAGAAGGCCAGCATCGACCCGCTGTTGCCCTTGCCGCCCAGCGAAACGCTGGAAACCAAGCATGACTGGGACTACATCTACGAGCCCTCCGCGCCGAGCGTGTTGAACGACGTGTTGACGCGGTATGTCGAATCGCTGGTTTACCAGGCAGTGCTTGAGAACATCGCCTCGGAACAGGCGGCACGCATGGTGGCGATGAAGTCGGCATCGGATAATGCGACCAAGCTGATCGGTACCCTGAATCTGATCTACAACAAGGCTCGCCAGGCCGCGATCACGCAGGAAATTTCCGAGATCGTCGGTGGCGCAGCGGCGGTTTAACCCTTCATGGCTGGCGCCCGGTGCGCTGCCGAACGCAATTGAAATCAAGAGGATCCTGAAATGAGCCAGGGTAAAGTAGTGCAGATCATCGGTGCCGTCGTCGACGTGGAATTTCCGCGTGACGCCGTGCCGCGCGTGTATGACGCGCTGAAGGTGGATGGCACCGCCATCACGCTCGAAGTCCAGCAACAGTTGGGTGACGGCATCGTCCGCGCCATCGCCTTGGGTTCCACCGACGGCCTGAAGCGCGGCCTGATCGCCAACAACACCGGCGAAGGCATCAAAGTGCCGGTTGGCAAGGAAACCCTCGGCCGCATCATGGACGTGCTGGGCAATCCGATTGACGAAGCGGGCCCCGTCAATGCCGAGCACTATCGCGTGATTCATCAGCCGGCGCCGTCCTATGAGGACCAGGCTGCGGCCAACGAGTTGTTGGAAACCGGCATCAAGGTGATCGATCTGGTCTGTCCGTTCGCCAAAGGCGGCAAGGTCGGACTGTTCGGCGGTGCGGGCGTGGGCAAGACCGTCAACATGATGGAATTGATCCGCAACATCGCTATCGAGCACAGCGGCTACTCGGTGTTCGCCGGCGTGGGTGAACGTACCCGCGAAGGCAACGACTTCTACCACGAGATGAAGGACTCCAACGTTCTCGACAAAGTGGCGCTGGTCTATGGTCAGATGAACGAACCGCCGGGCAACCGTCTGCGCGTGGCGTTGACCGGATTGTCGATCGCCGAGCACTTCCGTGACGAAGGCCGCGACGTGCTGCTGTTTGTCGACAACATCTATCGCTACACCCTGGCGGGTACGGAAGTGTCCGCGCTGCTGGGCCGTATGCCTTCGGCGGTGGGTTACCAGCCGACCCTGGCTGAGGAAATGGGCGTGCTGCAGGAACGCATCACCTCCACCAAGACCGGATCGATCACCTCGATTCAAGCCGTGTACGTGCCAGCGGACGACCTGACCGACCCATCGCCGGCGACGACCTTCGCTCACTTGGATGCGACGGTGGTGTTGAGCCGAAACATCGCCGCGCTGGGTATCTATCCCGCGGTCGATCCGCTCGACTCGACCAGCCGTCAGCTCGACCCGAATGTGATCGGCAACGAACACTACGAGACGGCACGCAAGGTGCAATCGACCCTGCAGCGTTACAAGGAACTGAAAGACATCATTGCCATCCTCGGCATGGATGAGCTGTCTGAAGAAGACAAGCAGGTCGTTTCGCGCGCCCGCAAAGTCGAACGCTTCTTCTCGCAGCCGTTCTTCGTCGCCGAAGTGTTCACCGGCTCCCCCGGCAAGTACGTGTCGCTGAAGGAAACCATTCGCGGCTTCAAGATGATCGTCGATGGCGAATGCGACCATCTGCCGGAACAGGCTTTCTACATGGTTGGTGGTATCGACGAAGTGTTCGAGAAAGCCAAGGCGATGGCGTCGAAGGCGGCCTGATTACACGGGATTGGACTGCGGGCTCGTCGCTTGCAGTCCCGCCTGAATGCAATAACGCATAGCGAGAAATTGAATGAGCACCATCCGTTGCGACATCGTCAGTGCCGAGGAAGAGATCTTCCACGGTGCCGCCGAAATGGTGATCGCGACCGGCGAAATGGGCGAACTGGGCATTGCCCCTCGCCATGCGCCGTTGATCACCCGATTGAAGCCCGGGCATGTGCGGGTCATCCTTGAAGGTGGCGAAGAGCAGTTGTTCTATGTTTCCGGCGGCGTTCTGGAAGTCCAGCCGCAGGTCGTGACCGTTCTTGCCGACACGGCGATCCGCGGCAAGGATCTGGACGAAGCGGCGGCCTTGCAGGCCAAGTCGGAAGCTGAACGCGTGCTTGCCAACCGCACCGACGCAATGGACGTCGCCGAGGCCGAAGCCAAGCTGGTAGAAGCGCTGGCGCAGCTGCAGGCACTGGAACGCTTGCGCAAGAACCTCAAGCATTGATTCTGAAACACTGAGCCCGCCTTCCATGCGGTATCACGGAAACGCCGACCTCCGGGTCGGCGTTTTTCGTTTTCCGGTCGGCGCATCGGTCCATTCCCAAGTCCCGTTATGATCCACGGGTCTCGTGTCGTCCCTGGAGTTGCTGCCTATGAGTCTTCCTCTGCATGTCATTGTTCTCGCAGCAGGCGAGGGCAAGCGAATGCGCTCGCGTTTGCCCAAGGTGCTCATGCCGCTGGCAGGTCAACCGATGCTGGCGCACGTGCTGGCCGCCGCCAGGCGTTTGCAGCCCGAGCGGATTCATGTCGTTTACGGGCACGCCGGAGAACAGGTTCGTGCGGCGTTTCCGGATGCCAGCAATACCGAGGTGAACTGGGTCGAACAGCACGCGCGTCGGGGTACCGGACATGCTGTCCAACAGGTTCTGCCGCACCTTCCTGAGCAGGCCCGAGTGCTGGTGCTTTATGGTGATGTGCCGTTGATCCAGGCGAGTACCTTGGCGGCCCTGCTTCGTGCGGAGGGTCCGCTTGCGGTGCTTTCCGCAGAGCTCGCAGTGCCCACGGGCTATGGGCGTCTGGTTTGCGATACCAAAGGTCGCGTGGCCGCCATCGTTGAGGAGCGCGACTGCACACCGGCGCAGCGCGACATCACGCAAATCAACACCGGTATTCTGCAGGCGGAGGCGTCGTCGTTGCGTACGTGGCTGGCGCAGATTCAACCAAACAACGCGCAGGGCGAGTACTACCTGACCGACATCTTCGCGCTGGCGACTCAGGCGGGAATGTCGGCGGAAGCCGTTCCCACTGACGACGCCATGGAAGTGATGGGCGCCAACGATGCCCTGCAGCTCGCGGAGTTGGAGCGCAGCTATCAGCGTCGGCAAACCCGCGCGTTGCAGCAGCAGGGCGTGCGCATGGCCGATCCTGATCGCGTACAGATCCGCGGTGACGTGGAAGTGGGGATGGACGTGGAGCTCGACATCGACGTCATTCTCGAAGGTCGGATACGACTCGGTGACGGATGCCGGATCGGACCGTTCACACGCCTTCGCAACACCGTTCTCGCGGCCGAAACCGTCGTCCAGGCGCACTGCGATCTGGATGGTGTGATCGCGGACCGCGGATGCCAGATTGGCCCCTTTGCCCGTCTGCGGCCTGGTACCGAACTTGCGGATAGCGTGCACATCGGCAATTTTGTCGAGACGAAACAGGCACAGGTCGGCACCGCAAGCAAAGCAAATCACCTGAGCTATCTGGGCGATGCCCGGATCGGCTCGCGGGTGAACATTGGCGCTGGAACGATCACTTGCAACTACGACGGTGCGCACAAGCACCAGACGATCATTGGCGATGGGGTCTTCGTCGGTTCGAACTCCGCTCTGGTGGCGCCGGTGGTACTGCACGACGGTGCCACCATCGGTGCGGGCTCGACGATAAGCAAGGATGCGCCAGCAGGCAAGCTCACCGTGGCACGCGCGCGTCAGGTGACTCTGGATGGCTGGTCGCGACCGAAAAAGTCCTGAGTCGGCCAACAGGCGAATCAGCACCAATTCAGCGTGGAGTGATCGAGTTGTGCCACGCTGCGTCCACGTTCTGGGAGGAACACCTCATGCGCAAACGTTCGTCATGGCTATTGGCCACCCTGTTTTGTTCGAGCAGCTGGGCCTATCAACCCGAAGCAGGACTATGGTGGAATCCAGCCGAGAGCGGTACCGGTTTCAATATTGAGATCAAAGACAATGCCTTGGCATTCACTGCCTATCTGGGTGAAGCCAATGGGGCACCGGTGTTCTATACCGCGTACAACCTGTTGCAGGGCAATGCCCTGTTCGAAGCCACTGTCTATCGCTATAGCGGTATTCAATGTGCAGGCTGCAGCTACCCGGGCACGCCGAGCGAGCAATCGGTGGGAACGGTACGCATCGCGTTCGATGCCAATGATCCGCAGCGTGGCACCTTGACCTGGAACGTGCCACCGCAGCCTATTCGCAGCATGCCGATCCAGCGCTTCCTGTTTGGTGAAATCCGCGCGGAAGATGGCAACGCACCGGTCGAAGTCACCAAGATGCTGGGCGAGTGGCATCTCACGCTCGATTTCAGTGAGTGGCCCAATTACGGCGCATTTCGCTACAGCGCAGACGTGCTCGTACTGGACGAGTTCTCTTACGATAACGGCACGCGGACCTGGTACTTCGATGGTTGCCGACCGGAGACCTCACTGGACGCAAGCTGCACCACCACCGCGCTGCAGTACAACAGTGCTTCCGGTTTCTACAACGCGACGCGGCAACGCCAGGTCACCATCATTGACGACAACAGCGTGAATTCGCAGGGTCAACAGATGTGTGTCTATCTGGAAGCGCGCGCGCTCAGTCACGATTTCAGCGCGGGCTTCACTGGCAATGGCGACGGTGGATTCACCTTGTATCCCTGTGGAGCGAATCCCCTGAACTACGCCATGTATCCGCTGAAGGGATTTCGGACCGCCAGTCGGACCTTCGTGCAGGACGGCTACGGTCCTTCAAAGCGGGTCAATGCGCAGGCATTCGATCCCACACCAGGACTGCGCGAGGCCGCACCGTTGAGGACGGACGCCGACAAGGCCGATCCGGTGACTGGCGTTGCCGAGCTGATGGCGCAGATCCGCGCGGCAGAAGCCCGCGTGCTTGCCAAGCGGCGCTAGTCCACTCGCCGTCTGCATGACGCCGCCAGAGACCTCTGGCGGCGTTGTCATTTCCGGGTAGAACGAATGTCGCCTCGCTTTCCGATCGACGAACTGCTTCCACAGGTTTGTCAAACACTGCAGCAGCACACCCGACTGGTTCTGGAGGCGCCGCCTGGCGCAGGTAAGACCACGCGCTTGCCGCCTGCACTGCTTAGCGAAGCATGGCTGGGAACACAGCGCATCATCATGCTGGAGCCGCGACGCATTGCCGCGCGCTCGGCGGCCCAGTTCATGGCCTCCGCCATGGTGGAAACGGTTGGTGAGCGGGTGGGCTATCGCATCCGGTTCGAGTCCCGAGTCAGCGCGCGAACCCGGATCGAGGTCGTCACCGAAGGCATCCTCACGCGCCTGATCCAGGATGATCCCGGTCTGGATGGCGTCGGCGCCCTGTTGTTCGATGAGTTTCACGAACGCCATCTCAGTGCCGACCTTGCCCTGGCCCTCGCGCTGGATGTGCAGGCGCAGTTGCGCCCCGACCTGCGCATCGTCGTCATGTCGGCGACGCTGGATGGCGAGCGACTGGCGCAGCAACTCGATGCGCCGCGCCTGAGTAGCGCGGGGCGAAGCTATCCGGTTCGGGTTGTCCATCCGCCCCGCCTTGGCAACGAAACGGAGGAAGTGCAGCTGCGCCGTGCGGTGGACTTGGCCTTGCGCGAAAACGCCGGTGACGTGCTGGTCTTTCTGCCAGGGCTGCGCGAGATTCAGCGCAGCGAAATGCTATTGGGTCCCATCGCGGAGACCGCAGCGGCGGATCTGGTGACGCTGCACGGCGAGTTACCGGTGGAACAACAACAAGCCGTCCTGCAACCCGACGACCACCGTCGACGCGTGGTACTCGCGACCAATGTGGCGGAAAGCAGCGTCACGCTGCCGGGTGTCCGTGCCGTGGTGGACAGTGGCCTCGCACGCGAACCGCGTTTCGATCCCAACTCCGGATTCTCGCGGTTGACCACTGTCAGTATTTCGCAGGCCTCAGCCGACCAGCGTGCGGGTCGCGCCGGACGTGTGGCGGCGGGAACCTGTTATCGGTTGTGGCCGGAAAGCCAGCGCTTGGAAGCCGCACGTCGTCCGGAGTTGATGCAGGTCGAGCTGTCCGGTTTGCGCCTTGAACTGGCCGCGTGGGGCAGTACGGCGCTGCCTTTCATTGATCCGCCGCCGACTGGCGCAATGGCGCAGGCGGAAGACTTGCTGCGCGCGTTGGGCGCGCTGGATGACAGCCTTGCATTGACTGCCTTGGGGCGGCGCATGTTGAGCCTGGGGACGCATCCGCGACTCGCGGCCATGCTTTGCGCAGTGAAGCATGGCACCCAGCAACTGATCGCCTGCGACCTGATCGCCCTGATTGAATCGCGAGATCCATGGCGTGGCGAAGCCAGAAGACGCGAAGACTGGGGTAGTCGCTGGCAGGCATTGCAGGAATACCGCCAACGTCGAACGCCACCTGACACCGACCGAGCGGCACTGAGCGCGATTGATCAGGCGGCCGCTCAGTGGCGTCGTCGCCTTGGGATTCGCGAGCCAACAACAGCAACATCCGTGCATCAGCTTGGCGAGGTGCTGATGCACGCCTACCCGGACCGTATTGCGCATGTCCTGCCCGGTGACCGCCTGCGCTACGCGCTGAGCAGCGGGCGCATGGCGCGGCTGAATGCTGACTCGCCGCTGGTGGGAGAACCCTGGCTGGTGATCAGCGAAATGCGTGCCGATGTCGGTGATGGCTTGATTCTGCGCGCGACCGGCGTTGATCTGTCGGCACTGCAGTCCACGTTCCCGCAACGTTTCAGGGACGAGGATGAAGCGGGATGGGATGAGGAGACCCGTGCGGTGACCGCAGCGCGCGTGAGTCGATTCGATCAGATCGTGTTGGCGCGCAAACCGATTGGCAAACCAGACCCCGCGCTGTGTGTGAGTGGACTGCTGAACGGGATTCGTCGACTGGGAATCCAGGCACTCGACCTGAGCGATGCCCAGCAGCAATGGCGACTGCGCGTGGATTTGTTGCGCCAGCACTGTCAGGAGTTGCGACTGCCAGACCTCTCGGATCAGGCCTTGCTGGCGACATTGCCCGATTGGCTTGGACCCTTCCTGAGCGGCAAGACGCGCCTGGCGCAGATCGATTCGACGCTGTTGGGCGAAGCCCTGCGAGCGCAGTTGGACCATGCGCAGCGGCAGGCATTGGAGCGACTGGTGCCGACACGCGTGACAGTGCCCTCGGGCATGGAGCGCGGCATTTCCTATGTTCCCGGCCAATCGCCCATTCTCGCGGTCAAATTGCAGGAATTGTTCGGCCTTGCCGATACACCGAGCATCGTCGACGGGCGGATCAGGCTGACACTTCACCTGCTATCGCCCGGCGGACGCCCGATCCAGGTCACGCAGGACCTGCGCGGCTTCTGGGAGCGCACCTATGCCGAGGTCAAGAAGGAACTGAAAGGGCGTTACCCCAAGCATCCCTGGCCAGATGATCCGTGGACGGCGACGGCGACCCACCGAGCAAAGCCTCGGGGGACCTGAAGCGCGCGCGGAGCGAGCCGCATCGGTACGACGAGCGGTGATGACCCCTGCTGATCCAAACGCAGCGTTCACTTTGGGGGCTTCGGTGCATTCATCGCATTGTCCCGTCGCCTGGCCAAACACGGTATGACGCTCGGGTCTCACACGTCTGTCGATCCGACCGACGCGCTTGCCAACCTAACAGGAGCTCGCCATGTCAACTCTGCGATCCATCGCTCTCATCTTTGCGCTCACCATGCCAGCCGCCCAGACATTGGCTGCGGACACGGTCAGCGGCCACTACCGAATGGGCGATCAGCGCTTCGAAATCAAACATGGCGTCGCCATTCGACTGTGGCAGGACGCCGAACGGGAAACCTACGGCGTGGTTCTTGGCGAAGGCCCACTGGACGCGACGGCAGCCAGTGGGGCACTGGATCCGCTCGATGCCATCGCCAGTTCTGCGCCAGCGGACACAGGTACTCTCCTTTTGACGCTGGTCAGTGATGAGCAGCCACTACAGATTGGCTCGCTGATCGCGCGACCGGACAGTTTCAGCACCAATGGCGACGGCAACGAGCAAGTTAGTGTCGAAGCGGAGCATATCCGCGGACAGTGGACCAAATCCGAAACTGAATTCTTCGACAAAACCTATGAAATTAGCCTCAGTTTCGATCTGAACTTGGCCACTATCAGCGATCCTGGACAGCCTTTGCCCGCCGATGGCGGAGAACCGGGCAAGGCTTATCTGGCCTTCATCGATGTGCTGCGTAAGCGCGACACCAAAGCGATCATCGCCAAGCAGGCATTGGCGGCCGATATGGTCGAGATTCTTGGCGAGGACTCGCTCGTGGAGATCGCGACGATGGCGCACCCGGAAACTGCCGAGGTTGTCGGTGGCTGGATCGACGGCGAACGCGCCCAGTTGCGAATCAAGGGCAGGCACGCCTACGGCCAGACCGTGCGCGGTCGCGTCGAAATGAAGAACGACGCTGGCGTCTGGAAAGTGGGGGACAACGCACTCCGCTGAGCGTGGACTGCCAACTGCCCCGGCGAGAAAGATGCTCGCTGGGGCTCCCGTCGGGTGCGGCGTGTCGCGTTGAGCCTACTCGAAGCCGTTGGCAAACAGTTCAGGTGCGAGCGCTTGCGGGGTATAGCTTCTGCAACGAGAGAATTCCGAGGTGCCGAGATCGCGGAAGACCAAGAGATTGGGGTTCGCCGATAGCCGAGTCGCAGTGGTGATGATGCGGGTGTCGCTGCTGAAGTCACCGCGATCGTTGTTGCGAAAAATCGCAACCTGCACAAAGCTCGCCAATCCGTCGCTGGATGCGTTGCCGTTTCTGGTCTGCGAGTCCTCCTTCACCCTCGCATCGCGCCCAGCCGACCTCCTTGCCGCCTTCGACGACTGCGAAGCGGCGCGAAAAGGGTGTTGGAAAGTCGGAGGCTCGAATGGCTTCACCTGTTAGCGACTTGCAAAGCACTATTTTCGGATTTTTGCAACCACCATCCGACGTGCTGAGAGGTTCCCCATGAGAGCACTTGTCAATGTGGCAGTCTTAGCGTTTCTATTCGTAGGTGAAACGGGATCGGTCCAGGCTGGCCAAGGTGGCGCAGCCGCGGTTGAATTGAGCGCCGAGCAGTCGGCCCAAGATGTGAGAATCTTGAAGCGTGCGCTTCTGGATATGCATCCCGCACTGACCAAATACCTTAGTCAATCGGATTTCGATGCAACTCTAAAGCGCTTTGAAGGCCGCGGAAATGCGGCCAGGAGCGTCGGCGAAATGTATCTCGCCGCTACTGAAATGGCAGCAAGTATTCGCTGTGGGCATACCTGGACAAATGTGCTTAATCAGGAGGGTTCTGCGAAACGTGTGCTTTTGGAAAGCGCCGACAAACTGCCATTCACCTTAATGTTGGTCGCGAATCGATGGTTGGTCCTCGCAAGCGCAGATGCCGCTGTCAATGCCGGTGATGAAGTGCTGGCTATCAATGGAATCGAAGCGCCCGACATCGTTACGGCCATGATGCCGTATCTGCGTGCCGACGGCAGCAGTGACGGCAAGCGTCTCAGACAGCTCAACCATAACCGCAGCGACTTCAGCCAGATGGATATCATCTGGCCTCTGCTGGCGCCACCGGAAGGCGGTCGTTACGCTCTGTCAGTCCGCAGACCGTCCGGCCAGCGCGATCAGATTACAGTCGCGGCCACGACACTTGCACGACGTGCGGCGGCATTGGCTGACAAAGGCATCACGAGTGAGGGTGAATCATGGCAATTCAGAATTGAAGGCAATACGGCCTTCATGACGCTGCCAACGTTTTCGTTCTGGAACTCCGACTTCGATTGGGCGGCGTTCATTGATAGGGCATTCACCGAACTGAATTCGCGCAACATCCCTCATCTTGTCATCGACATTCGTCTTAATGAAGGCGGCGATGGTGCGATCGGTGGAAAGATTCTGGAGCATCTGATCCGCAGTCCGCTCCAGTTTCTCTCAGACCAATCGACATCGGCGTACGAGCGGGCACCCTACATCACCGCCAAATACATGGACACCTGGGATTACAGCTTCTTCGACCGCACCGGCCAGGTCGAAAGGATCCGTGAGGGTACGGCCGCTGGCAAATATCGATTCTTGCCAAAGGCAAACGGGATACAGACGATCGAACCGACAGCACAACCCTACAATGGCAAGACGTTCATTCTGATCGGTGCCGAAAACAGCTCTGCCACGTTTCAGTTTGCCAAGCTTGTGAAGGACAGCGGCTCCGCCACTTTGATCGGCCAAGCGACCGGCGGCAACCTGCGTGGGCTAAACGGTGGCCAGTTGGCATGGGTCGTTCTGCCCAATTCCGGTGTTGCCGTCGATATACCGCTCTTGGCGGCGACATACACTGAAGCCACGCCGGATGCTTCCATTGTTCCGGATGTCATGGTTTCGCCAAGCTTTGAAGCCACCGCCGCGGGGCGTGACCTTGAAATGGAAGCCGTTTTCCGGTTGATCGACTCAACGCCGGACGCCCCCAGGGAATCTGGACTCCCTTGTTGTGCCCAATGACGCCTGTCACCACTGACCGGGACTTGAGCGTTAGCGGTCATTGTCGGCGCTGCGCCGTTGGTCTGGCGCGACGTGTGACGGGCCGCCAACCTGGATGGTCGGGTGGCATTGCCTGTCCCGGTTAACAGCGGGTTTTTATGCTCAATGGGCAGCTGTATGTGCAGCTGCCCTTCGCTGGCTGCTCGGGCAGGTATTGCACAACGTCGAAAATCCCTTGCAAGGGTTCAGCGATCCGCCAGCCAATGCCGTCATAACGTTCGGCGGGTCGAACACCGTCATCGGGACTGAGATCCTGGTCCACTCTTCACCGATCCGCAGTTGATCGACGTAGGTATCGCAGTCGCCAGCCGGACCTGAACGCCTAACAGCAACATGGCAATCATCGGACGGTGAGTCGAGCAAATTGACGCAGGCTGCTCGGCGTGTTCGTTGCAAACAGGTTTCAAGACGGCTGGAGTCGAATTTCGCTACCCGGCCACGCCGTAGACGTGAAGGCACCGAGGTGCGCAGAGCTAGCGCGGCGACGGCCCCAGCCGCCAACCCGTCCATTTCACCCACGCCAACAACCCAAAATACAGCGCACCCGCTACCACGACGGTCTGTGGCTGCTCTACCCACAACCCGCCGCCCGTCAGGCCGAGTTGGGGCTGGATTGCTTCGGTGATGCCCAACCGAGGGATGGGAAGGATCACGGTGGCAAAGACCGCTGCGAGATACGCGACTACCTGGAATGCCCACATCGTTTGACGTTGTTGACGGTGCATTGGGTCGGCCGGACTGGTGGAAAACAGATCCTGCAGTTTGCCAAGCACCAGCCAGGCGAAGACCAGAACAGGCCACCATTCGCCGAACGCGAATGCAAACGCCGCGATGAACGCGCCGTAAAGCATGCCAAAGCCAAGCAGGGCGGCCACCTGAGCGCGGCGAGAATGGGCGCGGGACTCCAACAGTCCACCCAGCATGCCGGCGGCGTGCACAAGCACAAACTCGACCAGCATCGTTAGCAGGGCATTGCTGATCGCCCGGGTTCCAAGCCAAAGCGGTGCGATCCAGAGACTCACGAAGGCGGTGGCAGTGATGGCGTCGGGCAATGCGCTGAGCCGTTGCGGCCAAGCGGAGTATGTCGTTGTCGGATTCACCTATATCTCCTCAGCGGAGGCATAGATTGGCACCTCGGCACTACGTTGAAACTCGAAGATCAGCGAGGTCTCGATGTGCTCGACTTCGGGTCGCTGGGTCAACGCCGTCAGCGCGAAGTCGCGCAGATGGTCGGAGTCACGCACTGCCACGTGGATCTGAAAGTCATTGGCACCGGCGAGGTGGTAGAAACTCACCACTTCGGGCAGGCCGAGCAGGTGACCGCGAAAGGCATCCAGCAACTCGCGCGAGTGGCGCGTCAGGCGCACCGCGACCATGGCCTGCAAGCCGATGCCGATCGCGCGCGGTGAGAACTCGGCGTGATAGCCCTCGATGACACCACTCTCGCGCAGACGACGGACCCGCTCCAACGCCGTCGACGGCGCGATGCCGAGGCGTTCGGCCAGGGTCTTGTTGGGCAGCCGTGCGTTGTTTCGCAAAGCCTGCAAGATGGCGATGTCGATTCGGTCCATGTCTGATCATCCGGCGAATTACGAAATACTATTCGGAATTCGCTTCCAACGCGGGCCATCGTTCTAGGCTTTGACGACATTCGCGAACGGAGGACGGTGTCATGCACTTTGCAACCGAGCTGGTTCACGCCGGTCGGCAGGATTTGCACACGCTGGGCGTGCATGCGCTGCCGATTGATCTGTCGACGACCTATCCGGTCGCCGATCTCGACGTCGGAACGCAGTCCTTCGATGCGCTGGTGGCGGGCGCTGCACAAGCCGAAAACCCGATTTACGCCCGTTTGTTCAATCCCACTGTTGCAAGGTTTGAACAGGCGATCGCTGCATTGGAAGCCACCGAGGCGGCGGTGGCCTTCGGTTCCGGCATGGCGGCAGTCAGCGCCTGTCTGCTTGCCGCGCGACAACGTGGCGAGGAAGTGCTGGCCGTGCGTCCGCTCTATGGCACCAGCGATCACCTGTTGCGCAGCGGCTTGCTGGGCGTGCGGGTGCGCTTTGTCGAGGCGGACGAGATCGCCGCGTCGATAACCACGCAGACCGGACTGGTTTTCATCGAAACGCCAGCCAACCCGAATCTCGACCTGATCGATATCGCCGAGGTGGTTCGCCAAGCAGGTGAGGTGCCGGTGCTGGTGGACTCCACGTTTGCAACCCCGGTCTTGCAGCAGCCGGCCACGCTGGGTGCGGCCTTGGTGCTGCACAGTGCGACCAAGTTTCTCGGCGGTCATGGTGATGTGATCGCAGGCGTCGTGTGCTGCAACGAGACGCATGCGGCGAGCCTGCGGCAAGTGCGCGCGGCAACCGGCGGATTGTTGCATCCGCTGGGTGCCTATCTGTTGCATCGCGGCCTGCCGACACTGCAGTTGCGCGTGGAGCGCGCGCAGGCCAATGCCCAGATTCTGGCGCAACGCCTGCAGGCGCATCCGCGTATCGAGCGTGTGATGTATCCCGGTCTCGACAACGTAAAAAACAGCCATTTGCGCCATACCCAAATGCGAGGTCCGGGCAGCCTGATGAGCTTTGATGTCGAGGGCGGCTATGCCGCGGCGGTGCAGGTCCTGAAATCCCTGCAACTGATGACGGTCGCGGTCAGTCTCGGTTCGGTCGATACGCTGATCCAGCACCCGGCGGGTTTGACCCATCGGGTGGTCGCCGCCGAAGACCTGCAGCAAATGGGCATCGGTCCGGGAACCCTGCGCTTGTCGGTCGGAATTGAGGACGTCGACGATCTTTGGGCCGACCTGAGCGAAGCGCTGCGAAGCTAAACGCAAGCTGAAGGTTTCTCCGGCAACTGTCGCGGCTCTCGCATTCGGCCGCTAGCGTCAAACAGGCCGGGTCACGCGCTGCGCTGACCCGGCCGCTCGTTTGACTGCCCGGAGTCCCGCCATGTCCAGTCTTGCTGTTCGACCTGATCCCAGCCGAGTCATTGGTATTGCGACCGCTCTTAGTGCTCACATCGCCGTGGGCATGCTGTTGTTGATCGGACTGAGCCCGATGTGGAACCCGCCAGTGGCGCCAAACGAGCCGATGGAGACGGTGTGGATTCCAAACCCGCCACCGCCACCCGCGCCAGCGATGCCGGTGGCCCCGACGAGACCGACCCTGCTCAAGCCTGAGCGCGTGCCGCCGGTGGTGCCGCGCATTCCGGTGCCTGAACTCACTGTGCCGCAGCCGATGACCTTGCCGACGATTTCCGAACCGCGAGGGATGTCGACCTCTGTGCCGACCGACGTGCCGTCGACGGTCGAGTCCGTGGCCACGCCGTCCGCGCTGGCCTACGCCTTCGCGCCGCCGCCCGCCTATCCGCATCAGTCCTTGCGTCGCGGCGAGTCGGGAACGGTCTGGTTGCGTGTCGAAGTCGATGCGCAGGGGCGTCCGACCGCCGTCACGGTGCACGAAAGCAGTGGCTCGAAGGCGCTCGATCTGGCGGCGCGCAAGCAGGTCTTGCAACGTTGGCGCTTCGTGCCCGCGCGGCAGGGTGATCAGGCGATAGCAGCGGTTGGCTTGGTGCCCATCGTCTTCACGCCAGCGGGCTGAGTCTGGTCCTTTCGTCCCGGCGATGAATTCGCCGGGACATGCGTCAGCGCAGCATCCATCCAGTGATGGCGTAGCGCTCTTCGTCTGCCCACGGTTCGACCATTGAAACAAGGTGTTCGGTGGGGACGCGAAACAGTGAAAGCGTATTCCAGCGTGGCAGGAAGGTCTCGGCCACGCTGCCTTGGCTGTTCACGAAATGCAGCAGGCCGCCCCAGTCCGCTCGCCAATGCTGACTCAAATTGATGACGTAGGCGAACAGTCGCCCCTCGCGCGAATCCTCGTCACTGTGCTGATGCAGGAACTGTCCGCGCCGATAGCAAGTGGCCTGTGCACCGATGCGCCGGATGGCAGGTTCGCCGGTCAGGTCACGTGCAAAATTCAGATAGTCCGGTGTGTTGAAGAACTCCAGGATTCGGTGCAGCAGCAGGCCCGGATCGCGTCCCTCCTGATAGGCGGTGATCATCTGATAGCTGTCGTAGGCGAAGTGATAGCCGCCACCGCGCGCAGTGTTCGCCGTGCGATTGAACAACGCCGCACGAGCCTCGTCGTCCATCTGGCGGTAGCTTTCGGCATCCAGTGTGCGTGGGCCGTTGGTATCGCGTAGCGCCAACGTCCAAGGCACTTCGTGAAGCAGGTGATTGCGCAGCAACAGTGCTGCGTCTTCCTGCAAATACTGCGGAATCTGCACGCGGCCAGAGAGGTGCAGTTGCCGTCTGGCGGCAGCGATATCGAGCGCGTTGTTGATCATCAGTAGCCCGCCGCCTGTCCGTCCTTGCGACTTTCCGATGCGCCGATATAAACCCCTTGCTCACGATCGCGAGCGATGGCCTGGTATCCGCCATATGGGCCATTGGCAAACTCGACGTGATGCCCGGCATTCATCAGCGCGCGGATGGTTTCGTAGGGAAAGCCACTTTCCAGTTGCAGTACGCCGCCATCGGTCATCGCCATATTCTGTCCGGTGGGTTCGGTGCTGCCATCGTGGTGAATGCGCGGTGCGTCGCCGGCCTCCTGCAGGTTCATGCCGAAATCGATCAGGTTGATCACGATCTGCGCGTGGCCCTGCGGCTGCATCGCACCACCCATCAATCCAAAGCTCAGCCAGGGTTTGCCGTCTTGGGTGATGAAGGCCGGGATGATCGTGTGGAACGGGCGTTTGCGCGGTGCGAAGCTGTTCGGATGGCCTTCCTTCAGGACGAACATTTCACCGCGATCCTGCAGGATGAAGCCCAGGCCCGGTGGCGTCATGCCAGACCCCATGCCGCGATAGTTCGATTGGATCAGCGAGACCATCATGCCGTCGGCATCGGCGGTGGTCAGGTAGATCGTGTCACCCTCATTCAAGGCCGGATTGCCCGCCTCGACTGTTTTCGCGGCGCGTTGCGGGTCGATCAGTCGGCGTCGTTGATCGGCGTAGGCATCACTGATCAGTGCCTCGACCGGAGCGGGCGCGAATTCGGGGTCGGCATACCAGCGGGCGCGATCCTCGAACGCCAGTTTCTTCGCCTCGGTGAACAGATGGACGTGCTCGAAACTGCCAAAACCATGCGACTTCAAATCGAAGCCTTCCAGCAACTGCAAGATCTGCAGAGCGGCAATGCCCTGACCGCTAGGAGGCAATTCCCACACGTCATAGCCACGATAGTTGATCGACACCGGGTCGACCCATTCGCCGCGGTGTTCGGCTAGGTCCTCGGTGCTCAGAAAGCCACCCTGAGCCTGCACGTAGTCGGCGATGGTCTTAGCGACCCGGCCACGGTAAAACCCATCGCGGCCCTCACGGGCAATGGTTTCCAGCGTGTTGGCCAGCGGCAGATTGCGCCACAGCTCGCCCTTGCGCGGCGCGCGGCCGTCGAGGGTGAACTGCTCGACGAAGCCGGGGAACTTTGCCAGCACCGGTACGCTGCGCGCCCAGTAGTAGGCGATGGTTTCGTGCACCGGGTGACCATTGCGCGCGTAGTCGATGGCGGGTTGCAGGTTATCGCGCATGCGGCGTTTGCCAAACCGCTCATGCAGGGCAAACCAGCCGTCGACCGCGCCGGGCACGGTCACGGGGAGCGGGCCATGCGGAGGAATATCGCGGTATCCGTGTTCGACAAACCACTGCAGACTGAGTGTGGCGGGCGAGCGGCCATGGCCGTTGTAGCCATACAACTTGCGTGTCTTGGGATCCCAGACGATGGCAAATAGATCGCCGCCAATCCCGTTGCCGGTGGGCTCCATCAAGCCCAGGGCCGCATTGGCAGCAATTGCGGCATCGACCGCGCTACCGCCCGCCTTCATCACGTCCAGCGCGATCTGGGTGGTCAAGGGATGCGACGTCGCTGCCATCGCATGCGGCGCAAACACTTCGGAGCGCGTCGCGAACGACGCACCGGTGATGCGGTCCGCACCCCAAGCAGGTGTATGGATCAAGCTGCCAGCAAGCATCACGGCCAGACTGAGGGGTTTCAAGGGCATGGGCGACGGCTCCTATCGTTCGCGTTCCAGGACCGCCCCAGTGGCAGGGGCTCACTCCGCAAGCGCGATGTGATCGCACTTGTGAGCGAGGCCAGCAATGTCAGGTCGGCGTCTACCGTTGATCGTAACGCGCATCAGAAGCCGTCGGGCAGGTGAGTGAAGAATGCGCCCACCGCGAGACCGTCCTCATCCACTTCGAGAAAAACGCCCTCGCCGCTGCGCGCTTCGCTGAACCAGGTTCCGCTCATCCAGCCGAAGCCGCTTACCTGTTCGAATGTGCCGTCGCGGCATGCCTCTGCGGCGGTGGAGCTCAAAATGCGAACCATGTCGTAGCCTGCACTACCGAAGTTGGCGCTGTCCTCGCCCGTCGACGCATAGGAAAAGCGGGCGTGGTCGCAGTCGAGGAATTCGAAGCGGATACTGCCCCAGCGCTTGCGCACGACATCGGCGGGGTCGAAGGCCTCGCCGAATACCGTTCCGGTGGCGCTGTACATGTCCAACGCAACGGTCTTTCCGCTCGCCGTCCCCGGCCCGGACACCCAATATTGCGTGCCGATCTGACTGGCGTCGACCGCCAGCGTCGGGTTGGGCAGCAAGGTCAGGAAGGTACCGCCATCGATGCCGCCGTCGTCGGCGTCCAGCAGGCTGCCCAAGGCCGCGCCGCTCTGTCGATCAAACCGATACACGCGTTCGTTTGGCTGCGCCAGCACGAGCAGGCTCCCATCCGGTGCCAGCGCCATCCCGGTCGGTCGCTGCAACCCACTGATCACGCGTTCGACCAGGCTGCCGTCGCTCAGCCGATAGCGATACACCGCGCCGCTCAATTCACCGGTCACCAGAAAGGTCTGGCCGCCTGGTTCAAACAGGATATTTCGTGCGGCGTTCAAGCCACCGCTGCGCGCGGCGACGAAGTTGGGCTGGACTGAATCTGTGAGCACATTGAGCCGCAGCACGCTGTCCGAGTCATATCCAGGCACGTAGAGCAGTCCGTCCGGACCAAAGCCCATGCCGTTGTCTGGCCCATCGATGCCACTGCCTGCGGGCAAGGCCGGGTCCAGCCGTACGCCGGTCTGGTCCGCAAGGCGCAACACAGAATCCGTCGAATAGCTGGCGACATAGACGTCGTCATCCGGACCGAAGTCGAGTCCGGTGGGATCGATGTTGGCATCGAGTTGCGCAAAGGTATCGACGAAGGCGTAGGTTCTGGCGTCATAGCGCAGGATGCGGTCATTGCCTTCACTGACCACATACAGGTAGCCATCGGTGCCAAGGCGCACGGCTTGCGCGCCACTGATTCGCCCGCTGCTGTCCAGATCGCGCAATTTGGCGCCGCTGCAGGCATCGAAAATGACCACGTTGCTGGAAAAGTAGCCACTCACCAGCAGGTGGTGGCTGCACTCCGCGAACGCGCCTTGTGCACTGGTCATGGCGGCAATGGCGAGTAGTGCGTGCAGGAAACGGGGCTTTTGCATGGTCGGAACACCTTTTGTAGGGAGCGCCAGCGTGCTCGCCGAGCGGCATGGGAACCTGCGCGACGACGGCGCGCGAGCACCTTTTTTTCTCCTTTTTTTGTTTTCGCGCTTGCGCGGCACTGGTCGCGGTCGAGTGGGCTGCGCCGGAAGTCCGTGTCGCCGGTAGCATGTCCGCATGCCGACCGATGACACTCGCCTCGAACACCAGCACTTCGGTGCCTGGACCTATGACCCGCAGCGCCGCCTGTTGCTTCAGGATGGCAACGAGCGACGGTTGAAGCCGCTGCTGGATCGCCTGCTTCGCCGCCTGATCCAGTCGCCCGGAATGGTGATCAGCCGCGACCAGTTGATCGAGGACGTATGGACCCGCAAACAGGTCAATGACGAGGTGCTGTCGCGTGCGATCGCGGAGTTGCGTGCCTTGCTGGATGACGAGGTGCGTGAGCCGCGCTACATCGAGACCCTGGCCAAAGGTGGCTACCGTTGGATGGTCGCGGTCAGCGCGCGGCCCGTGGAGACGCCGATTCCGGCGCCTGCTGACCCGGTGCGTTCGCGGCCTCGTCACACGGCAGGCCGTGCGGTTGCCGCTGCGGGCGGACTGGTGCTTGCGGTCTTTCTGGTCCTGCTGCTGGCGCGCCAGCTTCCGCGCGACGCCAGCGATGCGGCGGCAAAGGTCGACTTGTTGCATGCGCGACCGCTGACGGCCGACGCGCGCCTCGAACTCGATCCCCGCTTCGACCGGGATGGTCGAATTGCCTATATCCGGTACGCGGTCGATGCGACGGAACACGAGTTGGTGCTGGTGGATCGACAAGGACAGCATGAGCGCGTGCTCTGGCGCAGTCCGCATGCACTGCGTCACCCAACACCGGCACCCGACGGGCGGGGGATCGCGGTGCTGCATTGGCCTGCCGGTCGGTGCGAGCTGTTACTTCTTGATGTGCTCGACGCGCACGTGCGCCGGATGGCGGATTGCGGCGTGGTCAGCGGCCTGCAATGGACCGCCGATGCGTCCGCCCTGCTGTTCAGTGCGCCGTCGGAGGGTTCCGGCGCACCCTCGGCCTTGGCTCGGCTGGATGTCGACACGGGTAAGGTGACCCGACTGACCGATCCGACCCAAGACGAAGGCCACCATGTTGATCCACGCCTTACTCAAGACGGTCATGCGCTGATCTATGCCTCACTGCGCAACGGCGAGCGTCAGCTCTGGCGCAGCGATTGGCCGGGCCTGCGCCAGCGCACGGCGCTGTTGTCGCGCCCCGAACCGGTCTACGGTCATGCGATGGACGCCAACAATCAGGACATCTGGGTGGCGGGCGATTTGCTTCGGTATCGTGCCCTGCATCGTTTGCGACCGGATCGGACAATCGAACTGGAAGGTGGTCGTGGCGCCGAATCGATCGATGTGGCAACGGACGGCGCCATGGTCTGGACGCAGGCCGAGTACGACGGCGAGGTCTGGCTGAGTGAGGGCGATGTGCGTGACCCCAGGCGTGTCGCCAGTTCGCGCCGCCACGAATCGCAACCGGCGTTCTCGCATTCGGGCAAGTACCTGGCGTTGGTCAGCAATCGCGGCGGTAGCGAAGGAGTTGTCTTAGTCGCACTGGGCAAGGACGCGCAACACGACCGCGTCACTCCATTGCCGCTCGATCCGGCCATGCGCTGGGTTCGGCCCAGCTGGACGGTGGATGATCGGGCGCTGATTCTCACGGCGTATTCGGAAGGCAAAACGCGGTTATTTCGTTACCTGCTGGACGAGGGCCGCGCCGAGGCGCTGACCGACTCCGGCGAGAACGCGTTCGGCGGTTTCGAGCTGGCTGACCGGCGACTCTACCGTCGTGGCGTCGAGGGGCATTTCGAGTTGGTCCAGGTTCGGCATGATGACCAGCGGGTCGAGGTCGTTCCGGTGGGACCGGTCAGCGCCTACAGGGCAAATGCCCGTTGGCTGGTATGGCGCGCCCCAGGCGCGTCGGGCTTGCAGGCGAGTGCGTTGGATTCGCCCGCACAGGCCGCGCCGGTGGCGTCGCTGGACAACGGCGACAGCGAGGCATTCGCGCTGATCGACGACTGGCTCTACTTCGCGGCCGATGGGAAACTGTGGCGCCGTTTGCTCCCGGACGGCGATCCGGAGTTGGTGGCGTGGTCGACGTCGATCGATTCCATGCGGCCCAGTCTTGCCGTGGGGCCTTCCGGCCAGATGGTGGTGGCGGACCTGCCACGGGTTGCAATGGACCTGATGATCGCGACGCCGGAAGACGGATGAGGGTTGGTCTTGGGTGTTATTGTGTAACGGGTATTCGCTACGGGTGAGGCGTCATGCACTATCGTTTTATACGGTCCGGGACGGCATATCGCCGGGTATTTTCCTCGCTGATGGGATGCGCGTCGCTTGTGGCCTTTGCCGCGAGCGCCAGCGATCTCCAGGCGGCGGAACACACGCACGCGGAACACCATCACGAGCACGGCGCCCACGTGCACGGGGCGAGCCAGGTGAATATCGCCGTCGATGGGCCGCATCTCGGCCTGCAATGGCAGGGTGCGCTGCATAATTTCGTCGGTTTCGAGCATGCGCCGGAGACCCCGGAAGAACGCGCTGCGCTCGTTGCCGTGCAGACCGATCTACAGACGACGGCGGGCCTGGTGCTTCCCTCCGCGGCGGGGTGTGAGCTCGCCTCGAAGCGCATTGTGGTACCGCATCTGGATGTCACGCCCGAGGCCGACATGCCCGCCAATGTGGAGGCCGAATGGCAGTTCGACTGCGCGCATCCCGAGGCGCTTTCCGCGTTGGATTTTGCAGTCTGGTTCGCGCGTTTTCCGTTGACCGAAGAGATTGAGGTGCAATGGATCCGCGCCGATGCGCAAGGTGGTGGTGAACTGACCGCGGACCTCAGCACGTTGACCTTTGCTCCATGAGTGCGACGCCAGCATGTGCGCTGCGTCTGCGTGATCTCAGCTTTGCCTGGCCGGGTGCCGAGCCCTTGATTCGGATCGGGCAGTTTGAATTGCGTAGTGGTGAGCGGGTATTTCTCGCCGGCCCCAGCGGCAGTGGCAAGAGCACCTTGTTGGGTCTGCTGGCAGGCACCTTGACGCCGCAGCGTGGCGAAGTCCATGTCGCCGATCTGTGCGTGTCCGGGTTGTCCGCGCGAGCCCGTGACCGCGCTCGCGCCGACCACATCGGCGTGATCTTTCAGCAATTCAATCTGCTGCCCTTTCTGTCGGTGTTGGACAACGTCACGCTGGCCTGTCGGTTTTCCAAACGGCGCAGTGAGCGGGCCGTCGCGCGTGATGGTGATGTCGAGTCCAGCGCGCGTCGGTTGCTGGCCGAGTTGGGTTTGCCGGAGGCGAGCTGGGCCCGACCCGCCTCCAGCTTGTCGGTGGGGCAGCAGCAGCGTGTCGCGGCGGCGCGGGCCTTGATCGGTGCGCCGGAGCTGATTCTGGCGGATGAGCCGACCTCGGCGTTGGATGCGGATGCGCGGGGTGATTTCCTGCGTCTGCTGCTAGAGGAATGCGCGGCGGCACAAACGGCACTGTTATTTGTCAGCCACGACCGCAGTCTGATGGACCGTTTTGACCGCGCGGTGGATCTGCGTGATCTGCAAGTCGGGAGCGTGGCATGAGCGCGCTGATTCGTCTGGCCTGGGCCAGTCTCGCCAATCGCCGATTTACGGTGGCCGTGACGGTTGCCACCATCGCACTGAGTGTGCTCTTGCTGCTGGGTGTCGAACGTTTGCGTATCGAGGCGCGCAGCAGTTTTCTGCGCACCGTTTCCGGGACAGACCTGATCGTTGGCGCGCGTGCTCATCCGGTACAGCTGCTGTTGTACTCGGTATTCCATCTGGGTGATGCCACCAACAACGTCGGCTGGGACAGCGTGCAGCGCCTCGCCGCACGTGACGATGTCGCGTGGACGGTGCCGATCAGTCTGGGGGACTCGCATCGGGGCTACCGCGTGGTCGGTACCACGAGCGACTACTTCCGGCATCTGCAAACGGCGGATCGCCCCTTGGCCTTCGTGCAGGGTGAGGCGTTCGATGGACTGTTCGACGCGGTGCTCGGCGCTGATGTGGCGGCCAAGCTGGGTTATGCACTGGGTGATTCCCTGGTGCTGGCGCATGGCACGGCGGCCCTCAATCCGCATCAGCATGATGATCGACCGTTCAAGGTGGCTGGCATCCTCGGACGCACTGGTACGCCGATGGATCAAAGCGTGTTTGTCAGCCTGCAGGCCATCCAGGCCATTCATCTCAACTGGCGAAGCGGTACCCGCATCGGCAACGCACCGGCGGAGCCCACGGCGGAACAACTGCAGCCGAGTTCGGTGACCGCGGTGTTTGTCGGCCTGCGCTCGCGCATGGCGACCTTTGCGGTGCAACGCGCCGTCAACGAGGACCGCAACGAACCGATGACGGCGATCATGCCAGGCGTGGCTTTGCAACAACTGTGGAGCATGCTCGGTCTGGTCGAACGCGCTCTGCAACTGACCGCGGCGTGCGTGGTGCTGGCGGGTTTGCTCGGCATGTTGGCGGCCTTGCTCGGAACGCTTTCCGAGCGGCGACGCGAAATGGCCATCCTGCGTGCGCTGGGGGCTGGCCCAACCACCGTGTTCGGTTTGTTGTTGCTGGAGTCCGTGCTGCTCACGGTCTTGGGATTGCTGACTGGATTGATGCTGCTGTACGTGCTGACCGCCGCCCTGATGCCGTTCGTGCTACAGGCCAGTGGCATTGCACTGGATCTGGGCTGGCCAGCGGCGAGCGAGTGGCGATTGATGCTGTGGGTTCTGCTTGCGGGCGTGCTGGTCGGGGCGGTGCCCGCCAGCATGGCCTATCGGCGCTCGCTGGCAGACGGCATGATGGTCAAACAGTGATTCTCTGGACCCACGCCGCCGCGCGGGTCCGATGACGGAGTAGGTCTATGAAGTTTGCAGGTACATCGTTGTGGCGACTGGTGTTCGGTGCGCTGGTCTGGGTCGGGCTGCAGTCTGTCGCAATGGCGGAGGTGCGCGGCATCGATTGGCTGGAGCTGATCCCGCCCGAAGAGTTGAAAGAAATGGAGTCGCAACCAATCGTTGATCACAACGGCACACCGATCGCGCCCGACTACAGCAACTCGCATCCGGTGTTGACCATGAATGGCGTCGAGGGACGCATTCCGGGCTATATCGTCCCGATCACGGTGACTGAAGAAAACACCATCAGCGAGTTCTTCGTGGTGCCCTATTTCGGCGCCTGCATCCACGTGCCGCCGCCGCCGCCCAACCAGATCATCTATGTCAAACCCGAGAAGCCCATCGAGATGACCGAGATCTGGGCGGCCTACTGGATCGAAGGCAAGTTGAAACTGGAGAACCAGGCCAACTCGCTTGGGCAATCGTCCTACAGCATGGAACTCACCAGCGTCACGCCCTGGGAGGGCTGAGTCGGGCGTTTCGATTCAGTCTTGCACCAGCGCGAAGGCGTGTGGCAGCAGCTCCGCAATCGATAGATCGACCGGTGTTCCGCCTTCGCCCAGAAAGCGAACCCGGGCCTTTGGGCCGAGCTCCATGATCATCTGTCGACAGCCGCCGCAGGGCGGAATGATCTGTGCTTCGTCGCGCGAATTCCGCGCGTGGATGGCGACCGCGACAATTTCGACCTGCGGCCCCTCGGCCTGCACGGCCGCCGCGATGGCGGCTCGCTCCGCGCAGCCGCCCAAGGTGTAGGACGCGCACTCGACATTACAGCCACGATAGATGGCACCGCTGCGGGTCCGTACGGCGGCGCCAACGCGGAGTCGCGAATACGGTGCGTAGGCGTTGCGCAGGGCGGTCTGGGCCTGCACGTCCAGATCCTGACTATCGGTCATGGTGGGCGCTCGAAAAGGGCGGGACAGCATGCTACCGGTGTGCGTGCCTGTCAGCGATGTTTCGGTGCATCCGCACGGGCAACGGCCAGCGCCCGCACCTCGCTTGCGCCGGCACGCAGCAAGGCGCGACTGGCCTCGCGCAGGCTGGTGCCAGTGGTGATCACGTCGTCGAGCAGCAGAACGCGCATACCTTGGACTGCCGATGCCGCGACGAACGCGCCGCGCAAATTGCGCCGTCGCGCCCGCGCGTCCAGTCCCGTCTGTTGTGCGGTATCACGAACGCGTTGCAACAGGTCCAGACGCAACGGGCGTTGCAGCGTCTTGGACAAAGGCCGCGCCAGTTCGACCACTTGGTTATAACCCCGCTGGGCGAGGCGTTTCGGGTGCAAGGGCATTGGCAACAGCAGGTCCATGGCGTCGGCGATCCTCGAATCCACGACGGCGTGCGCGATGGCGGTTGCGAGCACTTTCCCTGCGGCCAGTTGATGATGGAACTTGAAGCGCGGAAGCAGTTGCGCGACAACGCCCTCATAGCGCAGCGGCGCCAGCGTGCGGGTGACCGGCGGGGGCCGTTTCAGGCAGGCACCACAGGCCGGTGCCGGATGCGGCAATGGCAAGCCACAGAGCGGGCAGGCGATATCGTTCCACGGCAATGTCTGCCAGCACGCGTCGCACAGATCCAGCGCGGACATTCCGGGCGCTTGGCAATGCAGGCAGCGGGTCGGCAGAATGGCCGACAGCATGCGGGCCACTCCGCGCGCAGGAGCGAGCACGGAGAGCGAATGCGGATGGGATGGCTGATCTCGGCTCAGGATGAATGTCTCCTGTCAAAACGGGCACGCCTGCTAGACTGCGCAGCTTCCCGAGATCGCCATCCGAGGCAAGCTGATGTCCCCCGCCGTCCGACACGATTGGTCGCGCGAAGAAATCCTCGCGCTGTTCAACCTGCCATTCAACGAATTGATGTTCCAGGCAACGAGCGTGCATCGTGCCACGTTCGATCCGAACGAAGTACAGATCTCGACCTTGCTGTCAGTGAAGACCGGCGGCTGCCCGGAGGACTGCGGTTACTGCCCGCAGGCGCAGCGCTACCAGACCGGCGTGCAGGCGGAAAAGCTGATGCCGCTGGAAGCCGTTCTGGAAAAAGCCCGTGCCGCGAAAGCGGCGGGTGCCAGCCGCTTCTGCATGGGTGCAGCCTGGCGCGCGCCGAAGGATCGTGACATCGACAAGATCAGCGAGATGGTTCGCGAGGTGAACGCCTTGGGTCTGGAGACCTGTGCCACGCTCGGCATGCTGACCGAATCGCAGGCGCAGTCGCTCAAGGACGCTGGCCTCGCTTACTACAACCACAACCTCGACACCGCGCCGGAGTTCTACGATGCGGTCATTCGCACCCGCGAATATCAGGATCGGCTGGACACACTGGAAAAAATCCGCAAGGTCGGCATGAAAACCTGTTGCGGCGGCATCGTCGGCATGGGCGAAACGCGCGAACAACGCGCGGGCATGCTGCAGGTGCTGGCGAATCTGCCGCAGCACCCGGAATCGGTGCCGATCAACCAGTTGGTGCAGGTGGAAGGCACGCCACTGCATGGCACGCCCAAGCTTGATCCGCTGGAGTTCGTGCGGACCATTGCGGTGGCGCGATTGACCATGCCGAAATCGATGGTGCGTCTGTCGGCGGGGCGCGAGGAGATGAGCGATGAAGTGCAGGCGCTGTGTTTCCTTGCGGGTGCCAATTCGATCTTCTACGGCGAAAAATTGCTGACCACCTGCAACCCGGCGGCAGAGCGCGATCAGGCGCTGTTCGAAAAGCTGGGCTTGCGTCCGATGCCGCATGTCGCCGAATCGGAGCATGTGCATGTCGATCTGACCAGCGTCAACCGGATCGACGATGCCGCCTGAGAGACTGGTCATATGACCCGACCGAGCATTCCCGAGCGGATACGTCTGAACGCGGCGGAGCGCGCCGCGGCCCACCTGACGCGACGCCTGCGGGTCATCGAGTCGAACAAGGGCACGCGGGTGGTGACCGATGGGCGTGAGCTGCTGAACTTCTGCAGCAACGATTATCTCGGACTGGCGCAATCGGTCGATGTCACCGCCGCATTGCAGGAGTCGGCGGCCTGGCATGGAGTGGGCAGCTCCGGCTCACACCTGATCTGCGGGCACCATCGCGAACACGCGCAGCTTGAAGATGAGCTGGCCGACTGGCTCGGCTACCCGCGCGCACTGCTATTCGGTTCGGGCTATCTGGCCAATCTGGGTCTGCTGCAGGCCTTGCTGGGCAAGGATGATGTGGTGGTGCAGGACAAGCTCAATCACGCCTGCCTGCTGGATGGCGCGCGACTTGCCGGTTGCGAGCTGAAGCGCTACCCGCATGGCGATATCGAAAGCGCCGAACGGCAACTGCAATCGCGCCCTGACGCGGCAGCCATGCTGGCGACCGACGGAGTGTTCAGCATGGATGGCGATCTCGCACCGCTGCGTGAGCTGGCGCGGATCGCCAAGGCCGAAAACGCGCTGTTGCATGTCGATGACGCGCATGGCGTTGGGGTGGTCGGACCGGGTGGCCGCGGCAGCGTTGCCGCACACGGCCTGTCGGTGCGCGAAGTCCCGCTGCTGCTGGTGACCTTCGGCAAGGCCCTGGGTACGTATGGTGCGGCGATCTGTGGACCGGCAGATCTCATCGATGCGCTGATCGATACCGCGCGACCCTACGGATTCACCACGGCGATGCCGCCCGCGTTGGCGGCTGCAACACGGCGCTCGCTGAGCCTGATCAGGAATGAGCCCTGGCGACGTTTCAAGCTGGCGGCCTTGATTGCCCGCTTCCGGCGCGCCGCGCGCCAGCTGGGTCTGCCGCTGCTGGATTCCAGTACGCCCATCCAGCCATTGCTGGTGCACGGCAATGCGGAAGCCCTGCGCGCCTCGCGGGAATTGCAGTCGCGTGGACTGCTGGTCAGTGCGATTCGCCCGCCGACCGTGCCGGAAGGACGGGCGCGTTTGCGTGTGACCTTGTCGTCGGCGCACAGCGAGAGCGAAGTGGATCGCCTGCTGGACGCGCTGGCGGAGGTGTTGAAAGACCATCTGACGCCGCCACGCGTGGCCAAGGCGGCGATTCGCTGATGCACATCGAGTGCGTAGGGCAGGGCCAGCCGCTGGTGATGATTCATGGCTGGGCGATGCACAGCGGGGTCTTCGATCCGCTGGTCGCGCAATTGCGTGAGCAGTTCCGCCTGTTCCTGGTCGACCTGCCGGGTCATGGCCTCAGTACCGAGCGGGATGACATCGATCTCGACCACGTCATGCAGCGCATCGCGCAACTCACGCCTGCCGCGCCCTGGCTTGGCTGGTCGCTGGGTGGACTGATTGCGCAGCAGGCCGCGCTGGAAATGCCGTGGCATGTCCGTGGACTAATTGCGCTGGCCGCCTCGCCGCGATTCGTCACTGCCGAAGACTGGAACACGGCGGTGGCTGCCGAGGTGTTTTCACGTTTCGCTGCCGAGTTGCAGCAGGACTATCGCGCCACCCTGGAACGCTTCCTGATGCTGGAAGCGGCGGGTTCCGCGCATGCGCACGCCGAAGTCCGTGCGCTCCGCGACAGCGTGTTCGCACGCGGTGAGCCTGCCGAGGCCGCCTTGCTGCAAGGTCTTTCAATGCTCTCTGCGATGGATTTGCGATCCGAGCTGGGGCAATTGTCGCAGCCGCATCTGTGGATCGCCGGGCGTCGCGACAAACTGGTGCCCTGGCAGGCGATGCAGTGGGCGAGCGAAGCGACGCCCCGTGGTCGGCTGCATTGCGTTGCTGCGGCGGGACATGCGCCGTTTCTCAGTCATGCGACAGAAGTGGCCACGCAGGTCCGTCAGTTCATGAGCGAGCTCGACTGATCCGGGTCGGCGGTCGCACACCGGCACGATGCCCGATCACGCCGATGACCCGTTACGCATCGCCTTGATCGGCAGGTTGCAGCAATCGATAGCCAATGCCGTGCACGCTTAGCAGCATGGCATGCTCAAAAGGGCGGTCAATCAACTGCCGGAGACTGTGCACCAAGCCATGCAATGCGGTGCTGTCACCGCCTTCGGTTCCCCACACGGCAGTGACCAGTTCGGCATGCCGCAACACATTTGGCGATGCGCGCATCAATGCGGCCAGCAGGCGAACCTGCAGGGGCGTCAGTTGGCCGCGCTGGTGGCCGCGCTCGAATTGCTGTGTGGCTTGATCGAGCCGAAGGTCGCCGATCACCAGGCCCGTCATCTCCCGGCGTCGGGTCCGGCGAATCAGGTTTCGCAGGCGCGCTTCCAGTTCTTCCAGCGCGAAAGGCTTGGTGAGGTAGTCGTCCGCACCGACCTCGAATCCAAGCAGTTTGTCTTCCAACGTGTCGCGTGCGGTCAGCATCAGTACGGGTGTTCCGCCGCCGCGCTTTCTCAACTGTCGGCAAACCTCGATGCCGTCGAGTCGCGGCAAGCCGAGATCCAGCACGATCAGGTCAAAGGAGGTCGATTCCAGCAGCCGCGTCGCGGTCACGCCATCATGGGCGTGGTCCACCTCGTAGCCGCGACGCTCCAGATAGTCCCAGACGTTTTCGGCGATATCGCGCTGGTCTTCGACCACCAATACGCGCAACCCGGTTGCGGGCTCATTCGCCATGCCATCCCCCACGACGGCATCCAAAAAAACGAAGCCCGCTCCGTTTGCACGAAGCGGGCCTCTCCCTCCCCACGTAGCGGCGGCGTGCGTCTAGTGCGCGTTCAACCGCGGAAGGCACTGTATACAGCAGGGATTCATCCTGCACGCTGCAGTGCACACAAGTGTTCATAGCGCCCACCAAGTCGCCAGTGCCAGAAAGCCGCCCATGCTGATCACGTCGGTCGCGGTGCTGAGCAAAATGGCCGACGCGGTCGCCGGATCGGCCCCTGCACGCTTGAGCAGCAAGGGCACCAGTGCACCGATGACGCCCGAGAGCGCACAGCTCACCGCCATCGCTACCACGGTTACCGCGGCCAGGCGGAGTGGGTCACCCTCGCCCTGCTGCGTGGCCACGACATACATCGTCAATGCGGCCAATGCGCCGGTGACGCAGCCGTTCAATGCACCCAGCCACGCCTCCTTCGACAGCAGGCGGGCGACGTGGATCTGGCGTACTTCGCCCAAGGTCATGGCACGCAAGGTGACCGCCAGTGCCTGGGCACCGAGGTTTCCGCTTTGTCCGGCGACCACGGGCAGGAACAGGGCCAGAACCACCAGACGGTCGATGGCGTCCTGAAATGCACCCACCACTGCGGCGGCGATGAAGACCGTGAGCAGATTCAGCAGCAGCCAGGGTGCGCGGAAGCGGAAACTGCGCGCCCAGGGCGTCGCCAGACGCTCCTCGCGTTCGACACCGACCATCGCACCGGCTTGCGCGGAGATCTCGAAGGCCTGCTGCTCGAACAGTACCTGGCCCCGCACCATGCCCAGCAGCCGGCCTTGTTCATCGCAGATCGGGTAGACCGGATAGTGCCGCGTCACGACTTCACGCATGGCATCGACTAGCGGCTTTTCTGGACGCAGCGAAAACGGTGAGCGGAGCATGATGTCGCCCAGAGTCTGGCTGGCATCCGCGAACACCAGCTCGCGGAACGCCACCACGCCTTCCAGCAAACCGTCACTGCGGGTAATGAAGACGTAGGTGACCATGCGCCGTTTGACGATGTCACGCAGTGCGGCAATCGCGGCATCCACGCGCGTTGCCGCGCCGAATACCGCCGAAGGCGCTTCCAGCAGCCGACCGACGCTGCCTTCCGGAAAGCGATCACTGCCCAGCCAGGGCAGCAGTTGCATGGCTTCACTGGCGATCGCCTGCTGCAGCTCGGTGGGCAGCAGTGCGTGGGTCATCACCGCCTGGCCAATCGGTAGCGCGGCGAGTACCCGGATTGCCTGATCGAGCGGAAGCGAGCGCATCGCCTCGGAAGCGCTCTGCGCATCCAGCGCCCGAACTCGCTCGGTGGCCCGCTGCAGAGGCTCTGGCAGTTCCAGTTCAGGCGGCATCATGCGATCAGGTTCCTGTGCGGTAGCCCGGCAAAGGGCCTTGTGTTCACGAATGTTTCGCGGTGTACCAGCGTACCGCGTCATTTCTGATGAGTGTGTCGACATCCGCGATGTCGAACGACTTCCAGCCGCGCGGCAAGTCTTCGACCTGCAACCCGACGACGCGATTCTTGCCTTCCGATTTCGCCCGGTACAAGGCGCGGTCGGCCAACTCGAGCGTCAGTGGCCAGCTTCCCTCCGCTGCACCCGGCAGCGGAAACAGCGACACGCCCAGCGACGCGCTCAGTTGCAGCGATTGTTGCGGCGTAACAGAAAACGCGTGGTTGGCAATCTGCAGGCGCAGGCGTTCGGCTAAAGCCATCGCATCTGGCAATGTGACCTGCGGAAGCACCAGCAGGAACTCCTCGCCTCCCCAGCGCGCCACCATGCCGGGCAAAGGCGTGAGCTCTCGCGCCATGATGGCGATGTCGTTGAGGACGCGGTCGCCCGCGGCATGTCCAAAGCGGTCGTTGACCGATTTGAAGTCGTCGATATCCAACAGCAAAACGCTGTAGTGGTCTGTATCCGCCAAGGCTTGCAAGGCAGCACGGCGGTTGGCGATGCCGGTTAGCACATCGGTGCGGCTTTCTTCCAGCAGGGCCTGATTGGCGGCGCGCAGACGTTCGTTGGCACGTGCCAGAGCAATGGTCCGGCTTTGTACTTCCTGCTCCAACCAGCTGCGCTGGGCACGCTGTCGGGCGGTGTAGCGGCGAAACAGCACGACCGCGATCCAGAGGGTCAATGCCAGCCCGGCAAGGCGAACCGGCAGTCGTTCATGCCAGCGATGCGCGATGTAAAGCACGGGCTGATCGTCGGCGGATCGCCAGGCGTATCCGGGAAACCGCGCCTCCAGCTCGAAACGGTATTCCCCCGGCGGCAGACCGGTGAACACTGCCAATCGACGATCACCGACCTCTTTCCACTGGTCGTTGTAGCCGACCAGGCGAAAGCGGAATTCGCTGCGATCCGCGTGGCGAAGATCGATGGCCGCGTATTCGATGCTGAGGTCGCGACTGCCGGCATCCGGTGTCATCACGGCGTCCATTGGCAACGCAATACCGTTCGCCGTCACGCGTTCGATCACCGGCCTCGGTGCGCTGGCGGGCGCACGAATCTGCGCGCTTTCCAATTGCACCAGGCCACGGGTGGTGGGAAAGCTGAGGGTCTGACCGATGACCGCGAGTCTCGAACCGCCGCCACCATTGCAGCAACCCATCCGGCGCACGCCGCGCGAGCGGGAAACCGATTCGACGACGATCTCGGTTGGCAGCAGCGCATCCGGCGCGGCGCTCAACAAGTCCTGCGTTCGAATCCGATAGACACCATCCGAGCTGCTGACGTAGACGTGATCGGCGACTTGTGCGAAGGACCACGCATTGTTGGTCGGTAGTCCATTGGCGCGGTTGAACAGAGTCAGGTGACCGTTCTGCAAGCGTCCGATGCCGCGATCAAAGGTGGCAATCAATTGGATGTCCGGTCGCAACGCGGTCACCTGCGTCACGATGTCGCCCTCCAGAGGCTCGGCCCATTCCGGGCGCAGGCTGGCATCACCGACGATGCGACGCACGCCGCCCTCGCTGGCCACCAGCAACTGGCCGGGCGATTCGAGCCAGAGATGGCGGATTCGCTGCAACGGACTTCCCGCCCGATAGTCGACGCGTTTGGCGCTGCTACCACGCACGCGCCACAGTCCGTCCAGGGTGCCGAGCCAGAGGGTGTCGCCATCCTGGGCAAAACTGGTGACCCGCGCACGGACGTCGCGCAGCGATGCGGGAATGTCGAGCTTGCCCTCCTGCAGGATCGCAGGACCGCTGCCGGTCCCGGCCCATACGGTTCCCTGGGCATCGCGAAACAGGCTGTAGATCATCGGGTCCGACAGACTGCTCACATCCAGTGGTGCGTCGAATCGACCTTCCGGGAGCCAGCGCTGTAGCCCGGAATTGCTGCCGATCCATAGCCCGCCGGAAGTGTCGTCGAGCACACTCCACAGCAGTTCATCCCGCAGGCCGCGTTCTCGGCCAAGCACGCGAACCGCGTTATCGCTGACCCGAATCAGTGACTCGCGTTGATCGCCGAGCCAGAGGTCGCCATTGCTGTCCTCGAACAGGGTGTGCAGCCACGGCTGCTCCAGCAAGGGCAGGGTGTCGACCCGCTCGATTTCACCATTCGGACGCAGGCGCTGCAGCGTTCCCACCGCGGCGGCCCAAAGGTTGCCATCGCGATCGGCGGTCATACTGGTGATCGCGCTCCCCGCCAACATGGGGAAAACGGGGTTGGTGTTGCCGGTGCCGACGTCCAGCAGGAATGCGCCCGCCGTGGTGCCCACCGCCATGCGCGCACCGTAGCGGCATAGGTGGGTGACGCGCGCACGACGGTCGCTCAACGCGATTCTTCGGATGCCACTGCTGTCGACGCGCCAAACTGCCGCCCCGCCACCGAGCCACAATGCCCCATTGCCATCGATGGCCATGGCGTTGATGGCTTCCGATTGCAGGTAGACCGGTTCAAACGCGACATCGCGCACGCCGCGCGCGGTCGCCAGCAGGATGCGGCCCTCGGGCCATTCGATGACATCCAGCACCTGCAGAGGGTCATCCGGTGACTGGTGCAGCATCGCCTGGTTCTGATCGAACTGCAGCACGCCACGCGGTGAGCCAAACCAGACGCTGCCGCGGCTATCCGCAAAGGCGGTGCCGATCAGGTTCACGTCCAGCCCCGTATTGGCGCGGTTGAAGACCCGAAACACCGATCCGTCGAAGCGCGCGATGCCGTTCTGCGTGCTCACCCACAGGTAGCCGTCTGCATCCTGGGCGATGGCCGCAACCGAGATTTGCGGCAGGCCGTCCTCCACCGTCCAGCGTTCCTGCGTAGTCGGCGAAGTTGGCGCCAGGCGACAGGGCATGCGTTGACAGACTGATGGCAAACAGCACCACGCAGAGCAAACCCGCGCGCAGCCAGAGTCGCCCCCGATGGGCGTGCATCCCGGTCCAGGAAACCGCCAGTGGCTTGCTCATACCCCTCGCCTGCAATGCGCGTTCCAGCGTCACTGGTAGGATACCGGTCCTTTGTCGCTACCGAGCATGCCGTGAATCTGCCCGACTATCCCTTCACTCCGCAGCGATTTCATCGCGGCAACGGCCTGCAGCTCAGCTATCTGGATGAAGGCAAGGGCGATGCCGTGGTCATGGTGCATGGCAATCCGACCTGGTCGTACTACTACCGCAAACTGGTGCTGGCCTTGCGAGGCGAGTACCGCTGCATCGTGCCGGATCACATCGGCATGGGCCTGTCCGACAAGCCGGACGACAGCCGCTACCACTACACGCTCGATTCACGCATTGATGACCTGGATCGGCTGCTGGCCCATCTGGATGTCGGGCAGCGCGTCACCCTGGTGGTGCACGATTGGGGCGGCTTGATCGGACTTAACTGGGCGCTTCGTCATCCGCAGCAGGTTCGGCGCTTGATCGTGCTGAACACCGCCGGATTCACCATGCCGGACGGCAAGACCTTGCCGTGGCAGCTCGCACTGGGGCGACACACTCGACTGGGTGCCTTGCTGATTCGCGGCCTCAATGCCTTCGCGGGCGGTGCGGCCTGGCTGGCAGTGAAGAAGCCGATGTCGCGTGCGGTGCGACGTGCCTACCTGTCGCCCTACAACAACTGGGCCAATCGCATCAGTACCTTGCGTTTTGTGCAGGATATTCCGCTGTCCGCCGCTGATCCGGCCTGGGCGTCGGTGGCTGGATTGGGCGCGGCCTTGTCGCAGTTCGCCGATCGCCCCGCGTTGCTGTGCTGGGGCATGGGTGACTTCGTTTTTGACCACACCTGCCTGCGCGACTTCCGCCGCGCCTGGCCTCAGGCCGAGGTCCACGAGTACGGTGACGCCGGACACTACGTGCTGGAAGATGCGGCCGACCGGGTCATTCCAGCGGTGCAGGACTTCTTGCGACGGCATCCGCTCTGATGCAGGCAAGGGACGACGTTGTCTTTTAATAAGATATGTCTGAATTAGAATGATATAATATATCTATTATCGATTCAGACCCAGAGTCCCAGCATGCGGCTTTCCCGACTTGCGTGCGTCATGGTTGCCAGCGCGTTTTTCCCGTCCTTGGCGCTGGCACAGCAACACACCACGCTGGAGGCGATCCAGGTCAGCTCCGCCACCCGCACCGCGCTCTCCCTTGATCAGACGCCCTATGCTGTCGAAGTGATCGATGAGGCAGAGATTCAACGCAGCGCGGCGACAACCTTGCGTGACGTGCTGGAGATGTCGTCGGCCGTGTTCGTCAATCCATGGCGTGGGGATATTTCGATACGCGGCGCGGGCGCGCGCGGCACGCTGCTGCTGATCGATGGTCGCCGATTGGCTGGTGAGAGCACGGCCATGTACGAGCTCAACCGTATTCCGGCAGGGCGCATCGAGCGTATCGACATCGTCAAAGGCCCGATGAGCGTGTTGTACGGCTCGGATGCGGCCGGTGGGCTGATCAACATCATTACCAAGGCACCGGCAGAGCCGACGCAGGGCAGTCTCGGACTGAACACGGGCAGCAATAGCCAGGGGCAAGGTGCGCAGACGACTCTGGATGGTGATGTGCGCGGAACCCGGGGTGCGCTGGCTTACGCCGCCTGGTTTACCGCACAGGATGCGAATGACTACAGCGAGCGCGAACAGGTTCACCTGCGTGTGCCACGCAATGGTTCGGGTGGACAGGTCTTGCCGTCGCAGTCCGAGTTCGGGGTTCGGCCTGATGGACGCGCTTGTCTTCTGACACAACCCGCCTGTGCCACCGCCGCAACCGCGTTGCGCGATCTGCTGCCCGATGCGCTGAGCACGGCGGTGAGCTATCGCGAGCCCGCGCAGGTGTGGAGTCTGGGCACACAACTGGGCTGGCTGCTCAGCGAGGACTGGCACATCGGCCTGGATGGATCCTGGTTGGATGAGCATCGTGACAGCCAATGGGTCAATGCGAGTCATCCCAGCGCATGGTTGCGATCCGATGGTCTCGCGGCGTTTCCGCTGTTCAATGTCCCGACCCGGACGCAACTGGACAATCGGCGTTGGGACGTGGCGTTCAATACGCGCTGGCACGCCACGCCAAGCCTGCAGATGGATGCGCGCATCTATCGCTCGCAATATCGCAAGGATGAAGCAATCACCGCATTGGACTGGCCACTGCTCGGCTACACCTCCGAATCCGCATCGGCATCCACGGCGGGACGAGGGGAAGTGAGGGTGGACGGCATGGAGTGGATGTCTACCTGGGTACCGTCGCCTGCGCACACCTTGATGCTGGGGCTGGATCGGCGCGACGAGTCGCGCACCACCGCCTTCTACAACACCCTCGGTATTCCCGAGACGCGTGACTATCGATTTGACGCCTTGTTCGCCCAGCATGATTGGGCATTCGGCAAACGCGTGCGTCTGGTCTACGGTCTAAGACAGGATGAGTTGTCGACTGGACAGCGCGCCGTGACGGGACGAGCAGGGCTGCGCTTCAACGGCAGCACGGCGTTCAACTGGCGATTCAGTGTGGGCGAAGGATTCCGTGCACCGGATCTCGCTGAGGCCTTCCTCAATCGCACCTTGCCGCAAGGTCGCGTCGTCGGCGCAGCGGTGGTGGACAGTACGCTCGGAAAACTGCCATTCGAGCTTGTCCCCGAGACCAGCCTCAGCAAAGAGCTGGGTGTGGACGGCAAGATCGGCAGCATGCGCTACGAATTGGCGATCTACCGCAACGAGATCAATGATCGCATCGAGCAAGTGGTGGAGAGTCCGCTGGGTGTGCCGTATCGGACCTATCGCAACACCGGAAAGGCCCGCATCGAAGGGGTCGAGTCGAGTTTGCAATGGCGCGCCAGTGACGGGTTGACGATAGGCGGTCATGCCAGTTGGATGGATGCGAAAAACCGCAACAGTGGACAGCGGCTTGAGTTTCAGCCCGAAATGCGCGCCAACGTCTTCGCCGACTGCAATCTCAGCGCCGATTGGAGTGCGCGTGTGGCGTGGCGCTATGTCGGCAGACAGTCCTTCGTGGATACCCGCAGTGGGCAGGCGGTCGCGAGTGTCACCAGCGCGTTTCATCTCGTCGATCTGCGCCTTGCCTATGCGGCCTGGTCGGATTCGGGATGGGACCTCTCGGTCGGTGCGGAAAACCTGTTCGATGAGGAAATCGACAGCATTCTGGGCAGTAGCGTCGGTACCTGGTGGTACCTTGGCGTTCGACGCTACTGGTAGCCCGTAACCATTGGAGCCACGTATGCGCAGTCAACGAATCAGTATTCTCGGTTGCGGCTTTGCCGCCTTGACCGCCGTCCGCGAACTGCGTCGTCGCGCGCCGGACGTGATCATCGATCTGATTGCCCCGAGCACCGAATTTATTTATCTGCCCAGCTTGATCTGGGTGCCAACTGGCCGCCGCAAGAGCGAGGACCTCAAGGTCGATGTGCAGGGGTTTCTGCGCAGGTATCGCGTCAACTTCCATGCGGCGCGCGTGCGTGGTCTCGACGACGGCGGACGTCGCGTCATTACCGATCAGGGAGAGTTCGCCAACGATGCCCTGTTGATTGCGACGGGTGGGCGTTTCATTCGAAAGCTGCCTGGCATCGAGCACGCATTGACCCTCTGCGAAGGGTTGGATGCCGCCGAACGCATCCGCGAACGCCTGCTGTCGATGCAAAGCGGGCGCATCGCCCTGGGCTTCGGTGGCAACCCGCAAGAGCCTTCCGCCATGCGCGGCGGACCGATGTTCGAATTGTTGTTCGGCATCGATACCTGGCTGCGCGAGCAAGGCCGACGCCAACACGTCGAACTGACCTTCTTCAATGCGGCGGCGGAACCCGGCAAGCGTCTCGGCGAGAAGGCCGTTTCGGGATTGCTGGCAGAAATGGCCCGGCGTCGCATCGATACGCACCTTGGACACAAACCGCTTGGCTTCAGCGAGCGCGGCGTCGATACCGAAGGCGGTCATCTGAATGCCGACCTGGTGCTTTTCATGCCGGGTCTCACCGGACCGGCGTGGGCCATTGACAGCGGTCTGACGCTGTCACCGGGTGGGTTCTTCAAGGCCGATCAATACTGTCGCGTCGACGGGGCGGAACGGGTATTCGTCGCTGGCGATGCGGGTAGCTATCCGGGTCCGGACTGGTTGCCCAAGCAAGCGCACATGGCCGACCTGCAGGCCCGCGCCGCCGCGAAGAATGTGCTGCTGGCGCTCGATGGCAAGGCGCCGGAAGCGACACCCCGCCCAGAACTCATCTGCATCGTCGATACCCTGGACAGCGGCATCCTCATTTACCGTGATCCCAAGTGGTCCTTTCTGTTGCCCGCTTCGCGCCTGTTTCATTGGGCGAAGCGTGCCTTCGAGCGACAATACTTGCGGCCTTATCGACGAAAATCGTGAACGCGATGATGGGGCCTTGGCGTTGATGTACCGTCGATCAAGGCAGATGATGCAGGTGCCGCACAAGCATCGGGAGTGCTGTGATGAATCGTTCACCCGTTCGCCGTTTGCCAAGTATCGTGCTCGTATTCCTCCTGAGTAGCAGTGGACCTTTCGCCGCTGCTGACAACGTTCCAACCTTGAGTGGAGAAATGACTGTGCCATCCATCGCCAAAGGTCGCTTCACCGTGACGTTGACACCGCAGCCACTGTCGGACGTGGCGGCGGGTGCCTCGCTGGGTCGGATGTCCATCGACAAAGTGTTTTCCGGCGATCTCGAAGGCAGCAGTCGCGGTGAAATGCTCAGTGTGATGGGTGCGGTCAAAGGCTCGGCAGGTTACGTCGCCATGGAGCGCGTCACCGCCACGTTGCAGGGCCACCACGGCAGCTTTGCCCTGCAGCACAGCGGCACCATGGATCGTGGCACGCCCTCACTCGCCGTCAGCGTGGTGCCGGATTCCGGCACGGACGCGCTGACCGGTCTGAGCGGACATATGCAGATCGAGATCACCGGCGGCGAGCATTTCTACACCTTCGAGTATGTGCTGCCCGCCGCACCATGACGCGATTGATGACCGTGCGCGTCGATGCGACGACCGCTTCAACTTACGGTTGCTGCAGATAGTCCAGACTCAATTGCAGCAGGGCACGGGTGCCGAGTGGCAGGGCGCCTTCGTCGAGGAAGAACTCGGGTGAGTGGTTGCTGGGCGCTTGGCGCGGGTCCTGATCGGCGGGTGTGGAACCGACGAAGAAGAACAGCCCCGGTACTTCGTTGGCATACAGCGAGAAATCCTCCGAGCCCATCACCAGGGGCATCGCCACAACGTTGCCTTCGCCTGCAGCCTTCATCAGGCTGGGGCGCATCTGCTCGGTGAGTGCTTGATCGTTGGCCGTGACCGGGTAGCCGGTTTCGCTCGGCACGTCGGCCTGCACGGTCGCGCCGTGGGCGGCAGCGACGTGGGTCGCGATGTCGCGCAATTGTTGGTTGACCTGCTCGCGCATGCCGCTGTCGAAGGTACGGATGGTGCCGAGCAGTTCGACCTCTTCGGGAATGATGTTGTAGCGCACGCCGCCCTTGAACACGCCGAAGGTGACGACCACCGGCAGTTTGCTGATGTCGTTGCGACGGCTGACGATGGTCTGCGCGGTGCTGACGATGTCGGCGGCGGCGACGATGGGATCGACGCCCATCCACGGCGCGGAGCCATGCGCCTGGCGGCCTTTGACGACAATGCGGAAACGATCCGATGCGGCCATGGTGGGGCCGCCGCGATACCCGAGCTTGCCGACGTTCAAGGTGCTGAAGACGTGCAGGCCGAATACGGCTTCGGGCTTGAACTCCTTGAACAGGCCTTGCTTGAGCATCAGTTCGGCGCCGCCTTCCTCGCCATCGGGCGGGCCTTCCTCGGCGGGCTGGAAGATGAACATGACCTCGCCCGGAAGGTCCTCGCGCACGCTGGCGAGTGCCTGTGCCACGCCCATCAGGATGGAGGTATGTGCGTCATGACCGCAGGCGTGCATCACCCCGACTTTTTCGCCGCGATATTCGGTCGTCGCTTTCGATTCGAAGGGCAAGCCGCTGCGTTCGGTGACCGGTAGTGCGTCCATGTCGGCACGCAGCGCAATGCGTTTGCCGGGCTTGCCGCCGCGCAGGATGCCGACCACGCCGGTATGTGCCACGCCGGTCTGCACCTCCATGCCCAGTGCGCGCAAATGTTCGGCAACTTTGCGCGAGGTTTCGAACTCGCGATTGCCCAGTTCGGGGAACTGATGCAGATCGCGGCGCCAGGTCAGCACGTTCGCGCCGACCTGATCGGCCAGTGAGTTGGCGTCCGGCAAGGGGTTTGCGGTGGCCGCCGTGGCGGACAGCAGAGCGAGGGCGAGCAAGGTCTGGCGCATGGCGAGTGATCCCCGAGCAAGGTGACTGGACGACGCGCTGCAGTGTCGCAGAGACCGCGCGATGGCGTACAGCACTCACGCGTCGGTGGGTTGATTCCGCGCCGACACAAGACGATGCAGTCCACTTTGCACCGCCCGATTCACCCAGGTCACCCAGCGCGCATCAAGACGCGCCAGCAATGTGGCCAGTGAAAACGTCAGTGCACAGGTCAAGGCCAGATTGATCAACACGGCGGGCAAGGGCGGCAAGGCGCGCAGTTGCAGATGCAGGTAGCTGGACGCGCTGAACAGCAGCAGCGGATGCAGCAGGTAGAGCGGAAAGGAAATCTCGCCCAGCCATTTCGCCAGTCGGTTCTGCAGCCCATGCTGCAGCGAGCCGTTGCGCCCGAACAGCATCACCAGCAGTGCCGCAACCGCCGCGTAGATCAGCGTGCGCGCGTCGTGCGAATCGAGTGCGTTCGGCATCCAGGCGTACGCGCCAATCGGCAGGAAGTAACCGTAGAAATACACCGCCACGATCAGCAGTCCGACACTGAGCCCGCGCGGAAACGGACGGCGATCAAGTCGGTCGCGGTAGGCCAGCATCAGACCCAGGACGAAGCACAGGTAGTAGGTCGATATTCCGGTCAGCCAGGCGCCCGCCAACAGCCATATCAACCAGCGCAGCAAGACGTTTCTTGCTTTCAAGGTGAGAAAGGCCAGCGCAAACACCGCGAAGCTGCCGAAGAACTCGAAGCGCATCGTCCACAGATTGCTGTTGTAGAAGATCTCGCCGTGCACGAAGGTGCGCCAGACGCCTTCGAGAAAGGCTTGCCAAAGCGAGGGCGAAAATCCCTCGGGCAGTCCGGCGGAGCCGAGTGTGCGCAGCCAGGTCGAGTCGCTGGACGCGCTGGCCGGTTCATGCAGGTAAGCGCCCGCCGACATCATCAACGCAGCGGCGACCGTGGTCAGTGTCGTCAGCATGGCCAGTCGCGGCCAGCGCTTGAGCGCCGCAGAGATCAGGCTACTGCCACGACCACGGCGGAAATGGCCGATGCTCAGCACATAGCCCGACAGCACAAAAAAGAAGGTCACCGCCGCGGTGGCGTTGATCGCGGCAAACCAGGGTGTACCGACGATGCCGAGCGAGGTGTAGCCCGGTAGCTGCAGGGCCGCCAGCAGGCCATGGCTGTGGGGCGCAAAGGCGAGCCAGAAATGACTGACGAAGACCATCAGCGAGGCGATGCCGCGCAGTGCTTCCAGCGCGATGACTTTGCGCGCCGTCGATGGCGTACCGGCGGGCGTGGCGACCGGGTCCGCGAGTAGTTGCTTGGCTTCGGTCATCGCATGAGACGGCGCGGCATACGCAGGTGATTGATCAGGGGTCGGGCTGCCGCCAGTCATGCGGGCTTCTGTTCGAGTGTCGCAGATGTCGTACAACACCGCATCGTGCAGCGTGGCGAGATGCCGATCAACGCCACAACAAGGACAGCCCGATCAGAAACAGGAATCCGGCAAACACGCGCTTCAAGGCCGGTCCGGAGAGGCGATGTGCGAGTTGCGCACCGTAGGGCGCGACCAGTACCGATGCCGCCGCGATGCCGATTGCGGCGGGCAGATACACATAGCCCACGCTGCCGGGCAGATTGGGTGTCGCCGGGGTCGAAAGTGCGTAGCTGACAGCACTCGACAGTGCGATGGCAACGCCACAGGCGCTGGAGGTGCCCACCGCTCGCACGGGCGCAACACCCAGCCAGACCAACAAGGGCACGGTCAGACTGCCGCCGCCGATGCCGACCACGGCGGATAGCGCACCAATGCCACCACCGGCTCCGACCAGCCAGAGCGAGGTCGGCGCGGCGTCGTTGGCGCGCGTCGGTCGTGGCGTCCCAAAGGCCAACTGACTGCCCGCCAGCAGACAGAATCCTGCGACGAGGTAGCGCAGGGTTTCACTGCTCAGGGTGGTGGCAAAACGGCTGCCCAGGACGGCGCCGATCAGCAAGCCGGGCACCAGTCGCCAGACACTTGGCCACAACACGCTGCCGCGGCGCTGATGGGAGCGCGCCGACGACAGGCCGGTGAAGATAATGCTGCCGAGCGATGTCGCCAGCGCGACCTGCATCACCTGTTCGGCTGGCACGCCCTGCAGCGGCAGCAACCAGGCCAACGCCGCGACGATGACCAAACCGCCACCGACGCCCAGCAAACCTGCCAACAGACCCGCGCAGGCACCCAGCAGCGGATACAGCAACCAACCCATCGTCATCGACCCGCTCCCTGCGTTTTCCTGCCCGCTACACTGCCGCATCGCAGCAACAGAACCAAGGGATGGTGAGCCATGAGGCGAAATTGGATAGCGCTGACATTCGGTCTGATGGGATTGATGGCAAACACCGGGGTGCTGGCGGAATCCACCTCGCGCCTTGCGGATCTGCGCGGCGCTCTGCACGCCGCCGAAAAGGAATCCGAGGGCGCGCTGCGCAGCTATCGCAGTCGGCTGGGCAACGATCCACTGTGGCAATGGGTCGACTACGCGGCACTGCGTCGACAAACCGCGCCGCTGAGCGAATCGCAAGTCCGTACCTTTCTGGATCGCTACGGCGACACACCGTCCAGCGCCGGACTGCGTGCCTTGTACCTTCGCCAACTGGCCACACGCCAGGACTGGTCGACCTTCGCCCGCTGGTATGTGGGCAGCGACGATGTGGCCTTGCAATGCCACGCACTCAGCGCGCGAATCGCCGTCAATCCGGGCGACGGCGTGCTCGACGACGCATTGGCGATGTGGCTGAGTGGCGACTCGGTCGACAGCGCCTGCGATCCGGCCTTCGCCGAGTTGCGCCGTCGCGGACGCCTGGATGCCGAGGCGATTCGGCAACGCATCGCTCTGGCCGTCGAGCGTGGCAACACCGGCCTGATGCGCTTTCTTGCCAAGGAGCTGCCTGCCGACGAGCGCGCCCTGATCGAGCGCTACGCGCGTTTCATCGACAACCCGGATTCGGGCGCAGCGCCATGGCGCGCATCGGCATTGCGCGATGCGGTGATCCGCACCGGCCTGCAACGCCTGGCGCGGCGCCAGCCCGAAGCCGCCGTCGATGTCGTCAACGCACTGGCACCCGCACTGTCTCCAGCCCTGCTTGGCGAGGCCAGAAATGCCATTGCCCTGTGGACCGCCGCCAACGGACTGCCCAGCGCACGGGCGCGTATGCGCGAAGTCCCGCAGCAGGCCTTCGATGCCCGTCTGCACGAATGGAATGTTCGTAGCGCACTCTCCGCCAGCGATGCGCAGGCGGCACTGGACGCCATCGCCGCGATGCCCAGCGAGCAACGCCTGCAGCCGCGTTGGCAACTTGCCGAAGCACGGCTGCGCGAAGCGCGCGGGCAAACCGAGCTGGCCAATGCGGCCTACCGACGCGCTGCCAGTAGCGCCAGCTTTCACGGCTTTCTTGCCGCCGATCTGATCCAGCAGCCGTATACCTTGTGCCCGCTGTCTGCCGCGCCTGCTGCCGACGGCGCGTCGGCGCTGCAGCACCAGCCGGGATTCCAGCGTGCACTGGATCTGTTCCAACTCGACCGCGTCAGCTGGGCGACGCAGGAATGGGATCGCGTCGTGCCGTCCTTGCCGCTGCCGCTGCAGGCCGCCGCCGTGCAACGCGCCCTCGCCATCGGCTGGTACGACCGCGCCGCACAGACGCTAGGCAGCGGCGACGGCATGCGCTACTACCGCCAGCGTTTTCCGCAACCGTATGCCCGGCAACTGCGTGCGGAAGCGCGCCAGCATGACCTCGATCCCGCCTGGGTCGCCGGCCTGATCCGTTCGGAAAGCGTCTGGATGGCGAACGCGCGCTCGCATGCCGACGCACGCGGCCTGATGCAACTGCTGCCCGGCACCGGACAACTCACCGCGCGTCGACTGGGCATGCCATGGAAGGGCGGCGACAGCCTCTACCACGCACCGACCAATCTGAGCCTTGGCACCGCCTACCTGCGGCAGATGCGCGACCGTTACAAGGGGCAAGCCTTTCTCGCCACCGCCGCCTACAACGCCGGCCCCGGCGCCGTCGAGCGTTGGCTGACCCAACGCCCGATGCAAGGCCTGTTGGCCGACCCGATCCTGTGGATCGAGACCATCCCCTTTCTGGAAACCCGCGACTACGTCTCCCGCGTCATGGCCTTCAGCGTGATCTACGACTGGCGCGCCAAACGCCAACCCCGCTCACTCTGGGCACGACTGCGCGGCGAACACGATGGCGCGACGAGAGGGTTTCGGTGTTCGGCGATGTAGATGACCGAGCCCGGCGATGTTCGGACCAGTTGATCGTTGGATGGATGGCACCCGACCTAGCATCACAGTGCGGACTCGGCACCGTACAGTAGCCGCGTGGCGGGATTGGCCTGCCGCCAGCGGCGACGATGCAGTGAGCGGTGAGGAGCGATGGATCAAGGGCCACGCGGTGTTCGCGGGGCAGCGACGTGCTCCGTTATGTGCGTTCCTTGTCGACGTGGCGAGCACCGCGCGCGGCTGGGTTCAAAGATCTCTGTGTCGAGCTTGATGTGTCAAAAGTGATACTGTAGTGTCACTCGATGCGTACCGAACTCGTCACCACGTTGAAGCGCCAAGCCACCGAGCTCCTTGCGGATATTGAGCGTGACAAGAAGCCGATCCTGATCACCCAGCATGGCTTGCCAAGTGCCTATCTGGTTGACGTGGAGAGTTATCAGCTCCTGCAGGAGCGCATGACGGTGCTGGAAGGCATCGCCCGTGGGGAAATGGCCATTGCCGAGGGGCGTACCTTGACCCAGTCTCAGGCTGAGACGCGACTTTCCCGATGGCTCAAGTAGTCTGGACGGAACCGGCCGTCGCTGACCTGGAGGCGATCGCGGACTTCATCGCGATTGAGAACCCGATGGCCGCAAAGGCACTGGTTCAGCGGATCATCCAGCACACTCGACAACTTGCAGACCACCCGGAAAGTGGTAGCCGCCCGAAAGAGCTCGGTGTACGCAGTCGTTACCGTCAGATTGTCGAGCCGCCTTGCCGGATTTTTTATCGCTTCGACGGCGCACAGGTTTACATCGTCCACGCCATGCGCACGGAGCGCGTGTTGAGGCGGAGCGCACTGACGCGTGCAGTGGCCAAAGCCGATCCTCAATAGCGCGCGACGTCAGCGCCGATTGCCCGCGTTGCGGTGGCGCGATGAAATCACGAAGCGCTCCCCGTGCTGCAATACGGCCCGCGCGCCGCGCGCGCGGGCTGAAAAATCTCAATGCGCGGCTTCCGGTGGATTGGACGCGACGGGTGTGCTTTCGGTCGGGGTTGGCGCGCTTGGGATGGTTGGACTGTCTGGCGCGGTGGGTTCCCGCATTGTGACCACCGCCTCACCCGCCCGCGCCGAAATCCACGCGCTGACCATGGCCGACAGGTAGGGCAGGGATTGCGCCAGCAGGATCGCGATCCACAGGCGGACTTCCAGCCATTCGGTGCCGATCACCACGGCGATGCCGAGTGCACACAGGCTGAGTGCGGCGAACAGCAGCGACTCCTCGCGCACGGCGGAGAGGGCGCTGGGTCGCTTGCGCAGGCGGCGGCTCTTGGCGGTGCGGGTGAAGGGGTGTTCCTTCTGCACCAAGCCCTTGAGTACGCCGCGCGCGATGGCATGCGACAGCGCCATGCTGGCGACGGCTGCGCCCAAGGTGTCCGACCATGAGCAGGGCACGCGCAGGCGATACAGCACGATGCCGAAGGCAGCCTTGCTGACGAAGAAGCCGAGCACGGGGATCAGGAACAATTGCAGCGGCAGGCTGAAGATGTCGGGGCGAACCAGCATGCCCAGCGACCAGACGATGGCCATCAGGCTGAACACCAGATGCAGGGCATCGGCGAACCAGCTGAACCAGCCGGTGAGGAAGTGGAAACGTTGTCCCGCCGTGAGCTTGCCGGGCTTGAGCAGCCAACCCAGATGATGTCGCAGGATCTGCATCGCGCCGAAGGCCCAGCGGAAGCGCTGTGACTTGTAGGCGGTGAAGTCGGCGGGCGTGAGGCCCTTGCCCATTTGCACATCGACGTACTGTGCCGACCAACCCGCATTGAACAGCCGCAGGCCAAGCTCGGCGTCTTCGCAGATGCACCATTCCGCCCAGCGTCCGGTGTCGACCAGTGGCTTGCGGCGGATCAGGGTCATGGTGCCGTGCTGGATGATCGCGTCACGCTCGTTGCGATGGTGCATGCCGATACGGAAGAAGCCTTCGTACTCCCAGTTGCACATGCGTCGGAAGGCGTTGCCTTCGAAATCGCGATGGGCTTGCGGACATTGCACGATGGCGACCTTGGGGTCGTCGAAATGTCCGACCAGGCTGCGCAACCAGTCGGGTCGCACGACGTAGTCGGCGTCCACGACGCCAACGACTTCGGCGCGCAGGTCGGTCTGGTCCAGGCCGAAATTCAGTGCCCCGGCCTTGAAGCCCGGCCAGGGCTTGAGGTGGAAGAAGCGGAAGCGTTCGCCCAACTCGCGACAGCGCGCACGCACCGGCTGCCATACCTCGTCTTTCTCCGTGTTGTTGTCCAGCACCAGCACTTCGAAATGCGGATAGTCCAGCAGGGCCAGCGAGTCGAGGGTGGCGATCACCATCTCGGGCGGTTCGTTGTGGCAGGCCAGATGGATCGAGACGAATGGCCACTCGGTGCGATCCGGCTGACGCAGCGGTTGCGCGGCGCGTAACCAGCGCGTCCAGAGCGCCTCGGTGAATTCGAAACCGTTGGCGAGCAGGATGCCGAGGATCGCGAGTTGCGCGGGCAACAGCACCGCCAGCATCGTCCAGTCGAAGGGCTCCAGATAGAAATCGAAGGGCACTCCGATGGACCACACCAGCAGGGCGCTGGCGGTCTGGATCAAGCCCGCAAAAAACACCTTGCCCAGCCACTGGAAGCGCCAGAAATGCCAGCCGAACCACAGCATCGGCAGTATCGCCAACGCCACCGCGATCAAGGCCTTGTCCAGCCATTGCGGGTCTTCCTGGATCGGCCCTTCCAGCGGGTACTTGGCCTCGCGATTGGCATCGAACATGCCCCAGTAGGCTTCAACCCGACCCGCCGTCGCTTCCTTCCACGGTTGGTCGAAGGCTTCCATGACGTAGTAGTCGATGTGCTCGCGCTCGGCCATCGCAAACCAACGGCGCAGGAAGGCGGCCTGATCGGCCACCGAGGCGCGTGACGCTTTGAAGCGATCCCCGTTGCTGGGCCAGCCGATTTCGCCCACCACGATGGGTTTGTCCGGGAAGGCTTTGCGCAGCTCCCGATAACGGGTCAGCGCATCCTCCAGCGCGTGTTGGCGCGGCACGCCTTCCCAATACGGCAGCAAATGCACGCCGAGGTAGTCCACGTGTTCGGCCAGTTCGGGATACTTCAGCCAGATGTGCCACGGCTCGGCGGTGGACACCGGAATGCGCAGGCCTTCGCGTGCCTTGTCGAGATGGCGAATAAGCTGCTCGGGGGTGAGATCGCCGCGCAGGATGGCCTCGTTGCCGACCACGGCGCGTTCGATGGCTGGATTGGACTTGGCCAGCGCGATCAGCGCGTCGACCTCTTCGAGATTGTTGTTCTTGCTCTTGTTCAGCCACGCCCCGGCGGCGATCTTCAAACCCAGTTCGGCGGCAATGCGCGGGATCGCAGGCGACTCGGTCGATGAGTAGGTACGGATGCGTTGGCTGTGGCGAGCGATCAGTTGCAGGTCCGCGCGAATCTGCGAATCGGACGGAAAGCGACCTTCGAGCGGGCTTTGGTCGCGCTGAAAGGGCGAGTAGGCGAAGCCACTGATTTTGCCGCTCCAGTCGGGCGCCTGTACCGGTGGATGAGTCACGTACCAGACGGCGATGTTGGCAAGCGCCACCAGCGCGGCGATGCTGAGTGCGGACAGAACGCGCGATGGCGCAAACCTGGAGTGCGTGGACATGCTGTTCTCGAAGCGGCGATTGGTGCGTTGCATCATCGTAGCAATAGTTGCCCATCCGGCTGTGCGCCGTTCGTCCGTTACGACGCGATGGCGTCAGAACCGATTCACTTCGGCCATTCGTGCGGGCTGTTAGGCTGCGTTCTTCACCTTTGTCAGGAGTCATGCGCGTGAAATCTCGCCAACTGGTTCTGCTTGGTGGCACGGGCTTCGTCGGTCGGCACCTGATCGGGCGACTCGCTGCCCAAGGTCACCGCGTCCGCGTGCTGAGCCGCAATGCCGCGCTGCGGCCCGAGCTGAGGGTGCTGCCGAACGTGCAGGTCGATACCGCGGACGTGTACGACCCGGCGGCACTGGCGCGGGCATTTGAAGGCGCGGATGCGGTCATCAACCTGGTCGGCATTCTCAATGAGAAAGGTTTTGGCGGCGCGGGCTTCCAGCGCGCGCATGTGCGCCTGACGCAGGGCGTGATTGCCGCTTGCGAGCCGGCCGGTGTGAAACGTTTGCTGCAGATGAGTGCCCTGAACGCTGGACGTGGCGAAAGCCATTACCTGCGCACGCGCGGCGAGGCCGAGGCCGCCGTCAAGGCGTCCTCGCTGGACTGGACGATCTACCAGCCGTCGGTGATCTTCGGACCGGGTGATGGCTTGTTCGGACGTTTCGCCAGTCTGCTGAAGATCGCACCGGTACTGCCCTTGGCGCGCGCGGGAGCCAAGTTCGCGCCGGTGTACGTGGGCGACGTGGTGCGGGCGATGAGCGAGACCCTGTTCCAGCCCGTCGCCTTTCGCCAGATCTACGAACTCTACGGGCCAGAAGTTCTCACCTTGGCCGACATCGTGCGCTACACCGCGCGACAGTTGGGATTGCTGCGGTTGGTGATTCCCTTGCCGGATGGCCTGGCGCGACTGCAGGCCACGCTGATGGATTTCGTGCCGGGCAAGCCGTTCTCAACCGACAACTACCTATCGCTGAAGATCGATTCGGTCGGCGGCATCGATGGCCTGTATCGACTGGGCATCGAGAAGACGCCAATCGACGCGGTGATGCCCGCGCTGCTGGCGCAATCCGGCAGACAGGCGCGGCTCGATGCGCAACGCGCGGAGCGCCGCGCATGAGTGGGAACGACCCACTGCTGGACGGCCTGCAGGTCTATCTGGTCGGCGGTGCGGTGCGCGACGCGCTGCTCGGTCGCTCGGGCGGTGATCGGGATTGGGTGGTGGTGGGCAGCGCACCGGCCGAGTTGTCGCGGCGAGGATTCAAGACGGTGGGCGCGGATTTTCCGGTGTTCCTGCACCCGCATACCGGCGAGGAATACGCGCTGGCGCGCACCGAACGCAAATCCGGTCGTGGCTATCGTGGCTTCGTGGTGGACGCCGATCCGTCGGTCACCCTGGAACAGGATCTGCTGCGTCGCGATCTCACCATCAACGCGATTGCGCAGGATGTCGATGGGCGATTGGTTGACCCGTATGGCGGTGTCGCCGATCTGCAGGCGCGGGTGCTGCGCCAAGTGTCGCCCGCCTTCGCCGAGGACCCGGTGCGCATTCTGCGCGTGGCGCGTTTCGCGGCCCGGTTCGCGCCGCTCGGCTTCACGCTAGCCGAAGAAACCCTGGCACTGATGCGCGACATGGTGGCGGCGGGTGAAGTCGATCATCTGGTGCCCGAACGGGTCTGGCAGGAGCTTCGGCGCGGACTAGCCGAAGCCGCTCCGCAAGCCATGCTGACGAGCTTGCGCGATTGCGGTGCGCTGCGCCGCCTGTTGCCCGAAGTCGACGCGCTGTACGGGGTCGAGCAGCGTGCCGAATTCCATCCGGAAATCGACGCCGGTGTGCATGTCGAATTGTGTCTCGCGCAATCGGCGCGCTGGCGTCCGGGCGATGCGCGGGTCGCCTTTGCGGTACTGCTGCACGATCTGGGCAAGGCCATCACGCCGCGCGAGGAATGGCCGAAGCATGTGCTGCATGAGCAGCGTGGACTGGCACCGATCGAATCGGTTTGCGAACGCCTGCGGGTGCCGACGGACTTTCGCGAGCTGGCGCTACATGCCTGTCGCGAGCATTTGAACATCCATCGACTCGACGAGATGCGCCCGGTCAGTATCGAGGCGTTGCTGTCGCGTTGCGACGCCTGGCGCAAGCCGGATCGCATCGCCGAAATCGGCTGGGTTTGCGAGATCGACAAACGTGGCCGACTCGGTGGCGAGGACAGCGACTATCCCAACCGCGTTCTGCTGCAGCAATGCCTGCACGCCGCACAGCAGATACAGGCGCGCGATCTCGACCTGTCGCGTTTGCAGGGCCCGGCCATTGGCGAAGCCTTGCGCAAGGCGCGCGTCAATGCGATTCGCGCGCTGCGCCAAAACGCCGGATCGCTCAGCCCCACAGACGATGCAATGACTTGAGCAGGGCGCGATATTGCTCGGCGCTCAGCGCGTCGGTGACGGCGTGTTGGGGCTGGCTGGTGTCGCGCCGCTGACGTTGCAGGCAGACCTTGCCGTCTGGTCCCAGCAAACGACGCACCAAGGGCTGCGCTGCACTGTCGGTGCGTCGGAACACCACGCCAATCTCGTTGCTGGCGAGACGCACCAGCGCGCCCGGTGGATACATGCCGATGGCTCGTATGAACAGCGCGGTCAGATCGCCGTCGACCTGCACGCCGCGCTGCAGGAACAGGTCTTTCAGGGCTTGCCTGGCGACCACGGCCTGTCGATACGCACGCGGGCGGATCATCGCGCAGAAGGTGTCGACCAAGGTGGCGATCCGGCAGGCGGTGTGAATGGCATCGGCCTGCAATGCATGCGGATAGCCACTGCCATCGAGGCGTTCATGATGGTGCAGAACGATGTCGAGCCAGAGCGGGTCATCCACGCCCTGTTCGCGCAGCAGGGTGGCGCCCGCTTCCGGGTGTGCATCGACCTGCGCACGCAAGCCATCGGGCAGGGCGCCCTGGTGGCTATGTAGTGTCTGTGCGAGGGGAAACAGGGCGATGTCGTGCGTCAGTGCGGCCGCCATCAGTGAACGGGTGGAAGCCTCATCGAGATGGGCCGCCTCGGCCATCAACTGGCAGAGCACGGCAGCATGAATCGGACGACCATGCACGCAGAGTGCTTCTTCCGCCAGCGGCATTGCCGCCAGCGCCGCATCCGGATCAAGCCGGGTCAGTGACTGCAGGCGATCCACCAGCTCGGAAACCTGTGCGGGCAGACGTTGTGCGCGGCGATGCAGGATCTGCGGCTGCAAGTCGCGCAAGCGGTCACGCAACTGATGCAGGCGCTCGATGATGCCTGCCGAGCGCACTGTCGAGGTGACCTGCGAGCCGTCCACGCGCTGCGTTGCTTCGATGGCGGCGCGCAGTCTTCCGAGCTGCTCCGCGTCGATGGAGAAGCCGCGTTCCAGCAATTGCTGACGCTGCGACTCGCTGCTCACCACATGTCCGCGTTCCAGCAACAGCACGCCATGCTGGTCATAGACCGCCATGGCCAGCGGCTTGCCGACCACAACATCCTGATTCCGAAGAGCCTTCATGGCGACTCCCTGGTTGTGTCGACCACGCAGGGAGGATCATGCAATCGGTGCGCCGTGATGTGCGCAATCGGTGTGGATTCAGGTGAACTTTTGTTGATCGAACCACGCGGTCACCGTGGTGGCCATGCTGCATGACTCCGTGCGGTGATTGAACTCGTTGCGACGCTCGCAATAGCGATAGTCCTTGGCCCATTCCGCATGCTGCGCCGCCAACTGGGTGATTGCGTCGACCACGTAGCGCGCCTCGGCATCGGTCATGGTCGGATGCAAGGACAGGCGCACCCAACCCGGCTTCTCGGTGAGGATGCCCGCGTTGATCTTGTCGGTGATCGACTTCGAGCGTTCGTAGGACACCTGCAACAGGTAGTGCCCGTAGGTGCCCGCACAGGAGCAACCGCCGCGCACCTGGATCCCGAAGCGGTCATTGAGCAGACGCACGGCCAGGTTGTAGTGCAGGTCTTCGATGTAGAACGAGATCACGCCCAGACGATCCGGGTGATCGGCGGCCAGCAGATGCAGATTTGGGATGGACGACAGCGCAGGCCAGACAATCGCCAGCAATTCGTGCTCGCGGGCGAGGATGTTCTGCACGCCCATCGCTTCCTTCAGGCCAATGCACAGCGTCGTGCGGATGGTTTGCAGAAAGCCCGGCGTGCCGCCGTCCTCGCGCGCTTCCACGTCATCGACGTACTTGTGCTGGCCCCAGGGATTGGTCCAATCCACCGTGCCACCGCCGGGGTTGTCCGGCACGCGGTTCTTGTAGAGCCCGGTATTGAAGACCAGCACGCCGCTGGTGCCCGGTCCGCCAAGAAACTTGTGCGGCGAAAAGAAGATCGCATCCAGCCAGGCATCCGGGCGGTCGGCCGGGTGCATGTCGATGTCGATGTAGGGCGCGCTGCAGGCGAAGTCGACAAAGCACAGCCCGCCCGCCGCATGCATGCGCTCGGCGATGTCGTGATAGGGCGTGAACAGTCCGGTGACGTTGGAGCAACTGGTGATGCTGGCGATCTTCAGCGGTCGCTCGCGATAACGCTGCAACAAGGCGTCCAGTGCGGCCAGATCGACCTCGCCATTGGCATTCGGCGGAATCACTTCGACATCGCAGAGCGTCTCCAGCCAGGAGGTCTGGTTGCTGTGGTGCTCCATGTGGGTGATGAACACGATGGGGCGCTGTGAACCTGTCGGTGCCACGCGGTCACGGAACTGCTCATGCACACGCAGGCCGAGAATGCGCTGGAACTTGTTGACCACCGCCGTCATACCCGAGCCGTAGCAGATGATCGCATCGCACTGGCCCGCCCCGACATGCGTCTTGATGCGGTGCAAGGCCTGGTGGTAGGCGTGCGTCATCATCGAACCGGTGACCGAGGTCTCGGTGTGCGTATTGGCCACGAAGGGCGCGATGTGCTCGATCAGATGGCGCTCGATGGGCCCATACAGACGCCCGGACGCGATCCAGTCCGCATACACGATCTTCTGCGTGCCACACGGCGACTCGAAGGTCTGATCAATACCGAGGATGCCCTGCCGGAAGCGGGCGAAGTGTTGCTCAAGTTGCATGACAAGCCAGTCTGTAGCGGGCAGGGCGCTAGTTTAGCGATCAATGCGAGGCGAGTTCATTGCCGTCGCGCCCTTGCGCCAACAGTGGGAGGTGTCAGATGGCGACATCGGCTGCACGTGGCTCGACGCATGCTGCGTGCCCCGGTTCCGGCAACAGCTCACCATGTCCACGCCGATACGCCATCTCGTCCTCGTTCTAGGCGATCAACTTGATCGCCACAGTGCCGTGTTCGATGGATTCGATCCACGTCAGGATGCGGTATGGATGGCCGAGGTGGACGACGAAAGCACGCGTGTGTGGTCGCACCCTGCCCGCATCGTCACGTTTCTGTCGGCGATGCGCCACTTCGCGCAGGCGTTGCGAGAGGAAGGCTGGGCCGTGCACTACCGCGAGTTGGGTCGGCATATGGCAACCACGCTCGCCGAGGCACTTCGTGAGGACCTGCGCGCGCTGCGTCCGCAAGGCGTTCGCTGGGTGCAGGCCGGCGAATATCAGCTCGATGTCGCGCTGACGCAGGCGCTGGACGAGGTTGGTATTCCCCATGTGCGTTGCATCGACCGACACTTCCTGTGTACGCCGGAAGAGTTCGCACAGTGGGCATCCGGCAAGCGCGAATGGCGCATGGAGTGGTTCTATCGCTGGCAACGTCAACGCCATCAGGTGCTGATGGAGGGCAAGCAGCCGCTGGGCGGGCAATGGAACTTCGATGCGGACAATCGCAGTACTTTCGATGCGCGCGGTCCGGGTTGGTTGCCTGCACCGCGGCAATTCACCCCGGACGACATCACCCGCGACGTCATCGACGTGGTTCGCGAGCGCTTTGCCGATCATCCGGGACAACTCGACGACTTCGATTGGCCGTTGACGGCGCCCCAAGCGGAACAGGCGCTCGACGATTTCATCCAGCACCGCCTGCCGCTGTTCGGTCGCTATCAGGACGCCATGTGGCAGGCCGAGCCCTGGCTGTATCACGCGCGTCTATCCGCCGCGATGAATCTGAAACTGATCTCGCCAAGGCGCGTGATCGATGCGGCGATTGAGGCATTGCACGCCGGTCATGCACCGCTCGCTGCCGTCGAAGGGTTCGTGCGCCAGATTCTGGGCTGGCGCGAATATGTGCGTGGCCTTTACTGGCTGCGCATGCCCGCATTCGCCAGCGAGAACGCGCTGGGCGCGGACCAATCGCTCCCGGCGTTCTTCTGGACCGGCGACACCGATATGGCCTGTCTGCGCGAAGTGATCGGGCAGACTCTGCGCTACGGCTACGCGCACCACATTCAACGATTGATGGTGACCGGTCTGTTCTGCCTGCTTTATGGCGTGCGACCGCAGGACGTGCACGCCTGGTATCTGGCCGTCTACGTCGATGCGGTCGAGTGGGTGGAGCTGCCCAACACGCTGGGCATGAGCCAGTACGCCGATGGCGGTCGACTGGCCTCCAAGCCCTATTGCGCCTCGGGCAAATACATCCAGCGCATGAGCAACTATTGCACTGGATGCCGCTATCGCCCCGAGCAGTCCGTCGGTGAGACCGCCTGCCCGATCACCACACTGTACTGGGATTTCCTGGACCGCCACCAAGCGCGATTTGCCAAGCATCCGAGAACGGCATTGCAGTGGCGAAATCTGACCCGCCTCAGTGCGAACGAGATCGCCGCGATTCGTACGCAGGCACAACAACTCCGTGACCGATTCGCGGTGACGCCTCACTCTCCAACATGAAAATGCCGTTTGAACGGCACTTCGCCGTCGCGTGTGGTGCCGAGTTCCTGGGCGTAGCGATGACCGGCATATACCGCATGCGCGATCAGGCCGGGGGCGAGGGCGTCGCCGATGCAGTCAATGTGCTGAATGCCGGCGTCCTGCCATTCCGGTTCGCGTTCGCGTAGCGCTTGGTACAGGGCGTCATTCGGTAGGCGTGCGGTGATGCTGACGAGCGCATCGCAGTGGATGGATTTCGCTTTGCCGTTCCAGACCTGTTCGAGTTGCAGGGTCGTGCCGCTGAAGTCGGTGATGCTGTGCGAGACCACGCATTCCACCGCGAGTTGGGCCAGGCGCTTCTGGATGTGGCGGTAGTCCAGCGTGTAGCTGCTCCACGAGGCGATGGTGTCATC
>JAWLAY010000020.1:0-91364 GCA_041395245.1 Lysobacteraceae bacterium
GATGGCGGACATCAGACCTACGACGGCACGGTCAGCCTGACCGCCAGCCTGGCCAGCCCGGTGACCACGGTCACTTGCGGACCGGTCAGCATTGATGCGGCGACCGGTATCGGTAGCTGCGCCTTCAGCGTCGCCGACACCACCGCCCTGCTGCACAGCGGTAGCTGGACCATCGGTGCCGACTACGCGGGTGACAGCAACGACTTGCCGTCGAGTTCGTCGCCGGTCAGTCAGGTGGTGACCTCGGCCGGTACGCAGACCACGCTGGTCAGCGATCCCGATCCGACCCTGTTCGGTGAGCCCTTCACCCTGACCGCGACGGTCGTCTCGACCGGATCGAGCAGTGCGATTCCGCAAGGCGAGGTCGAGTTCTTCGATCACACCGGCGTGTCCTACGGCACCGCCAACCTTGGCCCGGATGGCACGATCACGTTGAATGGTCCGAGCAACCTGCCGGTCGGTCTGTACTCCGGTGGCACCGCGCCGTTCCGCGCCTTCAAGGCGGTGTTCAAGGTCAACCCGGACTTCGCCACCAGCGTGGATCCCAGTGAGCCGCACACCATCGGTGCCGCCAGCGTCACCCTCGGTTTGGTTTCGGCAACCGAGCCCAGCGTGGCGGGTGACAGTGTGACCTTCACCGGCACGGCAACCAGTGTCGCGCCCTCCGTTGGTACCCCGACTGGGACGCTGACGATCACGGCGGTCGGTCCGACCACGGTGAGCTGCACCACGCCTGCCCTGTCTGGCAGTGGCAACAGCGCCAGTGCGGCCTGCAGTCTGACCCTGCCGCTGAAAGGCAGCTACAGCGTGACCGCGACCTACGACAACACCGACGGCAACTTCAATGACGTCAGCGTCGGCGAAGGCAGCATCAGCCAGACGGTCACCGGTGTGCCCACCACGCTGAGCCTCGGCACGCCGTCGCCCGCCAGCCCGATCTACGGCGAGACGGTCAGCCTGCCCTTCACGGTCAGCGGTGGTCTGACCACGCATGACGGCACGGTGGAACTGAGCGTCGATGGCAACGTGGTCTGTGCAGCGGCGGTGGTGAATACGGTCAGCGGCGCAGGCAGTTGCGACTTCCTGCCGCCCAGTGTCGCGACCTACGCCGTGAGCGCGGTGTACAGCGGCGACATCGACGAGGATGGCTCCAGCGATAGCGACAGCTTTGCCGTCGCCAAGCAGACGCCGACCCTGAGTGTCGACGCGCCGGTCACCGCCGATGCGGGCAGCACCTTCACGGTCAGCGCCAGCCTGGGCACGACCGGCACCGTCAGCTTCCCGCCGAGTGGGGTGATCACCATCAGCACCGACGGCAGCGAAAGCGGTTGCAGCATCACCTTGCCCGCCACCAGTTGCGATTTGAGCCTCACTGCGGTGGGTGCTGCACGTGTGCTCACGGCGAGCTATACCGGCGATGACAACTTCAATGCAGCCGTCGATGCGACCGACACGATCGAGATCGTGACCGCGCCGACCACGCTCAGCATCGATGCCATCACGGCTACCCCGGTCGTCGGTCAGGCACTGGATATCGACTTCACCGTCAGTGGTGGCGTGGCTCCCCACGATGGCACCGTCGACGTCAGCATCGATGCCAGCCTGGTCTGTGATGATCTGGCCATCGATGCCAATACCGGTATCGGTCGCTGCAGTGTGCCCAGCGGTGTGGCCGCAGCGGGCAGCTACACGGTCAGCGTCGACTACGCCGGTGATGCCAACGAAGGTCCGGCCAGTGACACCGAGAGCCTGGTCGTCGCGCCCGCCGAGGTCAGCCTGAGTCTGCTCAGCAGCGCGAACCCGAGCAATGCGGGCGATCTGATCACGGTGACCGGCACGGCGACCACCAGCGCACCGGGCAACGGCACGCCGACCGGCACGCTGACGATCACCGCCACCGGCCCGGCCCCGGCATTGACCGAACAGAGCTGCACCACCGTTGCACTGGTCGGCGCGGGCAACAGCAGCAGCGCGAGCTGCGACCTGACGCTGGCGGCTCAAGGCAGCTACACACTGACCGCGACCTACGACAACACCGACGGCAACTTCGTCGATGTCAGCGTCGCCAGCGGCAGCACGGCGCAAACGGTCAACGGTGTCAGCACCACGCTGACGCTGGACGCCACCACACCTGCCAGCCCGGTTTACGGCGATTCGATCAGCCTGCCGTTTACCGTCAGCGGTGGCCTGAATGGCAACACCGGTACGGTCGATGTGGGCCTGGACGGTGGTCAGACGGGCTGCGATGACGTGGCACTGACCGCCAGCGCGGGCAGCTGCACGGTCACCCCGACCGTCGCGGGCACCTTTGCGGTCAGCGCGCTCTACAACGGTGACGGCAGCGACGTGGATGACGCCAGCGCCACGGCCAGCAGCAGCTTGGTCGTTGCCAAGCAGACCCCGACGCTGGAAGTCAGCGCCGCACCGACCACCACCACCGGCGAAACCGTCACCGCGACGGTCAGCCTGGCGACCGTCGGCACGGTCAGCCCGCCCACCGGCAGCATCACCGTCAGTGTGGATGGCACGGAAACCGGCTGCAGCCTCGGCGCCAGTGGCGGTACCTGCGATGTGACCTTCGTCGTCACCGGCAACCCGCGTGTGATCACGGCCAGCTACAGCGGCGACGGCAATTTCAACACCGTCAGCGACACCGCCGACGTGGTGGTCAGCAGCGCGGCCAGCACGGTCAGCATCGATGGCTTCACACCGGCCAGCCCGCTGGTGGGCGAACCCGTCAGCCTGGCCTTCACGGTCAGCGATGGCGTGGCACCGCATGACGGCGCGATCAGCGTCAGCATCGATCCGACCCCCGGCCTGCCCGCCAGTGGCGATGAGTTCACCTGCGCCAGCCCGGTCTTCGATGCCAACAGCGGCCTCGGCAGCTGCGCCTTGGGCAGTTTCGCCAATGCGGGCAGCTATGCGGTGAGCGTCAGCTACGCCGGTGATGCCAACGAGCAGGGCGACGACGCCAGCAGCACGCTGGTCGTGGCACCCGCCAGCGCCAGCCTGAGCCTGCTCAGCGCCAGCAACCCGAGCATTGTCGGCAACGCCGTGAGCTTCGCCGCCGCGGTCACCCGCATCGCTCCGGCCAGTGGTGATGCGCAAGGCACGGTGACGGTCACCGCCATCGGCCCGGCTCCGGCACTCACCGAACAAAGCTGCACCAGCGCGGCCTTGGTCTCCGGCGAAGCGGCCTGCAGCCTGACCTTCACCAGTGTCGGGAGCTACAGCGTCAGTGCGACCTACGCCAGCAGTGATGGCAATACGCAGGACATCACGGTGGGCACCGGCACCTTGACGCAGGTCGTCAACGTCGCCGCCGCGCAGATCAGCATCGATGCCGTGGCACCGGCCAGCCCGCTGGTGGGTCAAGTGGCCAGCGTCAGCTTCACGGTCAGCGGTGGCTACGCAGGCAACGACGGTCTGGTCACCATCAGCAGCCTGGATGGCGCCAGCAACCCCGGTCCGTCCTGCACCGGCCTCGCGGCCAGTGCCGGCACCTGCAGCCTGACCTTCTCGGCGGCGGGCACCTACACCCTGAGTGCCAGCTACAACGCGGGTGGTGAAGACGCCAGCGACAGTGCCGCCAGTGACACGCTGGCTGGACTGGTCGTGCAACCTGCAGAGGGTGGCTTGCTGGTCAACCTGGACGACTCCAGTCCGGACATTGGCCAGACCGTGCTGATCACCGCCAGCGTCAACGGCATCGAGGGCATTACGCCAACCGGCAGCATCACGGTCACCCGTGGCGGTGCCCCGGTCTGCGTCATCACCTTGCCCGCCACGACCTGCTCGGTCAGCTTCGACAGCCTGGGCAGCACACCGCTCGACTTCGCCTACAGCGGCGATGCCAACTACGCCGCCACCAGCACGCAAGTGCCGTTGACCGTATCGCCTGCGGCGACGACGCTCAGTATCACCGGCGTCAGTGCCAGCAGCGTGCTGGCCGGTCAGAGCAGCGTGGTCAGCTACAGCCTGAGCGGTGGCTACGACAGCAACACCGGCACGGTCGTGGTGACCGCGGTCAACGGTGCCAGCACCGTGACCTGCAGCGGCAGCGTGGCAGATGGTCAGTGCGAACTGACCTTGCCGGTGCGCGGAAGCTACGCGGTCAGCGCGGTTTACAACGGCGATGCGGCAGACGCGAACGACGCCAGCAGCAGTGCGACCGGCCCGAGCATCAGCGTCAGCCGCAGCCCGACGGTCACTGTGCTCACGGTCAGCCCGGCCAGCAGCGGCGTGTTCGGTGACACCGTCACGCTGACCGCCGAGGTGCATCGCAATGCGGCGGGTGTCGGTCAGCCACAAGGACCGGTGACCTTCCTGGTCGACGGTGCGTCGATCGGCGAAGTCGAACTGGATCCGAGCGGCATCGCGGTGTTCACCACCAGCACCTTGCCGCGCGGTACCCGTGTACTGCGTGCCGAGTACAACCTGTCCAACGACTACCTGCAGAGCTTCGACGAGAAGAGCTTCGTGGTGACCAACAAGCCGGTCGACCTGGCGATTGTCAGCCTCAGCCCGAGCCCGTCCGATCCGGACGAATCGGTCACCGCGACGATCAGCATCGCAGCGGCGGCAGGCTACAGCGGCACGCCGACCGGCACGGTGGCGATCAGCACCGGCAGCGGTGGTCCGACCTGCAACATCACCCTGCCTGAGACCACCTGCGTGTTGAGCTTCGCCAACCCCGGCAGCTACACCGTCACGGCCGCCTACAGTGGCGATGCGGACTTCGAGGCGACCAGCATCACCGCCAGCCACAGCGTCGATCCGGGCGTCAGTGATCTGGTCCTGAGTCTGGCTGCCGACTACGCCGCAGGCAGTGGTGTCGTCGGACTGGATCTGGTCGTCCGCAACGACGGCCCGAACCTCGCCAATGGCGCGACCGTGGTGCTCAGCCCGGATGCCGGATACGCCGGACTGGCCTGGACCTGCAGCGGCTTTGGTGGTGCCACCTGCCCGGCCTCTGGCAGCGGCGCGGTCAACAGCGCGGTCAGCATCCCGAGCGGCGGACGCGTCGAGTTCAGCATCACCGGAACCTTGGTCAGTGAACCGACCACGGTCGATGCCGAAGTCAGCGCACCGAGTCAGAACATCGACCCGAACCTCAGCAACAACGTGGCCAGCGTCGTGCTCGAAATCGGTCTGTTCGCCGACGGCTTCGAGGACGTGGTGCGCCAGGCCGTCAGCATGAAGGCCAGCGGACTGGGCGGCTGGGAAGGTCTGACGCTGGACATCGCGCCACTGGCCGATGCCGCTGCAGCCCAGCGCATCGCCACCGTGCTGGACGGCAAGCTGGGCCAGTCGGAGATGAAGCTGCAAGTGCGTCAAGCCGAAGGCGGCATGCAAGCGCGTCTGCTGACGCGTGTCGACGCCAAGGCACTGTGGCAAGTCGGTGACTGGCAGGCCCTTGGCAACGCCAGCCTGCTCAGCATCGACTGGCAAAGCGCCAAGCTCGGCCAACAGGACGCCCTGTTGATCGCCACCCTCGGTGCCAAGTAAACCCGTAAACGCCTGAAGTCCACAGGCAACAGGCAACCGGAGGCCAGCATCTGCTGGCCTTCGGTGTTTTCGGGGAATGACAAGGTGCGAAGACCGCGACGGCAGGCGTGAGATGAGCCGGACAAAGGCAAATGCGCACGACCTCCTGTCGCCGCTGCGTCGCTCGTCAGACGTCAAGACGACGCGTCTTGCCCCACCGCAGCGATGCGGGTACGGTTCCTACTTCACATTCCTACTTTTGTGAGGCAACGATGCATGTCACCGACAAAGGTCAAGTCACTATCCCCAAGCACATCCGCTTGGCGGCAGGCGTCGCTCCGGGCACCGAAGTAGCCTTCAGCCTCGAAGGTAGCCGGATCGTCATCACGCCGGTAGGCACCCGCATCAAGGAAGACCGCCGGGCCAAGCTGACGGCGGCTGCAGCACAAGTGCGTGGCAGCTTCAGTGCAGAGTTCAAGCAACTCGGAGCCGACGAGATCATGCACTTCATTCGAGGCGACGAACCGGTCAAGATCACAACACGCCGTGGCTCCCGTTAGTCTTGCCAGCTACGATGGGACGGCTGGCGTCCTTGTCGATACCAACGTCTGGATCGACTGCATCGACGAGGCCAGCCCTTGGCACAACTGGGCAACCGAGCAGTTGCAAGCAAGTAGCGAGCGCTACCCGCTGCATATCAACATCATCATCTACTCGGAGCTTCTGATTCCGCGACCTGACATTGCGGCCCTGGACGTCATGCTCGATGTCTATGAAACGCAGCGAACGCCTTTGCCATGGGCATCTGCATCGCTCACAGCGGCAGCCTACTCACTGTATTTGCACCGTGGCGGAGCCAAGCAGAAGCCGCTGCCAGACTTCTTCATTGGCGCCCATGCGGCAGTATCAAATCTGAGCGTGCTTACCCGAGACCCCAGACCTTACAAAAGCTACTTCGCCAAGCTTCAAGTCATTGCGCCTTGACCTGTCCGGGTTGATGCCAATTCCACCCAGCGCACACACTCGTCAGAACTACCTTGGGAGCGACCGATGAAGAATCTCTTGCCGTCGCCACGCACGACCCAATCGCCGAACTGGCGAGCACTGCGTCAGGTGCTTGGTGGCGACGGTCGCTTCGGTCGTTTGTCGGCATAGACCTCGTGTTCCAGGCTCATCCCAGCGAGCGCTTGTCGCATCTGTTCGCTCGCAAGCCCTACCAAGGGGTTGCCCCGGAGGACGCTCGATTTCTCTTCGTGGGGCTCGACGCAAACTATGCGGTCGATATCGAACGCCGCCCGATCTTCGCCGATCTTCTCGCCTACCACGAGGACGGCCCTGGGTTCTGGCGCAGGCACGGCGTCCATCATCCGTTCCTGCTGCCGAGCTACAAAGGCGACGGGCGTCGCTACCATCGAACCTTCGCGAAAGTGGGTTTCGAGCCCCGGCATGCCGAGCTCGTCTCCTTTATCGAGTTGTTGCATTGGCCAACTGTCGGGCGAAGCAACTTGGTGCCCACTGATCTCGATCGCACCCACCTGCAGAGGCTCAGTGGCGCGGTGTTCCAGGGTCAAGCACGTTACGTCTTTCTCTCTGCTGGCGTCGTGCGTCTCATGGTCGCTACGGGCATGTTTCCACAGCTTGGCCAGCCGCGCGCATCGAAGGGTCCACTGAGAGTCCTCTACAACGACAACGACCGCACGGTTTTCCTGCACCTGCACTTCTCGAACTACGGCAAGTTCGAGGCCCAGCTCCAAACCGAGATCAAAGAAATCGCTGCCCTACTGCACCACGGCGAAGCCTAGGTCGACTTCACGCATCGAAACTCACGCCGCGAAGCCCTGCCAATCACCCACCCAAACCCACCGTCATTCCACTTGCCGATCCAGTGACGTTTCCACGCGGTTGCGACCGCCGCGTTTGGCGGCGTAGAGCGCGACGTCGGCGGCCTGGATCAAGTCGGCGAGGCTGCAGTCGGGCTGTGGTGTGCATCGCGCCACGCCAATGGATACCGTCACGCCCAAGTTGGATTCGGCGACCAGCGCGCGCAGTTGTTCGGCGGTCTGGGTTGCCGCCTCGCGTTCTGCGCCGGGCATGACGACCAGAAACTCCTCGCCGCCATAGCGCGCCAGCAGGTCTTCACTGCGGCGCAGGCCGCTGGTCAGCAGGCGTGCGAGTGCCTGCAGCAGGGCGTCGCCAGCCGGATGACCCTTGCTGTCGTTGTAGTGCTTGAAGTGGTCGACATCGATGATGAGCACCGACAGCGCGCGTCCGCGTTCCATACCTTGCTGCCAGACCGCCGCCAGGTAGTCGTCCAGACGTCGGCGATTGGGAATGCCGGTAAGCCCATCGGCGTTGGCGATCATCTCGAGTCGGCGATTGGCTTCCGCCAGTTCCTGCGTGCGCAACGCCACTTCGTCTTGCAGGCGCTGGCGCTCACGACTCAAGCGGCGGGTTCGGCGGCGTACCAGCCAGCGAATCAACAGGCCCAGGCCGACCAAGGCGGCGAGCGATTCGAGCACGATGGCCCAGGGCCGCGCATACCAGGGCGGTGTGATGGTGAAGCGCCACGGCGTCAGCACCGAGGTGCGTCCCTGCGAATCGGTCGCTTCGACCTCGAACTGGTAGTCGCCCGCAGCGAGTCGGGTATAGGTGTAGCTGCGCGCCGGCGAGGCGGGCATGAACTCGTCGTCGTGCCCCAGCAGGCGAACCCGATAACTCGGCGCCGACACACTGCTGAGATCTGGCAGGGCAATCTGGAAGTTGAGCGCGAAGTTGCCTTGGGCAAACTCGTGAACGTGCGCGTCGCGCAAGGAGAGTGGCAGAAAGCGATCCCCATCCAGCGAACGGCGCACCTGGCGTAGCAGTACGCGTGGGGCTTCAGGTGGCGACACCGCGGCCGCATCCGGTCGGCGTAGCAGGACTGAGTTGGTGCTGAGCAAGGCCACATCGTCGTCGGGCAGGGCCACCGCGCTCTCGATGGCACCGCGGCGCAAATGCGCGACGGGTTCTTCCCGCCAGTCGTTGTTGTCGTAGCGGAGAACGCGGCTGCGACTGAAGGCATACAGCGTGCCTCGGGTGGATTCGACGATGCGCAGCAGCTCGTCCGGTCGCCGCCGCCGATCCAGACCATGCAAGCCATCGGGTGTCGCGATCCCGCTGTCGGGGTCGAAGCGGTACAGGCCGCTGCGCCGACTGATCAGGATGTCGCCCTTGCTCAGTCGGGTGACAACGGCTTCGTCGCGCGGACCGTGTTCAGACTGGCGGTCGAGTGGTATGCGCGTCATCTGCGCCGGTTCGCCCTCTGGCGTGAGGGCCAGCAGAGCGACGCCATGTCGTTCCATCCCGACCAGCACCCGTTGTGCATCGAGCTCGACCAGACTGTTGACGCGATGGCCGTCGGCCGTCGGATCGATGGCGTTGATCCGCCAGGGCAGGCTGGATGTGTCGAGCACGCGCAGTCCATGTTCGGTGCCAACCAGAACGCGACCGGCCACAAAGCGCGAGTGCGCGAACAGGCGCGGATAAACGTCAGCGGCGATGGCGATGCGTGAGGTCCCGTTTTCAACCGCCCGAATCTGTCGCGAAGACGCGACCAGATAGTGCTCGGCTTCAAGTCGCAGCAGCGCCAGTGCATCGTCATGCAGCCAGTCGGTTTGCACGGCGCGCTGACCGTTCACCGGATCATCCACGAAGCGGACCACACCGGCGCTGCTGGCCAGCAACAGGCCTTGAGCATCCGGCAACAGCTCGGAGAAGGTGCCTTCCGCGCCGTGCTCGATTCCCAGTACGGACCAGCTCGATGGCCAGCCGAGGCGATAGATCGCCCGGTTGGCGGACACCAGCACGCCGCCGAAACGCGAGTTGGTAAGCGCCGACAGATAGCCTTCATCGACCCGTACTGCCTGGGCGCTTTCAAGTTGGGCGTCGACGATCCACACCTGCCCCATATTGCCCGCCAGGGCGAGACTGCCGTCAGACAGGATCAGGCCGGTCGAAAACTGATGCGATGCGGGCAAAGTGGCGGGCATCTTGGCAAGCGTGGCTTGGCCCTCGGCGCTCAGCCACCACCAGTCGCCTTGCGCGGACAGACCCAATAGACGGCCATCTGGAAACGGCACCCAGCAATGAATCAGCAGATCGAGTGCGGCGGTGCCGGGCATGATTTCCCACTTGCCATCGACGAAGCGCCGCAAGCCTTCGCCACGGAACTGCAGCACGCTGCGTCCGGCGTGATGACGCAAGTCGCCAAAGCGGCCGGGGTGAAACCAGTGCGATACCTGATCGTTGCGCGGATTCCACAGAAACACATCGCGCAGGGCGCGGAAGTAGACGCCTTCGGGAGCGAGCCGGATATCCCAGATGTCAGCGAACTCGCGACCTCCGAGAACGTCGGCAAAACGCGCGGTGAGATCGTGGAACTGCAGTTGTCCGTTCGCGTCCCGCTGCATCCAGCCGAACTGGTTGTAGCCACCGATCAATACGCGATCCTCGGCATCGATCTCAAGCGATCGAACCAGTTCGCCATTCGGTAAGGGATGCAACTGCCACAGGCTGCCATCGAACTCCAGCACCCCGTCGGTGTTGCCGACGTAAACGACGCCCAGACTGTCTTCGCTGATCGCGAAATTCTGTGTATGAATATCGAGATTGGGTTCGAAACGGGTCAGTGGCGGTGAGCCCTGCGTCGATGCCTGTAGCGGCGCCCCAAGCAGCGCCGCCAGTGCCAGCAGCACCAGCAAGGCGAATCGCCGCAATGAATCGCGATGGAAGGCAGGCATGGAATGACTCAAGCTCGACGAGGCCGGAGAAACCCCGCTGCAAGCATCGCGCCAGCCGCTTCAGCGGTGGCCGGAAATCTTCGCCACGCCCGCCAGCGCCAACAGGCTCATCAAGGCCGCCGCCGACAGATACCAACCGACCGAAGGCAAGCCGTACTGCGAGGCCAGCCACGTCGCCATGTACGGCGTCAGCGATGCGCCGAGAATGCCGGCCAGATTGAAGGTCAGCGACGCGCCGGTATAGCGCACGGCGGTGGGAAACAGTTCGGCCAGACCGGAGCCCAGCGGGCCGTAGGTCAGCCCCGTCATCAACAGGCCGACGATCAAGGCCATCAGCGCAAAAAGGGTTCCGCCGCCGCCCAGCAGATTGCCGAAGCCCAGACCGAATACAGCAATCAGCGCGCTGGCGATCATCAGCATGCGCAGGTGACCGATGTGATCGGCGATCACCGCCGACACGGGAATGCCGATGGCAAAGAACAACACGCCGATCATCTGCAACAGCAGGAACTGTTCGCGGCTGAAGCCCAGCTCGCGGGTGCCCCAGTTCAAGGTGAACACGGTCATCAGATAGAAAATGACGAAGGTCGCCGTCGCAGCCAGCGTGCCCAACAGCAGCAGGCCGGTATGCTGGGTCAGCACCGTCAGCATCGGCACGCGTACCCGTTCCTCGCGTTCAATCGCCTGCTGGAACGCGGGCGTCTCGGTGATCGACAGGCGTACCCACAGGCCGACCAGTACCAGCACTGCACTGGCCAGGAAGGGGATGCGCCAACCCCACGCGAGAAAGTCCGCTTCGGCCTGGAAATGCGTCAGCAACAGGAAGATACCGGTCGAGCCGACGAAACCCAGCGGCGCGCCCAACTGCGGAAACATGCCGTACAGACCGCGCTTGCCCTCCGGTGCATTTTCGGTGGCCAGCAACACCGCACCGCCCCATTCGCCACCCAGTCCAAGCCCCTGCCCGAAGCGGCAGAGTGCCAACAAGGCGGGCGCCCAGACGCCGATGCTGGCATGCGTTGGCAGCAAACCAATGGCGACGGTCGACAGTCCCATGGTCAACAAGGCAGCGACCAGCGTCGCTTTGCGACCGATCCGGTCACCGTAGTGCCCGAACAGTGCCGATCCCAATGGACGCGCGAAGAAGGCCAGCGCGAACGTCGCCAAAGACTGCAACACCGCCGCGTTCGGATCGCTGCCGGGAAAGAACAGCGCCGGAAACACCAACACCGCCGCGGTCGCGTAGATGTAGAAATCGAAGAACTCGATGGTGGTACCGATCAGGCTGGCAAACAGCACTCGCGCAGGCGAGTTGACGGCGGGCGTCGCGGACATGGTGAAACTCCCCTCTGTGCAGTCGTGCGCGTGGCCGACCGATCCTTGTCATGAGCCCGTCTCAGCGGGCGCGCCAAGCATAGCGGAGCAGGCTTATCGCGAACGACTGTCTAGGCGAGTCACATCGATTTCCGTTGCGCGGCAGCCGGCAAGTCGGATTCACTATCGCGGCGCCAGACGCCGCGTACCGTCACGCAGGCGAACGCCAGATCTCTCATCACCAGGGACCACGATGCAGACCAACGCGCGATTGATCTTCACCAAAGGAGCGGGAAAGACCGATCGCCTGGAGGTCTGCCGCGACGGCGTGCCGACAGAGCGAATCGACTGCCCGAAGCAAGGCATCATTCCGCACGACATGGTCCACTACGCCGTCGAACGTGTCCTGCAACGACGCGGCTTCATCCGTCGCGTGCTCGATGGTGAAGCCGCCGATTTTCGGATGGCAGCGGACCTCGAAAGCGATGGTGTGGAGCGTCTGGTCGAAGTGTTCCAGGCTGATGGCTGGGCGGGTTGGAACACGCCGGCGGAGGACCTGCTGGCGATGTACCGCGTTACCTGTCAGGCGCGTCGATGTCCGGAACTGGCGGTGACGCTCCGAGACCTCGAATCGGTGCGCGAGCGACTGTTGCAACTGACCCGGCAATGGCAATCGGTCGGTGTTGGCGAGTCACTCGCCTTGCCTGCTGTCGACGACCCGCTGCCGGATTAAGGCGAACGAGGATTGGCATGTCACATCCGTCCCTGCAGGCCATCCGGATGCAGGCTTCCCCGCAACGAGGTGTGCCATGAATCCGATCAGTACCGTCTCCGATGCCATCACACTGCCCTTGAAAGCAGTCGGTGTGGTGGGTCTGTGTTTTGTCATCAACTGGATGACCTCACCCGGCTACTGGTGGGTGAAGTGGGTGGCGCTCGGCATGGGTATCGCCGTGGTCAGCGCGTGGTGGCGGGCGTTCCGCCTGGTTGCCCTGACCGCCGTCATCGCGGCCCTGGGCGCGTGGGCCTACAAGCATTGGGGCGATGCCGGACGCGCGCGCGTGCAGCAATGGTTGGGACCGCAGCCGCCCGCGCCGCCACAGTCCTGAAATCGCTCACACCGGAGGCGTGCCCTGCCAGTGCGCCTCCGGCACCAGCTTGGCCTGCGCCGGATCGCCGAGATAATGCGGCGACATGATCTGCACACCCGCACGATTGAAGGCATCCTGGATGGCCGCGTGCAGATCGCCCAGCACGCGTGCTCGGGGCTTGTCGGCGCGGACTTCGATCTGTGCGACCAGTCGATAGCTGACGTAAAAGTCGTTGAGTGCCGTCTGCACCACATACGGTTCGGGCTTGCTGCAAATGTTCGGCACCGACGCCGCGGCGGATTGCAACAGGGCATGTACCTGACGCCAGGGCGCGTCGTAGCCGATCGTGATGGTGGTTTCGAGCAGGCATCGCCCCTTGCCCGCATCGCGGGAATAGTTGCGCGTGACCTGACTGTTGACCAGCGAGTTGGGCAGACTGATTTCCTCACCCATTCCGGTGCGCAGGCGCGTCACCAGCAGGCCGAGTTGAATCACCGTGCCTTCCTGATCGTTGATGCGCACGTACTCGCCAACGCGCAGGGCACGCGTGAACACCAGAATCAATCCGCTGGCGACCTGACCGATCAGACCCGAAGCGCCGATCGAAACCATCAAGCCCAGCAACACGGATAGTCCCTTGAAGGCTTCGGTTTGCGAACCGGGCAGATACGGATAGGCCATCGCCAACGCAAACAGCCAGATGGCGGCGTTCACCAGTTGCCCGGTGACCGGCGCGGTATGTGAGTCCAGCGCGCCCCAACGCAAACGGCCTGCCGCAATTCGCACAAACAACGTGCGCGACAGTTGGGTGGCCACACGCGCGAGCAGGAAGATCAGCAGCGCAAGGAACAGACCAGGCAAGGAACTGGCCACCGCGTGCAAGGCCAGCATCATGCTCGCAAGCAGCGACTCAGCCATCTGTTCGCCAAGCACGCGGGTCACCGCGAACAGTGACAACACCTCGGCGCAGGCAAGGAACACCGACAACAAGGCCAGCAACCAGACGACCAGCACGGCTGCGCGCGCCGAGGTGGTCAACAGCAGGTCGCCGAAATGCGCGCTGACCCCTTGCGGCAGCAACTGATCGATATGCGCTTCCAGTCGTCGGGTCAGAAAGTCCTGCAGTCGATGCGAGGCTTTTGACAGCAGCCAGAGCCATAGCGCCAGACCCGATAGGATGAGGGCGGAATAGCCCGCCGCGCGCAGGTGTCGCTTCGGATCCAGATGCTCGCGATGTTCCTGCCAGACCGTCTGCAAAACGCGGGACGCTTCGTTGGCCAAGGCTTCGGGGCGTTCGTTCAGCGCAGAACGGGCGTCACCGCCAATGACCGAGAACATCGGCACACCGTCCAGTTCCACGATCACGCCTTCAGGCGTGCTCTCGACAGAAGTCCAGCCTTCACCAGGCTGATCGAGTGCGGTCACGATGTGCTGCCGCGCTACGTTGGCGCGCTCCTGCGCCGAGATCGCTCCCAGCGGCGCACGAAAGACGTGTACCGTTCGATTACCGATGATCAAGGGGGCGTCGGAAGTGGCAACGACTTCCGCGGCGGCGAGAGCGCCACCCGCACAGAGTGCGCAGACCAACAGGACCCACCGCAGTAGACGTTGCCACGACGCCAAAGTGCTCACACCAAGTCCTCTGCCAGACGGCGAATCAAAAGCGATAACGCAGGAACAGCGACGTCTCGTCCTTGTCGGACTGTTGCAGCGTGGCCGCATCACGACTGTATTCGTGGCGCAACCCGACCGAGGTATTCCGGCCGGTTTCCAGCAGCAGTTCGGCCTCACTTTCCAGACCGGTCGATCCGTCCTCCCACCAGAACCAGTGCATCCAATGGTTCAACTGCCATCGCCCGGGAAGCTTGAAGCTATTCGCGAGGGTCAGCGAGGGTGCATTGGTGTCGACGGCAAGATCGTAATCGAGCAGACGGACGTCAAACAGATGCCAGGACACCGTCAGGCGTGTCTCGGCGTGCTCGGACCAATCCTTGCGGTAGCCCAGGCCCAGACCGACCTGCGCAAACAGGTAGTCGAAGAGCAGGCCCTGTTCCTTGAACTGATTGCGTTCGAGCTGCGCTTCGGTGGAGCGATACCACGGGCCACTCAGGTTGCGATACCAGATCACGCGCGCGTTTTGCTCGTTCTGCTTGACGACCGCGTTGCTGCGTTCGTATTCGGCGCGCACCTGCGCGCTGACCTCATCACGACCACGTTGCCATTCCGCACTGCCGCGAAGTTCCGCCTCGTCCTTGCCGTTGCGGCTTTGGCCTTCCCAGTTGACCGAAACATCCGCGTGCAGCCGATCGGGCTTCCAGCGCCCCGGCGGACGGTCGGTCACCGCCGAACGCCCGCGCGCTTCGCCCTGCGCACGCAGTTCCGCGCTGATCGCGGCGGCATCGGCCATATCCACGCGCACGTAGTCGGCCTTCGCACAATCCAGGCCGGGCGTTCGCGGTGCGATCCAGAGCGTTGGTGGCTGGCCGTCCCAGTGCCCATCGCGGTCTTGCACAAGGCGTGTTTCGACACAGAGGAAGGGCTCTTCGACACGTGACGAGGCCGCCGCCACCGGTGCCAGTGCAAAGAGCAGAAAGCCGAGCGTCAGCGTTCGATATTCGTAAAAGGGGCCAGCAATGGTCGGTTTCGGCAAGGATGGGTTACGGATGTCCACGACCATGCGATGCTTGTCCACGACGTGTTCAAGGGGAGAGACATCATGCGACAGTTTGCCGTGGCAATTGCGCTGTTGATTGGTCTAAGCGCGCTGACCACAGGTCCTGCGATGGCGGCGGATACCTGGCTGACGGCCGAGCGCTTGCTGGACGTGCGCAGCGGCCGATGGATCGAACAACCCGGCGTATTGATCCGCGATGGGCGGATTGTCTCGATCACGCCCAAGGCCGCCGACCAGGCCGGCCCGGAGCAAGCGCATCGCATCGCGCTGGACGGCATGAGCATCGTGCCCGGTCTGATCGACATGCATGTGCACCTGGATTTCGATCCACGATATAGCGGTTACAGCGGATTGCAGTTCAATGATCGCTTCTGGTCGGTGGTGATGGTGCCGCAGGCGCAGCGCACCCTGCAGGCCGGTTTCACCACCGTTCGCAATGTCGGTTCGCGCGACTGGAACGACGTGGGTTTGCGCGAAGCCATCGACACGGGTCAGTTGGTCGGGCCACGCGTGGTCAGCGCGGCGTATGCGTTTGGCGCGACCGGCGGACATTGCGATGAAACCTTCTATCCACCGTCCATGGCGATGCACAGCCCTTACAACGCCGACAGCCCGGAAGAAGGCCGCAAGCGCGTGCGCGAGATTCGCAAGTACGGCGCGCAGGTGATCAAGATTTGTGCGACGGGGGGCGTGTTCTCACGCAACACCGAGCCGGGCCAGCAGCAACTGCATCGCGAGGAAATGGCCGCCATCGTCGATGAAGCGCATATGTGGGGCTTGAAGGTCGCTGCGCATGCACACGGCACCTACGGTATTCGCGATGCCATCGCGGCGGGTGTGGACACCATCGAACACGCCAGCCTGATCGACGCCAAGGGCATCGAGCTGGCACTGCAACACGGCACCTGGTTGTCGATGGACATCTACAACACCGACTACACGCAGAGCGAAGGCAAGAAGAACGGCGTGCTGGAAGACAATCTGCGCAAGGATCGCGAAGTGGGTGATCTGCAACGCGAGAACTTCCGCAAGGCGCACGCGGCGGGCGTGCGGATGGTGTTCGGCACCGATGCGGGCATCTTTCCGCACGGCGAAAATGCCAAGCAGTTTGCCGTGATGGTTCGCTACGGCATGACGCCGCTGGAGGCGATCCAGAGCGCAACCCTCAACGCATCGGAAGCGCTGGCGAGGGCCGATGTCGGCGTGCTGGAAGCCGGGCGTTGGGCGGACATGGTGGCGGTCAGCGGCGACCCGACGCAGGACGTGACACTGCTGGAGCGGATTCCCGTGGTGATCAAGGCCGGCGAGATCGTCAAGGACACGCGGCACCGCGACCAGCGCGCCCGACTGATTCAGCGCCGCATCGACGCCGCCGCAGCCAGCATGCGTGAGCGCCCGCGCGGCGAGCCTTTGCGGCAGGCATCCGAGCAATAGATCACCTGTTCCCAATCGCGCGCCCAGCGCTTCCGCCACGCAAAAGAGCGCTGGCAGACCGGGCAAATCTTGCTGGGCAGTGGCGGCGCGCGGTGTCGGGACATGGATGGCTGGATCAGAACGCCGCGCAGCGTGATGCATCACCCACCGACACGGCGTGAAGCTCAGTTGTCCTCGTCCTCGCTGGGCAATTTCGAGGCACGCCCTTCGACGGTGAGCTTGCCCGCGAGCAACACGGCCTGGGTGCGCGAATGCGCGCCGAGCTTGCGCAGGATCGCGGTCATGTGGGCCTTGATGGTCGCCTCGGACACGTTCAATTCGTAAGCGATCTGCTTGTTCAGCAAGCCGTTGCAGACCATGGTCAGCACGCGGTACTGCTGCGGCGTCAGCTCGGCGATCTTGCTGGCCAGCGCTTCTTCTTCCGGGTCGAGGGACACCGCCGAGCTACTCACGCCAGGCGGCAGCCAGGTGTCACCATCCAGCACCGCATTGATCGCCTTGGCGATCTGTTCCACATCGGCGGACTTGGGGATGAAACCGGAAGCGCCATGACCCAGCGCGCGTCGCATCAGCGCCGGATCTTCACGGGCAGAGACGATCAGCACCGGCAAGGTCGGAAACGCCGCGCGCATGTAGACCAGCGCCGAAAAGCCATGTGCGCCGGGCATGTTCAGATCGAGCAGTACCAGTTCCGCCTGCTGATGCCGTTGCGCCAGCTCGCTGAGGCTGTCGACCGAATCGGCCTCCAGCAATCGGGCGTCCGGAAGAATCTGCGCCACCGTGCGACGCAGCGCGTCGCGAAACAACGGGTGGTCATCGGCAATCAGGATCTCGCGCATGAGGGGCTCGGCGTCCGGACGGGGAGGATGATCCCCGTCAGACTGCCCGAACAGCCAGCGCGCGTCCATGCCTGCGTGTCGTGCGTTCACAGCGGCGGTGTTACTTCAGGAAACGCTCACGGACGAGGTTCTCGACCACGCTGGGATCAGCCAGGGTCGAGGTGTCGCCCAACTGGTCGGGTGCGTTCTCGGCGATCTTGCGCAGGATGCGCCGCATGATCTTGCCCGAACGCGTCTTGGGCAGGCCGGGTGCCCACTGGATGAAGTCCGGCGTGGCGATCGGGCCGATTTCCTTGCGTACCCAGTTCGCCAGTTCCTTGCGCAGTTCTTCGGTGGGTTCTTCCCCGGCATTCAAGGTGACGTAGGCATAGATGCCCTGACCCTTGATGTCATGCGGGCAACCGACCACGGCCGCTTCGGCCACCTTGGGATGGGCGACCAGTGCGCTTTCCACTTCGGCGGTGCCCATGCGATGGCCGGAGACGTTGATGACGTCGTCGACGCGACCGGTGATCCAGTAGTAACCATCGGCGTCGCGCCGCGCGCCGTCACCGGTGAAGTACATGCCGGGGAAGGTCTTGAAGTAGGTGTCGATGAAGCGCTGATGATCGCCGTAGACGGTGCGCATCTGACCCGGCCAGGAATCCAGCAGCACCAGATTGCCTTCGGTCGCACCTTCCAGAATAGTGCCCTGGCCATCAACGATGGCGGGCATCACACCGAAGAACGGCTTGGTGGCCGAACCGGGCTTCTGCGGAATGGCACCGGGCAGCGGTGTGATCAGGATGCCGCCGGTTTCGGTTTGCCACCAGGTATCCACGATCGGACAACGGTTTTCACCGACCACGCGGTAGTACCACTCCCAGGCTTCGGGATTGATCGGCTCGCCAACCGAGCCCAGCAAACGCAAACTCTGGCGCGAGGTGCGCTTGACCGGCTCTTCGCCCTCACGCATCAGCGCACGAATCGCGGTCGGAGCGGTGTAGAACAGGGTGACGTTGTGCTTGTCGCAGACATCCCAGAAACGGCTCACGCTGGGATAGTTCGGCACGCCTTCGAACATCAGCGTGGTGGCGCCGTTGCACAGCGGACCGTAGACGACATAGCTGTGACCAGTGACCCAACCGACGTCGGCCGTGCACCAGAACACGTCGTCATCGCGCACATCGAACACCGCTTCGTGGGTGAAGCTGGCATAGGTGAGATAGCCACCGGTGGTATGCAGTACGCCCTTCGGTTTGCCGGTCGAGCCCGAGGTGTAGAGGATGAACAAGGGGTCTTCCGCATTCATGCGCGCGGGTTCGCATTCGGCGGGTTGGCCTTCAACCAGGACGTCGTAGTAGCGATCACGCGGTGCCTGCATGTCGACCGGTGTACCGGTGCGACGCACCACGATCACCGTCTCCACGCAGCTGGTGTCGGGATTCTTCAACGCGGCATCGACGTTCGCCTTCAGGGGCACTTTCTTGCCGCCGCGCATGCTCTCGTCGGAGGTGATGACAAGGCGACTGCCGCAGTCGGCGATGCGCCCGGACAGCGCATCCGGCGAGAAGCCGCCGAATACGATGGAATGCATGGCGCCGATGCGCGCACAAGCCAGCATCGCGACCGCCGCTTCCGGAATCATCGGCAGATAAATGGTGACCCGATCACCGCGTTGCACACCCAGATTGCGAAGGGCGTTGGCGAACTTGCAGACGCGCTCGTAGAGATCGCGATAGCTGATGTGCTGACTCTCATCGGGGCTGTCGCCTTCCCAGATGATGGCGGTCTTGTCGCCGCGTGTGGCGAGGTGGCGATCCAGACAGTTGACGCTGAGGTTCAGCTCACCGTCTTCGAACCACTTGATGTGCAGCAGGTGTGGATCGTAAGAGACGTTCTTGATCTTGGTCGGGAACTTGTACCAGTCCAGGCGTTGCGCGGCCTTGGCCCAGAACGCCTCGTTCTGCTGGATCGATTCGGCGTAATCGCGGGCATAGGTTTCCGGCGTGTAGCGCGCTTTTGCCGTGAACTCGGCAGAGGCGGAATAGATGATTTCAGCAGACATGCGCAGTGCTCCCTGTGAATGATCCTGTTTTGCCGCGCGCCTGCTCGGTGCGCGTTACAAGCTCAGTCTAGCGCCGCAAAACCCCGCTGGATCAAGCACTTCGACCATGGTCGCAAAACCGCAGCAATCGCCTGCGACTTAGACCATCGTGGAATGGTTTGCTGCACTGCGACGCTCCCAGACTCGGTCTGCAACTCTGGGAGGGAGTGCTTTATGACCATTCAACGACGCAACAAACACAGCCTGTTGGCCCTGGCCGTCGCCGGCGCCTTGATGATCCCACTGGGCGCCAGCGCCCAAAGTGAACGCGAAGCCGCACTGGAGGCGCGTGTCGCCGAACTCGAGCGCCTCGTAATGGAATTGGCCAAGCAGCAGGCAGCAGCGCCCGCCGCACCGGCAGCGAGAGTGCCGGCGGGCCAACAGCCCATTCAGGCCACCACGATCAGCACCACGGCCAATCCCGGCACCACGTTCAGCTACGGCGGTTTCATCAAGGTTAACAACGCCCTGACGGACTACAGCGATGGCAATCCCGCCGCACTCGCGCTGATCCGTGACTTCAACGTTCCCGGCGCCATTCCGGTCGGTGGCGTTGGTGAGTCCGCCGTGTTCGACAGCCATGCCAAGTACAGCCGGTTCTGGTTCAAGACCGATACGCTGTTGGACAACGGCGACAAGCTGGGTTCGATGTTCGAGCTCGACTTCGGTGTTCCGACTGGCGGTGACGAGCGCGTGACCAACCGCTACAACCCGAGCCTGCGTCGCGCTTTCCTGACCTACAACAACTGGTTGTTCGGTCAGGAGTGGTCGAACTTCATGGAATTGGGTGCGCTGCCGGAAAGCACCGACTTCCTCGGGCCATCAGAGGGCATGGTGTTCAACCGCCAGTCGCAAATCCGCTATACCAAGGGCCCGTGGTCGATATCGGTTGAAAACCCGGAAACGACGGTTCTGCCCTATCGCGGTGGTGCTCGCGTGGTCACCGACGAGAACACGATGCCCGACATCACCGCGCGCTACTCGCACAAGGCGGGTTGGGGTTTTGTCTCGGTGGCAGGCATCCTGCGGCAACTGCGTCAGGACTCCGCCAGCGTGTCCGACAGTGCCACCGGCTTTGGCGTCAGCGTGACCAGCAAGATCCTGTTTGGTCAGGACGATTTGCGCTTGATGGTTTCGTCGGGCTCGGGTATCGGGCGCTACATCGGCATCAATCTGTTCGAGGATGCCGTCGCCGATGCCTCGGGTGATCTGGACACGCTGGATGTGCTGGCGGCCTACGCCTCGTATCGGCATGTCTGGACCGGAACCTGGCGTTCGAACTTCACGTTGGGCTACGCCTCCGTGGACAACGACTCGGCAATCACCGGCATGAATGCCAATGCAGAAGCCAGCAGCGCACGTGTGAACCTGTTCTGGTCGCCCGCTCCCAAGTTCGATCTCGGTTTCGAAGTTTCCACCGGCAAACGCGAACTGGAGAACGGAACTTCCGGGACGATGAATCGCATCGACTTCCAGGCCAAGTACGCCTTCTGATTACCTAGGGGAAATCCATGTCCACAACCAATAAAGGTCATGCCGACTTCTGGCGGGCCAATCTCCGACTGATGTTCATGCTGCTGGCAGTCTGGTTTGCGGTGTCCTTCGGGGCCGGCATCCTGTTTGCCGACCAGCTCAACAACATCCAACTGTTCGGCTTCAAGCTCGGGTTCTTCTTCGCCCAGCAGGGTGCCATCTATGTCTTCGTTGCCCTGATCTACTTCTATGCCTGGCGCATGAACAAGATCGAACGCGACTACGACGTCCACGAAGACTGAGGAACATCCCATGTCAGTACAGCTTTGGACCTACATCATCGTCGGACTGTCTTTCTCGCTCTACATTGGCATTGCCTTGTGGGCGCGTGTCGGCAGCACGCGTGACTTCTACGTCGCCGGTGGCGGCGTGCATCCGATCGTCAACGGTATGGCGACCGCGGCGGACTGGATGTCTGCGGCATCGTTCATTTCGATGGCAGGCCTGATCTCCTTCATGGGCTATGACGGCGCGGTGTACCTGCTCGGCTGGACCGGTGGCTACGTGCTGCTTGCCCTGCTGCTGGCACCGTATCTGCGCAAGTTCGGCAAGTTCACCGTGCCGGACTTCGTCGGGGATCGCTACTACTCCGACACCGCGCGTCTGGTGGCGGTGGTCTGCGCGATCTTCGTATCGTTCACCTACGTTGCCGGGCAGATGCGCGGCGTCGGCATCGTGTTCAGTCGCTTCCTCGAAGTGGACATCAACACGGGCGTGGTGATCGGTATGGCCATCGTGTTCTTCTACGCGGTGCTTGGCGGAATGAAGGGCATCACCTACACCCAGGTAGCGCAGTACTGCGTGCTGATCTTCGCCTACATGGTGCCAGCGATCTTTATTTCGTTGATGCTGACCGGCAATGCGATTCCGCAGTTGGGCTTCGGCAGCACGCTGGCGGATGGTTCCGGCACGTACTTGCTCGACAAACTGGATGGTTTGACTACCCAACTAGGCTTTGGTGCCTACACGGATGGCACCAAACCGATGGCAGACGTGGTGGCCATTACCCTGGCATTGATGGTGGGTACCGCCGGTTTGCCGCACGTGATCGTCCGTTTCTTCACCGTGCCGAAGGTCCGTGACGCCCGCAAGTCGGCGGGTTGGGCATTGCTGTTCATCGCGATCCTCTACACCACGGCCCCGGCGGTCGCTTCGTTCGCTCGCGTCAACATGATCGAGACGATCAATGGCGTGGACGGTCAGGGCACCTTGCGCACCGAGGCACCGAGCTGGATCGGCAACTGGGAAAAGACCGGGCTGATCAAGTGGGAGGACAAGAACGGCGATGGCCGCATGTTCTATGCCAAGGACGCGCGCAACGAGATGACCATCGACAAGGACATCATGGTGCTGGCCAATCCGGAAATTGCCAACCTTCCGGCCTGGGTCATCGCCTTGGTAGCCGCCGGTGGTCTCGCTGCCGCACTGTCCACGGCGGCAGGGCTCCTGCTGGTGATCAGTTCCGCCATCTCGCATGACCTGCTGAAGAAAGTCGTGATGCCAAACATCACCGAAAAGCAGGAACTGTTGTTCGCTCGAATCGCGGCTGCGGGTGCGATCGTGGTGGCCGGTCTACTGGGCATCTATCCGCCCGGTTTCGTTGCGGAAGTGGTGGCCTTCGCCTTCGGTCTGGCGGCGGCGTCGTTCTTCCCGGCGATCATGCTCGGCATTTTCGACAAGCGCACCAACATGCAGGGTGCCATTGCCGGCATGCTGACCGGTCTGATCTTCACGATCGGCTACATTCTCTACTTCAAGGGCATCTTCATCACGCCGATGGCTGAGAACATCCCAGCCAACTGGCTGTTCGGCATCTCGCCGGAAGGCATTGGCTCGGTGGGCATGCTGTTGAACTTTGTCGTGGCCCTGGTGGTGTCGCGGATCACCCCGCCGCCACCGGCAGAGGTTCAGGCGATGGTCGACAGCATCCGAATCCCACGCGGCGCGGGTTCGGCTAGCCATCACTGACCGCTGCGTTGTCGAGGCAAAGCAAAAGGGCGACCCAACGGGTCGCCCTTTTTTGTTGGTGCCAGCAAACAGTAAATGGATTGGAACCATCCGACGCGGGATCGAGACGGCTCAGTGGTCGCCAGCAGGCTCGCTGTCGGCAACCTTGCGTTGCGCCTGGGCGCGCAGGCGCGCCATTTCTTCCGGACCCAACAGCTGCGACGCATCGCGCGACTGCCCGGCAATCCGTGATGACACCAGCACCAGAGTGCCGTAGACCATCGCGATCAGCGAAATCAGCAGACACAGTGCGGCCAAGCCCATGGACTGGGTCTTGAACACGACCGCAAAGGAGATGAGGGCGAGCGCATAGCTGGCCCAAGGCTTCCAAGACATAAGGTGCTCCACCTGCAATGCCACGTCCTGAGTTTATCGTGTTCTTCGCTGCCACGCAGGTGTCTGATCCGAACACAGCGCCGTCGGTCGGCAGATTTGCTCACAAATCACGACGATGTCGTGATTTGCCATCAAACTGCGTTTACTGTCGGATTGGTTTAAAACCCACATACTCGCCAGCGGATCTGGACCTGGAGTTCACGGGCCCGAGTGGGCGGCAAGTATCCCAACATATTGGCGGTGGCGGAGGCAGCACATGGAGAGCAACAAAGCGATGCGTACGATTCGATCAATGCTGGTCGGCGCTGGTGTCTTGGTTGGTGGCGTGGCGCAGGCGGCGGCAGGGTACTGGAGTGGAACGGGTCCCTACGGCGGCACGATCTATCAGGTGATAGTCCATCCGACGACGCCGACAGTGATCTACAGCTCCACGCGCGGGGGGCTGTTTCGGAGCGTCGACAATGCAGCCAGCTGGCAGCGCATCGAGAGTGGGCTCGCTGAAGGTGGCTACTCCTACGCCCTGGCCCAGGACCGCGACGCACCGAACGTGCTTTGGGTCACCGACACATCGACGCGCGTTTCGCGGAGTCTGGACGGTGGTGATACCTGGAATGCAACCGGGTGGACGCTTCCAGCCAACCAATACATTCAAGACATTCAGGACGTGGCCGGATCCATCGGGCAAGTACTCGTCCTCACAAGGTCGGGGCAGCTCTACAAAAGCGTCGACAATGGCAGCAGTTTTTTGCCAACAGCACTGACGCTTCCCGCCGACACGGAAGTCGGGTTTCTGCGAACACATCCGAGCAACCCGGATGAATGGTATGTGGGCGTCAGCTACTACGGCCCCGCCGCGCCGGCTGCGGCAACCGGTCAATGGTTGTACCGGACGATCGATGGGGGTGCGACCTGGACAGTGGTGGTCGACTCCACCGCCATGGGCATCAGTTGCTGGGAGGCGGCAGATTTGGATTTTGCGCCAGGCAATATTCGTTACATGCTCTGCGGAGCGACCGTGCTTCGAAGTGTCGATGCCGGTGCCACATGGTCTGCGCGCAGCGATCAGTTCAACATCGCCCGTATACGTGCCCATCCAACAGATGCGGATCAGCTCTATATAGGACTGGCGTATGCCTTCGCACCACTGACGGATACCTTCATGCGAAGCAATGACGGTGGTGCGACGTTCAGCGCAGTTGGCACCGGACTTTTCCCCAACCCAACCTACGGCAATGAACCAAGCATCAACGCGATTGCCCTGCATCCGTCCTTTCCAGTCACACCGCGCATCTTCCTTGGTTCCGAGAGCGCGGGACTGTTTCGAAGCGAGGACGCTGGCACTACCTTCGCGACCGCTCATGAAGGAATCGAGGCGGTAAATATCCGTGCGCTTCACGTGTTGCCCAATCCGGCCTTTTCCGGCGCGAGCCGGAGGATTTTTGCGGGTTACGGCGATCCGTTCTCCGCGTCTCCCGCGCTCTATCTCAGCAACAACGCGGGCACCACGTGGTCGAGCAACAACAATCAGTTGCGGGCGTATCAGATTCGTGACATCGAGATCGACCCGACAACGGTTGGCAGCACGGCAGCCGCCTTGGCAAGCACGGTGATTTATGCCAGTGGCCGTAGCGATCCCGCTGTTAACTCGCCGCTACGCAATGGTGGCTTGTACAAGAGCACGGACGGAGGAACGACCTGGACGGTTATCGATGCCGGTTTACCCACGTTGGGTGCGCCTGCGACGGCATATTTGGGCACGGTCCGAACCATTGTCCTCGACCCTCGCTCTTGTGCCTCACCGCCGCCAAGCGGCGTCTGTCTCTCTGGTCCCTTGCAAAAGGTGATGGCCACGGCAACCGGTTTCACGCAGCGGCAAATCGGGGTTGACGGTATCAGCAGAACGGTCTACTCGCATCGGGTTGTGCGGTCTGTGGATGCCGGAACAACCTGGGCTGCGAGTGATACGGGACTGCCGGCCCCGGTGTACGGACCAACTCAAGGGACCGCCCCAAACGAATATCAGAATGTGCAAGAACTCGTTACGCCGGTGCCGTTAGTGATCGCACCCAGCGATCCCAGCATCATGTATCTGGGAACCTACCTCACGTCGAATCAGGTTTCGGCACCCGGCGGAACGCTTACCTTGCAAAATGGCGTCTTCAAGTCGGTTGACGGCGGTCTAACTTGGGCGCACGCCAGTGGGGGCTTGCCGCGCTATGCGGGCAGTGTCGATAGCGCATTGGACGTGCTCTCTCTCGCGATACACCCGAGCAACCCGAATATCGTTTGGGCGACCCTCGTGGATCTGTACAGTTCGCCACGCCAGGGTTTCATCTATAAGACGCTGGATGGTGGAGCAACCTGGCAAAACGTCTCGGCCGGACTGAATACCGACGCGGACATTCGCGCATTGGTGGTTGACGGGGGCGATCCAAATATCCTCTACGCGGCGGGCGCCGGTACTTCGGCCAACCCGGGTGCGGTTTACAAGAGCACGGACGGCGGCGTCAACTGGCTGTCAATGAGCGTCGGGTTGCCGGCAGACGCCGCACTGGCTCTGGAGATTGATCCCTTCAATCCGAGCATTCTCTATGCCGGCACGAATGCGGCGGTATGGCAGATCGAGCAAGTGCCAGATGAGGACGGTGACGGCTCGCCAGACCAGGTCGAAGGCAATGCCCCGAATGGTGGCGATGGAAACGGTGATGGCACGCCAGATGCGGAACAGGGCAATGTCGGATCAAGCATCGTTCAGCTGAATCGCGCCGGTCAGTCCGCTCTCGTGGCAGGTTCCTTCACGGCACAGGTGATCAGTGGCACCGGCGTAAATTGCAACCAGATGGTGGACGTCCAAGGGCAAATTGCACTCCGATTCGGCCGTGACTACCTGCCATCCGGCGAAAACATGGGGCTCTACTACGCCTATCCGCAAGACCTGGTGCGATTCGAGCTGCCGCAATGTGAGCAGGCTGTAGTCGATCTCACTTTCCATGCACCCGGATTGGATTTCACCGAAAGTGGCTGGAGCCTTCGCATGTATGGACCGCAGACGCCGGGCGACGCCAATAGTCTGGGTTGGTATCCGCTGGGCGTGCTTGCACAAGCCGTCGATGCGAACACCTGGCGACTGACCCTGTCAGCGAACGAATTCGGCAGCTACCGGCCAGATGGCGACGCCATCCTGTTTGTCGGCGGGCCAGCGTTTTTCGACACAGGTCTGTTCTCCGATGGCTTTGAGGACTGACAGAACGTCGAGAGTGTGCCTTTGGTTCCTTTAAGCCCAGAGCCGTTGCGGTCAGGAGCCGCGACGGTTCACTGGGCCGAGGTGTCAGCAGTGCGCGCGTACGTTCAACCGAATGCGACGTGTCACGACAGCACCGGCGGGTGATGTTCGCCGCGAATCCGCTATCCGTTGGCTATCACAAGACAGGTGCAAACAGGCGCGCGCTGGCTTCGGCTAGGCGACGCCACAACGATAGCCCGCGAGGTCGCGTGACCTCGCGGGCTTGCGCCAGGTCGGCGTGCAGAATCGTCGCCAATGCCGCAGCTGGAGCGGGCCCGTGCAGCGCCACACAGAGTTCGAAATTGAGCCGGAAGCTGCGCTCGTCGAAGTTCGCGCTGCCAAGGACGCATAGTGCATCGTCGACCAGCATCGCCTTGGTGTGCAGCATGCGCGGCAGGTATTCGTAAACCCGAACGCCAGCGCGCAGCAGCTCGTCAAAGAAGGATCGACTGGCCAAGGTGACCAGCCAGGTATCTGCGCGGCGTGGAACCAGCAAGCGCACATCGACACCGCGCAGCGCCGCGCTGGTCAGCGCAAGGCGAGCGGATTCGGTGGGTACGAAGTAGGGTGTCACCAGCCAGAGACGCTCGCTGGCGTCATGAATGGCCTGCACCAGCACGCGATGAATCGGCTCCCAGCGATTGTCCGGTCCCGACGGTAGCCACTGCGCCGCCAGTTCGCCCGGCGGCAGCGTAGGAAACAGGCCATGCTGCACCAAGGGCCGACGCGTCACATACATCCAGTCCTCGATGAACACCGCCTGCAGGCCGTGCACGGCTTCGCCCTCGATGCGCAGATGCAGATCACGAAAGGCATCTGGGCGTTGGCGTTCGTCCTGCTGGTCGGTCAGGTTCACTCCGCCCGCGAAGCCTACGCGCCCATCAACCACCACAATCTTGCGATGCGTGCGCAAATTGAGCAGTGGCTTCAGGGTCGCCAGCCGGAACGGATGAAAGAACGCCACCTCGCCACCGGCATCGCGCAAGGGTTTGAGAAAGCGCCAGTTCAAGCGTGCCGAGCCCACCGCGTCGGCAAGCAGGCGCACACGAACGCCACGCGCTGCGGCCGAAATCAAGGCGTCGCGCAGGCTTGTGCCGGTGTGATCCGGTTCAACGATGTAGTACTCCAGATGGATGTGCTGCTGTGCTTCGGCGATGGCGCGCAACAGGGCGTCGAAGGTGGCCGCACCATCGCTCAGCATGTCGATCCGCTGCGCGGTGGAAATCGGTTGCGCGGTGATCCGTTGGGTCAGCCGGATTGCCCGCGCGGCGCTGGGCTGCTGAGCAAGTGCCGCAAGGGCGCCGTGTTCGGTCCATTCGTCGACTCGACCGACACGCTGACGGTTGCGTCGACGTCGCACGGCTTGTCGCTTTATGCGCATCGGCCCGAACCAGTGGTAGAGGGCGAAACCCACCACCGGCAGCAGGGAAAGTCCGAGAATCCAGGCCAGGGTGGAAGCCGAGGAGCGCTTTTGCAGGATGATCCACGCTGACAGCACCACCAGATAGGCAGCCCATCCCACGGACAAGGCGAGACTCAGTTCGGCAAGCATGCGCGGCTTATAGCACGCGCATGCCATCCAGGTTCTACACCGTGAGGAAGTACCAGATCAGGACACCCGATCCCAGCAACACCCGATACAGCACGAAGGGCATCACGCCGACACGCCGGATGATCTTGAGAAAGCCATGGATGACGACGACACCGGCGAGTGCCGAAATCAGCGCACCCAGACCAAAGTCGGTCCAGATGACGCGTTCCTCGCTGAGCAGCAATTCCATCAGGCCATGTGCGGAGGCCAGCACCATGACGGGCGCGGACATCAGGAAGGAGTAGCGCGCCGCGGCGGCGCGAGTAAGACCAAGAAATAGTCCGGCGGTCATGGTGACGCCGGATCGGGAGGTGCCAGGGACGAGTGCAAGCGCTTGCGCGCAGCCGATCAGGAATGCCTGCCGCAAGCTCATCTGCGCGAACACGGCGTTGGCACCCTCGACAAAATCCGCATCGGGGGCAGGACGCGCTGCGCCGTGATCGCGGGTCTTTCGATCCGCCACGCCCAGCAATACCCCGAACAACACGAGACAGGTGCCAATCGTCAGGGGATGGCGCAAAAGATTGGCCCCGGCTTCGCCCATGGCGAGGCCGACGATGGCCGCGGGCACGGTCGACAGTGCCAGCCCAAGGCCCAGACGCTGCATCGGATTGAGCGCTTGACCGGGCCGCCAGCGCAGCACCTCCAGAAGCAGAGCCAGGAAGTCGGCGCGGAAGTAAACCAGCACCGCCATCAAGGTGCCGAAATGCAGCGCCAGATCGAAGGCCAGGCCCTGATAGTCCCAGCCGAGAAACAGGCTGGCGAGGACCAGATGACCCGAGCTCGACACCGGCAGGAACTCGGTCAGCGCCTGGACCAGCGCCAGAATCAGGATATGCAGGAATTCCAAGGCAACGTCCTTGTGAGCGGAGGCGGATCAGCGCAATCGCGGATTGAGGGTGTAGGTGCCATACAACACGGCTTCGGCCAGAACGTGGCCGAGCATCGCCCGGTGCAGCTCAGGCATGCCAAATCCATGCGGAAGGTCGAGATGTGCAAGGTCCAAGGCAAACAGACGAAAGAAGTAACGGTGAACCTTGGCATCGTTGAACGGCGGACACGGGCCGTCGTAACCCAGATACAGACCCGCCATATCGGGATCACCCGTAAACCAGGCGGTGTAGTCATTGCGGCCCTGCACACTGCCCTGCGGACCGGATGGTGCGGCCTTGCCACGCGCAGTGATGCCTTCGCTGCAGGCGCCCGCTTCGATGTGGGTGACATCGCTCGGGATGTTGGCCATCAGCCAGTGCACAAAGTCGACCCGCGGCAGCGCCTCGGCGATTTCACGATCCGCTTGGTTGACATCCGTGGCGACCGAAGGCACATCCGGATCGACGCAGATCAGCGCAAAGGAGCGCGTGCCCGGTGGTACGTCACGCCAGCTCAGATCCGGGTTGCGGTTGGCGGACAGCACGCAGGGGCTGTCCGGACCCGGTTGGCAAAAGGCGAATTCCTCGGGGATCGGTTGCTGGTGGCGGAGGGATTGGCTGCTCAGTTGCATGACGAACTCCACTCGGGTGGCGGCAGGATGCAGGTTCCAAAACGGAACAGGCCACGGATTGTAATCCGTGGCCTGTGGCAATCTGCGGGCAAGCGCAGCCGGAGCGCTGCTCAACCGCGACGGCGAGGCCGCCACGGTGCGAGATCGGACACCAGCTCGTCGAGTACGGGATCAACGACTTCAAGCGCCTTCTCTTCGGCATTCAGGCTGGTGAAATCGACCTTGGTGCGGAAGCCGCTGCCAATCGGTCGCTGATCGCCGACCTCGAACACGCGCACACCGAGGTAGGCACTGAACAAGGTCGAGCTGCGGCCGTAATAGTTCAGCTCCTGACTGCCGATCGGCTCAGCACGAACCACGACGACCGCACTGGCCTGACGGCGAATCGCGCGAATGGCCTGCGGCAATCCCATGCCGTGGTCGATACCCGCCATCTCCGCATCGACGATGTCGAAGCCTCGCGACATCAGATGCGCTTCGATGCGCTGCCTCGCGGGGTCGGTGAGCGCCGAATCACCCAGTGCGATCACGATGACACGCGGTGGCGGTGGGGGCGTGACCGGTGGCGGCGGTGTCACTTTGGCGAGGGTCTTGGTTTCGCTGCTGGCCGGACCAGACGCGCTGCCGTTGACGTTCTGACTGGCGTTGCTCGTCGGGCTTGTGGGGTCGCTTTCAACGCTGGCCAGCACCTTGGTCGTGCTGCCGGACTGTGCGCTACTGGCGCTTGCGTCTGTCGCATCAACCACCGAGGTCGCACTGCCAACGATGGTCGCGGAACCGGTGTCCGAGGTACCGCTTGTGTCGGTTCCCGTCGACGGAGTGGTCGTGCTGCCGGTCGTCGATGTGGAGGGCTTGTCTTCGTTTGACAAGGCACCCAACAGGGCACCGGCGGCACTGGATAGCGATGTCGACGTGTTGCTCGCACTGTTGTCGGTGGGCGTTGACGCCTGACTGCTGTTGATCGGCGTACTGACCTGCCCAGCCTGCACACCTTCCTGGTAGCTGCTGCCCAGCAGGCCGTCGCGGAAGCCCTTGGCGTAGTTGAGCAGTGGCTCGTGGAACGCGGCCATCAGGCCGCCCGCACTCAAGACCAGCACGGCGGCAATCGCCAAAGCCAGCTTGGAGCCGCCGCCCCGTTTCTGGGCCTCCATCACCGACGGACGCACGGGCCCACGGGCGCGGGTCGCGTCGTCGGCGTTGACGGCGTTGACGGCGGCGGGTACCGGCGCGACCGGTGGAATGGGTGGCGGTACGGCGGCGGCCGCCGCAATGCCGTCACGCGAGACCACCGGCGGCGGTGTTGGAACCCGTTGCGGTTGCGAGACGGGTGTCGGTGCGGCGACGACGGTCGCATCACTGATGGCGGCGCGCGCGGTCGGCAACTTCAGCGGACCGGTACTCGCCACCAGCGGATGTGCCTGCAGCGCGGCAGCCAGGTCGTGACAGTTCTGGAAGCGATCACCGGACTCCTTCGCCAGCATCTTTGTCAGGATCGCCGCGCACTGCGGGTCCACCGCCTCGTTCAGGCTTCGAACATCGGGAATGTCGGCCTTGACGACTTCCAGCATCATGCCGAGCGGACTTTCGTCCTTGAATGGCGAACTGCCACTCAGCATCTCGTACAGCACGATGCCCAGCGCAAAGATGTCGGAGCGTTGATCCACCGGTTTGCCAAGACAGACTTCCGGCGAGAGGTAGCCCGGCGTGCCGACGAACTCGCCGGTGGAAGTGAGCTTCTTGCTGGCATCGTGGGTCGCCAGAGCGATGCCGAAATCGGCGATCTTCACCTGACCACGTTCACTCAGCATCAGGTTGCCCGGCTTGATGTCGCGGTGAATCACGCCCTTGTCATGCGCGGTGGCCAGTCCTTGTGCGGTCTGGTGCATGATCTTCAGTGCGACCTCGGGACTCAGACGCCCTTCGCGCTTCATCAGCGCCGACAGCGATTCGCCCTCGACGAACTCCATCACGAAGAAGGGCTGACCCGCTTCCTGACCAATGAAATAGATCTGGATGATGTGGGGATCGTTGAGTGCCGCCATCGAACGCGCTTCGCGCAAGAACCGCTCGACGAGGCTGGGATCGTGCGCCAAGGACGGCGACAGCTCCTTGATCGCGACGAACCGGTTCAACGCAGGCTCGAAGCCTTTATAGACCACACCCATGCCACCGCGACCCAGCTCGGCGACGATCTCGTAATGTCCCAGGTGAGTTTTCATGGCCGCCTCCCCAGGCGACGTGGTTGATTCGCTCATCGTAGCACCCGTCCCACACAGTCAGGCCGCGAAGTGGCGGCGTATGTGGGGGTACGTGCAATACCAACCAGTCAGGACACCCGAATACAAATCGGGCGCAGCCGTTCAGTTGGCTGTCAGGTGCCGCCGTCGTGATTGCGCGTCTGCATCTCCACGATGATCAAACACCCAGTACTTGATCGTTGGAGTTTGTTGCGACCCTATGCCAAGTCGGTTTGATTTGAGGAGGCGCTGTAGAGCCCCTTCCTCAAATACCTGTCACTGACGATGCTGCAGGTGCTGCTGTTTGAGCTTCATCATACGAATCGCGCCGACCGTTTGCGCCGAGAGTTCGGTGAACTGTCCCGCCAGAACGTTCTGCGCGCTCACCGCATCGCCCGATTGCGCCAGCCTCGCGACCTCGCCCGCACAGCGATGGAACTGTGCATGTTTGTCTCGCAGGTCTTCGTATTCGCGGGCACCCGCGCACGATTTCCCCTCACCATAGATCCATTGGCCCAGCGCACAGGCGTGATCAACCGAGGTGCGCTCCACGTTGATGGGTTCACCGCGACCTGCGATGGCCTCCTGCAGCTTTTCGCGCCAAGCGCGATGTGCAGCAATCATGGCTTCGAAGCCGGTTTGGTCTGCGCACGCGGCCCCGTCGGACTCCAAGCGGAATCGACCCACGGTCTGCACCAGAGCCTTCGCCTGATCCTGCATGCTGGCGGCAGCGGCAGCGGCTTCCTCGACGAGTGCGGCATTCTGCTGGGTCGCCTCGTCCATCTGAATGATGGTCTGGTTCATTTCACCGATTCCTTGCGACTGTTCCGCAGAGGACGCACTGATTTCGCCCATCAGGTCGGTAACGCGGCGCACCGATTGGACGATTTCCGCCATGGTCTCTCCCGCGTCGCGAACCAGTTTGCTGCCACCTTCGACACGCTCGATGGAGTCACTGATCAACTGCTTAATCTCGCGCGCGGAGGCGGCGCTGCGTTGCGCCAGGGCGCGGACTTCGCCCGCCACCACGGCAAAGCCGCGACCTTGTTCGCCGGCGCGCGCCGCTTCGACGGCGGCATTCAGCGCCAGAATGTTGGTCTGGAAGGCAATGCCATCAATAGTGGCGATGATGTCGCTCATTCGGACAGAGGATTCGCTGATCCCCTGCATGGTCGACACGACGCGTTCGACCACTTCGCCGCCACGCGTGGCGACCGAGGTGGCACTGGCCGCCAGCTGATTGGCTTGACGCGCGTTTTCGGCGTTCTGGGTGACCGTGCTGGTGAGGTGTTGCATGTTTGCTGCCGTCTCTTCGAGACTTGCTGCCTGCGATTCCGTACGACGCGACAGATCCTGGTTGCCGTTCGCAATCTCGCCCGCTGCCCCATCGACGGCTTCAGCAACCGACTTGATCTCGCCGACGATCCGGGCGAGTTGTTCGACCGTTTCGTTGACCGCGGTTTTCATCTCGCCAAAGGTCGCGCGGTATTCGCCCGCGACCCTGCGCGAAAGATCGCCGTCCGCGATGGCCAGCATCACTTCGCGAATTTCCCGCAAGCCGCCCACCGTGGTGTCCAGCATCAGATTCAGGTTTTCAGCGTGACGTTTGAAGAAGCCGACCTTGCCATCCAGCGGAATACGTTGGTCGAGATCACCCTCCGCGGCGGCACGGGTAATCCGATCAACTTCGGCTTCCACCAGGGCTTCCTGCGTTCGCTCGCGCCATTCCAGAACAGTCCCACGACGAATCTGTTGGGCATCAAGCACCGCGGACGCCACAAGCGAAAAACTGCGTCCGCCAAACCAGAACGAACTGAAGCGAACTTTGTCACCATCCGTGGTCATCGCCACCCGGTCCTCCTCGTGACGCTGCACGTAGGTGAGCGGTGCTCCGATGACCTTTTCCACGTCAAAACTCGGGATGTCTTTGCGGATTTCCGTGATCGACTCCAAGAACAACTCTTTCAGTGATCGATTGATCGACAGGATTTTCCCCTCCGGTCCAACGATCATCACATTGGTGCGAACGCAGTCGAGCGCTTCGAGCACGCGGAAATTCTCGGTCGCGCGCCGTCGTTCGTCGGCGATCTGGTAGCCGGTGCGGATCTGCATGGACTGCAATTCCAGCAACAGGCGACCGATTTCGTCATTGCGGTCGATCGCCAGATCTTCGTCGTAGTGGCCTTGATCGATGCGTTTGAACGCGCGCTGTGCCGTATCCAGACGTCCGACGATATCGTTCCCGAGCCACCACGCCGAGTAGAGCCCAGTAACCAGTGCCAATCCCACCACGCCATACAACAGCGTGTCGGGCGCACCCAACACGTTCAGCACCAACAACGCCGCACCGGTGCACGCAGCGAAGGCGCCGAAGAAGTACAGGCGCGCCCGTAGCGACATGTGCCACATCGGGTTCAGCCGAATGGCCAGTTGTCGTCCCACCACGGCGCCGAAGCTGATTCGCAAACCGGGCGCCTTGGCTCGGATCTTGGCGTAGGCCCCTTCTGCGGCGGCAATTTGCTCTCGCGTTGCCATCTTGCGCACCGACAGATAGCCGACGACCTTGTCGTCCTCGAAGATCGGGGTGACCCGCGCCTTTACCCAATAGTGGTCGCCGTTCTTGCAGCGATTCTTGACGAAGCCCATCCACGGGCGTCGGGCCTTGAGACGCCGCCACAAGTCGTCGAAGGCTTCGGGCGGCATGTCGGGATGACGCACCAGATTGTGTGCCTTGCCGATCAACTCGTCGGACTCGAAGCCGCTGATCCGGATGAAGTCCTCGTTGACGTACGTGATGACGCCTTTCAGGTCGGTGCGCGACACGATCAGGGTGTTGGGATCGAGTTTTACCTCACGTCCAGTGACGGGCAGATTGGTGCGCATGACGAACATTTCTCTGGTTGGGGGCCTGACATGCCCGCATGCAAGACTGCTGCCGCAGAAGAGTCGAGCAGTGCGTCTTCACCATCTTTCCCACGGCTGTTTGACGCAAGTCAATCGGATTGTCGTCAAACAGGCGTTCAGCGGCAGCTTTCGGCCTTTTCGCTAACCACAACGGGTTCCCAGTAGCCGTTGTCCTTGAGCATGCCGCGCTGTCCGTGAAAGCGCGCCGCCAGGCGGTAGGTCATGCCCGCGACGACATCCAGTTGCAGGTCGTGACGAAACGCGGAACTGGATCGCGAACGGTGCAGCAGCGCCGCATCACTGAACTCGCGTGGATCAATCGCTTCGCTGAGTGTGATGCGCCGCAAACCCGGCTCGACCCGAAAGGTATCCGAGCGAGTGGGTCCAGGAAGCTGGCCGTCGATGGCAATGATCACCAGCGGAAACTCCTGTCGGCTCCGTGAGCCGACGAAAAGCTGACTGACTCGACCGCAGGTGTCCGCCGCTGCCGCGCCGCTGGAGCCGCCACCGCCAAAGCCTGCGCCCGACGGCGAGACGCTGAGCTGCATGGCGGGTAGCCGACGCGATTCAATACGTCCCAACAATGACTGCCGTTGTCCCGCTCTGCTGATCAGCAACTCGACGTCACCCTGCTGCGCGGAGAGTGTCTGACGAAAAACCTGCGCGGCACGTGCCTGATGGTCGGGAAGCTCACCAAGCCCAAGCAAGGACGTTCCGGCAACGGCAAGAATCCGGTCGTCGGCGCGCAGGCCCATCGAGGCGGCGGGAGAAGACGGCGCAACCGCCAGAACCTGCAGTCCTTCGATATCCCGTTCAGGCTGAAACCGGCCCTCCACCAAGGCACCGAAGCGCGCCGAACTGAAGCCGTCCATGGAAATCTGCATTCCCTGCAGGGATTCGAGAGGAACCTCACCGGACTCGACCAGTTGGGCGATGGCACCCTGCACGGCCTCACTGACGCGTGCCTCGGAAATGGCGGGGTCGCTGGCATGGCTCAGTCCGGCGAACAGGCACAGATTGGGCAGGAGCAGAGCCGCCAGGGTTCTTGTAAGTGTTGTCGACATGGGGTCACCCTCGAATAGAAAAGACGTGGTGTTGGAACGCCACCGAGACGCGGTGGGATGCGCTTCAAATCCAGATCGGCGCGCTGTCCGGCGGGCTGATCGTTCGCTGCCAGCGCTGCTGGTCCTGTGCATTGCGGACGGATTCGATACCCGCAGGTGCGCGCCAATTCACTGTCGTCGCGGGCTCGGGTAGTGGCAGCCAGAGTGCGGTTGCCGTGACCGCGCAAGCAACCAGCCCGCGCAGGCCGAGACGCTGCCAATGGCGACGTCGCAGTCGGCGCGCAATCCGCAGAGCGCCGGAATGCGCGTCAATTTCGGGTACCGGCAAGCCTTGCAGGTAGGCGTTGAGTTGCTGCTGGCCAAGCGTGTCGTGATGGGTCATGGTGCGCTTCTCGCGTTGTCTGTGTCGCCGCGTTCCGACTCAAGCCACTCCGCCAGTTGGCGCTTGGCGCGTGACAACAGGGATTTCGAATAGCTGGGTGTGCGTTGGAACAGGTCTGCCAGTTCGTCGTGACTCAAGCCTTCCAGTTCGAACAGCACCAGCACCGCTCTTGCCTGTGGCTTCAAACGCTGCAGCAGGCCTAGCGCATCGAGTTGGCGCTCCAAGGCAGGGTCAGTGCGGACTTCCGTCACGCTGTCGTCGAATTCCACGGTTTGCCAGCGCTGCCTGGCACGCAAGGCATCGATACTGAGGTGCGCGGCCGTACGCTTCAGCCAGACCACAAACGGCGCCTCACCGCGATACTGCGCCATGCGCTCCATGACACGGACAAAGCTGTCCTGAACGATGTCCTCCGCCAGCGCAGGTTGGGCGCACAGCCGCAAGGCCAGCGCGTAGGCGGCTTGGGCGTGGCGCCGATACAGCTCGGCAATCGCCTTCGCATCACCGCGCCGAGCACGCGCAACCAACTCGCCTTCCTCCATGGCTTCGGTCGTGACGGCAGTGGCAGTGAGGTTGGCGAGCAGCAACATGTCTCCTTGGACGTGCGAAAGGCGCGTCGCGTCGCAGCGACGATTACCTGATGACGCGGACTGGAATCGCTCGCACATATACTGCGCTGGCGAAAGCCGCGCACGGGATTCCAATGAGCGAAGTCACCCAACTACTGCAACGTGCTCGCGACGGTGACCGCGCGGCCTGGGATCAGGCGGTGGCGTTCATCTACCAGGACCTTCGCCGCATTGCCCGCAGCGTGCTGCACGGCCCGGGCAGCGCCACACTGGATGCAACCGGACTGGTGCACGAGTGCTACTTGCGACTGTCGCGCGCCGGACCGGACGGTGTCGTGAACCGCCAGCATTTCCTGGCGATTGCGGCCACGGCGATGCGCCAACTGATGCTCAACCATGCGCGCGATCGGGTGGCGGCCAAACGCGGCGGTGGCGCGGCGCAAGTGACGCTGGAGGAGACCGATCTGGCGGCCGACGCGCAGGCCGAACAGTTGCTGCTGCTGGATCAGGCCCTCGAGCGACTGGCGGCACAGGATGAGCGTCTCGCCCGCGTGGTGGAGTGCCGCGTGTTTGCCGGACTGAGCGAGCAGGAGACCGCCGACGCGCTGGATATTCCGTTGCGCAGCACGCAACGCCTGTTTGCCGAAGCAAAGCAATTGCTGGCGCGCCTGCTCGCCGAACTGGATGCTGGCGGATGAGCCGCTCATACCGGGTTTCTGCTGCCATGTGCCCATACCCTGAAACCTCCCGACGGTCATGAGTTCTTCTCCACTCGATCTACTTGAACCGGGCGCCTTGGTAGGTGGCCCCTTGATGCGTTCGTTGGCGCTGCATATCGAGCAGGCCGAACGGCTGCCTTTGGACACGCGCCTCGGACCTTTCCGCATCGTTGGAGAACTGGGGCGTGGCGGCATGGGTGTGGTCTACCGCGCCGAACGTGATGATGGGGCGTTCTCGCAGCAAGTCGCGATCAAGTGCGGACGTCGGAGCCAGGACGCGCGCAGCGAGATACGCTTTCTGCGCGAACGCCAGTTGCTCGCCGAGCTGCGCCATCCCCATGTTGCGCGTTTGCTGGATGGCGGCCGTGACGACAAGGGTCGCCTTTGGTTTGCGATGGAGTGCATCGAAGGCGAGCGCATTGATGCGCACGCCTGTCGACAACGACTGGACGGGCGCGCGCGGATTGCCCTGATGCTGCAGGTCATGGATGCGGTGAGCTTTGCGCATCAACGTCTGGTCATCCACCGCGACATCAAGCCCGCCAACGTGCTGGTCGATGCCGATGGCCGCATCAAATTGCTCGATTTCGGTATTGCCAGTCTGTTCGACGAAGAAGATCGCGAGCACGCCTACTCGCCCGCGTGGGCCAGTCCCGAGCAGCGCGCGCAGCGGGAGCTGGGTCCCGCCTCGGACCAGTATCAACTTGGCTTGCTGCTCAATGCGGTGCTGCGATGTCAGACGTTGCCGGACACATCGGTGGAACTCACAGCGACGGCGCCGCCCGAGTCGGCGAGCAGTGCGTCGGCTCCACTCGTGATCGATGTGGGCGCTTGGTGTGATATCGGATCTGCGCAGCGCGGTGCCGAGTTGTCCGCCATTCTGCGGCGAGCCTGCGCCGCAGCGCCGGAAGATCGCTACGGCTCGGTCAGCGAGTTCGCACGTGACCTGCAGCGCTGGTTGGAACGTCGCCCGGTGCATGCCTTCGGGAATAGCCTGGGCTACAGCCTGCGTTGTGCCATGCGAAGACAGCCGTGGACGGCCAGTCTCGCCGGGCTCTCCCTGATCGTCCTGATTGCCACGGTCAGCACGTTCAGTTGGCGTCTTGCCAAGGAGCGCGACGCCGCGCGTCTGGCGGCCGAACGCGCCGAACGGGAAGCGGCGACGGCGCAGGCCATCAATCGATTCCTCAACGAAGACCTATTGCAGCGCGCGAATCCGTTCGAAGAGGCGCGCCGGGACCTGACCGTTCGCGAGGCGCTTGAGCAAGCGGCGTTAAGTGTGGATGAGCGCTTTTCGGAGCAGCCCGCGATTGCCGCATCCCTGCATTGGACGCTGGCGAACAGCCTGCTGGGTGTGGGCGATGCAGAGCGTGCGGAAGCGCAGATTGAACGGGCCATCGAACTGGATGACGCGGCAGGACTGTTTGATGCATCCCAGCGAATCGGCTTGCTGGTGGACCAGGCCGACATCCTGGTCGAACAACGACGTTTCGATGAGGCAGCGGCATTGTTCGCACGGGCGTTGGATGCAGCCCGACGCGACTTCGGCGATGACGCCGAGTTGACGGTTCTCGCCGAGTTTCGCGCCACCCAACGGCTGTTGTCGCAAAACCTGCTGGAGCCCTTTCTGGAAGCCAACGCGCCACTGCTGCAGAAGCTTGCGAATCATCAGCCCCAACTCGCCACCCAGCTCATCTCGGGTCTAACCACGGACGCCGACGCGGCGGCAAGACTGGGTCGCTTTGACCGCGCGCAGGCTGCCATCGATCAGGCTCTTGTGCGGAGCCGCTCGCTTCCGCCGCGATGGCAACACCTGCATCTGGCCGCGTTGCAGGCCAGCGCGCTGCTGTTGCGTCAGCGCGGCGAGCTGGCGCGTGCTGCGGTGGAACAAAGACAGGTCAGCGCACTGCGCGAACAGCGCTTCGGTCGCCAGCATCCGGTCACTCTGCAAGCCAACAACGAGTTGGCTAGCATCCTGCAGGATGGCAAGCACTACGAGGAGGCCGAGCAACTGTTTCGCGAAGTGTTGACGGTGCGCGAGCAAACCCTGGGCATCGGCAATACCCTGACCCGCAACAGTCTCAACAATCTGGGCCTGGTCCTGTCGCTGCAGGGCAAGCTGGACGAGGCCAGCATTCACTATCGCCGCGCGCTGGATGCCGAACGCGCCCTGCTCGGTGACGATGCGCTGGATGTTCTGATTCTCGCCCACAACTTCGCGGGATTGTTGCGCGCCCAGGGCAAGCTCGACGATGCCATCGCGATGGCTCGCGATACCGTGGCGCGCGCAGAACGGACCCTGTCCGAAGAGCGCGCCGAGCCGGCCCTGTTCCGTGTCGGCCTGGCGCATTCACTGCTGAAGCACGGCGAACGCCAGGCTGCGGTCGAGCAATACGATCTCGCCCATGCCCGACTGGCCAAGGTCTACGGTGAGGACCATCCTAAGGTGCAACGCATACTGGAAATGCGTGCCGAGGCATTGCGCGGGCCTTGACGGGCGGCTCGCCTGCTCCGCATCGTGGCGCACCGGTCGTGGCAAGGGAGCGCGCTGACATTGACTGTTCAACACGACGCGATCACGCCGCAGGCGCATGCATTGAATCCCGCCGCCAGCCCGTCTGAGCGCTGGCCTCGCTGGCAAGCCTTGTGGGCGCTGACGCGTCCGGGATTTCTCTGGCTGTCGATCAGTGCCGCCATGCTTGGGCTCGCAGGCCACACCGGATGGCGGGCGGAGGACATGTGGCGCGCCGCGCTCATCGTGTTGCTGATCGCAGCGGCGCATGCCGCCATCAACGCATGGAATGACGTCCACGATGCCTTGTCGGGTGCGGACGCCAGCAACCTTGATCGTTTCGCCCCGTTCTGCGGCGGATCGCGTGCCTTGCAGGAAGGCGGTCTGGACGGGGTCGATGCGCGTCGTCTGGTGCTTGGACTCTGCGTGGTCACTGTGGGCGGTGGTTTGTGGCTCGCCGTGCATGCCGAGCCGATGTTGCTGTGGATTGGCGCGCTCGGGTTGCTGCTGGGATGGGCGTATTCGGCGCCGCCGCTGGCACTGATGCGGCGTGGGCTGGGCGAGTTGACGGTCGCGATCTGCTGGGGCCTGATCCCGCTCGGTGCGCGGCTCGCCTTGGACGACCAGGTGACCAGCTTGGGTTGGTTGATGCCGCTCGCGCCAGCGGTCGGCGCATGCGCCATTCTGGTCGTGGCCAACATCGCCGATGCCGACGCGGACGGGGCCAATGGCAAGCGCACGTTGGTGGTGCGGCTCGGCCCGCAGCGCGCCATAACGCTGTTCATGGCGCTGCAGTCGGCGCTATGGCTCCTGCTGACGGGCGCGGTCTGGCTGGGTGCATGGCCGTGCTGGACCCTGCTGGCGTTGCTCGCCCTGCCCTTCAGCCTGCTGGCAATGCGTAGAGCCCAAGCGGCGCGCGCAAATCGTGAGCCGCTGCGGCACGCCATTCCTGCCGCGATTCAAACCAGTCTGGTCTTCAATCTGGCGCTCGCGCTGGGATTCGCGCTGGCCTGAACGAGGCCAAGGTTCACGTGTCTTGCCTGCGCGAAAGTGAGGCACAAAAAAGCCCGCGCGTGGCGGGCTTTTCTGCAAAGGCATGGATCAATTACTTGATCTTGCCTTCCTTGTACGGGACGTGCTTACGCACAACCGGGTCGTACTTGTTCATTTCCATCTTGCCGGGGGTGTTTTTCTTGTTCTTGTCGGTCGTGTAGAAATGACCGGTGCCGGCGGTGGAGATCAGGCGGATCTTGTCGCGCTTGGATGCCATGGTCGGTTCTCCTTAGATCTTTTCGCCGCGGGCACGCAGCTCGGCGAGGACGGCCTCGATACCGTTCTTGTCGATGGTGCGCAGGGCATGGGTGGACACACGCAGCTTGACCCAACGATTTTCGCTCGGGACCCAGAAGCGACGTTCGTGCAGGTTGGGCAACCAGCGACGACGGGTTCGGTTGTTGGCGTGCGAGACGTTGTTACCCGACTGCACAGCCTTTCCACTAACTTGGCAAACTCGTGCCATGACGCACCTCGTAGAAAGAGTGATGACCCCCTTGGCCAGGGAGACGGCGGCCCCGCAGCGAATAATCACTGCATGCGAACGGGTAAAAACACGCTGATCGAACAAAGCTGGCGTCGCATTCACCGCCACGTTGATCCGGATACGGACACAGCGAGCCGCGTATTCTGCCCGGATTTCATGGTCTTGACAAGCTTCGGGGCGTATCGCGTGGCGCAGGAAGGGCGTGATGCAAGGCCTGCTAGAGTCTTCCAATGATCAATGAGACAGATGCTCCGGGCGTTCCGACGCTCGCTCCCGGCGACGTTCACATCTGGTGGTACGCCAGCCCTTCCATCGCGCCACGGGTGCGGCGCCGCTATGTCGATGCGGTGCTGCGCACCGCGCTGTCGCGTTACGTCGGCATTGCGCCGCAGGCCTTGCGTTTTGGCCGCGAACAACGCGGCAGGCCGTTCTTGCTGGATGTCGACGCAGCGCCCGACTTCAATCTCAGCGATACGGACGGCGGCACCGTGGTCGCGGTGGCGCGCGGTCTGCGTGTGGGCATTGACCTGGAGCGACTGGATCGCCAGCCACGAGTGAAAGCGCTAGCGGCGCGTTATTTCCGCAAGGACGAGGCAGCCGAGATCGACGCCCTGCGCGGCGATGCGGCGCGCCGCGCCTTTCTGTACGCGTGGACCGCCAAGGAGTCGTCCTGCAAGGCAACCGGCACGGGGATCTATGGCTGGCTTGATCAGTGGGCGTTCGCTTGTGACCCGTTTGGTCGCGACCCGGAAGTCACCTGCGTGCCGGACGATGCGGGGCGGCCATGCGATTGGCAGCATCGCCGGATTGCGCCTGCCGAGGGTTACACCGCGGTTGTCGCTGCAAAGGGTGAGATCGCTACCCTTTCGCTGTACTGCTCGGGCGAAGCCCAGGCCATCGCGGCCTGGGCCAGCCTTAGCGATCAGTCGCCGTAGCCGAGGCGCGCGGCGACGGGTGCGAGGATGGCGAACGGCTCCGCCAGCACGTCAGCAAAGTTGCGCCACTGCCCTTCGACATGCCGCGCCAAGGCGCCGGGCTGCGGGGCAACGAACTGCGATGGTGGGGTTTCCAGCGCCCAGAATCCCGCCGCTTCGGCCAGCGCGTTCAATGGATCCGCCGCCAATGCATCGCTGCGCAGCAGGTGAATGCGTTCAGGTGCGGAGTGTTGAAGATCCAGGACCAAAGCGATGCCTTCGGCCAGCCAGGTTGCGGCCTGTTTCAACGGCACCACCGCGTAGCGTTGTGCGCTACCGAAGGCCAGCCAGTTGAGCAGCATGTCGCGAGGATCACCCAGCGCGATCACCAGTCGAGCATGCGGCAAGGCGCTGAAAATTTCGCCATCAACGTGAGGCAGCACATCGATGATTTGCGCGTCGGTCTGACCCCGTTCGGCCAGCTTCGCACGCCAGACCGCATCGGCACCCTGTGCGCCGTGGTGTCCGTCCTTGGGTCGCAGCGGGCCCAAGCCATCATTTCTGGCGTTGGCACCGAAACGATCAATGACGACAGGCGCTGATTCGGCAAACGCAGCACACATGGCGTCGCCCTGTACGCCGGGGAAAAGGCACAACAGGCGCGGCACGCTGACGTCTTCCGGCGCGATGACAAGGGGACCAGACGGCAGAAATGCGGGCAGAGGCAGACCGGCTTCCGTCTGTGACCACGCGTCAATCCAGCGGTCGACCGCCTCCTGAGGCGATTTGCGCAGCGACGCAGCCAGCCCGAGCAGCCCCAGCAATGTGCGCCGGAGAATTGGGTCCTTGCTGTTTGCAAGCAAGCTCGAAAGGCGCGCCTCACCCGCCACCGGATCGCGCCTCAGCTCGGCCCGCGCCTTCACCAAGGCGGCACCAACGCGCCGTTCATCGCGTGCCAGTACCTGATCCGCCAACGCTTCCGCTTCCTCGTAACGGGCGTCGAGATCGGCGCGTTGTGCTGAAGCTTCAAGCGAAGCCAGACTCTCGGGCAGCGTTTCACGCCATGCCTTCAGGATGGCCGGCCCCACGGGATTCATCGCGTCGAGTCGGTAACGCGCGTCCCACAACAGGTCTTCACCCCGATGTTGTGCGATGAGGCTGTCGAGAAATGCGCGCGCTTCATCGGCGGCGTCTCGCGCAGCCCACAGTTCATGCAGCACCCTCAACACGTCGGGTTGGCGCGGGAACAGACTCAGGCTGCGATGGAATGCGCCGATCGCTGCGCCCACATCGCGACGGCCCAACTGCAGTTGGCCGAGCGCGCGCCAGCCACCGGCGTCATTCGGAAACTGTTCGAGCAGAACCTTGAATTCGTCGCGCGCCTCATCCAGCCGCGCCTCCTTGGCCAGCAGGTTGATCAGCTGCCGACGCGTACTGGCCGAGTCCGGGCGCAGTTTGATCGCATTGCGAAGGGCGTCTTCCGCCAATGCGGGCATGCCGCGTTGTTCGTAAGCCATCGCCAGACCGATCTGCACGATGGCTTCGTTCGGCCACTGTGCGGCGGCGGCATTGAGATAGTTCAAGGCCTGGTCGGGCATTTGTCTGGCGAGACACAGCTGACCCTCCAGCAGCAGAGTTTCTGGTCGATCGGCACCGACCCGGCGCGCAAACTTGAGGTGTGATTCGACGCCGTCCAGGTCCCCTTCCCCCAGCGCAATGCGGGCCAGTCCCAAATAGGCCGCCAGGTTGTTGGGATCCTGTTGAATGGCGCGTTGCAGGTCTGCCCGTGCGGCCGGCACCTCCGCCGTGGCCATCGCGAACTGTGCCCGCGTGACATGAAACGCGGCGCGCTCCGGCGCCAGCATCAGGGCCTGCTCCAGGGCATTCTGCGCGTCAGCCAAGCGCCGTTGCTGCATCAATGCGAGCGACAGAAGATGGTGCAGATCCGGATTGCTGGGCAGTGCGGAAAGACCTTCGCGAGCAGCACGTTCGGCGGCAGCCGCGTCGCCACGACGCAGGGCCTGGTGGATGACATCCAGCATGATTTGACCTTCGGGTTGATGGGCGGCGATAGCCGCCGCAGACGGCAAAGCGCGCTAGTTTACCTGCAGGCGGGGTCCAACCCACCGCTCGGCGGCGACAGACACGCCTGGAGCAGGCGTTGCGCGACGTACTCTTCTGCAAAGCCGCGCAAATGCCAGCCATCGAGAAAGCCGCAATGGCCGCCGTGTTCGGCGACCTCGAGTACGACCTGGGATGGCAGCTGAAGGGCTTGAAAGTCCGCCAACGGAATCACGGGATCGTCCGCTGCCGTGAGAATGTGCGCGTTGATCGGCATGGCCGCGAGACGATCCCCGGCGATGGAGTAGCTGTCGAGATAGGCTTCAAGGCTTTGCAAAGGCGTGTGCCGCTCCACCAGCACGCGGGTCAGTTCGCGAATGCCGCTATTGAACTCGTCCTTGCTGAAGCGGAAGCGATCCGGGTAGAGCGCCTGCTTGCGGCGCAAGGATTGCGTCCATTTGCGCATGAAGTAGTACTCGTAGAACCACGGCGAGTCCTCGATCGCCTGCAGGCCCGCTGGTGGACTCACCACCGGGCAGATGGCGATGGCGTGTTGCAGTGGCAAGTGCGCAACATGGGATTGCAGACCGACACGCAAGGCGAAATTGCCGCCCAGCGAATAGCCGACGATGCCCATCCACCGCGGCTCGAAGCGTTTCGCGATTTCGCTGACCGCATCGACGACTTCGCTTAGTTTGTTCGAGCTGAACAGATCCGGATTGAGATGGTGGGTATCGCCGTGGTCGCGGAAATTGAGGCGGAACACATCGAAACCGGTCTGCAGGAGACGCGCTGCGGTATGCAGGATGTAATTGGAGCGTGCACTGCCTTCCCAGCCGTGCAACAGGACCACCAGACCATGGGCGGTGCTGCGCGCTTGCTGGCGGGTCAGGAAGCCTTGCAGTAGCACGCCGTCGCGGCAGTCGAGCAAGTGGGTCTGCGTACCCGATTCAACCAGCCTTCGCTGATCGCGAGCCAGCACGCGACGTAACCCACTGGATGAAAGGACGGATTGCACATGCGGATTGCGCAACCAACGGGGCGGCCGGAAGTGGCGCGGGTCCATGTCAGTGCGTCATCGCATCCAGAATGGCACTTCGGGAACCTTCCGCCAGCTTGCGGCGGCCTTCCTCGCCGGTATCGATGACCGATAGGAAGTGCACTTCCGCGACACGACCAGGATCGCCCAGCAAGCGCAGGAAGTTGCCCATGAAACTCTCGCCCTCGGCAAACGCGACCTGCATTTGCGCAGTCCCACCGCTGCCATAGCGCAATGCAACCGGCTGTACCGGAACGCCTGCGGCAACCGCCGGCTGAAAAATCCGCGCATGAAACGTCCGCACCGTCTGCCCGTCGGTGGTGCCGCCCTCGGGAAACACGCCGACCGGCAGACCTGCCTGCAGACGCTCCACCATCTGATGCATCACACCGTGCAGGGACTCATTGCTGCCGCGCAGGTGATAGATGGTACCGCCGCGCCGCGCCAGCCAGCCGATCAAGGGCCAGCGGCTGATTTCACTCTTGGCCACAAAGCCGACCGCGCATTGGCTGTGAACCAGTTCGATATCGATCCATGAGACGTGATTGGCAACCATCAAGACACCACCACGATGCGGTTGTCCGAAACGCAGGACTCGAAAGCCGAAGATCCGCATCAAGCCAAGCGACCACCAGCGGATCGCGATGTGATCAACGCGCTCGCCGTGGAAACGCATGCGCCGCGTCATGGGGTTGATCAGCAACAGCGTCAGCGGCAGAGAAATCAGCAGGTGCAGAAGCAAAAAGGGCGTGCGCAACACATACCGCCATGGACGCAAGGCATCCGAAGCGTGGCGGTCGGAAGTGGTGGGGCTTGACGGCGTGGACATCCGCTCACCTTATCTAAGCCGCGCGGGCGCGACCAGCCGCCCGCTGCACAAAGGCCAAATTACTCGTTGGCGATGCCGGCCTTGCCGTGTGGAACAACTGCCATCGTCAAACGGGAAACGCAGGTCTGGCGTCCTCGCTCATCCTCGATGCGGATGTCCCAGACCTGGGTGCTGCGGCCGATGTGGATCGGCCGAGCGGTGCCGACGACCCAACCCGAGGTCACCGCGCGCAGATGATTGGCATTGATCTCCAGACCGACCGCCATCGCGTGCGCGGGATCGATGTACAAGGACGCGCCCATGCTGCCGAGTGTTTCCGCCAGCGCGACCGACGCGCCACCATGCAGCAGGCCGAACGGCTGGTGAGTGCGCTGGTCGACGGGCATCCGGCCACGAATCAGGTCCGAACCGACTTCCAGGATCTCAATCCCCAGATGTTCGACCAGTGTCCCGCGCGAGCCCTCATTGAGGGCCGCGGGAGACACGGCGCGCATGCTGATGCGGCTCACGATTCAGCTCACACCGAAAATGCCGGGGCGCCAGCTGCGCGTGTAGCTCTTGCGTGCATAGCCACTGCTGCGCCCGTAGCCGGTTCCGAAGTCGCGCTCGCGACGATTGTGCATGCGCTCGATCAGTTCTTCGCGGCGCGACTCCAGGAAGTCCTCGCGTCCCAGCGTGGCGGGATCAACACCGCGCAGCTTGGCTTCGCGAGCGCGGAAATCGCAAAAGTCCTCGTATGCCTCCAGTTCGTTGTGCAGCTCACGCAGGCACAGTTCGATCATGATGGCGTCATCGAGATAACCCAGCACTGGCACGTTGTCCGGGATGATGTCCTTGGGATCGACGAAGTACAGCAAGGCGGAAACCACACGCTGCCGATCCGCATCCGGCAGGGCGAAACCGGGGTCCCGCAACATGGCGATCAGCGAGTCGAGCCCCAACAGACGCTCACGCACGAAATCCGGCAACTGGTTGGTCGTGGCTTCGGAGAGCAACTTGACCGCCGCCGCGACCACGTCATTGGAAGACTTGCCAGCCGCCGCCTGTTCTGCCGCCTTCTGTGCGGCCTTGAAGTGTTCGAGATCGCTGTCGCTCAAGTCGATGGTGATACTGATGGACATACCGGATTCCTGCGCTGTCTGCATGGTCTAGTCGGGGTGAGCCGCCTGCGGTCGAGGCGGAATCAGCACGCAGCCTAGCCAGCGTGTCGCACCGGGTCAATTGCAGAACGTCACGACTGACGGAAGGCAAGGCAGATTTTCACGCGTGTGGAGGTCGAGCCAATTGGCAGGTTTCTTCCGTGCGTGCTCAAATGCGGGTCTGAAGCGGGGGTGCCGGGCGTAGTTCGGCTGAGAGAGTCCCTTTGAACCTGATCCGGCTGGCACCGGCGTAGGGAGCTTTGTCGCAACGACGCAGGGTGAATTCCTGCATGGTGCGCTCGCTTCGAAACCCATCGACAGCCGAGAACGCCATGAATGCCCTGCCCAGCGATCTGATCCGTGAAACGTCCGCCCTCTCCGCCGATGTGACGCGCCCCATTCCGGGGTCGACCAAGATTCACGTCAGCGGATCGCGTGCGGATCTGCGTGTGCCGATGCGGGAGATCCAGCAAGGCGATACGCCGCGCCTGTTTGGTGCCGAGCCCAATCCCGCGCTGACGGTCTACGACACCTCCGGTCCGTACACCGATCCGGCCGCGAAGATCGACTTGACGCAGGGCTTGCCGAGCTTGCGCTCAGGCTGGATCGACGAGCGCGCTGACACGCAGACGTTGCCGGCCATCAGTTCCGAATACGGGCGTGCTCGTCTTGTCGATTCGCGCCTGGATGCGGTTCGCTTTCCCAACCTGCACGCGCCCCGCAAGGCGCGTGTCGGCGCCAACGTCAGCCAGATGCACTATGCGCGACGCGGCATCGTTACGCCGGAAATGGAGTTTGTCGCGATCCGCGAAAACCAGCGCCGCGAAGCCCTGATCGAACAGGTGCGCGCGCAGGGTTTGGCGCGCGGACGCTGGCAAGCCGGGCAGGATTTCGGCGCCGGGCTGCCGGGCGTGGTCACGCCCGAGTTCGTGCGCGACGAAATCGCTCGTGGCCGCGCCATCCTGCCTTGCAACATCAATCACCCCGAAACCGAGCCGATGATCATCGGACGCAACTTTCTGGTGAAGATCAACGCCAACATCGGCAACTCGGCGGTGACCAGTTCGATTGCCGAAGAAGTGGAAAAGATGGTCTGGGCCATTCGCTGGGGCGCGGACACCGTAATGGACCTGTCGACCGGCAAGCACATTCACGAAACCCGCGAATGGATCCTGCGCAACTCGCCGGTGCCCATTGGCACCGTGCCGATTTATCAGGCCCTGGAGAAAGTCGACGGACGTGCCGAAGAGCTGACCTGGGAACTGTTCCGCGACACGCTCATCGAGCAGGCCGAGCAGGGCGTGGACTACTTCACCATCCATGCGGGCGTGCGTCTGGCCTACATCCCGCTGACTGCCAAGCGTGTCACCGGCATCGTCAGCCGTGGCGGCTCAATCATGGCCAAGTGGTGTCTGGCACACCATAAGGAGAGCTTTCTCTACACCCGTTTCGAAGAGATCTGCGAAATTATGAAGGCCTACGACGTGGCCTTCTCGCTGGGAGATGGCTTGCGTCCGGGCAGCATCGCCGACGCTAACGACGCCGCTCAATTCGGTGAACTGGAAACCCTCGGAGAGCTGACCAAAATCGCCTGGCAACACGATGTGCAAACCATGATCGAAGGCCCCGGACACGTGCCGATGCAGTTGATCAAGGAAAACATGGACAAGCAGTTGCGCGAGTGCGGGGAAGCGCCCTTCTACACACTGGGGCCACTGACCACCGATATCGCGCCCGGATATGACCACATCACCAGCGCGATAGGCGCGGCCATGATCGGCTGGTACGGCACCGCCATGCTTTGCTACGTCACGCCGAAGGAGCATCTCGGTCTGCCCAACAAGCAGGACGTGCGCGACGGCATCATCACCTACAAACTGGCCGCGCATGCAGCCGACCTGGCGAAGGGACATCCTGCCGCGCAGATGCGCGACAACGCCTTGTCCAAAGCGCGTTTCGAGTTCCGCTGGCAGGATCAATTCAACCTCGGACTCGACCCGGAAAAGGCGCAGGAATTCCACGATGAAACCCTGCCCAAGGAAGCCGCCAAACATGCGCACTTCTGCTCGATGTGCGGTCCGCATTTCTGCTCGATGAAGATCACCCAGGACGTGCGCGACTACGCGGCCGACAAAGGCGTCGCCGATGCGACCGAGGCGCTGGAAAAAGGCATGGCCGAGAAAGCGGCCGAGTTCCGCGCCCAAGGCGCGGAGATCTATCGACCGGAGTGAGTTCCAGCGGACCGTCCACGAGGCCATGGATGCTCAATGGGTGCGGAACAGTGCTTCGGCCGAGTTGTAGACCCTGCAGGTCGTTGTATCGCGGCGCCACATAGTTGGCCGTGACGAGGCGAGTTGGACATGAGTATGAAAGCCATCTTTCACCCTGCTGTAAGTGTTTTCCGCCGCAATAACCTGCAGGCCCAGGCGATGTCGGGGATTCATTTGTGAAAACACCGTGACGGAACTACAGTGCGGCCGCTCACGCGCCGCCTCAGGGGAGCTGCGAGTGGTGGCATCCATTGCAGTCTTTCTTGCCCGGAGGTTTTCATGTTGCGAGGTATTGGAGTGCGGGCGCTTTTAGGCCTGTTGATGGCGTTCCCGGCGTTTGCCCAATCGGAGGCGGATGCAGCACAACAGTTTCTTGATTCACTGCGGTTTCGCGAAGGCCAGATTGCGGTGCCGGCGGCGCACGCGCAGTTCAAGCTGGGTCCGGGCTTCCGATATCTGGAAGCAAAGGATGCGCAGCGCGTGCTGGAAGACTTCTGGGGCAATCCGCCCGATGACACCGTGCTGGGGTTGATCGTGCCGAGCAAGACCTCGCTGGCCGAAGCGGAGTCCTGGGCCGTCGTGGTGACCTACAGCGACGAAGGCTATGTCTCGGACGAAGATGCGGCGAGCATCGACTACACCGAAATGCTGGAGGAAATGCAGGCCGGTACCGAGGAGGAAAACGAAGCGCGCGAGCAGGCGGGTTACGACCGTGTGGAGCTGGTTGGTTGGGCGGAAGCGCCACACTACGACGCCAGCGACAAGAAGCTCTACTGGGCCAAGGAGCTGCGCTTTGGTGAAACCGAGTCGAACACGGTCAACTACGACATCCGCGTGTTGGGTCGCCACGGTTACCTCAGCCTCAACGCGATCGGCGACATGCAGAACATGAGCGAGATCCAACGCGGCATGCAATCGCTGTTGCCAATGGCCGAGTTCGATAGCGGCTACCGCTACGCCGATTTCAACGAGAGTACCGACAAGCTGGCCAGCTATGGACTGGCGGCATTGGTCGGAGGCGGTCTGGCGGCCAAGACGGGACTGCTGGCGAAAATCGGTGCCCTGCTGCTGGCAGGCAAGAAATTCATCGTCCTGATCTTCGCCGGTCTGGCCGCCGTAGTGGGACGACTGTTCAAGAAGAAGGACTGATCGGCGACACGCACGTATCAATTTTCGCGCGCCACATAAACCAAGGGGTCAGTCGGCATTCACCGACAGACCCCTTGGGCACGTGTAAAGCGAGAAATCAGTGACGCGCGCGCACCACCATGAATCCGATGCCCGCCACCACCAAAGCCAGCAAACCGAGGCCCCAATTCGAGTTGCTCGGAATCACGTCAGGCTGCGGTACGGGGGCAGGCAGGGCCGAGCAGGGCAGATCGACCACTTCGAAGCCGAAATCACAAGCGACCGTGCCAGACGACTGCCCGGTCACGGTGATAGCGCAAACCAACGCCATTCAACGTTGGCGAGAGTCGCTGACGGTCAGGTACAACAGGGCGGTGGCTGCATCATGCTGTGGCCTGCGGTCTGTCCGCAGAGGCTGTTCGGTTACGGTAACGATCACGCCCTGCAAGTTCCGATCATTGTCGTAACGGCGAAAGTCCCACTTCTGCCTCGCACCATTTTCGTCAGCGCTGTTGAGGCTGAAACCGGCATCCAGTAGGCGCTGGCGCAGCGTTGCAACGGCCTCTTTGGGCGCCGTTTCGAAAAGCTCAAGGTCCAGAATCCGCGTGCGGCTCGGGCCCATTTGCATCCGGTTGTCCATCGTGATGGCGTGATCAAGCTCGATATGAAAGTCGTCAAACAGCGGCCCTTCGATCCGGCGAACTTCACCTGACATGTTCGCTGCGATGTTGTCCGCTGTTGTTGCAAGACCTTGTTGCAACGTCGCTTGGGTACTTGCGCCGCTTCGCTGCGCGTGATCTGGCACCGAGTCGCTCTGTGACGGATTGCCGCATGCGGCCAACAGCAGGCAAATGCCGACCATGCGGTAGTGACGGACTTGTTTCATGGCGTCTTGTTCCCTGTGGTGACGTCTCAAAGGGGATGCTTTGTGGCGCCTTCTCGTACTTCTCGACCGCCACGCTGCTTCATGGTCATACAGCGAGCATCTTGCGATGCGCATTTGTCGGGTAGGGATACGCTACAGACGGGGAGCATCGGACACTTGCACCGCGGTCGAGCGCGCGCCCTGCTGTTCACGTTTTTTTTCGCCCGCGGTTGCTGAAAGTGTCTCATCACATCCTGCAGCGCAACGCGCAGGGAACCGTTGCCGGATTAATGAAGGTAGATCCTTCGACGGCGATAGTCGAGGGTGATACCGGTGTGACGGAATGCACCGTTGCCCAGGCTGCCGATCAGCCCTTCGATCGCCGGACCATCCGCGGCAAATGGCAACAGCATGATTTCTTTGATTTGCAACGGTGCTTTTCCAATCCGGACGGACGCCGCCGGGATAGCCTCGAGTTCCATCGGTGTGCCATCGATACCGCTGATCTGCCCCACTGTTCGGCGACCAGGTATCGTCCCGGAAAGATCCAAAATTGCGTCGAGTTTGTCTCGCTGAACATCAAGTCCGATCGAGGATCCCAGGTCGATCAGGAATTCTCCCTCCAGTGTTGCTGTCGGGGCGTCATCGACCAGTGCGGCGACTGAACCGGTCGCGTGGGGATAACCATCGGTGAGCTGAATGTTGATCGACGCAACGTCGCCTGGTGGTTGATAGTTCGCCGCATCTAGCAGTGACATCGTTTGCTGTCGATAGTTGATTTGTATAACGAACTGCTCGAACAGCGTCCCGCCAAGGATCACATCAACGGCCTGATCACCAAACGGCTGCAGTTTCACCTCGTCGGGAAGCACCATCACCACGGGTTCGTTGAGCACACTGGCCCCCGGTGCATTTCCAAGTGCAACACGAACGGACGTCGCTTTACCCACTGGCAGCGGAACTCCGGCCAAGCCGATCATCTGTCCTGCGGGCTCAACCTCAAGCCCAAGGCGTTCAGCGACGCCATGATAGATCGTTGTGGTTGGGTTGCCGGTGTCCACCAGGCACCAATACGGGCCGCTACCATTCAAATACCCCTGCACGATGATGTGCCCAAACTCGGTGGACACGGGGATTGTTCCGGGACCAATAGTCTGAGCCGTCGGTTGCGTTTCACTTATCTCTGGTGAGCGCGATGCGTTGATAGAGCGTTGCCACTGGCTGTCGCACGAGGACAACATGATGCAAATTGAGGCAAACGCGCCGGAACGGAACAATGACGAGCGGAAGCCTTGGCGCATGGACGAATTCCTCCTCGGGCATCTGACCGAACGGCAATACCCAGCGTTGTGAGTCTTGCCGTTTGCAAGGGGAAGGGGCGTTCTTGGGCCGAAGTCTATGAATGCATACAGGCGGGAGATACCCCAATGTATGGGTTGGCAAGGGGCATCAGGATGGACTCGAGGTCGACCAGCGGTCTGGCGCTCTTCTGGAATCTCGCAGACTTCGCTTGCGGGGCAAAATAAAAAGGCCTGCTGGCAACGCCAGCAGGCCCCCCATTCACACTATAAGCGCGCCTCAGTGGCGTGAGCGGACCATCAGGAAACCCACAGCGCCCAACACCAGTGCCAGCAAGCCGAGGCCCCAATTCGAGTTGCTCGGAATCACGTCAGGCTGCGGTACGGGGGCAGGCAGGGCCGAGCAGGGCAAATTAACTACCTCAAAGCCAAAATCACAGACCGCCGCGGCGGACGTGTTGCTGACGACCAATACCATGTTTTGGCCTGCGGGGACTTCGAACTCGAAGGGTTGCGCAACACTCGAACCGACGTCACCGACGAAGTTCGCTGCTTGATCAGCCGGGTCGTAGCTGCCGATATAGGCGCTGGCATGCGCGTTGGTTGCACAGGGCGTGGTACCCACGGTGTCCGGATCGAAATTGACGGTGACGCAAGCGGCGGCACTGCTGGTGTTCGTGTAGGTGTAGGACTCGTAGTTGTAGGTTGTCGTGGCGTTGAAGATGCCCGGATAAGCCTTGCCTGGGCAGGTGCTGGCGACGCCATCGCGGAAAATGCGCCCGAGTTGCACGTTCGTCCCGGTGAACGAGCCCGCCACAGGACCGGTGGGGCAGGTCGCGCCGGGCCCTTGCGGTTCCGGCAAGCTGGAAAACGAGAACGTGCTCGGCGCCACGGACATGCCGACATCGTTGGCTGGAACCACTTGAGCTTGGGTTGCTGCGGACAGCAACAGACCAGTCGCCAGACTGGCGAAGAACGGAGCGCGCATCGATATTTCCCCACGTAGGTAATCAACTTGATTTGACGTTCACGCGTCCCGAGAAACACACCGATACCGCGCAACGGCGTGCTAAATATCACGTTTTTGGCCGAAACTCAAACGGAAACCAAAAATCAATGGCAGTGAGCGTGGGGAATTTCGTATCACGTCACCCCATTTCATCGCTTCACCGCAAAGGCCTGATCCAACAGCAGGTTGTCAAAGCCGTCGCTGCTGCCCTCACCGGAGGCATGGCGATACAACGCAGCCGAGTAAATGCCGGTCAGCGCGGCCTGGATCAGGGCAAGCCCGATCACCAGAACGACCAACGTGGCGACTGCGGCGACGATCAGAGGTACCGATTGGCTCATGGCGGCGCCGACGATCAGGGCGATTCCCAGCATCACCACGAAGAACGTGATCAGCCCGAAGACCAGCCCGATGCCGCCCTGACCGATAACGTTCTCGCCCCAGGTCTTGCGCAGCAGACTGGCGCTTTCCTTCACAGCTTCAATCGCGCCGATATCGCGGCTGACCAGTACAGGAACGACCAGAAAGCTGGCGACAGTCCAGGCCGCGCCAAGCAGGCCAGCGACCCAGCGTCCCAGCCATCCCGCGCGTTCTTGCACAACGCGAAGAATCATGCCGACCGTCGCTGCGATCAGGGCGTAACCGAAAATCGCAGGCAACTTGCCGCTGGCGATTCGCAGGCCGTCGGACACCGTGGGATTGCCGCCACGCAGCCGGATCATGGCCGCGCCGACCAGGGCCGAGTTGAAGAAAAAAATCACCGTGTACTGGGTCAGATAGAACAGGAAGCCAAGCACATAGACGCCCACCGGCAGCTCGGCGGCACTGCGTTCGCCCATTTGTTCGAATACGCCCATGCCAATCAGCGGCAGGGCAAAACTGGCCATGACCAGTAAGGTCGCGATGCCCGAAAGCGCCGGAAATACCAGCAATTCCTTGTCCTTGGAGAGGACACCCGCACTGGCTTTGATCAGGGTCCAACTGCGTGAGAAGCGTTCGAACATGGCGAATTCCTTGGCAAGGAGGGCGATACAGCGGCGAACAATACGCCGCGACGCCAAGGTTCGTCAGGTGTGACGCGATCGCGCCGACATCCCGCCGGGTCGATCACTTCTCCACGAACGCACGCTCGAATACGTACTGCGCGGGACTGCCGATGCGCGGCGCCGCCGTGAAGCCGCGCCGGTCCAGAATCGTGCGGAAGTCGGCGAGCATCTGCGGCCCGCCGCAGATCATGGCGCGATCATGTTCCGGCGACAGCGGGTCGAGCCCGAGATCACTAGCCATCTGCCCGTTGTCGAGCAGGTCGGTGATTCGGCCCTGGGTCTTGAACGGCTCGCGGCTCACCGCCGGGTAGTAGAGCAGCTTGTCTCGCACCATGTCGCCGAGATATTCGTGATTGGGAAGGTCCTTGGTGACGAGGTCTTCGTAGGCGAGGTCCTGCACGCGGCGGACGCCATGGGTGAAGATCACCTTTTCGTAGCGCTCGTAGGTTTCCGGGTCGCGAATGATCGAAAGGAACGGGGCGATGCCGGTTCCCGTGGCGAGCAGATACAGGTTGCGTCCGGGCAGCACATCCGAGGTCAACAAGGTGCCCGTGGGTTTGCGACTGACCATCAATTCATCGCCCACCTGGATATGTTGCAAGCGCGAGGTCAGTGGACCGTCCTGCACCTTGATGCTGAAAAACTCCAAGTGTTCTTCCCAGTTGGGGCTGGCAATCGAATACGCCCGCAGCAGCGGCTTGCCGTCGACCATGATGCCGATCATCACGAATTGCCCGTTGTCGAAACGCAGGCCCTCGTCGCGCGTGGTCTTGATGGTGAAGTACTGCTCGGTCCAGTGGTGGACTTCGGTCACGGTCTCGATGCGATAGGGCTTGTCGAGTTCAGCGCGGGCGGCAGGTGCATTCATGCGATACGGTTCCTGAAAGCGGTTGTCTGGCCGCGAGCGCGACCCAAATTCGGCGGAGGCAAAAAAGCGACTGCGACAAACTAGCGCAGGCCTTCGCCCAACTCATTGATTAGGCGCAAGTTAAGAAATATCTGAAATACGTTCTCCGGCTTAACGCTGGTAATGCCTGCTTCACGTGGGCTCATTGAGCCCCTTTCGCCTTGGCACCACGCTGGCGAAGCCAGGCCCAAACCCCCAGGGCGACCACGAGCACGGGCAGCAGAAACAGCCCGATGCGCTTTACCTTGGCAATCTGCGCGGATCGCAATTCACCGGCTACCTTGGCGAAATCGGGCGCCGGGCAAGTCTGCCCGAACGCCGCACCCCAAGGCACGTAGGCGCCTTCCTTGAGATAGCGCTGGTACAAGGATTGGGCATGCTCGGGCGCACGGTTCAGAACGTAACGCGTGGCCTGACAAAGCACGGCAGCAAAGGCTTGCGATCGCGGCGGCAACTGGTCTGCGGCGCGTGCGGCCAAATCAGCAGCGATGTAGCGATAGTGGAATCGCTGCAAGGGGTTGGCGACCGAGTAGCGCAAACGTACCAATTCATCCGGCGCGGTGAACGAGCCCTGCGGCTGCAGATCGCTACGCGGGTTGAAGACGGGCTGGTAGTTGTCGTCCCAGGTGGTTGGATCGTTGAGGTCGAACTGTCCACCCCATTCTCGATAGTCTGGATCGCCTTCGTAGCCCAACAATTCCATGCCATCCCAGCGAGCCAATTCGGCCGCCGCAAACCCGGCCTGGGCGGCCTCCAGTCCGTCTTCCTCATTCAGGGTCGCCACGCTGCCGACGTAGCGCAGGGCTTTTTCGCGCAAGGCCGGATCGTCGAAATAGGCGATGGCATCGTCGCCGCGGCCCTCGCGCATGAGGCGGCGGGCCAATAGCCAGCGGATGGCTTCGGCGGGTGCCAGTGGCGTCCAGTCATCGCGATCCGCCGTGAATTGCGCTTGCGGCGCGACGCGATCCACAAACACCTGCAATTCATCGACGGTCAGCACTCGCTCCGCGAGGTAATGCGCATCGCTCCAGTAGCGCTCTCCGCCGTCGTAGAACAACTGCATCGCCTGCAAAGAATCGCCACGCGAAAGCGCGAGGATGCCGGCCTCGGCACTGACACGACAACGCGGTGCCAGATCCTCCGAACCCGTGCTGTAGCCGTCCGCATCGCGTTGCGGCGACGAACCCCATTCCTCACTGGGCGGGAAGCGTTCGATGGCGCTGGCGTAGGCAGCGGTCGCGGCATCGATATCGCCCGCACGCAGGGCCAGCTTTGCGCGAACCCAGCTTGCCAACGGGCTTTCGACGCTACCGAGCACCCGGTGTGCGTCATCGTAGCGACCTGCGCGGTAGGCAATTGCGGCGAGACGATCACGTCCGGCATCCGCGGCGGGCAAAGCCAGATCCAGTGCGTGGAGCAGATCCAGCAGCGCTTTCGAATTCGGCGGCGTCGGTGGTGGCCAGTCTTGCGTTTCGCCATCGTCGGGCGGCAGTTCGTGACTGCGCGAAAACAAATACGCCAAGGCCAGTTGTCTGCCCAGTGGTCCCTGCAGCAACTGGCTCACCCGATCAGGCTCGCGCAGCCATTCGCTGCGGCCAATGACGAGCAACGAATTCAACCCGCTCTGATCGCCGTACGCCGCCTGTTCGGCATAGCCGGCAATGGCAAGCTCGATGTTGTCCGCACGCAATGCCAGCCGCGCTTCCTCGCCCAGGCTGGTGGTTGCCAGACCCAACGGATCAGCGGCGCCCGCGCGGACTCGTGCGCGCACCGCCTGAAAACTCTGCCGCGCGTCGGCGTCGGAGAACAGCGCCTGAACCCGTCCCAGCATGTACTGAGCCATCAAGCCACGGCTGACCTGCGCATCCGGTGGCAGATCCAGCACAGCCTGAAAATGCCGTTGCGCGGACTCGACATCGCCGATATGCCAGGCCACGGCACCCAAGGTGTACTCGCGGACCTCGTCCGGCAGACCCTCTGCCAGTGCCTGCGCGGCGTTGAGGTCTGCTGCCGCGCGCATCGCCAGCACCTGTTGCTGTTGGCTGGGGCTGAGCCCGGCGGCTTCGGCATCGCGCAAACTGCCGTCCGGCGCCTCCCAGGAGGAGAACTCGACGACGCTGAAGCCGTCTGTCGGCGCGGGCAGCAGACGCTGTGCTTCAAAGTAGAAATTGCCCTCGGGCAGCGTCATCAACACGGCTTCGCGCTGATCCAGCAGGGTCACCGGAAAATCTGGCCCACAGGCGATGCTGGCGCTGGAACCCAGCCATGCGGCGAGAAAAAACGCCAAAGGGAGTCGCTGTGGGGACTGGGTACGCATGACATCACCATCCAATCGGGAGGCCGCCATGGTAGAGCCTTCGAGCATGATTGACAGGCCGCCACACGGTCATGCTGACGTTGGTATTGAGAGCGCAGGCGTTGCAGGGCTTCGAGCCGTGGCGCCTATTGGCTGGCCGGTGTGTCCATGGTCTGGTCGGAATGCGTCAGGGCAGTGCGCTCCGGAAGTTGTACCGCGCAGCGCGCAAAGCCAATCGCGACGCGCTGCTCGGGGGCCAGCCAGAGTGTTTGCGACGCGTGCAACTGCGCGGCGCTGTCGCTCGCCGCGAAGGCGCCATTGCCCTCCACCAGGCCACAGGCGGCAGGCAGTGTGATGTGCGTTGGTGCAAGGCCATCGACGACATCGATGTTCTGCAACTGCAGATCGAACAGACCATCGCCACGTGCAGTCGCCAACAGTGCGATCTGTGCTCGTGGCGTTTCGCCATGCATGACATGCGCGAGCGTCTGAGCCGACCAACCCAGACGATCCTTGCTGACCGGAAGCCGGAACCAGACCAGCCCACGCAACGCGGTGGGCGGATGCTGCGCAAGTTCGCGCACCACCCTGGCGACATCCTCGGGCAAGGCGAATCGCTCGACGGCGGCGTTGCCGCCAAGCTCGCCATGCCCTTCTCCCTCGACGGCCAGAACGCCGCCCAGCGCGTCGTGACGAACACGCAGGCGGTAAGCCGGAAGCGCGATACGAAAGGGCCGATCGGCATGCGCTTGCCAATCCGCTGCCCAGCGAAGTGCCTGGTCGGGGTCGAGCAAGTGCGTCTGGCGTGCCTCGACCGCATGCACCTGCAGCACACTTTCATAGGCAACTTCGCGCAGCGCTCGCAGGCCCGCAGGATTGTCCAGCCAGCTCGGCAGCGCCGTGGTGGACAGTGCGATGCCGTTGGGCAGCGCGGACTTCAGTTGTGACAACCAGTCGGCGTAGTCGTCCAGACCGGCGCTGGCGCAATCGTGATCGATCTCGACCCCCACCACGTGCAATCCGTGGGTCTGCCATTCGGTCAGTGCGGAGCGGATTGCCGCCGCAACCGTTGCGACCGGCAGACGCGGGCGACTGCCTTCGATGCGCAGCACCAGACGCAGTGGCAGACCGCGCGCCATGAGCGCCTGCAGGTCTGGCGCGGTGGCAATCCGGTGCTCGCCGATCCACTGCAGCGCGAGCACCCGCAAGCCATCCAGATCAAGTTCGCGCGAACGCACTGCCGCGCTGACGGGCGTTGTCCAGGTGCGTTGCCAGACATAGGCTTCCTGCGTCAGCGCCGCGGGCGGTGGCGCATCACAGGCCGCCAACAAAAGCAGCGCACTCAGCCCTGTGCAAACGCGGGACAGGCGCCCGAGTCCATGCCATGGCTTGGGCGCGCAGCGGGAAACCATCCGTGTGGCGACTAGAGCAACAAGCGGCGAATGTCCGCCAGTTGCCTGGCGAAGAAGGTGGCAAATCGGGCGGCTTCCGCGCCATCGATTACGCGATGATCGTAGGACAGCGACAGCGGCAGCATCAGTCGGGGTTCAAAGGTGGCGCCATTCCAGACCGGCTTCATCTCGCTCTTGGATACGCCCATGATGGCCACCTCAGGCGCGTTGATGATCGGCGTGAAGCTGGTGCCGCCGATACCTCCAAGGCTGGAAATCGAGAAACAACCGCCCTGCATGTCGGCGCCGGACAGCTTTTTATCGCGCGCCTTTTTGGAGATCTCACCGAGCTCGGCGGCCAACTGCAACAGGCCTTTCTGGTCGGCGTCGCGGATCACCGGTACGACCAGACCGTCTGGCGTGTCGACCGCGATGCCGATGTGGAAGTAGCGCTTGAAAATCAGGTTCTCGCCGGTGTCGTCCAGCGAGGCGTTGAAGCTCGGGAAGGCTTTCAGCGCCGCCACGGCTGCTTTGATCAGGAACACCAGCGGGGTGATCTTCTGGTTCGGATTTTCCTCGCCCATTTTCTTGCGGAAGGCTTCCATCTCGGTGATGTCGGCCTGATCGAACTGGGTGACGTGCGGAATCATGGCCCAATTGCGGGCGAGGTTCGCGCCGGAGATTTTCTTGATGCGCGACAAGGGCTGGCTTTCGATCGCGCCAAACTTGGCGAAATCCACTTTCGGCCACGGCAGCAGATTCAGGCCGTTGCCGGATGCAACCGGTGCGGCGGCAACGCCCGCCGCCAGACTCGCCTTCACGAAGGCGTTGACGTCTTCACGCGTGATGCGTCCCTTGCGGCCTTGCCCGGCAACCTTGCCGAGATCAACGCCCAATTCGCGGGCATACAGGCGCACCGCCGGGCTGGCATGCGGCACGTTGGCGGGCAGAACGGCCTGCGCGTCGAAGGCGACCGGCGGGGTGCGCGGTGCGCTTGCTTCGGGATCCATGGCGGCGCTGACCGGGCTGGGCGGCGCGGCGGGTGGCGCGCTCACAGTGGCGGGTTCGGCGGCGGCGACCGTAGCGGGCTTCGGTGCGCTCGACGCGGCGGGCGGCGGAGCGGCCGAGGCGGGTACGGCCACACTGTCCGTCACCTCAATCAGTGCGACCACCGACCCTTCGGAAATCGCATCGCCGAGTTTGACCTTCAGTTCGCGCACGATGCCGGCCACGCTGGCAGGAACTTCCATCGTCGCCTTGTCGGATTCCAGCGTCACCAGCCCCTGATCCTTCCGGACACTGTCACCGACCGCCACCAGCAGCTCGATCACCGGCACATCGCCATGGCTTCCAATATCCGGGACCCGCGCTTCTACAACAGTGGCCATGTCATTTCCCTCAGGCTGAAGTGACGCAAGACGCTCCTCATGTCGAAGCCTTGCAGCGCCCTATTGTGTCGGCGACGACGCCTCGCGACCAGTCTTGCTGGTCGAAGTTTGCGGGGAGCAAGTCTGCAACCTCGGTCACGTTCTCCGCATCCATTACGACATGCTGTCCGCAGCCGACTGTCCACTGACCGCTGCGGACACCAGATGGAGTGTCTCAAGTGTCTGAATATGAAACGTTTATCGGTTGGCACGCGACGTGCTAACGGATTGTTATCGAACCCCAGAGGAGATCGTCATGCATCACTCCATCCATTCCATGTTGCTTCGCGTCGCGCTAACCGCTGGCACCTTGCTGGTGTTGTGGGCGTTCGGCGAACCGGTCAGTTCCGCTGCTCAGACCGCGCAGACCGAACTGCAGGCGTGTCCCACGACCTACCAACCGACGACGGTCGTCGCGGAACGCGTCGACACCAGCGTAACCGGCTCGGAACGTCGAGCACGCCAGCGTCGCCTGACTTTGACCTTGCCATTTGCGGTCAATTTGAGCCCGGTCAACGCGGGTGACGCGGAACGCATATAATGCGAACAATTCTCAGCAACGGAAGTTCGCATGCGTCTGGACTTGCTGCCGCTCGGGCAGTCCGCCGTCGTGGTGTCGGTGGAAGATCGCCCTCAGGTCGGTTCGACCGACGTCATTGCGCGCCGTCTGCGTGAATTGGGTTTTGTGCCCGGTGAGCCCGTCCGCCTGGTCGCCTGCGGCCCGATCGGTGCCGATCCGCTGCTGATCCAGATCGGCTTCACCCGTTTTGCTCTGCGCCGCAGCGAGGCCGCCCGGGTCGAGGTCAGTGTGCAGGTCGAGGCCGCCGCATGAGCGAGCTGGCCGACCGTCACGTCGCCCTGGTGGGCAACCCGAACTGCGGCAAGACCGCTTTGTTCAATCTGCTGACGGGCAGTCGGCAGAAGGTGGCGAACTATGCCGGTGTGACCGTCGAGCGCAAGGAAGGCCGATTCGTCGCGCCTTCCGGCAGAACCGTGCGGGTGCTCGATCTGCCGGGTGCCTACAGCCTGCAGGCCGCCAGTCTGGACGAGGCGATCACCTTTGATGTCATCAGCGGTCGGCGCGCCGACGAACTCGCGCCGGAGCTGCTGGTCTGCGTCGTCGACGCCACCAACTTGCGGCTGCATTTGCGTTTCGTGCTGGAACTGCTGGCGTTGGGCAAGCCCACCGTCATTGCCGTCAACCTGATGGATGTCGCACGGCGACGTGGTATCGAGATCGATCTGGCGCGCCTTCAACAGGAATTGGGCGTACCCGTGGTCGACACGGTGGCGGTCCGGCACGGCGGTGCCAAGGCCTTGATCGACTTGCTGGATCGACAGGAACTGCCGCGCCTGCCACCGATCAGTGTGAGTGCGGATCTACACCAACGCGTACGCACTCTGCTGGCCGCCGCAGTGCGAATGCCGACGCAGACCGCGCGCACCGACGATGCTCTGGATCGCTGGTTGCTGCATCCCGTATTCGGCTTGCTGACGCTGGCCGCGATCATGTTTCTGATTTTCCAGGCTGTGTATGCCTGGGCCACGCCGTTGATGGACCTCATCGATGCGGGCACGGTTGCCGTTGGGGAATGGGTCGCGGCGCGCATGCCGGAAGGGCCGCTCGCGGGACTGCTGGTGGACGGTATCATCGCGGGGACTGGCGGTGTGATCGTTTTCCTGCCGCAGATCCTGATCCTGTTCGCCTTCATCCTGGCGCTGGAGGAATCCGGCTATCTGCCTCGTGCCGCCTTCCTGCTGGACCGCATGATGTCCTCGGCAGGCTTGTCGGGGCGTTCGTTCATTCCCTTGCTGTCGAGCTTTGCCTGCGCCATCCCCGGCATCATGGCCACGCGCTCCATTCAGGACCCGCGTGATCGTTTGGCAACGATTCTGGTCGCGCCGCTGATGACCTGTTCGGCGCGCCTGCCGGTCTACGCCCTGCTGATTGCAGCCTTCATTCCGCCGCAAACCGTGTGGGGTCTGTTCAATCTGCAGGGACTGGTGCTGTTCGGCCTGTATTTCGCCGCCGTGCTCAGCGCGTTGATCGTCGCTTGGGTGATGAAGCAATGGCGACGCGGCAGTGACGAACACCCGCTGATGCTGGAATTGCCCTCGTATCGCCTGCCGCACGCGCGAGATCTGCTGATCGGCCTGTGGGAGCGCGCGGTGATCTTCCTCAAGCGCGTTGGCGGGATCATTCTGGCCTCGACGATTCTGCTGTGGTTCCTGCTGAACTTTCCCGCCGCGCCCATCGATGCCACGGGACCCGCGATCGACTACAGCTTTGCCGGGCGGATCGGTCACGCCATGGCGGTGGTGTTTGCACCGCTGGGATTTACGTGGGAGATCTGCATTGCGCTGATTCCCGGCCTTGCCGCGCGTGAGGTTGCCGTCGCCTCGCTGGCCACCGTTTACGCCGTGGCTGCCGTGGACGAAGCCGCGGCTGCCGACGCACTCGGCTCGCTGATCAGCACCGACTGGAGTCTCGCCACGGCGCTGTCGCTGCTGGTCTGGTACATCTACGCGCCGATGTGCCTGTCGACTCTCGCGACCATCAAGCGCGAAACCAACTCCTGGCGCCAGATGGGTTTTGCGACGGTCTACCTGTTCGGTCTGGCCTATGTCGCTTCGCTGATGACCTATCAGCTCGTGAGTCGCCTGACATGAGTGAAGTCCTTCAATGGTGGATCGTGGCAGGCGCAGTCCTGCTAAGCACCCTTTGGCTCTTGCGCCATCGATGGCCGATGCGCCGCCAAGTGAATGCCAGTGCGTGTGGAGCACCCGGTCCGCGCTCGACCTGCGCTGCCTGCGGCGGCTGTGAGTTGGCGCGGAGATCTCTGAGCAAGCAAGACTGAACGGGTGCAAGTCTGGGCTGAGTTCTGCCCACAGCCACTCCGGTTGCCTTTGCCGCTCTCACGTCCTTCCAGTGTTCGCGTAGGGCACCTCCCTGATGCCCATCAAAGGACGGCAAGCGTCCCTGAAGCCATGCGGATCGTTCAACGGTAGGTTCTACATGATCGCCGTTCGTCGGCAGCGTTCGCTTTTCGCGTCTTCGCGCGTTCATTGGTCAATTCAAGCCACTTGGAATTGCCATGATTTGTTTGAGGGCTCCGATTTTGTTGACAGCTTTGATCTGGGTAAACGTCGTCAGCGGCCAGTCGGGGGCGCGCAACGACACTGGTCAAAGCGAGGTCTACACCGCCAGCTCGGTTTCGGTTGATCCAGAGCCTGCGGGCTTTCCGGGCCAAGATGCGCGCTATGGGCGCGACGCGGCGGCGGCCGATGGCGCACTGGCCAAGCAGGGTGCTGGAGCTGCCGGATTTGACTTCAGTAAGGTGACGGTTACCGGCGACTTGCTTGGCGTTCAAGACCAGCCATGGTCCCGCGATGCGCAGGGCTTCGATGACGGAAGCGAGGTCCAGGGCACACGGTGGTCCTGTGTCCTTGACCATGTCACCGGATTGCTATGGGAAATCAAGACCTACACCGCGGCACCCGGGCTGAGAGATCGCGAGTGGACATACAGCTGGTATAGCAGTGCGGAGCGTCCCGATGGCACCGCCAATGCCAGTAACGGTGGAAGTCCTGGTGGCGTCAATCGTGGTGAGTGTCTGGACAAGTTCGACGCGGACAGTAATCCCGGAGGCAACTACTGCGATACGGCGGGATACGTCGCAGTGATCAATGAGAGCGGCTTGTGCGGATTCAACGATTGGCGAATGCCAACACTCGATGAGCTGCGATCGATCGTCCACTACGGCGCGCGGGGACCGGCAATCGACACCGGATTCTTTCCCAACGTACCCGGCGATTTCAGCGACCCTGGGAATCCGTTTCCCAATGTAACGTGGACGGGGACGCCGACGCGTTTCGACAGCTCGGCCTGGAGCGTCTATTTCGATTTTGGCGCCCAGATAAACCCGGACAAGAACTTCGCCGGTTCCGTTCGCCTTGTAAGGAGTGAACCATGATCCGGTCACGGCATGTCAACTACGCTCTCCGAGCGCTGCAGGCAGCGTGCATCGGGCTTGCCTTGAGCGTTCCATTTGTTGCTCACGCGCAGAGCTGTTTCAACACCTTGGTGACGCCGTCAACACCCAGTGCGGACTTCACGGTCAACAGCGATGGGACCGCCATCCACATCCCAACTGGATTGCAATGGATGCGTTGTTCGCTTGGGCAATCCTCAACGGTCGGGAGTTGTATCGGCCCTGCATCCAGCCAACCGATCTGGGCCGACGCGCTTCTGCTGGTCGAGGCCATCAATCAAGGCACGTCCGATCTGGATGGAGATGGGATGCCGGGATTTGCCGGGTATACCGATTGGAGGTTACCCAACATCAAAGAGTTGAGTTCGTTGAACGAAGCGTGCCGAAGACAGCCGGCCGTTAACGATCAGGTGTTTCCCAACGCACCGGCGACGGGTGTTCACTGGTCTTCGACCACCCCTCATATGCAACCCAGTGTGGTGTGGTACTTCGACTTCGGGATGGGTGTAGTGAGTTTCACAGGTAAGAGTGACATCCTGCCCCGCTTCATCAAACTGGTGCGCGCTGGCGACGCAGCGGGAGACTATCAGGCAGGTCAGTACCGCGTTTTTGCAGATGGATTTGAGTTTTAGTGGGGACCCGACAGAAAACCAGCTTTTCCGGGCCGCGCGGCCGTGGTCCTTTTCCTGTCCAAGCCCTCTCCCGACCACGCAATCGCGGAATCCCCGACACAGAGGCGGATGCGCTGATTGGTTTGGCATAGCCCGACCCACTGTCGACGCACCAGCCAGGGGATCCATCGATTCGCAAGCACCGTATCGATGTGTCGCGAATGTGCAGGTTGTGCTCCAGCGACGCTTTTCGGCGCGACGATCTGTACGTCTACGACATGCTGAACTGGCGAGGTGTCGAGGCGTGATACGAAGCGACGGAAAACGTCGTTAGTGGTGCGTGGGTCAGATCAACCCGAGGATGCAATCAAGGCAGTCAGTGTCGTGAGCTCTTGCGGTTGCAGTGACCCACATCGCTTTCTATCCGGAGTTGCGCCATGTCGATGAATCTCCACCGTTCGCTATGCACCGCCCTACCGCCGCTCGCAGCGGTCGGCCTGAGTCTGCTGAGTCAAGCGGCACAGGCGGATTTGGGTCTGTTTCGCGTCACTGGCACCGCTGGCGTGCAGGCCGAGTCCAATATGCACGACGCCGCCTTCGCGGCGAACACCCTGGACATGGCGTTCTCGACCAATTCGCGAAATCTGGGACTCGATCCCGGGTCCGGCGCCGCGCAGATTCTGCTGATGGATCTCGGCGACGATGCGCTCAGTCTGATCAGCCGCGCACCCAACGGCGATGGCAGCAACGGCAACAGCACCGGTCCCGCCTTGTCCGCCAATGGCCGCTACGTCGTGTTCAGCAGTTTCGCCAGCAATCTGGTCAGTGGTGAGCAGTCACCGTCGCAAAGTGTGTTTCGTTTTGATCGTCAGGCCTCGACGATGCAACGGGTCAGCGTCAGCACGAGCGGCGGCGCGATCAATGCGCAGGCGCGCTATGCCAGCATCTCCGACGATGGCCGCTACGTCGCCTACTTCTCGTCCGCCAGCAATCAAATCAGCGGTGACAGCAATGGTGCCGTCGATCTGTTGCTCACCGACATGCTGACGATGAGTACGACGCGTCTCAGTCTGTCCGACAGCGAGCAGCAAGCGGCCGACGGCGCGCTGGAGAGTCCGACCGAATCGCTTTCCGGCGATGCGCGCTATGCCGTATTCACCTCCAATTCCAACCTTGCTGCCAGTCCGTCTAACGGCGGCAACGTTCAGATCTATCTGCGCGACCGAACGGCGGCAAGCACGACGATGGTGAGCGTCAACGCCAGCAATCAGGCCGCCAACTCGCAGTGCGACTCACCGTCGATTTCCCGCAACGGGCGCTATGTCGTGTACCGCTCGTTTGCGACCAATCTGGTCAGTGGCGCGACCAGTCGGATTTTCCGGCGTGATCTGCAGTCCGGCGGCCTGACCGCCATTCCTTTGCCCGCCAGCGCGGCGAGTTGTGAGACGCCGCAGGTCAATGACCTTGGCGAAGTGATGTACGCGTGCAGCGAAAACGTGGGCGGGACGCTGCAGGCGTGGTTGTTCCGCGACCCCAATTTGCTGTTTCTGCTCAGTCCGGCCAGCGGTACGGCGGTGGCCAGCAATGCCGGTGTGGTTCCCGGTCGACGCGGAATGCGACCCGATGGCGCATTGATGGCGTATTCCTCCATCGCCAGCAATATCGTCAGCGGTGACACCAATGGCGTTGGCGACATCTTTGTGGTGGTCGACAGCGAACGCCTCAGCCGGTTGTTCGGTGATGGCTTCGAGTAAGCCTCAGTCGCCCGCCAGATAGCGATCCTTCAAGCGTACGTAGTGCTGCGCCGAGTAAAGCAGGCTGTCGATCTCACGTTGACTGAGGTCGCGCAGCTTCTTGCCCGGATTGCCGACCCAGAGCTCGCCCGAACCGACCACCTTGCCGGGTGGAATCAGTGCGCCCGCGCCGACAAAGCCGTGCTTCTGCACCAACGCGCCATCCAGCACGCTGGCGTGCATGCCGATCAGGCAGGCGTCTTCCAGAATGCAGCCGTGCAGAACGACCGAATGGCCGACCGTCACGTCATCGCCGATCACGGTCGGAAATCCGCCCGGACGGGTGAAGGGCCCGTCGTGGCTGACGTGGATGACCGTGCCATCCTGAATACTGCTGCGTGCACCGATGCGGATGTGGTTCACATCGCCGCGGATCACCACGCCGGGCCAGACTGAGCTGTCATCGCCGATCTGCACATCGCCAATCACGGTGGCCGCCGGATCGATGTAGACACGCTGGCCGAGACGCGGCGACACGCCCTGAAATGCACGCAGTCGATTCATTTGGCGGCCTGCCCCAGACGTTGCGCCAATGCGCGGGTGCGCCGGGCGCGACTGATCACACCGGTGACCAGATGACGCGGCGGAATCGGCTTGGTGAAGTAGTCGTCACCGCCGGCGGCCAGCACATCGAAGCGCACATCCTTTTCGTGATCGCCCGACAGGAACACGATCGACAGCAGCTCACCGCCCGGCAAGCCACGAATCCGCGCAGCCATCTCGATGCCATCCACCTCGGGCATGTGCAGATCGAGCAGCACCACTTCCGGCTGGAAGTCGCGAACTTCGGTCTCGACCTGACGGGCGTCGGAGGCGACCCGGGTATCGATGTTCTGACTGCGCAGAACGGCCTCGCAAAACATGCTTTGACTGCGATCGTCGTCGACGATCAGCACGCGATACGGTTCGCTGGGACCAGGCCGCACCGCCTCGATGATGCTGCGGACCAGAGGCGTCAGGTCATCGCCCAGACGAAGCACCTCATCCGCCCCGGCACGCAGCGCGAACATGCGCTCGTTCAGATCGCCGCTGCGGGTCAGCACGTGCAGGGCGCAACGCCGCTGCGGGTGACGATAGATCTGCGAAAACGTGCGACTGCGCTGGGAGAAGTCGGTCAGCTCGTTGGCATCGACCACCACCAGATTGAGAATGCCGTCGGCAGGATCGGCGATGGCCTCGTCCACACTGGACCGAACGATCAACTGGATGCCATGGCGTCGCAAGGCTTCATCGAGGTGCAAGGCAAGTGCGTCGTCCGCGCTGACCAACAGCACGCCGCGTTCCAGCGGGTGCGCGTTCGGTTGGATCGAAGCGCTGATTTCGCCGGGCGCGATGGCTTCGCACAAGAGGCGCAGATGATCACGCTGCGTATCGTCCGGGTGGCGACCTTCCTCCATGAAGGAACTCAGATAGACCGATATCGCCAGCGTTTGCTCGAACAAGCGCGCGTCGCCCGCGTCATCGGTGGCGTCGACCAGCGCGTCGAGGGTGTCCTGCAGTGCCAGCGCCAGATCCAGCGGCCAGCCGCGCTGCAGGCAGAGGTTCAGTTGCTGTACCCATTGCACCGCCATGGCGTGCAATCCGGTAGAGGGAGGCGTGGGCTCGGACATGCGTACTCAGCCAGCAGACAGATTCAGCCGCGCAGAGTAGCAGGCAGCAGCCGAGCAGAGACTAAACCCCGCGTCACGACCTTCGCCGACGCGGGAACCTTGGCCGCCCGAATGCAGTCCGTTCGCCTCACCGCTGCCTGGAGATCGTCATGAGTCAACCGATTCGAGTACTTGCCTGGATGCTGGGTGTTCTGGCCGCCGTGGCGGTACTGGCCGTGATGATGATCGGACCGCTTACCCAGGCCTTTACGGCGACGCCCGGATTCAATGCCCTGATCCTGGCCGTCTTCGGCGTCGGTATCGTGGTCAATCTGCAGCAATTGCTGCGCCTGCAGGGCGAAGTCCGCTGGATCGAGAACTTTCGGCGCAGCGCACCGGATCGCACGCCAACGGAGCTGCCCGTGTTGCTGGCGCCGATGGCCAAAATGCTGGGCAAGAGCGAGCGTAAGCCGATCAGTCTGTCGATGGCGTCCACCCGCACGATCCTCGACAGCGTCTACCTGCGACTGGAGGAACAACGTGATCTGTCGCGCTACCTGATCGGTCTGCTGATCTTTCTCGGCCTGCTCGGCACCTTCTGGGGTCTGCTGAAAACCATCGGCTCGGTCAGCGACATCATCGCCGGGCTTTCCGGCGGCAGCGATGCGGTGGCGATGTTCGAGGCATTGAAGGACAAGCTGCAACAGCCGCTTTCCGGCATGGCGACCAGCTTTTCGACCTCCTTGTTCGGCCTTGCCGGATCGTTGGTGATCGGCCTGCTGGACCTGCTGTCCGGGCGCGCGTCCAATCGTTTCTACAACGAACTGGAGGAATGGTTGTCGGGCATGACCAAGCTGTCGGCGGGCGGCATTGGCAGTGACGGCGACGCCTCGGTACCGGCCTACGTGCAGGCGTTGCTGGAACAGACCGCCGATGGTCTTGAACGCATGCAGCGAGCCCTGTTCGACTCCGATCGCGACCGGCGCGCCAGTACCGAACAAATGGCCGAACTCGCCGAACAACTGGGCCGACTCAACGACACCCAGACCGAACTGCGCAGCGCCCTTCGCGCCCTCGCTCAAAGCGGCAGTGGGCAGCAGGGCCTGAGCGAAGATTTGCGACAGGAGTTCCGACTGCTCAGTCGCACCATCGCCGCCGCCGTCGAACACAAGCGCGATTGATGCCATGAGCACGCTTGCCGCGCGTAAACGCCGCCACATCGACTTCTGGCCCGGCTTCGTCGATGCCCTGTCCTCGCTGCTGATGGTGCTGGTGTTCCTGCTGCTGATCTTCAGCCTCGGTCAGTTCGTGCTGTCCGATGCGTTGTCCAGCCGTGACCGCTCGCTCGCGCAACTCAACCAGGAACTGGCCGAACTGGCTGAAGCGTTGTCGATGGAGAAGGCGGCCAAATTGCAGGCGCTCACCGAAGTGGGTGACCTCAGCGCCAGCCTGCAACAAAGCGAAAACCAAGCCAACTCACTGAAGCTGAATCTCGATCTCGCGACCGAGAAGCTCAGCCAGAACGAGGCCGATATCGCGCGCCTGACCGCCGACATCAACGCCTTGAATGCGCTCAAGCAGCAACTCGAAAGTGAAATCGCCAGCCGCCTCGCCGAACTGGAAGAAAACAAGGAAAAGCTCACCGTACAGACCGACCTGTCGGCCAAAGCGGCGGCGCAGGCCGAACTGCTCAACCGCCAACTGGCGGCGCTGCGCGAACAGCTTGCGCAGGTACAGAAGGCGCTGGACATTGCCAACATCGCCATCGAATCCAAAGACACCGAAATCAAGGACCTGGGCGCGCGACTCAACCTGGCGCTGGCCGACAAGGTCAACGAGCTGACCCGTTATCGTTCCGAGTTCTTCGGCAAGCTGCGCGCCGCGCTCGGCAATCGCGCCGACATCCAGATTGTCGGCGACCGCTTCGTGGTGCCGTCCGAACTGCTGTTTCCCAGTGCATCCGACGAGTTGAATCCCACCGGCATGCAGCAGCTCAACCAGCTCGCAGCGACCTTGAAGGAAGTCACCGCGCAGATCCCGCCCGACATCGACTGGGTGTTGCGAATCGACGGTCACACCGATCACCGTCCGATCAGCACGGCGCGTTTTCCCTCCAACTGGGAACTGTCGTCCGCACGCGCCATCGCCATCGTCAAGTTCCTCACCAATGCCGGCATTGCCCCGCGACGCCTCGCCGCCAATGGCTTCGGCGAATTCCACCCGCTGGACAGCGGCAGCAGCGAAGAAGCTCTGGCCCGCAACCGACGCATCGAAATTCAGTTGACCAATCGGTGAGGCTTCCGATCAACCTCTCACCGCTGCGGCGGTTGATTCAGTTCGTTCACGTCAAGCGAACCATTGCGGTCGCGATCCAGGGCGTGGAACTGCCGCGCAAAGCGCTGTTCGAGCGTGGTGAGGTCGAGTTCGCGACGTTCGCGATAGTGGGTGCCGTCGGGTAGCTCGCTGGCCGAGACGATGCCATCGAAGTTGCGATCCATGGCCCGGAAGCCTCGGCTCAGATAGCGCTGGTATTCGTACAGGCTGACCCGGCCATCGTGATCGGCATCGAAACGTTGCAGCAGGTCGGTCGGCGAACTGGCCAGCTCGGCCGCCTGTAGCGCGGTCACGCCGAAAACCAGTACGGTCAGGCAGGTCGCGCGGCAGCAAGCGAATGGAAGGGGCGAACGCGCAGACATGACTTCTTCACGACAGGTTTGCGGCCAGAATAGCAGCCGCTACCCGACCCGCAGGAGGGGTGATGCCCGAGTTACCCGAAGTGGAAACCACCCGACGCGGGATCGAGCCGCACGTGATCGGTCGCGCCGTGCGCGGGTTGATCCTGCGCCGCGCCGATTTGCGCTGGCCGTTTCCTCAAGCATTGCAAAACTTGGTCGGTGAGCGGATCACGGTCGCGGAGCGCCGCGCCAAATATCTGTTGCTGCATTCTCGACCCGGAGCGGCCCTGTTGCATCTGGGCATGTCGGGCAGCTTGAGGATTGTCGACGCGAATTTGCCACCGCGTCTGCACGATCATGTGGACATCGTGCTGGACGATGGACGCGCATTGCGCTTCAACGATCCGCGTCGCTTTGGCGCCCTGCTCTGGCAGGTCGCGGGTGAAGTGCATCCGCTGCTGCAAGGCTTGGGTCCGGAGCCTTTGGGCGCGGACTTTTCGGGCGAACATCTGTTTGCCCTCAGCCGCGGCAAACGAAGTTCGGTCAAGGTGTTCCTGATGGACCAGGCGGTGGTGGTCGGCGTGGGCAACATCTATGCGGCGGAAAGTCTGTTTCGCGCTGGCATCGATCCGCGCCGCGAGGCGGGCAAGGTCAGCCTGGCACGCTATGAGCGTCTGGCCGATGCGGTGCGCGACATCCTCGCCCACGCGATCACCCGCGGTGGCACGACCTTGCGCGACTTTCTCAATCCGGAAGGCGAACCCGGCTACTTCGAGCAGGAGCTGCAGGTCTATGGCCGCGAGGGTCTGCCCTGTCGCGTGTGTGGCACACCCTTGCGCCACGCGACCTTGGGACAACGCGCCACCGTCTGGTGCCCGCGCTGTCAGCGTTGAGGGGCGTTGCGAGGGCTCACGTGGCGGCGGGGCGCAAGGCCACAAATCGCGCTTCCAGCGTGGCGGCTTCGCGACCATCGGAAAGTACGATGGCGGCGCGCATCGCGATGCGGGACTTGCCCTTGTCGCGCAGGGTGGCGAGCGCTTCGTTCCACGCATCAATCGTTGTCGCCTGGGCGCGTGCGCGCAGGTCTTCATAGACCGGCGTCAGATAGCGGATCTGCGAGTCCTGCACGTAGACCTCGGCGTGGATTCCGGCACGCAGCAGGTGCAGGTTGAAAAGTCCCCAGCAGGCGACCGTCATCAGGCTGGCCATGCTGCCGCCGAAGGCGTTGCGCTTGTCGTTGATGTTCAGCGCCAGCGGTGCGCCAAGCAGGAGGTGTTCGGACGTCGCCTCCAGCACGTCGCAGCCGATGGCGTGCAGTGGCGGCATGCCGCTCAGGGACGACTGCAATTGGGCGCACAGGGCGGGTACGAAGGGTTCGTTGGCAAGTGGGGGATGAGGCGAGCTGTTCATGCAGGCAGAATGTCACAGCAGGAGCCTGTCATGCACCGAGATGCGGAACCCACCACGCCCAATTTGCCGCTGTCCGGCTGGACCGTGGTCAACCTGCGCGCGAGCGACGCGCAGCCTGCCATTCGTCGGGCTATGCAGCGCTATGGCGCACAGTCGTTGAGCTTGCCCGGATTCCGTCTGCGGATTACTGCGGAGGTCGAGGCGGTCCAGCGGCTGCGCGCAGCGCTGGCGACCGCCACCGGTGTGTTCGTCAGCCCGATGGCGGTCAAGGCCGTGGATGCCTTGCTGCCAGGCGTTCTGGCCGACCAGAAGCGCGCACTCGCGGTGGGTGCCGCAACCGCCAGCGCCTTGCGCTCTGTCGGCGTCAAGGACGTGATTGCGGGACAACCGGAAACCTCCGAGGGCTTGCTTGCACAGCCCGCGTTGCAGCGTGGCGGAGAGCAGTCATTGGTGCTGATCGGTGCGCCGAATGGCCGTGGCGTGCTGGCACCCCGGCTTCGCGAGCGCGGTTTCGCCGTCAGTGAGTGCGAGGTCTACGAGCGCGCAGCGGTTCGACTGGATCGACGCCACTGGCGCGCGTTGGAAACCGCCTCGCCGCCCCTGGCGCTGATGCTGAGCAGCGAGCACGCCCTGCGCCAGGTGTGGGCGCAGGCGCCAGCGCCACAGCGCGAGCTACTGCGATCCGCCGTAGTACTGGCCAGCAGCCCGCGTCTCGCCGAGTTCGCCCGTGCGCTCGGTTTTGCGTCCGTGCTGCAGGCGGCGGGCACCCGACCGGAACAACATATGCAGTGTTTGCACGACTGGCTGCTGCAGAATGTCCGCAGTGGCAATGGCGCGCCGTAGACTTGGCAGCATGTTGAACCGGCCCGCCGACGAGGAACGTTGTCGGCGCGCCATTGAACCCCCCGAACCCATCCACGCAAGAATCGCACTGTGACCGATAACGCCCCCATCGCACCCCAAACCGAATCGCCCGCGAACTCGCCCGCACCGTCACGCGCGTGGTGGTGGGCAGCGCTTGCCGGGGGAAGCCTGGTGGTGTTGGCGGCGTGGATCTGGCAGCAGCAGTCCAGCCTGCGTGAGCTGGAGCAGAGCCGTAATGAGTGGCGCGCGGAAGCGGATGCGCTGAGCGCGCGCACCGACGCCATGCATCGACAGGTCGAAACGCTGCGCAGCGACTACAAGGTGCTGGATGATCGGCTGAAGGATCTCGGCCAGACCCACCGCGTCATGCGCGACGAACTGCTGGCCTCGACCGAGCGCGCCGCCAGCATCGAGGATGCGGTGGCGCGTCTGTCGGACGAACGCATGCGCGGCGATCTGATGCTGCGCTTGAACGAAATCGAAAGCCTGCTGCTTGCGGGCGGACAGCGCCTGCGGCTGGCGCAGGACCTGGATGGCGCCAAGCTTGCCTATGCGATGGCCGCGCAGGTACTCGACAGCGTGGATGACCCGCTGTACGCCAGCTTGCGCGAGCCACTGGCGAGCGAGCGCGCCTTGCTCGACAGCGTTGCGACCGATCCGGTCATCGCCATTCGCCATCGCCTGCAGCAAGTGCTGTCGCAACTCGAACCCTTGCCCTTGCGTGATCGCGGTGGCAGCGATGCGAGCGTGCTGGGCGAAGACACCTGGTTGGGCAAGACCCTGTCGAAAGTGCTGACGGTGCGACGTCTGGATGCCGCCAGTCTGCGTGTGCCGCGCGATGCCCAGCCCGCCGCGCGCTTGTTGCTGACACAGCAGATAGAGCGTGCGATCAGTGCTGCCGAACGCCGCGATGAGGCCACGTTTCGGGATGCGTTGGCCGCCGCCGCGGCCCTGTCCGATGCGCTGTTTGACCCGGCCGATGCGGGTGTACAGGCCGTCATTGCCGAACTGGATGGCTTGTCACAACAGGGTCTTGCCTGGAGCTTGCCGAACTTGGGCGCGAGTCTGACCGAATTGCGCGCCCTGCGTGGTGCGCGCCAAGTGCTGCATGCGGCGGTAGCTGCCACGTTATCTGCTCCGACGGGCAGCGAGCCAAGCGCCACGTCCTCCCCGACTGCTGCGTCGGACGATGCGAACCGTGGCAAGCCGGATGCGGCCACCGAGCTTTCGGTGGAAGCGGAAGCGCCAGCAGGAGAAGGTGAATGAAGGCCTGGCGCTGGGTACTACTCAGTCTGTTGCTGGTCCTGCTGGTCGCATTGGCCTGGCGCGAGCTGTCGCGCGACCCCGGTTATGTGCAGATCATATGGCGGGGTTACAGCATCGAATCCAGCTTGGTGGTGGGTGTGGGCCTCATCGTTGGCGGATGGTTGGCGCTGAAATTGCTGATCGGCGCGTTGCTGTTTCCGTTCCGCGCGTTGAGTCGGCGCAGTCGTCGTGTCGCGCGTCGCCGTCTTGCCGAAGGCGTGCTGGCGGCGCATCACGGCCAGCACGCACGGGCGCAGCGGCTTCTTCGCAAGGCCGCCAGCAACGAATACGTTCAAACCGCCGCCTTGGTGACGGCGGTAGTGGCGGCAGATGCCTGCGATGATCAGGCCGGTGCCGAAGCCTTGTTGACCGAGCTGGAGGCGCACGATCCGACCGAGGCCACTTTGCTGCGTGGCCGCCGCTGGCTGGCCGCCGGTGATGCGCTGGCAACCCTCAATGCGGTGGATGGCTTGCCGCTGCCGCTGCTTCCGGCCGCAACGCGCCTGAAAATCGAGGCGCTGCTGGACCTTGGTCGCGCCAGGGAAGCGCAGGCCCTGGTGCCGGAGCTGCGACGCAGCAAGAGTCTGCCGGAAGTCGTCATCGTCGAACTGGAAGCCAAGGTCGCTTCCGCGCTGCTGGCAGCGGTCGACTCGCGCGAGGCACTGCGCGCAGAACTGGGCAACCTGCCCAAGAGCCTGAGGCAACGGCCCGAGGTGGTCTTCGCCTACGCGCGGACCGCGCAGCGCCTGGGACAAGCCGAACTGGCTGACGACGCGATCGAAGCCAGTCTCGCCCGACAATGGACGGAGTCATTGGTGGCCATCTATGGATTGGCAGGCAGCTCGCCGCACACCCCGCGGCTGAAGCGTGCCGAAGGCTGGCTGGCCCAGCATGCGGACAGTCCGGCCTTGCAGGTCACCTTGGGTCGACTGTGTCGCGAGGACGGGTTGTGGGGCAAGGCCGAGGCCTACCTGCAGTCCGCCCTGCAATGTGAGGCCCGCGCCGATGCCTGGGAAGAACTGGCAGCGACCTTGGCCGCCCAAGGCGAGGAGTCCCGCGCACGGCGTGCCTTGCAGAACGCACTGCGCGTGCAACGCGGCGAGGCGGCCATGCCCTTGCCCAATCGACCCCGCGTCGCCGTGGCGGCACCGCAGCCGGTGCGCGAGTCGCGCAGCTCGATGGGCGTGCCGATGTTGCCGATGGATGCCTCGCCCGAGGCGTGAGCGCGCCAGCAAATCCCGCGCGCGTCGCCCATCGGGCGTTCCGCGCGGGCCGCAGAATCGCCCGCCCTTACACCGTTCCGCGATGCTTGCCGACGAAGGGCGCGTAGTACTCGCGCAGCGATCGCATGTCGGCATCGAGGTCGTCGCTGGTCTGGAACAACTGGCCCAGCCCGATGACCTTGTCGGGATAGTGGAAATACGCGCACAACACCGGCACGTCCGCCGCCCGCGCGATGCGCCAGAACCCGGTCTTCCAATGCTCCACCCGACGCCGCGTGCCCTCGGGGGCCAGCGCCAGCCAGAAGTGCTCGCGCTTGGCGAATCGTGATGTCACCTGCTCGATCAGACCGACGCTGTTGCGCCGATTGACTGGGAACGCACCCAGCCAGCGCAACAGTGGGCCGAGCGGCCAAAAGAACAACTCGCGCTTGCCCATGATCGCCAGATCCACGCCAAGCGCCAGCATCGCGGGCAAGCCCCAGATGCCATCCCAGGCCGACGAATGCGGCGCCACGATGAGCACCAGCTTGGGCACGTCGGGAAACTCGCCGACGATGCGCCAGCCACCCAAACGCAGGATGCTGCGGCCCACCCAGCGCAAAAAGGCATTGCCCCGACGCGGTGCCTGAGAGGGCGGCGACGGAACGCGATAGCCATGGCCCGACGGCGGTGAATGCAGCGCTGCCATCAGTCGTTCTGCCAGGCATGCGAAGCACGCTGCCGCTTCAACCCGGCGCGCTCGCGCTTGCTGCCGAGCCGACGTTCCTTGGACGCCCGCGTCGGACGGGTTTCGATTCGCGGCGCGGGTGGCTTCAGCACCGAAAGAATGAAGGTCGCCAGCCGCTCGCGCGCATCCTCGCGATTGCGTTCCTGCGTGCGGAAACGTTGCGCGGTGATGACGATCACCCCTTCGACCGTCAGCCGCCGATCCCGCTTCGCCAGCACGCGCTCGCGCAAGGCCTCCGGCAAGCTGGCCGACTGCGCGACGTCGAAACGCAACTCCACCGCCGTCGCCACCTTGTTGACGTTCTGCCCACCCGGCCCGGAGGCGCGGATAAAGCGCTCCACCAGCTCGGCATCGGGAATGGCAATGGAAGGCGTGATCCGCAGCATTGGCGCGTCGCCAAGGGAAAGAGGGGCGGATTGTAGCGACTGCGCCCCGGATAGCCGAGCGCCGACCGATGTGCTGCTACGTCAACGGGCAGGTCGCTGCGAAGCGTGAGCGTCGTCTTCGGATCACGCGTTGAGCATTTGCGCCCCACAATCACGCGGGCAGGCGACAACTCCCATACCGAGACGCTCACCCGCGCCACCATCTCCACGATCATTGCGTTGGGCATGCGTGCCACTGGGTTGAAGCAGAAACACACACTCAACCCAGAGAAAGCAAAAAGCCGCCGCTTCCTTCCGCCCCAAATCCCAAGGATGTGGCGTGCCGTGAAAGTGGATGAATTCCATTGACCTGTGGAGGTATGCTCACCGAGAGCGAGGGTGAATAACGGCGCATACGCATCGCTTCACGCATCGAATTGAATCGTCGAGGCGCCTGCGCTACGGAGGCATTCATGATGAAGGGAGAAGTCATGTTGGGCAGAAAAATCGCCTGTTACGCTGCACCTGCGGTGCAGTCGAATTTGCGTTATGCCTCGCCATGAATCTCAGAGAGTCTGAATACCTTGAGAACGAACTTTCCGCGCGCTGGCTTGATCCTGAGCGCGCGAAGAATGCGTACAGCTACGCGTTGCAGTTCAGTTCGAAGGATCGCTACGGCCTAAGCGAGGCTACTGTCGGCGCAATCGAACACGTCAACATCGAGAGCTATTCGGTTGCTGACGCGTGGCTCAAAGATCGGCTGCCTGCGGACGGCACCGTCCAAGTTGTTTACGGTGACGATGAGGTGTGCGTCATTGCTGCCAGTGATTTCTTGGCGAAGTGGCAGAGCATCTTTGTGCCGGCAAGGGATGACGCGATCGTGTTGCACAACCTGGGAAAAGGTGTGCTGTTCTATTGCCATGAAGAGGAGCTTGAGTTTGGTCACCGTAAGGCATAACTATTTGCTGCAGCGGACGGCTGCGCCGCCCGCTGAGCGCCAACGTTGGGCGGCGTGATGGACACTTCGGCGGCGTCACTGGTGTTTTCGCTCAATCGGGCGCTTTGGGGCGAGGTGCATCCCGAGTTGCGTCAAGCGTCTATCGAGGCCGACGCAACGGCACAGGTCGTGAGGCTACGCTTTGAGTACGACGGCGAGCCTACCGAAGAGGTGAGAGAGATCTGCTCCTGTGCGTCCGCCGAGTGCATCGCCGACTTTCCTGAGCCATGGCAGCTTGAAGAGGAGCACATCAGTCGGCCTTTTCCGCAGAAGCTGAGCTCGCTTCGGTATCTCGTGTATCAGAGAGCTGAGCGGCACTTGGTAAAGCATCCGTCTCAAGAAAGCTCGACATGGCCTGCGGATTGAGAAGCTGGACCTCGCGACGCCGCTCATCTATGCGTTCAAGCGGACCTCGGGGATGTGCTTCCATGTTTCCTGATACGTCGTCGGGCCGCGGCCGCTTAAAGCGGCGATAGACGACGCATGCAACGTCTCGACAAGTTCGACTCTCGCGAACGCTGGCGCCAGGTCCGCGATTTGTGGAACGAGTTCGATCCCATCGGAGTCATGGGCATGGAGGACTGGCCGCGTGATGAATACGAATCCTATCTCGGGCAGACGCTGCGGCTTTTGGAACAAAACGCCCCGCCCGAGGAGATCCAAAAGTACTTGGCGTTCGTGACGCTGGAGCACATGGGGCTGAATGAAACTCCTCAGTTTGAAATGTCGCGCCGGAACTTCGCGAAGTGCCTTCGTGATTGGTACGCGGCGAAGTGGCCAGGCACCCATGTCTAGGCGTCGTTTAACACTTCGGTCGAACAGACGCATGGGAGATGAAGTGCCAAGCCCAAACATCGGCGCGCGCGCCGCTCAACTCAACCTACAAAGACCTTCCCCGCAGTCAAGCAAAGCGCTGCGATCCGCAGCCTGAGTCTGCGGTTGCTCTATCTGATGGCGCTTCACGCTTCTGCTTTGACGCTTCGCGTTGACTTCAGCCAGAGAAAAGGACTGGCGAGACTACAAACGCTCATGCTGTAGGGCCCTGATAAAAGACGCGCGCGGACGACCAATTCATTAGTCGGGGGTCGCTATTCCCATTGAATTAACCGGCCATTGTCTTGGGTTTCATCTCAATGAAGTCCATCCGGCCCACAAAATCGCTAGATCGCCTCTGGAACGAGTGATGAGGAAACGATTCCATCGTCACGCACGACCGCACGACCGCACGACCGCACGACCGCACGACCGCACGACCGCACGACCGCACGACCGCCCGAGCGCCCGAGCGAACTATCGGGCGTTGCATCCGGTGCGTAGTGAGGAAGGTCCTTTCATTCGTTAGGCAACGGCCAATGCAAATGCGCGTTTCGGAAATGCGCGGAGTAGCTTCTTGTCCATCGTGATTAATTTGGTGTCAAGTCGTTCGGCCAACGCAATGAACTCGCAGTCATAGGCTGAGCAGTCGCTTTTATTTACCAATTCAAGAACTGCCCTAGACTCAATCTCAAACTCTTGCCCGTTCATCAAGGCTTCCGCCTCCGCTTGCAAACCGCTGGCCTGTTCGAGAGTCAGAGTCTTGCGCCGTATGTACCCAGCAAGAATGTTACGGAACTCGCTTCGCCACAACACTGGCGCTGCCCATTCCGGGTCTTGCGCTAACAACGCCTCCGCCGCAATGGAAAACTCGCAGGGCAGGTACAAATACGCCAGGACGTTGGAGTCAACAACAATCATTCGCGGTCCTGCCGCTTGGCAGCATCAATATCGTCGGCTCGAAAGCTCTGTTGCGACAGGGAAGCACGCAACTCACGAGCTCTTGCAAGGCGTTCACTTGGTGGGGTCCTGGTCGGCAGCAGCACCGATTCAAGGCAAACAATGGCTTCGCTGTTCAAGCTACGGCGATGCATCTCAGCAGCCGCTTTCAATCGCTCGTAAACTGCGTCCGGGATATTTTTCAGAGTCAAGGTTGTCGGCATGGCAAGCACCCAAAAGGAACCAAAACGGTTCCATTTTGGTATGAAACCGCCGCTCGGTGCAACCGTGTTGCCTAGCTGTTTGGTTCCGCTGACGCGATAAGCCACCCCTTTGGGCCCCTCCACGCTTCGCGTTCCGGCGCAGCTTACCTACCGGCGTTAACCTTCATGTCGAGCGCTCCCGCAAGAGTTCTGTCAGTCGTCGCTCTCTATGCGCCGTCGCATTCGACGGCATGCGAGATGTTGGAGGCGCTTCCACACCCTGGCACCTTCAGTCGAGAGTGCCTGAACTATCCTTGCCCGCCCTCGTATCCCCAGGCGGCGATAAGAGAACGCCTCGAAGGCGAGGTCGTCCTTAGTGTTCGAGTGTCAGCCGACGGGACTGTGCTAGAGGCGACAGTTCTCAATGCGTCGGGTCACCGAGTGCTTGATGAGGCTGCGATCCGCAACGTTAGCGCCCGTCGCTTTCCGGTCTACACGCCACTGGGTGCGTCAATGGCTGCCTGTTTCACCGTGAAAGTGCCTATCGCATTTCGGTTCGATGGTTCGGGCGATGAAGGCTAACCATGCGTGTCGGCATTTCCTCTTCAATTGACGAATTGACTTTTGAACGTATCCGTCTGTTTTTTGTTCCAGTGTGTCAATAGTGATATTGCAACTGCGCAATCAGCATTGAATCGCGATCAATCCGGTAAACCATGCGGTGTTCGTCGGTGATTCGACGGGACCAGTATCCCGCCAGTGCGTGCTTCAAGGGCTCGGGTTTGCCGATTCCTGCAAATGGCTCGCGCTGCACCGCTTTGATCAGTGTGTTGATTCGCACCACCATGCGCCGGTCCTGCTGTTGCCAGTACAGGTAGTCGTCCCAGGCGACGTCCGCGAAGATCAGCTTCATTCGGCCAGCGGGCGTTCGGTGCCTGCGCCCGCGTTCAATTGCTCAATGGCGCCGATCAGGCGTTTGGCGTTGGCGGGGCTGCGAAGCAGGTACGCGGTTTCCTCAAGGGCGTTGAAGTCCTCAAGGGACAGCATTACTACGGACTGTTGGCCGTTGCGCGTGATGATGAGCGCTTCATGGTCTTCGCAAACGCGATCCATGGTGCTGGCCAGGTTGGCGCGCGCAGACGAGTACGAGATGGCATCCATGATCGGAGGACTCCTTGATTGTACGCGAAACTGTACCTACGTGTTTCGACCGCTGTCCAGCGTCGCTTTGCCCGAGCGACAAGTGCAGTAGCGCCATGCGATGGCGTCTGCGGTGTGAGTTCGGGGGCGTTCCGTCTGTTGGGTTTGATGCGCCTTGTATCGACGCGAGATGGAGCGACGGCCTGGCGCAACGACAATGGCTCTGCCAGCCAGGACGCGGAAAGTTGTGAGCGCCGTCGCTCGACGCGAACGCGTGACAGGCCGGTGCGTGGTCTGGATACTTCGCGCCCCCTTGTTCGATTGAAGCTGACGAATGACTGATTCCGCGCTGCCGGTTCGTGATGCCAACCTGATTGCGCTGCAGATTGCGGCGCAGATTGCCGAGGACATCGGTGCCAAGTCGGCGCAGGTCAATGCGGCGGTGGAGCTGCTGGATGGCGGTGCCACCGTGCCGTTTATCGCGCGCTATCGCAAAGAGGTGACGGGCGGGCTGGACGACACCCAGTTGCGCACGCTGGAAGAGCGTCTTGGCTATCTGCGTGAACTGGAAGAGCGCCGTGACAGCATCCTTGCCAGCATTCATGAACAGGGCAAGCTGAGCGACAGCCTGCGCGCGGCGGTGCTTGCTGCGGACAGCAAGGCACGTCTGGAAGATCTCTATCTTCCTTACAAGCCCAAACGCCGCACCAAGGCGCAGATTGCGCGCGACGCGGGTCTGGAGCCGCTGGCCATCGGTTTGCTTGACGATCCTTCGATGCCGCCAGAGCAACGGGCGCAGCCCTTCATCGATGCCGACAAGGGCGTTGCCGATATCAAGGCAGCACTCGACGGTGCGCGGGCGATTCTGATCGAGCGTTGGGCGGAAGACGCAGCGCTGGTCGGTGGTCTGCGCGATTGGCTCTGGCAGAAGGGCGAGATCGAAGCGCGTGTGGTCGACGGCAAGCAGGTCGAAGGCGCCAAGTTCAGCGACTACTTCGATCACCACGAGCCGATCGCGAAGATTCCCTCGCACCGTCTTCTGGCCTTGTTCCGGGCGCGCAACGAAGGCTTCATTACGGTGGATCTGCAACCCAAGGCGGCGGACAGTGCCGTCAGCGATGATCCGCGTGCTGCCGCGACGGCGGCCGGGCATGCCGAAGCCGAAGGGCGCATCGCCCATCAGGTCGGTGTGGCGGATCGAGGTCGACCGGGCGATGCCTGGTTGCGCGAAAGCGTGCGTCACTGCTGGCGGTACAAGTTGCTGATGAGCCTTTCGCTCGACTTGTTCATGCAGGCGCGCGAGCTGGCCGAGGCCGAGGCGATCCGGGTGTTCGGCGACAACCTGAAGGACTTGCTGCTGGCCGCGCCTGCCGGGCCGAAAGTCGTCATGGGTCTGGACCCCGGCCTGCGCACGGGCGTCAAGGTCGCGACGGTCGATGCCACCGGCAAGCTGGTTCACACCAGCACGATCTATCCGCATGTGCCGCACAACCGTTGGGATGCGTCGATCCAGGAGCTGGCTCGCGCTTGCGCCCAGCATCGGGTGCAGTTGATCTCGATCGGCAACGGTACGGCTTCGCGCGAAACCGACCGGCTGGCCGCCGAGTTGATCAAGCGCCATCCCGAACTGGGCTTGCAGAAGATCGTGGTGAGCGAAGCCGGTGCGTCGGTGTACTCGGCGTCCGAGCTTGCCGCACGGGAGTTTCCGGAGCTGGACGTGAGTTTGCGTGGCGCGGTGTCGATCGCGCGTCGACTGCAGGACCCGTTGGCGGAATTGGTGAAGATCGATCCCAAGTCCATCGGTGTGGGCCAGTATCAACATGACGTCAATCAGATCCGTCTGGCCAAGGCGCTGGATGCGCGCGTCGAAGACTGCGTCAATGGCGTGGGCGTGGACGTCAATACCGCGTCGGCGCCGCTGTTGACGCGCGTCGCGGGCCTGTCGAGCAGCGTGGCGGAAAACGTCGTGCGCTATCGCGACGAACATGGACCGTTTCGCTCACGGCGCGCCTTGCTGAAGGTGCCGCGCCTGGGTGACAAAGCGTTCGAGCAGGCCGCGGGTTTTTTGCGCATTCGGGATGGCGACAATCCGCTGGATGCCTCCGCCGTGCATCCGGAAGCGTATCCGGTGGTGGAACGCATCCTCGCGCACTGTGGGCGCGATGTGCGGCAGGTGATGGGCGAATCCAGTTTCCTCGCCAGTCTGAAACCGGAGCAGTTCACCGATGCGCGATTCGGTGTGCCGACGGTGCGCGACATCCTGCGTGAGCTGGACAAGCCGGGGCGCGATCCCCGACCGGAGTTCCGCGCTGCCCGTTTCGAAGAAGGCGTGGAAGACATCAAGGACCTGAAGCCCGGCATGGTGCTGGAAGGCGTGGTGTCCAACGTCGCCGCGTTCGGTGCCTTCGTTGACCTGGGCGTGCATCAGGACGGACTGGTGCACGTGTCGGCCTTGTCGACCAAGTTCGTCAAGGACCCGCGCGAGGTCGTCAAAGCCGGTGACATCGTCAAGGTCAAGGTGATCGAGGTCGACCTGCCGCGCAAACGGATTGCGCTGACCATGCGGCTCGATGATCCGATTGGCGAGAGCAGCGGTGCACGCGGCCCGGAACGTCCGCCCGCCCGCGACATGCCGACCCGCCGCGCACCTGCAGCGGTGGCGCCACCGCCCGCCAATGCGCTGGCCGACGCCTGGGCACGTGCCAAGCGGAAGTGACCCCGATGAGGCGCGGGTGACTTTGCGTCGCCTGCGCCGCTGGCCGATAATCGCCAGCCCTGCGCAGTCCGCGCGGATCACCGGAAGTCTTCTGTGTCCGAATTTCTAGCCCGTCTGCCGCAATTCATCGGCGACAACTTGATGCTGAGCATGGCCTTTGTGGGCGTCACCATCGCCCTAGTCATGAATGAGTTCTCGCGCTTCGGGCGTGGTTTCAGCTTTCTTGCCCCGGCCGAGCTGACCCGTCTGATGAATGCCGAAGATGCCTTGATCGTCGACATCAGCCCGATTGCCGATTTCGAAAAGGGCCACATCGTTGGCGCCAAGCACGTCGCGATGAGTCAGTTCGACCCGGAGAGCAAGCTGCTGGCGAAAGCCAAGGAGCTGCCGGTCGCGGTCGTCTGCCGCAGCGGCATGACCGCGCAGGGCGCAGCCAAGCGCTTGGCGAAGGCTGGCTTCACGCGCGTCCACGTGCTGGAAGGCGGCATGGGCGCATGGCGCTCGGCCGATATGCCGGTCGTCAAGGGCAAGGCTTGAAAGTCGACCCAATCGACCGCATTGCTGCCTTCAGTCTCCAGTCCGATTGGAGTGGCAGACGCGCTGCGTCGTTGCCCGAGCCTCACTTTCCCAGTTCTGCCTACCGCGCGAACTGTTCCCTCTGTTTAATTCATTCTGGAGTAGATCATGTCTGAAGAATCCAACACTAACGGCGCCGCTGGTCAGCCGAATCCGCCGCAGCTCGTGCTGCAGAAGATCTACGTGAAGGATGCCTCGTTCGAAGCACCGAACGCGCCGCAGATCTTCAACGAGGAAACCGCGCCGCAGCTGCAGTTGAACATGGCGCAGAAGGTGGCGGGCCTGGCGCAGAACGTGTTCGAAGTGTCCTTGTCGCTGACGCTGACCTGTTCGGTGGGCGAGAAGACCGCCTATCTGGTCGAGGTCGAGCAGGCCGGTATCTTCAACATCACCGGATTCGACAACCGCAATTTGGATGCGATTCTGGGCACCTACTGCCCGAACGCGCTGTTCCCCTACGCGCGCCAGGTGATCTCGGATCTGATCCAGGCCGGCGGTTTCCCGCCCTACTTCCTGCAGCCGATCAACTTCGATCAGTTGTACGCAGAGACGCTGCGTCGCCGCAATGAGCAGCAGCAGGTCAGCGAGGCGACCTTCCCGGAACGTGGCGTGGCTGGCAACGCCTGAATCGAGCAGGAGAACAGGTGATGACACCCTTGCGTGTCGCCGTTATCGGCGCGGGCTCCTGGGGCACCGCGCTGGCAGCGCAGGCGGCACGCAATGGGCATGTCACCACCTTGTGGGGACGTGATGCTGCGCAGATGGCGGAGATGCGTGCGCGGCACGAAAATCCACGCTATCTGCCTGGCGTAGCGCTGCCTGAGTCGCTGTTGTTCAGTGCCGATCTGGCCGAGGTCGCTGGCAGTGCCGACCACATTCTGGTCGTGGTTCCCAGTCATGCCTTCCCCGCGGTGTTGAAGGGGTTGGCACCGCATCGGGCCGCAGGCGTTGGCGTGTCCTGGGCAACCAAGGGCTTCGAACTGGGCTCGGGACGTTTTCTGCACGAGGTGGCGACCGAAGTGTTGGGACGCGACTGCGCACAGGCCATCGTGACCGGACCTTCCTTCGCCAAAGAGGTCGCGCAGGGTTTGCCCACGGCGGTAACCGTGCATTCTCCCGACGGTGCCTTTGCCCTGCTGGTTGCGGAGGTCCTGCACGGACCGACCTTCCGCGCCTACACCGGCAATGACATGTTGGGTGCCGAACTCGGCGGGGCGATGAAGAACGTGCTGGCCGTGGCGACGGGTATTGCCGACGGCATGCAACTGGGGTTGAACGCGCGCGCTGGGCTGATCACACGCGGTCTCAACGAAATGATGCGGCTGAACGATGCGCTTGGCGGACGTGTGGAAACCCTGATGGGCTTGGCCGGTCTTGGCGATCTGGTACTGACCTGTACCGGTGATCTTTCGCGCAACCGCCGACTGGGGCTCGCGCTGGGTCGAGGTCAATCGATTCAGGACGCGGTGGCCGCCATCGGGCAGGTCGTCGAGTCGATTCAGACGGCGGATGAAGTCATGCGTCTGGCTGGGCGACACGGCCTCGATTTGCCCATCAGCGATCTGGTGCAACAGGTCCTGCACGGCGACCTCACGCCACACGAGGGGCTGCGCAAATTGCTCTCGCGGGAGCAGAAGCCGGAGTATCCGCCGGGGTGGTTTGCCTGAGACGAGCCTGATCGCGCGGTGCTCAGGCGGGAAAGATGCCACCCAGCACACGTGGCCCGCGAGCACCCGTTACCGCACTGAGATTTCCCGGACGACCCGCCAGGGTTTCTCGCGCCAACCAGGCGAATGCCATCGCTTCCATCGCATCAGGATCGACGCCATGCACGGCGGTGCTTTCGACCTGTATGTCAGGCAAGGCGGCGATCAGTCCGCCCATCAGATGGCGATTGTGTACGCCGCCGCCGCAAACCAGCAGGCGCTGCGCTTCCGGCATGCTGTTCCGCAACGCGTCGGCAATGCTGTCCACCGTCAACGCGGCAAGCGTTGCTTGTACGTCTTCAGCGCCGATCTGACGACCCGCCAGATGGCCTTCCAGCCAGGCCAGGTGGAAATGGTCGCGACCGGAACTCTTGGGTGGTGGCAGGGTAAAAAACGGGTCGCGCAGCAATGTTTGCAATAGCGCCTGATCGACGCGACCGGACGCAGCCATTGCACCATCGGCATCGAAGGCCGCGCCAGTACAGCGTCGAATCCAGGCGTCCAGCAGGCCATTCCCCGGACCGGTATCGAACCCGCTGACCGCGCCGCCCATCGGCAGCAGACTGAGGTTGGCGATACCGCCGATGTTGAGCACCGCACGCGATTCGCGATCAGAACCGAATATCCCGGCGTGAAAGGCGGGCACCAAGGGCGCGCCCTGGCCACCAGCGGCAACGTCGCGACGGCGGAAATCCGCCACGACCGCGATGCCACAGCGTTCGGCGATCCGGCTGGGATCGCCGAGCTGCAAGGTGAACGGCTGCACCGCATTGGGGTTGTGGCGCAAGGTTTGTCCATGCGAGCCGATTGCCCGGACGTCACTGGGTCGCAGACCAAGCTCGCCCAGCAGTGCGTTGATGGTGTCGGCGAAGGCATCGGCAATTCGCCCGTCCAACTCGCCGAGCTCATCCAGGGTGATCCGCGGGTCGGATTGCGACAGTCGCAACACGTGCTCGCGCAGTAGCGCCGGATAAGCGCCGGTAACACTCCCGACCAGTTGGCAATCGCGCGTCGAAAAGCGCACGACAGCGACATCCACGCCGTCCGCACTGGTCCCGGATATGGCACCCACAAACAGCCCGCCATCATCGGCAGGCAGGTGATGAAACATCGTCAATCCTCAGCGGATGGCCAAGCCGCGTTGCGTGGCGTCGAGTGTCTGCAGTCTCGCCAGCATGGGCTGAGTCTGATTCTGGAAACGCGCCAGTTCGCTGGCCGGGAGCGGCTGCGGCTTCGGCAACGTCACCGTCAATGGATCGCGATGCACGCCGGCCACGCGGAATTCGTAATGCAGGTGAGGACCGCTGGCCAGACCCGTCATGCCGACGTAGCCGATGGTGTCACCCTGCCGGACGCGTGCGCCGGTCTTGTATTTTCCAAAGCGCGACATGTGGCCGTAAAGCGTTGTGTAACCCTGACCGTGATCCACGATGACGACGCGCCCGTAGCCGTTTTGCCAACCGGCATACGTCACCTTGCCATCGCCGGCGGCCATGATCGGCGTGCCCGTGCCTGCGGCGTAATCCACGCCGCGATGCGCGCGCACCCTTCCAAGGACAGGGTGACGACGGGCGCTGCTGAATCGGGAGCTGATCCGCGCGTACTCGATCGGCATGCGCAGGAATGACTTCTTCATCGGCCGACCTTCACCGTCGAAATACTCGGTACGACCGTCGGCGAAGCGATAGCGGAAGACATCGTAGGTGCGCCCCTGATTGACGAACGTGGCGGCAACGATCTCGCCGCTGCGGAGACGCTCACCATCGCGATAAATGTCTTCATAGACGACGCTGAACCGGTCCCCTTCACGCAAGTCCTGAGCGAAGTCGATGTCGTAGCCGAACACCTTTGCCATTTCGAGCACGCCCGCAGGGCTCATGCCAGCGTCACTGGCCGCTTGCGACAGGGAAGAACGAATCACGCCGGAGGTCATCACGACGCGGCGTTGCAGGTCGCGCGGCTCGACGCGCTGGCGCAGGCTCTCGCCATCAATGTCGATCTGTACCAAGGCCGCCTCATCGCGCTCGAAGCGGAATGCGATGAACTCGCCGGCGGCGTTACGCGCGAACCCGAACTCGGCACCGGGCCGAACACGCGTCAACGGCTCGCGTGCGCCGGGCAGGTCCAACAGTTGGTGAAGAAGTCGCGCGGAGATCCCCTGCGAATCGAAAATCTGCCCGAGCGTTTGTCCGGACTCGATCCGAACCGTTGTCCACTCGGGCGCGTCGGCAAATCCGGGACTGAGGGTTGCGGAGGGCTGCGCAGGCAAGTCGAGGACCAGGTGCTGCATGACCTCGGTGCCGTTACCCAAATGCGCGTCGGCGAATCGTGGGGTGCATAGCGACGCAAGTACGGTGACCGCGGCGAAGACGCTGGCGAGGATCCAGTGTTCGCGTTGCCAGCGATGCAGTGGTGTCAAACGAATACTGGCTGGGATCGAAGCGGACGGTGCGGGGGAGGCGGAGGCGCGAGTGGCCGGACGGTTGTCGTGCTCGCGCTCAATCAGATCTGCAGTCATCACCCGTCCTACACATTGTTGCGATCGTGCGACACCTTAAACCGATGAAAAACAGCGGTCAAACCCTTGTTGTTATTCGGATTTCCGCAGTGTGTCGGATTTAACGTGTTGTTAACACGCCACACAGATCGATCCGCCTGCGCGGCGGGTCTGTCGATGACGGGAAACCTGATGCTTACGACGATCCAGACAGAGGGCTTATCCTTCCGCGCTTCGCCTTGCGTTGATTGAGAGTGCACGTGAGTACAACCGCTGAAGCAATGGCCCTGATTGCTCGGGGAACGGAAGAGATTTTGAAGCGCGACGAACTGGAGAAGCGCCTTGCTGGTGGGAAGCCGCTACGCATCAAGGCGGGCTTCGACCCAACCGCGCCGGACCTGCATCTGGGCCATACGGTGTTGCTCAACAAGATGCGCCAGTTTCAGGACTTGGGTCATCAGGTGATTTTTCTGATCGGCGACTTCACCGGCATGATCGGCGATCCCACCGGAAAGAACGCGACGCGCAAGCCGCTTACGCGTGAAGACGTGCTGGCCAACGCCGAAACGTATGCGGAGCAGGTCTATAAAGTGTTGGACCGAACCAAGACCGAGCTCCGCTTCAACTCGGAGTGGTTCGGAACCATGACCGCCGCTGACATGATCAAACTGGCGGGCCAACACACGGTGGCGCGGATGCTGGAGCGTGATGACTTCGCCAAGCGCTACGCGGCGCAGCAATCCATCGCGATTCACGAGTTCCTGTATCCGCTGGTTCAGGGTTACGACTCCGTCGCGCTGAAGTGCGACGTCGAGCTGGGCGGAACGGATCAGAAGTTCAACCTGCTGATGGGAAGAGGCTTGCAGGAGGCGGCGGGCCTTCCCCCGCAGGTCGTGATCACGCTTCCGTTGCTCGAAGGCCTTGATGGCGTCAACAAGATGTCGAAGTCGCTTGGCAACTACATCGGCATCAACGAACCGGCCAAGGACATCTTTGGCAAGACCATGTCCATATCCGATGACCTCATGTGGCGATGGTTCGAGCTGCTGAGTTTCAAGAAGTCGTTGGCTGAGCTGGCCGACATGCGCCGAGCCGTTGAGACGGGCGAGGCGAACCCGAGGGACTTCAAGCTTGAGCTTGCCTACGAACTGACGGCGAGATTCCATGGAGCGGATGCGGCAGATGCGGTTCTGGGCGCATGGCACGCGAAGCGCGACGGCGCGCTGCCGGAGGATATCCGGGAGTTCCACATCCGCGTGCCTAAAGAAGGGTTGCGCCTGGCTGCCGCGCTTCGCGAGACGGCGCTCGCCGCGAGTGGCGCTGAGGCCAGCCGAAAAGCCAGGGAGCGCGCGGTTCGCGTGGACGGCGTCGTTGTGGAAGATCCGAGTCACCTCCTTGCGACGGGTGCGACCTATCTCTTGCAACTGGGCAAGCGTGGGTTCGCGCGGATCACGCTCATTCATGAAACGGATGGTTGACAACCCAATTGGATCCGCTAAGATGTGCGGCTCCCGACGACGAGGAGCGCTTTGCGAGAAGCGCGCGAGTGGTGGGGGCGGCGGGTAAAGAAGTTGAAGTTGAGGTATTGACGGAAACGGAAACTGCTGTATGATGTGCGGCTCCCTGGGGCGAAATGCTCAAGCGACGAAACGTTGCGCAAGGGAAGCGGCAGAGATCTTTGACAGTGTGCGCAGGTAACTTGTGCGGACGCCTGCAGGTA
>JAWLAY010000021.1:0-89729 GCA_041395245.1 Lysobacteraceae bacterium
GCGGCGATCACCGACGTGTAACAGTCCCGCAGGATTGGTTGCCGGCGCCAGAGAGTCCAAAGAAAGGGCCACGCCCGCACCGCCCATTGCCTTGCTTTGCGTACCATATCCGTGTGAAAAATAGCCGTTTGTCGCAGACGCGGTCGAAACGGCGCCGAGCGTAACCAGCACGGCCAATGCGACTTGGTTCAACTTGAAAGAATTGCGTGACATCTTCCCCTCCCTTTAGTGCCTACCGGAACAACGGAACAACAACAAACAATCAACACCATCAACTCTTGCAAACATCGCCGCCTCGGATTGACTCGGGCAAACGACTACGCAACCACATGCCGCCCACCATGGCACATGCAAAAACAAACATACTGACGTCGCCTGACGTGATCGCTGCAATTGCTGGGCCAGGACACAAACCAGCGATCCCCCAGCCGATCCCGAAGATGATCGCACCAATCCAAAGGTCACGATCCACCGAGCGACGCGACGGGAATACGTAGGTTGTCCCCAAAATTGGTCTAGAGCGTCTGAATTGAAAAGCAGGCAGCGCAACGGCCAAAGCACTGCCCATTACCAGTAACATTGATGGGTTCCAGTCACCGAAAAAATCAAGGAAGCCAACGACGCTTTGCGGATTGGTCATGCCGGAGACCGTGAGACCAGCTCCAAACAGTGAGCCACTAAACAGTGCGGTAAGTAACGATGCGCGCGTGCTGTTCATAAGATGTGTCGCTTGATATAGACCACAATGGCGGCGACACCAATGAATAGCGATGTGGCGACGAATGATCTGGTAGAAAGACGTGCAATGCCGCAAATACCGTGTCCCGACGTGCAGCCGCAACCAAGTCTGGTGCCGAATCCAACCAGCACACCGGCAAACGCCATCTCCAGCACGTTTCCTTGCGGAACGACCACGCCGAGTTCAGGCCACATAGCGCGAATCATCATATATCCCGCCATCAAACCGACAATGAAAAGCGCTCGCCAAGGCAGTTGATAGTTCTGCCCGCTGAGGAAAACGTCGCCAAATATGCCACTGATTCCGGCGATTCGGCCGTTGAACCAAAGCAGGATCGAAACCGCAAGACCAATCATGAGGCCGCCGATGATGGCGTTAGAAAAAGCGTGATCCAACATGCGTTCCCCAAGAACAGGGTTGACGAACAATTATTCGCGGGTCTAAGGTGACGTCCTTCAACAAGACTGCCAACACGCCCGACAATGAAAAAGCAGGCAACTACTAACCACTCTCCGTCAAACCCAACTACATCGGCAAGTTTGGCAGAGCGAAAGGAATCTCATCAACGTGCAATTTGCCTCCGGTTGAAACGCGTTGAAGGTCAGGTTCGTGGCGTCCTTCGTATGATCGAACATGGTGAACCTTGTAATGACATTGCGCAACAGCTTGCAGCGGCTAGGAATGCGCTGGATCGGGCATTCTTCGAAATGATGGCGTGCAGCATAGAATCGGAAATAATTGAGCCTACCGATGGCGATATCAGCAAGCAGGCCAGAGTTTCTGAGATACTGAAAGTGCTCAGCAAATATGCGTGAGCACTTTTCCTTCGCCATAAGTTCTAGATGATTCCCTGATTGTCCTGCATCCCGACAATATTTGGTTTTTTCAGTTCTCGGGGCGTCAGGGTTTTCTGAGCTTTCAGCCAGCCGCTAACCACGTCCCAAATCGGTTCTCCGCTGGCACCGCTGGCTACAGGGGCCCAGCCGGCAACCTTGTACGTTTTCTCTGCATCAATGGCCTTGCCTTTCAACGCCATATCCTTGATGCGATCTCCACTAGGAGCGTTCGGATCGATGGTGTAATCAAGTCCACCGACTCGCACCATGTCTCCGCCTTGCTGATAGTACGGATCGGCATTGAAGAGATTATCCGCAACGTCCTCGAGAATGGTTTTCACCATACTGCCCTTCATTTCGGTCAGGGTGGAGTAGGGGTAGGTAATTGCGGTCTGATCCATGAGGTGCTCCATGCGGATGGTATCACCGGCAAGGAGACTGGTTCCCCAGCGGAATCCAGGAGAGAATGATATCTCAGCGTCCTTGACATCCAGGAGCGCGTCAAGAATCAACTGGTCGAAAGTACCGTTGAAATTTCCGCGGCGGTATAGCGTTTCACCGGCAATGGCGAGCGGTTCGTTTAATTTATCCAGATAGGGCGAACGAACCCGCTCAATCAGACTCTGCATATCCGGATCGGCTGGAAGCGCGTCTGAGAAAACCGGCAGCAGGTTGTACTTCCACGCGGATACCTTGCCTTCCTTGACGTCAAAATCAAGAACCGCAAGGAATTTCCCATTGCTACCAGCATTCGTGACCAATGTTTGTCCGCTGGCATTCTTCACCAAGACGGGTTGGGGGACACCGTCGTGAGTATGCCCGCCCATGATCGCATCGAGCCCCGTGACGCGTGACGCCAACTTGAGGTCAACATCCATGCCGTTGTGGGAGAGTAAAACTACTACCTTCGCGCCTTGGCCGCGCGCTTGGTCGATGGTTGCCTGTAGATTTTGTTCCTGAATACCGAAACTCCAGTCAGGAATCAGATACGACGGGTTTGCGACAGGGGTATAAGGGAAAGCTTGACCAATGATTGCCACCGGGACGCCGTTCATTTCCCTCAAAGTAAAGGGCTCGAACACCGGATCACCAAAGTCGTTCGTCGTCACATTCTGCGCGACAAAGGACAGCTTGTCGCCAAAATCATCAGCGACGATTTGCTGAACCCGCTCAGCACCGTATGTGAACTCCCAGTGCCCGGTCATTACGTCGACGCCCAACAATTTGCAGGCATCAACCATGTCTTGACCTTTGGTCCACAGCGAAGTCGCAGAACCTTGCCACGTGTCTCCACCATCGAGCAAGAGTGCGCCCGGTCGTGAATCCCGAATGGACTTGACCAACGATGACAAATGGGCAAAGCCACCTACTTTGCCATACTTCTGCGCCGCAGCTTCGAAATCAATGCAAGTAAATGCATGTGCCGCCGGCGTGTCGGGTCGAATACCAAAGTGTCTCAAAAAACTTTCACCAACGAGATGTGGCACCTGGTTACGCGATCCACTTACGCCAAGATTGACCGACGGTTCCCTGAAGTAGATCGGGACAAGTTGGGCGTGACAGTCCGTAAAGTGCAGCAAATGAACATTGCCAAACCTCGGCAAGTCATAAATAGCAGAGAAATCCGCGGACTTCGAAAACACTCGGCCGGATGCTGCACCGACGACACTGGCAGCTGCCAGCACACGCATGAACTCGCGTCGTGTCATCATGGCGAAACGACCTCCTTATTGACCGGAGATTCAGCATCGAACAGAAATGCCATCACGTCTTTCAGTTGCTGCTCTGTCAATACACCGTTTGCACCGAATCGTGGCATGTGAGAACAAACGTTGTACGCGTGGGAGTTCCAGAGGCGTGTCCAAGTATATTTCACAATGGCCTCGCTCGTTCCTCGCAACCTGCCGTAATTGACAAGTGGAAGTCCAAGTGTGCCGTATGCGATTTCATCGGGTGCCATTTGATGGCACGCGTAGCAGTTACCGCCATTGGGCTTTGATGGATCATCATTGCTCTGTAAGCCCGTGCCGGTCTCGGCGATCAACTTTCCAGCGCGCCAATCACCAAAGTAGTTGCCATCTACAGGAAACACGACCGATGAAGATGATTCGGCGGTTATCTGCGCAGCCAAATCCGCTGGAACCTCACGTCCCTCATACTCACTGCAGATGCGCTGAACTTCATCCTGAGCCAGTCGGTCAAGCATCGCTTGGCCGAGTGGTTTGAAGGAGGTCGCAACGGGATTGGTTACTGTTGGGGCCTCAGCGGATAGCGGTGCCTGACTCTTCGACGCGCATGCGGAAATCAGTAAAGAGCCAGTTAGAAGCGTGAAAAAAGACGTAGCCCTGATATTCATCGTTTTAGTCCCGGAGAATTCATCGCCTCACCATTGGCCTGTACACCAAGGTAAGTGATTAGATCTATTGCAAATTCGGAGCCGAAGATCAAACCAGGGAGACGCTGTTGTCTAGCGCAATCGGCCATCCTCCATTCGATCGTCCGTACTGCGCCTTGCGAAATTCTATACGCGGGCCAGGTAGAGAAAGATTCACGCGCACCTTCTGGCGAATTCAACTTGAGGAGGCTCTGTAGCCGTATTCTCTTGCCTTCCTGTCCATGACACGTTGCGCACGAAAAGTCATGCGGGCCAGCACGAAAATTGAAGAGTTTTTTACCGGATTCGAATGATGCGATCTCTTTAGGATGGGATTGAGGAACGTTGATCGAGACTCCTTTGGACCGGGACGCGATGAATGCTGAAAGTTGTTCCAACGCAGTTTGCGGCGTTCCTTGTTCGGAGAAGGGCTGATCACGCAAGTCAATGGTGTCCAGTCCCTGAATGGTTTCCATACACCAAAGCAAGCGAGTTTCAAGGTCCATGACCTTGTCAGCGTCTGAAAAGTAGCGCGGCAACTGTGCATATGCGCCGTCGACCACACCAGGGCCGAGGCCAAGATCACAGGTCTCTAAACTGGTGTTTTTTTCGCCAGCGGGCGTACTCCACAGTGCCTCGCCATCCATTTCGACCAAAATTGCAGGACTGTCGTCGCCGAACATGGCGCGATACTCCGCAAATATATCTTCCTCCGCGTGAAGCAATGCGGATTGACCAAAAACGAGAAGGACCGAAAGAGCGAATCTGTTGATCATCATGGAGCACCTTCCGAAGTCAAAAGGAGTGAGGTCGCGAAAATACGCCCCACTCGATGAATTACCGCAATGTGACCTGATCGGTTCGCGTTTCACCTTTGTTGTCGTTCCACGTCACCGATACAGTATCGCCGGCAGCGCCACCCGAAAACTTGAACTGGAGGAAGGGATTTTGCGAAACGGCGGCACCCCATTCAGCGTTCAACACAACCTTGTCGTTGTGCTTGGCGACCACGTCTTTGATATGGTGAACGGGCACTAATGCGCCGCTAGAATCCTTGCGCTGCCCTGTCTCCATCGGGTGTGACATCAGTACCTTAACCTCGGTTGATCCATTCATCATGGTCGCGCGTATGCGCATCGGGCTTGCCATGTTTTTCTCCTGGAAATTTTCGTCAAATGAGGACAATCAGCCGCCGCAGCCGCCCAATGTCACCTTTGTTTCGCGAGATGCGCTGAATAGCTTTCCATCTGCCTCGATAACCGTATATAAATTGCATGTTTGGGCAACCTTCACTCGAGTTTGAATTGACGGCTCGGTGCCCTCGGCGATGTAGAAAACCGCGGTTAGAGGATTCGGATTTTTTTCAACGAGTATCGAAATCTTGGTGGTGTTCGGTATATTGCTCACCACACTGACTGGAACGACAGCGCCGTTTTCGGCAATCTCAGGACTTGTAAACGTGATATTGCTGCTCGGCTCTGGGGTACCTCCGAGTGCTTCGTAGGCGCCAGCCAGATCGGTCGCCGAAAATCCGGCATCGGGGCGGACATGCTGTGCAAGCAAACGGAAAGGCAATGCGACACCCGCGACCATAGCCCCGAATGCTGACGCACCAAAAGAAAGGAATTTGCGGCGATCAATTGACATCTTTAGTCTCCAAGTTATGGTTGTGCACCAGCTACAATCCAGTCCACGACGGCCTTCAAATCTTCGTCAGAAAGGTTGGGTTGGGCTGGCATTGGGATTTGCCCCCAAACACCAACGCCGCCCTCCTTGATATGCTTTGACAGGGTTGTTGCTGCATCTGCTTGGCCCGCGTATTTCGCTGCGACCTCGTTGTAGCCTGGGCCAACAATTTTGTTTGATACACCATGGCAGGCAAGACAGGCGTTTCTTGTGAGGACATCGGTCGGGGCTGCCGCATTGACCGACACTGAGGTCAATGCAAGAAATGCTCCGGCCGCAAAAATCCAACTCGCTTTCATTCAGATCTCCCAGTTGCTATTGATTTGCACCAGCGGCAAGCCACTCCGCCAACAGTTTGAGTTCAGCATCTTTCAGTTGTGGTTGCGGCGGCATTGGGATGGCGCCCCAATTTCCAGAACCACCGTTCTTTATACGTTCAACGAAGTAGGGCACAGGGTCAGTCTTGTCCCTGTATTTCGATGCAATCTCCGAGAAGCCAGGACCGACTAGCTTTTCATCCATTCCGTGGCATCCCAAGCAAGCATTGGCACCTAGCAGTTCGATCGGCGCAACAGACTCTTGCACACTCTCTTCAAGTGGCTCGTCAGTTGTCCGCGTACCACGAATCGCACCATACTCGCGATTTTGCTTTACAAGCTCACCGTGCGCGGACTTGGCAAAATCCGGCAGAAATGAGGCAACTTCGGCAACATCCTTGCAATTCTTCATGCAAGCTTTGTTATGCGTATCGGGTTTCCCATCAACTTCCCACAATCCGTGATCGGTCGTCATGCCGTTTCGGTTTGGCATCCGTTCCTGCACCGAGGCGATGTTTTCATTGCTCAGAACAAAGTCATAAGGCACTACCTCAGCTAAGCTGAGCATATAGGCAACGATGGCATACACTTCATTGGGACTAAGCGATTTTGGCTTGTCCCATGGCATTGCCCGGTTGATGAAGTCCCATAGTGTGGAAACTGTGGGGACCTTCATCATGGTTGTTCGTACGCCGGGCTGAGTGAGTGCAGCGACGCGTCCCGTTTCGATGTCTTCCAGCGTGGTGTTTCCGATCAATGGCGCAAAAACGTGGTTGGCGTCACCAAAGTCACCATGACAGGAGCTACATTTTTCGATCCACAGTGTCTCGCCATCGGCGACCGAGCCCTCGCCAGGTGGCAAGCCGACAAAATCTGGTCTTACGTCAATGTCCCATTTTGCGATTTCCGCCGGAGTCGCTGTTCTGCCGATGCCTTCAAACGCGATACTTGAGAATGCAGGCAGCAACAAAGCAAGCGAAAGAAATGCGCGCGTGGCTCTGTCGGTGTGTATCACGTCAAAGAATCTGGACATTCGACACCTCGCCATTTTCCGCAACTCGCCACGACTGAATCGCGTTGTTGTGATACACAGATCGACTTCCCCTAACCGCTCTCAGCTGCCCATACGTTGGCTGGACGAAGCCTGTCTCGTCGATCGCCCGGCTTTGGAGAATCGCAGGTGAACCATCCCAAACCCAGTCAATATTGAAACGAGTCAGGGCCTTGCTGAGAATGGGGGTTTCAAGGCGAGCAGTGCGCCAATTAATGCCGCCATCCATCGATACATCGACCCGTTTGATTTTTCCGCGACCGGACCAAGCCAGGCCAGTGACATTGTAGAAGCCTCTGTCCAACAAGGTCTGTCCGCCTGAAGGCGAAGTGATCACGGATTTTGCTTCGTGTATCGACGTGTATTGACGCATGGTTCCATCCGGCATGACATCCGCATACCCCGTGGTTTCATCCTTGTGCGACCATCGCATGTCACCTACTTCTATTCGCCGCAACCATTTCACCCAGGAAACGCCCTGAATTCCTGGTGCAACAAAGCGAAGTGGATATCCATTCTCCGGTCGGATCATTTCTCCGTTCATTCCATAGGCAACCATGCAGTCGTCCAAGGCCCGCTCAAGACTGATTGTGCGCGACTGGCCGGAACCATCGGCGCCTTCGACCAGAAGGTATTTCGCCTTCTTCATATCGATGCCGCAGTCCTCCAACAGCGTCGACAGCAATACCCCGGTGTACTCTGAACATGACAGCATGCCGTGCGTGTACTGAACAGTAGGCACAGCAACATTGCCCCATTCCATTGCGGTATTTGCACCACATTCGATAAAGTGAATGCGGGAAACAGACGGCAGGCGCATCAGGTCATCCATCGTGTAGACCTTTGGATTCTTGACGAGTCCATTGATCATCAGCCGATGTTTTGAAGGATCGATTTCAACCCAGCCTTGGTGATGCCGTTCAAAGTGCAAACCTGAGGGGGTAATGATTCCGAACAGTCCCTGTAACGGGGTGAATGCGACGGATGCCTGGCGAACACTTGCCAGCCCAGGGCTTTCCCGACGCATGAGATTCATTTCATACTTTGCGGGCATGCCGTAACCACGGTGGGCGACAGGAAGTCCCAATGACGTTGACCAAGGCGGTAGATTCAATATGTCGGGATCGCCGACAAAGCCCTCGGTCGCCGTGGCGCTGGTAGCGATGCCTCCGGTCACGGCCGCCGCTGCAGCGGTGAAACTCTGCTTTAAGAGAGAGCGGCGTTGCTCGTCTAGTCCATGTTTGTTGACGTCCCGAACGAATTCCGCCGAAAGAAATGATTCGGGAGCCTTCAGCAGACGCCCAGGTTGGCGATATTCACTATCCATTCAATTCTCCGAATACGTCTCGTATGCTTCGGCTACCAATATGGCAGCGACCAATCCAGTCACGCCGGCTTACCTGACCTCTGCGACTACAGGGTGCCCCAGTGTCGTCCACTCATGCAACGACCCATCGAATAGTTTGACCGATGGAAGTTTCATGACTTCACTAGCGATGAACCAAGCTCCAGCGGCCAGATGTCCGGTATTGCAATAAGTGATGACTTCATCCGAGTTCAGTGGAATGCTCAGTGCGTCAAAAACATCACGATACTGCGCTTCCGACAGAAAATACTGCCCAATGCCCTTGGGTCGAACTTGGAGGTCTGCGGCAAAGTTCTTCGCTCCAGCAATATGTCCTGGCGCAGTAACAGCGGGCGCCTTGTAGACGATGCCGAGGTACTGTGGGGTGGGGCGCGCATCCACCAAGGCAAGGTTATTGGCGGGTGTTTCCAAAGCGCTGCTTACGCCAGCACTATCGATGAACCACGTGGCATCAAATGGCGACGCTTGCCAGTCACCTCGCTTTGGAATCGTGTAGGTATCGGTTTTCAAGGCATAGCCACCAATGCCCCAGGCAGCATTGCCACCATCCAGAACGGCCATTGAACGATGACCATAGCTCTTCAGGGTCCAATAGGCTCGCGCGGCCATATCCACTTCGTCGAAGGACTCACCCGGAGTCGTCAAGATCAGGGAGTCACCCTTGTTGACACCAAGTTCCTGCATCAACGATTCCACGGTCGCCGCATCCGGAACCAGTTTGTCAATCTTCTTGCCGTTGATCTGCTTGCTGACGCGCCATGCATTGAAGTCGACCAACCTTGCGCCGTCGATGTGCCCGCCGCCAGCCACGAGGACAGACTTTCCGTCTATCGTTTCATAGCTTGGTGCCGAGATGAATCCGTCAGTATCGGATCGAAAATCCAGCACGATGACGTCATCTCGATTGTTGTGTAGCCATTCTGCAGAGACGACCGGGGCGGGTAGTTCCAGCGCCAACACAGTCATGCTTGAGGAAAGCGAGAGTGCAGCAAGAAACAGAAGAGAAAATCGCATATCAATGCACTCCGCGGTTGCCTGATTCAATTTCATTTATTTTTTGCATCACATCAACACGAACTTCAGCGATCCGAGTCGTGCGACGATCATTTTCAAACCCTTGACGGCGTGCCGCCAAAGTGGCTCTTCTTCGATCACGCAGCGCAAACAACTGGGTTACCTCAACAGTGAAAAGCATCAATGCCTTACTAATCCATTCAGCCACAAGAACCATTTTTTCGTCGCGCTGAACGATGAACTCGTGCGTCAACTGCGTTGCTACCTTTGACGATACCGTAGTCTCACCAGTCACCCATGTATTAGTGCAAAAAAAACGAACGGGAAAACCGGTGTGACTTACGCCAATCGCGAGGAGATGCGTGAATGCTTCCGGCTCATCGCCGTCGGCCACTCGTTTAAACAAATGAAAATGGCCGTGTTCGCCAAGTGAACCTGGGCAGGCGTGGGAGTGATAGTAGTATCGGTAGCCAGTTTGTAAGTCCTCTTGTTCAGACTCTGGAAACTGCTCCCATTCCTCTATCACCGGACGTTGCTCTGTGACCCGGGAAACGACCGTATCGCCAACAGCTTGCAATCTTTCAATGACCGACAAAAACTGACTCGCCACGACATGCTCATGTTGCTCACTCGCGCGATTGAAATATTTCGTCTGCATTTTGTCTGTCCAAGGACAGCGGGATCAGCCGCAAGGATTTTTTGGCTTTTTCTTTGGTTTTGGCGCGCACGGATTGGCCGGAGCCGATGATTCTTCTGACTGGCTCGCGTCTGCCGCTTGGTTCGGCTCACTGGTTTGAGCTTCTTTATCTTCTGCAGGTGAAGCGTCGGTTGAGTCCTGAGCGAGGACGACCGGCGCGGCCGCAATCGTGCTCGCTGCGAGCAACAACGCGCTGAGCGATCCGCTGAGTGATTTCTTCGGTTTCATTGTCGACATGTTTCCGTCCTCGTTTGTTTGTCAGTGTTGATTCTGTGTTTGTGGCTTGGTCGTCAGCCAGCCGCCTATGGCCGCTATCGCAGTCAAGGCGATGAGCACGACCCACTCGGGAACACCCAACAGCTCCGGCAGTGTTTGCGCGTCAGGTCCCGGGAGGGCCTCCAACATGGGTTCTAACCATTCGTAGGCACCTGCGAATACCCAAGTACCGGCGATGATGCCCAGGAAGAATACGAAGCCATCTATTTTCCCTGACATGAATCCAACTACGGAGGTGCCGGGGCAATACCCGCCGATGCTCATGCCAGCACCCACGCCTACGCCGCCGAGCAGGGTGGCCCACAAGTAGGTCGTTGGCACGTAGACGTCGTCCATCGACAACAATCCGAGCAGCTTGAACAGATACAAGCCGATGGCGCAAACAACGATGGCCGTGAACATGACATTGAAGACCGCCCAGTCCTTGAACCGTAGCTGCGCCGTCAATTTGCAGGCGCTGGCGAAACCAGCTCGCTCCAGAGCGAATCCGAAGAGCAGACCGCACAGCAGCCCGGTGAAAACGACGCTGAGATCCATCGGAAAGATCATGTCCAGAGCTTCCTTGTGATGAGTCCGAAGAGGGCACCCGCAGCGAAAAATCCAATAAGGAAGAGGAACCCCGCGGTTGCCAGGGTCGCTGCGCCCGACAAGCCGAGCCCGCTAGTACAACCCAAAGAGATTCGTGCGCCGAGGCCCGCGACCATCCCACCAAGGAGGGCAAGTGTCAGTCGTCCACCTTTTGAAACGCGGGTTGGTCCGTCGACCGACCACTTAAACCGTCTTGCGCTGATCGCGCCGATTAGCGCGCCGATGGCAACGCCGAGAACCTGCCATGTAATCCATGCATTGAGCGGGTTATTGCCGTCTTCGACCATCGGACCAAGATAGGGGTTGGCCTCTGTGGCGACGGGTGCGACGACGTGCGCGCCTGTCGCAGCCAGGGCGGTTGTGAATCCGCTTCCGCCGAGACCATGACCGGTCAACAGGAACGTCAGCAGTAGCCCCAGCCCGAGTAACAGTCCTGCGGCATGGGGTCGCCATAGTGGCTTTGGATGTTCACTCACAACGCGCCTCCGAGATGCATGGATACCCCCACGGGTATGTGTGCTGACTTTATGTACGGTTTGATAACTGTCAATCCTGCGGTGCAGCAAGTGTGTCGCAGACGCGTGGTTGGTGAGCGCAAATATGGACATAATATACATTATGCGAATAATTGAAGAACGCCCGGTGCCTTGCTCACATCATGAATACATCGTATTTCAGTAACTTACGAAATAATAAGTGCTCCTAGGAAAAATCGAACTTCACCGACGACTTTTTAGCCACATCCCGCCCATCTCGCGCCCTACCGGTGGTTGCACCGTTATGTTTTGCGATATCGTTCGCTGACCTTGACCGACCAGTGCCATGCAACATACAAGCCCAACGACCTTGATCGATGCCTTCGGCCGCCGATTCCCGTATCTGCGGCTATCGGTGTTGGATGCATGCAACTTCCGGTGCAGCTACTGTTTGCCGAACGGTTATCGCGCCAAGGAAGGTCGTTCGAAATATTTGCAGCCCGATGAAATTCAACGACTTATCGTCGGCTTCGCTAGTCTCGGCATGCGCAAACTGAGAATTTCCGGTGGCGAGCCGAGCCTGCGCCGTGATCTGCCCGAGATCATCGGTGCGGCGTCCTCTGTATCTGGCGTCGAATCCGTGGCACTGACGACGAATGGCGCAACGCTGCATCGCCACCTTGATCGTTGGCTGGACAGTGGCTTGACGAGACTAAACGTCAGCGTCGACGCACTGTGTCCGGAACGCTTCGAACGCATCACCGGGCATGCCGGGCTCGCGAACTTGCTTGGCGCACTGGATCGTGCCCTGGAAAGCCGCCTCAAGGCCGTCAAGATCAACGCGGTGTTGCTACGTGGCCTCAATGACGATCAGTTACCCTCGTGGTTGGATTACCTGCGCGACCGCGATGTCACCGTTCGATTCATCGAGCTGATGCAGACCGGGGACAATCTCGATTACTTTCAACGACATCACTATCGTGCTGATGTTTTGGAGAATAGCCTCATCGAGCAAGGCTGGACGCTTCTGGACCGTGCACCCGATGCCGGACCGGCTCGCGAGTATCAGCATCGCGAGTATCGCGGTCGGATCGGCATCATCGCGCCCTACTCCAAGGACTTCTGCGCTGGCTGCAATCGGCTGCGTGTGACGGCGACTGGAGATCTGCGCTTATGTCTGTTTGGCGAGGCGGGCATTCCGTTGCGATCGCTGCTGCAGGAGGACACCCAGCAGGATGAACTGCGCGCGATGCTGGTTCGCCAGCTTGGTTTGAAACAGGAGACGCACGGCTTGCACCTTGGAAATACCGGGCTGATTCAGAACTTCGCATCAATCGGGGGATAGAACACGGTGAACACGGATGTACGAACGTCCTTGGCCAGCGGCTTCCACATGGCAGACGTCAGACACAAGCAGGCTGTGGCACGGCGTGCCGTCGCGGTGGGTGAGATCGTCGTTGGCGCTGCCTATCCCCAGGTCATCTCTGGAACCCTCCCCAAGGGCAACGCGTTGACCATGGCTGAGATTGCTGGGCTGCAAGGCGCAAAGCATGCGTCTCAGTTGATGCCGCTATGTCACCCGTTGGCACTGGACTATGTCGATGTCCAGTGCATCGGCGTTCCGGATCGCCTGGCAATCCGTGTGTATTGCGAGGCGGCGTTGACGGCCAAGACGGGTGTCGAGATGGAGGCGCTTGCCGGTGTCAGCGCTGCCCTGCTGACGATCTACGACCTGACCAAGCCGGTGCAGCCAGCCCTGCAGATCGAGGGAATTCGTCTGTTGTTCAAGGAAGGCGGCAAGAGTGGTCTATGGATTCATCCATCTGGAATGAGTGCGGAAGAACATTCGCGCTATCTGCCGCGGTGTCCGGCAGGTACCCCCCAGCACGCCACGGATACGGAGCAACAAGGTTCAGGCGAGGCATCCTGTGCAGATTGAGATACAACTCTTCGGGCCACTGCGCGAGCAGGCACAGGACGGCAGGCTGTGCCTGACGGTGCCCGATGACTGCAGAGTCCGCGACGTCCGGATCGCACTTGCAGCGCATGTCACACCGTTGTGGCAGGAGTCGTTCATCGGCTTGTTGACGGTTTCTGCGTTCGCCGACGAGCAGGCGATCTTGCGCGACGATGATTCGATCGCCGACGGCGCTAGGCTGGCGGTGCTACCGCCCGTCAATGGAGGCTGACGCCATGCAGGGCAATACACAGTGTCTGGTCATCGAGCGGGCGTCGGGGGCAATCTCCATTGCTGACGCGATTGCCTTCGTGTCTGCGCAGGAGTTCGGTGCGATCGATATCTTTGTGGGAAAGGTCCGAAACGTGAACGACGGACGTCAAGTGACCGGCATCAGCTACGACATGTTTGATCCCTTGGCCTTGGTGAAGTTCGAGCAGGCCGCCGACAAGGCTGCCGTGCAGATTGGAGTTCCCTGCCGAGTGTATGTGGCGCATGCCAAGGGACGGCTGGCCATTGGCGACATCGCCGTGGTCGTGGCTGTCGGCACCGGTCATCGGGCAGCCGCATTCGATGCGTGTCGGTGTGTGATCGAGCGCGTCAAGCATGAAGCCCCGATCTGGAAGCAGGAGCACTACATCGACGGCGATAGCCTTTGGGTGGAAGGTACGTCAATCCGGGCAGATTCGCCCGACGCATCCGATGCATCGCGATGAGAGCGCTTCTGCTGCGCGTCCTGGTTGGGATGCTGGTTGCCGGCGTAACGATGTCTCAAGGTGCAGTTGCCGCCTCGGTCCTGCGGATTGCGGCGGCATCTGATTTGCGCCCTGTCGGAACGAAATGGGTGGAGCGCTTCCATCAACAGCATCCCGATCTGCAGGTCGACATCGTTTACGGCTCTTCCGGGAAGTTGTCGCGGCAGATCGAACAAGGTGCGCCATTCGATATCTTTTTTTCGGCTGACGAACGCTATCCAGCCCGGCTCTCCGCACACGGCCACGCACACGGCATGCCGAAACGCTACGCGAAGGGGCGCCTCGTGCTCTGGTGGTCACGCGAACAAGACATCAGTTGGGATGTGTTGGAACAGGCTGATGTGCACCACATCGCCATCGCCCATCCCGATCACGCGCCGTATGGGCAACGCGCGCAGCAGGCAATCCAGCGTCAGCCGCACGCGTCGATCCTCGTCGACAAGCTGGTCCGCGGCGAGAACGTCGCGCAGGCGATGCAATACGTGGTCAGCGGTGCCGCCGATGCGGGGATTGTTGCGCGTTCCCTGATCTCCGATGCATCGCAAGGAAGGTTCGTGCTGGTCGATGAATCCCTGCATGACCCGTTGTGGCAGTCCGTCATCGTCACCGCTCAAGTGTCCGATGCCGCGATGGCAGATGCCTTTCTTGAGCTTGTTTTCTCCAACGAGGGACAAGCCTTGCTGCAGGAGTTCGGGTTCGACTTGCCATGATTCGTATCGCGCCACCGATGGCAACGAGGGGTGCTTGTGTTCACCGCAAGTGACCTTCAGGCCGCGTGGACAACCTTCCAGCTGTGTTTGTCGACCAGTCTGATCCTGCTGCTCATCGGCTTGCCACTCGCCTGGTGGCTCACGTACTCCCGCAGCCGATGGACTGTGGTGGTCGAATCGATCGTCACCCTGCCCCTCGTTCTGCCGCCTACCGTACTGGGCTTCTATCTCCTGCTCGCCTTGGGTCCGAACGGCGTGGTGGGTGCCACAGTTGAAGCCATGGGTTTGCGGCATCTGGCGTTCAGCTTTCCCGGTATTTTGATCGGGTCCGTGTTGTTTTCGTTGCCCTTCGCGGTGCAACCGCTGCAGGACGGCTTCCGGTCTATCGGCCGTGTTCCACTGGAGATTGCGGCTTCGTTGGGTGCGGGTCCGCTTGATCGTTTCTTTCACGTCGGGTTGCCGCTGATTCGACAAAGCCTGTTCACCGCTTGGGTGCTGAGTTTTGCCCATACGCTGGGCGAGTTCGGGGTGGTATTGATGATCGGCGGAAACCTTGCCGGCCAGACTCAAGTCTTGTCGATCGTGATCTATGACGCGGTTGAAGCGCTGGATTTCGCCCGTGCGCACCGACTCTCGTTGGCCTTGCTGGTGGTGTCGTTCCTGCTTTTGCTCGCGCTGGGCATCTGGCGGCGCCGACAGCGAGGTCTATGGCCGACATGCTGACGTTTTCTCTGCATCAACGTCTCGGCAATTTTCAGCTATGCGCTGAAGGAACGCTGCCTTGCGAAGGGATCACCGCCCTGTTCGGTCCCTCGGGCAGCGGAAAGAGTCTGTTCCTGCGCAGTCTTGCGGGCTTGCATCGAATTCCCGATGGACGGGTGTCATTGGCGGGCGAACACTGGCAAACCGATGAAGTCTGGATGCCGCTTGAACGTCGACGTGTCGGACTGATCCTGCAGCATCCCAGCCTGCTGCCTCACCTGTCGGCGCTCGACAACCTCCTGTTCGGGTATCGACGCAGCAAGGAACGACGCATCCAGCCTGACGAGTTGATCGAACGTCTCGCTTTGACCCCGTTGCTGGCAAAGCCTGTCGCAAGCCTGTCGGGCGGACAGCAGCAGCGTCTGGTCCTGGCGCGTGCGTTGCTGGCCAGCCCGCGATTGCTGTTGCTTGATGAGCCGCTGTCCGCGTTGGACAGACCGGCGCGGCTGCACGCCGTAGCAGAGGTGCGCGAAATGCAGCGGCAATGGCAGATTCCGATGCTGTACGTCAGTCACGACGCCGAAGAATTGGAGCGGGTCGCCGATTCGGTCGCGATCATGTCCCAGGGGGAAGTGCGATCGGCGCAGTCGGTCTTCGATGTCAGCCGGGATGCCCATTCTCCGCTGCGTGCCGATCTCGGACCCGGTGTGCTGCTGGATGGCGAACTGTTGCCGCCGGATGCATCGCTTGCTGTCTGGCGCGTGCGCTGCGGTCAGTGGATCGTTCATGTGCCCGCACCGCAACAGAAAGACAAGGGCTGGGTTCGGGTTCGCATTGCCGCACGCGAGGTCGGCCTGGCCCGAGAGATCCCGTTGCAGACCTCGTTTCAGAACATCGAGCGGGTGCGTATTCAAATGCTGGAGAACACCCGACCGGGCGTCGTGCTGGTTCACTGTCAAACGCCGTCCGGGCACGATCTGTTGGCGGAAATTACCGAACATGCCTGTCACAGCCTGGCGCTTGAAGTGGGGCAATCTGTCCATGCCCTGTTCAAGGCAGCGGCACTGGTTTTCTGATCATCCGATCAGTGAATGGTAAAAACCATTGCCAGCAAGAGCTTGCATGACTACAATGCCTCGTTTACGCGCTTCAACCACTCGCAAGGTTTCCCATGAAAATCCTCAACTCCCTGAAGTCTGCCAAGACCCGCCATCGTGACTGCAAGGTCGTTCGCCGCCGTGGCAAGGTGTTCGTGATCTGCAAGAGCAATCCGCGCTTCAAGGCGCGTCAGCGCTAAGTCGCGTCGCACGCATTGCCGGACTGCAAGGCCGCTTTTCGCGGCCTTCGTTCGTTCTGGCGCTGACATCGCCCATGTGGCGTAGCGTCATCCTGATAGACTTTGGCCCTCGCACACTCGGAGCTGAGCCATGATTGATCGTTCGTTCTCGTGCCTTTTCCTGCTCTCGCTGTCACTCGTCGCCGCCAATACGGCACATGCCGAAGACCAGGTTACTCGTGGCGACGTGTTGCTGATTGAGCGTGTGCATTCGGTTGAAGCGAGCGGTGTCCGTCTTCCCAAGCGCGGTGCCTTGATGGCGTCCGTGGAGAGTGAGTTTGGCGCGCCGCAATCGCGTGTTGCGCCGGTCGGTGGTGCCAGTCGCGCGCAGCCGCCGATCACGCGTTGGGTCTATCCGGAGTTCACCGTCTATTTCGAGCATTCGCACGTCGTTGACGCCGTCGTCAACCGCACGAACCCGCTCGAAGAAGGCCCAAAACGTCCCTGATTCCCCGATCCTGGCGATTGCCGGATCTCCTCGAGAACCTGCCAATGCACTTTCCTGCCGAGTGGACTGCACAGTCCGCTGTCCTGATCGCTTGGCCGCATGCCGAGACTGACTGGGCGCCTCGCCTGCCTCAAGTAGAGGCGACCTATGTCGCGCTCGCCGGTGCGGTGTGCCGCTTCGAAAATCTGCTGATCTGTGTACCTGATGCGCAGCTCGAAAGCCGGGTCCGCGGATTGCTGGCGGATGCGTGCGTGTCTGAAGAACGCCTGCACTTTGTCCATGTTCCCTACGACGACACCTGGTTGCGTGACTCCGGGCCGATCAGTCTGCGCGCGCCGAATGGCTTCGTCTTGCTGGACTTTCATTTCACCGGCTGGGGTGGCAAATACGAAGCAGGAACCGACGATGCCTTGGTCGGCAATCTACTGAAAGCAGGCAGGCTCAGTGCGGTCGCCGAACACCAGCGGATCGATTTCGCACTGGAGGGCGGCGGTATCGAGACTGACGGTGAGGGCACGCTACTGACCACGTGGCACTGCCTGCAGCATCGGCATCCCGGACTGGATCGCGACGCGCTCAGCGCGGCGCTGCGCACGTATCTGCACCAGGATCGCGTCCTGTGGCTGTTGAATGGGCATCTGGAAGGCGATGACACCGATGCACACATCGACACCCTGGCGCGGTTTGCCAGCACGACGCGCATCGTCTACCAAAGCTGTGACGATGCCTCGGATTCGCACTTCGAACCGCTGCAGGCGATGGCCAAGGAACTGCAGGCCTTGCGACGCAAAGATGGGCAAGCCTATGAATGCCTTCCACTGCCCTGGCCAAAACCGATTCTGGATGAGGGCCGTCGTCTGGCCGCGTCTTACGCCAACTTTCTGATCGTCAACGGCGCCGTTCTGATGCCCGCGTATGGCGACCCCGCTGACACGCAGGCCATCGACGTGCTGGCGCAGGCGTTTCCGGATCGCGAGATCGTACCTGTTCCCTGTCGACCGCTGATCTGGCAGAACGGCAGCCTGCATTGCATCACCATGCAACTTCCCGAGGGATTGTTGAATGCCTAAGCACTCTACCCTGCCCGTCGCGCTGATTCAGGACGTGGATCGCGGCAGTCGTGAAGCGAACCTCGCTGAAATCGAGCGGCGCATCAAGGAGGCCGCCGCGTCAGGCGCGCGTCTGGTGCTGCTGCAGGAACTGCACAACGGGCCGTACTTCTGCCAACACGAGTGCGTCGACGAATTCGACCGAGCGGAACCCATTCCCGGACCCAGCACCGAACGGCTGTCTGCGCTGGCGCGCACCTATGGCGTCGTCCTGGTCGGGTCGCTGTTTGAACGACGGGCGGCTGGGCTGTATCACAACACGGCCGTGGTGTTCGAGCGCGACGGCAGTCTGGTTGGCAAATACCGCAAGATGCACATTCCGGATGATCCGGGATTTCTGGAGAAGTTCTACTTCACCCCCGGTGATCTGGGTTTCACGCCCATCGACACGAGCATCGGCCGATTAGGTGTGCTGGTCTGCTGGGATCAGTGGTATCCCGAAGCGGCGCGTCTGATGGCCCTCGCAGGTGCGGAATTGCTGTTGTATCCGACCGCCATCGGCTGGGACCCGCGCGACGCGCTGGACGAGAAGCAGCGGCAACGCCAGGCCTGGATACTCAGCCACCGTGGTCACGCGGTGGCCAATGGCCTGCCGGTACTGAGTTGTAACCGAACCGGCTTTGAGGCGGCTCCGCAAGGCGACGGCGGCATTCAGTTCTGGGGTTCCAGCATGGTCCTCGGACCGCAGGGAGAAGTTCTGGCCGAAGCAAGCGTCGAGGCGCCGGAACTGCTGCTGGCCGAAGTGGACATGCAGCGTTCGGAACAGGTCAGGCGGATCTGGCCCTTCCTGCGTGACCGACGAATCGATGCCTATGCTGATCTGTTGAGGCGTTATCGTGACTGAGTCGTCCGAACTGTCCGTGTCGACCACCACCCTCGTCGCGCAACCATTGCGCGATGTCGAGCGCGATGGCGTGCGCTACACGATTCTGGGCACGGCTCATGTGTCGCAGGCCAGTGTCGACGCCGTGCACGCGCAAATTGCCGCTCACGATTTCGATGCGGTCGCCATTGAGCTGTGCGAGTCGCGCTATCAGTCGATGCGCGATCCCGATGCACTCGCAAAACTCGATCTGATCCGTGTGATTCGCGACGGCAAGGTCGGATTGGTGGCCGCCAACCTTGCTCTGGCCGGTTATCAACGCCGCCTCTCCGAACAACTGGGTGTCGAACCGGGTGCCGAAATGAAAGCGGCATGGCAATTGGCGGAGGTCAGCAATACGCCGGTATGGCGCATTGACCGGGATGTCGCGACCACACTCAAGCGAACCTCGGCAGCGGTCGGTTTTTGGGATCGGATGATGCTGATGAGTGGCGTGCTGGCAAGTCTCATCGTCGACGATGAAGTGGGCAAGGAAGACATCGAGCGGCTCAAGGAAGGGGACATGCTGGAGAGCACCTTCGGCGAGTTTGCCCGCAAGCGTGAATCGCTTTATCGAGCATTGATCGCCGAGCGCGACGAGTACATGGCGGCCGCCTTGCGTCAGCAAGCGACAACGGCCAGCGCCGCCGAGATCAAGCATGTGTTGGTGGTGATCGGTGCCGGTCATCTCGCCGGTCTGTCCCAGCATTTGCAAGCCGATCAGGACGCCCCGGCGTTGATCCAGGAACGCTTGAGCGTGCTGCCACCCAGCAAGCCCTGGGGCACATGGATCACGCTGGCGCTGACCGCTCTGGTGCTGGGTGGCTTCGCCTATGGATTCAGCAAGGGCGTCGATATCGGCGGCACCGTCTTGCTGCAATGGGTGCTGGTCACCGGTAGCCTTGGCGCGCTGGGTTGCCTGGCGGCCGGCGGTCATCCATTGAGCATCGTTGGCGCATTCCTCGCCTCGCCCGTCACGCCGCTGCACCCTGCCCTTGCCTCAGGTACCGTCAGCGCGCTCATCGAACTCTGGCTGCGCAAACCCACCGTGGCCGACTTCCACGCCCTGCGTGACGATGTCGGCAGCATGGGCGGCTGGTGGCGCAATCGGGTTTCCCGTGTGCTGCTCAATTTTTTCCTGACCAGCATGGGCACCGCCATCGGTGTCTACATCGCGGGTTGGCAAATGATCAAGGCACTGTTTTGATTCGCCACCGCCCTGGCCTGCAGTCAGGGCGAATCTCAGTGCAGCAGGATCAGGGTTCCGAGGCCGAGAAACACGAAGAAGCCCATGACATCGGTGACGGTGGTCAGAAAGATGCCGCTGGCGAGGGCCGGATCGAACCCCAGGCGACGTAGCGTCAGTGGCACCAGCACACCCGCCAGACTGGCAAACAGCAGGTTCATGATCAGCGCGGCATAGATCACCAGTGACAGCGGCAGGTCCTTGAACCAGAGCCAGACCACGCCTGCCAGCAAGGCGCCTAACGTCAGGCCGTTCAACAACGCGACACGCACCTCTTTCCACAGCAGCACCTTGGCATTGCTGGCACCAACCTGACCCAGCGCCAGACCACGCACCATCAGCGCCAGCACTTGGGTTCCTGCATTGCCACCCATGCCCGCGACGATAGGCATCAGCACGGCCAGCGCGACGACCTTTTCGATCGTGTCCTCGAAACGCCCGACCACACTGGCAGCCAAAAAGGCGGTCGCCAGATTCACGCCCAGCCACACCATTCGGCGGCGCGCGGCGCGCGGCACCGGGCTGAACATGTCCTCATCCTCGTCCAGACCGGCGGCCGACAGCGCCTGATGCTCGGCCTGTTCGCGAATGATGTCGACGACGTCGTCGATGGTGATGCGACCGAGCAGGATGTTATTGCCATCCACGACCGGCGCGGAGATCCAGTCATGGTCTTCGAACTGGCTGGCCACCTCCGCCGCTGACGCCGTCACCGGAATGGCCGGTTGCTCGTCGGTATCCAGCATCTGGTTGATTGGTCGACCGGGTTCCGAGAGCAGCAGAGCGGTCAGCGAAATTCGACCGAGATACTGGTGGCGTCGGCTCACGACGAACAGATGATCGGTGTGTTCGGGCATTTCGCCGCGCAGGCGCAGGTAGCGCAACACCACATCGACCGTGACATCGGCACGGACCGTGATCACGTCGGGGTTCATCAAGCGCCCGGCGGTGTCTTCGGGGTAACTCAGAACCTGCTCAAGTCGCTCGCGATTTTCGCGATCCATCGACTTCAGCACTTCATCGATGACCTGATCCGGCAAGTCCTCCATCAGCTCGGCAAGGTCGTCGAGATCGAGCGACTCGGCTGCCGCCACGATTTCGTCCTGATCCATTTCGGCGATCAGGCTCTCGCGCACCTCGTCGCCGACATGCAGCAAGACCTCACCGTCATCCTCGGCATCCACCAGTCCCCAAACGATGCTGCGCTTGCCGGGTGGCAGCGACTCCAGCAGATTGCCGATCTCCGCCGTCGACAGGGTGTTGACCAGGCGCTTGACCGGTCCCAGACGTCCCGAATCGAGCGCTTCGGACAGCAGCCTCAACTGATGCGCTGCTTTTTGCTGGCGGCTGTGCTCGGCCATGCCGGACTCCGGTGCAGACGGGTTTCAAGTCACCACGCAAGCGAATTGCGCAGACAGGTGCTGGGCCCGATCAGTCGGGCAAGGCTTCAAACCGGTTGGCGGCGACGTTCTTGCGGACCTTGGCAGGATTCCAGACCCGACCATTCATCGCGATGTACACGCCGGGCGGCAAACACTGCACCGCCCCGACCGCTGTGCCGATGTTGAATTCGGCATCCGAGCCACGAAACCGCGCAGGATTCAGTGCTCCGGTCAACACGATGGTCTTTTCGCTCAGTTCGGCCAGCACCTTGGCGGTTTCGACCATGGTGTCGGTCCCGTGCGTCACCAGCACATGTCGTGCGGGTTGCGCGGCAATGGTCTGGCGGATCAACGCGCGATCCTCGGCAGTGATGTGCAGACTGTCCTTGCGCAGAATCGGGATCACGCTGAAGCGGAAGGCAACGCCCAACTCTTCCAGAATCCGGCCGATCTGTGGCTCACCGATCTGGTAGTCCGACTTGTCGTCGAAGTAGATCTTGTCGATGGTGCCACCCGTGGTGACGATGCAAAGCTGGTCCATGCGGGGTATCCGGCGTCGGGGGCAAGACGGCAGGTGGCGCTTTCCAACGCCACCCATGCGGGCGATGCATTATCGCCCAGACCGATGCCGGACTGAACCCCGCGAGCGCTCAATTTGCCTCGACAGCCTGCAGTTTCGCCAGATTTTCCGCGTCCAGGCGCAGCACCGGGTAGCGCAGATAGGCCTGATCGAAATACGGCGTGCGCTGATAGAAGAAATCCAGCCGGGCCTGTGCGTCCTTGGCGAACGCCGGGTCCTCCTGCAAACGGCGTTCGAACGTCGCCTTCAGTTCGGCATTTTCGGCCAGCATCCTGCGTGCCATGGCCTCCATCACGCGGGGCTCGGCGTACTCTTTTTCCTCGAAAATGGTGTTGAAGAAACCCCATCGCAGCAGGGCATCCGGTGCCTGCGGCTCCAGAAGATGGATGGCGATGTTGGCGCGTGGCTGATCCAGGCGAACCAACACACTGCCTTCGCTGACGCTGAACTGGCCCTGCTCCGCCGTCTGGGCGAATTCGGTCAGCATCAGGCGGCCCTCGAACGGTTGCGTTGCCCATACCGGCGATTTGAATCGCCAGTTACTCGCGGACAGGTCCACGGCGGATGACACGGTCTGCATCGCGATCCCGTGCCAGCGCAATCGCGCAATCACGTCTTGCCATGCTGCCGGAATCACATAGGCTGCCGGCGGCGTCACCTGATCGACCACGGTCACATGGTCGCGTATCGGCAGACGCAGAGTGACCGGCTTGGTCGGGTCGTACTGCACCCAAATCCGGTCGGATACATCACTGTGCGTACGGGTGTAGGTATAGCCCAGAAACTCGATCTCCCGACGGCTTTCATCCGGTGCAAGCCGCAGCGGAACGGTCGCATTCGGCTGCCGCGCGCGTTGCACGGTGTCCGCATCCGCCTTGCGAACCGCTTGCCGCAGGGACTGCGGATCACGGGCGATGCCGCGCAGCACCTCCACCAGCAAGTCGATATTGACCGCCGTGCGGGTCTTGAAGTCCTTCAGCATGTGGGTTTCGACCAGCAATCCGGCGCGGTTGGCGATGGCGGCATAACCGATCGAGTACCGTGGTCCGGACGCGCCGTCGATCAGTCCGGCTGACAGATCCGTGTCGTCCAGCATGGTGACGTAGTTGAACAGCTTCCAGCCGCGCTTGAGCAACGCGGGTTTGACCTCCTCGCCGAACACTCGGTTCTGCCAATCGCGAACGGCCGGATGCAGATTGGCGTGCCGCTCATAGGACCAGGTCAACTCGTACTGGTAGTCCGCGCCATTGGTGTTGTGCAAATCGATCAACAAGTCCGGTCGCCAGGTGTTGAACAAGCTCAGCCAGGCCTGCATTTCGGGCGCATCGGCTTTCATGTAGTCGCGGTTGAGGTTGAGGTTCTGCGCAGTGGCGCGCCAGCCCATCGCTTCGGGCCCGTTCTGATTGATGCGGTTGTAGGGCGAAAAGCGCTCATGCCCGTCGACATTGAAGATCGGCACCAGCACCAGCACGACGTCCTTCAGCAGATCGCGATGCACATTCGCCACCGTGAGGTCCCGCGCCAAGGCCATCAGGGCGTCCTTGCCTTCGTTCTCGCCGGGATGGATGGCGGCCTGGATCAGCACGATGGGCTTGCCCGAGGCCTGCGCCAGCGCCGGGGTGAACTCGCCATCACTGGCCAACACGACGGTGCGCAGCGTTCGACCTTGCGGACTGACACCGAACGGCGCCATCTGCACCTGTCCGCTGGCCGCATCCAGTCGTTCGAACCACGCCATGGTTTCTTCGTAGCGCGGTGTGCGGGTGAACTCACTCTGCTCGGCAGGCGTTTGCCATGCCTCGTTTGAACCCGCCGCTGCCAACATCCAAATCGCGCTGATCAACATGCCCATCTCCCCGTTGCAGAGCGCAGGATAGTGCGCGTGCAGCACCCGCACCCAGCGCCAATGGTCATGGCATGAATCAATTCCCCGAAACGGGTGTGCTGGTAACCTGTCACGTCCGTCAAGGCGCTGATCGAACGATGCGTGGCGGAACAAGATCAAATTCCCGCAACACCAGCGAGGTCGCGATGCGCGCAGCAGTTTGGACATGGATGCTTGGCTACGGGTTAATGACAGGTTGCAGCAATCAGCCGGTGAAGCCGCCGCCCGCAGATGCCGCGCCTGCTCCGCAAACGCTTCGCATCCTGCACATCAATGATCACCACTCCCGACTGGCTGCCGACGATGGTCAGGTTCTGCAGGTGGAGGGCAAGGAACTGGGTGTCGTACTCGGCGGATTCCCTCGGGTGGTCAGCGCCTTTGCGCAGTTGCACTCCCGCGAGACTCCCACGCTCAAGCTGCATGCGGGCGACGCGATCACCGGCGATCTCTACTTCACCCTGTTTCAGGGCGAGGCCGATGCGGACCTGATGAATCAAATCTGCTTCGATGCGTTCGAGGTCGGCAATCACGAGTTCGACGCCGGTGATACCGGTCTGAAGCGTTTTCTCGACTTCCTCTCCAAACCAGTGTGGCATTGCGACACACCGGTACTGGGCGCCAACGTGCATCCCGAAGTGGGTGTGTCGCCGTTGAGCCTTTTTGCTGCCGACGACTATCTGAAGCCCAGCGTGGTCATCAAGCGCGGCGGTCTTCGCGTCGGCATCGTCGGCGTGGATGTCGCCGGAAAGACCAAGGCGTCCTCCAGCCCCGATGCCGGCACCCAATTCGAGGACGAACGCAGCGCCGCGCAGCGTGAGATCGACTCACTGCAAGCACGCGGTATCGATCACATCGTGCTGATGTCGCACATCGGCTACCGCAATGACTTGAAGTTGGTCGAGCAGCTGCATGGCGTCGATGCCGTGGTGGGTGGTGACTCGCATACGCTGCTGGGCTCGCAGTTCAGCTCGCTCGGACTGGCACCGGCTGGTGAATACCCGACGCTGGCGCGCAATGCGGATGGCGACGTCACCTGCATTGTCCAGGCTTGGCAATATACCTGGGTGGTAGGCCAACTGGACATCGAGTTCGATACGGACGGTCGCGTTCTGAATTGCGCGGGCACGCCGCATCTGTTGCTGGCTGGATTGAGCGAAACGAACCCGGCCGCGCGAGTACCCGATGCGCTGGCGACACACCCGTATGTGCTGCAAGTCGAACCGGACGCCAAGGCGCAGCATGTCCTGTCGGTCTATGAAAAACAGGTGCAATCGTTCGCTGCGGAAGTGGTCGGCGTCGTGCCGGAGCGGCTCTGCCTGCGGCGCATTCCTGGTCGACATGATCGCTCGCGCGATGCGGCGCCGGGTTGCGCCGAGGCTACCGATGCGCACGGCGGCCACGCGCAGGCAGTTGTCGCTCGCGCCTTTCTCGAACTGGGCAAACGCTTCGGTGGTGCCGATATCGCGATCCAGAACGCCGGAGGCGTGCGCAATGGCATTGCCGCAGGCGAATTCAGCATCGGTGACGCTTACCTCGCCCTGCCCTACAAGAACATGCTGGATCGCCTGCGCATGACCGGTGCCGAAATCCATCAGGTGCTGGAGGATGCGATTGCGGCCTATCTGGCGAACCCTGGCGCGGCCAGCGGCTCGTTTCCTTATGCCGCAGGCCTGCGCTGGAATCTGGATCTGAATGCCGCGCCGGGCGAGCGCTTCAGCAAGCTTGAAGTGTTCCGGGACGGCGCCTGGCAGGCACTGCGAGCGGATCATATCTATCTGCTGATCACCAACGACTACATCGCCTCGGGGCAGGATGGATTTACGACGTTTGGTCGAATCGAGGAGGCACGACGTGAGGCCACCTATCTGCACTATGCCCAAGCCCTGGCGGACTACGTCCGCGACGGCGGCAACATGGCGCGGCCAGCGCCTGCCGACATGAGCACCCAGGTATTTGTCGAACGCCCACGCTGAGCGATCTCGCGAGCAATTGACCGCGATCAAGCCCGCATGGCCGCGCCCGGGGCACACTGTCGCCGCCTTGAGACATCACCCCCATGTCGCAAGGAAGCCGCCGGTGCCGCGATACATCGGTCGCAACCGCTGGTCGAGCCTCTCCCTCCTAGCCCGACCAGCCTCTCTTCCGAAAGCCCTCCTCGTGAGGGCTTTCTGTTTTCTGTGTTTCGCGTTGGCATGCCATCTCCGCATGATGCCTGCTGCAGCGCGCAAACCCGTTCACGCCGTGGCATAGAATCGGATTTCCTTTCACTGATGGCATGGCGCCCATGTGCTCGATTCTCGGCATCCTTGATCTCCGCTCCGATCCCGTCGCACTGCGCTCGCAGGCACTGGATCTCTCCCGCCGCATGCGTCACCGCGGCCCGGACTGGTCGGGGGTGTATGCGAACAATCGTGCGATTCTGGTCCACGAGCGTTTGGCCATCGTCGGGGTCGACAGCGGTGCGCAGCCTTTACTGTCGCCGGATGGCACGCAAGCGCTGGCCGTCAATGGCGAGATTTACAACCATCGCGAGCTACGCGCCGCCACCGAGGCCGACTACGCCTACCAGACGCATTCGGACTGCGAAGTCATTCTGCCGCTCTATCGCCAATTCGGTGCCGACTTCCTCAACCAGCTTGAAGGCATGTTTGCCTTCGTGTTGTGGGATGACGCCGCCGGTCGCTGGCTGATCGGTCGTGATCCCATCGGCATCATCCCGCTCTACTACGGTCACGACGAGCACGGCAATCTGTACGTTGGCTCCGAGCTGAAATCACTGGCGCCGGTTTGCAAGGAGGCGCGTGAGTTTCCGCCCGGGCACTACTGGCAGTCGGGCGATGCCAGCCCGACCGCCTACTACCATCCCGGTTGGCGTGACTACGCGGCGGTGAAGGACGGCCCCACTGACCGCCTCGCGCTGCGTGCGGCGTTCGAGCATGCCGTGAAGACCCACATGATGAGTGACGTGCCCTATGGCGTTTTGCTTTCGGGCGGTCTGGATTCCTCGCTGGTGGCCGCGATTGCCAAGAAATACGCCGCCCGCCGTGTCGAAGAAGACGAAAAGACCGAAGCCTGGTGGCCGCAGTTGCACAGTTTTGCGGTGGGTCTGAAGGAATCACCCGATCTCAAGGCGGCGCGCGAAGTCGCGGCGCACATCGGCACCGTCCATCACGAATTTCATTTCACCGTGCAGGAAGGTCTGGATGCGCTTTCGGACGTGATCTATCACCTCGAAACCTACGACGTCACCACCATCCGCGCCTCGACGCCGATGTATCTGATGGCGCGTCGCATCCGCGCCATGGGCATCAAGATGGTGCTGTCCGGCGAAGGCTCGGATGAGTTGTTCGGCGGCTATCTGTATTTCCACAAGGCACCGAACGCCGAAGCGCTGCACGAAGAAACCGTGCGCAAGCTCGACAACCTGCACCTGTTCGATTGCCTGCGCGCCAACAAGTCGATGGCGGCCTGGGGCGTGGAAGCGCGCGTGCCGTTTCTGGACCGCGTATTCATCGACGTCGCGATGTCGCTCAACCCGGAAGTCAAACTCTCCGGCAAGGCGCGTGGACGCATGGAAAAGCAGTTCCTGCGCGAAGCCTTCGCGGGCTATCTGCCGGACAGCATCCTGTGGCGTCAAAAAGAACAATTCTCCGACGGCGTGGGCTACTCGTGGATCGATTCGCTGAAGGCCCACGCTGAAGCGCGCATCAGCGACGCGCAAATGGAAAACGCGCGTTTCCGCTTCCCCTACAACACGCCCGCGACCAAGGAAGCCTATTTCTATCGCGAGATGTTCGAACAGCACTACCCGCAGGCCTGGGCCGCAGAATGCGTGCCCGGCGGCCCGTCGGTAGCCTGCTCCACCGCCGCCGCGCTGGAATGGGACCCATCCTTGAAATCGGTCGTCGATCCCTCGGGCCGTGCCGTCAAGGAAGTGCATCAGGATTCGTACTGAGTCAGCACGGTTCGTGACCGCCGCACGGCGGGCACGGTCTCGTTGCTTCACTCTGCGAAATCTGCCGCAGCGCATGATGAACTGACCGCCGCTCAGGCTATCGTGTCGACCTGGCTCGACAGGTGAATGGCGGCGATGACTTCCCGAGTGCAAGCAGATGTGTTGGTCGTGGGCGGCGGTTTGGCCGGTCTGGTCACGGCCCTGGAATGTCGGCGCGCAGGCAAGCATGTCGTGCTGGTGGATCGCGATACGCCCGAGCGCTTTGGCGGACTGGCGCTGTGGGCGTTTGGTGGCATGGCCCTGGTCGGCACGCCCTTGCAACGGCGCATGAAGATTCCCGACACGCCCGAACGCGCGCTGCAGGACTGGCTGCGCTTTGGCGAGCTGGCCCCGTCCGATCTGCACTCGCTGGCCTGGGCGCGTTACTACGTCGAACATTCGCGTAGCGAGGTCTACGACTGGCTGTTGGCGCACGGGCTGAAGTTTCTGCCCGCCGTGAACTGGGTCGAACGTGGCCTGTACGGCGACGGCAACCGTCTACCGCGCTATCACGTACTTTGGGGCTGCTCGCAAGCCATGGTGAAGCGACTGTTCGCCGCGCTGCAGAACGTCGATGCGCCCGGCTCGCTGCAGGTGCTGCATCGGCATCGCGCGCTGCAGCTCGATGCCAGCGGCGGTCAGCTCCGTGGCGCAGTCGTCCAGGATGAAGCCTTGGGCCGCGAGTTGCGTATCGATGCGCCAGTCGTGGTGCTGGCGATGGGCGGCATCAATGGCGCCAGCGAACAGGTCATCGCGCACTGGCCCACCCATCGTCCACGGCTCGCGCAAATGCTCAACGGCGCGCATCCGTATGCCGATGGGCAACTGCACCAGCACGTGTCGAACGACCTGGGTGGCGTTCTAGTCAACGTCGGCGAGATGTGGAACTACGCCGCAGGCTTTCCGCATCCGCAGGCGCATTTCGAAGGCCACGGCCTGTCGACCATTCCCTGCAAGTCCGCCCTGTGGCTGGACCACCGTGGACAGCGCATTGGACCGCAGCCGCTGGTGACCGGCTTCGACACGCATGCACTGTGTCAGCGTGTTGCCGCGCTCGATAAACCCTGGACCTGGCATTTGCTGAACTGGCGCATCGCGGCCAAGGAGTTCGCCATCTCCGGGTCCGAACACAATCCGCGCATCCGCGATCAGCAACTGCTGCCGTTCCTGTACGAAACCCTGTTCGGCAACCATCGACTGGTCCGCCAGATGCAACGCGAAGTCCCGCAGTTTCTGGTCGATGACCAACTCACGGGTCTGGCCGCCAAAATGAATGCACTGACGGGCACCAGCGATATCGATGCCAACCAACTGCAGCGCTTGGCCGATGATTTCGACGCCAATTTTGCAAACGGCCAAGCCCTGCACAACGACGAGCAGATCCGCCGCATCCTGCACGCCAGGCAGTGGAAGCCGGATCGGCTGCGCACCTGCAAACCCGCGCCGCTGCAGAAGCCGGGTGCCGGTCCCTTCATCGCCATCCAGATGCAACTGATCACCCGCAAGAGCCTGGGTGGTCTGCGCACCGACTTGCAGAGTCGAGTGCTGAACGCCGAAGGACACGCCATCGACGGGCTTTACTGCGTCGGCGAGGCCGCCGGTTTCGGCGGCGGTGGCTCGAACGGCAAGCGCTCGCTGGAAGGCACCTTCCTGCCCGGCTGCATCCTCACCGCACGCGCGGCAGCGCGATCCATCGCCCACTGATCCCACAAAGGCTCACTCATGCCCAACGGCGCACAAGCATTGTTGAAAACCCTGGCCGATGCAGGCGTCGAAGTCTGCTTCAGCAACCCCGGCACCTCGGAAATGCACTTCGTCGCTGCGCTCGATCACGAGCCGCGCATGCGTGCCGTGCTGACCTTGTTTGAAGGTGTCGCGACCGGCGCTGCCGATGGCTATGCGCGCATGGCGGGCAAGCCCGCCGCCACCCTGCTGCACCTCGGCTGCGGACTGGGCAATGGACTGGCCAACCTGCACAACGCCCGCAAAGGCAAGGTGCCTGTCGTCAACATCGTGGGCGATCACGCCACCTCGCACGTCAAGTACGACGCACAACTGCAGTCCGACATCGAAACCGTGGCGCGCAATTGTTCGACCTGGGTGCGGACCTCCGCATCGACAGATCGACTTTGCCAGGATGCCGCCGAAGCGGTGGCCGCATCGATGGGGCCACCCGGTCAGGTCGCGACCTTGATCCTGCCCGCCGATGTCTCGTGGGGTACCGGTGCCAACCCCGCCCCGCCACCGGTGCTCGCCCCTCGCGAAGTCGCCCCGGACGCGGTGATCGCCGCCATCGCGCAGGTCATTCAAGGTGGCGGAAAGATCGCGATGCTGCTGGGAGGACAGGCGTTGCGCGAGCCCAGCCTGATGCGGGCAGGCAAACTTGCGGCCCGCTTCGGTGTGAAGCTGTTTGCCGAAGTTTTTCCGACCCGAATCGAGCGCGGTGCCGGACTGCCAGCGGTCGAGCGCATCGCCTATCTCGCCGAACTGGCCGCCGTGCAACTCGCGGGCTACCAGCATTTGATCCTGGTCGACGCTAAATCACCGGTGTCGTTTTTCGCCTACCCAGGCAAGGCCAGCGACCTGCTCCCCGAAGGCTGCACCGCGCATGTTCTGAGCAGCGCGCAGCAGGATGCCGAATCCAGCCTGCAGCGCCTGTGCAACGAATTGGCCTGCGACGACGCGCAAGCCATTTTGCAGATCGCCGCCCGCCCCGGCCGTCCGGTCGGACGCTTGACCGCCGAAAAGGTCTGCAAGGCCATCGGACACCTGCTGCCGGAACGCGCCATCGTCGTGGACGAAGCGCAGACCTCGGGCGTGTTTCTGCCCAGCCTCACGGCGGGGGCGCCCAGACACGACGTGCTGACACTCACCGGCGGCGCCATCGGGCAAGGCTTGCCCAATGCCGTCGGTGCGGCGATTGCCTGCCCGGATCGCCCGGTCATCGCCCTGGCGGGAGACGGCTCGGCGATGTACACCATTCAAGCTCTGTGGACGATGGCGCGCGAACGCCTGAACGTCACCAGCGTGATCTTCAACAACGCCTCCTACGCCATCCTCAACGTCGAACTGCAACGCGTCGGTGCCAGCGGCGACGGCGACAAGGCACGCTCGCAACTCGACCTCAGCCAGCCCGGCATCGACTTCGTGCAACTCGGCAACAGCCTGGGCGTGCACTCGGTACGCGCGCAAACCGCCGAGGAATTCTGCATCGCCCTGGAAAACGCCCTGCGCAGCCCCGGCCCACACCTCATCGACGCCGTCGTACCCAGCGCCTTTTCCGGCCTGAAACTGCGCCTGCTGCCCAGCCTGCTCGGCTCCCTCGGTAAACTGCCAAGACCACTGGCGCGGCTGATCAAGCGCAAAGTGGCACCGTGATTGCCGCAGCAAGACGACTGATCCCGGATTGGTCGCGTCGAACGCACAAATGCAGCTGATGGCGCGGATTCGGGAAGAACGTGGCCTTAGCACGAGGGTGAGCCACCTCGTCACTGGATGGCAGAGTGCACAACACTAGTCAGGCAATTTTCGCGCGAGGTTGTTGAACTTCAGCGTTGAGACCGCCTGGATCAATCTTCTTCACATTGCTCCATTTCATAGTTGAAGCTTCCGCCGTGATCCAGGCATGCATCAATCGCCCAAAATTGCGCATAGCGAACACGAACAAAAACCGAGGTCGCGATAGCAAGTACAATGCACCCCAGAACTGCGGTTCGGCGATCACGCCAAAATATCGCCGATCCGAGCAAAAGCAAGCCTATCGGCACCGATGCCAAACCCAAAAGTAACAGAAAATACTCTGCTGCACTTTCCATGCCGTCGATTACGCCGAACCTCTGAGGAAAGTGGTGAAATTTTGCGCATCCTGATTTATGAATGGGTTCGATCTAATTCGCATTGATCAACTCCATCTCATGAGATTCGAGAGCTAACGAGTGCCCCATACGCTGGCCGTCATCGGCGAAGTTCCAACACTTTTCAATCCAGGCGGAGCCATAATCGTCGATTTCGTAAACGTCAAAGATATCGCCAATCATTGACCTAACATATTCTACTTCATCGAGCGGCAGTGACGCCAAAAATTGGGGTGCCAACTCGATGAGGCGAACACGTGACCCAACTGAAACCACGCGACCAAATTTATCTAAACACGCGGACATAGATGGCTCCGAAAAATGAAAGGACTATACCCGTCGTGGACCGATTATAGTGCTCGGCAGATCGGTAAGTGGTTGTACGTGACGATGGAAACGGAGTCGTCATTATTCGTTCCTGAGGTGGTCTACGCAATTTTTGGCATTGGGGTCGATCTTGCCTAGAGGGCACACTCAGCGAACACGTCAAGCGTTGATGCATGATCCCTATCGACACATTGGGGCGGTTCGTAAGAGCGCGCCGCACCCGAAGCAGCGGATAGCGGAACGCTACGATGATGGACTTGACCCCGCCTTTACGGCTATATGACCCCGGCTTTAGTGTGGCCCCGCCTTTAGCGGCTCTAGTATTAGCGGCGTTGGCGGGCCTCGGCGCGAAATACGATCAAACGCCGTCTTTGCTGCTTCGGCTACCTTTATCCACCCGGGATCATTTCTAAATGACTTTGGGTCCTCCGAAAGGCCATTCAATAACATATCAAATACAGAGTGGAACCTCGCTAGTGCATCTAGTTCCGAATCCGAGAAACACGCGTGCCATCACGAAATTCCCCGCACCCAGACATCGGTCGCGATGCACTCTGGACGCTCCTGGCAGGGGAAGTAGACGTCATCAAACCAAAGGCAAATTAACTCAACCGAGCCAAACATGGGATCTAGCGACGCAATTGCACAAAGTGTTTCGGCCACCGATCGGTGGTAATCCCGTTTCGTCGTCATGGGGTCCGCTATCCAAGCACATACACGGACGTTGCGCGGAGCTCGTGGTTGAGCGGCACGTCAATAATATATATAACCATGGTGCGTACCTAGCTCTGCATGATCAATCTCGAACACATCTTCAACATCGAGTCGCAAGAGGGGACCGCGCTCGGTACTGCGTGGATCTTTTTGAATAAAAAGGAACGCGTCTTCTATGGCGCGCTGCAGATTATCGGCTTGGACCGATTGCGCGGTGTAAAAGCCCGAGCCGTCTGGTTCAGTAGCGGTAGGCTCGCGATTTATTCCGTGAACAACAACTTTGAAGCAGATCATCTCATTCGCTCCCGACGTTTGAGGTCACTCGAAATCGGCAGCTGGCGAAGCAAGCTGTTGTAGTTCGGATGCAGCGAAGCGTTAGCTAGCAATTGAAAGAACACGTCCTACACCCTTGATGCCTCCCTCCCATACCGTGAACTCAGCACCCACAGAGAAGTATTGATGTGCCTCAGGCATGAGCAACTGCACCATCGCCTCAAATGCTTCGCCAGGCGACGGCTCGCCGGAAAACAACAGGCGAGCAGACCAATGCTCGCCAGCAATACCGAGAACCGTTCGCCACTCACCATGTGGTAATCGACCGGCTCTTCCGCCAGCGTCCGAGGTGAGAAGGTAAATGTAGGAAATAAACGATGAGTGCATTGCTGTTTAAGGAATGAAAGGGCCTTCCTCACCGCGCACTGGTTACAGCACGCAGTAGTTCGGAAAGATGGTCCTGCGTGAGCGTTGATGCATGATCCCTATCGACACAGTGGGGCGGATCGTGCGAGCGAGCTACACCCGACGCCGGTTATAGCAGAATGCTTCGTCAATAGACTTGACGCTGGCTCTGCGGCTTTGCTTCCTCAAATGATAAGGAATGCTGCAATTTTCTCATCTCGGTGAATTTCTATTCGAATTAGGCCGCCGCAAACTTCGTACAAAAGTTCAACCATGTCGCCTCGTTCCCTTATGTACGACAAGCGACCTTTCGCCAATAAATCATAGAGGTCGCTCTCTGAATTAAGAAACCCGGTACCGAAAACCCTATTGAACTGAAACTCACGTCGAATCGCTCTCTCGTTGAATTGAGCGGCAAGCTTGAGATGCTCTTCGCTGACTTTACCACCGATCACCGGCTCTTGTTTTACAAGCCCGCATTCGTCATTCTCCTGCCAGACATCAGGTGAACCGGAATTATTGGATTTCACGTGTTGAGCATGTGTACAACCAGTCTGCAGAACCACACAGAAAGCCATTCCCAACAGTAAGCTAACCATACGCATCATATAATCCCTCATGATTAGTGCGATGCGTCAGCCAACCGAAGGAATTGCCGTTGATGCGACCACGAGCAGAGATTCAAACGTATTTTCGCCTGACATCCGCGGATTTTCGTCGCACAAAGGTGATTGGGGGCAACACGCTGGCACATTTCGATAATCAGGTTCCCAGATAACATTGGTTACTCCGGGAATTGAAGGTACAAGTTCGAAAAGATGGGTTCGTAGCTTTTCGATCTCGCGCGCCGGATCAACACGTTTGAATAGACGTTGAAGCATTGATAGCTCCGCAACCATAACCACCGACCATTCGGTTGTGCTGCCGTCAGTGTTGCGGCAGCCAAGCCAAAGCGTGAACGGTTTGCGCGACACGATAACCACCCACCCAAAGTCTTCGGGGATAATGCTCTCAACGGGTACGCCTCGCCGATTGAGTTGATCGGCAAGCCACTGTGCCAACGCTTTGCCAAAGCACCCGGGATTGGCTTCTTCGTCCTCGCCTGCGATGGGCATGAAGAAGTCAGAGGTAAAAGTGACTTGGTGACCTGTGCTCATAACGCCCAACACCTCGTTAAACAACCGCAGGTCGACAACCCATAAGGAAACATCGAAACCACTTCCCGCAGTTCACTTGAACGCATAGTTGACTGCCTATCCGATTATGCAGATTAGCTCGAGCAACGAACCCGGCGAATAGTACCAGCGCTCACCAACTCGCATGAACTCTTGCTTCGCGTTGCGAGAACGCTATCAGACAAACCGCAGCACAATCACAACGCCGACCAACACCCAGAACGCGCCTGCCAACAACCAGCCGTCTGCCCGCAATGTGGGCAGGGGTATTTGAAAGAAGGGAAACAGCAGCGCGACCATGGCCCAGATCGGTGCGAGTAGCAGGTCGCACACGGCACAGGGTCGAGCATTCGACATGCTCAGTCGCCGCCTTCTTGATCCAGCAGTTGTTCGTCCACGGCGCCTACGTCCAGCAGCGATAGGTCGCGCCAGCGGTTGACGATGCGGCAGAACAGTTCGGCGGTGCGTTCGGTGTCGTAGACCGCCGAGTGGGCTTGGGTGCCATCGAAAGCGATACCGGCGGCTTGGGCGGCGCGGCTGAGTACGGTTTGGCCGTAGGCCAGTCCGGCCAGGGTGGCGGTGTCGAAGCAACTGAAGGGGTGAAACGGATTGCGCTTGTGATTGACGCGCCGAACGGCGGCGTTGAGAAAGCCCAGATCGAAGGCGGCGTTGTGGCCGACCAGAATGGCGCGCTGGCAGCCGTGGCGGCGGGCGGCGGCGCGGATCGGGGCGAACAGGTGATCCAGCGCAAGGCGCTCATCGAGGGCACCACGAAACGGGTGGTCGACGTCGATGCCGGTGATTTCCAGTGCGCGCGGGTCGATCTGCGAGCCGGGGAACGGGTTGACGTGGGTGGAGACGACGTCGCCGGGATAGACGGTGCCGTCGTCCTGCATTTCGATAGGGATGGCGGCGATTTCCAGCAAGGCATGCCGTTCGGCATCGAAGCCGCCGGTTTCGACATCGACCACGACCGGCAGAAATCCACGAAAGCGCGCGGCCATGGTCCGCGCTGGAAGGGGGCTACTCATGAACACAGGATAGCCCACGCGCTGCGCGAGCGTTGTCGGCGATAGCGTGCTTTGCCAGACTGCGCGCTCTCTGGAGGTCTGCCATGTCCATGTTGTATCGCCTCGGTCTACGTCTGATCACGTTGGTGTGTGTGGTTTCGCTGGCGGCCTGCGCCACGGCCCCCGAGTTTCGGCATGCGCCGACGGGCATGAATCCGTCGCCGCGTTATGCCTTGCAGTTGATCGATCAGCACCCGAACGTGCTTTGGGGCGGCATGATTCTGGATATCCGCCACTTTGAGCGTTACACCGAACTCGAAATGCTGGCGTTTCCGCTCGACAGTGGGCTGCGTCCTGTGCCGCGCGCGCGTGATGCGGGGCGGTTTGTGGCGCTGCGCGCAGGGCATCTGGACCCGCTGGAGTTTTCGGTGGGACGCTTTCTGACCATTGCGGGTCGAGTCACCGGTGATCGCGAGCTGGACGTGCGCGGCGAGCGTGAGCGGGTCGCCGAGCTGGATGCGATGGAGATCCAGGTATGGCCGGAAGACTGGAATCTGCAGCCGCCTCCGCGCGTACACGTCGGCATCGGCATCAGTGGCGGTATCCACTGACGCCTGCGTTGTTGCTCAGCGCGAGGCGAGAACCGCTTCGACACGTCGCAAATCGGCCTCGGTGTCCACGCCTGCGGGAAACGGCTCGGGCGTCTGCCGCACCGCAATCCGCCATCCGGCTTCCAGCACGCGCAGTTGTTCCAGGCTTTCAATCTGCTCCAGTCGACCCGGCGGCATGGCGGCGAAGGTTTTCAGGTCGCCCGCGCGATAGGCGTACAAACCGATATGCCGAAGCCAGTGCGGACCCGGCACCTGCAAGCGGTTCTGCGCAAAGGCATCGCGCGCCCAGGGCAGCGGTGCGCGACTGAAATACAGCGCATCGCCCTGCGCATTGCAGACCACCTTGACGGCATTCGGATCAAAGATCTCGTCGCTGTGGGTGATCGGTTGCGCCAGGGTGGCGAGCTGCGCGCCGCTTTGCTCCAGGGTCGCCGCCACGGCACGCAGCGCGCTTGGCGGTGCGAGTGGCTCGTCGCCCTGCAGATTCACCACGATGCAGTCATCCGGCCAGCCCAGGCGCTCGGCGGTTTCGGCCAGGCGGTCGGTGCCGGAAACATGCTGGTCCGAGGTCATGCACACACTCAGGCCGAGCGCGGTGACGGCGGCGGCAATCCGTTCGTCATCGGTGGCGACCACGACGGCACGCGCACCGGCTTCCTGCGCGCGTCGTGCCACGTGCACGATCATCGGCTCGCCCGCGATCAAGCGCAGTGGTTTTCCCGGTAGTCGCGTTGATCCAAAACGCGCGGGAATGGCGACCACAAACTCAGTCGGGGGCATGGTTCAGGCTCCTCAGGCGTTGATCGAGTTGATCGACGAAGTGGGCAGGCAGTTCGGCATCCACCGGTACGGCATACCAGTGCGCTTGCGCAAATGCGGTGCACTTGACCGCATCCTTCTCGGTCATCCACACCGGCAGATCGTCCGCAAACGCGAGGTCGTCGGGTCGATACACATGATGATCGGCAAACGGGTGCGCGATGATCTCGATGCCCAGGCGGTGCAGACTGGCGAAGTAGCGTGACGGGTCGCCGATGCCCGCCACGGCATGCACGCGCTGACGCGCAAAGGCCATACGTCGCTGCGGGTCCAGCAAGGCGCGCGGCTCGCCGAGTCGCAGCGTCATGGCGACCTCGCCGTCCTGCGCGTCGCCGCCATTGCAGAGCCGCCAATCGACCTCGCGAAGACGCGTCAGCGACTCCCGCAAGGGACCGGCAGGCAGCAACAACTGGTTGCCGAATCGCCGTTGTCCGTCGATTACCAGCAGCTCGATGTCACGGGCCAGCGCGAGATGCTGCAATCCGTCGTCGGCAATCAGTACGTCGACGTCGGAAGACGCCTGCAAGAGTTGCGCGGCCTCGTGGCGACGACGCGCCACGGCGAGCGGCGCTGCGCTGCGCTCGGCGATCAGTTTGGGCTCGTCACCACACACCGACGCGGGCGTATCTGCCTGCACGCGCAGGGGTCCGCGAGCGCTACCACCGTAGCCGCGCGAGATCACGCCCGGTCGCCAGCCGCGCTGTCGCAGCGCGTCGATCAGCGCCAGCGTGAGCGGCGTTTTGCCAGCACCTCCCACTGTGAGGTTGCCCACCACGATCACCGGCAGCGTTACCCGGTGCCGACGCATCCAGCCGACACGATAGAGTTCGGACCGCAGCCGCATCAGCACGCCATACAACGCCGACAACGCGCGCAGCACGCCATGCGGACGGCGCGAAGGGTCATACCACAGCGCATTCAAATCGCGTGCCCAGCGCGCCTTGAGATCAGCCAGCTCCATCACTCGATCCGGCGTGCGCTAGGACGGGTGTCGACTGCTCGCGGAATTGCAGTCGATACAGCGCCGCATACGCGCCCTGCGCCTGCAGCAATTCCGCGTGGGTGCCGATTTCCAGCACACTGCCGCCATCCATGACCACGATCTGGTCGGCATGCTCGATGGTCGACAGGCGATGCGCGATGACCAGCGTGGTGCGGTCCTGCATCAGGCGTGACAAGGCGTCCTGAATCAGCCGCTCGGATTCGCTGTCGAGTGCGCTGGTCGCCTCGTCGAGAATCAGCAGCGGCGCGTTCTTCAGCAGTGCGCGCGCAATCGCGATGCGCTGGCGTTGCCCGCCCGACAGCAGTGCCCCGCCCTCGCCGACCGGACTGTCCAATCCTTGCGGAAGGCGTTCGATGAATTCCCAGGCGTTGGCTGCCTTGGCGGCCTCGATGACCGCCTCGCGTGTCACCGCGTGCAGACTGCCGAAGGCGATGTTGTCGGCAATGCTGCCCGCGAACAACACCACGCGCTGGCTGACCAGGGCGATCTGCGCCCGCAAGTCGGCCAGGCGATAGTCCTGCAAGGGCACGCCATCGAGCGTGATTTCGCCGGCGCTGGGTTCGTAGAAGCGTGGCAGCAGGGAAACCAGACTGCTCTTGCCGCTGCCGGAACGTCCGACCAGTGCCGTCACCGTGCCCGGTGCACAGTGCAGCGAGATATCGCGCAGCGCGAACTGTTCGCCTTGCGCGTAACGCAGGCTCACCGACCGCAACAGCAAATCGGCGCGCGTGGTTTGCAGCGGCACTTGTCCGGCGTCGACTTCCGCCGGGGTATCCAGAACCGCAAACAAATCATCGGCGGCAGCGATGCCCCGCTGCATCATGGCCTGTACCGTGGTCAGACGTTTCAGCGAGGGCAGCATCACCAGCATCGCGCCGATCAGCGACATGAAGGTGCCACTGGTCATCGATTCCAGCAGGTCAGGACGGGTCGCGCGCCAGACGATGGCCGCCAGCGCCGAGGCCGCCACCACCTGAATCAGCGCCGTGCTGAGCCCCGAGGTCACGGCCACGGTGAGATTGAGCCGCAGGTTGCGCTCGACGGCATCGCGAAAACGCGCGGTTTCGCGCGCCTGTCCGGCATAGATGCGGACTTCGCGATGACCATCGACGGCCTCTTCAACCATGCCGGTCACTTCGCCGACCGCCGACTGGATTCGCCGGTTGTAGCGACGGAAACGCCGACCCACCACCGACCAGACCAGACCGGTCAAGGGCATCATGATGAACAGGTACAGCGTCAGGCTGGCGCTCTGATAAACCATCACACCGATCATCACCAGCACCATCAGACTGTCGAGCACCGCGACCTTGAGCGCATCCGCCACCGCCTGAGCCACTTGTTCGGCGCTGTAGGTTATGCGCGCAATGATCTGCCCGGAGGGCTCACGATCGAACCAGCTTGCGGGCAATTCCTGATAGCGCTGGAACACCGCGTTGCGCAGGTCGCGCACCACGCTGCGCCCGACCCGCGCCATACCGTAGTCGGTGGCAAAACTGGCGACGCCACGCAGCAGGAACAAGCCGACCAGAAACACCGGAAGCCAGCGGATCGCAAACGGATCGCGCGCGTCGAACAGGTCGTCCAGCATCGGCTGCAAGGACCAGGTAAAGGCACCCGAGGCCAGCGCGTCGAACAGCATGCCGAGCAAAGCCAGCGCGGTGAACATCGCATAGGGCCGCGCATAGCCGAGCAGGCGTCGGTAGGTCGCCCAGGCTGAAGCGGGGGCCGCCGCGCTGTCAGTCACGCCCCGCCTCGGTGGAAGGCGTCGACTCATCCGATACCGTGGCAATCGAGAGCTTGCTGAAACCCAGGCCGCCCAGAGCATCCATCGCGGTCACCACGGCCTGATGCGGCGTGCGTCCATCGGCCCGAAGAATCACGCTGCGCTCGCGATCCTCCCCGGCAATCTGTTCGATGGCCGCCTTCAAGGATTCGACATCGCGTTGCAGCACTTCATTGCCCGCGATGAAGTAGCGGCCTTCGGCATTGATCTGGATTTGCAGCGGTTCGCCAACCGGAATGGTCTCCGACGGCGCGGCCTTGGGCAGCACGATGTTCAACGCGGAGCGATCATCGAACGTGGTGGTGACCACAAAAAAGATGATCAGGCAGAATACGACATCAATCAGCGAGGTCAGATTGAGTTCGGGCTCCTCCGCTGCGCGGTGGGTGCTGAACTTCATCCTGCGCTCCGCGGTGCGCGAGTCGGCGCAGGACGCTTCAGCGGTGTGCCCGCTTCGCTATCCAGTGCGTCCAGCAGGGCCATGACCTGCTTTTCCATCTCGATGACATAGCCAGCGACACGGCCGCGGAAATAGCGATAGAACATCAAGGCCGGAATCGCCACACATAACCCGGCCGCGGTCGTGATCAGGGCTTCCCCGATACCGCCAGCCAACTGATTGGCATCGCCAACGCCGTGGGTCAGGATGCCAAGGAACATGCGGATCATGCCGAACACCGTGCCCAGCAAACCCAGCAAGGGCGAGACTGCTGCGATGGTCCCCAGGGTGTTGAGGAAGCGTTCCAACTGATGCATGACGTGTCGGCCCACGTCCTCGACGCGTTCCTTGATGATTTCGCGCGGCCGATGTCGCACGTCCAGCGCGGCGGCCAGAATCTCACCCAAGGGCGAGTTGATGCGCAACTGCTGGATATGGGCGGGATCAAGCCGGGCGTTGGTGGCCCAGGCGCGCACTTCATCGCCCAGGTTGTCGGGCAGCACGGTTTGTCGGCGCAGGCTCCAGAAACGCTCCAGCACAATGGCAATCGCCATCGCCGAACAGGCCAGAATCGGCCACATCACCCAACCACCTGCGATCAACAACTCCAGCACGCCCGATCTCCTTTCGCCCGTGTGCCTGTCTGCGAGCGCCACCCGTGGCTATCCGCCCGACAAGGCCGAGCGCGAAGTCTATCAGGCTGTCGGGAAGATGCTTTCGCAGACTTGTTCATGACCGTGACACCGCGCCGGCGCAAGCATCGACGACGCGCCGGAGCCCGGCGACGCATCGAGCTCGCTCAGCGGTACAGGCCATGCTGCGCGATGTAGGCGGAAACGCCCGGAATCATGGCGTCGGATGAGGGTTCGTCCTGGCGCAGCTCGCGACGCAAGGCGGTCGCCGAATCCGCCGACAGGCGCAGCGGTAGCCGCGCGATCAGTCCATGCGGCGAGGTTTTCAACGCCGTCAGTGCGCGCCAGCGCGCGGTCCAGTTCACGTCCTGCAAGACCGGCCGCAGCGTGCCGGGCGAGCTGTCGTCGGTCGTGTTGTCGCTGGATGCAGCGGGTTGATCGTCGCCCGCCCGCCAGGCGATCAACAGATTGGCCAGATCCGGCAGACGCGCCCACGCATGCCAGCGCGCGATGCCAGCGAATGCGTCGCTGCCGACCAGCAGACTGATTGAACGATCCGCACCCGATTCGTCGCGCAGGCTCTGCAAGGTATCCACCATGAAGGACGGGCCCGGACGGCGCAATTCGCGATCATCGACCCGCAAACCCGGATGGTTCGCGATGGCGATCTGCAGCATGGCGAGGCGGTGCGAGGCATCCGCCGAAGGACGCGCGCGATGCGGCGGATCGGCGTTGGGAATCAGGCGAACCTCTGCGCCCAGCGCGTCACGCGCCGCGCAGGCCAGTGCGACATGCGTGCGATGCACCGGATCAAAGGTGCCGCCAAGCACGACCAGCGGGACATTCCTCTGCACTTCAAGGCCACCCTGCATGCGTGCCACGGTCACTCACGCACTGCGCAACAAATCGCGCGCGGGACGGCCCTTGGCCAAGCCGAGCAAGAGGCGCTCCATCTCCAGCCAGGCATCACCGTCCTCGCGACCCTTGCCGATGCGCTCGATGTGCGCGCACTGCACCAGCAAGGCCTGATAGTGGGCGCGGTCAGCGCGACGCAAGGCGCGTCGGAATTCCTCGACCTTGCTGTCCCAGATGCGCGCCGCCTTCATGGCCTGGGCCACGTTTCCGCCACGTTCGTCGGCCTCGGCGATTGTCAGCAAGGCCTGGATCTGACTCGACGGCCAACTCAGCAGGCCCTGCACAGCTTCGCCTTCGGCACGCAGACTGGAAAGAATTCGCAAGGCACGCGGCGCATCGCCTTGGATCGCCGCTTCGGTCATGCCGAACACATCGAAACGCGCCGAGTCCGCAACCAGCGAGGCCATCTCCGCCTCGCCCATCATGCCGCTGGGCTGCAGCAGCACGAGCTTGTCGATCTCCTGCGCAGCGGCGAGCAGATTGCCCTCGACACGCTCCAGCAACTGGGCGATGGCTTCGTCGGTCGCATGCAGGCCGTGCGCACGCAGTCGGCGACCCAACCAAGCGGGCATTTCCTGTGGCTTCAACGGCCACAGCAGCAGGAACATGCCGTGTTTGTCGACCGCCTCGGACCAAGGCTTGTCGTGCTTCTTCGACCACTCGTCCGCAACGATCAGCAGCAACACATCCGACGCGGACTGCGCGCAGAAGGAAAGGATGAACTCCTCGCCGTCCTTGCCCGGTCTGCCCGTGGGCAAGCGCAGTTCGATGATGCGGCGACTGGCAAACAGCGACAGCGCATGAGCCGACTGATGAACGCGCGACCAGTCGAACGCGGCACCCTCGACATCGAACACTTCACGCTCGACATAGCCCTGCCGCCGTGCGACGCCGCGCAGCGCATCGGCGGCTTCGAGACGCAGCAAGGGATCACTGCTGGCAATCAAAACCGTACCGGGCAGCGTTCCCGAGTCGAGACTGCGTTGAAACTGGGCCGCGCTGACCGGCATGACTCAGCGCAATGCGACATCAATGCGGCGCAGGATGGCATCGGCCATATCGCGCTGCAGTTCGGCCATCACGAGATCTTCTTCGGCGCGATTGCCGAGCGCGCGCGCCGTGTCGAACAGATAGTCGCGGCGCAGGTCGATGTGCTGGTTGGGCACGACATCCTTGCCATCCGGGCCGACCAGTTTGAAATCAGCGCTGTAGACCAACTCGTACTCCTGCGCGCGTCCGGCTGCATCCACACTCAGCGGATTGCGCACCTGCGTCAGCGCGGTGACGCGCAGACTGGCCGACGGTCCGTCCGCCACCTCCACGATGCGTGCACCGGCACGCCGCAGAGCATCCTCAAGATGGTCATCGATGGCGGTGTACGGGTCGACCACCTCGACGCGGATGTCCTTCAGCGCCGCAGGCAGACGCAACTCGCCACGGAGCTGGAAACCACAGGACGCCAGCAAGGTGACGAGCAGGCACGGCAACAAAAACGTGTAACGCTGGGCGGTCATGTCCGGCTCCTGATCAGCTCGCCACGATGTTGACGATCTTGCCCGGCACGACAATCAGCTTGCGTACCGTCAAACCTTCCAGCGCACGTTGCACGCCGACGTCCGCCAGTGCCTGGCTTTCGATCACCTCGCGCGATTCGTTGATCGCCACGTCCAGCGTACCGCGCAACTTGCCGTTGACCTGCAGCGCCAGCGTCACCGCATCCTTGACCAGGGCGGCATGATCGGCGACCGGGAAGGACTGCTGTTCGATCAGGCTTTCGCCGTGACCGAGCGCCTGCCAGAGTGCATGCGCGGTGTGCGGCACGATCGGGTTCAGCATCAGGGTGACGGCCGTCCAGGCCTCCTGCAACACCGCCCTGCCCTGCACACTGGCGTCATCAAAACGAGTCAGCGTATTGAGCAGTTCCATGACCGCCGCAATCGCGGTATTGAAGGCGTGGCGGCGACCGATGTCGTCGCCGACTTTCTCGATGGTCTCGTGCAGTTTTCGACGCACCGCCTTCTGCTCGGCGTTGAGCGCCGCCACGTCCAGTGCGCTGCAGGCGCCCGCCTGCACATGCTTGAACACCGCCGCCCACAGCCGACGCAGGAAGCGCGCCATGCCCTCGACACCGGCCTCGTTCCATTCCAGTGACTGTTCCGGCGGCGCGGCAAACATCGAGAACAGGCGCACGGTGTCGGCACCGAAGCGATCCACCATCGATTGCGGATCCACACCATTGTTCTTCGACTTCGACATCTTCTCGCTGCCGCCGATCTGCACCGGCTGCCCATCGCTGCGCAGCACTGCGCCGGTCACGCGTCCGCGATCATCGCGACTCAGGTCGACCTCGGCCGGGTTGTACCAATGCTTGCTGCCATCCGCATTGGGACGATAGAACGTGTCGGCAATCACCATGCCCTGACACAGTAGGCGCGTGGCGGGCTCGTCACTGGTGACCAGTCCGGTATCCCGCAACAGCTTGTGGAAGAAGCGGAAATACATCAGATGCAGGATCGCGTGCTCGATGCCGCCGATGTATTGATCCACCGGCAACCAATAGTTGGCGCGCTCGTCCACCATGTCGCCCGCACCGGGGCAGGTGTAGCGCGCGTAGTACCAGCTCGATTCCATGAACGTGTCGAAGGTGTCGGTTTCGCGCTCGGCCTCGCCACCGCAATGCGGACATGGGGTCTTGCGCCATTCCGGGTCCGCCTTGATGGGTGATGCCACACCGGAAAAGGCCACATCTTCGGGCAGCACGACCGGCAGCTGATCCTCCGGCACCGGCACGGCACCGCAGTCCTTGCAGTAGATGACCGGGATCGGACAACCCCAGTAACGCTGACGACTGACGCCCCAGTCACGCAAACGGAAGTTGACCCGCCGCTCGCCACGCCTCTGTTCTGCCAGCCGCGCGGCGATGGCATCAAACGCGTCGCCGAACTCCAGTCCGTTGAATTCGCCGGAATTCACCAGCCAGCCGCGCTCGGTATAGGCCGACTGGCTCAGCAGGGCGGCATGGAAATTTTCCACCACTTCGACTGCCGCGCTCGGCTCGTAAACATCGCGCAACGCGCCGCCGCCCAAGGCAGTAGTCAGCGCGTCGCCGCCCTTGCGTCCATCGCGGGTGAGTTCCAGCAGGGCATCGCGCACGTCGGTGCTGACGATCACCATGCGGATCGACAAGTCGTACTTGCGGGCGAACTCCCAGTCGCGTTGATCGTGACCAGGCACCGCCATGACCGCACCGGTGCCGTAGCCCATCAGGACGAAGTTGCCGACCCAGACCGGAATGCGTTCGTTGGTGATCGGGTGGATGACGAAACGACCGGTTGGCGCGCCGAGTTTTTCCTGAGTTTCCAGTTCGGCTTCGGCGACCGCACCTTGTCGGCAGCGCTCGATGAACGCGGCCAGATCCGGGTTATCGACTGCGGCGGCCTGGGCCAGCGGATGTTCTGCCGCCACCGTTACAAAGGTCACGCCCATCAGGGTGTCGGGCCGGGTCGTGAAGACTCGCAGCGCCGCGTCCTCGCCTTCGATCGCGAAATCGATCTCCAGGCCTTCGGAACGCCCGATCCAGTTGCGCTGCATGGTTTTGACCGCATCCGGCCAACCATGCAGGTTGTCCAGCTCGTCGAGCAATTCCTGCGCGTAATCGGTGATCTTCAGGAACCACTGCGGAATCTCGCGCTTTTCGACCAGCGCACCGGAGCGCCAGCCGCGACCTTCGATCACTTGCTCGTTGGCCAGCACGGTCTGGTCGACCGGGTCCCAGTTCACCACCGAGTTCTTGCGATACACCAGACCCAGCTTCATCAGCCGGGTGAACATCAACTGTTCCCAGCGGTAGTAGTCCGGTCGGCAGGTGGCGAGCTCGCGCGACCAGTCGTAGGCGAAGCCCAGCCGCTGCAACTGCGCGCGCATGTGTTCGATGTTGGCGTAGGTCCATTTGGCTGGCGCCGTGTTGTTCTTGATCGCGGCATTTTCGGCCGGCAATCCGAACGCGTCCCAGCCCATCGGCTGCAGCACGTTCTTGCCCAGCATGCGCTGATAGCGACTGATCACGTCGCCGATGGTGTAGTTGCGCACATGCCCCATGTGCAGCGCACCGGACGGATACGGCAGCATCGACAGACAATAGAACTTGGGACGGTCAGCATCCTCGACGACTTCGAATGCTCGGGTGCGGTCCCAGAACTGCTGGGCAGCGGCCTCGACGGCCTGCGGATCGTAAATCTCTTGCATGGGGCGGAATCAAGGCAGGAACAAGCGCGCAAGTGTAGCGCATGGCTCCACGCCGCCATGCCCGCCTGATCAGTGCGCCAAAAGGCGAATCGCCTAAGCCTGCTGATCCGAGTAGCGTGTTGCGGGCGATCAAATGTCTGCAGGCCGTCATTGCCGCACACTGCAGGCCGTCGAACTTCAGTAGGGCTCACGCATGACTCTGTCGCCAGAACTGTCCGAAGTCACCGATTTCCTTCGCGCCCACGCGCCGTTTGACTGCTTGAGCAACGAGCAACTCGAACAGGCCGCACGCCGCATCGACATCGTGTATCGCCGCAAAGGCGACGTGATGCTGCGGATTGGCGAGTCCAACACCGCCCTGGCGGTGATCCGCCGCGGTGCGGTCGAGGTTCACGACAAGGAAGAACGACTGGTCAACCGGCTGGCCGAGGGCGACAGCTACGGGCTTCCCTCATTGTTGACGGGCAAGCCCGTGCGTCACCGCGTGACCCTGATCGAAGATGGGCTGATCTATCTGCTGCCGGTCGCGGACTTCCATGCCTTGCGCGGCGCCAACGCCGGATTCGATCAATACTTCGTCAGCACGCTGGAAGAGCGCCTGCGGAATGCGGCCGAGAACGCCAGCGGCGGTCAGGCCAATCAGGAAATGATGACCACACCGGTCGGCAAGCTCAGCCAGCGGGCGCCGGTGATGTTGTCACCCAGCGCGAGCATCCGCGAAGCGGCCAAGTTGATGAGTCAGCAAGGCGTCTCATCCCTGTTGATCGGTGATGCCGACAACATGCTTGGAATCGTCACCGATCGCGATCTTCGAAATCGGGTGCTGGCGGCCGAACGCGATCCCGCCGACTCGGTTACCACCATCATGACCGCCGATCCGGCGAGCATTGATGTCGATCGCCCCGTGTTCGAGGCCTTCATCATCATGGCCAACCGCGGTATCCACCACTTGCCGCTGACCCGCGATGGCAAACCTGCCGGGATGATCACCACGCGCGATCTGGTCAGTCTGCAAACCCAGCACCCGCTGTACCTGGTCCGACAGGTACAGAAACAGGACAGCGTGGAAAGCCTTCAGGCGATCACCTCACGCATGCCACGGATGTTTGCCCTGCTGTTGTCCAGCGGTGCCCGGCCGGAAGACGTGTCCCGCATGCTGAGCGCACTGACCGATGCGGTGACGCGTCGATTGCTGCAGCTTGCTGAACAGCGATTCGGTGCTGCCCCGATGCCTTGGGCGTGGATCTGCTTTGGCTCGCAGGCACGAAATGAGCAAGGTCCGCATACCGATCAGGACAACGGGCTGATCCTTGCCCGCGAACCGAATGAGCGCGAGGCCGACTATTTCGAGTCGGTGGCGCAGTTCGTTTGTCACGGACTGAACGCCTGCGGCTATGTGTTCTGCAACGGCGGGATCATGGCGCAGAACCCGATGTGGCGGCAGCCAATCGAAGTGTGGGAGAGCTACTTCCGCAACTGGATGCGCGAGCCCACCAGCAACGCGTTGATGCATGCGAGCATTTTCTTCGATCAACGCCTGGTGGCCGGTGAGCGCAACCTGTTCGACAGCCTGCAGGAGCACATTTTTTCGCTGGCGCCAAAGTTGGGCATCTTTCTGGCCATTCTCGCGAGGCATGCGCTCAGCTATGACGTGCCGCTGGGGCTGTTCCGGCGCTTCGTGGTCGAGCACAAGGGCGAGCACCGCGACATGCTGGACCTGAAAGGCGCCGGAGCGATGCCGTTGACGGACCTGCTGCGCGTGCACGCGCTGGCCAACGGCATTCGTGCGGCGGGTTGCTTGCAGAGAATTGAAGCGTTGCGCATCGCGGGCAAACTGCAGCCGACCGATGCAGCCGAGCTGACTGCCGCGTTCCGGTTGGTTCTGCGCCTTCGATTGCAGCATCAGTCGGATCAGCTCGCGGCAGGTCACGATGCCGACAACTGGATCAAGCCCAGTCAGTTGTCGCGTCAGGACCGTGACGCGTTGCGCGACGCCTTTCTGGTCATCCGCCAGTCGCAGAGCGCGCTCGGCAACGAGTATGGCGTTCAATGAGCGCATGGTGGATGCGTTGGCGCTACGCCAAGCGAGCCGCACAGACGTCGCTGGCGGCCTTCTACAGCGACCCACCCATCGACCTGAACCAGTGCGTGGCGGAAGCGGACCTGCTGGCGCTCGATTTCGAGACCAGTGGTCTCGACCCGCGCGCCGACCGCCTGCTCAGCATGGGCTGGGTAGTCATCAGTCGCGGGCGTATCCGCATGGGCAGCGCGGGTCATTGCATGATCCGGAGCGATCACCACAGTGTCGGCCAGAGCGCGACGGTGCATGGACTACTGGACACCGATCTCGAACAGGGAATCTCGCTATCGGAGGCGTTGGATTCGCTGCTTGCACTGCTGCGCGGACGTGTGTTGGTGGTCCACTATTCACCCATCGAAACAGGCTTTCTGCAGGCGGCCTGTCAATCGATCCATGGCATTCCACTACCGCTACAGCTTATTGACACCCTGACCATCGAGGCCCAACGCCGCGCCCATATCCATGATTCACAGGGCGCACTGCGCCTGCATGCCTGTCGCGAACGCTACGGACTGCCTCGCTATCGCGCCCATAACGCGGCCATCGATGCCCTCGCCTGCGCAGAACTGCTGCTCGCCCAGGTCGCGCATATCGGCGGCACCCAAGCGGTGACCCTGAAGGAATTGCTGCGCCGAAGCCGCTAGGAGCCTGTCGGAGTCAGGACTACGCCTGATTTCGAAGCCGCTCCAGCTCGCGCATACGGCGTTGACTGGAGTCACCACCGAGGCGCGACACCTCGGCCAGCAAGGCTTCCGACAAGGCCATCAGCGCTGCGTTGGAATCCCAGGGCGATGGCACCTGCACGCGTGCAGGCAAGACATGCCTCGCCACCCGGGCGATGGGTGACAGCCATTGGTCAGTCAGCAGAATGACCTTGGTTCCGCGCTGGGTTGCCCACTCTGCCAATCGCAACAGACTGGCCTGATAGCGACGGATGTCGTAGATCACCATTACATCGCGACTACCCATGTCCAGTACCTGATCGAACCAGTTGGCCTCTTGATCGCGCAGGTGATTGACGCCCGCGCGCAGGATGCGCAACTGCACCGCCACGTACTGCGCCAGCGCATCGGTGAAACGACCGCCGACCAGATGGACGCGCGACTTCGGATCGGCCAGCCATTGCGCGATCTGCTGCAGCTCGTCGGCAGCGATGTGCTGGAAACTTTCGCGCACGTTGTCGGCGACCTGATCGGCAAACCGCTGCCATCGGCTGGCTTCGCTGCTGTCCGCGGTCTGGGTCGTCTTGGCCAGTGGCGAACTGAGCTGAGCGGCCAGCTCTTCACGCAGGCGCGACTGAAATTCCGGATACGCCGAAAATCCCAGGCGGGTGGTGAGTCGCAACACGGTCGGCACACTGACACCCACGGTGCGTGCCAGTTCACTGGCACTGCCCAGACCGGCCATTGGATAGTCGGCCAATAGCCGCATTGCGACACGGCGCTCGGTCGTGGACAGCGCCGTCAAGCTATGGCGCAGCCGTTCAACGATGGTCTCGCTCACCTCGGATTCCTTGGTTGACTGTTGTGCTGAAGCGCGGGCTGCAGAGGACGAAACCTGCCTATTGACATTCCCGCCGATCCGTACAAATCATGACCAAAGTCGATGCATAGACGCAACGTGTAATGTTCGTTACATGGAGGCACAAGGCCGACCAATGGGCGCAACCGCACTCAACCTGGATCCCGGATCGAACGCGGAGACACTCTCGCGAGCCTATCCAGCCGTGGCGCTGGAGCGCGAGGATGCCAGTGGTCCCCTGTTGTTGCTATGTGAGCACGCCAGCGCCCATGTGCCGCGTTGCTACGGCGGACTCGGTCTGGCCGATGACGAACGCGAACGGCATATCGGCTGGGATATCGGTGCTCTGGCGCTGGCGCGCGCCGTGTCGGAAACACTCGACTCACCCCTGGTCTACGCAACCCAATCCCGTTTGCTGATGGACCTGAATCGTGATCCGGCAGCGGCGGATGCCATGCCTGCCAGCAGTGATGGCACGTCCATCCCCGCCAATCAGAACCTGAGCGCTGCCGAGCAACAGCGTCGTCGGCAATGGTTGTACGAGCCCTTCCATGCGGCAGTCGATGCGCTGCGTGCCCGGCGCACGGCACGGGGTCTGGCAACCGCCGTGGTATCGATTCATTCCTTCACGCCAGAGATGGCGGGATTTCAGCGTCCCTGGCACATCGGCGTGTTGTCCGACACCGATCGCCGTCTTGCCGATTCGCTGCTCGCGGTGCTGTGTGCACGTCCGGACGTGTGTGTGGGCGACAACCAGCCCTACGCACCGCATCAGGGCGTCTATCACAGCGTCGGGAGGCATGGCGTGCAGCACGGTCTGCCCAACGTGATGATCGAAGTGCGCAACGATTTGCTGCGCAGTACGGCCGAGATCAGTCGGTGGAGTCAACTGCTGGGCCATGCACTGCGACTGGCCTGCAGTGAGGTGGTGATGCGCTGAGACTATCCGGGTCGCCGCGTGGGGACGTAGCGATCCATCGTGGGAAACTTCCGGCGGAGGCCGGAATCGACTGCGCGGTCGAACTGCGTGGTGCAACAACAGGAGTCGGGGGGCCGATTCCGGGCAGGGCTTGCCGAGGGAGCGGCCAGGGCTTGCTGATCGGGGGTATCAACCAGCGAAGGGGAGCAGCATGGCACAGCAATCAGGAGTGACCTACACCAAGGTCGATCAGAGTTATTTCGAAAAGCGTGGTCTGCGTCGGTATGCCGGCGTGTGGTCACTGTGGGCGCTTGGCGTCGGCGCGGTGATTTCCGGGCATTTCTCGGGTTGGAATTTCGGCTTGGCAAATGGCTGGGGCAGCATGCTACTGGCCACGGGCATCATCGCAGTGATGTATCTGGGCCTGACCTTCTCGCTGGCCGAGATGTCACCTGCCCTGCCTCACACGGGCGGCGCCTATTCGTTTGCGCGCACCGCGATGGGGCCGTGGGGTGGCTTCCTGACCGGACTGTCGGAAAACGTCGAGTATGTGTTGACGCCCGCGGTGATCGTGTTCTTTATCGGCTCCTACATGGGTGGAATATTTGAGACCGCACCAGAGTTGCAACCCCTGTGGTGGATCGGTTTCTACATCGTCTTCGTCGCGCTCAACGTGGTGGGAGTGGAACTGTCGTTCAAAGTCACGCTGGCGGTGACCTTGCTCGCGCTGGCCTGCCTGGTGGTGTTCTGGGTCTCGGCGATTCCGCACATCGATTTTTCGCGCTGGGCGATGGATGTTCCGGCCGGTGGCGTCGCCGAAGGCAGTGCCGCGCTGACCGATGGCAGCGGTCCGTTCCTGCCCAAGGGATTTCAGGGTGTGCTGGCCGCGATGCCGTTCGCGGTGTGGCTGTTTCTGGCCATCGAACAGTTGCCGCTGGCCGCCGAGGAATCGGTTGATCCGCGCCGCGACATGCCCAAGGGCATCATCGCCGGCATCTTCACCCTGATCGTTTCGGCCTTCATGATCCTGTGGTTGAACGCCTCGGTCGCAGGCATCGGTTCCTACGCCCTGTCCTCGTCCGGTGAGCCCTTGCTGGATGGCTTCAAGGCGATATACGGCGATGGCATTGCCAAGGTGCTTGCTCTGGTTGCGGTGCTTGGCCTCGTTGCCAGCTTTCACACGATCATTTTCGCCAAGGGCCGACAGATCTACTCACTCAGCCGCGCAGGCTACTTTCCCTCCGGGCTGTCGATTACCCACGGCAACCGCAAAACCCCGCATGTCGCGATGATTGCGGGTTCGGTCATCGCGCTTGCGGTGATGTTCGTGCTGTGGTTCTCGCTGGGTTCGGAACAAGGTGCCGCAGTGATCGGCGGTACGTTGCTGAACATGGCGGTATTCGGCGCGATGTTCTCCTACATCATGCAGGCGCTGTCCTTCATCCGCCTGCGCAAGATCCTGCCGAACATCGAACGCCCGTATCGCAGTCCGTTCGGCGTGGCTGGTGCCGCCCTCACCGTACTGATTGCGGTGGTCACGCTGTACTTCCAGTTGACCGATCCGCTCTACCGCACCGGTGTGGTCTGGGTGGCAATCTGGTTTGCCGCGGGCATCTTCTACTTCGCCGTCGCCGGGCGTCATCGCCTGATTCTCTCGCCGGAAGAAGAGTTCGCCATGAACGCGTCCAGCACGACGCGCAGCGCCCACTGAAGCCATTGGAGCCTGTCGGACTTGAAGAATCGAAGCGAATTTCGGCTGGGCGAGGCCAGTTTTTGCCGGTTTCGCAGGGCAATAGTTGAACTATTGCCCAAGGAAGCGGCGAAAAATGGACCGTCCAGACGGATTTGCAGTCGATTCCCTTTCGAGTCCGACAGACTCCTAGCCCGGTCGGCTTCCGACCGGACCTTCCACCGACCCGAGAGCTACGCATGACTGCGCCACTCAGTTTTACCGCGCTGCAAGACGCGGTTGCCCGCGGACAGGTCGACACGGTGCTGGCCTGCATCGTCGACATGCAGGGCCGATTGATCGGCAAGCGATTCCAGGCCGAGTATTTTCTGGATAGCGCCTGCCACGAAACGCACGGCTGCAACTACCTGCTGGCCGACGACATCGATATGGAGCCCGTTCCGGGCTATGCCGCCGCGAGTTGGAGCAAGGGTTACGGCGACTTCATCATGAAGCCCGACCTCGACACCTTGCGTCTCACACCCTGGTTACCGGGCACGGCGCTGGTGTTGTGCGATGTGCAGGATCACCACCATCACGACCTGCCACACAGCCCACGCGGCATGCTCAAGCGTCAACTCGCGCGCTTGGCGGAGCGCGGATGGAGCGGCATGTTCGCCTCCGAACTGGAATTCTATCTGTTCGATGACAGCTACGCGCAGGCCCGCGCCAAGCGCTATCACGAGCCACGCACGGCTGGCGCCTACATTCAGGACTACCACATCCTGCAGACCAGTCGTGAGGAACCTGCTTTGCGTGCCATGCGCCTCGGGCTGCAAGGCGCTGGTATCCCGGTTGAATGTTCGAAGGGCGAATGGGGCCCCGGACAGGAAGAGATCAATGTGCGTTATGCCGATGCGCTGACCTCAGCGGATCGCCACGTCATCATGAAAAACGCCTGCAAGGAAATCGCCGATCAACAAGGCAAGGCGGTGACCTTCATGGCCAAGTGGCGCTACGACCTCGCCGGTTCCAGCAGCCACATCCACAATTCGCTGTGGGATGCCGATGGCAAGCAGGCCTTGTTCTTCGATCCGGATCAGCCCTACGGCATGTCGCGGCTGATGCAATCCTGGGTCGCCGGGCAATTGAAGTACGCCCGCGACATCACCTGGTTTCTGGCGCCTTACGTCAATTCCTACAAGCGCTTCCAGGCCGGGACGTTTGCCCCGACGCGGGCGATCTGGAGTCGCGACAATCGCACGGCGGGCTTTCGGCTGTGTGGCGAAGGGGGCAAAGGCGTGCGGATCGAATGCCGCATCGGCGGCGCGGATCTCAACCCCTATCTGGCCTACAGCGGCCTGATCATCGCGGGCTTGGCGGGCATCGACGAAGGACTGAGCCTGGTTGCTCCCTACGAGGGCGATGCCTATGCGGGCGCGCACCTGGCGGAAGTTCCCAAGACCCTGCGCGATGCGGCGGAGGCGATGCGTGGCTCGGCGCTGCTGCGCAAGGCATTGGGGGATGACGTCGTGGATCACTATTGCCGCACCGCCGACTGGGAGCAGTTCGAGTACGACCGCCGGATTACCGACTGGGAACTGATGCGCGGCTTCGAGCAGTACTGACCCTCTATCCACTCTCCGGAAACTTTATGAGTCACTCGATTCAACTCGTTTCACCCGTGAACGGCAGCATCTACGTGCAACGTGAATTCGCCAGCGATGACACGCTGGCGACAGCGCTGGCGTCTGCCGAGCAGGCGCAGCGTGCCTGGAAAGCGACGCCGCTGGCCGAACGCGCGGCCTATTGCTCGGCGGCGGTCGATGCGATGAATGCCATGGCGGCGGAAATCGTGCCGGAACTGGCTTGGCAGATGGGTCGCCCGGTTCGTTACGGCGCGGGCGAACTGCGCGGCTTCACCGACCGCGCCCGCTACATGATCAGCATCGCGCAACAGGCGCTGGCCGACGTGGTGCCGACGGCCATTGACGGCTTCAAACGCTACATTCGTCGCGAACCGGTCGGCACCGTGCTGGTGATCGCGCCGTGGAATTATCCCTATCTCACTGCGGTGAACGCGGTCATTCCCGCGCTGATGGCGGGCAATGCGGTGATCCTCAAACATGCGACGCAAACTCTGCTGGTCGGTGAGCGTTTCGAGGCTGCGTTCAAGGCAGCGGGCTTGCCGCAAGGGTTGTTCCAGAACCTCCTGATGAGCCACGAGCAGACCGCGCGAATGATCGCCAGCGAACGTGTTCAGCAGGTTAACTTCACGGGTTCGGTAGCGGGCGGGCGGACCATCGCGCAGGCGGCAGCTGGGCATTTCCTGAGTGTGGGACTGGAACTGGGCGGCAAAGACCCGGCCTACGTTCGCGCCGATGCCAATCTCGCCCATGCGGTTGAAAATCTGGTCGACGGCAGCTTCTTTAATTCGGGGCAAAGCTGCTGCGGCATCGAGCGCATTTATGTGCATCAGAGCGTGGTTGGCGAGTTCATCGAACGTTTCCAGGCACTGACCTACGACTACGTGCTGGGCAACCCGTTGGATGAGTCCACCACACTCGGGCCCTTGGTCAAACCGTCTGCGGCTGAATTCGTGCGCAGCGAGATTCGCGCCGCCGTGGCGCAAGGCGCGCGCTGCCTGATCGACAGCAAACGATTCCCTGCCGATGCCGAGGGCAGTGCGTACATGGCGCCCCAGGTCGTCGTCGACGTGGACCACCGCATGTCACTGATGCGCGAGGAAAACTTCGGCCCTGTGGTGGGCATCATGGCGGTCAAGGACGACGCCGAAGCGGTTGCACTGATGAACGACAGCGACTACGGGCTTTCCGCTTCCATCTGGAGCAGTGATCTCGACGCGGCCGAAGCGCTGGGTCAGCAGGTCAATACGGGAACCTTGTTCATGAATCGCTGCGACTATCTCGATCCGGCGCTGGCCTGGACGGGCGTCAAGCACACCGGTCACGGTGCCACGCTCTCCTCGGTCGGCTATGAGCACATGACCCGTCCGAAATCCTTCCATCTCCGCCATCGCCTGTGAGTTCGACCATGTCCGCAAAAGCCAACTGGAACTATCCCACTGCCGTGAAGTTCGGCATCGGGCGCATCAAGGAATTGGCCGATCACTGCCGCGCGCTCGGCATGCACAAACCGTTGCTGGTGACCGATGCAGGACTCGCCAGCCTGCCCATGACCCAAACGGTATTGGCCGATCTGCAGTCCGCCGGATTGGGCGCGGCCTTGTTTGCCGACATTCGTCCCAATCCGGTCGGCGCCAATGTCGAGGCGGGGCTGGCTGCCTATCGCCGTGGTGGACATGACGGCGTCGTCGCCTTCGGCGGTGGCAGCGGTCTCGACATTGGCAAGCTGATCGCCTTCATGTCCGGCCAAACGCGTCCTATCTGGGATTTCGAAGACATCGGCGACTGGTGGACGCGGGCTGATCCGGCGGGCATCGCGCCGATCATTGCGGTACCCACCACTGCAGGCACGGGCTCGGAAGTGGGTCGCGCCGCCGTCGTCACCGACGAGTCCAATCACACCAAGAAAATCATCTTCCACCCGAAGATCATGCCGAGCATCGTCATCTGCGATCCGGCGCTGAGTGTCGGCATGCCGCCGAAGATCACTGCAGGCACCGGCATGGATGCCCTGTCGCATTGTCTGGAAGCCTATTGCGCGCCGGGATTTCACCCGCTGGCCGATGGTGTGGCAGTGGAAGGCATGCGCCTGATCGCCACTGCCCTGCCCCGCGTCATGCAGGACCCGAACGATCTGGATGCGCGCGCCGACATGATGGCCGCCGCCGCGATGGGCGCGACGGCATTCCAGAAAGGTCTCGGCGGTATGCACGCGCTGGCGCATCCCATCGGCGCCCTGTTCGACAGTCACCACGGCATGACCAACGCCACACTGATGCCCTACGTGCTGGCATTCAATCGCCATGCCATTGAAGAACGTATCGCACGGTTGGCCGCCTATCTCGGCTTGGCCGAGGCGAGTTTCGATGGTTTCCAGGCTTTCGTGCTGAACTTGCGTCAGCAAGTGGGGGTACCGCACACGCTGGGCGAGCTGGGCGTCGATGTCGGACGCAGCCAGGAGATCGCGGCGATGGCCATCCAGGACCCGTCTGCCGGTGGTAACCCGGTCCTGTTTGACCTGACTGCAGCGCAATCCGTACTGATTGCCGCCTTTGCGGGCCGTATCGACTGAGGTTTTGTCACCCGAGGTGATCGTCAATCGCCTCGGGTGAAAGACGCGTCAGTGTTCGCCAGACGCGCGGATACTCGAAGACATCACGCGATCCGTCCAGGCAATCCCAATCGCGGACACGATGAAGGCCATGTGGATGATGGTCTGCCACATGACGCCCGCTTCGGTCACCGTTGAACAGGTTCGCGCGGATGACGCTGCACCGAGTTGTGCGGCGGCGTCCAGCGCCAACTGCGTGCCGCAGAGTGGCAGACCGCCCAACTCGCCAGCAGCGATGAACGTTTTCAGCAGATGGATCGAACTGATACCGATGATCGCCATCGCCAGCTTGACCTTCAACACGCTGGCGTTGACGTGGCTCAGCCACTCCGGCTGATCCGGATGCCCATCCAATCCCAGGCGTGACACGAAGGTTTCATAACCGCCGACGATCACCATCACCAGCAGGTTGGAAATCATCACCACGTCGATCAGACCCAGCACGATCAGCATGATGCTCTGCTCGGTCAGGCTGTTGGCGTCGTGAATCAGATGCCACAACTCCTTCAGGAACAGAAACACGTACACCGCCTGGGCAAGAATCAGCCCGAGGTACAGCGGCAATTGCAGCCAGCGCGAGCTGAAAATCAGCGAGGCAAGGGGTTCATTCGAGGTGCGTGCATGGAGGTGTGTTCCGGCCTGGGATTTGCAGTGACAGGCAATAGATTAGGGATGGCGCAGGCATGGCGCCAGATTATTGTCGCTTGGAGCACAGCAGATGACGACTGGATTTTTCTCGCGGATGTTTGGTGGCAAGACAAGCAACAGCGCCCCCTCAGCCCCGCCTGCCAACGACTTCGAAACACTGAATCGCCGTGCGCCCATTTTGGATGAGGAACAGTCCCATGCCAGCTCCCAGGCGGGTGACGCCACCGTCCCAAATGGCTTCATCTGCCGCGAAACCGTACTTGGCCGTGATCAGAAAGTCGCCGGCTATCACTTCATGCTGCAGCAGGCGACCCAACAACGGCTGAAAACACGAACCCGGCAGATTCACCATGTTTACGCCGATGTATTGGTACGCAACATCCTCAAACTCGAACTGGAGCGACTGTTGGCGCATCGCAAGGCATTTGTCGATCTGCCTGACACGTTTCTCGATCATCCTTCTGTTGCGGCACTCTCGCCGTCGAATACGGTACTGACCGTTGGACGGCTGGACGACGGTGCGGGCCTGTCGGACGAACAGTTGGTGGATCGCGTCACAGCTCTGCGTAAACAAGGCTTCCACATCGCCATCGAAGCCCATGACGGCCATCTGGAACCGGCGTGCATTGTTCCGCTGGTCGAATATGTGATTGTCAGGGTGTCGTCGACAGACCCTCGTCGCGTGCGCGACATCGGCGAACACCTGCACCGCTCCGACTCCAAGGCCCGTCTGGTGGCGCGCGATGTGCCCAGCATCGAGGATTTCCAGCTTGCCTTTAATGCCGGCGCCAGTTTCTTCCAGGGCAGCTTCATCACCCGGCGTGAAGACTGGTCCAGCAACAAGGTCGGACCGAACACCGCACGCATCGCCGATCTGCTGGGTCGGCTGCGGCGCGATGCCGACATCCGCGAAATTGCCGATGTGATTAAACACGATCCCGGCCTGTCGGTTCGATTGATGCGCTACATGAACTCGGCATCCATCGGACTGCGGCAGGAAGTGACCTCGATCGAACGTGCGCTGCTGCAGCTCGGCCGCGACAAGTTGTATCGCTGGCTGATGTTGCTGATCTATGGTGCCGACAAGGGCTCGGCACGTTCCTCGGCCTTGCTCGAAAGCGCGCTGGTGCGTGCCCGCATGATGGAACTGCTGGGTGAAAATCGCCCTGCCAAGGAGCGCGAAGCACTGTTCCTGGTCGGACTGCTGTCACTGGTGGATGCGGTGTTGCAGGTACCGATGGCCGAGGCGATGAGCCAGTTGGCGGTCGCCCCCGAGATCGAAGCGGCCGTGTTGCACGGCGAAGGCCAGATGGGCGACATGCTGCAACTGACCATTGCCTGCGAAGCGGACGACGTCGAGCACATGGCGACCTATGCCGAGAAGTGCAAGATCGAGCCCTCCGAGGCCAGCACACGCCATCTGGAAGCCTTCGCCTGGGCGATGGATCTATCTGACAGCTGAGTTGCGAAAGCGTGCGAGGCGGGGCACACACCCACCTCGCACCCGTTGCGAGTCACGCCTGCAGCAATTTGCGAATGTCACCCTCGATGTTTTCCGGCTTGTCGGTCGGCGCATAGCGCTTGACCACAGAACCATCGCGCGCCACCAGAAATTTGGTGAAGTTCCACTTGATCGCTTCGCTTCCCAGTAGCCCTTTCGCGGACTTCTTCAGGAAGGCATACAGCGGATGGGTGTTCTTGCCGTTGACCTCGATCTTCTCAAACAAGGGAAAACTGACGTCATAGCTCAAGCTGCAGAACGACTTGATCTCCTCGGCATCACCCGGCTCCTGATGACCGAACTGATCGCAGGGAAACCCGAGAACGCTGAAACCTTCAGGCTGCAGCGTTCTGTGCAATGTTTCCAGACCGGCGTACTGCGGCGTGAAGCCGCACTTGGATGCGGTATTGACGATCAGCAGTACCTGGCCCTGATAGTCCTTCAGATCGACCGTCGCGCCATCGATGTTCTGCGCAGTGAAATCGTATGCCGTGGGCATCTATGCACCTCTCATGTGCTCTGCGGGGCACGCAGCTTCACACGATCCAGCGCGTCCCGCCAGCGCTGCGTGGTGCGCAGTCGCATGCGATCCATCAGCGAGTACAAAACCGGCAACACCAGCAAGCTGACCGCGGTTGAAAACACCAATCCGCCGACGATGGCACGGGCCATCGGAAAGTAAGGAGGCCCATCGCCGCCAATCTGGGTGCCGCCGACGCACAGCGGCAACATGCCCAGGATCGCGGTGCCCATGGTCATCAGGATCGGCCGCATCCGGTCACGGCAGCCTTGCACCAATGCCAGGTCACGCGCCATTCCGTTGCGACGAAGTTCGTTGACGTGCTCGACCATGACGATGCCGTTGTTCACGACCACACCCATCAGCACCAGGATGCCGATCATCGCCATCAGTGAGAAGGTCGTCCCGGTTAGCCAGAACAGCCAGTAAACCCCGAAAATCGAGAACCCGAATCCGGTCACGATCACCAGCGGAAAAAGTAGCGACTCGAATACCGCCGCCATGACGACCATCACCATCAGCAGCGCAATCAAGGTGTTGAAACCCATTTGCGCCATCGCGTTGTCCGCGTCATCAAACACACCACCGAGACTCAAGCGGTAACCAGCGGGCAACTGGATCGATGCCATCGCCGCCTCCAGATCCTTGCGTGCCTGCTCCATGCTCACGCCATCGATCAGGTTGATCTTGATGGGCAAGGCGGTCTGGCGATTCTGTCGGGTGATGGTGCTGGCCCCGGCCTGCACTTTCAGACTGATCATCGACATCAGCGGGACCATGCTGCCATCCGCTGCGCGCAGCTTGAGATCGCGCAGATCATCCACGCTGGCGTCCTCGGATTCGGCGAATCGCAACCAGACCGGAACCTCGCCCGCCGCCGAACGAAACTCGCGCAAGGGCGTGCCGCGCAAGGCGATGCTCACGTAGCTGGCGATCTGCTGGGTACTGAAGCCGTACTGCAGGGCGCGGTCGCGATCAACCAGAATCTGCACCTCCCGCGACTTGGTCCCGAGGTCGGCGTAGACGTCACGCGCGCCGGGCAGCTTGGACAGGGTTTCCACCACCGAGTCCGACAACTCGGCCAGAACCTGCGCCGAATCGCCGACCAGCATCACTTGCAACCCTTCGCCACTCGCACCGCTGGGGCCGCGATTCTGATCATCAAAACCGACCTCACCCAGCGCCAGTTGCGGCAAGCCCTCGCGAATCTTTTCCATCAGTTGCAGGGTCGGTGTGACCTCGCCTTCTTCGCGAAGCGAAAGCCGCGTCCCAGCCCACCCGCGTTCGCTGTACCAACTGTAGATCTGGGCAATTTCGAACTCGTCCCGATGCGCTTCGAGATAGTCCTCAACCTGCTTTACCGCCGCCGACAACTCTTCCAGCCGATAGCTGCCATTCCAGCGGTAGGTCAGTTCCAGCTCACGGGTTTCGCCCGACGGGAACATGTCCACGTTCGTTTGAGAAGCGGGGAAAAAACTGACCCCGATGGCCAAGGCCAGCAGCGCGAGCGTCTTGCGCGGATGCGCCAGCGTCCAAGCGAGAATCCGCGCATAACGGTCCTGCATCGCATGCACCAATCCGGTGCTGCGCAAAAATCCCTCTGGCGTCTTCATGCGCGCCGACAGCATCGGGATCAGGCTGACCGCCACCAGCCAGGAACACAGCAGCGAGATGGTGATCGTGAACGCCACCTGCGACAGATAGATCGCGATGAAGTTGCGCTCGCCGAAGATGTTGGGTAAGAACACGATGACACTGGTGAGCGTGCCCGCACTGATCGAAATCTGCACGCTGCGTGTGCCTTCGATGGCGGCCAGCCAGGGGTTGTCGGGGTACTTCTCGCGCTTCTGGTAGATGCTTTCCACCACGACCACGGCGTTGTCGACCAGCATGCCGACACCCAGCAGCAAACCCATCATCGACAGGATGTTCAGGCTGATGCCGAGGAAATACATCATGCCGAGGGTCATCACGAAACAGATCGGAATGGCCAGTGACACCATCAAGGTGGACGGCCAGTGGCGCAGGAAAAAGAACAGCACCAGCACGGACAAGGCGGTACCCAACAGCCCCGCCTCGCCCAGCTCGGCCAAGGATGAGGTGACTCCCTCGGCCTGATCGTGCATCACGAACAACTGGATACCCGCAAACTCCGGCAGCTTTGCCACCGCGTCGACTTCCGCCAGCACACGGCGAGCGGTTTCCACCAGATTGGCGTTGCGCTCCTTGTACACATCGATGCCCACCGCTGGTCGGCCGTCGAGACGTCGCCCGTAGTCGATCTCGCCCGGTGCCAGACTGACCTTGGCGACATCACTCAAGCGCAGGCCAGGCTCGGCAATGGGCAAGGCCCGCAACTCGTCCAGGGTGCGGAACTCGCCCACCGGTTGCACGCGCAGGCGCTGGTCGTTGCTGAGAATCTGCCCTGCCGACACCGAAAAGTTGGCAGCGGCCAGGCGCTGTGCCAGGGCATTCAGGTCGACCCCGTGCGCAGTGATCCGATCACTGTCGAGTGCAATCTCTACTTCGGGTGCCGCAATGCCGGAAATGTCCACACGCGCCACGCCCGCCACGCGCTCCAGACGACGCTTGAACTCACGCTCCAGCAATTCGTACTCGCGCCCGAGATCGCGATCACTGGAGAGCCTGACTCGCAACACCGGTTCATCGCCGGAGGCGAACTTCATCACGTAGTAGCGCTGGAAATCGCTGGGCAATTCGTCGCGGATGGCGTCCAGACGCTCGCGCGCGTCGGCCGCCGCGATCTGCGCGTCGCGGCTCCAGTCGAATTCCAGAAAAATCCCCGCACCGTCCGACCTCGACTGCGAATTCAGCCGTTTGATGCCTGGCAAGGTCGCCAACGCTTCTTCCGCAGGACGCGTGATGATGTCTTCGATCTCTTCCGGCGTTGAACCCTGATACGGCAGATCGATGAACAAGAAGGGCGCTTCGACTTCCGGCATGAACTCCAGCGGTAGACGAAAGGCGGCAATCAAGCCGATCAGCAGCATGGAGATGAAGAACATCCACGCCGTCACCGGGCGGCGCAGACTGAGCGCAGCCAGGTTCATGACTTGGCACCTTCGTGGACGTGTGCTTCGGCCAGCGCGACCAGACGTTCAGCCTCGCGCTGACGCTTGCCGCGTTCGGCGTAGTAATCATCGCCCTTGCGATCCAGTAGGTCGTAAACCACCGGAATCACCAACAGCGTCAGCAGGGTTGACACCAGAAGCCCACCGATCACGGTGATCGCCATCGGTGCGCGCACTTCCGCGCCGTCGCCACCACCGATTGCCAGCGGCAAGAAACCGAACAGGGTCGTCAACGTCGTCATGATGATCGGACGCAAGCGCGAATGGGCGCCTTGCTGGATCGCCTCGCGTTTCGGAACACCTTCCTCGCGCAACTGGTTCACCTTGTCGATCAACACGATGGCGTTCTTCACCACGATGCCCGCCAGCAGAATCAAGCCGATCAAGACCACGATGGACAGTGCACTGCCACTGAGTTTCAGTGCCAACACCGCACCCACCAACGCAAGCGGAATGGTGAACAGGATGACGAACGGGTGCAGCAACGATTCGAATTGCGAGGCCATGACCAGATAGACCAGGAAAATCGCCAGTCCCAGCGCGAACATCAGCGAATTGATCGATGCTTGCAGCTCCTCGTTCTGTCCGCCGATGGTGGTTCGCAGACCGGCGGCCAGCGGGTTTGCGGCCAGCATCGACTGCACCTCGGCAACCGCACTGCCGAGATCGCCGTAGCGCAGATTGGCCGAAACCACCGCAACACGCTCCTGATCGGCGCGATGAATCTCGCTGGGGCCGCGTGTCGAGATGACCTCCGCGACCGCCGACAAGCGCACGGGTCGCTCGCTCTGCGGATTGACGATCAGTTGGCTGATGTCCGCCACCGATGCACGCGCTGATTCTTCTGCCCGCACCAGCACGTCGATCTTGCGATCACGAAAGCTGTAGCGCGGTTGCCACTTCCCCGGACCTGACGCACCACCTGATCGGCAATCTGCCGGGTTGTCAGCCCAATCGATGCAGCGCGCTCGGCGTCGAATACGATCTGTATCTCGGAAAGCCCTGCTCCACCGTCGATTTGACATCGGCAAACCGATCCGATGCCTGCAGACGCTGACTGGGGTCACGACCGGCCGTCTCCAGTTGCTTCAGGTCGAAACCGCGAATCTCGATCTCCAATGGCGTCGAGAAACTGAACAGCTGCGGGCGCGCGAATTTCACCTCGGCGGAGGGGAACGCCTGCATCGCGGTGCGCAACTGTTCGGTTGCCCTGGCTTCCGTCGCACTGTCTGCACCTTCCGCCAGAACCGTCAGCTTGCCGATGTTCTCGCCGGATTCGGTGGGATTGGCGTCAAGACGCGTACCGGAACCACTGACCCCGTAGAGGGTATGGACACCCGGAATCTCGGCATTGTTGAGCTGCAGGGTGCGCACCAGCGCATCAGTCTCCGCCAAGGGTGTGCCGGCCGGAAGTTTCGCGGTCATCTCGAAACGTCCCTGCGCCAATTGCGGAATCAGGTCGAGACCCAAGGTTGGCAGCAAGGCCAGTGCCAGCACGAAGGCGAGCATCGCGCTGCCAAGCACCAGTGCCGGGCGGCGCAGCGCCCAGGGCAAGCTGCTGACATAGCGCGACTCCAACCAGCCATACGGGCGCAGTACGCGCTCGCCAATGGCGCCCAGAACGCGCGATACCGTGTATCCAATGATGCCGGCGACGCGCAACAGTCCAGCTAGCAGACCCACCCGCCAGCGACCGAGACGTGTTGCTTGCACATCCAAGCGTTCGGCGTCCTCGGGGTAATCCAGCGGCGTGCTCGCCTTCAGCGAGGATAACATCGGAATCAGGGTCATCGCAACGGCCATCGACATGATCATCGCGATGGTCACGGTCAGCGCCTGATCACCGAACAACTGCCCTGCCACGCCTTCGACAAACACCAGCGGAAAGAACACCGCGACGGTCGTCAGCGTGGAGGCAACCACCGCCATGCGCACTTCGGACGCGCCGACGATCGCCGATTGCAGGATGCCCAGTCCACGCTCGCGCGCCTTGGCAATGGACTCCAGCACCACGATGCTGTCGTCGACGACCATGCCGGTGGCGAGCGCCAGCCCACCCAGCGACATCACATTGAGGCTCAGGCCCAACTGGTCCATAAAGAAAAAGGTGCCGATCAAGGAAATCGGCAAGGACAGCGCGATGACGAAGGTGCTCCACCCGTCGCGCAGGAAAAAGAAAATGATCAGCACCGCCAGCACGCCGCCCTCCAGGGCCGCGTAAGAAACCTCGTCAAGCGATTTCTGGATGAAGATCGACTGATCGTCGATGGTGACCAGGCGTGACTGTTCAGGCAGGTCTTCACGCAGCCGTTCCAATTGCCGGCCGACCGCTTCGGCAACCGCCACCGTGTTCGCGTCGCCTTCCTTGTAGATTGCCAGTTCGATCGCTTCGCGCCCTTCGACACGGATGATCGCTTCGCGCTCCTTGTACGACTGTTGCACGGTCGCGATGTCGCGCAGTCTGACCGGCACCCCCTGATCGACGGCCACCAGCAGTTCCTGCATCTGCTCGACGCTGGCGAACTGGTTGACGGTCCGCACCAGATAACGCTGACTGCCTTCGTCGATGGCACCGCCCGAGATGTTGACGTTCTCGACCTTCAGGCGCTCGATCACCCGTGCCGGGTCCAGATTGAGTTGTGCCATGCGCTGCGGATCCAGCAGCACCTGCACCTCGTCCTCCAGGCCGCCGGACACCTTCACCGCCGCCACGCCGTCAATCGGCTCAAGACGCTTCTTTAGTACCTCGTCGGCAAAACGACGCAGACGCTTCAGGCTCGCCTCATCCATCGTTGCCTGCCCTTCCGCACCGGCCAGCCCCAGCCGAATGATCGGCTCGGTCGACGGATCGAAACGCAACAGCACCGGCTGCTCGGCCTCCAGCGGCAGGCGCAGCAATTCAAGCTTGTCGCGCACTTCGATGTTGGCGCGGTCCATGTCCGTGCCCCAGGCAAATTCCAGAATCACATCGCTCTGGCCGGTACGCGACACCGAACGCAGCTTGCGCAGATTCTTGACCACGCCGACGCCCTCTTCGATGGGCTCGGTGATCAGGCTTTCGATCTCCGACGGCGCGGCGCCGACATATTCCGTGCGCACCGTAAGTGTCGGATAGGACAGGTCAGGCAGCAGGTTGACCTTCAACTGCGACAGTCCAATCACGCCGAACAGCACCAGCGTGAAGGTCGCCATGCCGATGGTGACTCGGCGGCGGGTGGAAAACTCGGCCAGATTCATGAGAGTCCGCTCAGTGGGTGGTCGCTGCAGTCGCTTCTACTGCGGGCGGTACCGACGCATCGCCCAGCACGCTGATCCGGCTGCCGTCACGCAGGCTGACCTTGCCCTTGGTCACCACACGCTCGCCCTCGGCGATGCCCGCAAGCACTTCGACAAGCTTCGCGTTGACGTGTCCAGGCTGAATGGGCGTCCGCACCGCGAGACCGTCTTTCACCATGAACACCGCCACATCACCTTCGCCCTCGATCAACGCTTCGCGGGGTACCGTCAAGGCATTCGCACGCTCATCGAAACTGACGTCGATGCGCCCAAACATGCCCGGCTTCAACACGCCAGTGGCATCACTGAATGCACACACCACGCGAAAGGTTCCGCTTGCCGGGTCGACGACGGGGCTGACCCGATCAATCACGCCGTCGAAGCCTATGCCGGGCGCAGCATCCACCCGCAGTTGCACCGGTTGTCCCGCCGCCATGTTGCGCAATTCACGCTCCGGCACATTGAGCACCGCTTCCAGTCGCGCGGTATCCACGATGTCGAACAGCGCGTCGTTGATCTTGATGAGATTGCCCTGCTTGACCATGCGACGCGCGACCACACCACTGATCGGCGCGCGAATCTCGGTATAGGACAATTGCAGTTTGGCCATATCCCAGGCCGCACGCTGGGTTTCGACGTCATAGCGGATGCGCTCATGGGCGTCGGCCGCGACCAGTTTGCGCTCGAACAATTCGGTCGAACGCGCGAACTCGGCCTCAAGCTTGCGCAACATCGCTTCGTTACGGGCCACCTCAAGTCGCGGCTGATCCGGGTCCAGGCGAGCGATCACCTGTCCGGCCTGCACGGGCTGGCCCTCTTCTGTCAGCACCGACAACAGCACACCCGATGCCTTGGCAACCACCTGCGCCTGCGCCGTCGCATCCAGTGTCGCGGTGCCGTTGTAGCTGGCTGCAATGGTGGCTCGACTAACCGGGGCGACCTCGACGACGATGCCCTTCTCTTCCGTCGATTCCTGTTTGGACTCGTCTTTCGAGCTGTCACCGTCAGTGCTGCAGCCAACCAGGATCAGCAGCAGGCAGGCAAGACCAAAGGCAGGACGTGTCCTGAAGGTTCGCGGGGCGTTAGACAGGGCTGGCATACAAGGCTCGCTGATGTTTGGTGTATTAGAATACTACAACACCACAGAACAGAGACACAAGGCCCTTGGGCCCATGCCTGTGCTTCCAAGTGCGTGACAAACGATGCCTGTAAAGCACCTCGCCGACGCGTGAACGAAGTCATCGTGACGATCGGCACACGGAAATCCACGCCTCGCCCACCGCCACGTGCAGCAGTTCAGCGACCCATTCGAGGTGCGCGGTGTTCAACGCGGCGCGCCAGTTGTTTTGATCGATGTCAAAACCGACCCGAGCTTGGCTATACTGCGACCGTTCGCCGCAGGGGAGTCTGCGAACGTAATTGGTTGCTCCCGCCCGACATTGATAACCACAAAACGCCGGAAGACCCGAATGAAGTCGATCACCCGAATCGCTGCCAGTCTGGCTTTGTCCGCTGCCGCCCTGCAGGCCCACGCCGCAGACGGTGACGCAGCGAAAGGCAAGGACCTCGCCTACACCTGCACAGGTTGCCATGGCATCACTGGCTACAAGAACGCCTATCCGCAATACAACGTGCCGAAAATCGGCGGCCAGAACCAGGCCTATCTGGTTGCCGCGTTGACCGCCTATCGTGCCGGTGAACGCAGTCACCCGACCATGACCGCGCAAGCGCAGGGTTACACGGAACAGGACATCCTCGACATTGCCGCCTATCTGTCCAGCGTCAACGAAGGAGCCGCCAAGTGAGCCTGACCCGCAACCTGATCACCGCCCTCGCCCTGCTCGCGTGCGCCGGGACCCTCAGCGCCGCACCGCATGGCGATGTCGAAGCCGGCAAGACGAAATCCGCGACCTGCCAGGCCTGCCATGGCGCCGATGGCAACACCACCATCGACGGCAGCTACCCGAAGCTCGCCGGGCAATATGCCACCTACCTCGCGAAAGCCCTGCACGACTACAAATCTGGCGAACGCAAGAACTCCATCATGGCGGGCTTTGCAGCCACCCTCAGTGAACAGGACATCGCCGACCTCGCGGCCTACTTCGCCAGCCAGCCTGGCGACGTCAAAGACCTCAGTCATTTAGGAGTGATCGCTGGACTTGCTGCACAAAAAAACCCCGCCTTGAGCGGGGTTTTTGATGTCCGGTGGGTTACTCCCACTCGATTGTTGATAGGGATTTTATATTTCAATATATCAATAACTTACAGTAACGCAATCGGCCCATTCCATGATTTGTACGATGTTCAGGACGCTGAGGACAGTTAGACATGTTCCCATCATGGGATGAACAAAAACGCTTCGTCCCGCGTGCGCCTCCAGACGCTTTGAAGCACTCGTCTAAGCTCGCCAGCAACGTATGGTGATAGCCCTGCGGTCTCGGGTGTCAGTCGGGAGAGGAAGCGTCGCGCTGGTCTAGATCCATATCTTTGTTGATCGTCAGGCCGGACAGGATGTGCGCCGTGTGGCGAAGAGAGGCCGAGGCTGATAAACTGAATCATCGTTTGCGATGCTGCCCCAACTCCAGGTACAGCGTCAGGGCCGGTATCTTCGTGATGAGAAGCGTGCCCGGTCGCGATCAGTGCCTCTTTCAGCACAGCTCCGTAGCAGCCCAGCATATTCACGTATTTGAACCGGAGACCGCTTTCCACATCCGTCAGCACATCTCGGATGACCGTCCGGCTGGACCGGTTCTTTCCTTGGCTCTTATGGTACTTGATTGCCTCCTCGATGATCATCGGCAGCGGTTCACCGCGCATCCAGCGAAGTGCAAGAGGAGCCCAGTACCGATGATGCTGGCCGCTCTTCAGCTCAAGATATTTGTGCACGCGGGCAAAAACCGGTCGCAGCTTGTCGAGCGCATCCTTCCACCCCGCGCTCGGATGCAGCGGAATCAGATAGTCGGGACCCTTTTCCCCAATCTTCTCGATCATGTAATCGTAGAGTTGTTGCTGCCGGTAGCCCGAAATCTGCGGGCTCGCCGCCAGCGTTTCCACGTTCAAGCCGATCCGATTGTCAGCGATCGCCAGGGTAGAGGTGATGCTCGCCCGTGTCTGCGGCGACAATCCGCTGAGGCGGTCGAGGATGTCGTCAAGTTGACCTTGCCGATAGTCGCGCAGGAGCTTTGAAAAGGCGGCTTCCAGATGCGGAGACTCACCCGATGGACGGTCCGTCGCCGCAATATACTCCAGCAACTCGGCCGACGTGTCGGTCAGGGCGACCTCAAGCGATGGCTTGATGGGCTCGTCCTTCGGTCCGGAGAGCGGACTCGAATCCCATTCGTCGTAATCAACGAGAAAGACGTTCCCCTGAAAGTCCTTACCAAGGCGGCCGGCACGTCCCGCGAGGTTCCAGAAATCGACGGGGTCGATCGGGTTCTCTTCCCCCTTATGGGGGTTCTGCATGAACACGTTGCGCGCCGGCAGATTGACGCCTTGCAGCAGCGTGCTTGTGCAGACGATGTAGTTGAGATGCCCGTCAGCAAAGGCACTTTCAACCGCGTTCCTCAGCAGCGGAGGAATGCGGCCGTAGTGGAAGCCGACGCCGCCCTCCACGGTTTCAGCAAGCACATAGCTCGGATGGACCGCCTCTTTCGCAAAGGCAGTCAGGTCCTTGCGAACCTGTACCGATCGCCACTGGGTTCGAGGAAGGCACCACTTCAGTGACCGCCGGATCTGCGACAGCTCTTTAATCTTGAACGCGATATCCTCGCATGCAGCGGGACCGACCGCGTAGACGAGGCTTTGGGAGACGTTTCCAAGAGCCCAGCTCAGATACACGAGCCCATCATGGGAATTGTAGATCGGGATCGCGGCATCGATCTCCGCGAGCGGCGTCTTTTCGCCGTCTCGCCACAGCAGCATATCGATCTTCTTATCGTCGCCAACTCTGCGGTTCAGCAGGATGATGTTCTGGGCGACGGGGGAGTCTTTAGTCTTGACCACCTTGACGCTCTTGCGGCCGACCACCGTGCCGAAGACGGCCGGTTCTCGAACTTGCGGAGACGAGAACAGGAACTGGAGTTCGGGGTGACGACGCTGAAGGTCCTGCAAGACTGAATGCAGGACCACTCCCCGGGAGCCCTCAGCGATAAGATGGGCCTCATCTACGATGGCGACGTCGAAGCTGAGTTTAGGAGCCGTGTGAAACAGCACCTGAAGCCGTTCCGGCGTTAGCACATAGATTGGCGTGCCTGATACAGTTTGTGCTGCCGGTATTGGCACCGTCGTCACCTCGAACGCCTTATCGAGGCTTGCTGCGCGCAGATCTGTGGCAACTTGGCTGATCAGCGCTCGGCTCGGCACAAGATAGACCAGGTTGGCGTTCGGACGCGTTCGCTTAAGCAGTTCGATATACGCCAGGAACACGAAAGACTTGCCGGCCGAGGTGGGCGCCGAAAGCGCCAGCGAGGAGCCAGATGCCAGGGCATCCCAGACCGCCCGCTGCATGTCGGTGAGGACGGCGCTGCGCTCGCCGATGCGCACGGTATTGTCCAGCTGGCGGCCGAGGATCTCGTAAAAGACCCCTTCAGTGAGCGTCCGTGGCTCCGCCTCGCCCTTGAATGCGTATTTGATTGCGGGGTAGTTCCCAAGACGCGCCAAGATAAGTCTCGACGCACCCCTGATCCCGGGGAGAGTTTCGCTATAAGCTAGCGATCCGACGCTGATGCGATATGCAAGCTGCCGCCATTCCGCTTCTTCAGATTGCGCGAATATCGTGGCGCTTTGAAGGAGCCGCCGCAGGACTTCCTCTTCAAGCGCGTGGCCGTCAGCAAAGCCCGCGCCGTCCAAAATCGATTGACGCAGTATGGCCTCATAGTCGGCCACGAAACGTGGATTGCCGCGAATCGTTTCGCAAAGCCCGTCCACAAAGCTCATGCCGTAACTCCGAGCTTCTCATAAAAGGCCGCCCTGAAGTCCTGTAGAGACGGGAACGGCAGAAGGAAGAGATGCAGGTTCGTGGTGACCGGCAAGCGCTTGCCGTAGTGGCGCTCGATCACGCGGCAGGCGCTGCCGATCCTCTTCTTGTACTTCTCCTCGAATGCCGAGGCGACTTTGCTGGGTTCAAGCGCGAGGATGCGGTTGTAAGCGGCATATTCGAAGCCAAGCAGGCATGCGTGAACGATACGCTTTTGCAGCGTTAGCTGCGACTTTGAATACGGGTCGATATAGTCCGCGATCTTCGCCCGAAATGCCGGGCTCAAGCTGTTAAGGTCAGACAGGTTGTTCAGGATCTCAATCTCACGAGAGATTTGACCAGCATTCGCCAGGAGCTCGGCCATGGAGGTGAACGCAGCGTCAGCCGCCGACGGAAGCCTGTATATTTTTGATCTGCCGAAATAGATGGTCAATAGATTCTTGGTTTCGTCATAGCCAAGATGAATACCATCCGTGCCGTGTACGGCACGTTGTTATTGGTCTTCAGGTACATCTTCGAGACTAGGCGCGGCGCCTTCAGCACCCATTCCAGCAAAGCGTATAGATAAGCCTCTCCTGGCCTCCGCCGCCGGATTCGAGTTGATTCTTGGCTTTGATAAACAAGCCTTCGCATCGTCGCCAAGTCTGATGATGCGGTGATAATCGAGAGCGGGTCAGATCCGCTGTAGCGCATCCCGGACTTTTGCTCTTTGGCAGGCAGTACGGAATCAGGCAATCGTAAAGGTACTCGACGAATTCCTGAACCGTAGGAACGCCATCAGCGAAGGTAATGCGGGTGCTACCGCGCCGGTGCATCCCAGACGTCCAGTCAAACGGAACCTCTTCAGTCGGATGCCGAGGCCGCGTGGTCCTTCAGAAGTGCAGTCATCGCGTCAGCGAGAGCCAATTGGTCTCATCGACGCAGTCTTTCCTACAGTTGCTGTCAGGTCATTGCTGGCCGCTCTATCCTCAAGCACGTTAGATCAACATTCTTTTCGTGGAACTGCCCCGGGGAGTCTGCTGAGTGGCGTCCTTCTCTTATAGACCAACACGTTGCGACAGATTTTGATAGGTCACGCTAGTCCCCGAAGGACCTGATTTCACTCCCACTCAATCGTCGCCGGCGGTTTGCCGCTGATGTCGTAGACGACGCGGCTGATGTCGCGTAGTTCATTGATGATGCGATTGGAGACTTTGCCCAGCAGTTCGTAGGGCAGATGGGCCCAGTGGGCGGTCATGAAGTCGATGGTTTCGACGGCGCGCAGGGCGATGACCCATTCGTAGGCGCGGGCGTCGCCGACGACGCCGACGGATTTCACCGGCAGGAAGACGGCGAAGGCCTGGCTGGTCTTGTCGTACCAGCCGGATTGACGCAGTTCGTCGATGAAGATGGCATCGGCCTTGGCCAGCAGTTCCGCAAATTCGGGTTTGACTTCACCCAGAATGCGCACTCCAAGGCCGGGGCCGGGAAAGGGGTGGCGATACACCATTTCGCGCGGCAGGCCGAGTTCCACACCAAGACGCCGCACTTCATCCTTGAACAGTTCACGCAGTGGTTCGACCAGGCCGAGTTTCATGTGCTCGGGCAGTCCACCGACGTTGTGATGGCTCTTGATAACGTGCGCCTTGCCGGTCTTGCTGCCCGCCGATTCGATGACGTCGGGGTAGATGGTGCCTTGCGCAAGCCATTTGGCATTCGCCAGTTTGTTGGATTCTTCCTCGAAAATTTCGACGAACAGGTTGCCGATGATCTTGCGCTTGGCCTCCGGGTCGCTGACGCCTTGCAGGGCACTGAAATAGCGCTGCGCGGCATTGACGCGAATAACTTTGACGCCCATGTGCTGGGCGAACATCGCCATGACCTGATCGCCTTCCTGCCAGCGCAGCAGGCCGGTATCGACGAATACACAGGTCAACTGAGTGCCGATGGCCTTGTGCAGCAGTGCGGCAACCACCGAGGAATCGACGCCGCCGGACAATCCCAGGATGACTTCATCCTGGCCGACCTGCGCGCGGACGCGAGCGATCTGGTCGTCGATGATGTTGCTGGCGGTCCACAAGGTGTCGCAGCCACAGATGTCCACCACAAAGCGACGCAGCAGCGCGCCGCCCTGACGGGTGTGGGTGACTTCGGGGTGGAACTGCACGCCATACCAGCGGCGCTGATCGTCCGCGAACGCAGCAATGGGAATACGGTCGGTGACCGCGGTCACCGTGAAGCCACTGGGCACCACCGACACGTGATCGCCGTGACTCATCCAGACATCCAGATGCGCCATCATGCCGTCGTGGTCGCTCAGACCATGTAGCAGGCGATCTTCGGCCACGATCGCCACTTGGGCATGACCGAACTCGCGTTGATCCGCCGCTTCGGTGTCGCCGCCAAGTTGCTTGGCCATGGTCTGCATGCCATAGCAGATGCCGAGAATCGGCACGCCCGCATCGAACACCGCCTGCGGCGCGCGAGGTGAGCCGTCCTCGGTGGTCGATTCCGGTCCGCCGGAAAGGATGACGCCTTTTGCGCCCCACGCCGCGATCTCCGCCGGATCATGATCCCAGGCCCAGATCTCGCAGTAGACGCCGAACTCACGGATGCGACGCGCGATCAACTGGGTGTATTGCGCGCCGAAGTCGAGGATCAGGATCTTGTCGCTGTGAATGTTGGACATGGTCACTCGCTGCAATGCGTAGAGGTAGGCGTCACGCCCGCGCGATGAACGCGGGCGCAGGCGTGGTGGAACTCAGCTGGCGCGGTAGTTCGGCGGTTCCTTGGTGATCTGCACGTCATGCACATGTGCCTCACGCGTGCCTGCATTAGTGACGCGCACGAAGCTCGGCTTGCTGCGCATTTCCTCGATGCTGGCACAACCGACGTAGCCCATCGAGGCGCGCAGTCCGCCGGCCAATTGATGGATGATGTTGCGCACGGAGCCACGATACGGAACACGACCCTCGATGCCTTCGGGCACCAGCTTGTCGGCGTCGGACGCATCCTGGAAATAGCGATCCTTGCTGCCCTGCTCCATCGCGCCCAGCGAACCCATGCCGCGATAGCTCTTGTAGCTTCGGCCCTGGAACAATTCGGTTTCACCGGGGCTTTCTTCGGTGCCGGCGAACAGTCCGCCGATCATTACGGTCGAGGCACCCGCCGCGATGGCCTTGGCGATGTCGCCGGAGTAGCGGATACCGCCATCGGCGATCAGCGGAATCTGCTCTTTCAAAGCCGCAGCCACCAGGTCGATGGCGGTGATCTGCGGCACACCCACGCCGGCAACGATGCGCGTGGTACAGATCGAACCGGGGCCAACGCCGACCTTCACTGCGTCGGCGCCATGGTCCAGCAGCGCCAGCGCGGCATCGCCAGTGACGATATTGCCGCCAATCACCTGCACCTTCGGGAAGTTCTGCTTGACCCAGCGGACCCGCTCCAGCACGCCCTGGGAATGACCATGTGCGGTATCGACAACGATGACATCCACACCGGCCTGCACCAGCGCCGCCACGCGCGCTTCGGTATCGCCACCGACGCCGACCGCCGCACCGACCAGCAACTGTTCCTCACGGTCCTTGGCCGCATTGGGATTGTCGCGTGCCTTCTGGATGTCCTTGACGGTGATCAGGCCACGCAGAGCGAAGCCCTCGTCCACCACCAGCACCTTCTCGATGCGGTGCTCGTGCATGAGCTGCAACACTTCGTCGTCACTGGCGCCCTCGCCGACCGTCACCAGACGATCCTTGGCGGTCATGATGTGGCTGACCGGCGCATCCAGACGCTTTTCGAAGCGCATGTCGCGACTGGTCACGATGCCGACCAACTGGTCTCCATCAACCACAGGCACGCCAGAAATATTGCGCGCGCGCGTCAGTCGCAAGACTTCGCCGATGGTCGTATTCGGTCCGACGGTGAAGGGCTCACGAATGACACCGGCCTCGAAGTTCTTGACCTGCATGACGTGTGCGGCCTGATCGGCGGCGCTCATGTTCTTGTGCAGGATGCCGATGCCTCCCAACTGCGCCATCGCAATCGCGAGTCGCGCCTCGGTGACGGTATCCATCGCGGCGGAGACAATCGGCAGATTGATGCGCAGGTCGCGGGTCAATCGGGTGGACAGGCGAACGTCTTTGGGCAGAACGTTGGAATGAGCCGGGACGAGGGAAACGTCGTCGAACGTCAGCGCCTCGGTGTGGATGCGCATACGGTGCCTCCGCGTAAGGGAAGCGCGACATTATACCCGGCGAACAGGGCGGCGTTGCGCTGCGTCAAGCCAACTGACGAAGACTCGCTTCCACCATGCCAACTTAAATCCACACCAGCGACAGCCACGGGACATAGGTGATCAGCAGCACCGCCAGCAGCAGGATCAGGAAAAACGGCAAGCTGGCGCGCACCAAGGCGGCAATCGGGGTCTTGAAGCGATAGCTGGCAATGAACAGGTTCATGCCGACGGGCGGCGTGAAATAGCCAAGCTGAAGATTCGCCAGCATCAGAATGCCGAGGTGCACCGGATGAATGCCATAGCCAATGGCAACCGGCACCAGCAGCGGCACGAGAATGACGATGGCGGCGAAGATATCGAGCAACATGCCGACGATCAACAGAAACCCGTTCAACAACAGCAGGAAGGCAAGCGGACTGGCAACATGTGCGCGAATCAACTCGAACAGGCGGGTCGGCACTTCCTGATCCACCAGCCAGTTCGACAACGCCAACGCCGCGCCAAGAATGACCAGAATCGCCCCCACCATACGCGCGGCTTCCGCCATGACGTTGGCAAGGCGCGTCAACGTCATCTCGCGACGAACCCACAGGGTAACCACGATCACGTAGGCGGCGGTCACCGCCGCCGCTTCGGAAGCCGCGAGCAGTCCGCCGTAGATCGCGGCCAGCAAACCAATCGGCAAGGGCAACTCCCAGCGCGCGTCTGCGACGGCGGCCATGACCTCGCGCACAGAAAACGGCTTGCGCAGCCGTTCCATGCCGCGCCCTTTGTATACGGCATACAGCGACAACAGAAAGATCATCAACAGCCCTGGCAAAATCCCCGCAAGAAACAGATCCTCAACCGTCACTGCCGGATCCGTGCCCAGCTGCGCGGCGACAAATCCGTAAAGGATCAAGGGCAGCGATGGCGCAAACAGCAGCCCCAGGCTACCGCTGCTGGTGATCAGACCAAGGTTGAAACGGTCGTCGTATCCAGCGTGACGCAATGCGGGATACAGAAGCGCTCCCATTGCGACGATGGTGACGCCCGAGGCGCCAGTGAACGCAGTAAACAAGGCGCTGGCCACCAGCGCCACAATCGCGAAACCACCCGGCAGCCATTCCAGCAACGCGTCGGACACACGCAGCAACCGCTTCGGCGCCTGACTCTCGCTCAATACATAGCCCGCCAGCGTGAACAGTGGAATCGCCACCAGGCCTGGCATGCCCGCAAGTCGATTGAACTCGACCGCGACAATGGCCAGGTCGTAGTCCGCGGCATGAAACCCAAGCAAGGCGATGGCCAGAATCAGGACGAACAGCGGCGCGCCAAGAATCGCCATCAGCGCAACGACGAGCCAAGCCAGCGTCATGGCGAATCACCGCTTTCGGATCGTCGCAGACCGGTGAGAAAACGAAGCGCCATCAGCCCAAAACCGAGCGGCAAAATCACCATGCCATGCCAACTCTGCACGAACCCGAACAGTTCGCTCGGCGCTTCCCGTTCCATCTGCAGCAGGCTCCAGGCGAACCAGGCAAGCACGCCACAAACCAACGCCGCAAACAACTGCGTCAGCGCATACATCGCCTGCCGCAAACGCGGTCCAACTAGATTGGGCAGCACGTCAATCGCAAGATGACGGTGATCTCGGGCCGCCGCCATCGCGCCGAACATGGCCAACCACAACACCAGGGTTCGCGTCGCCGCTTCGCCTCCCAACCAGCCACTGTCAAACAACAGACGTTGCGCGATCAGGGTGCAAGCCAGCAGCATCGTCGCTGCCAGCAACACGGCAAGCAGCCCATTCTCGATACGATGCAGCAACTGGCGAAATCGCGTCAGCATCAGTGAGTCGGCATGGCCGCTTGCAGGGCGGTCATCAGCTCGGACGAGATGTCACCGTTCGTCAGCATGTCCCGGCGTACCTGCTCACCCACGGCGCGCCAGCGCGCGACCTCGTCGGCATCTGGTGTAAATCGAGCAACGCCCTCGGCTTCCAACGCGCGCATGGCGCTCTCGTCGCTGCGCCGGTTGTCCGCATCCAGGCGCTGCGAGGCGGCGGCAAATGCGGTTTCAACGGCGGCCTGGTCAGCGGCTTCGATCTTGCTCCAGGCCTTGTTGTCGACCAGAACATAACCGACCACGTAGGTCAGTGGCAGGTCAAACAGATGCTTGACGCGCGTATGCCATTGCAGCGCGATGGCGCCCGCCGGCGTGTTACCCACGGTATCGATCAAGCCGGTCTGCAACGACGTAAAGACGTCTGCCAAGGGCAATGGAATCGGCGATAATCGCCGGTCACGAACGTGGCTTCGAAGTGATCCGGATCATTGTTGGGCACCCAGACCTTCGATTTTGCAGTTGCTCGGTGGTCTGCAGCGTTTGGGTGCTCATCAGATAGGCGAATCCGACCCCGGTGATACTCAGAACATGGAAGCCCTTTCACCGACCGCAGACTTCAGCAACGGGTCGACCTGCGGGACGCACCGCGTCGATCTGCTCGTAGGAGGAAACAGGAATGGCAGGCAGGCTGTAAATCTGGGCGTCCTTGTGAATCAGCGACACCTCGCTACCCGTCAACGCCCCGCCCTGCAGTTGCCCAAGTTTGATCTTGCGCAGGACGGTGGCGTCGTCCCCCATCACACCGCCGGGGTAGTAGCGAATTTCTACCTCGCCCTTCGGTCTGCTGTTTGACCTGATCCGCCGCGGCACGCATTTCGCGCATCCAACCTGAGCCCTCAGGTGCCAGAGTGGCAATCTTCACGGTGACGGCATTGGCGCCGGTCGTCAGCAACAGAAGGATGAAAGTTATGGGACTGCGCGGCATGCGGATTCCAGTTCAGGGTCAGAAGTAACGGAAGCGGTATCAAGCAGGACTCGCGCCTGCTGTTGCGCCATGAGGCGTTGTTGAGCGTCAGCCCCGGCTCACGCGGGTCCGCCGCAATCACCTGCTGCAGAAGTTGATCGTGCAGTGCCTGATCAAACACCAAACGCGCGTATTGCTGCGCGAACTGGGTCTGAGCCATCAGATGACGACCACCACTTAGTTCCATCGCGCGCTCGAAGGCCGCCCGTCCCTTGTCCGGCTCACCGCCAACTGCGGCGGGTCTGAGTGAGTACAGCACCCCCAGATAAATCCAGGCGCTGCCATGGTCGTATTCGGGAGCCAGTGCCAACCCGATCCAGCGCCGGGCCGTCGGCTGCGGAAATCGCGGCCAGTGCGGCGTAGTCATCACTATGAGTCTGGATGTACCCGGCCCAGGTCGTCGCGACATCGAACAGCAGGGCGACGTCTTTTTCGCCCACATCGGCCATACGCGCCTGCCACGGACCCGAATGGCTGGCTCCAAGGCTGCGCCAGCGACGACTGCAACGCAGCGCACGCTGCGCATAACCCCAGGCGCGTGCCGACAACGCGTGCCTGCGCCGGATCCTGAATGAAGTTGCCCGCGTAGGCCGAATACAGACGGGCCGCAGAACGCAAGGTCGATGCCGATTCCGGGCTGCCTTCGATGAGTCCGTCCAACAGCAACAGATAGGCGGGAAGGCCCGTAGCGACGGTCTCGGGGTCATCGTGGTTGAGCACGCCGGCGGAAAGATTGTCAGCCAGTCGGTTGCTGGCACGCTCGGCAATCGCGCGCAGCCGCCCGACAGCAAGGGCAAGGCCATGCCGAACAGCCACATCGGCCACCGCGCAAAAAAGGATCGCTTGACCGCATTCGTCTGTTCGCTAATAGGTCGAAAGGTCGGGAGCAATACGCAACCTAGCGGATACAACCGACATCTGCATGACACAACAAAGCAAAGTCATCCACGCTGCCGCTGCAACTGGGCCGCTTCCCATGTGTTCTGCATCAATGTCGCGACCGTCATGGGCCCAACCCCCACCCGGCACCGGAGTAATCCACGAGGCACGCTGCTGCGCGGTTTCGAACACCACGTCGCCGGTCAATCCGCCATCCGGTGGCGATTACGCCGATATCGATCACCACCGCACCAGGCTTGATTCATTCGCCGGGAATCAGTCCTGGCCTTCTGCCGACGGCGACGACCACGATATCCGCGTCCCGCACATGGCGCGCTCCAGCGTCTCGCGTGGCGTGAACTTGTGGCAACTGGTTGTGGTGCACCCGGCGATCAGCAGCTCCAGCGCCATCGGTCGCCCAACATGATTGGAGACGCCCACAATGACGGCCTGCCGACCCCGCACCGGGCGATCCGTGTGCGACAACAGATGGACGATGCCTTTGGGCGTGCAAGGACGCAGGCCCAGCTGCCGCAGCGCAAGCCGACCCACGTTCTCCGCATGAAACCCGTCGGTCCTTCATCGGATCGATCCGATGTAACAAGGCCACATCGTTGATGTGCGGTGGCAAGGGCAATTGAACGAGGATCCCCTGCACCGCCGGATCAGCATTGAGTCGGTCGACCAGCGCCATCAGTTCCTGCTCGCTGGTGTCAGCAGGCAGGTCAAAGTCGAAGGATCGAAACCCGACGTGCTTGCACGCGCGCCGTTTGTTGCGGACATAGACCGTCGAAGCAGGATCGGCGCCGACCAACACCACAGCGAGTCCCGGCTTGGCGTGGCCTGCAGCCACTTCAGATCGGACACGGACTGCCAGATCGTCGAGCAGTTGATCCGCGATCTTTTTTCCATCCAGCAGTCGTGCCGTCATGCGCGTGGTCCCGGGAAGTGGCGGGGATTATCCCGCACTTCGCCGCTGATCGTCATCCAAACTGGTGATCGTTACCGGACAGACATGTATCAGACACGGCAAGCGGGCGCCTGCGGCGCAACGTCCGCAATGCCTTCTGCAGTCAGGTCGGCAACCGCGCCACACGCCACACAATCCGGGTCCGGACGCAGCCTCGTCTCACGGAATCGCATGCCCAAGGCGTCAACATGCAGGAGTCGACCACTAAGCGATTCGCCGAGTCCGAGGATCAGCTTGATGGTTTCACTGGCCTGCACCAAACCCACCAAGCCCGGCAACACCCCCAACACACCGGCCTCGGCACAGTTCGGCGCATCCTGCGGACGCGGCGCGTGCGGAAACAGGCAGCGATAGCACGGACTGCGCCCGCGCTGACGCCCGGCGTCGAACACGCTGATCTGCCCGTCAAATCGCTGCACCGCGCCGTAGACCAGCGGCTTTGCGTAGCGTACCGAGGCATCCGAAAGAACGTAACGCGTCGCGAAATTGTCCGCTCCGTCAACGATCACATCGACCCCGTCGACCAATGCCTCGACATTGGTGCGATCAACACGCTGCGGAATTGCTTCGACCGTGATTCGCGGATTCAGCGCCAGCAGACTCATCCGCGCGGACTCCGTTTTCGGCATCCCGACGCGCGCATCCGCATGGATGATCTGTCGCTGCAGGTTGCTGCGCTCGACCCGGTCGTCATCGAGAATGCGCACATGCCCGACGCCGGCTGCCGCCAGATACAGCGCGACGGGCGAACCCAGGCCACCGGCACCGACAACCAGCACCCGAGCGCGAGCGAGCTTCGCCTGACCGGCGAGACCGACGTCCGGCAAACGGATATGGCGCGAATAGCGATCCAGATACTCGGCGTCGGCGGATACCGGTTGAACGACCGGGAGTCCCTTCGCCTTCCACGCCGCGAATCCACCCTGCACCGATTGGACACTCCGGTAGCCCATGTTCTGAAGATCGCGCGCGGCAAGCAGCGAGCGCTGACCACTGGCACAGATCAGCATGAGCGGATCGTGGGTGGACTCGACATGACGTCCAATGCTGAGTTCGATGCTGCTTCGGGCCAGTCCGATCGCACCGGATGGCATGCCGACTTGGCGTTCAATGTCCTCGCGCACATCCACCAGCAGCGCACCGCGCTGCTGCCGCACGAAGGCCTCCTCGATATCGAGCTCCACAACAGTCTGGCGCGCAGCGCTCAGCACATCGAGAGTGCTCACGGCTTACTCGACCCATTCAGGATTGGCGCAAACGCTTCCGCACACACGACATCACCAGCGCTCAGATGGGCATCGTCTTCGTCCATTACCCACAGGGCATTACTGCGCGCTGCGGCCACCAGTCGATGCGACGCTTCAACCGGGTTCGGAGCGATCCAGAGCTGACCGTTTTCGTCGACACTGAGGGCACCACGGCGGTACTCGCGTCGTCCGGCGTTTCGCGATACGGATTCGGTGAGCCGAGCCAGCAAAGCCATCGGTCCGTCGGAACGCCCTTGCATGGCATCGAGCACGGGCCTTGCCAACTGGCGAAAGGTTGCGAGCACGGATACAGGATTGCCCGGCAAGCCCAGGTAGAGACTGCGCCCCAGTTCGCCGAACAGCACGGGCATGCCCGGTTTCATGCGAACCTTCCAGAAAATCGGCTTACCCGCCTCCTGTAGCAGTGCGGGGAGAAAGTCCTTGTCACCGGCGGATACGCCGCCACAGGTCAGAATCAGGTCGAAGACCTCTGCCGCATCCATCAGGGCAGCACGCAGCCGGTTCGGATCGTCCGGCAGCGCAGGCCATGACACCGACTCGATACCGCATTCAGCCAGCAGCGCCTGCAGCATGGGGCGATTGCTATCGTAGATCTGGCCGGGCTCCAGGGCTTCACCCGGTTGACGCAGTTCATCTCCCAGCGTGAACACGGCCACGGTGGGTCGGACGAATACCTCAACACGATCCACGCCGCAGGCAGCGGCAACACCGATTCGCGGCGCATCGAGCGTGGTACCCGCCGACAACAGCAATTCGCCCGCCTGCGCATCCTCGCCGACGCCGCGTACAAACTCGCCCCGCGCGGTCGGCGCGCGCTTGATCGTCACCGATTCCGCTGCCCGTTCCGTGACCTCGCGCATAACCACCGTGTCATAGCCCTCCGGCACACCTGCGCCGGTCGTGACCAATACACAGCTGCCCGACTCGGCAACGAATCCGGCGTTGCGGCCAGCAAACTGTTCACCCAGCAGTCGGAGCGTGAAAGGGGGCGTGCCGATCAGGTCATCCCAACGAATCGCGAATCCGTCCACGGACGAATTGCGATGCGGCGGCAAGGGCAAAGGAGCAAGCAGGTCGGTCGCCAGTACACGTCCTGCAGATCGGGCCAGCGGAATTCGTTCGACCGACTTCGGCCGCGCGTTTCCCGCTTGCTGAACCAGGCTCAGCGCCTCGTTGAAGGCAATCATGGTCTGCATCGTCAAGGTTCCTAATGAGTCAATGACTCAAGCGGAAGCGGCGAGATGGGGATCGGCACAGAGCTTCCCGAACATCCCTTTCGCTTCCTGTCCTACTTCCCTTTCACATGCCGGAGCATGCGCTTGTGTCGACGCACCTGGCGTTCGCTTGGCGCGTCACGCGGCTTGTCCTTGTAGGGATTCTCACCCTCGCGGAACTCCAGCCTGATCGGCGTGCCGACCAACTTGAATCGCTTGCGAAAGAAATTCTCGAGGTAGCGCTTGTAGCTATCCGGCAAGGTCCGCAGACGACTTCCGTGGATCACGATGGTCGGCGGACTCTGCCCACCCGAGTGCGCATAGCGCAGCTTGGCGACATGTCCATTGACCATGGGCGGCTGGAAACTCTCGAACGCGACTTCCAATGCGCGATTGATCTCGGAGGTTCCCAGAATGCGGTGCGCCGAGTCATACGCGCGATGCACCGCACGGAACAACTCGCGCATACCGGTGCCGTGTTTGGCCGAGATCGTGATAATCGGCGCATAGTCGACGAACTGCAGTTTGCGCTCCAGATCGGCTTTGCACTGTTCACGCTGATAGCTGCTCAGGCCATCCCATTTATTGACCGCAATCACCAAGGCGCGCTGTGCATTGAGGACATGCCCCAGCACCGTCGCGTCCTGATCGGTCACGCCTTCGCTCGCATCGAGCAGAAAGACCACCACTTGGGACTGTTCGATGGACTGCAGGGATTTCAGTACGCTGAATTTCTCGACGGCCTCATCGACGCGCGCACGGCGACGGATGCCTGCGGTATCGATCAACCGGTAACGCTTGCCTTCGCGATCCAGGTCCACGGCAATGGAGTCACGGGTCGTTCCCGGCACGTCCGACGCCAGTACCCGGTCTTCGCCCAGCAACCGGTTTACCAAGGTCGATTTGCCCACGTTCGGCCGACCCACGATCGCCAATCGAAGGCGGTCATGTCCTTCAATAGCCGGATCCATCGCCGCCTCGCCTTCCATCGCTGCAGGCAGGAGCGCAAGGACGCGATTCAACAGTGGCGGAATACCGCGTCCACCCGAGGCAACCAACGGAAAGACATCCGCGATGCCCAAGCGCGAAAACTCGGCCAGGGCACTCGGCTCATCGACGCCATCAACCTTGTTGACGACGAGCAGGAGCGGCTTTCCCTGCCGCCGAAGCCGGGCCAGGATTTCTTCGTCATCGGGAGAAATGCCAGCGCGCGCGTCGACCACGAAAAGGATGGCGACCGCTTCATCCACCGCAGACCAGGACTGTGTTTCTGCGAGTCCGGCCAACCCACCCTCTCCACTGCCAAGGCCGCCGGTATCGATAACCATGAACGGACGGCGCTCAGCCAAGCGGCAGACGCCGTACTGGCGATCGCGGGTCAGTCCGGGTTGATCTGCCACCAGCGCGTCGCGCGTTCGCGTCAGTGCATTGAAGAGTGTCGATTTGCCGACGTTGGGCCGACCGACCAAAGCAACAAGAGGTAACACAGGCACCTCACAAGAGGGTATTCCAAGGGCTTCGAATGGATTTTCAGCAATCCACGAAGTGCGTCTGTAACGCCGATGTCGGATTCTGCACAATTCGATGGTGCATTGCGCAGAATTGGCGCGCAGACGAGGGGCTGGCGTCGCTGCGCGATCAAGCCAAGAGTCCTGTCGGATTCCTAGGGCAATAATTCAACTATTGCCCAGCGAAACCGGCAGAACTGTCCTCGCCAAGTCAAATTTTCGCTTCGACTCTTCAAGGTCGACAGGCTCCTGGCCGGGTGTTTGCCGCCACGGCTTCAGCGACCCAGCGGCAACCCGTAAAGCGCCGAGCGGAAATGTTCACCCCGAACAACGATGGCTGGCGCATCCATGCGGCATATCACACGCCAAGGCATCAGGTCCTGTCTTCGGGTCTTGGGTGACTGTCGGTCGCTTGGAGGAATTCGGCGGCAAGTCCGGCAGCCCCCAAGCGAGCCGCAATAAAACCGACGGTTTCGGGCATCAATCGCCCAAACGGTAGGCGGCAATCTTTCCTGAAGTACTCACCACCACCGCAACGCCGTCGGCACTGACCACGGGAGATGCCACGATGGCTTCATCGCCGAGTTGCGCACGCGCAACCAGAGCACCATCCGTCAAGCTGAACCAATGAACATAGCCTTCAAGATCACCGACAAGCGCGTAGTTCGACTGGACGGCCGGTGCACTCAACCAGCGATGCGAAAGAACATCCTGCTTCCACATTGCCGAACCTGTTGAACGATCCAGGGACCACAGGGTTCCCTGATCATCCACGGTCAGCAATTGGCCTGCAGCCGACACCACACCGGCATAGCTGGAGATCTCGCGATTCCAGAGCGGTCGAGCCGATATCGAGTCGATGGCAATCGCCTGGCCGCGGAAGCTGGCCGCGAAGATCTGGCCGCCATCAACAACCAGCGCACCGTCAACGTCCACCATCCGATCCAATTCGGTTCGGCCTTCACCCACCGCGACAACCTGCTCCCACACCTGAGCACCGGTTTCCAGGTTCAGCGCAACAACCTGCCCGCCATCGTAGCCAAGGTAAACGCGCCCATCCGCAACTTCGGGAGCGGAATTTCCGCGCAACGTCAGCGCCGGAATACCACGGTCGTAAACCCAACGGCGCTCACCATCTGTCGCGGAAAAAGCGAATACACGGCCATCGTTGACCCGAACAACGACCAGCCCGCGGGAAATCGCCGGTTGCGCAATCACTTCGGACGAAACGGTGGCCCGCCAACGCTCGTCGCCGTTGTCGGGGTTCAGCGCAAGAACTTGCCCATCAAGGGTTGCCACCACGAGAGTGGACTCCCCCGCCGCCGGCGAGGAGGAAACCCGCAGCCCCGTCTCGCGCCGCCACAACTGCCGCCCGGTATCCAGATCCAAGGCCTGGACGTCACCGCTCTGGTCACTGGTAAAAACCACTCGACCATCAATGGCGACACGTTGACGCAATCCGGTTTTACCCTCGCCGCCACCCACCTTTCCCGACCACAGTTCACGCACCTGGATCTGCGGCGCGAAGTCGGTCAGCTCCGCTGGCGGAGCAACGTTCTCTCGCTTGCTGCTGCGCGAGGAGGAACATCCCACCGACAGCATCGCGATAGCGCACAGAGCCAGCAGAAAAACACGCATCAGGATTGCTCCTCCAGACCGCCACCAATGCCATCGAGCTTGAGTTGCACGATACCGCGCGTTGCCGCGTTGGCGTCCAAGTGAGTCAACGCGTCTTCATACGCCTTGACCGCCTCGTCAACGCGGCCCGAAGCGAGCAATGCATCACCACGCAGCTCATCGGCGATACCGCGGAAACTCACCGGAACTCCTTCAAGTCGAGACAGCGCCTCATCGAAACGCCCGGCCGCCACAAGAACGCGCGCTTGTCGCAATTGCACCAGAGCCCGTAAGGACGCGTCGCCGCCAAGTTTCTCCGCCTGCTGCAACGCACTCAGCGCCGCATCCAAGTCACCCGCAGACAAACGTGTCGACGCCAATTGCAACTGGGCAAGCACCGCGTAGGCAGTCGCCGGGTGTTCCTCTTCAAGGGACTTGCTCAAGGTCTCGATCCTCTCGACATCCTTGCGCTCGGCGGCCTCGGTCAATGAGCGATAGTCCGTCGCTGCGGACTGCTCTGCTTTCAGTCCGGAATCCTGCCACCACTGCCAGGCGAAAAAGCACAACAGACCCGCGGCAATACCGCCCAGCAGGGAACCCGAATTCTCGTGCAGCCAGCGTCGAACGCGTTCACCGCGTTCGTGTTCATCCATCATTTCCAAGGACATGTATGTCTTCCAGTTGACAATCTCAGTTGACGGCCCGCGCCGGCATCATTGGGTGACTGTTTGGTCAGCCTCCAGCGGGCACCTCGATGCCATCGGTGCCAAGTGTAAATCTGGCAACGTTAGCGCGTTGATAAGGGGACACATCGAGCGGCTTGCCGTTCAGTCGAACTTCAACGCCGTTGGCGTTACCCAAGGCCAAGCGATATCCAGCCGACACCTCGTAACGGTGTTTCGTCCCGGCGCGGAACACACCCATATCCACCACCAGACCCGTCGCATCGCGAAGTTCGACCCAACTGTCCTGGGTGACATCGAGCACCAGTCCAGAATCGCCGTCAGCCGTTTCAGCTACAGGCGTGGCCTGCGCGTCAATGACCGGCGGAGTGACCGACAAGCCTGGGGCAAGTGACGCCATCACCGGGTAACTCTCGGTACGAGCAGCCCCGCTTGCGGTCGCCGGAAGCGTCGCTGCGGGGGAAACAAGAACGGGTGGCGGTTGCGGGCTCGAAACGGATGTGGCTACTGGCACTTCAAGCGGTGTGATTTCGGCCTTTCTGGAGGGCAAGCGTCCATAGCTCGCCAGCCAAATCACCGGAACAACGATGGCGGCGGTGAGAAGGATATGTCCGGCTCGGCGAACAACGCGAAGCAAGCCCGCGTTCGACCGGCGCACAACTGCAGCGGGCAAGGTCGGTGGGATCTGAGCATCGGGCGATGAACTGCTGGGGGCGACATGCCCGACCAGCACCAGCGGCATATCCAGCAATTTCAGGTACGCGGTCAGGTACCCACGGACATAGACTGGCGCACCAAGGGCATCGAAACGATCCGACTCGATCTGCTCGATCAGCTGCTGTTTCAATCGCAGACGCTCGGCAACGTCGTGCAAGCTGAAGCCCAGCGCTTCACGGCGCGATTGAAGGCGTCGCCCCAGCGACACGTCGCTCTCCGCCCACTTTGCCTCATTATCAAGTTGCTGGTGACTCATGGCGTCTCTGGCTCCCCCTGGAACGCTTTGGACGGTGTGAAATCAGGAAACTCGGAACGCAATTCCTCGAGGTAGCGCGCCGCTGCGGCCGCATCACCGAGTTGCGTTTCGACATGTGCTGCCAGCTCAAGTGCTTCAGGGCTGCGTGCTCCCTGTGCCTCGAATCGCTGCATGAAGGCACGTGCCTTGAGCGGCTGCTGCTGCGCAAAGGACAGCTTCGCCAATGCGAACAGAAGCCCCGCATTGGTGCTGTCGAACTGCAGGGCCCTTCGAAGATGCGCTTCGGCGTCGGACAGATCGCCTGCATCAAGCGCACAGAGCCCGGCATTGGTGTAGAGAAGGCCGGGGGTCTTGTAGAAGGGGTCATCCATCGCAACCTTGAATCGCGCCTGCGCTTCCTCGAATCGGCGCGACCTGCACAGGAATTGCCCAAGGTTATTGTTCTCGGCGCCCGACTCCGGTGCCAGCTCGACGGCTCGCCGATAGTGCTGCTCAGCACGACTCGCGCGATCGATGCGCTCGTACAGGACCGCGATCATCGTGTGCGCGTCGACCGAACGCGGATCGAGCTCGAGCGCGCGCGTCAGCTTTTCGAGAGACATATCCAGCTGACCACGCTCGAGATAGGCGCGTCCCATCTGGATGTTGTTCTGCACCGCAATCGATGTCGGCGACTCAGGGCGAGCGGTCGTGGCGGAACCCGCACAAGCCGCCAGACACGCGGCGCTCAACACCACCAGCAAGCCATCACGCCACCGCATGATCAATCACCCCCCGTTGCGCGCGCTGAAACTCGGCCTGTCGGCGGGTACGATCAACCACCTGCCCTTTTAACTGCCCGCAGGCGGCGTCGATGTCGTCACCGCGCGTTCGACGGACCATGGTCAGCACCTGCGCATCCAACAGAATTTTCTGGAAGGCGCGAACCACGCCTTCGTCGCTTCGCTCAAAGCGCGTACCGGGAAAGGGGTTGAAGGGAATCAGGTTGACCTTCGCCGCGTCTGCATACTGCACCGCATTCGCAAATTTGCGCATCAATTTTGCAAGTTGCCGCGCGTGCTCTGGCTGGTCGTTGATGCCACGCATCATGGTGTATTCGAAGGTGATGGACTGACGCTTCTTGCGCAGCGCATAGCGCACGCAAGAGGCCATCAACTCGGCGATCGGGTACTTCTTGTTCAGTGGCACGAGTTCGGTGCGCAACTCATCGTTGGGCGCATGCAGGGATACCGCCAGCGAGACATCCGACTCTTCCGCGAGCCGGTCGATCATCGGAACCATCCCGGCGGTCGACAAGGTGACTCGCTTGTTGGCGAGACCAAAGCCGTTGTCATCACGCATGACCGCCATCGCCTTGACCACATTCTCAAAATTGAGCAACGGCTCGCCCATGCCCATCATGACGACGTTGGTCAGCTTGCGCTGCTGGTGCGGCACATTGCCAAGATGACGCGCGGCGATCCAGCACTGCCCGATGATCTCGGCCGCCGACAGATTGCGATTGAACCCCTGTGTTGCCGTCGAGCAAAACTGGCAATTCAGCCCACAACCCACCTGACTCGACACGCACAAGGTGCCACGCCCCTTATCGGGAATGAACACGGACTCGATGGCGTTCTTGCCATCCATGCCCAACAGCCACTTGTGTGTACCGTCCGCCGCCGGCTTGTCGAGCAACACGTTCGGCGGAACGACCTCGGCATGCCGGACAAGCTTTTCCCGCAAGGCCTTGCCGAGATCGGTCATCTGTTCAAAATCCGTGACGTACCGGTGGTACATCCACTTCATCACCTGGTGCGCACGGAAGCGCTTTTCGCCGAGCGTCTGCTCGAAGAAATCCTCCAGCCCTGTCCGGTCGAGTTCGAACAGGTTCACGCGTGAGGTGGTATCGGTCACGTCAACGGATTCCAGGGCGAGCTCAGCGCGGGCACAGCTCGGTGGCAGAGAAGAAATACGCCGTTTCAATCGCCGCATTCTCAAGACTGTCCGAACCATGTACCGCGTTGGCATCGATTGACTCGGCAAAGTCCGCACGGATCGTGCCGGCTGCGGCATCCTTCGGATTGGTGGCACCCATCAGCTCGCGATTCTTCAGCACCGCGTTTTCGCCTTCCAACACCTGAATCATCACCGGGCCGGAAATCATGAACTCGACCAGCGCGTTGAAGAACGGCCGCTCGCGATGCACGGCATAGAAGCCCTCGGCCTCCTTGCGCGACAGATGCTTCATCTTGGCGGCAACAACCTTGAGTCCAGCTTTTTCAAACCGGCTGTAGATCTCGCCAATCACGTTCTTGGCGACAGCGTCGGGCTTGATGATCGAGATGGTGCGTTCCAGCGCCATGGTGCGAAGCTCCTTGGAAGTTTGAAGGGGAGAATAGTCAGAGCTGCGTATATTAGCATCGATTTTCGACAAAAAACCGACAGTTACAGGCCTCTCCGCATGCTAAGTCTCGCTAGTGCCGGTCCTCTGACGCCCGCTTGATTGACCGCAGCAA
>JAWLAY010000022.1:0-88709 GCA_041395245.1 Lysobacteraceae bacterium
GCCAGACGTGGCCAGCGTGATGGCCGACTTTGCCCGACGCGCGGAGTACGCGGGGCAGGGGCCGTTCAACATCTGGCGACAGTCCGGGTTGCCCTGGGCGGAAGCCAGATCGCTGCGTGAATGTCGGCGTCGACTGCGCGCGTCCGCGCTACCCAAGGCAACCCAGGACGCGTTGCTCTGGAGTTGCCGGAAGGAAGCCAATGCCGCGATGCGCGCCGCGCAGTTCCGCGGCGCCGAGCGACTGTTTGCGCTGTGGCATGTGCTGCATCTGCCGCTGGTGGTGATTCTGGTCATCACTGCCCTCGTTCACGTGCTCGCTGTGCACATGTACTGAGCCATGAAGACGACACGCGCCCCGTTGACCTCCACTGCCGCGGCGCTGGGGCTCTGTCTGGTGCTCGGTCTCGGCACATCGCAGGCCTCGATTGTGGAGCGCGCGCTGATGCCCGGTGAGGTGATCGCCGGGCATGCCAAGTACGAAGACGAGTGCGATCGTTGCCACATCTCGTTCGATCAGTCGGCACAGGCCGCGCTTTGCGCGGATTGCCACGATGAGATCAAGCATGACCTGGATGCCGGTCAGGGCATGCACGGACGTTTGCCGGAAACCGAGTGTCGTACCTGTCATACCGATCACAAGGGTCGCGACGCACGAATCGCCGAGTTCGACCATGCCAGCTTTGATCATGCCAAGACCGATTTCGCCCTGGTCGGAGGCCACGCCAAGGTTGAATGCGTCGATTGCCACACGCCGGACCGGACCTACCGCGAAACACCGTCGGGATGCGTCGCGTGTCATCGCGACGACGATCCGCACAAGGACACGTTCGATGAGGACTGTGCGGAATGCCACGTTGCCGACGACTGGCTGAAGACCGAGTTCGACCATGCACTGACCGGATTCGATCTATTGGGCAAGCACGCGGACGTGGTCTGCGCCGACTGCCATGTCGAGCCCTCCACCAAGGTCGCGCTGGATACGCAATGTGTGGCCTGTCATCGCGATGATGACACCCACAAAGGCGCGATGGACGACGACTGCGCGGCCTGCCATTCCGAGAGCAACTGGACCGACACGCGCTATGACCATCGAGACACCGGATTCGCACTGCTCGGCAAGCATCAGCAGATCGATTGCGTTGATTGCCATCGCAGCGCGTCCGACTACGGTGGATTGAAACAGGACTGCGCCAGCTGCCACGCAGACGACGACGCCCATCGCGGTGGACTGGGCAAGGCGTGTGGTGAGTGTCATGACGCCGCGCGCTGGGATAGCGCGCCCGGCTTCCGACACGACAAGACCCAGTTCGCGCTGGACGGTGCCCATCGAGATGCCCAATGCCGGGGCTGTCATGCCGATGCGGAGCACTTCCACGACACGTCGACCGCATGCGTGGCATGTCATCGTGAGGACGACACGCATGAAGGCCGACTGGGTGAACAGTGTGGCGACTGTCATTCCACCCGGAAGTGGGATGCGAGCAGTTTCGACCACAGTCGGGACACCGATTTCGCGCTGCGCAATGCGCATGCCAAGGCGGAATGTGCGGATTGCCACAAGGACGGTGTCGAGCGCCCATCCGGGCCACGCAGTGCGGCGCGCGACTGCATCGATTGCCATGCCGACGACGATCCGCACGAGGATCAGCTCGGCAAGCAATGTGCCGACTGCCACGGTGATGTCGCTTGGAAAGAAACCACGTTCGACCATGCCCGCACCGACTTTCCCCTGATCGGCGCGCACCTGGCGGCGGAGTGCAAGGCCTGCCACCTCGATGCGACCTATCGCAGTGAAGGCAAGGATTGCATCGCCTGCCATCGTGACGACGATCAGCACGAGGGGGCCTTGGGTGAGGACTGCGCCGAGTGTCACAGCGTCCGCGACTGGGCGCTGTGGGAGTTCAACCATGATCGGCAGACCGATTTTCCGCTCACCGATGGACATCGCGGCCCACCCTGCGCCGCGTGCCACAAGGGCGACGACGGCCTGCGCAGCAAGCTCAGCATGGCCTGCGTGAGTTGCCATGCCAAAGACGATCCGCATGACCGTCAGCTCGGCAGCAACTGTGCGAGTTGCCACCAAACCACCACCTTCGGGGACCTGCGTCCGACGACGCAAAGGAGCAAGCCATGAAACGCCAGCTTGATCGGGGACGCCTGTTCCTGTGGTTCGCGCTACTGTTCAGCAATGCGCTGTGGGCTGCTGCGCCAGCCGGTGGCAAGAGGGACTTTGACCATGCCACCACGGGTTTCATCCTGTCGGGCGCGCATCAGTCGGCGGCCTGCGAAGGTTGCCACCAGAACGGCGTTCTGAAGGGCACGCCCAAGGTCTGTGCGAGCTGCCATGGGCCCTCGGCGCGCATTCAGGCGACGCCCTGGCCAAGTGGACATGTCCAGACCTTGGCGACCTGCGACACCTGCCATCAAATGAAGGCTTGGTTGCCCGCACGTTTCGATCATGGGTCCGTTGCCAACGAGCGTTGCTCCAGTTGCCACAACGGCAATACCGCACGCGGTAAACCGTCGGATCACCCGAATACCAACGCCGATTGCGTGAGTTGTCACCGGACGTCCGCGTGGACACCGGCGCGCTTCGATCATCGCGATGTCTCGCCAGGCCAGTGCGCGAGCTGTCATAACGGAACTGATTCGACCGGCAAACCCAGCAATCACATCCCGACCTCGGCCTCGTGTGATTCCTGTCATCGCACCTCGGCATGGACACCGGCGACGTTCAATCACAACAACGTCACCGCGGGCACCTGCGCGACCTGTCACAACGGCAGCGCCGCGACGGGCAAGCCAAGCAACCACCTGCCGACGACGGCCTCGTGTGACTCCTGTCATCGCACCTCGGCGTGGACACCGGCCACCTTCAATCACAACAACGTGACCGCGGGTGCCTGCGCGACCTGTCACAACGGCAGCACGGCGACGGGCAAGCCGAGCAACCATCTGCCGACGACGGCCTCGTGTGACAGTTGCCATCGCACCTCGGCGTGGACGCCTGCGACGTTCAATCACAACAACGTGACCGCGGGTGCCTGCGCGACCTGTCATAACGGTAGCGCCGCGACGGGCAAGCCAAGCAACCACCTGCCGACGACGGCGTCGTGCGACTCCTGTCATCGCACCTCGGCGTGGACGCCTGCGACGTTCAATCACAACAACGTGACCGCGGGCGCCTGCGCGACCTGTCACAACGGCAGCACGGCGACGGGCAAGCCTAGCAACCATCTGCCGACGACGGCCTCGTGTGACAGTTGTCATCGCACTTCGGCGTGGACACCGGCGACCTTCAATCACAGTGGGGTCGTCACCGGTACCTGTGCGACCTGCCACAACGGCAGCACGGCGACCGGCAAGCCGGGTAATCATCTGCCGACGACAGCGTCTTGCGATGAGTGCCATCGCACTTCCGCCTGGACACCGGCGACCTTCAATCATTCGAACGTCACGCCGGGTGGCTGCGCGACCTGCCACAACGGCAGCACGGCGACGGGCAAGCCGGGCAATCATTTGCCGACCACGGCGTCGTGCGACGACTGCCACCGGACCACGGCCTGGACCCCGGCGACCTTCAATCATTCGAACGTGACGCCGGGCGGCTGCGCGACCTGCCACAACGGCAGCACGGCGACGGGAAAGCCCGGCAATCATCTGCCGACCACGGCGTCGTGCGATGCCTGCCATCGCACCACAGCATGGACGCCGGCCACGTTCAGCCACAGCAATGTGGCACCGGGAACCTGTGCAACCTGCCACAACGGCAGTTCGGCGACCGGCAAGCCGGGTGGTCACTTCGTCACGACGCGTTCCTGCGACGACTGTCACCGCACGACGTCCTGGACGCCAACCCTGACCTACAGCCACATCTCGATCGGCTATCGCGCGCATCGCTCTGGTGTGGATTGCAATGACTGTCACCGCAACAACAGCGAGGTCATCAGTTGGCAGTTCCCCGCGTATCGACCGAACTGCGCGGGTTGTCACGCCAACGAGTTCGAGGCTGACGAGCACAAGAAGGTGAACTCGCCACGCATCTACTACACGGTTTCCGAACTGCAGGACTGCACTGGCTCCTGCCACGTCTACACCGACTCCACCTTCACGCAGATCCAGCAGGCGCGGAGCAATCACCATCGACCGACAGACGGAGGCTTCGACTGATCCATGAACAGCACAGCACAAACCCCATTTTTCAGTCGTCCGATTCGACTCGGCCTTATTGCGCTGATGCTGGCCTGCAGCGGCAATGCGTTTTCCCAGGTTTTGGATGACGTGCAGGCCAGCAGTGATGCGGCCACCACCACCATCGACATCGACCTGCTGGCACAGATCAACTACCAGCGGTATCTGGTTCTGCCTTCCGGCAACACGGTGCAGGTGTACTTCACCGTGACAGCGGGTGAAGACTACGGCGGCGACGTGCTGGAGGAGTCGCGCAGCGTGCCGTCAAATGCGCGCATGCCGGGATTCGAAGTCCGCTTTGCCTCGACGCGAACCACCGGTACCCAGCGTCGACTGGACATCGACTTCGCGACGGCGGTGGATGTCGTCCAGGTGGGCCTGGGTCGCGACAATCGATCCCTGCGCATCGTCGTGCGAAACCCGGAACCGGTCGCGCCGATGCCTTCAGCCGCTACCACGGCGGCGGCGGTCGATGTGAGTGACCCGCAGGCCGCCTTGGCGGAGGCCAAGGCGTCACTGGCGATGCAGCAATACGAGCAGGCCATCGCCATCCTCAACCGCATCCTCAATCTGCCGCCCAATCCCGCCTCGCAGGCGGCGCAGGAGCTGATCGGCGATGTTCGCGCCGCGTTGGGCGAGGTGGGTCGCGCGCGCGCCGAATACAACCTCTATCTGAAGCTGTATCCGAGTGGTGAAGACGCGGAACGCGTCCGCCAGAGTCTGGCCGCGCTGGTTGAGCCAGCGGGCAGCACGGAAGCCGAGGCGACGCGCGCACCGCAATGGATGCACTGGGGCAGTGCCTCACTGTCGTACTACGGCGGGCAGTCCCGCATCCAGAACGAAACCACCATCGTGACCCCGGCGACCAACTCGACCGAAATCGATGTGCAGACCATTTCCGGCGTTGACCAGTCGGCATTCGTCACCAATCTGGATACCTCCTCACGCTATCGCAGCACCGATTGGGACAATCGTTTCGTGTTTCGTGACGTGGCGTCCTACAGCCTGTTGAGTGGGGTGTCCAGCGAAAACCGCCTGTCCGCGCTGTTCGGTGATTTCAAGTATCAGCCGTTGGCACTGACCGCGCGCGTCGGGCGGCAGTCGTCGACCGGCAATGGCGTGCTGGGACGGTTTGACGGCGCGACGGCGGGATGGGCGTTCCTTCCAGGCTGGCGTGTCATCGCACTGGCCGGTGTGCCGGTCGACACCGGTCTGGGCGAAAGCAAGTCGTTTGCCGGGGCCGCGCTGGAAAACACCTCCTTGATCGACGGCATGACGGCCACGCTGTACGGCATCAATCAGACCACCGAAAGCATTACCGACCGCCGTGCCGTCGGGGCCGAGCTGCGCTACTTCCGTGCCGGGCTTTCCTTGTTCTCGGTGTTCGACTACGACGTGAAGTTCTCCGAACTGAATATCGCCTCGGCACAGGGCAGTTGGACCTTCAGCAAGGGCACAACGGTCAACGCGCTGTACGACCTGCGTCGTGGCCCGACCCTGCAGATGAGCAACGCCCTGCTGGGCGAGACCGCCACGACACTCGACGTACTGCGTGCCACGATGTCGCTTGAGCAGATCGAGCAGCAGGCGCTGGGTCTGTCGCCGCAGTCGGAAGTCATTCTGTTGGGCGCCACCCATCCGGTTTCCGCGCGTTGGCAGTTTGGATTGGAGGGGCGCGTGTCAGCCATCGATGGCACCCTTGCGACGGCGACCTTGCCTGCCATGGCGGGTACCGGTGATGTCTACGCGATCACGGCACAGGCAATCGGTACGGGACTCTGGATGCCCAGCAGCGTGCTCGTCCTCAGTGCCAGCAATCTGACCAGCGACAGCTATGACGCCTGGTTGATGGCGGCCAACAGCCGCATGCGATTCGGCACCAACTGGATCTTCGAGCCGGGCCTGCGCTGGTATCGGCAGAGCAATGTCAGCGGGACGACGCTGCGGCGCCTGTCGCCCAGTGTGCGATCACAGTATCGGTTCAACGAACACTCCAGCCTGGAGCTGGAGTTCACGTTGGAGCGTTCGGTGTCCGACGCCGCACTGAGCTCGGAAACCAGCAACCTGCTGTTCTATTACCTGAGCTACCGCTACGACTTTTGATGACTGACGCGGCAGGCATTGATGGGCGCGCAGGCGTCGTTGGGGAAGATCGTTGGCGGCAGGGCTGCCGGAGGTGCGTGTGAGTGCAACCGTTTGGATGAGTGTTTCGCTGTTGTTGATCGTGGCGGCGTTCGCGGTCTGGTGGGCGGAACGTGAGGGTCGACGCCATCGGGCAAGGCTTGCGGCGCTCGACAATGCATGGCTGCACGGTCTGCTGGATGACGCCACCTTTCTTGCCCGACGCAAGGACAGTCTGACGCAGAGGCCGCTCCGGGCCGCGGGTCCTGGCCTTTGGGTGCTGGGTCCGGCCTTGGTTCTGCCGTTCGCCGCCGCGCTGCTCTGGCAGAGCAAGCTGTCCACCGACGCGCCGGCGGGCGCGCCCGTGGCGACCATGCCAGGTGCGCCGTCCGGTGTGGCTTCCAGTGCCGATAGCGCACCGCGCGCGCGCTCGATGGACGAGGTGCTGGCCAGCTTGTCGACCCGACTGCAGCGCGATGGTGGCTCGGTCGATGACTGGCTGTTGCTGGGTCGCGGCTATGCGTCGCAGGGCAAGTTTAGCGAGGCCGAAGCCGCGCTGCGGTCGGCGCATGCGCAGGCTCCCGAGCGGCTGGACGTCGAAGTCGAATGGATCGAGGCGCGGGCCAAGCAGCAGGGCCGTTTTGCGGCAGAGGATCAGGCGCGTCTGGTCGAACTGGCAGCGCAGGACCCCAGTCAGGCGAAGCCACTCTGGTTGCTGGCTGAACTGGCCGAGCAGTCGGGCGATACGAGCAGCGCTGCGCAGCGCTGGAACGAGGTGCTGGCTCTGTTGCCCACTGACAGTCCGGATCGCGCGGTGGTGATGCAACGGCTCGGTCGGCAGGACGCAACAAGCCAACCCACCGTGTCCAGCGCGGACCAGGGACTGCAGATTGACCTGCAGGTAGCCGCCGGACTTGCCGATGGGTTGTCGCCGCAGGCGACCGTTTTCATTTTCGCCCGCTCACCCGATAGCCCGATGCCCGTGGCGGCGCATCGGATCACACTTGGCGAGCTGCCTGCCACGATCCATCTCGATGATCGGTACCTGATTCAACCGGGACGCTCGCTGTCGAGTTATGGCCCACTTCTGGTTGGCGCGCGGGTGTCGGTATCCGGTGATGCGCGGCCCGCATCCGGTGATATCGAAGCCGAGCTGATACGCGTCGAATCATTGGATTCGGGAAATCGATTGTCATTGGCGCTGTCGAAAATTCGACCCTGAATGGTGGTGAAATGACGCACCAGGCGGGGCTTGGTTGTCTGACATTGGCATGAGTGAATCGCCATTCACTGTCATTGGCGGGGAGTAGTCATGCGTACTGGCGTTGGAAAGCAATTGGCCTTGAGTGTGTTGGTGCTTTGGCTGGTCTCTCATGGCTCGGTTTGGGCGTCGCCGGATGGTGATTGCATCGTTGCCGCCGCCGCGCGCGATACGCGGGTGGCCGACGCGCAGACCCTGCTGATGGCCGATGATCAGCGCCTGTATCGCGTGGATCTCGCCCAGACGTGTCCGGCCTTGCTGGAACTTCGCAGCATTAGCCTGCGTGCACGCGAAGGACGTTTGTGTGGCAGTCGCGGCGAGGCGGTGATTGCCAATGGGGATATTTGTGAGATCGCCGTGGTTACGCCGATCGAGGCAGGTGAATATGCGCAACGCGCGGGTATGAGCGAGGCGCAACTCGCGCTGGAATTGCCGCCACAAATGGACGCCACCGAAGTTACGGCGCCGCGCCTTCCGCGCAGTTTTACCAGTGGAAAGTTCTGTTTCGACCCCAATCGTGCGACCGGTTGGCAATTGCTGGATGGCAATCGGGTACGGGTGGATCTGCGGCGGCGCGGCAAGGTCGAGTTGACGCTTTCCAGCAGCTGCCCTGAACTGGAACAAGCCAGTGCGGTGAGCTTCCGTTCTGGCTTGGGCGTCGGTGCTGTCTGTGGCAATGCCGGGGACCGCATCGTTCCGATCGAGGAAGCGCCGCAATTCGCCGGGCCGCTGCGCTCACGTCTCTTCACCTGCTTCATCACCCGCGTCGAACCGGTTCTCGCCCAACGCTGAGCGAACGACGCCGGGCGAGGGCGTTGATGCTGTCGCCCAGCGCGGAGGCTCGCTACAGTGGATGTTCCTTCCACGATGGAGCGGAGCATGACGGCGGATGGGCACGGGCAGTCCGAGCTGGATGGCTTGATCGACTCGCGTCTCGCGAGTTTGCGGGCGCTGGATGCGGACGCATACGAGGCGGCCATGGCGCATCCCCTGGGTCGTCATCTGCCCGCGCTGCTGGCTGTCAGCGACTACGCCTTCGAGCAATTGCGACGCCATCCGCACTGGCTGGCCGAGCTGGGTGAATCGCCCGCTCCGCTGGATCTGCGCGCGGGCGACGAAGCGCGCTGGCCGGATCAGCTTCGGGCTTGGCGGCATCGGCGCAGCATCGAGCTGATCCTGCGCGACGTGGCGGGCCTTGACCGTGTCGAGGACACGCTGCGCGGCAGCAGCGAGCAGGCCGATCAGTGCTGCCAATGGGCATTGGATGCGCTGTATGCGGGCATGATCGCGCGCCACGGGGTGCCGCGTTCGGCCAGCGGCGAGGCGCAGCGCCTAGTGGTGTTCGGGCTGGGCAAGCTGGGTGGCAGTGAACTCAACTTCAGTTCCGACATCGATCTGGTCTTCGCCTTTCCCGAACAGGGTGAAACCGACGGCACCCGGCCACTCGACAACGAGACGTTCTTCGTTCGTCTGGGTCAGCAGTTCATCAAGTTGCTGGGCGACACCACGGCAGAAGGCTTCGGCTTCCGGGTCGACATGCGCTTGCGACCGTTCGGGACGGTGGGGCGACTGGCGCTGTCCTTCAATGCCATGGAGCAGTACTTCCAGCGCGAGGGGCGCGACTGGGAGCGTTACGCCTGGATCAAGGCACGCCCCATTGCGGGTGACATCGAGGCGGGTGAACGTTTTCTCAGCACCCTGCGACCTTTCGTGTATCGACGCTATTTCGACTACACCGCGTTCGAAGGGCTGCGCGAAATGAAGGCGATGATCGAGGCCGAAGTGCAGCGTCGTGAGCTGGCCGATCATCTGAAACTGGGTCCGGGCGGGATTCGCGAAATCGAGTTCATGGTGCAGTTGCAGCAGTTGATCCGCGGTGGTCGCGAGCCGACGTTGCGGCAGCGCGGACTGCTGCCCGCGCTAGCCGCGTTGCAGGCGCAGGGACACCTGGATGCCGCGCGAGCCGAGGCGCTGCGTGCGGCCTATCGACAACTCCGACGCACCGAAAATCGGCTGCAGATGCAGGCGGAGGCGCAGGTACACAGTCTTCCCGACGGGGCGTTTGATCGCTATCGCTTGGCGCGTGGTCTGGGCTATGCCGACTATGCTGAGTTGAGCGCCAGTCTGGATCAGCAGCGCGCCATGGTGCGTGCCGCATTTGAGCAGGTTTTCGAATCCGGACGACGTGCTGCGCCCAGTGGCGAGCGGCACGCCTTGCTGGTCGACTACTGGCGGCAGATTGATCGCGATGCGCAGTCGGAGATGTTGATGCAGGCCGGTGTACCGCAGCCGGAGCAAGCGCATGCACGACTGCAGGAATTTGCCCGCAGCTCCGCACGCGCCCAGCTTTCCGCACGCGGCAGTGCGCGGCTGGATCGTCTGCTGCCCGCCTTGCTGGATTCCATTGCGCAGCGTGCCGACTGTGTCGCCTTGCTGGATCGCGTGTTGCGCCTGCTGCACGCGGTATTGCGCCGCTCCAGCTATCTGGCGCTGCTGGACGAACAGCCTGCCGCGCGGCAGCGTCTGGTCGACACCATGTGTGCGAGCACCTGGATGGCCGAGCGTGTGGCACAGCATCCGCTGTTGCTGGATGACCTGCTCGACACCCGCAGTCAGGGCGCACCGGAGTCCGTCGACGCCATCGAAGCGGAATGTGCGCGAGTTCTGCAGGCGGTGGACAGCCTGGACCCCGAGGCGGTTCTGCTGGCCTTGAACGAACTGCGTCAGAGCGTTGCCTTTCGCATTGCCCGCGCCACGTTGTTCGGTCAGCAGCCCGCAGCACAGAGCGCGCGCCAGTTGGCCTGGCTGGCGAATGTGATCGTGCGGCAGCTGTTGCAGTTTGCCAGTCGGGAAATCCATGCCCAGCACGGCGAGTTGCCCGGTGGCGGCGTTGCGGTGCTGGCCTACGGCAGCTTCGGCGCGGCGGAACTGGGCTTCAACTCCGACCTCGATCTGGTCTTCCTCTATCAACCGGGCGAACGTGGCGAGAGCGACGGTGTGCGCCCGCTCGACGCGCAACGCTATTGCAGTCGCATCGTGCAGAAGCTGCTGAGCCTGCTGAGTCTGCAGACCACCGCCGGACGGCTCTACGAAGCCGATCTGCGGCTGCGACCGGACGGCAGCAAGGGCATGCTGGTATCGACCCTGCAGAGCTTTCTCGACTACCAGCACGAGCGCGCCTGGGTCTGGGAACAGCAGGCCCTGGTGCGGGCGCGTTTCGTGGCGGGCGAGGTGGAGATGGCCCAGCGCTTTGACGCGGCGCGCCGCGCGGTGTTGCAGCGTCCGCGCGTGCAGGACGAGGTGTTCCGCGAGGTCGCAGCGATGCGCGCCCGCATGCGTGCCGCGCACGACCGCAGTCGCGAACCCCTGTTCGATCTCAAACAGGGTGAGGGCGGCCTGGTCGACCTGGAGTTTCTCTTGCAAGCTTTGGTGCTGATCCATGCCGAGCGGGTGCCCGACTTGTCCGAAACCCGCGAGACCGCCGAGCTGATTGCACGCTGTGGCGAAGCCGGATTGCTGTCCGTGGAACAGACCGAACAGGCACGGGTCGCCCATGGCGTCTTGCTCGCGCGCGGGCTGGCCTGCACTCTGGATGGACGCGCCCGCATCGTGCGTAGCGATGATTCCATCGATCAGGCGCGATCCTGCATTCGTAGTCTCTGGTTTGCGCTGGGATTGCCCGCGCCCGACGCGGAACCCGCTGCGCCCGGCGATTGATCCGCTTCGTCGCTGCCTATACTGGACGCTCACCATCGCCGGGAATGTCTGCATGTGCCGCCTGAATTCGCTGATCGGTCTGAGCCTGTTCGTTTTTGCCGGTCATGCGATGGCAGGCGAACCGCCGGTGCCGGTTTCGGCACGCAACGAACCCACCTCGGTCTACCAGCATCGCGTGCACCCGGCGGTGCGTGAACCCAAGGTCGATTGGGCGGCGCGGATCGATGTGCTGCTGAAGGAAGAACCCGGCGATGTGGTGATCACGGCGGTCGGCGACATGATCTTCAACGAGCCGATCAGCCAACTCGAAGCCCCCGAGCGGCGTCAGTTGATTCGCCTGATGCAAGAGGCCGATATCGCCTACGGCAACATGGAGTTCTCGATCAATTCCAAGCCGGAATTGCTGCGTCCGTTCTACAACTTCGGCGTGCCGCGCGATTTTGCCTGGGAAGTGGCGCGCGTCGGCATCAATCTGGTCAGCCTGGCCAACAACCACACGCTCGACTTCGGACCGGAAGGACTGGCCGAGCATCTGCACATTCTCGATCACAGCGGCATCAGCTACGCGGGCGCTGGCCTTACGCTGGCCGATGCGCATGTGCCCGCCGTGGTGCAGGCGCAGCACGCGCACACCTCGTTTGCCCTGCTGTCGTATCTGCGTTACTGGCACAACCGTTTCCGCAGCAAGGACGCCAGCGGTCCGTCGATTGCCACCATCGATCCGGCACAGGTCGTGTTCAGTCGCGGCCAGGGCCAGGTCGAAAGTGTCGAAGGTCTGCTCGAAGACGACGTGGTGGCGATGGAGGACGACATCGTGCTGGCGCAGCGCAAGAACGATCAGGTCTTCATCGCCCTGCATGTGCACGACGTCAGTCACGCGCGAATTCATGGCATCCAGAACCAGACCCCGCCGACCGAGGAAATGTTGTTCCGTCGCGCTGTCGATGCCGGTGCGGATGTGGTGCTGGGACACGGGCCGCACGTACTGCGCGGCATCGAGATCCATCAGGGCAAGCCGATCCTCTACAGCCTGTCTAACTTCATCTATCAGTACCGCCGACCTGACGTGATTCCGGTTGACATCGTGCACCAGCGTGATCGTGAAATGCCGCGCCCCGGCAACTTGTCGGTGTTTGATCGCCGCGACTCACCGGAGGTGATGGAGGCCGTTATGGCGCGCTTCACCTACAACGACGGCAAGCTCAAGCGACTGCAACTGATCCCGGTCACCATCGACGACGAGGGTCCGCTCTACGGCACCCCGCGGCTCGCCAGCGATCAGCGCGGCGCGGAGATTCTCGCCACCGTGCAGCGCCTGTCCGCGCCCTACGGTACGTGCATCCAGGTGCATGGATGGTATGGCGAAGTGGATCTGCACGCCGCGCCCTGAGATCGCAGGCTACTGCCGCAGCGCCTCGATGGGATCGAGCTGGGCGGCCTTGCGGGCGGGGTAGAAGCCGAAGAACAGTCCGGTGGCGACCGAGAACCCGGTTGCCATCAGGATCACGTCGAGATTGAGTTGCACCGGCAGGCTGCCGAAGCGTTCCGCCAACAAGGCTCCTCCGACACCGAAGGCGATGCCGATCAGGCCGCCGCCCAGCGAGATCATCATGGCCTCGGCCAGAAACTGGCGCTGGATATCGCCGGGCGTGGCGCCGACGGCCATGCGCAGGCCGATTTCGCGAATCCGCTCGGTGACCGACACCAGCATGATGTTCATGATGCCGATGCCGCCGACAATCAGTGAAATGCTGGCGACCGCGCCCAGCAGCAGCGACATCAGACGTGTGGTCTCGTTGCGTGCGCTGACCATCTGGGTGAGGTTGCGCACCATGAAGTCGTCGTCCGCGCCGGGTTGGATGCGATGCAGCTCGCGAATCAGTTCGTTCAAGGCGGTTTCCACGATGGGCAGATCGCTGGCGCGCGAGGTGCCGACGGTGATTTGCATCAGGGTGCCGGGCGGCATCTGCAGCTGACCCATCAGGCGGCGACGCGCGGTTTCCAATGGCACGAAGATCACATCGTCCTGATCGCCGCCCCAGCCGCTCTGTCCTTTCGAAGACGCCACGCCGACCACCGTAAACGGCACGCGACCGACGCGAATGCTCGCGCCGATGGGATCGGAGTCGCCGAACAGCTTTTCGCGCACGCTCTGGCCGAGCACCACACTGGTGCCTGCGCCGCGGTAGTCGGCTTCGCTCAAACCTTCGCCGAGCGCCAGCGGCCAGTCATTGATGGTGAAGAAGTCCGCTTCCACGCCCTGCCAACTGGTCGACCAGTTCTGCTCGGCCTGGATCACCTGGGTGCTGCCGCGGACGATGCCGCTGACATAGGTCGCCTCGGGAATGCGCTCGCGAATCGCGGCGGCATCTTTGGTGGTCAGCGAGAAAATGCTGCCTGCGCCCATGCGCACGCCGCCTTGACGTCCGAAGTTGGGCATCACGTCGACGCGGTTGCTGCCGAGCTTGGCAATGGTGGCATCCAGTTGTGCCTGCGTGCCCTGGCCGACCGACACCATCACGATGACGGCGGCAATGCCGATGATCACGCCCAGCGCGGTCAGAATGCTGCGCATCCAGTTGCCGCGCAGCGCAAACAGTGCCATGCCCGCGATGTCGGACCAACCGGCGCGACCGGTTTGGCGGGCGGGAACGCGCGATTCGGAAGTGCTCATGCGGCCTCCTTCAACACGCCGTCGTGGATTTCCAGCATGCGATCCGCATGCGCGGCGACTTGCGGATCGTGGGTGATCAGGACCACGGTGTGGCCCTCATCGCGCAGGCGATGGAACAGATTGAGAATCTCCGCGCCGGTGCGCGAATCGAGCGCGCCGGTCGGCTCATCAGCCAGCAGAATCGGCGGATGATTGATCAAGGCGCGGGCGATCGCCACGCGTTGTTGCTGACCGCCGGATAGTTCGCTGGGGCGATGATGCGCGCGCTCGGCCAAGCCGACCGAGCTCAGTGCCGCCAGGCCCAGTTCGCGCCGTTGTGCGGCATCCACACCCGCATACATCAGCGGCAGGATCACGTTGTCCAGCGCGCTCATGCGCGGCAGCAGGTGGAAGCTCTGGAACACGAAGCCGATCTTGGCGCGACGCAGTTCGGCGCGTTGCGTGGCATCCAATGTGGCGACATCGACGCCGTCACACAGGTAGCGGCCCCGGCTGGGCGTGTCGAGACAACCGATCAGATTCATCAGGGTCGACTTGCCCGAACCGGAAGGCCCAACGATGGCGACAAATTCGCCGCGCGCGATCTCCAGATTCACCGCACGCAGCGCCTGCACTTCGGCGGCGCTGCCTTCGCCATAGGTCTTGCTCAGTGCCTGCAGATGGATGACCGCCGAGTCGCTCATGGCGTGGCCGTTTCCGTGCCGATGAGAATGCTCATGCCTTCCTTCAGCGCCGGGCTGCGCACTTCGGTATGCGTGGCGTCGGCGATGCCGCTCATCACCTTGATCGGCGTCGGTGTCTTGCCATCCAGTGTCCACAGCGTGACTTGCCGCGCGTTGAGTTGCTCCAGCACCCCGGCTTCGAAGGCGGCTTTCTGTTCGCCGCTCAGCAAGGCGGTGAACTCGGCATAGTTTTCCAGCACGCGCTTGGCGATCATCTGCGCGATGGCTTCGGGCGAGGGTGCTTCTCCACCACCCATCGACATCATGGGCGGGCCACCGGGACCGCGCTGTGCGGCATTGGCCGCGCGCTGCGCTGCGCGTTCGCGCGCCGCCGCCGCCGTGTCGTACGCCGCTTGCTGATCCGCATTCAACCCCAGCGCAGCAACGACCTCGCTCAAATCCAGATTGGCGCGCGCCATGCCGGTGGCGGGCGTGGCGCTGTCGGTCTCGGTGCCGGGCGGCTTGAAGCGCAGGGCTGCATTCGGCACACGCAACACACCACGGCGCTGTTCAACCTCGATGGTGGCATTGGCGGTCATGCCCGGCAGCAGGCTGAGGTCGGCATTGTCGACCTCGATCACCACGGGATAGGTGATCACGTTCTGGGTATTGGTGGCGGCCATGCGCACCTGTCTGACGGCCCCGCGGAACTGCCGTCCGGGGAAGGCATCGACGGTGAAACGTGCCGGTTGCCCGGTGCGAATCTGGCCGACATCGCTCTCATCCACGGCCAGCTCGATCTGCATCTGCCGCAGGTCCTCGGCGATCTGGAACAACACCGGCGTCTGGAAACTGGCCGCCACCGTCTGGCCCGGTTCGGCAGCGCGCAGCAGGACCACGCCATCGACGGGTGAGCGAATCTCGGCATAGGTCAGATCCAGCGCCGCATCGGCCACCGCCGCATCGCGCTGTTCGATGGATGCACGTGCTGACGTGACGCGGGCGCGGGCTTGATCGCGTGCCGCCAGGGCCAGATCCAACTCGCTGCGCGACACCAGTTGTCGCGCCGACAGTTCGGTCTTGCGAGCGAAGTCGGCTTCGGCATTCTTCAGATTGGCCTGAGCCTCTTCCAAGCCCGCCCGCGCACTCGACAGATCGGCGCGCGCCTGGGTCAGTCGTGCTTCGAAATTGGCCGGATCAATCCGCGCCAGCACCTGACCCTTGCTGACCTGCTCGTTGTAATCGACCGCCACCTCGGCAATCTGGCCGGAGATCTGCGAGCCGATATCCACCGTCGACAAAGCCTTCAGCGACCCGGTGGCCGAAATCGTCACACTGACATCGCCGACCTCCAGCTTGGCGCTACGAAAGCGCACCTCGCTACTCGGGCTACGCCACAGCCACCAGGCCGAGGCCACGACGGCAACAACCGCCAGCACGAGCAGCACACGCGGTAGACGAGGCTTGGACTTCGGAACATTCATGCGATCGGACCCGGCAAACAAAGGAAAGGAAGCGGTAAGACGTGCAGACACCCAACGTCGGCCAGCGCGCGATCCGTCGGTCCCCGACAAACCCACCACCACCACGCCAACCCATGCGCAATCCTCGGCACAGTCCGCTTCCCAATCAACGGGAATCTCAAACCCCGTCATTGCCGCGAAGGTGGCAAGCCAGCGTCTTGGCTTTGGTGGGCTCCCGCCTTCGCGGGACCGACGAATCAGGGGCATTTCGTGGAGGCCCAAGGTTTTGAATTGCCCCAGCTCAGGCAAGTCTGGACCTGATAGGCGCGCTGCATCACCGTGCATCTCCCCGTTGGGAAGAACCCATCGCATTCGCTTTTCGCGCACGGCTGATCCATCGTGCCATGCTGGTGCGGTCACTTCGAGCCAATCAGAAACCGAAGGATGAGGTTTCGCCAAGCCTCTTCAGCGCAGCGGCAAACGGTCCAGAGGACTGACCACGCCCATGGGGCCACGATTCAATACATGGGTGTAAATCATGGTCGTTTTCACATCGGAATGCCCCAGTAACTCTTGAACGGTGCGAATGTCCTGGCCGGACTCCAGCAAATGCGTGGCAAAAGAGTGACGCAAAGTATGCGTGCTCGCAGGCTTGGCAATGCCCGCGGCCAACACGGCTCGCTTGATGGCGCGCTGGATACCTTGCTCATGGGAATGATGGCGGCGACGGATGCCCAAACGCGGGTCCGTTGAAAGTTCTCGTCCAGGAAACAGCCAAAACCACGCTAAGGTTTTGCCTTCTTCAGGCTTTTTGCGCTCCAGTGCGTCGGGCAAATACACGCCAGGCAATTCCGCTGCGCGATCACGACGCCAGATTTCCCGGACAGTCTCCAACTGATCCGCCAATGCAGGAATCAAGGAAACCGGAACCATGGTGTGCCGATCCTTGTTGCCTTTGCCCTCTCGAATCGTAATTTCCCGGCGCGACAAATCCACATCCTTCACCCGTAGCCGCAGGCATTCCATCAGGCGCATTCCGGTGCCGTATAACAGGTTTGCCATCAAGGCATGGACACCGTCAAGACAGCCGAGTACCCGCGCCACCTCGTCCGCGCTAAGCACGGTGGGCACGCGCTGGGGTCGTTTGGCTCGCACCACCTCATCCAGCCAAGGCAGCTCAATCCCCAGCACTTGCTTGTAAAGGAACAACAGCGCTGCCAGCGCCTGACCCTGGGTAGACGCGGAAACACCGCCCTCAACCGCCAGCGAGGTCAAGAATGCCTCCACCTCCCTCGGCCCCAACTCCCGCGGGTGCTGCTTGCCGTGAAAGTAGATGAAACGTTTTGTCCAGTGGATGTAAGCTTGTTCGGTGCGCAGGCTGTAATGACGAACGCGCAGCGTTTCACGCATTTGATCGAGCAGCCGAGGCGGTCGTGCTACGGATGTGTTCATGGTGAAAGGAGAAGTCATGTTACACGGCAAAGCTGCATGTTACGCTGCACCGACGGTGCAGTCGAATTTACGTTGGGCATCAAGAACCAAATGACGACCTCGCCAGATTTCGGTCGGCTCTTCATCGAGTCAAAAGGCCAGCCAATACTCCATGCGGGAAGGATGCTAGTTCTCGCTGACCGCATTCAGGCGTCCAAAGGGCAGTGCTTTACGGTGACAATTGAGGCAACCTCTTCTTCTCATATGCAGGGAGTGGGCATATCTGAAGGGGTTGTGATTTTCGGCGAAAAAGTGAAAAGGGGAGTTGTCTGGGAGTATTTCTCTCTTCCGCCGGAGCAACGTTCAAAGCAGCGCGCTTCCTTGCCGTTCTCATTCGAAGTGGAGTGCGCAAATAGCAAGGGATGGCTGAGTTTCTACAACATGGCAGAGTTCCATGGGCGCCAAGAATGGTGGCATGGTGGCTCTTGCATGTGGGTAGAGGAAATACCAGGCGGCCGTCGCTACCACTGCAATGACTTTGAGCTAAACGAAGACTTCAATGACATCGTGTTCACGGTTACGTCCGCTGATGCCCAACCAATACTTCCACCGGACCTGTCGCGGCAAGCCGCGCCAGGCCGGTGAAGTCAAACGTTAGGCATCAGAAGCGCCGCCATTGACCGCAGTCTTTGGCCCCCAGGGAAACCCTCGAGCAACTGAGCGCATGCGAGAGCCGGGCCCTGCACCCTCATGCATGGGGCTTCTACCAGTTCGGGCCGCATCCAACGCCAGTCCGTGGCAGGTTGTCAAGAGAAATAGCGGACTGTCGGGCTGAAGTCGGGTCTGTGTCGTGGCAGTCGACGGCATGATTCCCAATCATGGCTACCTGGCACTCGCCAGCAAAGATTGCTAGAGGAGGACTGAAACTGTGTGGATCAAGAAGTTCCGACTACAGCGGTGCTGGTCGCAAGAACAATTGGCAGAGTTTGCTGGCTTGAGTGTACGAACCGTCCAGCGCCTTGAACGTGGGGATCCAGCCAGTATGGAATCACTCAAGGCTCTTGCGGCCGTGTTTTCGATTGATGTAAGCCGTTTGCAGGAGCACACCGTGACAACTCAGTTATCGTCGCCGGAATCGGCAGCAAGCATCATTGCACATGAAAAAAATCAGTGGATAACTCGTGAAGAAGAACAAGCCATTGAGCATGTAGCGCATGTAAAGGGATTTTTCATTCATCTGATCATTTTCTTGATCGCAATGTCTGGATTAATCATACTAAACTTGGTCATCAGCCCCAACGCTATTTGGTTTCACTATGTCCTCGTTTCTTGGTTATTCGCATTGACAATACAGGCACTCCTCACCTTTCCAGCGTACAAGCTATTCAGTCCAGAATGGGAAAGACGCCAAATAGAGCGATACTTGGGGCGCAAACTCTAGTTTTGACGATGAATAGCATACGCAAGATGTTGTTGAGTTGGCAATAGTCATGCGAACACGTGTGTTACTTTCAGGCACTCACACGGCTTAAACTGATGCCTAACCCCTCGCTCAACCGGACCAGCTACGGCAGGCCACCTTGGCCCGGGCTGAGGTACGCAGTACATTTTCTCAGCCCGGGCCAAGGCGTCCTGCCGTAGCCGGCCGGTTAGCTCGAACGTTAGGCCTACCAATAAAATGAAAAGGGTCAGGTCTAGCATCGTGGCATCCCGCGTTCCGCGGTCCTTGACGCACATTCTTGGCAATATCGACCCCAATGCACGCAATCGACATAACCGTTTAAGGAACGAGTGATGAAGAACCCCTTCCCATCGTCAAGCATGACCACCTGGCCGAGCTACCGCGCGCTGCATTCGGCGCGCGGTGGGGAAGGTCATTTCATTCGTTAGATCTCTTCAGCATGAATCCAGAATGGGCAAGTCGTGGCAAGACAATTGCGCAGTTGATTGAGGTACTTCGTTCCTTTGAAGATCAAAGCCTTGAGGTTCGCATTTCCTTGGATGCTGGCTTTACCTCGTATCCAATATCACTGGTTGCAAAGAGAAATGGAAAGTACGCGATTCTTGAAAATAGCCAAGACGAGCCAACCGCCATTCAGCATGACGCAACGCCCTAACAATTCCGTCGAGAGGGCCCGCCCACAAGCTGCGCTTGCGGGTTTCCTTCGCGGCTTCGCGGTTGCGGCGGCCCCTCACATCAAACGTTGGGTTGCGCAGTGGCGTCCCTGCAATCCCTAGCCGCAGAGATGCGGTTGGCGTTCGCGAACGAGCCCTTCCAAGGTATTGCGGCGGCACACGACTGCCTTGAGTGTGACGAGCTCCGCCATTTTCTTGAGGGCAAGTCTTGGCGCGACCTTGATGAAGAGGCCCTCTGGGAGGTTGAGCTGCCGCTACTGACACCGGAGGCCTACCATGCGTTCTTGCCTGCTTGGCTGTGGCATGGGCTGCACTATCCAGAGTCAGCCCATGCAGGAATGGCGCTCATCAACATGGAGGCTACCGAGAACGTGGCAGCTTTCAACAGTCGAGAGCGCGATCTTGTCGTACGGTGTGCTCAGTTCATTCATCGAAACGACCCATTCGCATCTCAGGACCAAGAGAGTGTTGAGAGGCTGCGGCACATCGAAGTGCGATGGGCGCTGTGAAGCAACGTGAACCGCCCCGGGGCGGGTCAGCGAAAGCCATGCGGTGCTGCGCCGCTTAGTGAGTCGATGACCACGGCGCTCCGTGCCGCCGCCCGTTTGGCGGATTTGTTCGCCGGACTGCGTATTCGTCCTCCGCGTTTGAACAGAATCTGCCTGCGATTTGCCATCTGGCTGCAGTACAGTTTGTTCGCCGCAGTCCATGGTTGCCACGGGAGGCACGGATGTCTGCATGTTCGGTAGGAAGGCGTGGTCGGTGCTTGCTGTGGATGGTGGCGCTTGGCGTGGCGCCGGGCGTGTGGTTGCCAGCGCAGGCGGAATCCAGCGAAGCCGTGCAGGAGCGGCAGGGCCCCGTTAGCGCCAGTTGGAAACTGACCCACCTGCCGGTTGAAACCGACCCACCTGAGACTGCCTCCGCGGGTTTCCGGAAATGATGGAAGCGCCGATGTTGATTCAGGAGGATGGTGAGATTGAGGTCAGGCAAGGAAAACAAGGGTTGGGGGTGCGTGAGGCGCGGCGTTGCGGCGTCTCGCGCAACACGGTTCGGCGGGTGCGCGATGTAGGGCGCACGGCGTCGTTATCACGTGGGGAGGCACGTGGCTTGCGTGGTGCCGACGGTGTTCGAGGAGTACATCCGCGAGCGGCTGGCTGCGGCGGCACTCCCAGTGGATTCCGGCCACGGTGCTGTTACGCGAGATTCGTGAGCGCGTTAAGGCTCGGTCGCACTCGGATCTTGCGGACGTTCGCGCGCGAGCCTCCGGCCGCCGCAGGTCGAGGAAGCGGTGGTGCGTTTTGGAGACGGCACCGGGTCGGCAAATGCAGGTGGATTGGTGAGTTTTCGTCTCGATGGTCGGCGTTGGTTTGCGTTTGTCGTGGTGTTGGGGTTTCACGCTGGATTTTCGGCCGCTTGTTGAGGAGGATCAGCGGTTCGAGACGTTGCGTGACCCGGGCATGTCGCCAGGCCTGATGCGCTGGGCGGCGTGCCGCACGAGGGGCCATACGACAACATGGCTACCGTCGCTTCAAGCGCGATGCCGATGGCAAAGGGCGGTATCGCTTTCATGACGGCATGCTGGCGTTGTCGCGCGACTACGGGTTTGCGTTGCGTCGAAGTCGGCCCTATCGGGCACGCACCAAGGGCAAGGTCGAGCGCGGCATCCGCTACGTCCGCGAGTTTCTCGTGCCGCTGCTGTTGAGTCGCAACGCGGCGAGGCACTCACACTGACATCGTCAACGCGCGTTTCAGTGCCTGGTGCAGCGCGACATCGCCAATCAGCGATTGCATGGCACGACCGGCGAGCGGCCCTGTGATCGGTTGGTGGTCGAATGCACGCGTCTGCTGCCGTTGCCGGGCGGGCGACCCGCCCAGCGTGCGTGAAGTGCAGAAGCCCTGCGCGCGGTCATTCCACGACCGACCACGCCGATCCGTTGACCCCTTTATGGCCTACAGGATGTTCAGTGCTGGCATGTCAGCGCAACCTCGCGCAGGAGCGATTGAACGCGGTGTGCGCCGACCTGAAACTGACCGGTGTCGCCAACGGGCCACCCGTCTCGCGCGCAGGAAGCCAGCGCATCGGAGGAGCTACATCGACTTCCCCGATCGTGTGCTGCGAGCCGAGACGGGGCAACGCCAGGAGCGTAGTCGCACGATGCTGGTTCGCACCGCCGGCTTCCCGGTGGTCAAGCGGCTCGATGACTTCGACTTCGCATTCGCCGGTGCGCAGAAGAAGCAGTTCACCGAACTCGCCAGTTCCTACCATCGAGCGTGGCGAGAACGTTGTCCTGCTGGGCCTGGAGTGGTGTCGGCAAGACCCATCTGGCGCTCGCCCTTGGCCTCAAAGCGGCAGAGAATGGCTACAAGGTGCGCTTATACCGCCGCCGATCTGATGCGCGACATCGCCACCGCGCGCCGTCAGGAACGGCTCGACAATCTGCTGCGCGGAACGTGCGCATGCCGAAACTGCTGATCATCGACGAGCTCGGTTACATGCCACTGGACAAGGCCGGCGCCCACGATCTGTTCCAGGTCATCGCCAAGCGCTTTCATGAGTACGGCAGCTTGATCGTCACCAGCAACCTCAACTTCGGGCAATGGGACCAGACCCTGGCAGGCGACAGCGCGCTCGCCGCCGCACTGCTCGACCGCCTGCCGCACCACGCCCACGTCATTCCACTGAGTGCTGGAGAAAGCTATCGACTCAAGGACAAACGCAAAGCAGGCTGATCGAACGCAGAAGCACCGCCAACACGGCGGACTAAACCAAGCTGGGTGGCGCTTGGCGTGGCGCCGGGCGTGTGGTTGCCAGCGCAGGCGGAATCCAGCGAAGCCGTGCAGGAGTGGCAGGGCCCCACGGCGGGTTGGCGTTATCACGGCTTTGGTACCTGCGTGAAAGGGGTCAGGTCTAGTATCGTAGCATCCTCGTTCCGTGGTCGTTGACGCACATTCTTGGCAATATCGACCCCAATGCACGCAATCGACATAACCGTCTCCGGAACGAGTGATGAAGAAACCCCTCCCCATCGTCAAGCACGACCACCTGGCCGAGCTACCGAGCGCTGCAACCGGTGCGCGGTGGGGAAGGTCCTTTCATTCGTTAGGCCTCGCAATCCACACCTTCCTGTGCTCGCACTGAATTTCCCGTCGCACTTCCCACCAACGACGCGATGGAAGAAGTTCTTCATCGGCGTACGTTGGCTCGGACCGGATCTATCGTTTTTCAAGACACTGAAAGCTACCCAGGCCGCGAGGCACCCGGATCAGATGGAAGCATGGACCGACGCAAAGCAACGAGAGATCGCTGAGATGCTTGGGGAGATTCTCAGCAGGAGACTAGGATGGAAAACAGGAGTCTTCTTGCCACAGGACTCAATGGCTGTCGTATTTCATGGCCCAAGATTCGACTTCTTGGACGAAGGTGCAGTCGATGAAGCAATCGAGAGCGTTGAATCCAAGTACAAGATCAAAGTTACCAAGGACTTCTGGCTCGGCAAAGAATTGACTACGCTGGGTGAGGTCGTCGCGGCAATGGCCGAGCTCAGCGAGCCCTAACCCCTCGCTCAAGCTGACCCGCTATAGCGCCTGCCTCTGCGGGCAGCGTAGCTCGAACGTTGGGCACCCAAGGAAGACCGTGCAAATAGACAAAATCATTGCGCAGTGTTCGTCTGAACAGCCAACCGCCGAATCACTTATAAGAGACTTGGGTGTGTACTCCCATGAGGAGTTCTGCGTCTCCTTCTGCGCGAGAGTTGCATCCGAGTACATGGCGGGCCGTCTTTCATTTTGGTCTGCAAACGCTGCGGTCAACTGGCTTCACTATTTTTGCTATGTAGATGCAGATCGTGGAATGCCAGATTTTTCTACGGAAGTTCATGCGGCATTCGACGAAGGCGAGCCCACGCTGGAGACCCACCAGGCACAGATCCAGTAGAGAAATACACTCGCCCCTTCCTGGAGCGTGTGGCTACTGAATATGGCAGTCTGTGTGCGCCCAATAATTCGCTGCAGGGTCGACGGCCTTTACGGCCCGCGCCCTGAGCTCAAACGTTAGCCCTCACAGGACAGGCCCGTGGTAACCGTCGTTCCCGACAAGTCCTTCGAGCCAACGCGCTGCGCGTGCTGCGGCAAGACGACGCGTGGTGTATCCGGATGGATTGAAGACGACGAGAAGACGTTGGCGGCGTACCTCATTCACTGGACGGAAGGGGCAGCCGACCACCCCGCGAACTTTGATCTGATCTTCGGGTCTTGGGGCGAACACGCGACAGCAGCGGATCGGTCAGTGGCTTCTTTTGTCTATCACGCCTCTGGGAACGGGTTCATGGCGATTGATGCGCACTCGAGACCGGCGGGAAAGGCGACGCATCTTGCATCATTCCCATTAGCCAGGAGTGAGGTGGTTGGCACACCGCTAGCTCCCTACCTTTTCGGACTTCTGGATGCCATTTGGCTTCAAGATGGACGCATCGTCGGCATCCGCGGTGATGGTTAACCAGTAGCTGGGGTCACCAGAGCGCGATTCGGGGCCAGGTCGTGTTTTGCCGCATCCGCACGGAGGGCGCCGGTGTCACGAGAGGTTGGTTGTCGCGTGGTTAGCATATTTGGTAACGTGGGGCATGGCGTTTGAAGTCACCTACTTCCATGAGTGCATTCTTTCCGAGATCCAGTCATGGCCGGTTGATGTACTTGCCGACTACGCCAGATTGATTGAGCTCTTGGCGGAGCATGGTCCTAGCCTTCGCCTGCCGTACTCTCGGGCCTTTGGCGATGGTCTGTTTGAGCTACGGCCTCGTGGGCGGTCGGGAATCGGCCGCGCCTTCTACTGTTTTCTCGTCGGCAAGCGAGTCATCGTCTTGCATGCATTCATCAAGAAGTCCCAGCAGACGCCGGACAGTGAACTGAAACGTGCGCGCAAGCGCCTCAAGGAGGTGCAACATGGCTGACCTGAAGTACAAGCCCGTTGGTCACAATCACGCCGAGTTCCTGGCTAAGGCCAAGCAACGATCAGGCTTTGTCGAAGCCTACGAGTCGCTTGAGCTCGAGTACGCCTTGGCGGACCAAATGCTCAAGGCGCGCGCAAAGGCCGGCCTTACCCAAGATGCAGTCGCTGAGCGCATGGGTACGACCAAGAGCGCGATCTCAAGGCTGGAGGCTGCCGGGCGGCACGCGCCTTCGCTCGCCACGCTGAAAAAGTACGCGGCCGCTGTGGGCTGCGATCTTCAGGTCAAGCTGGTGCCACAGAAGAGTGCGTGACGCCGAGCGCTCGAAATTTCTGGGCCGACTGACTGAACGAAGTCGTCCGGCGACCAGACGTTGGATGAGGTCAGCGTTTCTAGCGGCGCTGTGCGCGCTCATTGTTGGCTGCGCGACCGGAACGATCTCCTCGCCGAGGCAAACGTTCGACGAACCTGCAGACCTGACTGCGCCCGGTCACTCTCTGGAGGAATTGGAACGCCAAGGATGGGAGATTTCGGCCCCTGTCTCGGCTTCCGAGGCGGCAAGAGCGCAGGGAATCAAGGCGGAAGACAGGTCCACCAGTGACGGTCAAGAGTGGCACTCGTTTACAGCTAAGCTGCAGTTGGGTGGCGAGCTCAGGCCGGTTCGGAACAACGCCGGGGTCGGGTATGCCATTTTTCGCGATGGCATGTTCGTTGACATGTTTCTGTACACCATCTTCTAACCGCTTCTTGAAAAACAGGCTGTGCAGGGGGGGGCAAGCATCGAGCAGATTGGCGCGCAGTCAGTAGCGCAAGGGATCGATGACTGGCGGCGCCCTTGGCGCAAATCAGCGACGAACGGAGTTGAAGCAGGGGAGCGCGGGTCTTCTTCCGTACTCCGCTGCAGCAGCGAAGCATGTTCATGATCACGGCGCGGTATGCCGCCGCCCGTTTGGCGGATTTGTTCGCTGGACTGCGTATTCGTCCTCCGCGCTTGAACAGAATCTGCCTGCGATTTGCCATCTGGCTGCAGTACAGTTTGTTCGCCGCAGTCCATGGTTGCCACGGGAGGCACGGATGTCTGCATGTTCGGTAGGAAGGCGTGGTCGGTGCTTGCTGTGGATGCTCGCGCTTGGCGTGATGCCGGGTGTTTGGTCGCCAGCGCAGGCGGAATCCAGCGAAGCCGTGCAGGAGTGGCAGGGCCCCACGGCGGGTTGGCGGTATCACGGCTTTGGTACCTGGGGCGATGAAGCGCGCGTCGCGTATCCGACGCCGCCGATTGATCGTGGCGCGCAGCGCGGTCGCACGCTGATCGAAGGGCGTCTGGCGGCGCAGGGCGAACGGCGTAGTCGTCACACGCTGGCGGTCAATGGCAATCCGCTGCCCTTGCTGACCGATGCCGATGGTCGTTTTGCGCGGCCTTACGCCTTCGGTGCGGGTTCCAACAGTGTCGCGGTGCTGGACGAGCAGGGCGAAACCCTGAAACAGGTGCAGTTCTACGAGGCCAATGCGTTGCGCACGCCGGTGCGCATTCGTGTGGTGCTGGGCTGGGACGATCCCGGTGCCGAGCTGGATCTGCATATCCTCACGCCCGATGGTCAGCATGCCTACTGGGCCGATCCGGTGATGAGCAACGGCGGCGGACTGGATGTCGACAGCGTTGATGGTCCTGGCCCGGAAATGTTCACCATGACGGCGCCGTTGCGCGGCCTGTATTCGGTCTACGTCAATTACTGGGGCAACTACGGCGCAGGCGGTTACAACTTCGACGAAGACAGCAACGAGCAGGAGATGATCACCACGCGGGTCAGCCTGGTGTTCAACGAAAACACGCCCAACGAACGTCGCGAAACCTTCGTCGTGCCCTTGCGGGGCATTGGCGATCTGCAACTGATCAAATCGTTCCGATACTGAGCTATATCAAGCGCCAACGCGCCTTGATCGGCGACCTTGCCGCCCGCGATATCGCTTCGTCCTTTGACTGCCATCCCAACACAGGCCGCCCATGAGCGCATCCGACTCCTCGACTGTATCTGCCCCGTCACCCCACGCGCCGCCCGAGCGCAAACCGGGTGCGCGCGGAGGCTTGATTCTGCTGGCTCTGGTGGTGCTGGTGGCGGTGTGGGCGTTCTGGCCGAAAACCGTTGAGGTCACCAGTGAATTCGCCGAACACAGCGGCCTGAACCTCGATCTGCACAAGCCGGATGCGCTGATCGAAAGCCAGCATCTGGCTCGCCTGCCGCGCGATCTGCTGAAGGTGCCGGTGTTGCACGACCTGCTCAGCGAGGACTTCGTGTTCTATTACGAAGGCAATGCGGATCGCTTGGGTGTGGTCGGTACGCTGCGCCGCATCGCCTACGAACATGAGCTGGAATGGCGCGATGAGTTGGTTGCCGAGATGCTCGACGATTCGGCCCAGATTGCGCTGTGGCGCGGCAGCGACGGCAAGCTCGCGCATGCGCTGCTGCGTCTGCGACTTGGCACCATGGCGCAAATCGGCAAGTCGCTGGCCGAAGTCGCCGCCAAGGACACCCAGTTACAACAGGTGGCCGTGATTCGCGGTGCGGGCGAGGCGGTGCCGGTCTACCGTTTGCGCTACGGCTGGGAACGCGCCGTGCTGCTGGCCGGAGTCGACGATCAGTTGCTGGTGTTCACCTCGCCGGCGCTGCTGGAAGCCGATGACGAGGCGGCGGGTCAGTTGGGCAAGGCGCAGGTCGAACAACTCGACGAGCTGTTGCGCGGCAAGCCGGTGTTCGCACCGCGATTCGCGCTGTCGGCATTGCAAGGCGAGCATCGCATCAGCGTGTCCACCGACTATCTGGCGATGGGCTACGGACGCCTGCTGCCGCAGTGGGCGGCGGTGCGTGCCGAGTTCGATGGCGAGCAGTGGTCGGCATTCATGGCGGTACAGGATCTGGACGCGGCGGCGGTCGAGTTCGCACCGCTGTGGTCGGCCATGCCGGATGCACCGGCGGCCTGTGTCGCAGTGCCGGTTTCGCGCGAGGCCTTGAAGGCCGTGCTCGGCAAGCTCAGTCTGGCGCAATCCTTCCCGACCGCACTGGCGGATCAACTGGGCGGCCCGGCCGCGCTGTGCTGGTATGCCGACTCGCGACTGCATACGCCGTTGCTGGTGACGCGTCTGCGAGGAGAGGCCAAGGCCGACGATGCGGCCTTGGGTGAGGCCTTCGGTCAGATGATCGGAACGCCCGAACCGAGCTACGGCGATCAGCCCTTTGCGGTCGATGTCTCGCAGCAGGACGGACAGGTGCATTGGTCACGGCGAGTGACCTCGCTGTGGGGCGTGCATGCCGCCGCCGAGGCCGACAACGCCGAAAATCTGGAAGGTCGACGCTACTTCGATGTTGGCTTGGCGCGACACGGCGAGATGCTGCTGTTCTCGCTGGATAACCGCCTTGTGACGAAGGCCGTTGCGACGCTGGATCGACGTTATCCGCCGGTGGCAGAACGCTTGCCGGACGGCGTGGTGCCTGCGCTGGTTGCGCCGCAGCGACTGGCCACGCTGTTGGAGGCCGAAGTGCTGAACAGCTTGCCGGAGGATGTCGAATCGATCTTCCGCAACGCCGCCGAGGCGCATCTGTTGCCCAAACTGCGCGCCATGGGTACGCATCCGAACATCGCCATGGGTTTGCCTGCCGATGTCGCCGGTGACGACGACGCGCAATGGGTGCCGGTGACATGGACGCAGTGGTAAGTCCGATGCTTCGCCATTGTCTGGCGGTGGGTCTGCTGGGGCTGGGATCGGCGATCAGCTTGCCCGTCGCGCAGGCCGCGAGCACGCCGTCCGCCGCAGCGTCGCCTGGTCTGGATACGGCGCAGACGCGGGGCTTCCGGCAATGGTTCGTGCGCATCGTGCAGGAGCAGATCCGCCAAGGTCCCAGTCCACGCTGGTATCAGCAGGATTGCGCCGGGCTGGTGCGGTTTGCCGCCAACGAGTCGCTCAAGCCGCACGATGCGCGGTGGCTGCGCAGCATGGGCATGTCGAACGCCTGGCTGCCGCCGGAGCTTGAACTCAGTGCGGCACAGCGTCAGCTTGCGCAGCAATGGGATCAAGGCAATGGCCAGCGTGGTCCGTATGTCGATGCGATCAAGCTGGTGCAGCACAACAGCGAGCTGATCGGTCGCGACCTGCAGCAGGCCGAGCCGGGCGATCTGCTGTTCTTCGATCAGGGTGATGCACAGCACCTGATGATCTGGACCGGTCGCGATATCGCCTATCACACCGGCACCGCACGCGCCGGAGACAACGGCATGCGCCTGGTCGCCTTGGGCCAGTTGATGCAATGGAAAGACACGCGTTGGATTCCCGACGCCCGCAATCCCAATTTCATAGGCGTCTATCGCCTGGGGTTTCTCGCACCATGATGACCACGATCTTCAAGACCGCCTCTGTCGTCCGTTGCAGTGGACTGACCGCTCTGTTGCTCGCCTGCACGCTGCTTGCAGCGCCAGGCGCCCGCGCCGAGCAGAACGAGCACGTCCCCGCCAGCGACTACCGCCCACTCGAAGGCGAACAGTTTTTCCTGCTGGCCGACAGCAGTTATGCCAGTGACGAGCAGGCGCTGGTGCGCTTGGAAGCACCCGGTCGCGACTACCGGCGTTACAGCATGGAAGCCTACGGCGGTGCCGATGTGCGGCTGTATCGCATCGACGATCCGCTGACCTTTCTGCAACGGCAGAAGAACCTGCATCGCATCAAGGTCGAGGGCAACTATCGCGGCGAAGGCGTGGCCAACGCGCTGGGCTACTTGTGGGATCACTGGTACCGGCAATCGCGACGCGCGATGCAGCGCGTGTTCTCGGCGCAAACCCGGCGCAACGTGACCGAACAGATGCCCGAGCTGAAGATGGGCGCCGCGATGGCGGCGCCGACCCGCTTCAGCCAGGAAACCCAGTTCGAGCCGATTGCCGGTTTGCCGCTGGTGGACCGTTTCCGCTATCCGTTGTGGGAAGCGCAACCGATCGCACCGCCTGCCGATGTGAATCTGGCCGGTTCGTCCAGCGAGTTTATCGAACCCAAGCCGGGCAACGTCTACATCCCGCTGGGCAAGCGCGCACCGGGCCTGTACCTGGTCGAGGCCATCATCGGACGTTACCGCGCCACGACGGTGGTGTTCGTGTCCAACACGGTGGCGATCACCAAGATCGCCGGTGACGAACTGCTGGTGTGGACGGCGAGAAAGCAGGAGGGCACGCCGGTTGCCCAGGCCGATGTGTTGTGGAGCGATGGCGTGGGCGTGCTGACGCGTGGCAAGACCGACGCGCAGGGCCTGCTGCGACTGAGTCATGCCAGCCCCGAGCGCTCCTACGTGCTAGGTCAGGACAGCGAAGGCGGCGTGTTCGTGTCGGAGAACTTCTACTACGACAGCGAGATCTACGACACCAAGCTGTATGGCTTCACGGATCGTCCGCTGTATCGGCCCGGTGACTGGGTGGCGGTGAAGATTCTCGGTCGCGAGTTCAAGAGCGCCCGCGAGTCGGCCCGCGCGCAGGATGCGCCCATCGACCTGCAGGTGCTGGACGCCAACGGCACCGTGTTGCAACAGCTGCGCCTCGATTTCACGGGTGAGCGCGGTGCGGATACGCGTTTCCAGTTGCCCGACAATGCCACCGCAGGCGGCTATGAACTGCGCTTTGCCTATCGCGGTCAGCTCTACAGCAGTGCCTTCCGCGTGGCCGAGTACATCAAGCCGCACTTCGAGATCGTGCTGGAGCTCGACAAGGACGAACTGCATACCCACGAAGCCGTGCTGGGTGAGCTGAGCCTCGTTTACCCGGACGGCAAACCGGTGGCCGCCGCCAATGTGCAGCTCAGTCTGCGTGCGCAGCAGTTGTCGATGGTCGACAACGAATTGCAGTACCTCGGGCAATTCCCCATCGAACTGACCAGCACCGAACTCAAGACCGATGCGGCCGGCAAAGCGCGCCTGGAACTGCCTGCCGCCGACAAGCCGAGTCGCTACCTGCTGACCGTTTTCGCCAGCGATGGCGCGGCCTACCGGGTCAAGGCCAGCAAGGAAATCCTGATCGAGCGCGGTGCTGCGCAATACCGGCTGAGTGCCGACAAACGCTTCAGTGCCGCGGGTGAGCAGGTCAAGTTCAGCTATGCGCTGGAAGGACTCGGGCAGCAGAAGCCGGTGCGTTACGAATGGGTGCGACTGGAAGACCAAAGCCGCGGTGGCGACAGCCTGAGTGCGGCGGACCCGGCATTCAGTGTCGCCTTCGACCGGCCCGGCACGTACAACGTGAGTCTGCTGGATGACGAAGGCATGATCCTCGGTGGCACCGGGCATGCGGTCAGCGGCGAAGGCATCAAGAGCACGCCGGGCAGCATCGAGATCGTCTTCGACAAGCCGCAGTACCAGGCCGGAGAGACCGCGCAGGCGCTGATCACCTTCCCCGAACCGGTTGGCGATGCGCTGCTGACACTGGAACGCGATCAGGTGGAAGCGACCGCCCTGCTGAGTCAGGCCGCCGACTGGCTGCAACTCAAGCGCCTCAACGACACCCAGGTGGAAGCGCGCATCAAGGTGGTCGACGCGTTTGCCCCCAATCTGACCTTCTCGGTGCTCTACACCAAGGGCGGCGAATACAGCTTCCAGAACGCCGGTATCCAGGTCGCCATGCCGAGTGTCGATGTGGCGATTGCCACCGAACGCGAGGTCTATGCGCCGGGCGATATGGTGACCGTCGATTTGCAGACCCGCCTGCAGGATCGCGGCGTGCCGACGCGTCTTACCGTGTCGGTGGTCGATGAGATGATCTATGCGCTGCAGCCCGAGATTGCACCGGGCATTGGCGAATTCTTCTATCACCCGCGCCGCAATAACGTGCGCACCAGCGCCAGTCTGGCCTTCATCGCCTACGACATGGCGGTGCCGGGCGCGCCCACGCCGCCGAGTGCCAGCAACCGCAGCGAACGCGGCGTGAAGGTGCTGGAACGGCCACGTCGCGAGGAAGTCGATACGGCAGCATGGGAAGCCGATCTGGTGACCGATGCACAAGGCAAGGCGCAGTTGCGCTTCCGCATGCCCGATTCGCTCACCCGCTGGCGCATCACCGCGCGGGCGGTGGCTGCCGATGGCCTGGTTGGGCAGCGGCGTGCCTTCGTGCGCAGCGACAAGTCGCTGTATCTCAAATGGACCGGGCCAACACGGTTCCGCGCCGGTGACGAGCCGACCCTAGGCCTGTTGACCTTCCAGAATGGCGAAGCGGATGCGGCGGTCGAGGCCGAGCTGGTTACCGAATGGAATGGTCAGACGCAAAGCCAGAATGTGACGCTGACACGCGGTGCGAGCTGGCTACCGCTGCCGCGTCTGGCGGTGACGGATGGCGTGTTGAAAGCGCGCCTGCAACAGGCGGGCAAGACCATCGACGCACTGGAGCTGACTCTGCACAGCGACGCGCTGGCGTGGCAGGCGGTGTCCAGTCGTGAGCTGCATCCGAGCGCCGCATCGACGCCGCTCGATCTGCCTGCCGACGCGCATGCCATCCAACTGCAACTGGCGACTGGCAGCGATGCGCTGTTCCGTGCGGCGCTGGATGATCTGCTGGAGTATCCCTGGGGCTGTGTCGAGCAGACCGCCAGTCGCCTGTTGCCGCTCAGCATTGCCTATCCCTTGTTGCGAGAAGGCGATGCACGCATCGATGATCGCCTGCGGCTGGCGCTGCAGACGGCGCGCCTGCGGCTGGTGCAGATGGCCGGGCCGGAAGCGCATTTCGCCTGGTGGGGCGGCGATACCGAGGGCGACGCCTTCCTGACCGCCTACGCGTATTACGCCGATCTGCACGCCAGTCGGGCCTTGGGACTGAGCCTGCCGCCGGAACACTTCCAACGCGTGCTGGACATCTACGCAAACCAGGCCGAGGCGTTGCCGCTGCTGCAGCGCGTGCTGATTCTCGATTTCGCCGAGGCCATGGAACTGCCGGTGAAGTCGATGCTGGAAGGCGTGATGGCGCAGATGGTGGAAGCACCGTCGGCGCAGAAGAACACCGCGCGCAAGCTGGATTCGGTCAACGACTTCAACGATGCGAGCGCCGACAACGACGCCGATTGGGACGACCCGCAGAGCAGCCTGCTGCTTGGCGGACCGGACTCCGCTCTGGCAGGCGACGTCGCGCGCTGGCTGGCCTTGCGTCTGGCGCGTGATGTCGGTGCCAACGTGCCCGGCGAACTGCAGGCACGTTCGGCGGCAATCCAGTCGCGCCTGCAGCAGTCGAGTCTGCCCTTCGTGCGGGCCGCGTTGATGCATCGCGGTGCGGCGGATCAAACCGAAGCGTCGGAAGTGCTGGCTGCATTGGCGCCCGAGTACGCCACCATGGATCGCGCCATCGTGTTGAGTTGGTTGCAATCGGCGGCCAGTGCATCCGGCAATGCCGAAGTGCCGTCGCCGCAGGGCGCGTGGCAAGCCGTCGCCAATGCGCTGTCGCCACGCTGGGACTGGCAGGCGGCACAACCGCCTGTCGCGCTCGACCTGTCGGCCGCACCCAATGCCTGGATGGCGGCGCGGATCAGCTTTCAAAGCGCCGCGCCGGTCGAGAACGCCTTGCCGGTCAAGATCGAGCGTCGCTTGTGGAAGCTACAGCCGGGCAGCGATACGTTCACCTTTTCGGCGGTCGCGGTGGACACGCCCGAACTCGACAGCAATGCGCTCTACCTCGACGAAGTCGTGCTGAGCAACGCCGGTGGCAAGCCGATGCGTTACGGCCTGCTGGAAGTGCCGCTGCCGCCGGGCGCGGATGTCGAACGCACGACCTGGGGCTTGCAGATCAGCGGTCTGGCGGGCGACAGCAATGCGGCCCTGGAAGGCGCGCGTCACGAAATGGGCCAGATGAGCTACGCCGTGCCGGTCGACACACTGAGCGGTGAGCTCAGGCTGCGGCATCTGCTGCGCTTCTCGCAGAAAGGCCAGTTCGAACTGCCGCCCGCACGCTTCCATCGCATGTATCAGCCAAACAGGCAGGCCTTCGAGATCGAACCCGCGTTGCAGCACATCGAAGTGCGCTGAGCGCGTGCCGTGCCGAGTCCTCATTGGCGTGCTGGGACTGATGGCCTGCGCTTCGGCGCAGGCCGAGCCGCTGCGCTGGGCGACGTGGCAGGACGGTCATGCGCGAATGGCGCTCATCGATGCACAGGGGCATCGCGTCGATGCCGCCGCCGATTGGCAGACGCCGCTGGGCAGTGTGTGGAAGTTGTTTGTCTACGTCTGGCTGCGCGATCAGGCGAAGCCGGAGACGCCCTACGTCTGTCGCGGTGGCGATCCGGACGAGGTGTATTGCTGCGATCCGGGGCAGTCCATCGAGCGCGATGCGGCGCTGCTGAAATCCTGTGGTCGCTATTTCGAACCGGATCGCCTTGGTATCGACGCGGCGTCATGGCGCGGCTACTGGCAGGCGCACGCGGCACCCGAGTGGTTGCGTGATCTTGGTCGCCTGCAGCCCGCCACCACGGTGCCGGTCGCCGAGCTGCTGGCCAGCCTGGCGACGCTGCCGCAGCAGGCCGCCGCGCGCGAAGTCCTGTCCGCATCGATGCTTCACGGTGGCGAGGGCGAATGGGCGGCCAGCCTCGGATCGCGCCTGCGGGTCAAGACCTGGAGCTGGCATCGCGGCGACACGCCGGAGGATCGCATCGGCGGCTTTGCCGGATGGCGCAGCGATGGCGTGCCGGTATGGGCAGAGGGCGAAGGCACCAGCGTGCAGGTGATCAATCGTCATCATCGCGCCATCGCCACGCAGTTGGGTTCGCACTGGCCAGCGGAGTCCGGGCCGTGTGTGGATGTACGCCTGTTTGCCCGCTATCCGCTGGCTTCCGTGCTCGACGAACAGGGCCGCGCGGCGCTGCCGGGTCCCTTGCAAGGCAACTATCGGGTGGCATTCGAGCGCGGTACCCAAACCGCGTTGCAAAGTAGCGGCGAACTACTGCTGGACACGCAGAACGGTCGGCCTCGATTGATCGCGCGCCTGAGTCGCGAGGACTATGTCGCCCGTGTGCTGGAGCGTGAAGCGAGTGGCGAGCCTCAGGAGGCGGCCCGCGCGCTCGCCATCGTCATCCGCAGCTACCTTCAGCAGCAGGCGCAGACGCAGGATCGCTGTCTGCAGATTGACGACAGCAGCGCGGCGCAGCGCGTGGCCGTGCGGCCTCCGAGCCCTGCTGCGCGCGCCGCCACCGCGTTCAGTGCCGACTGGGTGCTGGCTGGGTCACCGGTGTTCTTTCATCTCGATCAGGCCGGTGAGAACCGTCTGAGTTGGCAGGATGCCGTCAGTCAGGCGCGCACGGGTCGGCGCTTCGACGCCATCCTGCGCAGTGCGTTTCCGCGCGCCGACATCGCGGCCTGGGCGCATCCGGCCGCGCAATGCGAAACCCTCGCCGATGCCGAACGCTGGCTGGGTGAACAACTGCCGCGCTGGCGACCACGCATGGCCAGCGTGCCCGGCTACGAAGAGCCCGCGCAGTGGCAGGTTTGCCGCCTGCTGTCGGGCAAGCCGTTCACTGACCGCGCCCGCACGCGTCTGCACGTGCGTCCGCTGCGCAGTCAGCAGGATCGCCTGGCCCTGACCCACGAATACCTGCACCTCGCCTTTGCCGCGCATCCCGATGGTCTGGACGAAGACTTCGTCGAAACCTGGGCGCGGCGTTTGATTCTGGAGTAAGCCCCGATGAACCCATCCCGCTCCCGCGCACTGCCGCCTCACCTTGCTGCGGTTCTCGCTGTGTTCGCCTTGGTCGCGCAGGCGCAGGCTGCCGAGTCAGATACCCGTACGGCGATCCAACTGGATACGCCGGTCGGCGGCTGGCGAACTGGTGGCAGCGACGGCGTGTCCTTCACCCAGCGCGTCAGCTACCCCGCGAACGATGTCAGTACGCCGGACGATCAACCCAATGCCGCACGCATACGCGGCATGATCGCCAACGCGCCGAAAGGACCAGCCACCCTGGTCATCAATGGCGTATCGATGCCGATGCGGGTGGAGGACGACGGCCGCTTCGACCGGCCCTACCTGTTTCCGTCCGGCAGCAACAGCATTGAAGTACGCGCTGGCGGAAGCGCGCGGCGGGTGCAGTTCCAGGCCCGCGAGTCGAGCGGACGCGCCGCCAAGCTGCGCATCGTGCTGGGCTGGGACAGCGACTACACCGACCTCGACCTGCATGTGGTCACCCCGGACGGCGAGCACGCCTGGTACGGCAATCGCGTGCTCGGCAATGGCGGCGCGCAGGACGTCGATGTCACCAGCGGCTACGGCCCGGAAATTTTCGCATCGCCCACGCCCTTGCCCGGCACCTACCTCGTCTACGTCAACTACTTCGGCGGTGGCTGGAGCTATGACGAAGACGGCAATGCCAGCGAGCAGCAAGCCATGACCACCGCCAGCATCACCCTGATCACCGAAGAAGGCAGCGTGAATGAAAAGCGCGAAACCTTCTTCGTCCCCATGCGCGAGGCGGGAGAGCTGACCTTGGTGAAGCGACTGGTGTATCCGTGAGGGTAAAAAGCGATCAGCGCGTACAGAAGCGATGACGACGTTTCAATCTCTACGGCAGAGGTCCTGGATGAAGAAGTCAATCTCGAAGTTCGGATTTCTGAGGATCCTGCGGCATGTTTCCTGCGCCCTCTGTGCACTGATGGCAAGTCCGCTTCCCGCCAGTACGCTGCAAACAGCGAACTTCACGATCACCATCGAATCGCAGTGTGCAGAGGGTGAGGTGAGCTGTGACGAAGTCCGCTACCTGGGCCGATCGAAGCGCACCGGAGCCAGCATTTCCTTGCTGGGAAGAACTCTGCATAGCGCGTGCAAGGATGGATCGCCATGCCAATTCCAAGGCTACGAATTCCGTTCCAGCACCGTCGTCTATCGCGTTTTCGAAGATGGCTTGCTGGAGGTTTCCGACGGTGATCGCGTGTTGGTCAACGAGCGTGGCGAGTGGGATTGGTGAGTGGAACCCGTTCACGGTTTGCATGTCGAAGGGCGGGGCTTGTGACACACGCGCTCCGTCCATAGAACATGACAAACCCGTCGCGGCCATCCGTTCTTCCACCCCATTCCATTCGAGGTCCCCATGAAATTCAGCGCGTTCATTCTTCTGAGTGCCGCCTATCTCGCGCAGACGGCGTTTGCCGCTGATGCCAACCCGCAGGCCAGTGTGCTCGGTGTCTGGCAAGTCGATACCTCGCGGTTGACCATGCCTCCCGAAGCAAGACCGCAAAGCGTCACGATCACGTTCACGGAGGAAGCCGCCGAGCACTTGCGGACCAAGGTCGAGATCATTGATCCGACCGGCGCACCACTGCAGGCCGAAGGCGTTACCCCGCTGGATGGCACGCCAACGGCTGTCCCGCCCAATTTCGAGGCCGACATGTCGGCAACCACCTTGCCCCGACCGGAAGTGCTGATCATGCAACTGGCCAACCAAGGCCATCCGGTTTCAACGCGCATCTACGCTGTCAACCCCGACAACCAGTCGATGATTGAAACCGTCGCCTACTTCAACGCCGAGGGCCAGCCCGCGTTGCGCAGGAACTACTTCTCGCGGGTGAGGTGACAGGGATGGCGCTACCACGCGGAGGCCATCTTTTCCCAAAATCCTACGCAGTTGGCAACCGGAGCCGCCGTGCTGTCAACACTATAGTTACAAAGAGACTGATCGAATCGTCGAGCAAATGCAGGTTCCATGGAGGCGTTCCATCGACAGCGTTCCCCAGATTCTTGGGATGCTGGGCATGTTTCGGTTGACCAGGATATTCACGCTCGTTCCGTTCTTGGCGGGTTAAGAGGTGGAAACAGTTCATCGATCCCCCATCGCGGACAACCGATGACCATCGAGACTGCGATCACGGTGTCCAAGCGGTAGTCCACAAATAGACCGGCAGTCCGGGCACGTTGCGCTTGTGTCGGCAACGCCCTGCGCCCTCGCAGGCACGAGCCTCAAAGATGACTGCAAGAAACATGCGGGCGGAATGGGATTGCGGAGGTTTCGCAACAGACTGCGGTTGGGAAACAAAAACTGACTCCAGACTTGGCGCATTGCACGCGAGCGTGTTCGCCGAGGATATTTGCCAGCCATCGATGCTCAACGTAACGATTGAATCTTTTGGCAGCGACCGCGTTTTAGTAGGGTCCCTAAGAGGCACACCCACACGCTGACAGTCAGACAAGGACTTTAACGCCAATCGATTCTCCTGCAAAATTGGCCCGTTAACTCCGAGTGAGGACGGATATTTATGAGTTCATCGATTCACGCTAGTTCCGCGCTGTGGTTAATCTGGAAGGGTGTCAAGCAATCCAGCGCTAGAGCGCGGGCGGTTGCCCGTGTCCTCATCCTGGCAGTATGCGGTTTGATTTCCGAAGCAACGGCTGCCGTCGAGCGGCTGGAACCTGGAGTCATTCCTTCCATACCAACAGGAAAAGGGTTGTTTGTGGCGGTCGTCGATGCGCCCATGCCCTTGTCTGGCGTGAGAATCACGGCGGAATCAAAATCCGCCCAGTCGTTTGTTTTTAGTGATTTGAATGGAGGAAGAAACTACGCACTATTCGTTGTCCCTGCGGGAGAATATAAGTGGTCCACCGTAAAGCCATGGGCATATGTTGGAACCAATCATCGCTACATACTAAACGGAGATCATATATTTTCCTTCAAGATAGAGGAGGGAAAGATAAATTATCCGGGGGATTTTGTATTCAGACCATTTGACTATGGTTACAGCACCCGAGTCACCAACCGGGGATTGCATGTGATGGATTGGTTGATTACGAATTACCCTGGAATTCTGGATCGTTACCAATTTAGTTACTCAGGACACTATCCAGATCCATTTCCGGACGCACTACTTTCTGTATGGAATAATGTAGGCAGACCAGCCATGCCTGGGGCAAATTCGGAAAAAAAATCATCAAATGTTCTAAAAAAGATGAACTCCGATGAATTGCCGCAAAACTCTGTGGAACGGGGGATCGCTGCGGATCATATTTTTTCTGAGCGCAATGTGTTGTTTGCGGAATTGAATGAGGATGGAGATCTTGTTGCAGAAGTGGTCCGATTGCAAAATGGCGCCTACAGTCTTGATGTTGTGGATCCAGTAGAAGGAACTACGCGTAGTGTAATTGCTTCGATAGGAAATATATCGGATGTGGCGTGGAAGTCGAATTCAAGACTAATTGCTCAGGCGACTGTGGAGGGAATCAGGCGGCTGTTCGTGGTCGATATTGATAGAGCTGAATCAGGAGGCATTTCTACGCGCCAGAGATCCGTCCAGGCAAGAGGAGGGGTCCATAGCGTCGTTCCCGGTAGAGAGGATGAAATCCTATACAGTTATATTGATTCGGAAGGCGATTTGGTCATTTTGCGACTGGATATAGCAACGCAAGCGGGACTGGATAAGCTTTCTCGATTCAGGTCGAGGTCGCGGCTAAACCGTGGAGTCGAAGATGCGCAATATTGGCACGCGGACACAGAGGGAAATCTGCAGTTTGCCGTTGCCTTTCGTGATCCTGATTGGGTTGTCTATTACCGAGAAGATGCCAAATTTGTTCAAGGCGCAAGGATCGGAAGGTCGGATGATTTGCGTCTGTTCTCGATGACTCCCGATGGTAAGGGTATCTTCGCGACGACTGACGTTGGGCGAGAGCAAAGAGACTTGGTTCTGTTTGACCCGCGGACAGGTCAAATCGGTGAGACGCTGGTAAGTAAGCGCGGTATCGATATAACTATTCCAGTTCTGGATCGCGCCGGTAATTTGGATGGCGTTGCATACTATGAAAGTGGTTTGCTTGTTGAGGAATATCTGGCAGAAGTTGATCAGCGAGTCTCTGATCGGTTGAAGGCGTTGTTCGAAGGAAAGACAGTGTTGACCACTTCGCAGAGTCGCGATGGTCGCCGCATGCTTCTTTGGGTGGACGGCTCAGACGCGCCACCATCGCTATATTACCTGGACGCAGGGCTGGGTCGAGCTACTCTGATTGATCAGATGTATCCGGCGCTTGCCGAAGTGGAATTCAAGCCGATGCAGTTGTTTCATGTTGAAACGGATGATGGAATGACCTTGAATGCTTTCATATCCATTCCGGCCGGCTCTGGTCCACACCCCATGGTGGTCATGCCTCATGGAGGTCCAGTAGGCATTGCAGACCGCCTTCATTTTGATCCTGTTGTCCAGTACCTGGTTTCACAGGGTTATGCTGTGCTCAAGGTGAATTTTCGCGGATCGGATGACCAAGGGCGTGCCTTCCGAGAGGCTGGGACAGCGACACAGGGGAAGGAGAATGAATCGGATATTGAGCGCGCAGTTGATGTTGCTCTCTCTCGCTTCCCCGTGGATTCGAAACGTATTTGTGCAGTCGGTGCTAGTTATGGTGGCTTTTCAGCGCTGGCGCTGGCGATATTGAACCCTGATCGCTATCGATGTGTTGTATCTATTGCGGGTGTTGTCGATCTGGCTCTTCGTTTTACCGCGACTGACACCGTTTTGTTTAGAGAGGGCGGGCGGCTTCTTGAGCGTATTCATGGGAATCCGAATGAAAACATAGAGGAAATGATCGAGGTTTCGCCTGTGTATAATGTGGGTCGCCTTCAAGCTGCAGTGTTTCTAATCCACGGTGAGTTGGACTCGAGGGTCGATATTGAGCATGCGTTTCGATTTGAACGAATGATGCAGTTGCATGGAAAAACTCCGTATTTTCTTCGTTTTCCAGGGGAGGGTCACTCGGGATGGGGTCGCGAAAGCAACATCAAGGCGTGGAAAGCGGTGGCTGATTTCTTGAATGCGCAGATTGGTTCGGTAGGTTTGGATGAGGAGACGGCAAAGGTGGACTGATCTATGTTTACGTTCCGCATTACGGAGTGGTCGCGCCGCAGCATGTGTGGCAATTGGGACGGCCAGAGCGACAATGATCCTCCGTTTAGAATGTCGCGAATGTAGTGCGGTACAGGAAGGCGCGCAAGTGGATGGAATCAATCCCCAATCCCCAACCGCTTTCGCTCAAGGCGGCGCAGAAATTCCTGCATGATTTTTCGATACAGGTCTTCGCCGAGGTAGGCGTCTTCGACGCCCGCGTCGATGGAAGGGTTGTCGTTGACTTCAATGACGGCGAGGCGGCGGTCGGCGGCTTTGATGTCGACACCGTAGAGACCGTCGCCAATCGGTGCGGTGGCGCGCAGGGCGAGTTTGACGACTTCGGCGGGGGCTTCGCGGACCGGCAGGGTTTTGAAGCCGCCGCTCTTTTCGGTGGCATTTTTGGCGTGGTTGTAGATCTGCCAATGGCCTCGTGACATGAAGTACTGACAGGCATAGATCGCCTGGCCGTTGAGTACGCCAATGCGCCAGTCGAAATCCGTGTAGAGATATTCCTGCGCCAGCAACAGGGCGGTCTGCTGGAACAGACTGTCGCATCCGGCGCGCAGTTGTTCGGCGTTTTCGGCTTTGATGATGCCGCGCGAAAACGAGCCGTCGGGGATCTTCAACACAATCGGGAAGCCCAGCAGTTCGGGCAATTCGTCGAGCTTCCGGTTGTCGTCACGGAACAGGATCTCGGTGCGCGGGATGGGCAGCTTTTTGGCGCGCAGCAGATCGTGCAGAAAAATCTTGTTGGTACAGCGCAGGATCGAAACCGGGTCGTCGATCACCACCATGCCTTCGCGTTCCGCGCGATGGGCAAAGCGGTAGGTGTGGTTGCTGAGCGCGGTGGTTTCGCGAATGAACAGCGCGTCGTATTCGGCCAGTCGTGCGAAGTCGTTGCGCGTGACCATGTCGACGTCGATGCCCAGTTCCTTTCCCGCCTTGACGAACTGTTTGAGCGCCTTCTTGTTGGACGGTGGCATCGCTTCGTCGGGATCGACCAACATCGCGAGGTCGTAGCGGTAGGCGCGTTTGACGCGCGGCTTGCGCCACAGTTTCTTGCTGAAGGCGTCCAGCGCGTTGGCAAAGGTGTCCTCCTGTTCGTCGCTGAGCGTGGTCAGCGCGCCGGGCTTGATGGCGCTGATCTGCCATTGCCGTTGGCGTTCGAACTCCAGTTTCAGGATCGGGCAGGGAAAGGCTTCGAAGACCTGACGCGCCAGGTCAGCCAATGGCGCATAGCGGGTCTGGCCGAAGTAGACCAGCAGGCCGAAATCGGTCGTGTCCCGGCCGCCTTCCGGCAGGAACTTGCTGAGCTTCTGGCTGAGGTCGTCGATGTCCACACCGTACAGCGAGCGCTTGCGCAGGTCGTTGATGGTGCGCACCGAGGGAATCACCTTGTGGCCGCGCGCTTCCGCCAGCAGCGACACGTAGTAACCGACGCCGAGGTACTTGTAGCTGCGGCACAGGTTGATCACCTGTACGCGCTCCTCATTGGCCGCACCTTCGACCTGTTTCAGGTAGTCGCGGGCGGACATCACGTTGTCCGATGGATAGTACGAACCCCAGTCGGCGGTGCGTTCGACAACGATGATCAGGCGGCTCATGGTGAAGGCGGTAGGTTGGGAAAGGTCGGCAGTGTGAGGCCAATCAAGCGTGCGTGAAGTTCCCGCCTGCGAGTGCGCTCAGCATGACTTCAGTGAAAACCCCTTATCCGGCACGTCGCGGGCATGACAGCATGTGTTGACCGTTAAAGACGGCAAACCTCGATGGAGTCTCTATGTCATCTGCGCCAAGCCCGCGCGATGCATGTCTGGCCGATCTGCCCGCGCTGCTGGCGCTGGAGGCGCAGTTTCCGGGTGACCGGATGCACCGACGCGCGTTACGCCACGCCATCGTCTCGCCACGCGCGCGGTTTCGCGTCGTCGAACGGAAGGGTGTGGTGTTGGGCGATGCACTGTTGCTGCTGCGCCGCGATAGTCCCGCCGCGCGGCTGTATTCGCTGATCGTGTCGGCGCAGGCGCGAGGGCAGGGCATCGCCGCCCTGCTGCTGGACGATGCCGAGGCACAGGCCAGACGGTCCGGTCGGCACGCGGTCAGGTTGGAGGTACGGGCCGACAATGCGGCGGCGATTCGCCTGTACGAGCGCGCGGGTTACTGCGTGTTTGGTCGACGCCCCGGCTACTACGACGACGGTGCCGACGCGTTGCGGATGCAGAAGCCACTGTGACTTCCGGCGCTTGTGGCGGTTGCGGGCAGCGTTCAGGGTTGACGATTCGCAACAAGGAGCCGCCGATGAGTCCTCTATTGAATCTTGCTGGCGTGACGCTGGCGTTGGGAATGAGCACCGCCATGGCCAATGACGTGCCTGCCGATGATCCTTACCTGTGGCTGGAAGAAGTGGAAGGCGAAAAGCCGCTGGACTGGGTGCGCGAACGCAATGCGGCCGCGCAGAAGGAAATCGAAGCGGCACCGGGCTTCAATGCCTTGCGCGACGACCTGCGCGCCATCCTCGATTCGACCGCCAAGATTCCGTATGTGCAGAAGATCGGCGAGCACTACTACAACCTGTGGAAGGACGCCGGGCACGAGCGCGGTCTGTGGCGACGGACCACGTTGGCGGAATATCGCAAGGCCGAACCAGCCTGGGAAACCGTGCTTGACATCGACGCCTTGGGCAAAGCCGAAGGGGTCAACTGGGTCTGGGCTGGCGCGAACTGTCTGGCACCGGACTACACCCGATGCTTGATCAACCTGTCGCGTGGCGGTGCCGACGCCACGGTGACACGCGAGTTCGATCTGCCCAGCAAGTCGTTCGTGCCGGACGGTTTCGAGCGTTCGGAAGCAAAAGGCGGCCTGGCCTGGATCGATGTCGATCACGTTTACGTGTTTACCGATTTCGGCGCGGGCAGCATGACCAGTTCGGGATACCCGCGCACGGTGCGCGAGTGGACGCGTGGAACGCCGATCAGCGACGCCAAGCTGGTCTACGAAGGCAAGCCGGACGACATGTATATCTCCGCCTTCCGCGATCTGACGGAAGGGTTCGAGCGCGACTATGTCAGCCGGACGCTGGCGTTCTACAACGATGAGCTGTACCTGCGCGGCAAGGACGGCGCCCTGCAGAAGATCGACGCCCCCAACGATGCACAGAAATCGGTGCATCGCGAGTGGCTGCTGCTGGAGTTGCGCGCTGCCTATGCCGTCGGCGACAAGACCTGGCCCGCCGGTGCGCTGATCGTCACCCGCTTCGATGACTTCATGGCAGGCAAGCGCGAGTTCGTCGCACTGTTCGAGCCAACCGAGACGCGTTCGCTGGCCAGCTACACCTGGACGCGCAACCACCTCGTGCTGAATGTGCTCGACAACGTCAAGAACCGTCTGGAAGTGCTGACGCCCAAAGCCAACGAATGGCAACGTGGTGAGTTCACCGGCGCACCGGCGTTCGGCACCATCGGCGTCAGCGGCATCGATGACGAAAAGACCGATGAGTTCTTCATGACGGTCACCGACTACCTGACGCCGCCCAGCCTGTTCTACGGCAGCATCGGCAGCGCACCCGAGAAGATCAAGGAAACCCCGGCCTTCTTCGATGCGTCCGGCATGCAGATCAGCCAGCACTTCGCCACCTCGAAGGATGGCACGCGGGTGCCGTATTTCATGGTGGCCAAATCCGATGTCGAGGCCAACGGTGTCAATCCGACCTTGCTGTACGGTTACGGCGGGTTCGAGATTTCCCTTACCCCGAACTACAGCGCGGGCGTGGGCCGTGGCTGGTTGTCGCAAGGCGGTGTGTACGTGGTCGCCAACATCCGTGGCGGCGGCGAATATGGTCCGCGCTGGCATCAGGCGGCGCTGAAAGCCCATCGCAACAAGGCGTACGAGGACTTTGCCGCTGTTGCGGAAGACCTGTTCAAACGACAGATCACCACACCCGCGCATCTCGGTATTCAGGGCGGCAGCAATGGCGGCCTGTTGATGGGCAACATGACGGTGATGTATCCGCAGTTGTTCGGTGCCGTGGTGTGTCAGGTTCCCTTGCTCGACATGCGGCGCTATCACAAGCTGCTGGCCGGTGCGTCGTGGATGGCCGAATACGGCAATCCCGATACAGCCGATTGGGACTTCCTGCAGAAGTACTCCCCGTATCAGAACGTCGCAGCCGACGTGCACTATCCGCCCGTGCTGTTCACGACCTCGACCCGCGATGACCGGGTGCATCCGGGCCATGCGCGCAAGATGATGGCGAAGATGCAAGCCCAGGGTCACGACGTGCGCTACTACGAGAACATCGAGGGCGGACATGGCGGCGCCGCCAACAACGCGCAGGCGGCCTACATGCAGGCCTTGGCGTATTCCTTCCTGCGTCAGCAGTTGTTTCCCAAGGCGCAATGAAGCATCAGCAACACGTTTTTTGTTGAGTATGTACACGCCCTGCGAGTCTGCGGGGCGTGTTTCTTTGTGATCACGACCAGTGAGTTGAATCATGTCTCCATTGAAGAATTCTCCCCTGCTGTTGAGCGCGGCGCTGAGTGCGGTGTTGTTGACCGCTTGCGGTGGGGAGCCGCCCGCGACCACCGAAAGCGCTCCGCAGGCGCAAGTGGCTCCGGCGGTTCAGGCCACAGCGCCGGTGGCGGCGCAGCGACCCCATGAAGTGAAAGCGCCGCACGGTGCCACCCGCCAGGACGAGTACTACTGGCTGCGCGATGACACCCGCCAGGACGCGGAAATGCTCGATTACCTGAAGGCCGAGAACGCCTATGCGGACGCCATGCTGGCCTCGCAGGCGACGTTGCGCGATGCGCTGTACGAGGAAATGGTTGGCCGCATCAAGCAGGACGACAGCACCGTGCCCTACCTGGAGGACGGCTACTGGTATTACGTGCGCTATGAAGATGGCAAGGAATACCCGATCCATGCGCGCCGCCGGGGCAGCATGGAGGCGGCAGAGGAAGTGTTGCTGGATGTGAATCAGTTGGCCGAGGGCAAGGGCTTCTACCAAGCGGCCGGTCTGGAAGTCAGTCCGGACGGCAGCAAGTTGGCCTTCTTCGAGGACACGTCCGGGCGTCGCCAGTACACCCTGCGGGTCAAGGATCTTGGCACCGGTGCGATGCTGTCCGACAGTGTTCCGGGCTTGTCGGGAAGTGGCGTCTGGAGTGCCGATGGCAGCACGATCTATGTGGTGGAAAACGATCCGGTCACCCTGCTGACGACGCGGGTCAAGGCGCATCGGCTGGGTGCGGAGACGGCCACCGACGCTGTCGTCTACGAGGAGAAGGACCCGACCTTTTACATGGGTCTGGGCAAGACCCGCTCCGAGCAGTACATCTGCATTGGCGTGCAGAGCACCGTGTCCAGCGAAAGCCGTTGCACCGACGCGGTCAATCCAGGCGAGTTCCGGGTGATTGCGCCGCGCGAACGTGATTTCGAGTACAGCGCCGATCATCTGGACGGGCGCTGGGTGATTCGCACCAACTGGAATGCCAAGAACTTCAAGCTGATGCAGGCCGAAGGCGATGCCGTGTTTGACCGCGCGCAATGGGTGGATCTGATTCCCCATGATGAGGCCGTGCTGATCGAAGCCTTCGAGCTGTTCAAGGGATTCATGGCCATCGATCAGCGTGCCAAGGGCCTGTCGAGCCTGCGCATCCGCCTCGCCGATGGCAGTGAACAGCCGGTGGCTTCCGACGAGTCGGCCTACACCATGGGTCTGTCGGTGAACGCGGAACCCGATACCGACTGGCTGCGCTACAGCTACACCTCGATGACCACGCCGATGTCGACCTACGAACTGAACATCCGCACCGGCGAGCGCAAGTTGCTGAAAGAACAGCCGGTACTCGGTGGCTTCGACAAGGCGAATTACGTCACCGAACGGCTGTGGGCACCGGCCCGCGACGGCGTGCAGGTTCCGGTCACGGTGCTTTATCGCAAGGACTTCCAGAAAGACGGTTCGGCCGCCTTGCTGCAGTACGGATATGGCAGCTATGGCGCATCGATGGACCCCTACTTCAACAGCAGCGTCCTGAGTCTGGTGGATCGCGGCATGGTCTACGCCATCGCCCACATCCGTGGCGGGCAGGAAATGGGGCGCGCCTGGTATGAGGACGGCAAGTTGCTGAAGAAGATGAACACCTTCAACGACTTCATCGACGTCACCGACTATCTGGTCAAGCAGGGATATGCAGCGCCGACGCGTGTTTCCGCCATGGGCGGCAGCGCCGGTGGCTTGTTGATGGGCGCGGTGGCCAATCTGGCGCCGGACAAGTACCGCGCCATCGTCGCGCAGGTGCCGTTCGTGGATGTGGTGACCACCATGCTGGATGCCAGCATTCCGCTGACCACCAACGAATACGACGAATGGGGCAACCCGGAAGATCCGACCTACTACAACTACATGCTGAGCTATTCGCCCTACGACAATCTGCAGGCCAAGGCCTACCCGGCGATGTATGTCGGCACCGGTCTGTGGGACTCGCAGGTGCAGTACTTCGAGCCCGCCAAATACGTCGCCCGTTTGCGTGCGAAGAAAACCGACAGCAACGCGCTGATCTTCCGCGTCAACATGGAGGCCGGTCACGGCGGCAAGTCGGGCCGTTTCCAGCGTTTGAAGGAATCCGCCGAGCAATACGCCTTCCTGATCGACCAGTTGGGTGTGAAGGCAAACTGATCGAAGGTGAGTCCGTGCGCGAGTCTGCGCTCGCGCACGGATTCCACAATCGCCGGCTCAGGCTCCTGGGAGTCTGTCGGACTTGAAAGGGAATCGGCTGCAAATCCGTCTGGGCGGTCCATTTTTCGCCGCTTCCTTGGGCAATAGTTCGACTATTGCCCTGCGAAACCGGCAAAAACTGTCCTCGTCCAGCCGAATTTTCGCTTCGATTCTTCAAGTCCGACAGGCTCCTAGACCGTAGCTGCGCAGCAGCGCGTCGGTCTCGGGCTCTCGGCCACGAAAGGCGATGAAGCTCTCCAGCGCCGGTCGTGAGCCGCCGACGGCGAGGATCTCGTCGCGGAAGCGCTGTCCGGTGACGGCGTCGAACAGGCCGCTTTCCTCGAACGCCGCAAAGGCATCGGCACTCAGTACCTCGGCCCAAAGATAGCTGTAGTAGCCCGCGGCATAGCCACCGGAGAAGATGTGGGTGAAGGTGTTCGGAAAGCGCTGCCAGCTTGGTGGCTCGATCACCGCGACCTGCTTGCGCACCTCTGCGAGGCGTTCCATCACGCGCGCGCCGATGTCGGGCTGATAGTCCAGATGCAGGCGGAAATCGAACAGGGCGAATTCCAGTTGGCGCACCAGAAACAGGCCCGCATGGAAGTGCCGCGCCGCCAGCATCTTGTCGAACAAATCCTGCGGCAGCGGTTCGCCGGTCTGGTAGTGGCGAGCCAGCAGGTCGAGACCTTCACGGCACCAGACGTAGTTCTCCATGAACTGGCTGGGCAGTTCGACGGCATCCCACTCCACACCGGAAATCCCGCCGACGCTGGGCCAGCCGATCTCGGTGAGCATGTGATGCAGCCCGTGGCCGCACTCGTGCAGCAGAGTGATCACATCGTCGTGGGTCAGCAGGGCGGGTAGATCAGGGGTTGGCGGCGGAAAATTGCAGACCAGAAACGCGACGGGCTTCTGTGCAATCGCGGGATCATCGGCGCGTGCGCGGCAGACATCCATCCAGGCACCACCGCGTTTGCCGGTGCGTGCATACAGATCCAGATAGACCCCGGCACGCACGCTGCCGTCTGCGTCAACGACATCGTAGAAACGGGCATCGGGATGCCACAGCGAGACATCGCTGCGGGCAACGAACTGCACACCGAACAGGCGACCTACCAAGGCGAACAGCCCCGTCATCACCTGCTCGACCGGGAAGTAGGGTTTGAGATCCTCTTCCGAAAAATCGAAGCGGTGTTCGCGCAGTTTCTCGGCGGCGTAGTTCACATCCCAGGGCATCAGCGACTCGATGCCTAGTGTGGTGCGGGCGAACTCGCCCAGTTCTGCCAGTTCTTTCACGGCGACCGGCCTGGCCTTGGCAGCGAGGTCATGCAGGAAGTCCAGCACACGCTCGGGCGTGGCGGCCATCTTGCCGTCCAGTGATTCGTGCGCGGCGCTCGCGAAGCCCAGCAGATTTGCCGACTCATGGCGAAGGGCCATGATCTGCTCGATGCGGCGTGCGTTGTCGTGTTGCGGATCATGCGGGCCCTGATCCGACGCACGGGTGTGATAGGCGGTGTAGACGTCTTCGCGCAGTTTGCGGTCGTCGGCAAAGCTCATGATCGCCTGCACCGATGGCGCCTTGAGCGTCGCGAGATAGCCCTCGGCACCACGCTCCTTCGCGTATTGCTGGAACATCGGCAACGCGGACGCCGGTAATCCCGCCAACTCGGATTCCGCCAGCGGTCGAGTCCAGGCATCCGTGCTGTCCAGCACGGCTTCGGAGAACGCGGTGGAGAGCTTGCTGAGTTCGGTCTGGATGGCGGCAAATCGCGAGCGCTCGGGCTCCTGCAAGGCCACGCCGGAAAGCCGGAAGCCGCGCAGGCTGTCTTCCACCAGCGTGCGTTCCGCGCGCGACAGCGTGGAAAAGTCCTTGCCCTGACTGAGTGCCAGCACCGCCTCGTACAGCTCGCGATTCTGCCCCAGTGCCGTGTAGAACTCGGTCAGCTTTTCTTCGGCGGCGGAATAGGCTTCACGCAGCGCGGGCGAATCCATGGTGCCGTGCAGATGACCGACCGGCGCCCACGCACGGTTGAGTCGCGTCTGCGCGCGCTCCATCGGCGCCATCAATTGTACGAAATCGCGTGCTTGCGGATTCGCCACCAGATCGGCAACGCATTGCTCGTAATCGTGGATGAGTTGATCGACGGCAGGCGAGATGTGCTCGGCACGGATGGCATCGAAATCGGGCAGGCTGGTCTGTGCCAGCAGGGGATTGGCGGTATTCATCACCACAAGGTGGCGTGTTCGACTCGGCAATTCAAGCCGTTGATCGGCCCGATGCCGACCCGGCGGGTGATGGGCCGTGAATCAGCGCACCAGCAGGCGGATCAGACGATCCGCAAATTCGCGGTAAGGCGGCTTGAACAGACTCATGCCGGACCAGCGCGCCTGACGGAAAACCGGGGTTTCCTTGCTGAAGGTACGGAAGCCCTGTTCGCCGTGGTAACTGCCCATGCCGCTTGGCCCGACGCCGCCAAAGGGCAGATTGGTTTGCGCAAACTGCAGGACCGTATCGTTGACCGCGACCGAGCCCGCGACGATGCGGTCCAGCGCGGTGTCCACGCGGCGACGGTCGTGGTCGAAGACATAAAACGCCAATGGGCGATCACGGGACTCGATGTAGTCCAGCGCCTCGTCCGCGTGTGCATAGCCGCGAACCGGCAGGATGGGTCCGAAAATTTCCTCGCGCATCAGACGGCAGTCCTCGGGCGCATTCAGGACGAGCGTGGGCGGCAGCAAACGAGTGCCTTCGGCCAGTTCCGCGTCCACATCAACCAAGGGAATGATCCGCGCCCCGGCGTTGGCGGCTTCGTCCAGCGCGCCGCGCAGACGCTGATACTGGGCGACGTTGATAATGCGGGTGAAATCACCCGACAGCCCGATGTCGGGATAGCGCGCCTGCGCTTCCGCGCGCATGGCCTCAACGAAGGCCTCGACATCCGGCTGCGGCACCAGCGCGTAATCCGGCGCGATGCAGGTCTGTCCGGCATTGATGAACTTGCCGGCGGCGATCCGCGCCGCCGCGCGATCCAGCGGATAACCGGGCGCAATCAGCACCGGCGATTTGCCGCCGAGTTCCAGCGTCAGCGGTGTCAGATTAGGCGCCGCAGCCGCCATCACCCGTCGTCCCACAGCCGTCGAGCCGGTGAAGAACAGGTGGTCGAAGGGCAGCGCTGCAAACGCGGCCGCGACCTCCGGCCCACCCAAGGCCACTTCCACCCGGTTGCGCGGATAGATCGTGCGCAGCAGATCGCACAACGCTGCCGAGGTGCGCGGCGTGTGCTCGGAGGGTTTCAGATAGACCGCATTGCCCGCAGCCAGTGCGGTGGCCAAGGGCACCAGCGCCAGATTGATCGGATAGTTCCAGGGCGAAATCACCCCCACCACGCCCAAGGGTTGATAACGCAATTCGCCGCGCGCGGGCCAGAACAGCGGATGCAGCAGGCGGCGTTTGGGCCGCATCCAGGATTTCAGGTGCGACAGCAGATGATCGATCTCGCGCAGCACCGTCATGCCATCCGACAGCATCGACTCGTGTCGTGAGCGCGTACCGAAATCGGCATCCATGGCTCGCACCAGCTCCGGCAGATTGATCCGCAGCGCGGCACGCAGATCGTGTAGATCGCTCAGGCGTTCATCCAGACCTCGCGGCACTCGCCGCTGTTGCGCGCGCAATACGGCGAGACGCTCGGGCAATTCGCCAAGGGGCGTGACGTAATCGATATCCATGCGGTGCAGTATAGGCGGCCCCGACGACGCGGATGCGCATCGATTCACTCAAAACCGTTGCGGAAGATCACTGCGGGCGAGGCCAGCACAAAGTCCCAGATGCCACGACCATAGGTCGAGAATCGCGCCGTGTTCTGCGCGTCGACAAAGTCCACGTCCCAATACTCCTGTTCAGGCGCGCCGAGTTGACCGATGTCCTGCCAACGGTTGCCGTCGCGGTCGTAGTAGTAGGGGCCGAGTTGTGTCGCGGCAAACAGATGCTCGCCATCGGCCGACATGGCCAGATCGAACACCATGGTGTTGGGCAGGTCGGTACTCATGGCGGTGAAGCTGTCGCCATTGTTGGTCGACACGTACACGCCGGGACCGGAATAGCCCGAGCCAGCGACATAGATCGTGTTGCTGCGAACCGGATCGGGCAGGATGCGATTGCCGAAGAAGAAATGGTTATCGGGCAGTCCTGTAGTGCGTTGGGACCACGTGCCGGCGCCCACCTGCCGGAAGAACGCGCCGTTGTCGTTGATGGCGTAGCGCGTGCCGCCATTGGGAGAAAACGCCACGGCGGTCACTGCAGCCCCGAAGTCGAAACTGACTTCACTCGCCGAAAAGCTGCTGCCGTTGAAACTCAGATCGATCAGATGTTGTCCGCTGCCGCTCAGCGAGCCACCTGCCAACAGAATGCGTCCGGCGTTGAGCGGGTCGACCGCCAGCGGGGGAATGAAAAACCAGCCGGTGAAGTTATTGGCGTCGAAATCCCAACTGTGCAGACCCGACTGCGTGCCAGACCCAAGGTTGTTGTCGAGCATCGCAAAGCCGGGATAGACCATCCAAAGGCGTTGATCGTCTTCGGACTCGAGGTGACCGTAGTCGCCGCTGATGGTCTGGACGAAGTTCTCGACGCTGCCGCTGGGCGAGAGCGCTTTCTGATAGCCCTGATCCTGCGCGCCCGCCAACAACAGATGCGGTGCGCTGCGGCGGGTGTAGCTGCCGTAGTACTGCGAGACGTTCATGCCGCTGAGATTGAGGTTCTGCACCGTCACCGCATGGTCACTCGATTCGTACAGCCCACCATCGGTGGCGATGTAGACCCGCTCATTGCCCTGCGCATTGCGCCAGACATCGATGTTGGGGATGTCAGCGTGCAGCTTGCTGGCGGGTGCGCCGTAGTAGTCGACCCAGGAATTGACCAGCGACCAGCTACCGCCACCGTCGGCGGTGCGATACAGGTCCACACCCCCTGCGTAGGCGCGATTGGCATCATTGCCGGATGACTCCGCCGAATTGAGCGTCATCAGCGTCGTCGGTACCGGCGTGCGGGCGGTCCAGGTCAAGCCGCCATCCAGCGAGCGGAACACGGCGGTCGTGCCTGTGTCCGGTCGGGAGTAGAAGGCATACAGAAAGGTCTGTCCCGACTGTACGCCGCCAGACAGTACAGTCTGTTCGTTGCCGCTCAGCGTGAATCCCAGACTGAGCGTGGACACCAGCACACGCGCATGCGTGCCGGGGGTCACCGTGTAGAGCTGGTTGCCATCCAGCAGGTACACGGTAGTGCTGTTGTAGCGCGGCGAGAAAATCGCCGTGGCGTGACGTTGACCGATGAACCCGACCGAGTTGAAGGTCGCACCGCGATCGGTCGAGGCGAACAAGTGGGGTCGCCAACTCCCGGTGCCGGAATCGAAATGCACGCGCAGCAGATAGGCCTCGCTTTGCGCTTCATCCCGTGCGACCAGACCCATCGTGTACCAGGGATTGTTCAGCACAATGCCATTATTGATCGACCAAGTGACACCGCCATTGTCACTCCGGTAGACGCCAGCCGGACTGTCCGAGGCGACCAGCAGGCGTTCACCGGACGCCCCAGCCAGCCGCTCCAGGAAGCCCGCATTGCCTGCCGGATTGAAGCGCGCGCCATCGTTCGGACTGGTCCAATTCAACGCCGTGCGGTCGGCACGCCACACGTTGCCGCCGTGCGACAGCACGGTGAGACGGTTGTTCGCACTGTCCGATGCCGCGCCTGTCACGCGGCCTGCCTGGTTGCGACTGCCGCGCTCGACCCAGTTACCGCTCACGCTGGCCCTGATCGCGCGCCAGCTCAGTGGTGATTCGCCTGCGGCCAAGCGGCTCTCGCGCGATGCTTCACGCTCGGCAAAACGCTGCGCAACGAAGGCCGCATCCTGCGCCCGCCAATCGACATCGGGTGCGGCGCGGTGGATGGTCTCGATCCACGCCTGCCGCCGTTGCTTGAAGTCATCCCCGCGCTCGCCGGGCTGATCGGACAGCGGGGGCGGCGTACGGATGGACTGCGTGCAACCGACCAGCAGTCCCGCAGCAAGGAAGCTCGCACCGACGACGGCGCGCAGAGCGTGTCTATCAAGCATGGATGTTCCCCATCCGTTGAGTACGGCTGATTGTCCAGAACGCGACCCGGTCCACAAGTCAGGAGATTGTTCGCAGATGTGAAAGACTCCGACGCCCGTGTCAGTAAGGAAAGCGCTAGCGGCTGCCCTTCTCCCGCAGGGGGCGTTGGCAGATCGCGCGAATCAGGCATCGGGAAGTGGTATCGCCCCTCGTTTCGTTCCCCAAAAACACCACACCCCGCCAGATGGCGGGGTGTGGTGTTCAGCACGGCGTCAGTGCCTCAATGCCAGAGCCGCAATCCCGATAGCGGGTGACGGTAGAAGGGTTTGGGGCGCGAAATGCCGCCCTCGACGCCATCGGCACTCGACACATCGGCCATCGGTGGCATGCCGCCCTGCGGCGGCCAGGTGATCTCGGGCAGACCGGCTTTCCGCAGGCCTTCGTTGATCTTGCCAAGGTGTTTGTTCTCGACCTCGGCGTAACGGTCGTTGATCGCACTCAGCTCGCCTTCGAGCACATCGATACGTGCCAGTTGGTAGTCGGTAGGACGACCGTCGTAGCCCATGATCGCGCCGTACAGCGTGTCGGTGTGCTCGCGCAGACGTTCCTCGCCGGTGATGGCGCCGCCTTCCTTGGTGGCGACGATGTCCTTGCGAACCGCTTCGGCGGCGTCCGCGAAGGCATTCAACTGTGTACGCAGACGATCCTTCTCCGGCAGCTTGGCGGCGATCGCACTGGCCATCATGCGGCTGTACTGGATGCGGTCGGTCAGATCGGTCATGCGACCGAACAGGCCGTGCACGCGCATCGCGGCCTCAAACTGCGCGGTGCGATCCGCGTCGTTGTAGTCGGCACGGCGATCCAGTCCGATCACCAGCGGGGTCTCGTAAACCTGCTTGTTCTTGGTCATGCGTACCGTGTAGGTGCCAGGCAGTACGCGCGGTCCCTGCGTGCCCGAGAAGGCGACCTGGGCGGCTTTGGGAACACGCGGTGGCTTGACGCGCATCGACCAGGTGATGCGATTGATGCCGCGACGCTTGGAGGCGGGCAGGGTGTCGATCACTTCACCGTCCGGCCCGATGATCTCGATCTTGAGTTCACCGAACAGGTGGCGGGTGCGCTGGTAGTAGGTGATGGTGGCGCCGCCGGGCGGATTTTCACCGACGAAGACCGCGTCGCCGTCCGACCAGCCGCCCACACCGGAAAGCCGTTGCTGGGTCGCGCGGTTGGGCAGGAAGGCGGCATCGGCCGTCAGCAGTTCGGTGTCGAAGCGACGCAGCGAGGAGATGTCATCGATGATCCAGATGCCGCGACCATGCGTGCCCAGCACCAGGTCGCCTTCGCGGGCCTGCACGGCGATATCGCGGACTGCCACAGCCGGGAAGTTGCTGCCCTTGTACTGCGCCCAGTGCTGACCGCCATCGATGCTGATCCACAGGCCGAATTCGGTGCCGAGGAACAGCAGATTCCGGTCGGCGCTGTCTTCGCGGATCACGTGGGCGTAACCGCGAATGCCCAGTTCCTCGCTGGCAATGCGTGTCCAGTTCTGGCCGAAGTCATTGGTGCGGAACACGTAGGGCGTCTGATCGCCTTCGGTGTGACGATCAAAGGCGACATAGGCGACGCCAGCATCGAAACGGCTGGCCTCGACCCAGGACACCCAGCTTCCCGCGGGTACGCCCTTGATGCGCTTGATGACGTTGTTCCAGTTTGCGCCGCCGTCGCGGGTGATCTGCACGTTGCCGTCATCCGTGCCGACCCAGATCAAGTTCGGATCAAGCGGCGATTCGGAGATGCTGTAGATCGTGGTGTGCATTTCTGCCGAGGAGTTGTCGACGGTGATGCCTCCCGATTTTTCCTGCTGCTGGCGAGCCAGTGAATTGGTGCTGAGGTCGGGCGAGATGCGTTGCCACGTGGTGCCCTGATCCTGCGAGCGGAACAGATACTGCGCACCGATGTAGATCGTGCCGGGGCGCGAGGGGCTCTGGTGCAGCGGCGTGTTCCAGTTGAATCGCAGCTTTTCGCCCGCGCCTGCGGTGGGTTGGATAGAGCGCGTGTTCTTGGTTTCCAGGTCGATGCGCGCGATGTTGCCGCCCTGGTATTCGGCGTAGACGATGGTCGGGTCCTTGCCGTCGGGAATCACCCAGAAGCCGTCACCGCCGTAGAGGTTTTCCCAGCGCTGGTTGCTGATACCGCCGGGATAGGCCGAGTCGCCGATCCACGAACTGTTGTCCTGCAATCCGCCATACACGTGATACGGGTCGGCATTGTCGACCGACACATGATAGAACTGGCTGATCGGCAGATTGTTGGCCTTCCACCAGCGGCCACCACCGTCCTTGCTGAACCACAGCCCGCCGTCATCGCCCATGATCACGTCTTTCGGATTGGTCGGGTTGATCCACACATCGTGCGAGTCGGCATGCGTGCTGCCTGCGGCATCGGAGAAACTCTTGCCGCCGTCTTCGCTGACGATCAGCCGCAGATTGGTCTTGAACAGGCGTTCCGGGTTGGTCGGATCAACGATCAGGTTGGCGAAATAGAACGGACGCCAGACCATCATCTGGCTCTTGTCGCGGGCCTCCCATGTTTTGCCACCATCGTTGGAGCGGTACAGCGCACTGTCTTCGCCTTCGATGAAGGCATACACGATGCTGGCATCCGAGGGCGCAAATTCCACCTCGATACGTCCCCACGGACCTTTGGGCAGGCCGGGCGCGTTGTCGGCAGTCAGCGACTGGAAGCTCTTGCCACCGTCTTCGGTGACATACAGCGCGCTGCCGCTGCGTGATTGCGGGCCTTCGCCGCCAGAGCGGAAGGTCCAACCGCGACGGCGGAAGTCCCAGGTGCCGACCATCAGACGTTCCGGATTGGACGGATCGAAGCTGATGCCAGAGCAGCCGGTCGACAGGTTCACGGCCTTCAGGATGTGCTGCCAGCTCGCGCCGCCATCGGTGGTCTTGTAAAGCCCGCGATCCGCCGAGTCGGACCACAGCTTGCCGGGTACACAGACATAGGCCGTGTTGCTGTCCGTGGGATGCACGAGGATCTTGGCGATGCGCTCGCTGTTGGGCAGGCCGAGGTACTGCCAGCTCTCGCCGCCGTCGGTGGAGCGATACACGCCGTTGCCGACCGAAACCGAGTTGCGGGTCCACGATTCGCCGGTGCCAACCCAGACGTTGCGAGGGTTTTGCGGATCCAGCGTGATGGCGCCAATTGACTGCACCGGCTCGCGGTCGAATACCGGCTTGAAGCGCGTGCCGCCATCGACGGACTTCCAGACGCCGCCACTGGCTGCGCCAACGAAAATCGTCTGCTGGCCGTCTGCCACATGCACCGCGAGCGCCGAAATGCGACCGCTCATGGCGGCCGAACCGATATTGCGCGCAGGCAGGCCGGAAATTGTGCCGCTGTCGAAGCGTGGTGCAACCGGCGGGGCGGCTTCGCTGGCAGAGACGGTCGCCGCCGTCAGGCCGACCAGGGAGAGGGACAGCGGAATGATGCGTGAGAGATTCATGGTCGCCTCGCTCAGGGTTGGGTCGGGAACGCGAACAACGCGTCATCGATGTCGGTGTTCACCTCGGCCCGTTCGACCACGATCTTCTGACCGCGCGGACCGCCCTTGGGGCCACTCTCCACCGCGAAGGGCAGATACACGCCATTGATCTGTTCGTAGTTGCCGAGATCGGTTTCCATCTCGGTTTCGATGCCACGGCGTTTCATCTGCGTGGTGACACGGATTTCAAGAAAGTAATCCGGGTCGAGATAGCGATACTGGATGTCACCGTTCGACAGGGTGAGCTTGAGCTTGTGTGCCTCGGTGCCGTCGACATCTTCGGTGCCCAGGTATTCCACCTGATGGCCCTTCTCGCGCCAGTCCACCAGCGGTCCGTCGATGTCGGCATCCACCTGCATGCCCTTGGTATCCTCGGCGCTGAGACGCTCGGGATCGCGTCGACCCTGAAACGGCGAAATGGTCCAGCCTTCCTTGCCATCGTAGGCGCTGATCTGGGTCAGACCCTGCAGACTGGCTTCGGTGCGTTGCTTCAGGCCGCGCTCGGTCATGTTGACGAAGCCGAGGTCGACCGAGAAATCGCCGCCGGAGAAGTTCATGCGGCCATGCAGGGTGACGGACTGGATGGCGCGAAGCGCCTCGATGCCGCCACGCGCATCGATGTTCTTTTGAACCAACTCGTCCACGGTCGTGGCCGAGGCTGTTGCAGTCGCGGCAAGCGCGAGCGCAACGCACAGTATCAGGCGTCGCATGGGTAGCTCCCCTCGTCAGTTGAAACAGTGACCGCAGGCTTGCGGCCATCGGACACGCTACGCCGACCTTCCCGTTCTCTCATGCGGCGAAAGTCACGTTCGCTTTCGGGCGATCCAAAAAACAAGAGGCCCGCATCCTGCGGGCCTCTCGCGCTTCGGGGGAGAGAAGCGTTGGTGGGTGACGTCACCTCCGGGGGAGACAGAGGGAATGTTTCGCCAACCCTGAGCGACTGTGGAGAGTCAGCGCTCAAGTGCATTATCGACATAAATTCATTGCAATTGAGCGACATACGCACGTTTTTGGGTCAGGAGTTTCCCCACAGCTGTCAGTGCGTGGACTACCACTGCGGGCAAGGCACGACGTTGCCGCTGGCGTCGGTGCAGGTTCGTGTCACCGTACGCCCGTCCTGCGTCACCTGGGTGTCGGTGTTCACACTGCCCTGTTGTCCAGATGCCGAGGTGTTGCGACCGAATCCCTGACCCGTGGCGTAGCCGGTTTGGCTGTTGAGCGAGCCGCCCGCTGCACCCTGTGCCGAGGTGCTGCGACCGCCCGCAACATTGCCCGCGCTGTCGCGGGTGAAACCGCCGCTGGTTTGCGCACTGCCATTGGGGCCTTGCGCCGCTGCGCCACTCTGGTGCTGTGCCGAACCGTCGGCGTTCCACGTCGTTGCGCCGCCGCGCGCGCCATACCCGCCCTCCGGTGTACGTATCGCGCCCCCGCTTGCGGCTTGGCCGTTGCCCTGACCGTCCGTGGTGTAGCCGCGACCACGTGCGGCGGCGCCACCGTTGGGGCCGCGGACCGCACTGGCGCTGCCACCGGTCACGCCGCCCTGGGCGTTGGCCGTGGCACCGCGTGCCTTGATACGACCGGTGGCATCGGCGTCGTTGTAGGGGGCCAGGGCCAGCAGGATGAGGGCGGCAAGGCTGAGATGGCGAAGGTTCTTGATCATGGGTTTTCTCCTGAATGGGGTTTGGGAAGCGTGTTGGAAGACACCCTGTCAGGGTGCGGTAGTGGCAAGTTGCAACAAGGTGTCGCGCAGTGATTCGGCACGTTCCATGCGACGGATCAGTTCTTCACGCAGAACGGCCTGTTGTTCGGCGGAGAGGGTTTCGTAGAAGGCCAGCTTGCGTGCGCGCAGTGCACGCTGGTCGGCCATCCAGAGGTCGACTTCGGTCTCCAGCGTCGCGGCAAGTCCCGCAAGGTCGGCATCAGGCGCGGACAGTTCGGAGCGCGCGAGATCCGCCGCCTCGCTCAACTGGGATCGTCCCTGCATGAACAACGCCCGCTGCTCGGCCTGCAGCGCTTGCCACGCGGCGGTTTGGGACGTATTGAGATGCAGTGATGCCTGCAGCTCGGCTTGATGTTGCAGCCACTGCTGTAGGAGCTGCAGGCGTTGCAGGCTAGGCGGCTGGCTTCCGGCCCAGGCCGCTCCTGCCATGACCAAGGCGCCGGCGACCACCCAGCGCGCGCCTGGAGTGAGCGATCGAATCGAATAGGACATGAACATCTACCGATAGGCCGCCAATTGCGGCAGGGATAGCGTGTGCCGCAGATGTTCGCCAACTGTGTCGTGGCAGCCGCAATTTGTAAGCAGATGTTGCAAGCGCGGCTTGCTGCAATCTCTGCTTGCACCGCCGCTGCTCACGGTCTTGCTGCCGATCGTGTCGCGCGCCATCCTGCAGCCATGACCGAACCTCTGATCCTGCTGGTCGAAGATGACTCCCGCTTGCGCGACTTGTTGCAGCGCTACCTGGAGTCGCAGGCCCTGCGTGTCCGTGCGGTGGCGAACCTTGCAGGGATGCGCGCCCAACTGGCCCAGCATCATGTCGATCTGATCGTGCTCGATCTGATGCTGCCGGATGGCGATGGTTTGACGGCGTGTCGCGATCTTCGCGCCGCTGGTGAAGCCACGCCGATCCTGATTCTCACTGCGCGCGGTGACGATGTGGATCGGATTATCGGACTGGAGATCGGTGCCGATGACTATCTTCCAAAGCCCTGCAATCCGCGCGAGCTGCTCGCCCGCATCCGCGCCATCCTGCGGCGTCAGCGGCCCATTTCCGCGGTGGCGGATGCCGAAGCGGTGGCCGTCCGGTTCGGTGACTGCGTAGTCAATCCAGCGCAGCGCACGCTATTCCGTCATGGCGAGGAAGTCCGTCTGACCACCGGCGAATTCGCCTTGCTCTGGGTGTTGCTGCAACACCCGCGACGCCCTTTGAGTCGCGACCAGCTACTCAATCTGGCGCGCGGCCGGGACCATGAAGGCCAGGATCGCGCCATCGATGTGATGCTTTCGCGGCTGCGCAAACTGGTCGAGCCGGACCCGCGCACGCCGCGCTACCTGCAGACTGTTTGGGGGCATGGTTACATGTTCGTGCCGGATGCCGAGGCGTGAGTCTTCCGCTGACATTGCGCAGTCGTGTGGCCATTCTGTTGGCGTTGACCGTGTTCCTGATTGCCCTGCTGGCCGGCGGGCTGATCATTCTTCAGACTCTTCGCAGTGGCAGCCTGCAGATTGCCTCGCTGGCCCATGCGGCGCTGATCGCTGCGGACCAGCCCCTCGCATCACAGGGCATGACGGGGGATGCCGAAACGACAACGCCACACGAAGTACGCGTGCGCCGCACAGCGCAGCCACCGGTTGATTTCCCCCAGGACGTCCGACCCTTCGTGATGAGCATTCGTGCGGATGTCGAGCGCTTGGCGGGCGATGCCTCGCGCGTGCGCTTGACCGAAGAGCAGGGCATCCACGTCTGGTTGCGGAGCCGTTACTCCGACGACTGGCTCGGCATTCGTGTCGAGCCTCTGCGCGAACCCGTGGTGGTGGGTTCATTGCTGGCGCTGGGCTTGGCAGCAGCGCTGGTCGCGCTGGCGGCGGGCTGGATCGCGAAGATCAGTCTGCGTCCGCTGGAACGGCTTGCTCGTGGCGCACCGGCCTTGTTGCAGGGTGGCGTGATGCCGGCCCTGAGTTCGCGTGCACCACGCGAGATTCACGCCTTGGCGAAGGTGCTGAAAGACGCTGGTGATCGGGTGCGGCGGGATACCCGCGAGCGGGAAATGATGTTGGCCGGGGTGTCGCATGATTTGCGAACGCCCTTGGCCAGATTGCGCTTGGCTTTGGAACTGGGGGATGCCGAAGATCCGCTACGTCGTGCGGCCATGGTGGATGACATCGAGGCGGCGGATGCGATCATCGGTACGTGGCTCGACTACGTGCGCGAGTCGAGTGACGAATCGCTCGTGGAAATGCCGGTCGATGCCATCCGCGAATGGTTCGCCAACCTGTCGCTCGCCACGCCCTGGCAGTTGGAGATCGTTGCGTCGTCCAGCCATTTGCGCGTGCGGCCGCGCTGGCTGCAGCGGGCATTGCGCAACCTGATCGAAAACGCCGGGCGACACGGCAGGCCGCCGTTTCACTGTGTGCTGCGGCAGCAGGGCGGTGCCTGCGTCATCGAAGTTCGCGACCATGGCGACGGCGTGTCGGAGGCGATCATCGAACGCCTTCGCGAGCCCTTCTTCGCGCCGACAGCGCCCGCAATAGGCCGGGCAGCGGTCTGGGGCTGGCCATCGTTGCCCGCGCGGCGGCGCTGCATGGCGGCGAGATGCGCATCGAGAACGCGCAGCCCGGCTTGCGTGTGCGGATCCGTTTGCCGACGGCCTTCGAGTCCGATCAATAGACGCGCGGCTGGCCTTCCGGCCGGGTCTTGAAGCGCTTGTGAATCCACAGGTATTGGCTGGGCGCTTCGCGCACCATGGCCTCGACTTCACGACTGACCGCCGCCGTGTCGGCGACCACATCGCTACTGGGAAAGTCCGCCAGTGGTGCGCCGATACGCAGAATGTACCGGCCGCCTTCGCGGCGATGGAAGAACGGCACCACCGCCGCACCCGAAAGGCGCGCAAGCTGGTGCGTGGCGGTGATGGTGGAAGCGGGAATGTCGAAAAACGGAACAAACACCGCTTCCTTGCCGCGCATATCCTGATCGGGTGCGTACCACAGCACACCGCCCTGCTTGAGGTGACGAATCGCGCCACGCAGTTCTTCGCGTTTGAACATCGCGCAGGCGTATTTCAGACGCCCCGCCAGCACGGCGGCTTCGAAAGCGGGTTCTGCATGGGCCCGATACATGCCTGCGACCGGCACATGGCGGGTCAGCAGACGGCCGCAGACTTCCAGCGTGGTGAAGTGACCTGACACCAGCAATGCACCGCGATTCGCTGCCTGCAGTGCTTGCAGATGCTGCAGTCCTTCGATGTGCACGTCTTCCGCCAGCGCATCGATATCGCCGAACCAGGCGCGCGAAAACTCGAACAGACCAATGCCCAGGTCCGCAAAGCTCTCGCGCAGCAGGGCGGCGCGTTGCGCGTCGTCCCAGTACGGAAAACACAGCGCGATGTTGCGCCGGGCCACGCGCCGACGTGGTCCGGCCAGTAACGCGAGCAGACCTCCCACGGCGCGACCGAGGCGTTGTTGCCAGGCCCAGGGAATGCGCGCCAGCGTGCTCATCAGGGTCACGCCCAGACGGGCGGGCCAATGCCGTGGTGAACGGAAACGGGAGCGGTCTGGTGCGGGCGTCGTCATGGCTTCAGTGTAGCGGAGCCACGACGTCCGACTTGTGGCGTGCAGCCCCGCGCGGCGCGACAGCCAGTGCGGACGGGCCTTCCGGTATCCTGTTGCACATGTCCACGTCCTCGCCGCCCCGCGCATTGATGCGCTTCATGCAAGCCATCTACACCGGGGTGATGTATGTCCTCACGCCTTTGATCCTGTACCGGCTGGCGGCGCGCGGCCTGCGCATGCGCGGCTACTTCGCGCGCTGGATGGAGCGCTTCGGTGCCTTCGATGATCCGCACATCCGTGAGAGCATCTGGATTCATGCCGTTTCGGTCGGTGAAGTGAATGCCGCGGCGCCCTTGATCGAAGCACTGCGCGCCCGTTACCCGGCGCATCCGTTCGTGGTGACCACGGTGACACCGACCGGCTCCGACCGCGTGCGGCAGATCTGGAAGGACCGCGTGGTGCATGTCTATCTGCCCTACGACTTGCCGCGTTCGATCAATCGATTTCTCGACAAGATTCAGCCGCGCATCGCCGTGGTGATGGAAACCGAAATCTGGCCGAATCTGTTCCGTCTATGTGCCGCGCGAAGCATTCCGGTCGTGGTCGCCAACGCACGCCTTTCCGACAAGTCACTGCGTGGCTATGGCCCTGTGCGTCCCCTGGCTGCCGAGGCGATCCGTAGCGCGCGCTTCGTCGCGGCGCAGTCGCCGCAGGATGCCGAGCGACTGCTGGCGCTGGGTGCGCAACCGTCACGATTGCGCGTGGTGGGCAATCTGAAGTTCGACATGCAGGTCAATCCCGCCTTTTTTTCGCAGGCGCAGATCTGGCGCAAGGATTGGGGGGCGCAGCGGCCGGTATGGATTGCGGCCAGCACCCACGAAGGCGAAGAGCTCGCGGTGATCGAAGCGCATTCACGCCTGTTGCATCGCTTCCCTGATGCCTTGTTGCTGGTGGCGCCGCGCCACCCGGAACGCTTCAAGCCGATGGTGGCTCTATGCCGCAGCTTTGGATTCGCCACCCGCACGCGGAGCGACGACGACCGTGCCGATGAGGACACGCAGTGTTTCGTCATCGACACCTTGGGCGAACTGGTGCGCTTCATTGCCGCCGCCGACATCGCCTTTGTGGCCGGATCGCTGGAACCGATTGGCGGCCACAATGTGCTGGAGCCTGCCGCACTGGGTGTGCCGGTGATCGTCGGGCCACACACCTTCAACTTCGAAGAAGTCACCGATCTGCTGCTGGAGCGCGGTGCCGCCGAGCGCGTGCGCGATTCCGAACATCTGGCGCAGGTGCTGCAGTCCTTGCTGGGCGATACCGCACGACGTGGGCATATGGGTGAGGCGGGCTGCCGCACGGTGGCGCGCGAACGCGGCGCGGTTGAGCGCACCCTCGAAATTATTGGTCGCGTGTTGCGCAACGAAGACGAACCCGGCGCGGACGCCAGCGACGCCCGTCCTGTCGTGGTGGATTGAGCAAGTCTGCGCTGGCGGCGGCACCGCCGACTCAGGTCAAACGTCCCCGTCCGTTGCCCAGCCCTCGCCGCTGCCGCGTTGAATCACCTGGTCGCTGTCCAGTACATCGCCTGCGGGAATCGCCTCAGCGTGCTGCAGCGCCTGGTAAATCGGCGCAAAGTCCTGCTGGGTGGCGTTGAAAAGTTGTTCGAAATCGTCGATGACGAAGTAGGTCTTCTGATAGCTGTCGATCCGATAGCGGGTGCGCATCAGGCGTGTCAGGTCGAAGCCGATGCGGTTCGGTGCAGCGCTTTCAAGGCAATGGTGTGACTCACCGGACGAGCTGAGGATGCCCGCGCCGTAGATGCGCAGTTCGCCGTGTTGGCGGATCAACCCGAACTCCACCGTGTACCAGTACAGCCGCGTCAGATGCGTCAATGCCTCGCTGCCCAGACCGTGCGCTCGTACGCCACCGGCGCCGTAGGCCTGCATGTAGTCGGCAAACACCGGGTTCATCAGCAGCGGCACATGGCCGAACAGATCGTGGAACAGGTCGGGTTCGGCGATGTAGTCGATCTGCTCCGGGCGGCGTATCCACCAGGTGACCGGAAAGCGCCGCGCCGCCAGGTGCTGGAAGAAGTCCAACTCGGGTAGCAGTCCTTCCACGCCGATCAGTTCCCAGCCCGTGGCGCGGCGAAGTTGCTCGCTCAAGGCATCGAATTGCGGAATCGCCTCCGCGCCCATACCCATCGCGTCCTGCGCCTGCAGGAAGGTCTCGCTGGCGCGTCCGACCAGCAAGGCACGCTGGCGCTCGAACAAGGTTCGCCACACCGAATGATCGGTTGCCGTGTAGTTCGCCCACGGCTGTTGCACCGTCCCGGTCGCATACAGCGGCACGTAGCCCTTGTCGGTCATGGCGTGTTCGATGCGTTGCGCGTTCATGCGGTCACCTCGGGCTGTGGTCGCCCCAGACTAGCGATGGATGCGCGCAATGTTCTTCGATTGTTGTTCCCTGTTGCTGGATTGACGCAAGATTCGTGCGTGACGGTCGCCAAGGGAGCTGCACAATGTCCAATCTCACGCTGGATCGTCTGGATCTGCGCATCCTTTCCGAGCTGCAAAGCGATGGCCGCATCAGCAATGCCGAGCTGGCCGAGCGCGTGAATCTGTCGGCCTCGGCCTGCCTGCGACGAGTTCAGCGTCTGGAATCCCGCGGCGTCATCGCGGGCTATCGCGCGCAGCTCAATCGCGGCGCAATGGGTTTGTCGCTGAGTGCCTTCGTGCGGCTGCGCCTGCGCCACCACGACGCCGCCGCCGTGGCGCGATTTACCGACGACGTGCAGAGCTGGTCCGAAGTCGTCGCTGCCCATGCGCTGACCGGCGATGCGGACTACCTGCTGCACATTGGCGTGCGCGACCTGGAACACTTCTCGCGATTTCTGCTGGATACGCTGCTGGCAACCGGAGCAGTGGCGGACGTGAATACCAGCTTCGTGCTACGCGAGATCAAATCGGGCTGCGCGCCGCTTCACCCGCTCGGCTGACGGCGCGAGCGCTGCGTGCTTACAGCGTTTCATTGCCCCGCGTATCGGGTGCTTCGCCGCTGTCATCGTTGACCGGCTTCAAGCCGCGCTTTTCCAGCAGCGAATCGACACGGGGTTCGCTGCCGCGAAAGCGTCGATAGGCTGCCATGGGGTCAACGCTGCCACCGCGCGAAAATATCTCGTCGCGCAGTTTTGCAGCGGTAGTCTGGTCAAACAGATCGGTCTGCCGAAACGCGTCGAAGCCGTCTGCATCCAGCACTTCTGCCCAGATGTAGGCGTAATAGCCTGAGGCATAGCCACCGCCAAAGACATGGCCGAAATTGGTTGAGGTGTAGCGCGGGGCGATCTCGTCGATCAGGCCAAGTTCGCGCAGGATGTGCTTTTCAAAGGCCTGCGGGTCCAGATTGCCGGGCTCGCTGAGCGTGTGGTAATGCATGTCGAGCAGGGCGGCGGCCAGATACTCGGTCGCCGCGAACCCCTGGTTGAAACGTGCTGCCGCGTCGAGTTTGTCCAGCCACTCGTTGCTGATCGGTTCGCCTGTCTGATAATGGCGCGCAAAGCGCTGCAGCACCTCGCGCTGTGTCGCCCAGTTCTCCATGACCTGCGAGGGGAACTCGACGAAATCACGTGGCACCTGAGTCCCAGCGACGCTTGGGTAAGTGACGTTCGACATCAAGCCATGCAGCGCGTGGCCAAACTCATGGAACAGCGTGGTCACTTCATCGAAGCTGAGCAGCGATGGTGCTTCTCCGTTCGGGCGCGCGAAGTTGCAGACATTGACGATGAGGGGTGTGCTGGGGCCGTCCAGTGCGCTCTGCAGGCGATATGGACTGGCCCATGCACCGGGTCGCTTGCCGTCGCGCACGTAGTAGTCGGTGTAGAGCAGGCCCAGGTGATGGCCGTCGGCAGCGCGGACCTCGAAGACATCGACATCCGGGTGATATACCGGGACGTCCTTGCGCGCAGTGAAGGTCAAACCCCACAGTCGGTTCGCTACATCAAACGCCCCGGCACGCACGGCGGGCATGGGGAAGTACGCCTTCAATGCCGACTCGTCGATGGCATAGCGCTGCTGGCGCAGCTTCTCGCTGTAGTACCACCAGTCCCAAGCGGCGATCTGCAGCGTGTCACCTTCCGCGTTGGCGACCTGCTGCAGGGCCTCACGCTCGCGTTTGGCATTGTCGAGTGCGGGTGTCCAGAGCTTCATCAGCAAGTCGCTGACGTTGTCGGGCGTCTTCGCCATGTTCTCGGTCAGGGTGAAGTGGGCGAACGTGGCATGACCCAACAACTGGGCGTTTTCGGTACGCAGACGAACCGTCTCCCGAACAATCGCGTTGTTGTCGGCGCTGTTGCCGTTGTTGCCGCGGGCGATGTAGGCCTTGAACAGCGATTCGCGCAGGGAGCGGTTGTGCGCATAGGTGAGAAAGGGGATTCGACTCGGTGCTTGCAGAGTGAACGCCCATTGCCCGGACTTGCCACGCGCCGTTGCAGTCGCGGCGGCGGCCGCGATCACATCCTCGGGTAATCCAGCCAGTTCCGAGGCGTCCGCGATGAGCAAGGTGTACTGGTTGGTTTCACTCAGCAGGTTCTGGTTGAACTGCACCGCCAGTTGGGCGAGCCGATCCAGATTGGCCTTGAAACGGGCGCGGTCCTCGCCATCCAGCCCTGCACCGCCGCGCACGAACTGCGCGTAATAGCGTTCGACCACACGCTTCTGCTCATCATTCAGACCGAGCATGTCGCGCTGCAGATAGATTGGCTTTACGCGTGAAAACAGCCGGCTGTCGACGAACAACGCCGCCTGATTGCTCATCAACCTGGGAAGCAGGGTCGCGCCGAGCTTCTGCAGCGCCGGCGTAGAATTGGCGCTGTACAGATTCATGAAAACGGGTGCGATGCGACGCAGATCCGCCCCGGCGCGCTCAAGTGCTTCGATGGTATTGGAGAACGTCGGCTTGTCCGTCAGTTCCCGAATACGTTGCAGGTCTGCTTGTTGCCTTCGCAGGGCTTCTTCCAGCGAGGGCTCGAAATGCATCGCGTCGATTTGATCGAACGGCGGCGCAGCAAATGGTGCGTTCCACACCTGAAGCAAAGGGTTGCCAGAGAGGGGTAGGCTCAACGTCGATGTCGTTGGCGCGTCCGCATGGGCACGTGGGCCAGGCAATGCGAGGCCGAGAGTCAGCGCGGTCAACGCGAAAACGAAAAAACGCCGCATGGAATACTCCTTGGGTCAGAACAATGACCATGTCAGTTCGCAGCATGCACGACCCAGGGCCGGAGGTCATGCCCGTGTGGGGCGGGCGGGCCAGGCCGCAAGGGACCGCTGCCCAGGGCGTCCCGTTTTTATGCCGCGCTTCGCCCGGCATGTCGCTTCAAAAACACCAGCAGCAGTGAAATCGCGGCCGGGGTGATGCCGGCGATACGCGAGGCCTGGCCGATGGTTTCGGGGCGTGTCTTCTGCAGTTTCTGACGGACTTCGGCGGACAGGCCGGTGACGCTGGCGTAGTCGAAGTCGGCGGGAATGGCGGTCGCTTCGTGGCGGCGCTGGCGCTCGATTTCTTCGCGTTGGCGATCCACGTATCCGGCGTAACGCACCTGCACTTCCACTTGTTCGGCGACGTGCGGGTCGCTGACGCCGGGGCCGAAACCTTCGACCTTCATCAGATCTGCGTAGCCGATTTCCGGGCGGCGCAATAGGTCGAGCGCCGCCGTGTCGCGGGTCAGGGGCAATTCCAGTTCGCGCATCAGCGCCGCGCCAAGCCCATTGTTGGGTGCGGCGATCATGGCTTTGAGGCGCGCGGTTTCGGCTTCGATGGCGTCGCGCTTGCGGCCAAACGCTGCCCAGCGCGTGTCGTCCAGCAGACCCAGTCGACGACCTTGTTCGGTGAGGCGCAGGTCGGCATTGTCCTCGCGCAGTTGCAGACGATATTCCGCGCGTGAGGTGAACATGCGATAGGGCTCGCGCGTGCCGTGGGTGATCAGATCGTCGATCAGCACACCGACGTAGGCCTCGTCGCGGGCGGGTGTCCACGACGCCTTGCCCTGCGCGGCGAGTGCGGCATTGAGTCCGGCGATCAGACCCTGCGCGGCGGCTTCTTCATAGCCGGTGGTGCCATTGATCTGACCGGCGAAATACAGTCCGTGAATGGCCTTGGTTTCGAGTGAGGCCTTCAAGCCGCGCGGGTCGAAGAAGTCGTACTCGATGGCATAGCCGGGGCGGGTGATCTGCGCCCGCTCGAAGCCACGGATCGAGCGCACCAGGGCGAGCTGCACATCGAAGGGCAACGAGGTCGAGATCCCGTTTGGATAGATTTCATGCGTATCCAGGCCTTCGGGTTCGACAAAGATCTGGTGCGAATCGCGCTCGGCGAAGCGCACCACCTTGTCCTCGATGGACGGGCAATAGCGCGGTCCAACGCCTTCGATCTGACCGGTAAACAGCGGTGAGCGATCCAGTGCGCCGCGAATGATGTCGTGGGTCTGGTTCGAGGTATGGGTGATCCAGCAACTGACTTGCGGCGGGTGGTCGGCGACGCTGCCAAGATAGGAAAACACCGGACAGGGCGTATCGCCGGGCTGCTCTTCCATCACGCTGTAGTCGAGTGTGCGGCCGTCGATGCGTGGCGGTGTGCCGGTTTTCAGACGATCCGCACCGAGCGGCAACTCGCGCAAGCGCATCGCCAAGGTGGTGGCGGGCGGGTCGCCTGCGCGGCCGCCGTTGTACTGCGCCGGGCCGATATGGATGCGACCGGCCAGGAACGTGCCGGCGGTCAACACCACATGGTTCGCCATGAACTCCAGACCCATCTGGGTGCGCACACCGATCACCTGCTCACCCTGCAGCAGCAGATCATCCACCGCCTGCTGGAACAGCTGCAGGCCGGGTTGATTTTCGACTGCGTGGCGGATCGCGGCGCGATAGCGCATGCGGTCGGCCTGACAGCGCGTTGCGCGTACCGCCGGGCCTTTGCTGGCGTTCAACGTGCGCCACTGTATACCGGCCCGATCCGCAGCCCAGGCCATCACACCACCGAGGGCATCGATCTCGCGTACTAGATGGCCTTTGCCAATGCCGCCGATGGCCGGGTTGCAACTCATCGCACCGATGGTTTCGATACTGTGGCTCAGCAGCAGGGTGCGGGCACCCGCACGCGCGGCGGCCAGCGCCGCCTCGGTACCGGCATGGCCGCCACCGACCACGATCACGTCAAAGGATTCAGGAAAACGCATCACAGACTCTCAGCGGGCGCTCGATGGCAACCGACAATGGCACGAAATGTGCTGAAAAGTTTACGCACCTTGCGCGACAGGCGCTTGCGCTGACCGGAAATTGGAACAGGGGCCGGTCGGTACGCGTAAGGGAAGCAGCTCGCCAACGTGTTAGTTGGCTTGGAGCCTCAGGCTCCGCAGAGAGGTCGGCACCCGGCGGTGGAATGGAACAGGGGGGAATCCAGGACACCGGACTCCGGGTGCCGATAGCTCTGAAATCGATCAGCTTTCACTGATGTGGTCGTGGCGTGAACAAATGTGACGCTACGCGTCAGGTGGCGCAGTGTGCACCCGCGCGAAGTGCGTCGCAAGTCACCCGTGTGCGAATAGTGCACGGCTTCACATCGTCGCCTCCTTAGGAGTCTGTCGGACTTGAAAGGGAATCGGCTGCAAATCCGTCTGGACGGTCCAATTTTCGCCGCTTCTTTGGGCAATAGTTCAACTATTGCCCTGCAAAACCGGCAAAAACTGTCCTCGCCCAGCCGTATTTTCGCTTCGATTCTTCAAGTCCGACAGGCTCCTAGAGAGTCCATTGCAAACCAGAGGCCCAACGCGCGGATCGCACAATGCCGAGGCGACGCAAAGCGAAAGGTTGAGAGGACCAACCCGACATCGCGGCCGGACGAATTGCTACCGTCGCGAAAATGAAACGCTTGGCTCGCCTCGACCTTCGGACACGCCCTCCTTGGCATGCGGCGGCGGGGCGTGCTTCAACACCCGGCATTTGCTCTGAGCAGCCGATCAGCTATTCCTCGCCACGGGCGTCACGCTCATTCAAACCCGTCGCGGAAGACGGCAAGCCCAACGGATTCGGAAAATGCGGGCGTAAGGAAGGGAGAACGGAAGCGACCAGGTCCAATCACCTGAGTTGCATACGCAAAGACTGGCTGCCCCGACACCGCTTTGCTTGCAAGCACACGTTGCGCCAACTCCGAATCGAGCACCAGAGTCGGTACCTCCCATGGCACTGAAGCCACTTGCCTTCCGGTCTGGATGATGCGGCCTGCCTGGTTCCAGTAAACGCGTGGACCGAGACTGCCTGACATCACGCTGGCGTGGGCGAACTCGGCATCCACCCCTTCGTCGAGCAGTGGATCTGGCGAACTGAACGCCGTTTGGGGAATTCCACTGAAGTCGCCACGCAGCTCGACCACCTCATCACCGGAACGCCACAACAGAAGTGGCCCTTCCACGGGGTCCCAGACAATGTGCGGGCTATCGTCGCGCAGACCGCCATCCGTGAGAGGCGCTTGCGGCGTCCACTGTCCTGTGTCCTTGCGCACTATCGAAAGATCTCGATCCACCTCGGTTGAGAAATCGAGGTCTTCATCCACGCTGAGCACCACCCATTGTGTATCCGCATTACGTACCGCCGCCGACCACCCCCATACGCCGATCAGATCGTCCGCCACCAATTCCGCGGAGGACCAGCCGTTGCCCTGCCAATTCGCCTCCCATATCTGCGCAGGCGTCTGCGCCGTCCCCGTAATATCGACACCCAGCGCGCGCTGCCAGAACAGCCACAACCCGCCATCCTCATCGACGCGCAACTGGGCGCCGAAATCCAGACCAATCGAATCAGTCAGCGTGCCCTCCGCCACGACGGCGCCATCATTGCCATCGAGGTGTGCCCAGTGCAGCTCCACACTGTTGGCAAACTCGGGTAGACCCGCTGGCGCGCTTGCCGGTAGCTGGATGCTGCGCTGATAGACGACCATCACGTTACCGGCCGGATCGAACGCCACAACCGGCGCGAAGTTTGCCTTGCCATCATCGGTCAGTGTCTGAATTGCCGACCACGTGCCCGCCTGATAGAGCCGATAGTGGATCTCGCCAAGCGGCCTTGGCCCCTGGCTGGAGGCCTCACTCCAAACCGCAATGCCACGCGTCTGTCCGCCCACCTCGGTGACCGCCATTGCCAGTTGCCCGTCGTGAGGAACCCAAGCACCTGACGGAAAACCCTTCGATACGTACCGCGCGCCACCGCATTCATCACCGAACGGCCAGTCTTTCGTCGCTTCCGTCGACATGCCCAGAAAGCTCGCCGAGGCACCGACTTCCAGTGCACCACCCAACTGGCTGAGCTGAACCGCCGGGGAAACCTGCATTTCGATGCAACCATCGGCGCCGCCCCACACACTGACCGAGGCAACCGAAGCAAGCGGAGGAGGCAACCCTGCATTGGCACTGATTCGGCCCCCGATGTCGCCAGACAGGCTGCCACCTACCCACTGCATCGGCCCGGTAGTCCCCTCGTAGTCGGCGGTACCGGAGAGGGAAACCTCTGCGGAGGCCTTGATACCGATGCTTTGGATCGTTTGGCAAAGCAATCCGCTGATCGCACACGCCCCCGTCTGCAACCCGGGCACAGCGGTCAGCGGGTTGAGCGTGCGCTGCCAGCGCAGACTTGGAAACTGCGCAGTGGCTTGCCCTTCGATATGCAATGCATCGCAGGACAACGTCGTCTCGTTGCCGCCATGCAGGCTGAGGCTGCTGCGCTTGCCTGCGGCGCGAAAGTCCAGCTGTGTCTGCAAGGTTCCGCTTCCCGGGCTGCCATTGGACCATGCGAGGGCTTCAAGCGACGAACTCGCACCACCACTGATGCCCCAAAGCCCGGAAAACAACGAGATCGTGTCAAGCGTGCGTGTGGTCTCCATGGATACCGGCCAATCCAGCACAGCGTCATAGCGAACGCCGGATTGCCCGCTCCAATCTGCCGCCACGCCAGCCCACTCGGGCACCATCACCTTTGGGGCATTGATGGTGTACGGAAGCGATTCCTCGCCACCTTGGCGGGCCACGGCAGTGATCGTATCCGCCTCATCACCGGCATCGAAGGTCCATGTGACGACGTTGCCACCCGCGACGGTCGCCGACTGGGTACCGTAGGAAAACTCGACGGTACCCGGCGGCTGACCTCGCCAGTCGATTTCCACTCGCATCTCGGTGTCTACGGAAACATCGCGCAAATACTGGGCAGGCGACTGCAGTTGCATCGCCTCAATGCGAGGTTGTTTTGGTTCTGCTGCCGCCTGAAGACTTGCCGCAACGCTCACGCCGTTCTGGATGAAGAACTTGTTGTAGGTTTGCGGCATGGACTGTGCCGTGCCAGTGCCCAGAAAGGATGGAGCAAGCTGGATCGTGCTCTCGTCGTAATCATGGGTCTGGTTCAAGGCTACCCCATGCAACGCCGCATCCAGCCAGGAGGGTCCAGATGGGTGCGAAATCGTGGGTGAGAACGTACCCGCCTCCGGATCGTAGCCACCCGACAGTCTGACTTGCTCGGTGTCACCAGCGATGTCCAGCGCAAAGCTGCGCTGCGCTGCGATGAAGACGCAATCGAAGCTCTGCGCCATCAAACCGCTGAAATCGAGAGTGGCTGTGTCAACCTGATAGCTCAGATCAAGTTGGCCGGTTCCGCTGACCGAACCAGAAATACTGTAACTGCGCTCAATGTCGATAGACCAAGTCATGGTCGCGGGAAAGCCGCTGCAGAAGTCTGGGTTGTAGTACCAGATATTCGGAGACTTGGTCAGACTGCCCGAAATCCGCTCCCTTCCCCGGCCTGTGACGCTGCCATCGCACGCGACATCAATATAGTTGCCCTCAGCGCCACCCAGCATGGCGACATTCAAGCTCCCGGAAGTCTGGTAGATGTCGGTCACGCTGCCGTCGTCGATAAACGGCCAAAACGTCTCCGAACCACTGAACGAGTAGTTGCCGGCAATTTGCGACAAGTCCCAACGTCCACCAATGAACTGCCCATCGACATCACAAGTGGGCGGTGGCGGCGGATCGGCGCACACGGCGTGGGCATCAAGACAGAGCATATTGACGACGAGCATCGCCATCATCCCAGCCGGGATGACGGAACCCATCTTTATGCGGCAAGGGCGCATCACACTCTCCTCTCAGAACCGGGACGTCACGAGGCATTCAAACCTCACAACTGGCTGAGACGGATTTCAGTGATCGGCAACCTTCATCTGTGGCGCCGAACTGTCGCTGGCCACAATGTGCAGACCAAAACGGTGATGCCCTTGCTCCTCCAGGTACTGCAGCCAGCGCGACAGTGAACGGTTCTGGCGCAACCGTTGATCGATCAATGCCCGCGCCATGGGCCAAAGATCCAGCAGATCGGACAATCCGGCGCTGACCTCGAAGTGGGTGACTTCAGCGAGTTGCGCGTCGCTGTAGAGACGGATCATGGCGGACGGATCGGGCTGACCGCTGTGCGGATCAGACCATTCGTAGGTCAGGCGCAGTTCAAGCGTGTAGGCATGACGGGCCAGCACTTCAAAGCGCAAGGGCAAGCCGTCGCTGCCGGTTGACCGATACACCCCTTCCGGCAAGGCAAGCGGGGCGAATACACGCAACAGCCGCCAGTAGTTGTCGGCATAGCACGCCATCAAACTGCCCAGTCGATTGGGCAGTGGCGATACGGGAAGGACTGACAATCGAGACATGGGATCAGCCTAGCACGCAAGCACGTGCTGGCCTGTGGTGATGAACTCAGTAGGCGTGACGATCAATCCCGAGCGTCGACATCACCTTGCTGGCGATCTCCTCGATCGAGGTCGCCGTGGTGCTCAGCACGGGCAAACCTTCCTGTCGGAACAGCGACTCGCCCGCCTGCACTTCCCGTCGGCAGGTTTCCAGCGTCGCATAACGGCTGCCGGGCTTGCGCGCCTCGCGGACTTGTCGCAAACGTTCCGGGTCAATGGTCAGCGCAAACAACTTCTTGCGATGCGCTCGCAAGCGCCGCGGCAACTCGGCGGCTTCGAGGTCGTCGTCAGTCAAGGGATAGTTGGCCGCCTTGACGCCGTAGTGCAGCGCCAGATACAGGCAGGTCGGCGTCTTTCCCGATCGCGAAACCCCAACCAGAATCACGTCGGCGTCGTCATAGCGAACATCGATCCCGTCATCGTGCGTCAAGGCGTAATTGGTTGCGTCGATCCGCGCTTCATAGGCACTGAAATCGACCAGCGCATGTGCCTGGTTGACGCGCGGCTGACGCGGTTGCCCCAGCTCGCGCTCCAGTGGGGCAATGAACGGATTGAACACGTCCAGCATCAGCGCGCCACTCTCGGCGAGGATGGCGGTCAGCGTGCCATCGACGACGGTATTCACCACAATCGGACGGAGCCCGGTGCGGAGTCCCGCTGCCTTGATCCGTTCGGCAGCGTGCTGCGCTTTGTCGTAGCTATCGACAAACGGCACCCGTTGCGTCTCGACGTCGACGTCGCCGAACTGCGTCAACAGGCTGTGCCCGATGGTTTCCGCGGTGATACCAGTGCCATCGGACACGTAGAACACGGGACGTCGCATGCCAACCTCCATTCTGCAGTGCACAAATCAGACTATCTGCCTAGCGCATTTTCCTTGTGCCCTGCGCCGGTGGAGACGATCATAAAGGGGTCAGCAACACCTTGTGGCTGCGCGTCCCCGGCCAGTTTGCCAAGTGCCCTTGGTCCAGACCTCGGAAATCCTTTGATTGCAAAGGGTTGCGTCAGGCAAACGGAGACATTCGCAGCGTCCTGCAGCCGAGCTGCAGGCGATCCTCAATGGTGAAGATGCGCCCCCGCTTCCCTCGATCTGGAGACGTCCCTTGCAAGCGCACATTCTTTGGCTCCACGAACTTCGCCTCGGCGATCTGGCTCAAGTCGGTGGCAAGAACTCCTCGCTTGGCGAGATGATCGGTCACCTCTCGCAGCTGGGTGTTTCCGTTCCGGGCGGTTTCGCGACCACGGCCTCCGCGTTCAAGGAGTTCATTGCCGAAAACCAGCTGGCCGAGCGCATCCAGCAGAAGCTCGCCTCGCTGGACGTTGAAGACGTCGATGCGCTGACCACAGCGGGCGCAGAAATTCGCGGGTGGGTCATCGATGCGCCTCTGCCCGGCGCGCTGGATAGAGCCATCCGCAGCGCCTATGCGCAGATGAGCACCGAGGCTGGCTGCGCCGAACTCTCGGTGGCGGTGCGCTCCTCGGCGACCGCCGAAGATTTGCCGGATGCCTCATTTGCCGGACAGCAGGAAACCTTCCTCAATGTCATCGGCGCCGATGAGGTCGTACACAAGGTCAAGGAAGTCTTTGCCAGCCTCTACAACGACCGCGCCATTGCCTATCGCGTGCATCACGGCTTCAAGCATGAGGACGTGTTCCTTTCTGCGGGCGTGCAGTTGATGGTGCGCTCGGACGTGGGCGCTTCCGGCGTGTTGTTCACACTGGACACCGAATCCGGTTTCCGCGATGTCGTGTTCATCACCTCCAGCTACGGGCTGGGCGAGATGGTGGTGCAAGGTGCGGTCAATCCTGACGAGTTCTACGTCTACAAGCACACCCTCAAACAGGGCAAACCGGCCGTGCTGCGCCGGCAGATCGGTGCCAAGCAGCAACGTATGGTCTACTCGAACCAGCCTGGTGAACGCGTCCGTATCGAAGAAACCCCGGCCGACCTGCGTCAGCGTTTCTCGATCGATGACCACGACATCGAAGAACTGGCACGTCAGGCGCTGACCATCGAACAGCACTATGGGCGTCCGATGGACGTTGAATGGGCGAAGGACGGCATCACCGGCAAGCTCTACATCGTTCAGGCGCGCCCGGAAACGGTGAAGTCACGCGGCAGTTCGACGCAGATCGAGCGCTATCACCTGAGCGGCAGCAGCGAGCGTCTGGCCGAAGGCCGCGCCATCGGCCACAAGATCGGCGTTGGCACAGCCAAGGTGATCCGCTCCCTGAAGGACATGAATCGCGTGCAGCCCGGCGATGTGCTGGTCGCCGACATGACCGACCCCGATTGGGAACCGGTGATGAAACGCGCCTCGGCCATCGTCACCAATCGTGGTGGACGAACCTGTCACGCCGCGATCATCGCGCGCGAACTGGGTGTGCCTGCCGTCGTCGGTTGTGGTGACGCCACCGATTTGATCGCCGATGGTGCCGAAGTGACAGTGTCCTGTGCCGAGGGCGACACCGGCTACATTTACGCAGGCGCACTGCCCTTCGAACACACCGTGACCGATCTCGGCGACATGCCCAAGGCACCGCTGAAGATCATGATGAACGTCGGCAACCCGGAACGTGCATTCGACTTTGCCCAGCTTCCGCATCAGGGTATTGGTCTGGCGCGCCTCGAATTCGTCATCGCGCGACAGATCGGCATCCATCCCAAAGCATTGCTGGAATACAGCAAGCAGCCGGCCGATATCCGCAGCAAGATCGATGCGTTGATTGCCGGCTATGCCGACCCGGTCAGCTTCTACGTGGATCGCCTCGCCGAAGGCATCGCCACCCTGACTGCCGCCTTTGCGCCCTACCCGGTCATTGTTCGTCTGTCCGACTTCAAATCCAACGAGTACGCCAACCTGCTGGGCGGCGCGGCGTATGAGCCACATGAAGAAAACCCGATGATCGGCTTCCGTGGCGCCAGTCGCTATGTCGATCCCTCGTTCGAGCCCTGTTTCGCGCTGGAGTGCCGTGCGATGAAAAAGGTCCGCGATGAAATGGGCCTGATCAATGCGTGGGTGATGATTCCCTTCGTCCGCACCCTGGAGGAAGGCCGCAAGGTACTGCAAACCTTGGAAAAGTACGGTCTCAAGCAGGGCGAGAACGGTCTCAAGGTCATCATGATGTGCGAGGTGCCATCCAACGCATTGCTCGCCGATGAGTTCCTCGACCTGTTCGACGGATTCTCAATCGGTTCCAACGATCTCACCCAGCTCACACTTGGCCTGGATCGCGACTCGGGCATCGTTGCCAAGCTGTTCGACGAACGCGATCCCGCGGTCAAGAAGCTGCTGTCGATGGCGATCCAGACCGCACGTGCCAAGGGCAAGTACATCGGCATCTGCGGCCAAGGCCCGTCGGATCACCCGGACCTTGCCGAGTGGCTGATGGAACAAGGCATCGAGTCGGTCTCACTGAATCCGGATACCGTCGTTGACACCTGGCTGCGACTCGCCAAGGTCGCCGCGCAAAAGGCCAGGGCCTGAGCGGGTTGTACAAGGAACGCGCAAACAAAAACGGCACCCGAGGGTGCCGTTTTTCGTTGCTTCGCGTGGGGGTTGATCAGCTGATGCGGTAGTTGGCAGGTCCCAACAGGTCCACGCCACACTCAAGCTCTTCCAGCCAACTGAGGAAATCGGCGACCGCCTTGCCTTTCATCGGAAGTCCATGCTGCGGCACGATCATGTCGATCGGAAGTTGGCGAACCATGCGCACCCAAAGACGGGTCACCCGATTCGATGCCATGTAGCGACGATGGAAGCCTTCCATGCGACCGACCAAGCTGGAGAAATCTTCGACGGGTTCGTAGGCCGTGCCCGCAGCGATCAAGGACGCACCGATATCACCCGAGAACAAAATCTTGCTGTACGGATCGTAGAAACTCAGATTGCCGACTGAATGCAGGAAGTGCGCGGGCAGTGCACGCAGCTTGATATCGCCCATCGGGATATCCATGCCCTCATCGGGCACCAGCATGTAGCGATCACCACCCGCACCCTTCTGATAGTGCGGCACGCTGTGCGGAATGAACCGCCCCCACAGTTTGGAACAGACGATCGAGCAGTCGCTGTAAAGCAGCCAACGATCCACCGAACCGATTACGTCAGGGTCCTGATGCGAGGCCAGGATATAGGTCAGCTCACGCGGCTGGACGTAGCGGGAAATCGCCAGATTCAGTGGCGTGTAGAGCAGCGCACCACCCGGATCGATCAGCGCGGAGTGCTTGCCGTGAACGATCAGAAACTGATTCGCCTGCACACCGTCCTCACCTCGCACCAGATCAGGAAACACCACGCATTTGTGATCGGCGCTGGAAAAAATCTCGACGGACATTGGACAAGTGCTCCAGATTGGATAGTCAAAGTGTAGGTAGCAGGCAACGGGTAAGGCTTGATCAAGCGCAAAGCAGCCCAAGACCCGAATCCACGCGGATGACAGCCCAAGGAGTATTTCAAAATACGGACCACCTGTCTCGTCCGAACCGCACAGTTCCAGCTCGAAATACGCCTTGCGCACTCGCTCCCGCGACCGAATGACGCAGTTCACGCCGCACATGAAGTCCGTCGGTTTGCAAATTTCTGGAGTGTCCGAGCGGCATCGATATCCCACCACGGCGCGTCTGCGACCATGGCAAGGTTCGGCATTGCCGAACACCACTTGTTTCGATGCGGGATCAACGGTTCAAGCCCATACCCGTGGCGAGCGGATCGATGCGAGCCCGATGACGAGGCCAGTGTGTGCAAGCCATGCCCAACACGCTGCCAAACGAGTCAGTGTGCGTCTACTTCCTGGAAGCGCACGCGGCGCGTAATTCCGCACGCCAATTCATAGCCGATCGTCCCGGCGCGAGCCGCCACTTCCTCGATCGGCAGCCCTTCGCCCCAAGCGATCACCGGATCGCCAACACAGGCCTCTGGCATGTCACTGAGATCAAGCGCGAGCAAATCCATCGATACCCGCCCGACCAATGCCGTGCGTCGGCCATTGACGAGAATCGGTGTACCCGTGCCAGCCAGACGCGGATAGCCGTCGCCATAACCAATAGCCGCGATGCCGATCCGCATCGCCCGCTGTGCGACAAACCCAGCGCCATAGCCGACCGACTTACCCGCTTCGATCATCTTGTCGGCAATCAGGCGCGTCGACAAGGTCATTGCGGGGCGCAGCCCCAGATCAACGCCTGTCCGACCGTCCACCGAGGACAAGCCATACAGCGCACCACCGGGCCGTATCCAACTGGCATGCGATGCAGGCCACCCGATGACCGCTGCGGAGTTTGCGAGCGACCGCTCACCCTGCACACCCTGCAGACAGTCTTCGAAACGCTGGATTTGCTGGCGCGTCATCGACTCGCCAAATTCGTCCGAGCGCGCAAAATGCGTCATGCAGACCATGTCGTCCTGCACCGCAGGGCAATTGCGCAAGCGACGATGGATGTCGACGGCTTCGTCCATCCCAAAACCCAGTCGCCCCATGCCCGTATCGATCTTCAACCAGACCCGCAGCCTCGGCCCGGATGCAGCGCCTTCCAGCCATGCGAGTTGGCTGGGGTGATGGATCACGACATCGACATCCAGATCACGCAACACCGGGATATCGGCAGCTTCATCCAGTCCGGAGAGCAGCACGATGCGTTGCCGATGGCCCGCTGCACGAAGGCGTTGCGCGTCATCCAGCGCCGCGACACCGAACGCATCGGCGTCCGCCAGTGCCCGAGCGACACGCTCCAAACCGTGACCATATCCATCGGCCTTGACGACCGCCATGACCCGACTTTGCGGCGCCTTCTTTCGTAGCAAATTCAGGTTGTATCGCAACGCATCCAGATGAATCGTCGCGCAAGTCGCACGACTCACTCGAAACTCCCTGAATACGCGCCGGTCGCGAGATTGTCGAAGCGGGTGTACTGCCCCTGAAACGCCAGTTTGATGGTGTTGGTCGGGCCGTGGCGGTTCTTGCCGATGATGACCTCGGCAACGCCTTTCTCGCCCGATTCCTTGTTGTAGTACTCGTCGCGGTAGATGAACAGGATCATGTCAGCATCCTGCTCGATGGCGCCTGACTCACGCAGATCCGCCATCACCGGACGCTTGTCGGTACGGCTTTCCAGGGATCGATTCAACTGGGAGAGAGCAATCACGGGGACGTTCAGTTCTTTGGCAAGGGCCTTCAAGCTGCGCGAGATTTCTGAAATTTCCGTGGCACGGTTCTCGCGATTGCCGGGCACCTGCATCAGTTGCAGATAGTCGATCACCACCAGCCCCAGCCCACCTTGATCGCGCGCCAGACGGCGGCAACGTGCGCGCAGCTCGGTCGGCGACAATGCGGGCGTGTCGTCGATGAAGATCTTGGCTTCGGACAGCATCGTGATCGCGTGACTGACGCGCGGCCAATCCTCGTCCTCCAACTGCCCGGTGCGCAGATGTTGTTGATTGATGCGCCCCAGCGACGAGATCAGACGAAATGCCAGCTGCGAGGCCGACATTTCCATCGAAAACACCGCCGCCGCGCGACCCGACTTGATCGCCGCATACTCGGCGATGTTCAACGCCAATGAGGTTTTACCCATCGCAGGGCGGGCTGCGAGGATGATGAGATCGGACGGTTGTAGCCCGGCTGTTTGCTGATCGAAGTCGATGAACCCGGTAGGCAAGCCGGTCACGGCCGCCTTGTTGGTGTAACGCTCCTGCAGCAGACGGAAGGCGTCCTTGACGGCATCACGCAGGGACTGGAAGCCCTGCCTTGATCGACTGCCGGCCTCGGCAATTCGGAATACCTGCTGCTCCGCCTGCTCAAGCAGGTCGCGCGAGGAGCGCCCTTCAGGCTGGAAACCGTCACTGGCAATCGCCGTGCCGACATCGATCAGTTGCCGAAGAATCGACTTCTCGCGAACGATGTCCGCATAGGCCGCCACGTTGGCGGCACTCGGCGTCGTCGACGCCAGTTCAAGAATGTAGGCGCCGCCGCCCAACTCCTCAGCCAGTCCCTGGTTTTCCAGCCACTCGCCCAACGTGACCGCATCGCAGGGCCGACTCTCCTCGGCGAGCGTCGCGATGGCGCGAAAGATCAACTGATGATCGCGCCGGTAAAAGTCCTCTTCACGCAAGCGGTCAGCCACCGTATCCCACGCCTGCGTGCTGAGCATGAGTCCACCCAGCACGGCCTGCTCTGCTTCCGTTGAGTGGGGCGGTATGCGCAGACCGTCACCGCGATGATCGTCCTGCCGAAAGGCGCGATCACGGTCCGGACGACGTCCGTTGCCGGGAGAAGTCATGGTTGCTCGGTTTCCGGATTGAGGCCAAATGATAGTGGCGGAACAGGATGGGCAACAAACGAAATGGGCACCCTAAGGTGCCCATTTCGCAAAGCGGTTCGTGGCGGGCGATCAGGCCTCGGGTACCACGATGACTTTGACCGTGGCTTCGACATCGGCGTGCAGATGCACAACCACATCGAACTCGCCGGTACGGCGGATCGGGCCTTCGCCCATCACCACTTCGCTCTTCTGCAACGGCAAGCCTGCCGCCGTGAAGGCTTCTGCGATGTCACGCGTGCTCACCGAGCCATACAGCTTGCCTTCGGTCGATGCATTGGCAGCAATCGTCACCGATGCTCCCTCGAACTTCGCACGGCGCGCATCCGCACCTGCAGCCAGTTCACGTGCACGCGCTTCGTACTCGGCTCGACGCGCTTCAAATGAAGCGATGTTGGCAGGCGTCGCGGCGACCGCCTTACCCTTCGGAACGAGGAAGTTGCGGCCGTAGCCGGGCTTCACATCGACCAGATCACCGAGACCACCCAGGTTGGTGACTTTCTGCAAAAGAATCAGTTTCATAGCTACTCCAGATCGTTAGCGGCGCCAATGCACCGCAGCCCCAGGGGCTGTCCGAATGAGATCAGCAACATGCCGTCCCTCGGGGGACGGCAGCGTTACTCAGTGATTGTCGCAATAGGGGATCAGTGCGAGGAAACGCGCGCGCTTCACAGCCGTTGCCAGCTGGCGCTGGTACTTCGACTTGGTACCTGTGATGCGGCTCGGCACGATCTTGCCGGTTTCGGTGATGTACTGACGCAGGGTGTTGAGATCCTTGTAATCGATCTCGGTCACGCCTTCGGCGGTGAATTTGCAGAACTTGCGGCGGCGGAAGAACTTGGACATGGTCAATCTCCGGAATTAGAGCGCTTCGTCACTGCCACGGTCGGCAGACATCTCAACTTCGCTGTCGTCATCACGACGGCGACGCTCCGGCTTTTCGTCCTTCTGCTTCATGATCAGCGACTGCTCGGTCACCGCTTCGTCACGCGCCAGCACGAGATGACGCAGCACGGCATCGTTGAAGCGGAAGCCCGCCACCAGTTCGTCCAGCACGCCCTGCGAACACTCGATGTTCATCAGCACGTAGTGGGCTTTGACGAGATTTTCGATCGGGTAGGCCAACTGACGGCGACCCCAATCTTCGAGACGGTGAATGGCACCCTTGTCGCCTTCGATCAGCGTCTTGTAACGCTCGATCATGGCGGGAACCTGCTCACTCTGGTCCGGATGGACCATGAACACGATTTCGTAATGACGCATGGAAACTCCTTATGGATGACGAAACGGCGACATGCCGCTTCGCAGCCTCCCGACCCGGTATGCAGGGTGATGAGGCAAGGTCTGCCCGCAGGCAGCTCGCAAGTGTAGCACTGCGATCAAGCTGACAAAAGCCTCGTGACGATCAAGATGACTAAGCGGCCGTCGTAAAGCTCTCGCCGCAACCACAGGCAGCGGCGGCCTGTGGGTTGTTGAAGACGAATTGCTGATTCAGTCCCTGCCGCTGGAAGTCGATCTCCGTGCCATCCACCAGAGGAAGACTGTCTGCGTCGACCAGAATCACCACGCCTTGCTGGTCGAAGGCCGCGTCGTCTGGGCGCCGCTCATGCGCGACCTCCACGACATAACCCCAACCCGAGCAGCCGGTCCGTTTGACCCCGAAACGAAAGCCAACCGCCGCCTGATCCTTGTCCAAAAAGGCGCGAACCCGCTCGATTGCCGATGCCGTAAGGCGAATACCCATGTCACTGACCCTCTTCAATTTTGAAGCGATGACGCCGAATCTCGTCGCCAACGACTTTCGACCGTGAATGGTCGCACCTGCACGTGAGTTTTTCGTCAAAACCTACTAGTGATCCGCACTCAGCCAGTCCGGGATACCGCAGACTGGCACTAATGCGCCCTGTCCCGCTCAACGCACCGCAAGCCTCCGGTAAACTGCGCGGCTCTATTCACAGGTTGGAGTGTCAGCAATGACCGTGTTGAGTGTTGCACAGGCGCTGTCCGGCGGGGTCCACGTCGGAACGGAAATCACCGTCAAGGGCTGGGTCAGAACCCGACGCGATTCCAAAGCCGGTATGAGCTTCGTCAACCTCAGTGACGGCTCGTGCTTCGACAGCATTCAAATTGTCGCTCCGAGCACGCTCGACAACTACGCCAGCGAAGTTCAACACCTCACTTCGGGATGCTCCGTCATCGCGACCGGAACGCTGATCGCCTCACCGGCTCAGGGGCAGGCGCACGAAATTCAGGCCAGCGCGATCCAGGTGTGCGGCTGGGTCGACGATCCGGAAACCTACCCGATCCAGCCCAAGCCGCATTCGCTGGAATTCCTTCGCGAAGTGGCCCATCTGCGCCCGCGCACCAACCTTTTCGGCGCTGTGAGTCGTATCCGTCACTGCATCGCCATGGCGATTCATCGTTTCTTCCACGAAGATGGGTTCTTCTGGGTCAACACGCCAATCATCACGGCGAGCGATGCCGAGGGCGCTGGACAGATGTTTCGTGTTTCGACACTGGATCTCATGAACCTGCCACGCACCGATGCAGGTGCGATCGATTTCAAGCAGGACTTCTTCGGCCGCGAGACCTTTCTGACCGTTTCCGGGCAGCTCAACGTCGAGGCCTACTGCCTCGCCTTGTCCAAGGTCTACACCTTCGGGCCCACATTCCGCGCTGAAAATTCACACACGACCCGGCACTTGGCCGAGTTCTGGATGATCGAACCCGAGATCGCCTTTGCCGATCTGAATGACGACGCCAACCTTGCCGAGCGCTTTCTGAAGTACGTCTTCAGCGCGGTGTTGGCCGAACGCCACGACGATCTGAAATTCATTGTCGAACGCGTCGACAAGACAGCCATCCAGCGCCTGGAAACGTTCATTGATTCGCCGTTCGAGCGCATCGACTACAGCGAGGCCATCCACCTGTTGCAGAAGTCCGGCAGGCATTTCGATTTCCCCGTCGAATGGGGCCTCGATCTGCAGACCGAGCACGAGCGCTGGCTGACCGAACAGCATGTTGGTCGACCGGTCGTGGTGATGAACTACCCCGAGCATATCAAGGCTTTCTACATGCGCCTGAACGACGACGGCAAAACCGTTGCCGCGATGGACGTGCTGGCTCCCGGCATCGGCGAGATCATCGGTGGCAGCCAGCGCGAGGAACGCCTGGACGTACTGGACACGCGAATGGCGCAGTTCGGCCTGGACCCGTCGCACTACCAGTGGTACCGCGATTTCCGCCGCTATGGCAGTGTTCCGCATGCGGGCTTCGGGCTGGGCTTCGAGCGGCTCGTGGTCTACGTTTGCGGGCTATCCAACATTCGCGATGCCATTCCCTACCCACGCGCGCCCGGCAGCGCCGAATTCTGAGGAACGACGCATGCAGATGATCACGATGTTCCTGCTGCTCCTCACCACCGGTGTGGGGCTGTCGGGAATCACCGGCTATCTCATCTTCGGACCGCTGGCCTACCGACACCTGCAGGACCGCGGCGCAGTGATCGGCGATCACGCTTTTTCGCCCGCGTTCCTGAGCTTTGTCCTGCGCGGCCAATTCCGCTCACGCGGTGACCGCAATCTCAATGGCTTGGCGACTCCTGCGCAGGTGCTGCTTTGGAGCAGCCTCATCGGGACCGTCGGCAGCGTCATTCTGGTCACCCTCTATCAGTGGCAGAACCCATGACATCCAATCCAAACACAAGCGAACGCTGGTGGGTGGCATCGCTGGGAAAGACCCTCATCTGGGCACGTCAGCGCGTTCACGACACCGGCACCTGCGAGGTTTTCGACTGCGACGGACGACTCACCACCTACGACAGCGAGGACAGCGCCAACGCCGCCCTGCTGGATGCTGAGTTTCGCGCCTACGACGGGCTGGACGAAGATGACGCCATCGCCCTCGGTTTCTCGCTGGAGGTGGTCTCGCCGCCCAATGCCAGCACGGATACCGCGTTGCGCGAATTGATGGTGCAATCCATCCAGCCCAAGCACTGAGCCGCGTCGAAACACGCCCAAGTGACCTCTGTACAGCGCATCGGTGCAAGAGAGTCAGGAGGTCGGGAATCCACGGATCGGGACTCCAGCGAAACCGCGGGAACGCACATCGAAGGTGTTCCCGCTGTTGTTTTCACGGAGCCGTTACAGCTCGCGAACCACCCGGAAGCCAAGGCGGGCATTGGTGGTGTTGGGTGCAGCGGTCAAACGGAAGGCGGTACGCGCCTGCTCAGGCGAGCTCGCCCACGATGCGCCACGGATCACACGACGATTGCAGCCCGGATTGACCCACGGCGTGCCGTCTGCCGGCGCGCGCGCGTACGAATCGTGCCAGCAGTCCTCCACCCACTCGGACACGTTGCCATTCATGTCGTGGATGCCGTAGCGATTGGCCTCATAGGAACGCACCGGTGCAGGGCCCCAAAACCCGTCGTTGTAGTCAGGAAATGCGTTGACCCAGTTGCGCCGCGACTCGGAGCGATCACCATCGCCGGTCAAGTTACCCACCAGACGGGTCGGGTTGCCATCGCCCCACGGGAAGCGGGTATTGGTCCCAGCGCGCATGACGTATTCAAACTCTGCTTCGGAAGGCAGGCGATAGGCCTTGCCGGTTTCGCGGGAGACCCAATCGGCATAGGACTTGGCATCAGTCCAGGACACGTGGATCACCGGCGCATTCGCGTCGGCATTGCGACCCGAATAGCCCTTCTGCCAATTCACACCGCTCTTGGCGGCCATGGTCCCGGCCTGCTCGTCGTAAATCGTCGAGGTGCCGACCTGGGCCGAGGTGGGCGAATAACCCGTGGCATCCACGAATCGACGGAACTGCGCAACGGTCACTTCCGCACGCGCCATCGCAAAGGCATTGCGCAAGGTCACACCATGCCTTGGGCCTTCATTGCCCTTGCGGTCGGCCTCGTCTTCCGGCGAGCCCATCTGGAAACTGCCCAGCGGAATCACCACCAGTTCCGGCGCGGTTCCGCCCGAACGCATCTCGTCGGAAATACTTTGCCCCGGACGTAGATTCGCATAGCTCCCTGCGTTGCGGATGCGGGTACGCAGATCTTCGACACCGCTGGTCTGCGCCGCCACGGCAACCACTTCATCCAGCAGACGACTGGCTTCCTCCAGGTTGTTTGCGGTCAAGGCCGCTTCGGCCTGCTTCATCAACTCCTGTGCGCGTTGCTCGCGCATGGATTCGATACGCGCGGAGGCATCCTGCACTGCATCGGACTCCGGACTTGCCTTACCCGCTTCCGCGAGCAGGCGCTCGGATTCGTTGTAGTTGCCGGTTTCCGCGGCCCGGCTTGCGCGGTTCACAAGCTCGGCTTCCACCCGCGCCAAACCGGTCTGGGCGGCGACATTCTGCGGATCGCGCGAAAGCACCAACCGGTAAATCTCGGACGCATTTTCGCCCGCTGGCTCGATCAACTTGCCCGCCGACGCCAGACGCTGCGCCTCTGCCAGCAACATGCCGACCTCGCGGCCGGAATCCAGCTTCGCCTTGAGCAAAGGGATTCCCGGATCATCGGGACGCAGCTTACTGACCACCGCAAGAATCCGCGCGGATTCGTTGAAGCGCGCCTGCGCGAAGGAGTCGTCCGCCCGCACCAGCAGAGCCGCCACGACACCGTCCACGCCTTTGATGGCGATTTCGTTGGCGGGATCCCCCTCAAGAACGCGTTGATACAGCACCAGCGCGCTGTTTTCGGATTGATCCAGGCGCCCCGCCTTCAAGGCATCCGCCGCACGTTGCAAGGTTGCCTCGACATCCACCAGCGGCGCACCGGAAAGATCCGGGCTCCACTCATCGGCGCCTACCGTGGAATCCATCAATCGCCGCCGCATGGCATAGCCACGTTCAGCGTCTTCGCCCGTGCCCGCTTCAGCGCTGCCTTCAGCACTTGCATCGGTCGCGGCATCGGGCTGGTCTTCTGCCGCCGCAGGCTGGGTTGACTCTGTCGCCTCCGCCGGGCTGGCCGGGCCGGAAGCGGTTCCGACCTGCTCCGCAGGCTTTTCATCCGCTTGCGTTTGAGTGCCGGATGCGGGTGCCTCCGCCGTCTTAGCGGCTTCGTCCCCGCTACCCCCACATGCCGACAATGCCAGCACAACCAATGCAACGCTCCCCAACTGCGCCACCTTCCTCACAATTCCTCCTCCCCGCCCTGCGGAAGCTAGTGGAAAACAGACCTCGTCCCTGAACATCTGCCAACGGCCGAGCGCCGAAAGTAGGCTATTGTCACATCCCAACGCAACCGATGGGATCAAAGCACATGGATTGGCTCTCCGATCGCGAGGCAAGTCAGCGTCTCAGACAGTTCGACGCGGTCGCCGCCGTGATGGTCGATACCGAGTTTGTGCGAGAGCGCACCTTCTTCCCCGAGCTGGCCTTGATACAAGTCGGCAACGCGGATCAGATTCTGCTGCTGGACGCCCCGGCACTGGGGCGCGACCCCACGCTGCAAGCCTTTCTTAGAGGCCCGATGCTGAAGGTGATGCACAGTGCCAGCGAGGATCTTCAAGCCTTCCAACACGCCCTCGGCACCCTGCCAAGTCGTCTATTCGATACCCAGATCGCCGCCGCCCTGTGCGGCATGGACGGCGGATTGAGCTTCCAGAAACTCGTCCTGCACTTCACTGGCGTCAGCCTGGAAAAAGGCGAAACCCGCTCGGACTGGCTGCAACGCCCGCTCAGCGAAGCGCAACTCAAGTACGCCGCCGACGACGTGCGCTATTTGCAAGCCCCCTTCGAGGCGCTGCACACGAAGTTGCGGGAACTCGGACGCGAGGCATGGCATGCCGAAGACTGCCAGCGCTTGCTCGACAACGCTGCCAGCAGCAGTGCCGACACACAGCCGCACCTTGCCGTAAAAGCCGCACAAAACCTGACGCCTGTCGCCCAGGCACGCCTGCGCCAACTGCTGTTGTGGCGCGACCGGATCGCCGAACGCGACAACCGCCCGAAAAACTGGATTCTGGATGCACCGCTGGCGGTCCAGCTATCCGAAGCACCGCCCAAGGACAGCACCGAGTTCCGCAACCGACTCGATAGCTATCCCAAATCGCCGCGCAAACACCGCGATGAGGTATGGCAAATCGTCTCGCGCACGCTCAGCGCCGAAGACCTCGACATTCCCCTAGCGCGCGCACTGGAGCCCGAGGAAAAGAACACGCTCAAGCGACTGCAGAGCGCCGTCACCGAGCAGGCCAAACGGCTGGGCATCGAAGAAACCACTCTGTGCTCCCGCCGTCACCTGGAAACGCTGATTCAGGAAAATCGCTGGTCCGCCACCTTGAACGGCTGGCGCCGTCAACACCTCGCCGCCGCCTTCGCTGCGATCCTGCCCAAGGTCGAAATCGACTGAACAACTTGGCACACCGCGGCGCGCTCGCTATCATGTGCGCCATGGGGCGGTAGCTCAGCTGGGAGAGCGCTGCGTTCGCAATGCAGAGGTCGGGAGTTCGATCCTCCTCCGCTCCACCAATGTTCCATGAAAAAGCCGGCCCGCAAGGCCGGTTTTTTATTGCCCGGAATCCCGTGTCGTCGCGGGATTTCGCGCGG
>JAWLAY010000023.1:0-76238 GCA_041395245.1 Lysobacteraceae bacterium
TGGCCACGTCCGGCACCTGATGCAGTTCACGCGTAACCGTCTCGCGCAGCACCTGTGCCTCGGCCCGCACCTCCGCCAGGGTCTGCTGCTGTCCATACAGCCCGCGATGCAGGCGGGCATAGAGAAAGCGCCCGACCACGCCACTGGACGCCACCACCACCATGCACCAGAACGCCACCTTGGCGTTCAATGACCCGAGCTGCAGCCGCGAGTGCAGAAGCACCAGCACTGGGCCTGCAATACCAAGCACCATGTGCCAGGAAAACCAGTGCCTCAAATGCCCGAGCTTCTTGAGCCGTTTGGTGCGCTTGCGCAGTGGATAGAGCAGCAGTACAAGCATCAGCACGCCGCCCGTCAGTCCCATCGCATAACCGACGCCTTCGCCCGGATCGTACAGATCCGCGCGGCTCATCCAGACGATGAAACCGGCCGCACCCGCCCACGTCAGCAGATGCAGCAGCCAGCGCCAGGACCGGAATGTCGGTTGCGCGGCGGAACTATTCACGGCGCACCTGGGTGGCGTGGCGATGGTGTCCGGTGAACTCAAGTGAATCTTTACTGCCGCCTGCTAAGTTGCCGCGATCGCCCACCAGACCCAACCACCTCCGATGTCGACCAACCACCTGCTGACTCTGCTTTACCTCGCGCCCATTGCCTTTGCCATCCTCGGCTTCATGTCCTGGCAGGCGCGGCGTGACCGCCGCAATCGCGAACTTCTGGAGGAGTCGCAACGCATCGGTCTGAGCGAGCCGCCCACCCTTCATCCGGTGATTGATCCGACCCGCTGCATCGGCTCGGGCTCCTGCGTTGACGCCTGCCCCGAACACGCGCTCGGCCTGATTGGCGGCAAAGCCGTACTCGTGAATCCGAGCGCCTGCATTGGTCATGGCGCCTGTCATGCGACCTGCCCGTTCGACGCGATCCAGCTGGTTTTCGGCACCGAACGGCGCGGCGTCGACATTCCGCTCATCAAACCGACTTTCGAAACCAATGTTCGCGGCATCTACATCGCAGGCGAACTGGGTGGCATGGGCCTGATCCGCAAGGCGGCCGAACAGGGCCGACAGGCCATGGACGCCATCGCAGCGGATCGTCGGCAGGGAAAAGACGCGGATGTGGTCATCATTGGCGCAGGCCCGGCAGGAATCGCCGCAGGTCTGGCCGCCATCAAACACGGGCTGCGCTACATCCTGATCGAACAGGAAGACTCGCTCGGTGGTTCGGTTCTGCACTATCCGCGCAACAAGATCGCGATGACCCACCCCGTCGAGTTGCCCATTGTTGGCCCGATGCACTTTGTCGAGGTCAGCAAGGAGAAACTCCTGGCGTTCTGGCTGGGCATCGTCGGCCGAACCCAGTTGCAGATCCGCTTCGGCCATCAGATGACCGCCATCGAGACGCTCGTCGACAACCGCTTTCGCGTCGTCACCCCGCGCGGCAGCTTCGAGACCGGCGCCGTGCTGTTGTCGATCGGACGCCGTGGCACACCCCGCCAACTTGGCGTTCCCGGTGAGCAAATGGAAAAGGTGATGTATCGGCTGCTCGATCCCGAACAGTATTGCGGGCGCGACGTGCTGGTGGTCGGCGGCGGTGACAGCGCCGTCGAAGCAGCGCTTGCCTGCGCCGCCGCCGGTGCCCGCGTGACGCTCAGTTATCGCGGCGACGCCTTCAATCGGGTCAAGCGCAAGAACCGCGAGCGTCTCGAAGCGGCCGTCGCCCAGCAAGCGCTTTCCCTGCGACTGCGCAGTGAAGTCGCAGCGATCCATCCCGAGCGCGTTACGCTGAGCGGTGACGGGTCGACCAAAGATATTCCCAACGACTTCGTGGTGGTCTGCGCGGGCGGCGTACTTCCGATGGATTTGCTGCGCGCCATCGGTATCCAGTTCGAGACCAAGTTCGGCACCGCCTAAGGCATGCACCGCGCCGCCCAAATAGGAGGCGCCTTCGTGCGGGAGAATCCTTTCCTCGACTCCCCTCGCCAGTTTCCGCAGCACAGGCGACGCCAGCCAACCGCCGTGCAACGGGCTTGCGGCGATGTCGCCAAGGCGTGACAGATGCTTATCCATTGCCACTGCCGTCCGCTTTCGGCGCAGACGGATCGATCACGATGGCGCGCCCGGCGATCAGTTCCTGCGCGCTGATCGCCAACCATTCAGCGCGCTTGTAGCGGGTCCGCGCTTCCACCTTGGCATCGGGCAGCAAGCGGACGCGCTTGCTGCGCATCATCAATACGGCTTGCGGATGCTCAACGCTCCACGCCAGCGCATGACGGGCGGAAACCGGCTCGACGCGCTGGCGCAGACGACCTGCGAAGTGCAGCTCACCCTGATAGATCCCGACGTAGGCAACCGTGCGACCTTGCGCCTGTTGCGCGGCGGCAAAGGCCGCGATGGACCGCAGATCGTAGTCGTCACGCAGCGTTGGCATGACTCCCAATAGCAGCGCCGCAACGGCCAGCAGATTGGCCAGCGCGAGACGCGGCGCAACCCGACTGGCAAGCCCACGACCCAACGCCAGCATGGCGACCGCACTGACCACCGCCATCGACACCGCCAACCAATGCACGATCCCCGGAGGCTGGGCACCTGGCCAGCGACTGGGCAGCAGCAGAATGAGCGCTGGAAATACGACGCCACCGAGCAAGGCCGGTGGAATCATCTGCCATCGTGTCGTCTGAACCTCATGACGCAGCAGTGCCGCCGCCACCGGCAGGGCCAGTGCCGCGAAGATCGGGATCAGGTAGTGCACTTGTTTACCCGACACCAGCATCAAGGCCAGCAGCGCAGGCAAAGCCACCCACAGCATCATCACGTCGCGTTTCTGCGCGGCCTGTTTCCAGCTACCCCAGAGTACTCGCCAGAGTGGCCACCACAGCAGCCAGGGCAGAACGCGTCGACGTCGAGCACCTCGCGAACGGCGGCGATGCGCCGGTTCAGCGCGGCGGGGAACTCCGTCGGCGACGCCCACAGCGCATCGCGCAGGCGCTCGCGCAGCGTGAGCAATTGCGTGCCTTCGTCGATGACGGGTGCTGCCGTCGTCGGCGCAGCCTGTTCGCCGGTGCGATAGGCGAGGCCATCCAGTTCGGTGTCGGCTTCGGTGATACGCAGCAGCAGCGGTCCGGCCTGTAGCGTCGCCCCATGCCGAACGGCGGCGCGCTGGACCGCGAGCCCATCGATGCGCGTGCCGTTGGTGGAACCCATATCCTCGATCAGCATGCCACCCGAGGGCAGCACCTCCAGTAGCACGTGCTCGCGCGACAGGCCGTTGAGCGGCGCACGCACCTCGCAGTCCGCGCCCCGGCCCAGCCGATGCCGGCCGACGTCCAGCTGCCGCCGCGACAACTCGACGCCCGATGGCTCCAGTACCTCCAGATGCACGCGGATGCGCTGCATGCCCGATTTCCTCAATCAGTCAGGCCGCCAGCGTAACGCCTGAGTTCGCGTTTGCGAACCCGGATCCCGTTCAACCGATGCATCTCGTTCGGCTTCGCGAACAACAAAAAGCTAACCGATTGAAATCATTGCAGTTGAAAAGTTGGCACGGAACTTGGAGTGTCACTCGCAACTCCAACGCGAAGAACCACCGCCATGAACCTGAAGCTCCTGCGCTCCATTTGCTTTCTCCTGCTGGCCGGCATTGCCGCCAACAGTCAGGCACAGCCCACCCAGTTCGACACCAGTTTCGATGGCGATGGCGAGCTGTCCACGCCATTTCCCGGCACGACCTTTCCAGATAACGGCCGCACGCTGCGGATAATGGCGGCGCTTTCCGACAATAGCCTGATGGTCGCCGGAACCGATCGCGTCGATTCACTTAGCGGCGTTTTTGCTCGTGGCCGGATCGGAAAGTTGAACGCCACCACCGGCCAGTCGGTCAGCAGCTATGGCGGGAACGGCGATGGGCTGGCTGAACTGGGCGATCTTCAGATCGACATCGAAGATTTCGTCGTCATGCCAGACGGCAGCGCCTTCCTCTGCGGCAACGAGGACAACGCCAGCGGTCGTCACGGTTTGATCGCTCGCGTCACCGCCGACGGACAGCTTGATGTCAACTGGCACGGTGGTCAGAACGGCGGCGTATTGGAGATGCGAACGGGTGTCGTCAATGCCTGTTACGGCCTTGAGCGCCTTGGCGATGGACGACTGGTCGCGGTGGGTCGCGCCACCAACAACGGCAGCACTGACAACGGTGGGGCGTTGGTGAGTTTCATCACCGAAGACGGTGAGTTCCAGGACAACGAGGACCTCTGGCTAACCAGCATCAACGGCTACACCCCAACGCGCGCCTATTCCGTCGCTGAGCAGCCCGGACTCGGCGTTGTCGTTCTGGTCGGGGCAAGCTGGGTCGACATCAAATCAGGGCCCGACCTGCTAGTCCACGAGATGCGATTGATCCGAACCACTTACGATGGTGAGCTGGATACCGGTTTCGGCACTCGCCAGATCTCCGGCACAGGCAAGGACTCCGCAGGAAACGGTTCGACCAACTTTGCCGACCACTTCGACATCGATCCGGTGGGTCGCATCCGCCTGAGCACCAATCTCGCGTTGGCGGATTTGCTGCCGGATTGGCGCTTCGGCGTGCAGGCATGGAGCCGCAACATCGACGGCACAAGTGGCATTGGAACAGAGCACAGCGCGACGGCGGGCGCGGACTTTTCACTCAGGGTTGGCGCTTCTGCCCTGGGGCCGGATGGCAAGGTGGTGATCGCCAGCCTGCAGACCGATGAAAACAGCGTGAGTTGCACTGCGGGCATCTCGCGAAATCACCAGCATCTGCTTCGACTCACCCCTGGCGCCCTGAACGCCGACAGCACATTCGATGGTGATGGCCAGTTCGACTGGCTCACCGCCGCACAGACCTTCCCGAGCTGTTCGACCAACTACATCAGCGCGCTGCAGGACGTCGTCCTGCAACGCAACGGGCGAATGACGGTCTTGTCAACCATGAGACTCGGCTACCCCGTCGTATCAGACTCCAAGATCGTGGATTACCCGCTCATCACGCAGCTGCAGGGCAATCCTTTCTCGCCCATGAACTGGGACATCGATCCCGACGCGCTGACCTTCACGCCGGCCAGCGCCCGCCCCAATGCCCTGACCGAGTCCGACTTCGTCGAAATCACCGGACTGGATGCCGGCGTGCAGGTTCCTGCCTACGTACTGGGCGGCGAGATGCGGGTCGGCTTTGGCAGCTGGTCGACAGCCCGCTGGGTGAAGAATGGCGACTGGGTGCAGCTGCGTGGCGTTGCGCCAGCTGGCATCGGCTCCAGCGCCACAGCCTCGCTGTTTGTCGGCGGCATCCGCGGACACAACAGCTGGGATTCTCTGGGGGATCGTCAACGCGCCGATTTCGTAATCACTGCCAACGCGCCCGCTCTGCCCGGTGCTCGCTGCAGCGCCGGCGGCCTCAACAGCAACTGTTCGGCGGTGATTCCGGACCAGGGCTCGGTCAGCAGCAGCATCAACTTCGTCAATGGCGGCAGCTGCAACTTCGTGCAAGGTGTGCGCGTCGGCGTCGATATCGAACACGATTTCATCGGCGACCTCCGCATCAAGCTCACCGACCCCAACGGCCAGGTGTTCCTCGGTGGCAGCGAGGGCATCGTCACGTTGCTCAATCGCCCGAAAGCGTCTGCCGGTTCCGCCGAGGGCAGCTGTTCCGGAGACGACATCATCGCCAGCTTCGACGATGCGGCCAGCATCGACGCACAGACCGCCTGCGGTGTGCCGGTCAGCAATCCAGCGCTGTCGGGCGACGTGGCCCCAGCCTACCGTCTGTCCGAGTTGGTCGGTCGCCGTACCACCGGCAATGACGGCGCCAATGCCAACGGCCTGTGGACGTTGACCATCGACGACCTTGTCGCCGGCAACAGCGGCCAGCTGCACGACTGGTCGCTGGACATCGACTGCAGCGCCAGCGCGCCGGCGATTTCCGATCTGTCGGTCACTGTTGACGGCCACACCACACATCCATGGCTCAGCGGCACGAACAACGTCGTCCCCGGTGCCGGCGTCAACATCACCTGGACGGTCACCAACAACGGGCCGATGGCCACCAGCAACGGGCGCTTCCGGGCGAGCCTGCCGGATGGACTGACCGATGCCATCGAAAACACCGCCTGGGGCTGCAGCACCTCCGCCGGCGGCAGCTGCACGCCGGCCATTCCCTGCTTCGGCGCCTGCCTCGGCAACGATATCGACGCCGGTCTGAGCCTACCCGTGGGCGGCACGGCGACCTTCTTCGCCACCGGCACGCTGACCGAACTGGCCGGCGACGGCACCTGGTGATCCACGGAAAAACCAGCGTGCCGCAGAACTGGGGGAACGCGCGACGACAACCCGGACAACGACAACGTCCAGCTGCAGATGCCGATCCAGCGCATCACCGACATCGCCGTCACTGGCGCCCGGCATAGCTGGCAAGGCAACGTTGCCACCATCGAAGTGGACATCAGCAACCTCGGGCCAAGCAATTCGCTGGGCTTCAGCGCCTACATAAACCTGCCCATCGGCATGAACATCACCGGCTTTTCCTGCCGTCGCGGCAACCTGCCCTGCGATGACCGTCACGACCTTCTGGCTCCTGTCGTGGTGAACATCACCCATGGCAACGGCATGCTGCCGAACCGCACGCCCTACACTGCCATCATCACCGCGACCTGGCCCGGCAGCAATGCACCCGGATCGCTCGACGCAACACTCGCACCGGACGCAACGGCAGTCACCCCCACAGCTTCCCTGTCGTCTACCAATACGCGATTGGTGCGCCGGGTGCGAGCAGCGGCGACATCTTCAGCAACGGTTTCGAATGATGACGATGACCACGAGGAAATCCGCGATGACCTTTCGTCGACTCCCTTCCGTCCTGCTCGCGCTGCTCGCGGCACTGGTCTTTCCAGCCGCCAGCAGCGCGGAACAGGTTGTCTCGAAATCTGGGCCGCACGCGATGGCATCTTCGTCCGTGGCACCCACACCAGCGCGCACCATTGCGCGCGCCCGGGTGCCGGACTGCCGGCCGTCGATCCGGCGGCGCGCATCAGCGGCCCCTTCGACGGCCCCGAAGGCACGCTGTACTACCTCGACCGCGACAGCCACATCAGCTACTTCCACCCGGAAGGCGCCACCGCCTACTTCGGTGACCTGGCCGACGATGGCGGCGTGCGCTTCCGCTACGGCCTGAACATCTCGGGGCAGTACGTATTCTCGGCGGATGGACAGGTGCAGCAGGTTCGCGTGCTGCCGGACGATGTCTATCGCTGGCCGCATGCCGAGGCCATCGCGCAGGTGCTGATCCAGCATGTGCAGCAGATCCTGCAGGGCCAATCGACCCTGCAGACGGTGGACTGGGCCGCCGCCAGCGCAGCCAGCCGCGCCATGCACGACACCAACATGGCGATTCTGGACGGCATGCGCGCTGATGCCTGCACCGAGCACTACGACGGCGTGTACTACCTCGGCTGCTGGTGATGCCTCGTACAGAACGGCCCGGAAAATCCGGGCCGTTCTGCGCAGCGAAACCGATGATCAACCTTCAGGCCATGCGAATCCAGCGGACCAGCGTGGCAAAGTTGGGCGGCTTGCCGTGCATCAGCAGGCCAACGCGGAAGATCTTGCCGGCCATCCACACGGTGGCGAAGACCGCGGCAATGCCGATGGCGATGGACGCGGCGATCTGCCAGGCCGGCGGTGGCACGCTGGACGAGAGCCGCAGCACCATCACGAACGGACTGACCGGCGGAACCAGGCTGGCCACGGTGGCCAGGGTGCCGTTGGGATCACGGCTGATCGGCTGCCACAGCATCATCGGCAGCACCATGGTCAGCATCACCGGCGTCAGCAGCGCCTGCGCCTCGCGCAGCTCGTTCACCGCAGCACCAATCGCCGCCATCAACGCCGCCATGGTGACGAAGGCGATCAGGAAGTAGATCGCCATCCACAGCAACATCAGCGGATCGATGAAACCGGCGCTGGCCAGCGTGACCAGGACGAGGATGCCGAGACCGGCGTAGACGGTCAGCGTGAGCGTGCCCACCGCCAGCGCGCCGCGGCAATGTCTGACGCGAAGATCAGAACGCACCGATACGAACGTGCGAACACAGGCGCAACACTGAGCAGCCGTCCCCGCACCGGAGCGCTGCGTGCCGCGCCTCGCCACATCCCGGCGGCAAGCCGCGGGATGCGCGCCACTGCCGTCCGCCCACACCGGTTCGCGGTACGCGCGCCACGCGCCCGAGCGCACGCTGCTGTACGCGTTGGTAGAGGCGCACTACCCGGACTTCATTGCACGGATCGAAGCGGAGGGCCGCTCGCTGCCCGGGTATGTCCGCGAGGCGTTCGATGCCTACCTGCGTTGCGGCGTGCTCGAGCACGGCTTCCTGCGGGTGGTGTGCGAGCACTGCCGTGCAGAGAGGCTGGTGGCCTGGGTATAGGAAGTTCAACCGCCCTTTTTGGCGAGTCTGGCGGGTAGGAAGCGGCCGCGCAAGCGCCGCTTTGGGCACAGATCGGGCACAGATCGGGGGTTCATGCGTGGGTTTTCGACATCGCGGGGCCACGCAGCGGCTCAGTGCGTAGCCATTTCTCACCGAATCCCGGCACAGGGCCGAGCGCAGCCCTGCGGGGTCGTGGCCGCATCGGATCGGACTCTGGCTTGGCTGCCGGCTGTGTGGCCGGCACCTCGTCACGCGGCCGGCGGCGGCGCGCGCGCTGCGGGCCGGTAGTGCGCTTGCTCCAGCGCGCCGTGCTTCTCGAAGTGGGCGAGGATGGCGCGGATGGCGGTGGGTTCCTCGATGCTGGCGACGATCCGTACCGCGCCGCCGCAGTGGGCGCAGGTGGTGATGTCGATGGAAAAGACCCGCTTGAGCCGTTGCGCCCAGCTCATCGCACGGCGCTTCTGCTCGGGGCTGCGCGGCTCGTCGTGGGCGCTGACGTCCACTGGCGCCGCATCGCCCGCAGGCCGCTTGCCGCGCCCCGAGGGCGTCAGCTGCGCACGCAGGTTTGCATTCGGGGCGAATACGCCGTGGAAGCGGGTGAGATGCGCGCGAGGTGGCGGGACCAGTGCCGCCAGCTTGGCGATGAAGTCCACCGCATCCCATTCGACATGCGTGGTCCCATTTCGCCACGGCGTCTTGAGCTGATACCGCACCCTGCCCTGCGGTGAGATCGACAGCCGCTGCTCGCTGATCGCCGGGCGCGTGATGTAGCGGCACAGCTTTTCGAGCTTGTGGCTTTCGTGTGCTTCCGCGGCCACGCCGGCATGCAGCGAGAAGCCGCCGACCTTGCCGGCATCGCCCTCCAGCGAGCCTGCGTCACCGGGCAATGTTTGCAGCGTGACGACCTTGCGGCCAGCGTCGCGACCGGTGGCGATGCGGTAGGTCATCGAACTCATCCGCAGCCCATCCATGCCGTCGTCGCTACCCGCGCTGTCGGACAGGAACACGGATTCGTCTTCGCCTTCGAGCCAGCCGCGGCGCGACAGGTGCCGGCACACGCGATGCGCGATGGTGTTGGCGAGCTGCGTCAGTTGCGCAGAGGTGGGGGCACGGGCGCGGCGCAGGCGCGGCTTGCGCCGCGGGGGCTCGACGTTCGCGTCGTACACGCCGTCGAGCCACAGCATGTGGAAGTGAACATTCAGGTTCAGCGCGCTGCCGAAGCGCTGGATCAGGGTCACCGCACCGCATTGCGCCGTATCCCGCGGCACGCCGGCCTGATCGGCAAGCCAACCGGCGATCACACGATGCACGATGCCCAGCACCGGGCTGATGGCATCCGGTTTGCCGGCGAACAGGAAGCGCAACGGGTACGGGAAACTCAGCACCCATTGCCGCACCGGCCGCGGGCCGAACACCTCGTCCACCAGATGCCGCGCCGACTCGGCCATGCGCCGCGCGCCGCAGCTCGGGCACAGCCCGCGCTTCTTGCAGGAATACGCCACCAGCCTCTCGGCACGACAGTGCTCGCAGACCACGCGCAGGAAGCCGTGCTCGAGCACGCCGCAGCGCAGGTAGGTCTCGAACTCCTCGCGCACATACTCGGGCAGCGGGCGGTCTTCTACCTCACGGCGCGCGAGAAAGTCCGGCCAATGCGCCTGCACCAGCGAATACAGCAGCGTGCGCTCGGGACGGTGAGGCGCATAGCGAGCCGTGGGCAGATGCGCTGCCGGCGACGTTGCGTGCGCCACGGCATCCTGCAGCTGCGACACGGTCGCGGCGAGGCGCGGCACGAAACACTCCGGTGCAGGGAATGGCTGCTCAAGCTTGCGCCCGCCCCGGCCGGTTCATATCGGCCTTTTCCGGTTTTCGTATCGGACATCGCCGCGCTTAAGACAGGGCGTTTCCCACGTCGGACGCCAGAAAGCACGAAGCCCGGCAAAAGGCCGGGCTTCGTGGTCACGCTTGCTTGCTGGAGGGCGCGGTTCGCCCGCCGCGCGGACGCCTTCGCTCCACCACTGGCGCGATGGGCGGACTTAGAAGTCCATACCGCCCATGCCACCCATGCCGCCACCACCGTGGTCGTGGGCCGGGGCTTCCTTCTTCGGCAGCTCGGCGACCATGGCTTCGGTGGTGATCATCAGGCCGGCGATCGAGGCGGCGTTCTGCAGGGCAGAACGGGTCACCTTGGTCGGGTCGAGGATACCCATGGCGATCATGTCGCCGAATTCGCCGGTGGCGGCGTTGGCACGGTGCGGCAGTCGGCCGACTCGGCGCAGCAGGCTAGCCGGCTCTCGGCCGAGACGCAGGTCATTGCCGACCGCGGCAGAGTGGCGGTGGACGAGGTGGGTAGCACCATGCGCGTCATCCAGGAGTCGTCGCAGCGCATTAGCGAGATCACCCAGGTCATCGATAGCATCGCGTTTCAGACTAACATCCTTGCGCTGAACGCGGCGGTGGAGGCTGCACGCGCAGGCGAACAGGGGCGGGGGTTCGCGGTGGTGGCGGCCGAGGTACGGGCACTGGCGCAGCGCAGTGCCGGGGCGGCCAAAGAAATCAAACAACTCATCGATGACTCAGTTTCCAAGGTGGAAACCGGCCACGAGAAGACTGAGGTGGCACGCAAGACCATGGGCGAGGTGGTGGACAGCGTGCGCCGCGTCAACGCGCTGGTCGACGAGATCAGTCACGCCGCGCGTGAACAGCTCAGCGGCATCTCGCAGGTCAACGATGCGGTGATGCAGCTCGACACCATCACGCAGCAGAACGCGGCGCTGGTGGAGCAGATCGCGGCTTCGGCGCGTTCGCTGGAGGGCGTGGCGCACAACACCACCGAGACGGTGCAAGTGTTCCGTATCGACAGCGGCGCCAGCTCCATCACCGACGCGGTGGCGCTCAGGCGTCAGTTCAAAGAACCGAAGCCAATGCTCTGACAAGAGTCAGCAAGCTTCACTTCCGATTCCCGGGTGACCGATGCAGCTTTACAAACGGATATTCGAAGCGACGCCCGATGGTATGCTGGTTGTCGGGCGGGATGGTGTTGTCATTGATGCCAATGCTCAGGCCAGCGCCATGTTCGGCTACGCGCCACGCGAACTGATCGGACAGCCGGTCGAGCTGTTGGTGCCGGATCACTTCAAGCCTGGCCACGTCGAACACCGCACCGGCTATGCGAGCGACCCCCGCGCGCGCCGCATGGGCGAGCGCATGACGCTGGCCGGGCGGCGCAAGGACGGTAGCGAGCTTCCCATTGAGCCTCCTTTGAACTTCGAGTGGGTAGCCGGCGACAATCCGCGGCGGGTTCATTGACTCGCGAGAGGAATGCGTGGCGGAGAGCAAGCTGTTCGAGGCGGCGCTGGGCGTCGAGGCGCCTTGGTTTGTCAGCGGGACGGAATTCGATGGTGGTCGCAGGCAGCTGACGATCAAGATCGACTTCGTGGCAGGCAGCCGGTTCACGCATCCTGATGTGCCAGGCGCGCACCCGGTTCACGACACGCAGACCAAGCGTTATCGGCATCTGAACTTCTTTCAGCACGACTGTTTCCTGGAAGTGCGAGTGCCTCGCCTGAAACTGCCGGACGGACGCGTGGCGCTGATTCAGCCGGACTGGGCGGGAAAGCTGTCCGGCTTCACCCTGTTGTTCGAAGCGCTCGTGCTGACGCTCTGCCAGCAGATGCCGTTCGCCGCTGTCGCGCGGCTCGTCGGCGAGAGCTGGCATCGCGTTCACGCGATTTGCTCGCGCTATGTCGACCTCGCGGTGGACGCTGTGGACCTATCCTCGGTAACGGCTCTGGCGATCGATGAGACGTCCTACCGTCGTGGTCACCACTATCTGACGCTGGCGGCCGACGCGAACCGCCGCAGCGTGGTGTTCGTCACGCCCGGGCGCGGCAGCGACACGCTGGGCAGACTGGCTGAGCATCTGGAAGCCCATCAGGCGTCACCCGAGCAGATCGAGTCGGTAAGCATCGACATGTCGCCTGCTTATATTCGAGGCGTCGCCGAGCACCTGCCCGAAGCCCGCATCACCTTCGACAAGTTCCACGTGATCGCCCAGGCCTCCACTGCGCTCGACCGGGTCCGTCGGCAGGAGCAGCGCGCCGATCCCGATCTCAAGGGGCTGCGCTGGTCGCTGCTCAAGGATCGAGACCGCCTGAGTACCGCACAGCGCGGTGATCTGGATGCGCTGATTGCCAAGGCTGCCACGAAGCGCACCGCACGCGCCTGGCTCTATCGAGAACACCTGCGCGAGATCCTGGAGCGCAAACAGATCAATGTCGTGTCGAGCATGCTGCGGCAGTGGTGCACCAACGTCATGCGCTCCAAGGTCGAGCCCATGAAGGATGTCGCGAGGATGATTCGTCGCCACTTCGACGGCATCGTCGCCTGGACGCAGACCCGACAGACCAATGGCTTCCTCGAAGCGCTCAACGGCCTGTTCCAAGCCGCCAAGCGCAAGGCTCGGGGATACGGCCGCTTCGAGACCATGCGCACCGTCCTGTTCCTGATCGCGGGCAAGCTCGATTTCAGGAGCATCAATCCTCACGTGGCGTAACCCACTCGGATTTCAGAAGAGCCGAAAAGGTGATGTATCGGCTGCTCGATCCCGAACAGTATTGCGGGCGCGACGTGCTGGTGGTCGGCGGCGGTGACAGCGCCGTCGAAGCAGCGCTTGCCTGCGCCGCCGCCGGTGCCCGCGTGACGCTCAGTTATCGCGGCGACGCCTTCAATCGGGTCAAGCGCAAGAACCGCGAGCGTCTCGAAGCGGCCGTCGCCCAGCAAGCGCTTTCCCTGCGACTGCGCAGTGAAGTCGCAGCGATCCATCCCGAGCGCGTTACGCTGAGCGGTGACGGGTCGACCAAAGATATTCCCAACGACTTCGTGGTGGTCTGCGCGGGCGGCGTACTTCCGATGGATTTGCTGCGCGCCATCGGTATCCAGTTCGAGACCAAGTTCGGCACCGCCTAAGGCATGCACCGCGCCGCCCAAATAGGAGGCGCCTTCGTGCGGGAGAATCCTTTCCTCGACTCCCCTCGCCAGTTTCCGCAGCACAGGCGACGCCAGCCAACCGCCGTGCAACGGGCTTGCGGCGATGTCGCCAAGGCGTGACAGATGCTTATCCATTGCCACTGCCGTCCGCTTTCGGCGCAGACGGATCGATCACGATGGCGCGCCCGGCGATCAGTTCCTGCGCGCTGATCGCCAACCATTCAGCGCGCTTGTAGCGGGTCCGCGCTTCCACCTTGGCATCGGGCAGCAAGCGGACGCGCTTGCTGCGCATCATCAATACGGCTTGCGGATGCTCAACGCTCCACGCCAGCGCATGACGGGCGGAAACCGGCTCGACGCGCTGGCGCAGACGACCTGCGAAGTGCAGCTCACCCTGATAGATCCCGACGTAGGCAACCGTGCGACCTTGCGCCTGTTGCGCGGCGGCAAAGGCCGCGATGGACCGCAGATCGTAGTCGTCACGCAGCGTTGGCATGACTCCCAATAGCAGCGCCGCAACGGCCAGCAGATTGGCCAGCGCGAGACGCGGCGCAACCCGACTGGCAAGCCCACGACCCAACGCTAGCATGGCGACCGCACTGACCACCGCCATCGACACCGCCAACCAATGCACGATCCCCGGAGGCTGGGCACCTGGCCAGCGACTGGGCAGCAGCAGAATGAGCGCTGGAAATACGACGCCACCGAGCAAGGCCGGTGGAATCATCTGCCATCGTGTCGTCTGAACCTCATGACGCAGCAGTGCCGCCGCCACCGGCAGGGCCAGTGCCGCGAAGATCGGGATCAGGTAGTGCACTTGTTTACCCGACACCAGCATCAAGGCCAGCAGCGCAGGCAAAGCCACCCACAGCATCATCACGTCGCGTTTCTGCGCGGCCTGTTTCCAGCTACCCCAGAGTACTCGCCAGAGTGGCCACCACAGCAGCCAGGGCAGACCCAGCAGGAACAGAAAGGGCAGGTACCAGTAGAACGGCCGCGGGTGACCCATGGCGCCCTGCACGCGATGCGCGGTCTGCCCGATCACCAGATCGTGGAAGTACTGATCGCCGCCCTGCAATCCGGCCGCAAGCGCCCACAAGGCCACCGGAACAAACATGCCCAGCAGCGCCAGCACGGCGCGCCCGACTCGAATGGGTGGCACGCCCGCAGGACGCCAGAAGCGCACAAACAGCAGCGCGGGCAGCACGTACAGCAAAGTCACCGGGCCTTTGGTCAGCATGCCGAGTGCGCCGCCCAACGCGAACAGTCCCCAATCCCGCCATCGACCGTCCACCACGGCGGCATGCAGACCCAGCCAGGCCAGGCAAAGCGTGGCCAGCAACAAGGCATCAAACATGATGCCGGTCTGGTAGATCGCGAGGTAGGTCGTGCTGACCAACAACAACGCCGCATAGGCACCCGCTCGCGCCTGCTGGGGGTACAGCCGCTGACCGAGTCGCCGCAGGGCGAGCGCCGCACCGACCAGTGCGAGCGGACCAATCAGTCGTGGCCACCAGTCATTGACGCCGAACACGCTCCAGCCGAGGTGGATCAGCCAGAACAGCAGCGGTGGCTTGTGATCGTAGGGGTGTCCGTTGATCCAGGGCAGGACGAAATCATCCTTCCACCACATTTCCCAGGCCACCGCCAGGTAGCGGGTTTCGTCAACCGGAAAGGCAAACGGCCTCGCCAACAGCCCTGTCAGTGCGACCAGGGCGATGCCCGCCAGCATGGCGGCGAACGGCGTGACGAGCACGCTGGGTTGGGAACGGAACTGAGACATCGATCACACTGTAAAAATATGTCGATGCCCAGCTTGCCAAGCGAGTGTTAAGACTTCCTCAAGAAGGCGGCAAACGGTTGCAACGCGTGTCCAGCTCGACCGAGAACAACTGGCTGCTATCCAGGCCGCAGCGTACCCGCCAGCCCAGCACGGATGCCATGCGCTCGACCATCGTGATCCCGATGCCCTGATCGCTGCGGCTGGGCATCCAGTGCTGCACCGCGTCGCCGAGTCGTAGACAGCCATCGGCAACATGCAGTGGCAACAGGCCGGGTGGACGTTGATCCACCACCGCTCGAAGCAGATTCGACAGCATGGTCTCCAGCCAACGTCGTGGCGCGGTCACCAACGCGTCCTCGGTGCATTGAATATCGAGCGTCACGCCACGGTGCGTGAGCCGCGATGCCATGCGGTCCGCCGCCACCTCGAGCTGCGACTTGAAACGCAATGACTCGCCCTCGCCTGGCCCTCGCGCGATCGAGATCAACGCATCCAGCAGCCAATGCAGATGAACGACGGATCGCTCCACACGCTCCAGACGTCGCCGCTGCGGTGCACTGGCCGACGGGTCGTCCAACAGCACCTCCACCGCACCGCGCAGCGCCGTGATCGGTGATCGCAGCTCGTGGCTGGCATTGGCGAAAAAGATCTTCTGCGCACTCGCTGCCTCAGCCAGACGCAATTGGTAGTGATCGATGGCGCTCGCCAGTCGACCCAATCCATCGGACGGCAAGCTGGCCGCCAGCGCGGTCGGAACCGGCTCGGTTGGCAGGGACGCGACCGCCTTTGCGAGGGTGTCCACGGGCCCCAGGGCGCGACCCGCCAGCCACCACCCGATTGCCGTCGTCACACCGGCACTGAGCAGCACCAGCATCCTGATCCAGAATTGCAGGGCTTCTTCCAGCTCTTCGATCTGACCGATGTCGATCCGGTAAACCAGCATTCCTTCGGCGGCTTCAAACACGCCGACGTGCGGCTCCTCGCCTGCCTCGGTGCGGTACTCGTGGATGCCCGGACGTAGCCCACGCAGCGCCTCCGGAAGGCGGGGCGAATCCATGTCCGGCACCAGCCATCCCTCAAGATGGCGCGTTTGCGGCATTCGCGGAATCAGTCCATCGGCGATGTCGGCCCGCGCCGCATCGGCCTCAGCGGAAAGCACCGTGCGGAGGATGATGTGCTCGTAGCGCTCGGCGGTCTGCATCAAGGTGTAAGAAAACGTCGAACCCAGCGCGAGTCCAAGCACGCCAATGGTGATCGCCACACGCGCTCGAATGGACCATTGCCGCCTCATGTTCCATCACCCCGAGAATTGACTGCCGGATACCTTACACCAGTGATTCCGCTCGACCTTACGGCAGCAAAGGGGATCGCACATCGCGAAACAAGGCCAGTTGCGCCAAACTAGCGGTTCTCCGAATGACTGACGATGCATGGTCAACCAGCGCGCCACCCGCCTTCCCCTCGCCCGCTCACCCAACGCGCCACGCGATCTCTGGTGGCTGTTCGGTCTCGCCCTGCTGGTGCTCGGTGTCGGCTACGGCTTGCGCGATCCCTGGCCGGCCGACGAACCGCGCTTCGCACTGATCGGGCGCGACATCTGGGAAGGTGGTCAGTGGTTCCTGCCGCATCGCGGTCCCGAGCTGTATGCCGAGAAACCGCCGATCTTTCTCTGGTTGCAGGCGCTGGCTTACGGACTGACCGGCTCGGTTCGCTGGGGCTTTCTGTTGCCGTCCATGCTCGCGGCGCTGGGGATGTTGGCTCTGCATTTCGATCTGGCGCGTCGCCTGTGGACCCGCAAGGCGGCGTTCTGGAGCAGTCTGGCGCTGTTGTTCTGCGTGCAGTTCAGTCTGCAGGGTCGGACCGCGCAGATCGATGCAGTCCTCGCCTTCTGCACCACGCTCGGGCTGTACGGGCTGCTGCGCCATCTGTTGCTCGGTCCCGCCTGGGGTTGGTACGTGATCGGCGGTCTCGCGACCGGCGTTGGCGTGATTACCAAAGGCACGGGCTTTTTGCCCTGGCTGCTGCTCGTTCCTTATCTGTTTGCGCGCTGGCGCCAGTGGCCCGGTTTGCCACGTTTCGCGGGCGGCTGGCGTTGGCCGCTCGGCCCGCTCGCCCTGTTGTTGCCGATCCTGCTGTGGTTGCTGCCGCTGCTGTGGCTGTCGATCACCGCTCCCACACCCGAACTGCTGGCCTACCGCGATGATCTGCTGCTGCGCCAGACGGTGACGCGCTATGCCAATGCCTGGCATCACCACAAGCCGCTCTGGTACTTCGTGGTCGAAGTAATCCCGGTGTTCTGGCTGCCGTTCTCCGCACTGGCGGTGTGGGCAGTGCCTGCATGGCGGCGACGTTTGCAACGACGCGATGCGCGACTGCTGCTGTTGCTGTCCTGGATCGCGCTGGTGGTGCTGTTCTTCTCACTGTCGCCCGGCAAGCGTCATGTCTACATCCTGCCCGCACTGCCCGCACTGGCGCTGGCCTTCACGCCGCTGTTGCCCGGGCTGCTTCGGCGCGTGACGGTGCAACGCGCTGGCACCCTCGTAACCTTGCTGCTGGGCCTGATCATTGCCGCCGCTGCCGCGACCGCACTATTCGCCCGACCCGGATTCGCGCTCAGGGTGGAAACCGACAACGGCGTCGCGCCCTGGGACTGGCTGCTGGCAGTGGGCATGGTTGGCGTCATCGTCAGCCTGATCCTGTGGCGTCGAGGCTGGACTGCCTTTGCCGTCTTCATGCTGGCGGTCTGGTCAGGCTACGGTCTGTTCGGCTTTCCGCAAATGACCGACGCCCGCTCGGGGAGATCCCTGATGCAGGGCGTGGCACGTCAACTGTCTCCCGAGGTGTCACTCGGGTTGATCGGTGCGCCCGAACAGATGCTGCTGCAGGCACAAGGCGACGTCCGCGCGTTTGGCTTCAAACGCCCGCTGGACGAACAGAAGGCACTGGCTTATGCCTGGCTGAAGGAAAACTCAACACACTGGCTGTTAATGTCGCGCGCCGCCCTGGACCCCTGTATCGAGCGCGAGTGGACGCTGGATGTCGGCATGTCAAACCGCCGGCACTGGTTCCTGATTCCCCCGCTGGCGGTGGACAGGGACTGCGTCGATGCCAAACGCTATCTCGCCCCCGCAACACCCTGAGTATTGTCATGTCGACCGCCACCGTACTGAATCTCTCTGTCGTTGTCCCCGCGCACAACGAATCCGGCAATCTGCCCGATCTGATCATGGAAATCGTCACCGCGCTGGCGGATCGCAGCGATTACGAAATCGTCATCGTCGACGACTGCAGCAGTGACGAAACCCCGCAGGTGCTGAGCGCATTGCAATCGCAATTGCCGCAACTGCGCGTCCTGCGCCATCTGAAAAACGCGGGGCAGAGCGCGGCGCTGCGCAACGGCGTCCGCCACGCGCGCGGCCTCTGGATCGCCACCCTTGATGGCGACGCGCAAAACGTGCCTGCGGACATTCCGCGTCTGTGGGACGAGATGCAACGCCGCGGCAATCCGAAACTCAAGCTGATCCAGGGCTGGCGCACCACCCGCCGCGATACCGGACTGAAGCGTCTGTCCTCGAAGATCGCCAATGGCGTGCGTTCGCGCATGCTGCGCGATGCCACGCCCGACAGCGGATGCGGCATTCGACTGGTCGAGCGTGAAGCCCTGCTCAACGTGCCCAATTTCAATCACATGCATCGCTTCATTCCGGCACTGATCCGCCAGGCAGGATGGGATGTCGACACCCTGTCGGTGAGCCATCGGCCGCGCGGCGCAGGCAGCTCGCACTATGGCCTGTGGAATCGGCTTTGGGTCGGCATCGTCGACCTGTTCGGCGTGGCCTGGCTAGGCCGACGTTCGCGCCCGACCACCGTGCAGGAACAGCCCCGTCCATGACCGAAACCAATCCGCTCTGGATCGGCATCGGCCTGACTGCGCAGATCGCCTTTTCCGCACGCTTTCTGGTGCAGTGGCTGCTATCGGAACGCGCCCGCCGCAGCCTGATGCCGATTCACTTCTGGTATTTCAGCCTGGCGGGATCAGCCTTGCTGCTCGCCTATGCCGCGCATCAGCGTGACCTGATCATTGCGCTGGGCCAGATGGCAGGGCTTGCCATCTACCTGCGCAATCTGGAACTCATCCAGCGCCACGAGGGCCGCCGCCACCTGTTCTTCCTGTGGCCCTGGCTTGGCCTCAGCCTGATCGCGCTCGCGGCGGGATGGTTCAGCCACGCGGCGCCCGTCACGCACGCGATCGGCAAGGTCGCGATGTTCTGGATCGTGATCGGCATGGTGGGACAGGTCCTGTTTACCGGCCGCTTCGTCGTGCAGTTGTACTTCTCCGAACGCGCCCAGCGCTCGGTCAATCCGATCCACTTCTGGTATCTGTCGATGAGCGGCAGCTTGCTGCTGCTCGCCTACGCCATCGCCCAGCGCGACCCGGTGATCATCCTCGGTCAGAGCTTCGGCATCGTGGTCTATCTGCGCAATCTGAAACTGATCCAGCATCACGAACGCGGCGACCAGCACGGCGAAGAAGAAACCCTCGGCGAAACCTTGCAGGCGGACGCGTCGGATGCCGAAGACGCCGAACCGATTTCACCGGAGTCCGAACCGGTCGCCGTGCCGCGCACACCTACGCAGGGTCTGTAGTTCCCTGCCAGCGGAAACCTACTCCGTACACCGACTGGATGGGTTCACCGGGGAAGACTTCGAGCTTGCGGCGCAGGTTGCGGATGTGGCTGTCGACGGTGCGATCGCTGACGATCCGGTGGTCTTCGTAGAGCGCGCGCATGAGCTGGGGCCGTGAGAACACCCGCCCCGGCTTGCCCATCAGTTGCTGCAACAGGCGAAATTCCACCGGTGTGAGTGGCACGGACTGGCCGCCAAGACGCAACGCCCAGCCTTCGACATCGAGCTGCCATTGACCACCGGACTCGCCGTTGCTGTCGGGTCGGCAGCGACGCAGCACGGCACGTAGGCGCGCAGCCAACTCGCGCAGGCTGAAGGGTTTGCAGAGATAGTCGTCCGCACCAAGATCCAGACCCAGCAGCCTGTCCACTTCCTCGACCCGCGCGGTCAACATCAGGATCGGCAACGCCGAAAATGTCCGTAGCTCGCGGCAGATCGCCATGCCGTCCTTGCCCGGCAACATGAGGTCCAGCAACACCGCATCCGGCGTGTGATCGCGCACCCAGGCCACCACCTCGCTACCATCGCACAGGACCGACACCGTGTAGCCCTCGGCAGCAAGGAACTCGCGCAATCCCTGCGCGATCTTCGGCTCGTCCTCGACAATCAGAATGTGCAATGCCGTCATGTTGGTGCCGCCATGGCCGGAAGCTGGATATGCATGCACAAGCCGCCCAGCGTCGCTGGCCGGGCCTGCACCGTGCCGTGATGTGCTCGAATGATGGCCTCGACGATGGACAGGCCCAGACCGGAACCACCCGACGCGCGATTGCGCGAGCGTTCGCCCCGAAACAGACGATCAAACAGCTTGGGCAGGTCGACCTCCGCCACGCCGGGCGAACTGTCCTGCCATTGCACATGCACGCCGGCGGAATCCGTCCACAACTGCAGTTCAATGGTGCCTGGCACATCGGTGTAGCGACAGGCATTCAGAAACAGATTGTCCAGCGCCTGCGCGAAGCGGCGCTCATCGATGGCGGCCCACACCGGCTGCTGTGGACAGTGCATCTGAAAGCGATGTCCATACGCCTGCGCAGTACCTTGCCATGATGCCGCACGCTCGCGTAGCCACTCGCACAGATCCTCGGTACGAAGCACGCATTGGAGTTCGCCGGCATCGGCCAACGACAGTTGGTACAGATCTTCGATCAATGCAGACAGACGGTTGCCTTCGCTGATCAGCGACTCCACCGCCTCGGACGTGAGCGGGCGGATGCCCTCGCGCAGCAGCTGCAGCTCGGTCTGCAGGATCGTCAAGGGCGTGCGCAATTCATGCGCGATATCGGCACCCCAACGCTGGCGCTCCTTTCGATGCCGCTCCAAGGCCTCGGCCATGCGGTTGAACTGCTCGGCCAGCTTGCCGAGCTCGTCGTGACGCGCGACGCGAGCGCGCTGACTGTAGTCTCCGTCAGCCAATGCCCTGGCCGCCGCACCCAGCATTGACAGCGGTCGCGACAACTGGCGCGCCAACGCAAACGAAAGCAGCAAGGACAGAATCAGGACCACACCCGCTGCGAACAGGCCATGGCGCCATTGGGAGCGCAGGAAATCCTGCTCCGCCCCCATCGGCAGGGCATCGGGCGGCGCGATGCGCAGCTCGCCGAAGACCTGCGATCCGGACGCCACCGCCACGCTCACCGCGGCGGAATCCAAGCCGCCACGCCCGGCCACGTAGTTGCCCTCGGCATCATGCAAGGCCCAGCGGGTATCGCCCCAAGCCTGCATGGGAGGTGGCTGTCGTCCTGCATGGGGAGGCGCACCCTGCATGTTGCGCTGTGGTGGTGGCGGGCCAACCGCCCCACCCATGACGGGAGGTGGGGCACGCTCATCCGGCGGAGCACCACCACGGGCGTAGCGACCGAACAACATCGGGTCGCGCCGCAACCACTCCCAGTCGCCGTGCAGCTGGAAATCCTCCGCAAGAACCCCGGCCACCTGTTCGGCGCGTACCCGCATGGCGGCCTCAAGATAGGCCTTGAAACCGCGCGAGAACGCCTGCTGCTGCCACCACACGACAGCCAGCAGACCGAGGGTGCTCAGCAGGGCGAAGCTCAGGAAAAACCGCAACCACAGGCGCATGTTGATCTCCACCGACCGGATCGCCCGAGAGATCACATTCATGGCGCCCACCGACCTTGCGTGGAGTCTATCCAATGCATCGCCCACACCGTCTGCTCATCTGCATCAAGCCCCATCAACCGCCACGCACGCCCACCGTCAACGTGGCCGCATAGCCCGCACTGGGACTGCCCGCCACACTGGCCATCTGGTAGGCGGTGCCGTCGCTGAACACGTTGTCCTGGGCAAAGCTGGTGACCGAGGTGTTCTGGCCGCGTGAGGCATACAGGCTGCTGGCGTAGACCGCCTGCGTCACCGCTTGTGGGAAAGCCACCTGCGAAGTGACCGTCGCGCTGCCGCTGAGGGTGCTCAGGTAAACCTGAAAATGGATGTGGGTGATCCGTCCGGCGTACCAACCCGGATAGATCGTCTGGAACACCACCTGCCCGCGTGAATTGGTACGCTGGATGCCACGCAGGAAGACTTGTCCCGTGGCGTTCACGCCACCGGTCTGATTGCTGTAGCCGGAATACACGCCGTCCTTGTCGCAGTGCCAGGCATAGATCCAGGCATCCGCAATCGGGCTGCAACCGTCGTTGATATCGACCAGATTCAGAATCAAGGTCAGTGGCACACCCGACTTGCCCTCGGTGATGTCACTGCGCTGCAACGCAGTGTTCGACAGCACGCTCAACAGCGGATACGGGCCTTGGGTCTCGCTGGGAATCAGCGCGCAACTACTGCCGAAGCTGCAGGCCGCGGGCGAAGCGCCCAGGCGCTGCAGATTGATGGTCCCTGACAGACCAGTGAGCTCGCCCGCATCGAATCGATAGGTCAGCGTCGCCAGCTCGCAACTGCTGAAACTCAACACCACCGATCCCACCGCTGCAGTCGTCACGCTGTCTGCCGCATCAAAGCGTCCGCCGATGGTGGCATACAGGGTCAGACTCGCTGATCGGGCACCGTCTTCAAAGTCCCCCTCGGCGGTGAACCAACGCAGACCTTGCGCACCAGCCGATTGCCCTTGCACGGCGTAGGTGAACCAACCGAAGGCCAGCTTGCCTGCGACCGGGTTCACTTCGACCATCAACCCCTGCCCTGAGGTCGCCGGGTCGTACCATGCGCCGGAAAATGCATAGTCCGCTTGCACGCTGCTGCTGGCGCCGCCCGCGCAGGTGTTGTCACTCATCACACGTTGCAGGGGAATACTGCCGCTGCGGCCGTCATCGAAGGTGTAGTCGAGCGTCGCCGTAGTGCAGTCGGTGAAACGGATCTGCGCACTGCCGACCGTGGTGGAAAAGGTCACCGGCTGGGCGTCGAAATTGCCGCCCGTGTTCATCAGAATGCTCAGGTCGGCCTGCGATTGATTGTTCGTCAAGGCACCGTTGAAGGTGTACCAACGCTGGGCACTGGTGCCGCCTGGCGTGGTGTCGAAGGTGAACCAGGCCCCGGCGACAACGCCAAGATCCTCGCCCAGCAAATCCGGATAGACCTCCAGAAAAATCCCCTGACCACTGGTGGAAGGGTTGTACCAGGCACCACCGAGTCCCTGACGATCGCTGAGGGCGGCCTTGCTGGTGGCACCGAAGACCGATTGGGCACGCGTGGTTGTCGCACTCGCCGCCGCCAGACTGGCCACACTCATCGCCCCGAGCTGGGTCAGCGCGCGGCGACGTGCGGGCACCGTCTCCGGCACCGGAGTATGCATACGACGCAGACGAAACAGATTGGCGATGGACATGAGCACTCCGACCGTTGGCTAAGGTGGGTTCAGTGTTGCCAACGCGGTGCCGCCAACGATGCAGAAAATGCGCAGATGAGGTTAGCGCGGCGTTGCGTTTTCCCGCGCTTCAGTGTTGCAAGCAAAGGTCACTCGGCAGTGCGCAGGGCGCTTCGGTAGACACCAGCGTATTGCTCCGCCGCCGATTCCCAATCATGGCGCTGCGCCATGCCGGTCTGCTGCAGTTGCCGCCAGAGCGTCGGTTGGCCGTACAACAGCTCGGCGCGACGCAGGGCGGCGTCCATGGCTTCGGGGCTGAAGTCGTGGAAGACGAATCCGCTGGCGCGTTGTTCCTGCAGTGCTTCCAGACTGCAATCGACCACGGTGTCGGCCAAGCCGCCGACGTGGCGCACCAGGGGCAAGGTGCCGTAAGCCAAACCATAGAGTTGGGTGAGACCACAGGGCTCGAACAACGACGGCACGAGGATCACGTCCGCGCCCGCGATCAATCGATGCGCGAAGGCCTCGTCATAGCCCAGCCGCACGGCGATCTGCGCGGGATGCGCCTCCGCCATCGCGGAAAACGCGCGCTCCAGTTCGGCATCGCCGCTACCCAGCATCGCAATCTGCACGCCTCGCTGGATGAGCGCGGGCAAGTTGGCCAGCAACAAGGGCAGGCCCTTCTGTTCGGTCAGGCGACTGACTACGCTGAGCAACAGTCGATCCGGCGCCGCCTGCAATCCCGTTTCGGCTTGCAGGGCGGCTTTGCAGGCGGACTTTCCTTCCATTCGTTGCGCCGAGTACGTCGCGGCCAATGCCTTGTCGTGGGCCGGATTCCACACCTCGGCATCGACGCCGTTGAGGATGCCGCTGAGTCGCTCCGCACGCGAACGCAACAGGCCGTCCAGACCCATGCCCTGTTCGCAGGTCTGGATCTCGCGGGCATAGCGCGGACTGACGGTGGTGATCGCGTCGGCCACCTGCAACGCCGCTTTCATGAAGCTGACCTGGCCATAGAACTCGACGCCATCCATCGAAAAACAGGCGGCTGGCAATCCCAGCGAGTCAAAGGTCGCAGCGGGAAACAATCCCTGGTAAGCCAGATTGTGGATGGTGAATACCGACCGCGCAGAGACACCGAGCTGGCGCATGCAAAGCGGCGTCAGACCCGCGTGCCAATCGTGCGCATGCACGACATCCGGCGACCATTGCGGATCGATGGCGTTGGCGATCTCCGCCGCCGCCCAGCCCAGTCGCGCAAAGCGCAGATGGTTGTCGGCAAAAGGACGCTGCTGCGCATCGGCATAGGGACCACCCGGACGCTGATACAACTCGGGGGCATCGATGACATAGGCGTCGGCGTCGCATGCAGGCAAACGCCCCGCCAACAGTCGCGCTGCAGGAACATCGCCGCGCGCAGGCAGCCGCGCCACCACACGCGGCGTGGACAAGCCCGCCAGAATCGGCGCGAAGCCGGGCAGCAGAACCCGCATCTCGACGCCCTGCGAGCGCAGCGCTGCGGGCAAGGCACCGGCCACATCAGCCAGCCCGCCGGTCTTCAACAACGGAAAGATCTCCGCACACACCTGCAACACCGGCAGCGGCGTGGATTTCTTGCGGGCCACCGGACTCACAGCCGAGCCAGCATGCCGCGGGTCACCAGCACCACACCGTTCGGGCTGCGATAGAAACGCTGCGCATCGAGTTCGGCGTCTTCGCCGATCACCAATCCTTCCGGCAGCTTGCAACGCCGGTCGATCACCGCGTTGCGAATCCGGCAATGCCGGTTGATCTGCACGTCAGGCAGCACCACGCTTTTTTCCACGCTGGAGTACGAGCGCACCAACACATTCGAGAACAGCACCGAATCCTTGATCAACGCGCCGGAGACGATGCAGCCGCCGGACACCAGGCTGTCGATGGCATGACCGACCCGGCCGTTTGCCGCCTCGTCGTGGACGAACTTGGCCGGTGGCAACTGCTCCTGATAGGTCCAGATCGGCCAGTTCTTGTCGTACATGTTCAGCTCGGGCGTGACCGAAGCGAGATCCAGGTTGGCCGCCCAGTAGGCTTCAACCGTTCCCACATCGCGCCAGTACGGACGCGAGTAGGGCGCATTGGCAATCGCCGATAGCGAGAATGGATGGGCAAATGCCTGACCCTCCCTCACCGCCTTGGGGATCAGATCCTTGCCGAAGTCATGACTGGAACCGGAGGTGATGGCGTCTTCCTCGAGCAGTCGAAACAGATAGTCGGCACTGAACACGTAAATGCCCATGCTCGCCAGCGCCGTATCAGGCTTGTCCGGCATGGCCGGCGGGTCAGCGGGCTTTTCGACAAAATCGATGATGTGGCGTTCTGCATTGATCGCCATCACACCAAAGCCACTCGCCTCGGCGCGAGGTACTTCGATGCACCCCACGGTGACGCCACGTCCGCTGGCGATGTGGTCTTCCAACATCACCGAATAGTCCATCTTGTAGATGTGGTCACCGGCCAGGATCACCACGTAATCAGGCGGTGTCGAATTGCGGATGATGTCCAGGTTTTGCCAGATGGCATCCGCCGTACCGCGATACCAGTGTTCCTCGTCGACGCGCTGCTGGGCGGGAAGCAAGTCGACGAACTCGTTCATTTCGTTGCGCATGAAACTCCAGCCGCGCTGCAAATGGCGCAGCAGGGAGTGCGACTTGTACTGGGTAATGACCCCGATGCGCCGCAAGCCCGAATTGAGGCAGTTGGACAGCGCGAAATCGATGATGCGGAACTTGCCGCCAAAGTGCACCGCAGGCTTGGATCGATTGTTGGTGAGGTCCATCAGACGTGAACCCCGTCCGCCCGCCAGAACCAGGGCCAACGTGCGCCGCGCCAAGCCGCGACTTCCCGGATTTCTTAGCACACCCATCGCTTGCCTCCCCCTTGATCCGCCATCGACCCGGTCGAGTCTGGCGCATGCCATCGACGCGACCTTTGCGCGAACGCAAAGCGATCACCGTCAATCGTCGGCGGAGCATACGCGAGGCCGCGATCAGGGCGTCAAACCAAAGGCGCGCAAAGTGGAATCGGCCATATCGCGCGCCATGCCACGCATGGCGGGATCGTTCTGTTCGGCCAGTCCTGCCATCAGCCCGCCAGTGATGACCAGGGTGTCGTAGGCGCGGGTCAGTTCGGTGCTGGACGCATCCCGCCAGCCATCCGCCTCGCCGAGCGCATCATTGATCGAGCGCAGCAATGCCTCTTCGGCCGCATCGCCCATCTCGCCGCCATAGCGCACCTGGATCGCGACACCGAGCGCCAGCGTCATGGCGTAGGCCAGATTGTTGCGTCGGAAGTCGGGCATGGCTTCGACCGCTTGCTGCAGCGTCAGCGCGGCATCGATCCACTGCTCCCGCGGGGCACCGCGCAGGCCCGCCGCATCGGCCATCTCGGCCGGTACACGCGCGCGATCACCGCGCGCACTGAAGTCGGTGGTACTCAGCTCGTACTGCCAGCCGCGTCGGGGCGGTGTCGTGACGCGCTCCGGCATGCTGACCGAGCGTCCCGCCGCGGCCTCGCGCTGCACCTGCTGCATGCTCAGCATGCGCATCTGGAAGCTGCTGTTCTGGATCGCCTGCGACATCAGGAAATCTGCATTGGCGGCGTAAACGTTGCTGAACTGTCGGCCGTTCAGAATGTTGGTGTACGGCATGTCTTGCGCATGCACGCTGCTAACCAGAAACAACAGACTCGCGACGAGGCGACGCGTGAACCGACCGATCAAATTGCAAGGCGACATGGCGAAGCACTCCTGAGGACGACACGCCCTACAACGAAACGGCGTCGCCGTTCGTGTCGTCAGCATCCCTGCGCCAGCGCGATCCGCTGAATCACCGGACGATGCCATGCCACATCGCGCGCCAAGCAGCAATCAGGGCGTCAGACTGATCGCAGGCTTGCCCGCCTTGTAGGTGATCTTGACGTTGCGATAGCTGTCCAGCTTCTCAGGCATCATCGCCACCGGGTCGTATTCGATCTCCAGTTCGGTGTCGGATATCCAGCGGAACGACAGCGGCGGCGCGCCCGCATCGGTCAGCTTGACCACGCCCATGTCGACTTGCTGGCGGGTTGCAAACAAGGTGGCAATCCGCGTGTGCTGGCCGCCGTTGAAGGGCATGCCACCCAGCGGATACATGACGATGGACGCGGTGTAGGGCTTGTCGTCACCACACTCGAAGACGATCAGCGCGGCCTCCAGCGGGGCGCGATAGGACTCGTACTGCACGTAGTTCTGCACACAGCCCGCAATACGCGGACCTTCTTCGCGCTCGCAGGCGGTCAAGGCAAACAGCATGGCTGTGAAAAAAACCAATCGGATGGGAACAACGCCAGGCACGGGCCACCTCACCCACGGATCGAGACGGCCAGTGTACGTAGTTGGACTGGCATTCGTCTGACCGTCTCGCGCTGTCTCAACGCGTTATCGGACAGCGCTGGATGCCCAATGCCGCAGTGCTCAATTCCTGTCCAGACTCGACGGCACCCTTCCACCAGCCACCGGAGAGCGTCTGGCGCAGTGGTCCCAGTGTGTCCGCCGAAAACAGGGCTTGCTCTGCTTGCCGAGCCGCGACGCAAAGCGACGGATCACCACTCCAGTCACGCCCTCGCGTCAGCAAGCTCAGTGTCGCGGGCTTGTTCTGGCTGAGGTTGTCCGGGTCAGGAATCACGCTGCAATTCAGCACGCTATCGAACGCCGCCCCACCCAAGGTGCACAGCGAAACGTTCGGCCAGACGGCATCGACATCGACCTCGCCGCTGCCAGTGCGCGGCAGGCTCGCAAGCACTTGCTGCGGCGTTTCGCGCAAGGCGCGCAGCAGAAGGTCGGCCTGTGCCACGGGCAGGCTGTGGCGATAGTTGAGGTAGAGCCTGTCGAGTATCGGGTAGTACCACGCGTACAGCATGAAGTACTGACCCATCGCACAACTGGCGTCGGCCTGCAGCTGCAACTCGCAGATCAGGCCTGCACTCAGGGAATTGGTGATCAAGTGACCCAGCACCTCACGCAGACGACTGTCGCAGGTCTCGCCGATCGCTCCGGGGACGAACTCGGCGCATGTCGCCAGGCTTTGCACGTATTGCAGGTTCAGCCGACCCACGGCTGACCATGAGGTGTCGTCCTGCGGATCGTTGGTGAACCGCAAGCCCGCCGCGATGCCCGCCTCCGCCAGGCGGTCCTGATGTGCCGCGCTCGGCCACAGCACATAGGCCAGAGACTGATGCCGGTTGTAGGTGTAGTCGGCGGACCCCGAGGCCGAACGGTGCCAGAGCCCGTCGCCGCTGCCACCTGAGCCGAAACTGTGTCCGGCAATATTGCTAGTACTGCCGGCGGCGTTCGGCCATCGCCCGAAGTTGTAGTAGGCGGTGTAGGCCATCAGCCAGGACTGCGGCAACGCAAATTCCCACACCCAACGCGGATCGCCGCCGCGCAGAAATTCCGTCAATTCGATCTGAACCGGATCCCAGTAGTTGAGCTTCACCTCGTTGCTCGCCGGGTCCGGGTTTTCGGTGAATCCGAATTGCTCGTTGAATTGGATATCCGGCCAGATCTGCTGTCCGTAGGTCTTCGCGCAGGACCATTGCGAACCGATGCCGTTCTGCGCGTCCGTGCAGGCGCGATCCGCCACGGTCGCGCGATGTTTGTCCAGCACATAGCTCGCGTAGGCGTTCCAGAGCTGGGACGGATTGTTCCCCAGCAGGGGCGGCATCACCCCCGCCGCATCCAGATCCTCCACCTGTTGGCGAACGAGCAGCGGCCGCTCCAGGCGAAAGTGCGCCTGGTACGCCAGTGCGGTCAGACCATTGATCGCGTCAAAGACGCTGTCGAAGGCGCGCAGGGTCAAGCCACTGCGAAACCAGAGTGATTTCGCCTTGCCGACCTTTACCGGCTCGCTGACCCAGCCCAAGGTCAATGCCCCACCCTGCACGGATAGCGACTGCGGCTCGCGGAACGACATCCATGCATGGGCAATGCTCGCAATCAGCGTTCGTCCCGATGGCAGATCGATGCGGGTACCGATGGCGGGCCGATCAAATCGCTCGGCCGACTGCACCACGGCGCCGTTGTGTCGGTAGCTCACATCGCGTCGCCAAGGGCTGCCGCTGCCACGGGCTTGCCGGATCTCATGGTGCTCTGCTGCACCGGCCGCAACAAAGCGGGGATTCCCGATGGTGGCCACGATCGGCACGGCGGCCGCTTCGCCACCTCTGGCCAAGGGCAAGGTCAAAGCCAGCTCCTGCACAAGCAGGGAATCGCTGTCTGGCGCGGACTGCGGTGTCCCACAGGCGTTGCCCAACTGCACTTCCATGTCGATATCGGCCTGACCCCGGACAAAGCTCAGGGCGATGCTGTAAGGCAGGCGTCGACCGCCTGACGCGCCGCTGCAAGTGGTGCCGACCGGTGCGTCCAGCCAGCCATCAATTTGCACCTGCGCCGCGACGGGCCCCAAGCCACCGAACCAACGTGTTTGCTGCGGCTGCAAACGGCCAAGACCGGCCTGCAGATCCACCAATGGGCTGCCATCCGTTTCAGCGACCCGCAATCGCCAACCCTCGCTGGCACTGGCGGCAACATACAGCGCGTCCAGACCGCCCTGATCGTCGCGCAGATGTATGGACCGTATCGGTTGGGCTTGCGTCCCGTCGATCTCGAACACAGCGGCCCCGGTATCGATCTGGAATCGCTGAGCGCCGAGCGTCTGCACGCTCAATGCCGCACTATCGGCCGCATCCAAGGGCGCATCCTGGGACATGACTGCGACCACCGCCTGCGGATTCACGCCAACCGACAATTGAAGTCGGAGCCAACGAATCGGCGCCGATGTATCACTCAAGGGTCGCCCCCAACGCGAGAGAACCTGCCATTGCACGGGACGCCGCTGGCCTTGCGCATCCACCACCCACCAGCGCAGCAGATCACTGTCTTGCACGTTCAAGCCGTGCGGCAAGGCCATCACCCCATTGGCGCGCTGCACCTCCCGAGTCGTCAGGTCATTGGTGATCTGCACGCAGCTCACCAACGTGGCATCCAGAATGGGCGGAGGCGGCAAGCTATCGCCACTTACCCCGCCACTGACACACGCCGGCAAGCCACCCTCAAAGCCATTGGCGAACAGTGCCGCCTGCGCCGCGGCGTCACGCGACTTGCCCAGGCAGAGAAAGGCGAGGATCACCAGTGCAACCCACCGAATCCGAAGGCTCATCGGTTTCATTCCTAGGTCAGTTGTATCGCTCAGGGCTCGAAGCCATCGCGAAAGATGCTCCCGGACACCGGTGCCCCCAGTCGGAAACCCTCCGCCATCCGGAGAATCGGTCGTGCACCTTCTACCGGCGCCGTGACGTTCCCGCCTTCCAGCCCGAACGGTTGTCCGATCAGCTCCCGCATCGCCCAGCGACCGTCAGCCGACGTCACCGACGCTCCAGGCGCCCACGTCCACTGCTTCAGTTCCCATGTCCCACCCGCTCTGAGCGGGGCCGACGGCATGCCGAGCAAGGCAAGGAGACATGCGGCATGACGCATCCCACGGCGGCTCATAACTCACCGCAGTCGCTGTACTGACAGCGCTGATAGCGGAGGTCCTGCGCGCTGGCGTCGTAATAGACGACGCCAACGCCGCCAGAACGCAGGCGCTTGGCGTCCAATCGCGTCGGCGTCACGGAAACCGGCACCGTGATCGGTGATGAACTGGCGAACGTGTCGATGTCGGACAGGCTCCACACGCGCAAGGGAAAACTTGCGTCCGTGATGCTGCTGACAATGATCGGCGCCCCTTCCAGGCGGGGTACGACCGCCGTCCCATTGGCAAGCAATCCACCCAGCGAGACGGCAGCAGATCGTTGCGCGCACGACTCGTCGTAACAGGTGACGAACTTGCGTGAACTAGTCGCCAGATCGGAGAACGTGATCCACCGGCGTTGCTCGCCGCCGACCACCCAGGTGCCGGTGGCGAGCTGCGATCCAAATTGTCCTTGTGCAATGGTGTGCGTCGAGCGGGTTGCACAACTGGCGTCCTGACATTGAACCGCCTGAACCCGACCGTCCGCGTTTTGTCCGGTCGCGTTAGTAAGCACGACAAAGAAGGGCAACGTACTGCTGTCATCCAGATCCCGTGCCGCGGCAACAGCGCCGGTCGGCGCGCCGACGAGGGGCAAATTGTCAAGCGCAGTAATCGGCGCACCCAGACACTGCGGGTCGGCACAGCGGGCGTACTTGTAGCGTTGGTTGGTGACATCCAGATAGACCACGGCATAGTTGCTGCCGTAGCGCACGATCTCGGCGAATCGCCCAACGTCGCCCGTGCTGTCGATGGTGCGAATCGTCGCCCCGCCCGTGCAGTCCTGATTACCACAGGAGGCGACCTGAAGGTCATCTTGCGCCGTGTCGTAGTAGACCATCACGGGCAGGTTCTGGCTGTTGTGCATGAGGCTGACGTACTCACCTACGCCGCCGGTCGCGATCTCCACGGTGGTCGGCGCCGGTGACGCACAGGCTTCATTGGCGCACCGAACGAACTTCAGCGAGCCGCCGTTGGCGGTGTCGAAATACGCCACTTCGATCGAACTCGTACTCGAACGACGACTGATGGACAGGTGCGAGCCGACATTGCCCGCACTGGCCAAGATCACCGATGCGGCAGGCGTCACCGTATCGATATAGACGCATTGCACCGACCCGTCGGCGTTGATCTTGCGAATCGAGGCCCGCGGAGAGGTTGGACACTCACCGCTGATCGGCAATTGCCCAGCTGTGCCGGGCGCTGCGGCTGACAGGGTGACGACGCCACCGCTCTGTTGCACCACGATTCCCGATCCGGGTGTGGCGGTCACGCTGCTGACGACCGATTGGCAGCTTGGCTGACCCGTGCTCGAGATATTGCTCAACGCGGATCCGGCCGGACATCCCGCTGCGAGGCGGCGCTGGATGCCCCAGCTGATGTCGGTGCTGTTCACGTCGCGCGCGTCGAGTGTCCCGTCGGCAACGCCAGCACCGGTGACGCTGCCGCCGGCCACCGAGATCGCTCGCGCAGCGTAGGGAACCGGCACGGGAACGCCCGCCATGGAAAGCACCTCGTAACCGCCCAGCGTCCCCGCGTCACCGAAGTCGCCGTCCCGGACACTGACCTCGAAGGTGACAAAGCCGTCACTGGCGAAGATATTGCCCAGGTCGATTGCCACCTGAAACAGGCCATTGGCGACCTCGACATCGTCCTCCACATGAAGCGCGCCGAAGACGACGCCATCAAGCATCGGTTGAAAAGCCAAATCGACCGTGCCGTTGTAAGGCGCACCATCACGGGTCAGATACCCGTGGTAGTGAAACGCGGTCGGTGCCTGCGCATGCGCGCACGGGATGGTCAGGGTTGCCAGTGCTGCAACCAGCAGTGCAAGAATGGATCTGATAGCAAGGTGCATAGCGTCTTCCTCCGGCATTGCGTGGTATGACGCAGCAGAGCACGTTCATTCTCATCACCACCCCATTCCTCCTTGGGTTGACAGGAACGGATGCGTTCGCTATCCGTAGCGCGCGCAAGCATTCGGAAGCCGTTGTCAAGCCGGAAGTGCGGGTAGACGACGCCTGAACTGCGCCGCAGTCTGGCGATGTCCTGCTCCTCATCCGGTGCCTTATGAACGATCCAGCTCGGCCTGCTCCACGTATTGCGCTTGTCGAAGACGACATCGACACTCGACGCGCCGTGTTGAACCGCTTGTTCAGTGAACGAGATATCCATCTGGCCTTTGAAGCCGGGTCCATCGCGCAGGCCAGGCAGTGCTGGGAGGAGTTGGACTTTGATGTGCTGTTGGTGGATTTGGGTCTGCCCGATGGCTCAGGCCTCGACCTGATCAGCGAAGCGCGCCAGCGCTTCCCTTCCGCGTTGATCATGGTGCTCAGCGTGTTCGGCGACGAACAGAAGCTGATCGCGGCGATCGAGCGTGGCGCCAAGGGATATCTGTTGAAGGACGAAACTTCGATCGGCCTAACGCAGGCAATCGATGATCTGTGGGCCGGTGGCTCACCGATCAGTCCCGCCATTGCACGACATCTGGTCAGGCGGCTGGCACGTGTTGATCCAGTCCCCGGTGCCAGAACGGACAACGCGGCCATCAACAACATGCTGACCGGGCGCGAACGCGAGGTGCTGCAATTGTCGGCCAAGGGATTCAACCACGCCGAAGTGGCGCTGCTGCTTGGCCTCAGCAAGAACACCATTGCCTCGTATACGCGAACCATCTACGAGAAGCTGGAAGTGCATTCGCGACAGGAAGCGCTGTTCGAAGCAGATCGTCTTGGCTTGTTGTCTCCGACGAACTGAACGCCCATGCGCAAGGCTCTGGCACTCGTTTGCGGCGGTGCAGCCATTGCACTGGCACTGATCCTTGGCCTGAATCATCTGACCACCACGCCATTGCCCGACAGCGCCGTTCGAGTCCTCGACGCGGAACGCAGCCTCGACCCGGCGCTCGACCCCCATGCCATCGACGCAGCAAGCTGGACGCCAATTCCGCTTCCGGACGATGCCCCCTTCGTCGCGGCAGCACCACGGCAACGGGCGTGGTATCGACTACGGATCCCGGCGCCTGCCACGCCAGATCGACTTCACTCTCTGCTGTTTGCCACGCCCTATGCGGCACTGAAGATCTGGATCAATGGGCAACTGATCGCGGACGCCGGCATCGCTCGCTCGCCGGTTCCGGAATATCGACACGCCCTCCGTTACACGATTGCGCCGAGCCTGTGGCATGCAGGAAGCAATGAAGTCACGATCCTCAGTGTCGCGCAGACCCGCGAAACCGGCCTGGGCCAGGTATGGCTCGGGGATGCCGCGCAGATGGCGCGTTACAAGTCACAACGCAATCTGATCGAGAAGCGCTGGCCCACCACCTCGATCCAGATCATCCTCGTACTCGCCGTGGTCCTGCTCGCGTTCTTTTCCGTTCGTCCCGGCGACACCGCATTTGCCTGGTTCGCCGCGTCCCTGGGGAGTTGGGCCCTTCATGCCTCGCTCCAACAACGCAGTACGCCGCTACCCTGGTGGCCCAACTTCACCTATCCACTGACACTGATCGCTCTGGTCTGGTTCGCGCTGTTCGGTTTGATGTTCGTGCGCGCACTTTGCCAGCGCCCGCAACGAGCCTGGCTGATCGCCGCCTGGAGCTTTGCATTGCTCGTCAGCGCATTACTGACCGCCATTACCCTCGCTGGAAGTGGCACAACACCCCGGTCCGGCGGACTGATTCTAGTCGTCCCCGGCGTGTTGCTCATTGGCATGGGCATCGTCGGAACGCTTTGGCAATCGGTGAATGCACAGCCAAGCAACCGCGAGACCTCCGCATTGCTTTTGCTCGCCAGCCTGTTGCTGACCATCGGGCTACGTGACTGGATGCGCGATCTCGGGTTGATCGCCAATGCCGGCGAGATCGCCTATCTGCCCTTCGCGGTGCCTGCCGTATTTCTGGTGTTTGGCGGCATGCTGCTGCATCGCCATGCCGCCGCCCTGCGAGCCGTGGAGCAGGCCAATCTGAACCTGGAGCGCAAGGTCGAGGAGAAAACCCGCGACCTCGAAACCAACTACAAGCGGCTTGCCGAATTTGAAGGCCAGCGCGCTCGCGCGGAAGAGCGTGATCGCCTGGTGCGTGAAATGCATGATGGCGTCGGGGGACACCTGGTCCATGCGCTTGCCCTGTCAGAGCGCCTCGACGACGCCAAACCGCTGAGTGACGCCATTCGCGATTGTCTCGACGACCTTCGCGTTGTCATGGATACCGCCAACATCGAAAACGAGCGACTCAACGACGCTCTGGCGACGTTCCGCGAGCGCATTGATCGCCGCCTCCACGCGCTGGGCATCGCGCTGCACTGGGACTTCACCCGTATGCCCGAGCTGCCATGCGTCGGTCCGCAGGCAACGTTACACATCCTTCGCATGCTGCAGGAGTTGATCACCAACGTCATCAAACATGCGGCCGCCCAGCGATTGCTCATTTCGATTGATCTCTGCGACGCGAATGGAAAGGACGAACCGGCGGCACTGCAGATGCACCTCGAGGATGACGGGTGCGGCTTCTCAGTGCAGGAAAAGGCCCGCGGCCGCGGTCTTGGCAATGTCAGAAAGCGAGTAGAGGAATGGGGCGGGTCGATGCAAGTCAGCACCCAGCCCGGCAAAGGCACCCGTGTTCAAATCGCCTTCCCCATGCCGCAGCGGCAGCAGGCGTGAGCCTCGCCTATTCGAAACCGTCAGCGAACACCCCCGCTGCGCCGCCCACTATGTACTCGAACGCACCGACATCCGGCAGCACATCGCGGGGGTTGCCCATGACATCCGCGCTGCTGCTCAGCAGTGGATCACCGGCATCGCGTGCCGCGCTGTTCTCCAACAACCGGAACCCCTCGAGAACACCCGAAGCCGGATCGGCGAATCCCGGATCAACCATTGCCGAGTGCAGATCCCAGGCCGACAGGGATTGCCAAGCGGCGAGCGCCCCGGCCCCATCATTCCACTCAGCAAGCGATGCGCGCGTGGTGTCGCACAGATTGTGGTCTATCGCGACATAGCCAGACCAGGGCACGCCCAAGTCGAAGCAATTGAAGCCACTGTCCCCACCTTCGAACCGAACGGCGTTGGAGACCACCACGGCCCCTTGACCCGAACCGGCACGCACATCCACCCCCGAATGGGCCTGGTTCGAGGCGAAATAGAGCGAGTTGTTGCGAACGATGACGTCGACATCCACCAGGTCTTCAGGTGTCGGGGTCAGCGGTGATACGGCAATACCGCGTGTCGCCATCTGCTGGGTCTGGACCACCAGATTGTCTTCGACGACGCACTGTTGGCAGGCGCCAACACTGATCGCGACATTGCCAACATCGAAAATGCGATTTCCGCGAAGGATGAGCCCCTGGAACCCTTCGACACCCCAACTGCCCGTATAACCCGGCACAACCGATATTCCCCAACATCCAGCGTTGGCGAGGCCCGGCAGCTCACGCACCTCGTTGTCCTCGATACGCAGGTCGACGTGATAGCCATGCACGACCAGCGAGGTGGCACTGCACGAACCCGCACCATCCAGGGTTGATTGCAGCAAGGAGTTGCCTCGGATGCGCATGCCTTGAGTGTGACCTGAGGCGTAGATGTTGTGGTCGAACGTGGCAACAGAGCCGTTCCTTGCAAACGAGTTGCGAACGATCTGCGATCCACTGGAGCCGCCGAGCCAGCCATGTTGATGATTGTCATGGATGGCGGAGTCTTGCAGGATGATTCGCTCATTGCGCCCATCGCAGAGCGGATCCGCTGCATCACACGCGTTGCTGCCCGCCACGTGCACTGCAATCTGGAAACCAGCGATATCCAGTCGCAGCAGGCTCACGTCATCGACATCGTTATACGCAAAAACGCCGAAGCCACCGACTCCCTGCAGCACCAGGTCTTCGAACTGGTAGCCCTCCTCATGGTTGGCGGATCCACCGTCCGCCAGATCAAACATGGCATCGGCATTGGTTCTCTGCAGTAACGGTCTACCCTCGTCGCCATCCGACCAGTCCGCCTGGTACATGCCGACCTTGCACGGCAGTGCCGCCGTGCATTGGGCGTTGGTCCAACGACTGGGCGACTGGGCATCAATCTGCCAATGCCCACCCGCGCAGAAGCGCACGGCGTCGCCTGCGGCAAGACTGGAGAACGCCAGCCGCGCCTTGTCATAGGTTCGCCAAGGCTGACCCATCTGACCCGTCGCCGCGTCATTGCCGGCGACGCAATTGGCATCGGCTGCCGGCCCGCAGTCGCACACATGAAAATCGGTGGCCTGTGCGCCGGTTTGCACAAGTAGCCCGACGAGGCCCGCCAAGGCCACTCGCACCCGAATATCGTGATGGACAGAAAAGCCACCACTCGATCGACGCCAGACCAAGACCGCGCTGCCCACGGTACGGATCCCGACCTCGCGATCTTCCTCGAGAATCCTGTGCATGCGCGCGCCCTCGTGTCGTCTGCAAGCGTCGATGATCGCCACTGACCGTCCGGCTGTCTCCCCGCACTCAGAGGTTGACCGCGCTCACGGCACGCGATAGCGCCCGTAACAGGGTGTTGAAAACCACCCCGTTACGGCGAGTCACGGATCGCTCGCACCAAGATCAAGCGTGTCAATTGCTTGATCTTCCGTGTCTGTCGCGGGCACGCACCTTGACGAGACCTGTTGAAAACGGGCAGCAGAACCCTCTTCACATCCTGATATGCGGTCACCCTGCGGACAGATCCGACTTATCCTCGAGCCACAACATCCGGATCTACAGTCTGCCGGGACTTCGTCGCCGTGCGTGCGCAGGCATACGCGATGCGGGGCGCTGATCCAACCAACGCCATTGGCCCGGCGCAAGATCGCCGAGTGCATGGTCACCGATCCGTTCGCGAATCAGTCTCAGGGTGGGAAAGCCCACCGCCGCGGTCATGCGCCGCACCTGCCGATTCCGGCCTTCGCGCAACACCAGTCGCAGCCAGCGAGTCGGTATCGATTGGCGTTGGCGGATCGGCGGCACACGCGGCCAGAGCCAGTCGGGCTCGGCGTCGAGAAGATCGGCCTCGCAAGGCAAGGTCGGACCATCCTTCAACAAAACGCCCCGGCGCAAGGACTGCAGGGCGGATTCGTTCGGCACGCCCTCGACCTGAACCAGATAGGTCTTGGGCCATTTGAAGCGCGGACTGCTGATCTGTGCGATCAGCGGGCCGTCATCGCTCAGCAACAACAGCCCTTCCGAATCGTGATCAAGGCGCCCGGCGGGATACACGCCGGGCACGTCGAGATGATTCGCCAGCGTCGGCCGTCCCTCCGGATCGGTGAACTGGCAGAGCACGCCAAACGGCTTGTTGAAGGCGATCAACATGCGCTTCGTGGCAGCGGACCGAAGCGGTCCACACCGCTGCCTTACTGCTGTGCCGGTGCCGGCTCTGCAGCGGACTCACCGGCAGGCGCATCCGTGCTCGCGGCGGGCTTGGTGAAGCGCAGCGTCATGCGATTGGATTCGCCGATGTCGATGAACTTCTGCCGATCCTGATCGCCACCACGCAAGGTCGGCGGCAGCGACCAGACGCCGTTGGCGTAATCGGTCGTGTCCTTCGGATTGGCATTGATGTCACTGCGCTCGGCCAGCACGAAACCCGCGCCGGTTGCCAAATCGATGATCTGCTGCTCGGTCATGTAACCGGAGTCCGCTTTCGGCGTAACACCTGCCGCCGCGCTGTGTTCCACCACACCCAAGGTACCGCCCGGCTTCAACGCATCGAAAAAGCCTTTGAAGTACAACGGTGCCTTGTCCTGCCCCAGCCAGTTGTGCACGTTGCGGAAGGTCAGCACGACATCGGCACTGGCCGGTTCAGCCACCACCGGCGCGGCAGGATCGAACTGCACGATCTGCGCTTCGCCGAACTGGTCCGGCGAGGCCGCGAACTTGTCCTGCAACTCTTTGAGCGCGCCACCGTAATACTCCGCCGCGCGCGCGTTGGTGGTCTTGGCCGGATCAATTACCGCCGCGATGTAGCGACCCTTGCCCTTCACCAGCGGTGCCAGAATCTCGCTGTACCAGCCGCCGCCGGGTGTCATTTCAACCACGACCTGTTCGGGTTTGACGCCGAAAAAACTCAGTGTTTCCTTCGGGTGTCGATAGACGTCGCGGGCGACGTTTTCCGCAATACGCCATGCACCGGAAGTGGCGGCATCCAGCGGACTGAGGACCGGCTCCGAATCGACCACCGCGTCGGTCTTGGGTGCCGTCGCCGGTTGCGGGTCCGGGGCCTGTGAGCAAGCTGTCAGTGCCAACAGCGCAGTGATCGCAATCGGTGAGAGACGCATTGGGTGAATCTCGCAAAACTAGAGGGAGTCGGAAAATAGCACAGGGATTGTTCATGACATGTCTGCATTCCGCCCCGGCCGTGCATATCCACACGGCGTTCCTGCCGACGCTCAATCGAGGGAAGATTCGAATCCATCCGAAAACAGCCCAGACGAGGCAAACAGAGCGACAAACCCCACTTCTGAAGCAAGCTCCACATCATCAGTCGGCGCTGCGACAACCGCCTGCTCTCCCTGCAACGCGACCACTCGGGCATACGAGTACCAAGGCGCTGCCGCCGGACCCTGCTGATGCAACGAGGCCTTGTAATGCGGATCGCCCAACCCCGCGGCCTCGAACACCAGGGCGCGACTGCCAGGGCTGCCCGGCACTGGCTGACCGATGAGCCAGCGCGGACCGTATACAGCGATGTCGTAGCCGAACTGGAGTGTTTCCCCACCGGCCGGGGATTGCAGCGGTGGGCGAGAAGTCCAGCCGCTCAAGTCCCGCTGCTCGACCAGCACGCGGCTCGCATTCAGCCCACCCACCATCACGTGTCGACCATTCAGTGCTACGGCGTGACCAAAGGCATAGCCAATCTCATTCTCGGATGCAGCGATAAGGCGGCCAAGCGACCAGACCCCGTGCCCCGTGTCGTACTCGTAGACCCATGCCAGCCCCTTGGGCGGCGCACCAACGCCCGCGCCCGCCTCGCCGATGACCAGGCGATCAGGCAGCAATGACATGATCGGCTCGACGCGGATGGCGACATCGAACCCAAAGTAGCCACCCGCCGTCGGGTTCGGCGACACCAACGTGTGCTGATTGGTGAAAGGCACCAACGATGACACACGCGCAAAGGTGACAACTCGACCACTGAATGGCTGGGCGGGATCGATGGTGGCGTTGGGGGCACCCGCCGTCGCGCGATTGCCATTCAAACTGACTGAATAGCCGAGGGACTCACTGCCAAATGAAGCCAAGTTGCCATCGAACGCACTGCTTCGATCCCACGCGCCGTCGCCGGTCGAATAGTTCCAGAACTCCACTCTCCCTGCGCTGTTGCCATGCCCTGGCATGCCAATCATCAGGGTTGACCCGTCGATCGCGAGCGCAAAACCGAAATGGGCGTTGTTGGCAAGTTGATCTGAACGAATGATCTGGGTCGCGACAGTCGGAATTCGCCCATCTGCATCACGCTGATACAGGTAAACCGCACCGGTGTCCTGCCAGGTGACAGGGCCGAGTGTCAGATCGGTGTAGGGCACACCAACGGCCAACCACTCTGGAGATAGCGCCAAGGCCGTTCCGAAGTAGGGCGGCAAGCCTTCAGTCTGCGAGGCCAGCGCTGTCGCCGCCTCGCGAACGCCCTGATACTGCCAGACCTGCGCCAATGCGGGCGTCGCGAAATCCAGTGCAACGACAAGCAACAGCCCGAAGGGCCCTGACTGGCGCATCACGCCCGCAGCAAGACCACACCTGCGGTTCACCCCAACCCGGTTCATAACTCGAACCCACTGCTAAAGATCCACTGTGGCGGAAACGGCGCAATCTCGACATCCACCAAGGCGCCATTCCCCAAGCCCGGCAGATCCCGCACATTGCCCACGGGCGCGAGGGTCTGACTGTCGAACAGTCGAGTGCCACTGCCACCGGTGACAATCAGGCGACTGCCATCATCGCTCGCTACCATTGGCCCCTGTGAATACCCTGCACCGTCACCGACGACCTCGCTCGCGAGGATGCGCCGATTGCCGGTGGCAGGCGCCTGCTGCAGTTCGCCCCACGACGCCAGACCAAACACCTGGGCGAACCCGAGTGCACCACCCGGGCCGAACAGAACGATGGGCGCCGGTTCGTTCAACGGATCCGCGGGACGCTGCACCCACAGCAAGCGGCGCGGATAGGACGACATCTGCGGGTAAGGATCACCCGAGGGCATGGCGTACGCGAAACGCTGATCCTGCCCAGTGGCAATATCCAGCGAGGTCAAGCGCGACTGCGCCGCATTGACCGGTGTGCGCAAATCCGCCAGGTAAAGTTCGCTGCCATCCGGTGAAAAACCCAACAGCTCGCTACCCCACACATCGCCGGGCACATCTTCCAGCAAGCCGGTGGCGGGATCGAACCACTTCACCCCGCTGGCGCAACCCAGCAAGAAGACGCGACCGTCGGGATGCACACGCATGTTGTTGTAGAGCGTGTTGCGGCAATCCGGCAATGGCAATGCCGTGCTGTCGATGACCGTCAGATCTTGTGCATGCAGTCGAACCAGCGCACGTTCGTCCGTGCCGGTCAAGGCCCAGGCGTAGACCACCAAGCCGTCCGGCGACATGGCAATGGCACGCGCCTGGTTCTGGCCAAGCTCACGCTCCGCCACGACTCGGCGACTTCGCGTGTCGATGGCGTAGATCAAGCCGGCATTGCTGCCGCCCGATTGAAATCGCCAGCTGGACAAATACAGATGGGTACGATCCGGGCTCAGCACCATGTCGGAAGGTTCGTCGGCCAAGCCCGTGATGCTCTGCTCCAGACTGAAGTCAGCGAGGTTCACCACATGGACCGCAGAACCCTGCGGCGCACTGATGAAGGCATAGGGTTGAGCACCGGCATTCACCGCCACGACGCCGCCGAACAGCAGCGCGCTCATCCGAACGAGCCTCCCGAAGCCCGTCTTCAATGTTATGGAGAAAGCACGCAAGCCTAGGAGCCTGCGCGGCAGAAACGATCGAGGCGAAAAGTCCGCTGCGCGAGGACAGATTTTCGACGATTCGCCGGTCCATAGCACGACTATGGGCCAAGAATCGGCGGAAATAATGGACCTCGCAGACGGCTTTGCGGACCGGTCGGCTTCTGTCGCGCAGGCTCCTGGCAGCATGGCAAGTCCCCACTCATGGTGCAGCGCGCCGAAATGACGTGCTCAACCAGTTGAATGCCAGACGAAGGCGAAACTCCACACTCGGACTTGAGCAACGCGATGCAGCGTGATGGCTGTGGTGTTCGGATGCTGATTGGCATTGATCCGATGACACACCGGAGAAACCACCATGCCGCCTGCTCCGTATTTCACGCCGAAGTCTGCATTTGTCCGCCCATGGGTATTGGGCATGTTGTTGCTTGGTTCGTTGGTCAATGCGACCCCGCTAGGCTTCCGAGGCGTCATCGAGCCGCCAGACGTCGGTGAAGGTGACGATGGCGACCTGTTTGGAAGTACTGTAGCGATTGGCGGCCCCACATTGGCGGTGGTCGCGCCCGGCGACATCGATGGCGCGTTGGGCGAGCGGACGATCTCGCTGTTCCGCCGCGTGGATGGAAGTTACCTGATTGACGGCAAGATCCAGGGCGGTATCCATTCCTGGGGGTCGGTGGCGGTGTCACCTGACGGTTCTTCTGTCGTGAGCCTGCTGATCGACGCCGACAACCACTGGCGGGTTCGCCTGTATCGCCGACGCAACGATGGACTTGGCTGGGATCTCGCGCAAACCATCCACTCTCCCGCAGGCTTCAGCACGCCCACGGACGCCTTCGGTCAGAATCTTGCGTGGGACGGCAACACCCTGGTTGTCAGTGCAGACGAGTACTCGCAGCCGCTGAAAGGCCAAGGTCGGGTCCACGTGTATCCGACGGACGGCGATGGCACGCTGCAGTTGCGCGATACCCTGCTGCCCTCCAATCCAGTGACGCTGGGTCGATTCGGCTTTTCGGTCGCCTTACTCGGTGATCGGATTGCCGTGGGTGCGGTCGGCGAATCGACGCCGAACGGGCCCGGCACGGTCTATGTCTTCACTCGCCATCCTACGCTGCTGGATTGGTCGCAGAGCGCACGAATCACCGCCCCCCAGAGCAGTTCAAGCCTGAACTTCGGCGAGAAGGTCCAGCTCACCACACTGCCTGCCACGGGCAGTCTTGCTGAAACGCCGACCTTGTATGTCAGTGCACCGGGCTTCGACAGCAACGCGGGTCGAGTTTTTCGATTTGAACCCGGACAAGGAGGATCGTGGGCGTGGATGGATACGTTCACGGCACCGACATCGGCGCCACGCAGGCATGGCGCCCTGCTTGCGGCGCATGAAGACACGCTGGCGATCGGATCGTCCCCGTACCTCAGCACACCCAACGAGATCCAAGTGCATGAGCGCCAGAGCAATGGTGCGTTCTCGCTGACGCACACCTACAACCAGAGTGCCTTTCCTCAACCTGTCCCGGCCACCTCCCTCGGCCTGAGTCGCGAGCGCAACGCAACTCGATTGATCGTCGGATTTCCCAATGCCGACATCGGTAGTCGTATCGACCAAGGCAGCGTCGTGGTAGCGACGCGCGGATCGACAGCCTGGCCGACGCCCCTGAGCGAACAGATCGATACCGGGCCCTCAGCGGCCGACTCGAATTTTGGCAACAGCGTCGCCGTTTCAGGAGACGATGCGGCCATCGGTGCCGAGTTCCACCATGTAGGGTTCAATGCGCAACAGGGAGCCGTGTACCTGTTCCACAAATCAGCCACTGGCGAATGGAGTGCGGACACACGCATCGTCGCACCGGATGGTTCCGCCGGTGACTATTTTGGCTCGCGCGTTGCCCTGCAGGGCGACACACTGGCTGTTTCCGCACCCGGCGATGATTTCGGCTCCACCAGTAACCTCGGCGCGGTCTACGTATTCCAGCGCAAGGGCGCATCGTGGACTCTGCAAGGCAAACTCCAGACCTGCTTTGGTATCGGCAGCGACGCCATGGTGGGATACATGGGGCTATCGCTCGGCGGTGACCGACTGGTGTTTTCCAGCCCTCCACCCCAGGGTGCCTGCGTCTACCGACGCGAAAATGGCGTGTGGTCACTGGAACAATCCTTTGGCGGAAACGACTACAGCGCGTTGGCGCTGCTGTCGGCCGATGGGCAGCGCTTGCTTTTGGGGCAAAGCGCGAGCTACGCACTGCGGGTGTTCCGCCACGACGGAAATACGTGGACTACCGAGGCGGAAATCCCGATGGATGGCCCAGCCACTATCTGCTGCAACCAGATTGCCTTCGATGGCCAGCGCATGGCGGTCAATGCGACTCAGACGCAACCCAGCCTCTCGCCATCAGTAAGGACTTTTTACCGCCATGGCGGCCTCTGGCTACCCGAGGCGACGCTGACACCTTCGATGCCCGAAAGCAGTTTCGGCGCAGCGGTCGCCATGCACCAGGACACTATCACCGTCTCCGCACCTGGGCTCGCTCCAGCCGGTGGCTTCTACCGTTTCCTGCGCGAAGGCAGCCAGTGGGTCGAGGAAGGTCGTTATCTGCTTCCGGAACCCGTTGCCTACAACGGTTTTGGATACGCGCTGGCCTCTGATGCGGGCAGCGTGCTGATCGGCGCATATGTTCGCGATGGAAGCAGCTTGTTCAGCAACCCGCGCGAAGGCGGCGTCTACGTGTACGACGTTCCCGGCCCACAGATTTTTGCGGATGGATTCGAGGACTGATTCAGCGGCACATCGATCACTCCATGCAGCGTTGAACCAGGACATGCTCGGAACCCAAGGCCACCTCACCCGACTGTCGGCAGTCGAGCCGCAGTTCGGCCGCCTCGGCGGACTGCCCCAGGTGGTCGAGCGTCTTGGCCAGTTCACGGCTGACGTGCAGGTATTGACGTGATGCCTGACGCCCGTCCCGTTGCAGACGACCCCGCAACTCGCGCAGCAAGGCGAGCGCTGCCTGCCACTGCTGCGTGCTCAACAGGGCATGCGACAGGGTCAGTCCGGCATCAATGGTGCTGCGGTGATCTGGACCGAAGATACGGTTGGCCGCCTGCCAGGCGGCGGTCGCCATGCTCTCTGCCTCCGCACTCCTATCCGCAACCAACAAGGCATAGGCGAGTCCGATGCGGTCATCGATCATGGGGGGACTATCGGCACCGAGCTTGGTTTCGTGCAGGCTCAGGTTGGTCTCGAACTGGCGAATGGCAAGCGGGCTTGGTTCCTTGTTGACCAGCGACCAGCCGTAGACGCGCCGCGCCAGTGCCGTCAACGGGTGCTCATTGCCCAGGCGCTGCACTGACCGCGCCACCGCCTGCGCTGCGATCCGTTGTGCGGCAGGAAAGTCATCGGCTTCCATGCGCAGGGTGGCAAGACGACGTAACGCGACCGACTCGGTCGCCGCATCCAGTAGCTCGGGTTCGCGCAGCAACTGGGTGATTCGCTTCTCGATGCGCGCCTGCCGTTCCGGCGATGCGTGTTGCAGCGACAAGCGGACTTCTGCCTCAACCAGACAGAAGGTCGCGTAGGCCAGCAATGAAGGGGATACGCCGTCCTGCTGCAAGCGCTGCAGCATCGCTTCGCCTTCGCGGACCGCCGTTTCTGCTTCGCCCGCCATCGCGCGCCAGCGAAGCGCATCGGCAGCCAGTCGCGATGCCATCTCCGAATCCGGCGCAGCACGCGCGGCCAGATCGGCGGCGTTCCGCGCCAGATGTGCGGCCTTGGCATCATTGCCGAGGTCGCCTTCGAGTCCTGCCAGCGCGCTGAGCAAGTCCGCGCGATCCAGCAGGGACAGTTCGGTTCGATGCTCGGCGAGCACCGGTGCGGCGTCGAGCAACTGGCGAAGAGTTGCCTGAGGACCCAGGCTGGCCTGTGAAGCCTGACCAAGCAGTTCGCGCAGGAAGTCACTGACGCGTTCAGCACGGCGCTGTGCTGTCTCAGCTCGTTGTCTTGCCTCCTGCGCGCGCCAGTAGCTGACGCTGCTGACGACGCTGATGGCGATCAATGTGATGACCAGAAGCCAGCGCACGCGGCGGCGGGCACGCTGTAGGGGCGCCCGCTGCAGTTGCGCGATGCGCGCGACCAGCACATCGGCACTGGGTCGTTTCAGCGGATCAGCGGCGAGCAGATCCTTGATCAACTGTCGCCAGTCATTTCCCAGTTGCGCTGGCAAGGTGGCTTCGCCCGGAAAGGCGCCACTTGCTGCGCGATACAACAGGACGCCCAGTGCATAAAGGTCAATCGCAGCGCTGACCGACTCACCGTTCATCGCTTCGGGCGCGAGATAGCGCGGTGTTCCCGCAGTCAGTCTCGATCGCTCGTCGTCCGAAGAAAACCCTGCGCCAAAATCCATCAGGATCGCGTGCCCAACGGCATCGAGCATGACGTTGGAAGCCTTGATATCCGCGTGCACGATGCCCGCCGCGTGTACCGCCTGCAGCGCGCCCGCCAATTCTGCAGCGATCATCTGCAGGGCTTCGGCCTCCAGGCAGCCATCCCTCAGCAATCGCGCCTGCAGGGTTTCGCCATCGATCCAGTCGGCCCACAGACCAGCGCGATCCTGGTGAAAGCTCGCACCATGCACAGCCAGCACATGCGGGTGCCGAACGCTTGCCAGACGCCTGGCTTCGGCAACGAAATCGCGGCCACTGACAAGACCGGAAGGCGCGTCATCGCGCTTGAGCTTCAAGGCAACATAACGCCCAAGGGTTGGGTCCCAGGCGCGAAACACCTCACCAAAGGAACCGTGATCGATCCGCTGCAATCGCTGCAGGTGCCCCCAGGATTCGCCCAAGACCCGACCCCCAGCCAATGCGCGTCCAATCTGGGCCAGGCGAGACAGGCCGCGCGCGATTTTCGGGTCGGGCACCGACTGCGTGTCGATCTGCTCGCCCGATGCAATCCGCTGCGCTGCCTCCAGCACCGGATCGAACGTTTTCATCCCAGCTCTCGTGCCAGATCTACGAGCGCCCGGGAAACCAACATGTGTGCCGCGTTGGCCGTCGGACGGTGCAGCGCTTCGGCAATTTCGGCGTAGTCCATGCCGAACTCGAAACGCAGAATGACGGCTTCACGCCGCAGCGGCGACAACTTTGCCAAGGCGGCCTCGTAATCGAGGTAGTCATCCACGGCCAATGGCGGATTCTCGATGGCGAGGCTCGATTCGTCCTCGGGCAAACGCTCGTCCAACCCGTGACGCCCAACACGCCGCAATTCCATGCGAACGGCATTCATCAAACTGGTGCGCAGATAGGCCAGAAACGCTCCCTCACGTTGCGGACGGAAAGCCGTTACACCCTTCAATGCCGAAAGCAGGGTGATCTGCACAAGGTCATGCGTGTCATTCAGATCACGCGCATGGGCGGGTAAACGGCCGCGTGCCCAACGCCGCAGCAAGGGCAGATAGCGTGCGATCAACCGCTCGCGCGCCGCGGCGTCACCATCGCGGACTCTATCGAGCAAGGTGGCTGTGGATTCGGATGAGAGCACAAATCCCTCCTGTGCGGACACACGCGAGGTCGCACCGCTTTCGATACGCCAGTGTGGCGATCACCGCCGCGGTCGCGCAAGCCGGCGACGCAATCAAGGCCCGCAGGTGGTCCGGCTCAACTTCCCGGACGCAGCCGCATCCGCTGCGGATACGGCGGTACATCGGCAAAGCGCCCAGCGTTCAGGCCCTGCTGCAGATCCAGCCACCACTGCACATCGAAGATATCGCCGTGGGCTTCCATCAATGCCTGCCGCAAGCCCGCGTCCAAGCCGAGGAACTGCGGGAACTGTTCGGGAAAGACATCGTTTTCGCCAACATAGAACCAGGCACCGCTGTGCATCTCTTCATCGTCATCGCGTGCCTCGGGCAGGGCGCGGAAGTGGCAGTCGGTGACGAAGCACAGTTCGTCGTAGTCGTAGAAGATTGCGCGTCCGTTGCGGCTCATACCGAAGTTCTTCAGCAACAGGTCGCCGGGGAAAATATTGCTGCGCGCCAGATCCTTGATCGACTGACCATAGTCGACGATGGCGGCGACGGCCTTGTCGCGCTCGACTTCACGCAGGTACAGATTGAGCGGACGCAGGCGCCGTTCGACATAGCAATGCCGCACGATCAGGTCATCGCCGTCCTCGTGCACGCTTTCGCTGCAGCCTTCCACCAGCTCGGTCAGCAACTCGGGCGCGAACTGGCGCTTGGGGAAACGCAGATGGCGGAACTGCTGCGCATCGACCAAGCGCCCGGCGCGGTCGTGGTTGAACACCAGGCGGTACTTCTCCTCGACTTCCGCGCGAGCCACGTTCTTCGGGTAGGCGAACTTGTCGCGAATCAGCTTGAACACCACCGGATACGAGGGCAGTGTGAATACCGCCATCACCATGCCGCGTTCGCCCGGCGCGTTGACCAGCAACTCCTCGGGCTGGCGCTGCAGGTGGGCGAAGAAGTGCCGATAGCGCTCCGTCTTGCCCTGCTTGGCGCGTCCCAGCACGGTATAGATTTCGTCGACCGGCTTGTGCGGCACCAAGGTGCGCAGAAACACCACGGCATCGCCGACCGTCTCCAGATCGGCATGGAAGTAGCTGCGCGTGTAGCCGAACAGCACGCTGACCTGTTCGCGCTGGGTAATCACCGCATCGGCACGAATGCCGTCGTCGGTATTCATCAGCGCGATCACCAGCGGCGAGAAGCGGAACTCACCGAACACCCGCCCAACCAGATACGCACGCCGCTCGCGATAGAACACCGTCTGCATCAACTCGATGGCCCGCACTGCCGGGGCATCCCAATGCGCCAGGTGGGCGCGCAGCGCGTCGGCAATCTGTTGCGCGCAGGCGGTCGGATTCACATGCGGCACACGGAACGCGTAATCCTGCAGGATGCGTTCGACCACGCCTTCCAGATTGTTGATCGCGGTGTAACTGCGGCGTGCCACCGGATGCGAAATGCGCTCGGTCGGCTCGATCTCCAGCGCCACGAACTCCACATCCGCATCCACGCCCTGGGTACCGAAAAAACGTCGCGTCAGGGTGTTGAAAAAGGTCTTGTACAACTCGCCATCGACCAGTGGCTCGATCAGTTCGGCGAAGCGCCGTCGTACTGCCTTCCACAAGGCCCGGTCCTGCGCCTGCGCACCCAACTGCACCACCAGACGTGCGCGAATGGCGGCGATGCACTGGTCGTACAACTCGATGCGCTCCACCGCATCGCTTTTCGCCGCCAGCCACGCGCGCTGCTCAAATCGCGACTTGGCGCGCTGGGTGATCTCGCGAAAGCGCGCGTGGTAGTCCTCGAAGGCATCATGAATCGCCTGCGCCACGTTGTCCGCCAGCGGTGGCGGCGGCGAAGTCATCTGAGTTTCCACTGGCAAGCTCCCGCAATCTGACCGAGCCAGCATAACGATCACGGATGCACTGCCAAGATGGGTTGGATCAAAGTCGTGGGCGACTAGCGTGGAACGTTGGCCCCAAACACGATGTGCACCAAGTATTCACCAGCACTGCCAAGCGCGGCAGGAACTTCCTCCGCGCTAGAAAAGAAGTGGTGTTGGCTCCCTCTCACGCCTTCAAACACCCACGCTCGCGTGTCCAGGCCATGACCCCAACCAAAGTAGTATCGAGTCCAGAACTCGCCCATCTCGATCAACCGACGAAACACATTCACCTGGCGGCGTGAAATATGGCGTTGCGTGATTTTGGGCGTCGAACTCAGCTCGTGATCCCACGGCACCTCATACGCAGTAACGTCAGCATCGCCGCCTTGCAGCAGACGAACGTCGATCAGGATCGAACGAGAAAACGCAGGGATGACCTCAACCCGAAATTGCTCTGACCCAAAGCTCGTTGACAGAGGTTCCAATCCCAGCCTGGTGACGTCTTGAACGTACTCGTCGACGAAGTTCCCTTCCGCCGAGATCTTCGACAGTTGGTCCAACAACTTCGATTCAATTAAATCCACCTCAATCTGCCTGGCGTCGGTCACATTGACCTGCGTTTGGTAGTAATACTGGCCCGTAGGCTTCCCGTTGGCATAGAAGTGGATCGTCGTGCGGATAGCGCTGCCACGCACGCGAATGGTCTTGTCCTTGAGCGAAATCCTTGGATGATCGCCGAAACGCTCGGTGAGCTGCCTTGCCGCGTCGGGTGTAATGGTTACCGTGAGATTGCGCTGATCGCGATAGTCGAGTTCGGAGTTCAGATAGGTCAGCTGACCTTGCGTACCGGTCGCCTGTACCCGCATCGCAAACACCCCATCGACACTGGCCGGTGCAACGCTGGCGGCCATGAAGATCGCCTGCTGCGGGGTAAGCAGGTCCTGCCCGGACCCGGCCGTCTGGCGGCTGGTGGGGACGTTCGCGCAACCCACAAGACTCATGAGTACTAAAAAAATCGTTGCAACCTGTCCTTTCACGGCGCGGATTCCGCATCTCGAGGTCAATCTTGATCGTACTGCACCCGCACCCAGCTCAGGCACCTGAGTTCACTGGGCGAACCTTGAGGCTTGTCAGGCTGCGATGGCTGACTTGGCTTCACCGGGCATCGCGGCAAGGACATCCCGGGCTTACACGTGCATAGGTTCGGTTTCGTGTGGCATGCAAGCAGGGTGCGATAATGCGTTTTTCTTGTTGGAACCGTTCATGAGCACGCTACCGCCCTGCCCCAAATGCCAATCCGAATACACCTACGAAGACGCTGGTCAGTTGATCTGCCCCGAGTGCGGGCATGAGTGGAAGCCTGGCGCGGAAGCAGAGTCGGCAGCGGAAGAGTCCCGGATCATCAAGGATGCCAACGGCGCCGTCCTCACTGACGGCGACACGGTCACAGTGATCAAGGATCTGAAGGTCAAGGGTTCTTCGCTGGTGGTCAAGGTCGGCACCAAGGTGCGCAATATTCGTCTGGTCGATGGCGATCACGATATCGACTGCAAGATCGATGGCATTGGTGCCATGAAGCTGAAATCGGAGTTCGTCAAAAAGGCTTGATACGGTCGGACCGCCCGCGCGCCATGCGTGGCGGTCCGTACGGCCTGCACTCAACTGGATTGGTTGAGCACCGCCGGCAACAGATCCAGCGCCTGCAGGATGCGCTTGCCCAGTTCAGTGCGCTGCGGGCCCTGAGTCCAGTCCTGCACATCGATATTCAGTGCGAAGGCGAATACTTGCCCGTCGCGCTCAACCCAGCCGACCCACCAACCAATGCCCTGGCCGTCGTCCGGCAGGGACATCCCGGTCTTGGCGTGCAGCGCCCAGTCGCGCCCTAGCGCATCACTACCCTCAGCCTGGCGCGTGATCTCGACCACGGCGTCCTGCGCTGATCGCGTCACGGGCAGCTCACGCCGAGCCAGTCGCGTCAGGAATCGGGTTTGCTCGATGGCGCTGATCTGCAGGGGACCGCGCAACCAGAATTGATCGACAACGTCTCCAATCTCGCGGTTGCCGTAGTCGAACAACCTCACCATGGCCTGCATGCGCTCCAGGCCCACGCGACGCGCCAGTTCCTGATAGATCGGCACATTGGAGACGATGATCGCCTCGCGCAAACCCATGTCTTTTTCCCAGCTCGGCAGAAAGGCCTTGCCTCCGCCCCAGGGCAGCACTTCATCCACACTGCTGATCGCACCGGTCGCCAGTCCGATCACACTGCTGGGAATCTTGAACGTGGAGGCGGGCAGAAAGCGGGTCGCCGCGCGTTCGGCGTTGTGGCCGAGATAGACGCCGGTCTGCGCATTGAACAACACGAAGCAGCCGTGCAATCCGGCCTGCTCAAAGGCGCGCGCGACGCGGGCATCTTCGACAAACACCGCATCCGCCGCATCGGCGGCGACGCAAGCGGTGGCAGTGAGGGCGAGCACGAGACGCGCACCGAGTGCAAACAATCGACGCCGGGGCAGACTCAGATCCGACATGGTGAACTTCCTGGGTGAGGGAGTTGCCATGCTCAACAAGGATGATGCAAAAACGCGGGCAACTCGCAGGCAATCCGCTGATGGCCCCTGGCGGCATCGACGTTATCGATGCCGCCATGCAGCTCTAGGCAACCGGCGGCCATCACGCCGCGCTTTGCAGGCCTTCGGCAGGTGGACGCGGTCCGGTGGTCTTCTTCCACAGCAGGACGCGCAGGATGGCGGGCATCAGCACCACGGCGCCGATCATGTTCATGACGAACATGAAGGTCAGCATCAAGCCCATGTCCGCCTGGAACTTGAGGTCGGAGAACACCCAGGTGCCTACGCCCGCCGCCAGCGTCAGCGCGGTATAGAAGATCGCGATACCGGTGGTCTTGAGCGCAATGAAGTAGGAATCGGTGAGTGAGTGGCCCGCTTTCATGGCTTCTGCCATGCGCGCATAGATGTAAATGCCGTAGTCGACACCGATGCCAACGCCCAGGGCGACGACGCAAAGCGTGTTGACCTTCATGCCGATGCCCAGATGCACCATCAGGCTATGGCCCAGTTCGGTCACCAGAACCAATGGCAACAGGATGCACAGCGCTGCCAGCAGGCTGCGGAAGCTGATCAGGCACATCACGAACACAGCGGCGTAGAGCAGATACAGGATGGTGTGCTCGGACGCACGCACGGTGTCGTTGATTGCCGCCATCACGCCGATGTTGCCGGTTCCGAGGCGCAGGTTGACCGCATCGGTATGCCATTCCTCGCCCGTTTCGCTGGCGGCGGCGATGGCCTTGTCACGCTCGACGCGGAAGTTCACGTCATAGGCCTTGTTGTCCTCGCGGAACTGCTTCACCGCAGCGACGATGCGATCGATCGTGGTCGCCTTGTGATCACTGAGGAACATCATGATCGACATCGCGCTGCAGTCGGAATTGAGCAGACCGGAGTCGGTCTCGAAGCTCTGCGTCGCCAGCCGCAACGAGTCGCCATCGCGAGGCAACGTGCGCCAGCGCACATTGCCCTCGTTATAGCCCGCATATACCAGCTTGGCCGCAATCGGCAGGGTCATGATCTGTTCGACCCCTTCGACGTTGCGCATGTGCCAGGCAAAGCGGTCAATGGTTTCCATCGCCGGATAGCTGGTGGTGCAGGCGGACGGACCCGCCTCGGCGATCACATTGAGAATGTCGACGCCCAGCGCGAACTTGCTGCTGATCATCTCGGCATCGCGGTTGTAGCGCGCATCCGGCCACAGCTCGGCCACGCCCGCCTGGGCGTCACCGGTCATCACCTTATCGCCTTCGCGTTCGGCAAAGAACCACAGCGTGGTGGCCGCAGTGACCAGAATGATGGCGGGAACCGGACGGCTGCCCTTCGCAAGGAACGCCCAGATGCGGTCGAACTGGGTCAACTGGCGCAGGCGGTATTCGCGCTTGCGGTCGAGGTTGCGCAGACGCGTATAGCTCAGCAGCACCGGCAACAAAACCAGATCGGTAAGAATCGTCAGGGCGACGCCGACGGTGGCCGTGATGGCCAGTTCGCGCACCATGTCGATGGGAATGACCAGAATCGCGCCAAAGCCGATGCAACCCGCCAGCAAGGCCACGGTGCCCGGAATCAGCAGCATGCGGAATGACGAGCGTGCGGCTTCCAACGGACCGACCGCATCCTTGGCACGCGCACGCAGCTCTTCGACCGAACCTTCCTCAAGCCCACCGAAGAAGATCTCGCCACGGAAACGGTTGATCATCTGCTCGCCATGGCTGACCGCGATGGCAAAGATCAGGAAAGGCGTCAGCATGTTCATTGGATCGATGCCAAAGCCCATCAGGCGCAGTGCGCCCAACATCCACACCACCGAGATCAAGGCCGCGAACACGGTGAGACTGGCCAGCTTGCCGGATGTCGAATACAGGAACAGCAACAGCCAGGTCATGCCGATGGTGAGGAAGAAGAATCCCACCACCGAACGCGCCCCATCGGCGATGTCGCCGACCATCTTGGCGAAGCCGATGATGTGCACCGTGACCTGATCGTTCTCGTAGTTCTGTCGGATCGCTTCGAACTGCGCCGCAACGGCCTGGTAGTCGAGCTTCTTACCGGAATCTTCGGGAATCAGGTCAGCCCAGACCATCGCGCCGCTGAAGTCCTTCGACACCAATCGTCCGACAATCCCGGCCTTGACGATGTTGCCGCGCACGGTCGCGAAATCATCCTCGGTCGCCGTCCAGCCTTCGAGGTTGGGGGTGAACTCGGGTGGAATCACGTTGCCGCCGGCGAAGCCGTCTTCCACCACTTCGACGAACCGGACGTTCGGGGTAAAGATCGAACGCACCCGCGCGTCATCGGTTTCTTCGATGGCAATGACATCCGCCGTCACCTTCTCCATGGTCTGGAAGAAGGGTTGGGTGAACATGTTGCCGTCCTTGGCCACCACGGCCAGCAGCACACGATTGGCACCGCCGAAATCCTGCTCGTACTGCAGGAAGGTCTGCATGTATTCGTGGTCACGCGGAATCTGCTTCTTGAAGCCCGCGTCGACCTTCAACTGGGTGGCGAAATACAGCATCACCACGGTGACCACCGCAAACAGCGCGAGCACGATGGGGCGCGAACCAAACACCAGTGACTCAGCGAAACGATGGAAGGCGGTGGGCTTGAAGTTGGAGCTGATGGCCATGGTCTATGTCGTCCCTGATCAGTTCAGTTGGAATCGGCCGAGGCCTTTTTCACCCGCCACGATGACCGCGCGGTTTTCCAGTGCCAGCGCGTTCGACAGTACCGGCGACTCCTGCTCCGTATCGCTGTAGGTCTGCAATACGAATTGCCCGGCTCCCGCCGCGCGATACAACACCGTTCCGTTGTTACCGACGAGGAAGACGCTACCGTCCGGCGTCAGCGCCCCGCCCTGCAAGGTCGCCTCGGTCGCGGTATCCAGCTCGACCCAGGTGTCCCCGAAATCCATCGTTTCCTGCACATGACCGCGCAGACCGTAGGCCAGAAAATGACCTTCACCGAGCGCCAGAACTCCGAACATGGAACCGTCGTAAGGCAGACTCAAACGCTCCCAGCTCTGACCACCATCGCGAGAACGGAACGCGGCAGCGCGTTCACCGACCACCATCAACTGACCCGCCGCATCGCGGGCAATGCCGTTCAGGTGTGGATCGTCTTCCTCGTCCAGCACCAGGGCATCGGCGTCCATCGTCCAGTCATCGCTGGCCTGATCCTCGCCACCGTCCGCAGCCAGCGCCGCAGCATCCGATTCTTCGGCTTCTGGTTCAGCCTCACCGGCGGGCTTGGCATTGGGATCGATCTTGATCCAGGTCTGTCCACCATCGTCCGATCGAAGCATGAGACTGTAGGCACCGACGGCAATCACCTGCTGCGCGTTCAATGCCAGCACATCCAGCAGCGGTGCGCCCTGGGTGGGATCGAAGGCGTCCCAGTCGGCGTCATCGGGCATCGGTTTCCAGACATCCTGACGCTGCACGGTCCAGGTCAGACCACCGTCTGCGCTGAACAGGATGAGGCCATCATGCCCCACCGCCCAAGCCGACTCTCCGGCGGTGGTGACGGCGGTCAGATTGGAACGCGAAGGCACCTTTTCCACCTGCCGCCAATCGCTGCGCGACTCGGACACCAGCACATGGCCGCGCTCTCCGACGGCGATGGCGCGACTGTCTCCATTGGTCAGATCCAGCACGAGCGCACGCGATGTGGCAAGCGGCATGGGTTCCGCCATCAGTAGGGGCGCGGAGTCGTCCTGCGCGGTGACGCCCAAGGTCGCCGCCGTCAATGTCACCGCGACGAGTATCGAAAGCTTGCTGGCGAGTGTCTTCATGCCTGTCCTGAACAATCATGGAAATCGGTGAATCTGCATCGACATGATGCCTGCGGCAAAAAAACAGCCGCGACGCGAGCGTCGCGGCTGTCGATCCATCCTATTGCGGGCCTGGCCCGCGCAACTCGCTCACGCGAGCCGATCAGGATCAGCGAACGCCACGTCCGCGAAGGTTCTGCGGGTTGTAATCGTCGGGCCCACTCTGGTGCGAGAAGTCAACGATTTCGTCCTGATTGTCGAGGCCGCTGGCCATGTAGCGACCAGACTTCAGATCATGATGGTTTTCCATCGTGGTCCAGAACACCGGCACTTCGTAGTACGTGATGGAGGGCGCTTCCGAATACCGCCACAGATTGCCCTGACTATCGTAGTGATCCATGGTCAGAATCTGCCAGCTGTCTTCGTCAACATAGAAGGTGCGGCGCGGATTGATGTGGCGCTTGCCTTCCTTGAGCGTGGCTTCCACCACCCAGACGCGATGCAACTCGTAACGCAGGTAGTCGGGGTTGAGGTGGTTCGGCGTCAGCATGTCGGCCAGCACCGACTTGTCGCTGTGCGCCTTGTAGGAGTTGTACGGCACGTACATTTCCTGCTTGCCCACCAGTTTCCAGTCGTAACGATCCAGCGCACCGTTGAACATGTCGGTCATGTCATTGGTACGCAGACCGTCCGAGGCAGTGCCGGGGTTGTCGTAGGCCACGTTCGGCGCACGACGCACACGGCGCTGACCTGGGTTGTAGACCCAAGCCTGTCGCATCTGTGCCTGCTGGTTCAGGGTTTCATGCACCAGCAAGACCTGACCGGCCAGACGCGCCGGGCTCTCAACGACCTGATAGAAATACAGCAGGATGTTGTTGATGTCGGCGATGGTGTTGCCCGGCTTGTAGTAGAGGCCGAGGAACTCTTCACGCAGGCGAACCAGGTTGTACTGCCCACCCGGTGCGACAGCGGCCTGATTGTTCCAGCGCGCACTCGACACGCCCTTGAACTTCATCTTGTGATTCCAGATGACTTCCTGGCCGTTTTGCGGAATCGGGAAAGGCACACCCTCCGCTGCGTTCTCGACGCCGTCGCCACCGGCGGTCAGATTGGCCGTGGTCGCATTCTTGATCGAGAAGTCATAGGTACGCTGCGGGAACGCCGCCGTCCGGTGGGTGGGATAGATGTCCATCCGGAAGGTCGGGTAGCGCGCAAACATCGCCTCCTGCCCGGCGGTCAACTGGTCGGCGTACTGTTTGTAGTTCGCCGGTGTGATGCTCAGGACCGGCTTTTCCGCCGCGAACGGATCGGGATGGTGATCACCAACCTTGTAGCCGGCAGGCGGCGTGGTCAAACCGCCGTCCCATGCCGGAATCGTCCCAGCGGCATTGCCCGCCTTCTCCGCACCCATGGGCGTCAGATCCTTGCCCAGGCGAGCAGCCTGATCGGCGCCGACTGCCGCGATGGCACCACTGCCAAAGGTCAGCCCAGCCAGCGCCAGTGCGAGATAGTTGAAGTTACGCATGCTGATGTCTCCCTCGGGCCTTAGAACGAGTATTTGGCAGTGACGGCAAAGAAGTCGCGATCACTGGTGAGGTTGTAGATGCCGCCACCCATGAAGGCCGTGTAGGAGACATCGAACACCCAGCGATTCAGGTAATTGGCTTCGACACCCAAGGTGGCCGACTTGCGATCTTCAATGAAGTTGCCGCCGGGTCCGGGCGAGGTGCCATTCACGTCATGATTGAAGGCGATGCGCGGCGAGAGGTTGATGGCCTTGCCTGCAACGCTGTTGTAGTCCGCCTTGGCGGCAAGACGATAGCCCCAAGAGAACTGCGTCGGGAAGCCGAAGCAGGAGGTGTAGGGATTGCGTCCGTTACCGGTCGCCGCATCCGGACCACAGCCTGTATCGGTGCCGTCGCCCTGATAGCGCAAGACATCCAGTGTCGGCAGATCCCACACCTTGGTGGCACCAAACTCCGCCACGGTGGAGATCTGGTCTGCAGCGAGGAAATTGCCGGGGCCGATCACCTTGGTAAAGGTGAACTGCAACTGGCTCACTTCATGGCGCTCATAGCCACGCAGATATTGTTCCGGCGTCGCCTGACCCAACTGGCTGACAAAGCGCAGGTAGGGCTCCGCGATCAGCACGTTGAGCGGGCTCAGACCAGCAAACAGGATTTCCTCGGCGTCGATCTGCAGCGGCATGTTGTCGCGGTAGCTCAGTTCACCCTGGAAGGCGACACCGGCCGGCAACATCGTGTTCCAGCTCAAGCCGTAGAGGTTGATGTCTTCCGGGTATTCGATGAAATAGCGACCCGACGTCGTGGACGCGTTGGCCACGGCAGTACCGGAGATGTAGGGCAAACGACTGTGGTAGCGCAGGTAGTACAGACCGAACTCGGTATCGTTCAGCTCCGAAGCGAAATAGCGCATCGCCAGACCGTACTGACCGCTGTCACTGGCCTCGTTGTCGGCGGCCCGTGGGAACGCGGCCGCACAGCGCGGATCCGCCGCAGGGTTGGTGCGGCAAACGTTGTAGTCCGCCGGCTCATCGACCAGGCCGAAGTTCAGCATAACGAACTCGCCACCCGTCAAACCGAAGTCGTTGTTGGCGAAGTAGGTACCTGATGGCTCCACTTCCGTGGACTTCCACTCGAACATGTACAGCGCCTCGACAGCCAGATTGTCGGTCAGATTGAACGAGGCCCAAGCCGAGTTGATCGGGAGGAACGCTTCTTTCAACTCCGCGCCTGCCACGCGCAGACGTGACACGTCCACCGGGTTGATGGCGTTGATGCCGCCCTGGATGAAGGTACTTTCGCCCCAGCTCACCACCTGTTTACCCACGCGGAAGTTACCCGTCACCGCATCGCCGAAAGCGAAGTCGCGGAAGACGAATGCATCCAGCAGGCGAACGCGATTGCCAATCTGGTCCTTGGCCACATCGGTGATGTCGTCACGATCCATGGTTTCGAAGTCGTAGAAACCCGTACCGCGGACGAACGCCCCCCAGCCACGCCAGTCCAGGCTCAGTTCAGTCGTCAGACCGATGGCGTTGGAAATCAGATCGCCCTTGTCGTACTTCAGGTTGCCGTCGTCCGAGTTGACCGAAAAACGACCAGGCGCCGCCAAGGCAAGCGCCTGCGCTTCGACATAGCGCCCTTGTGCCTGCAGCGCAGAAACCTGTGCGCCAATGGTCGGGTCCAGATTGACCTTGCCGATCAAACGGTCATCGCGATCCTGCGCACGCACGGAGGCGCCCCAGGTGATGGTGGTATCGATGGAGCCCGTCAGGTCGCCACGGCTGAACTCGACGGCGAATGCATTCTGGGCGAGCAATGCCGCAGACACCGCGAAACTGAGTGGAGCGATGCGGCGCAAGCGGAGATTCAATGGTTTGCTGATCATGTGTCTTTCCTTGATGTCGGCTTACTGCGCGCGGATAACGGCGGGGTTCTGGATAAGCACCGTGGTGCCGCCGGAGGCGAGGAAGCTGGCCATTTGACCCTGCATTTCCATCGTTGCCGCCAGTGAGGCGGCAGGCGACAGAAGGGACCCATGATCACCCGCCACGAAACGCACCACGCCGCGAACGCCGGTCGCCGACTGCGTGGTGGCAGTCAAGGGTGACAGGCCCAGTGCGCGAATCAGTGGCTCGGTGCCGGACAGGGGCGCACCGGCTACCGCGTTCGGAATCACCTGATCGGGCAACACGTCGCTTCCGTTTCCGACCACTTCGTGCAACAGGATCGACTTCAGCGGCGTCGCAAACGCGTAGTTGATCGGATCTGCCGAGTCGATGACCTGCTGGGTTGCGCCGAAGAAGCTGTCATAGGTCGCGGTGCCGGGCTGCAGACCCGCCGAGGCAGCCAGACCAGCGCGGATGCGCGGACCGAAGGTGGGCGAGGCTTCGAGCAAGCGCGCGATGCCGCCGCCGGGCACCGACAAGACTGCCTGATTGACGGTCGGCTCCAAGGCCACGAACTGGGTTCCCACGATGGAGCCCAGCGACTGCCCGGTAAAGGCAATGCGCGAACCGTCGAAGTCGGCACCATTGCCGTCGAAATCAATGCTGGGGATGGTCTTGGCCAGAACGAACAGGTCCGCCACGCCCTGACGCACGTTGTCACGCGAAGTCAGCAGTGAGGACAGATTGATGAAGTGCGTGCCGGAATCGTCCGCGTTGCCGTCGGGACCGGCGGCACCGGTGCTGTTGTCGACGTAATCGACCGCAAAGGTGCGTTCATTGGCGACCGGACCGAACGGCGAATTCTCGATATTGAACGGGCTGCTCGTGGGCAGGCCGTGCAAGGGCAGATCGATGGCAACGACCGCGAACCCTTGTGCCGCGAGGGTGGCAGAAATGGCCAACGCATCCGAACGATTGCGGGTGATGCCGTGCTGGAAGATCACCACGGGCCAGCCCGCTTCAGGCTTGGTACGACCCGAACTGGCGTTCGGCACCGTCGCAATTACCGGGACCGTCTGCGTGCCGGTCGGCACCGGAATCGGATTGGCAAATGTGATGTTGGTGGACGTTGGATCGAGCCCGGCATTCGCCAGCGCTTCGATGTAGGCCCCAGGAGCGGCCTTCCAGAATCCGTTCAAGGGCGCGATGGGATTCTCTGCACTCGGTGCAGACAGGTAATAAGGAACCGTCAGCGTACCGATGTAGATGTCCGCAATCGGCGGCAATCCGGCAGCCGAGGTGTTCATGCCCGTCGGCACCAACGTGGCGGCGCCGGGCTGGGTGATCGCACGGACCGTCTGCATGACCGGCGTTACGCTCTGCGTGGTGGCAACCCACGACACGACCACTTCACTGCTGGGAATACCCGCTGCAGCGGCCACGGCGAGATGCGAATTGGTCAGCTGACGCAAGGGCTCCAGCGCACAGGCGGTGGCCGTCGGCAACATCGGCTCGGTGCTGGCCCCGCCGGAGCAGAGCGGCGCGGTGCGCTTGGTGAGGAAGTAGGTCTGCTCGGGGGTGGCGTCGTTGCCACGCGCATCGCGCACGTCGTCGGTCACCACCACCATGTAGGAAGTGAGCTGTGCCAGCGGCTTGAGCGGAACAATGGCGAAGGTGCGACCCGTCGCATCGGTGGACACCGGCGCCGTGACGAAATCGACACCCGCCGTCAGTTCGCGGGTTAGCCCCGTGGTGCCGCCGCCTGGTCCGGACAGAGTTACCTGGAACATGCGGACCGACTGGCCCGGAACCACGGTTGCGGGATTGGGCGCCGCGCTGAACGAGAAGGTCCACGGCGTGGTGGTGCTCCAGCCGTCGAGGCTGTTCAGCGCCACCTGCGGATTGCTGAAATCGGCCGGATTGGCCGTTCCCAGTGGAATGTTCAAGGTCAAGTCACGCGTACCTGACAACAGCAGGTTGTTCGGCAGGGGAATGACGCCCGCTGAAGGATTGAAGCGTGCGGTGATGACGCCATTGACGGCGCTTCCACTGTCATTGGTGGCGGGTGCGGTGGCGACGGCGCGTGGGCTGTTGCTGGAGCTGCTGCAAGCAGAGAGCAGCAACGCCGACAGGGCCATCGACAGGGTCAATCGAGCCTGCATGTTCATGTCCTTCTGGTGACCGGGGTGATGAATCAGGCGTTAATGTAACCAGCGCTTGCAAGCGCTGGCAATTCTCTGCCGTATGGTCACAGGCATCACTAATGTTGCTTTGCAACAGTTGCCTTGAAATGTCACTGCACAGCACCCGGCGAGCCCGTGGAGGGTTGCTGGCGAAAGCATACGACGCGATGGGCCGATAACCTCCTTAAGCCGTTGATTTGGAGTCATGCCGGCCCGTCGCCGAAGTCCTCTGCGGTCGGATGGAAGCAACGCGGCGCGACCGAAAAGGACTGCCAGTCGCCGCCATCGGCGACCTGATCTTCGTAAACGCGCTGCAACATCGATAGTTTTGATGCCCACGGCTCACCGCGCCTCACCAGCCACATCAGAAGCGCTTTCAGCGCAGGATCGGGAATCCGGACAACACGCGGTGACGGTCGCAGCGTTCGCAGTACGCGTTGCCAGATTTCGATCCAGTCGACGGCCTCCGGACCGGGCAACCGATGGATGCCGGTCGACGCGCGTTCGGCGGTCGTGGCATGGAGGATCACCCGAGCGATATCCGCCGCATGCACGGGCTGGCGCAAGCCCTGCGCACGCGCGGGCCACGGCAGCACACGCCACCGTGCCGCCAGACGACGCATCGGTGTCAGGGTGCGATCCACACCCGCGCCATAGATCAACCCGCAGCGCAGGATGCAGCAGTCGGCACCGAGTGCCTCGGCACGCGCAAGCACGCGCTGCTCCGCCGCCTGCAGGCGTATCGCGAGTGCCGCATCGACGGCATTCACCGAGGCCCATTTCCATTGCGCACTCAACGAGGACAGGCAGACGATTCGTAGCCCAGACGGGACGAGCGTGCGCTCCAGCAGATCCACGAAGTGATCAAGCGGACCCGCGCAGATCAGGCTGCCCGGCGTCGCGTCTGGCCAGTTCAGATCCACGCTCTGCAGGTCGGCCTGCTGCCACACCAGGTCGTCCGTTGTGGTCGCGGGCTGCGGCTGTCGACTGTAGGCCACCACGCGCATCCCGCTCGACCGCAGCAGCGGCAGAAGGAAACGTCCGACTGCACCGGTCGCGCCCCACACGTGTGCGATGCCGTGTGCGTCGGCAGGGCGTGCGTCCTGATGTCTGCATTGCTCCATCCGCTATCCCGATCCACGATGGCAAGATCACATGATGCGCATCCCGCCCGAGGCGTGCCAAGCACGAAGGACCCAAGCACCGGTGAGTAATCCCAACCCAACCACGCCGATTGCCGATACAGCGCCAGATCACCACGCCAGACACCTGTGCCTGCGCATGATGGTCGATGCCGTCAACCAGACTGCCGCCGAACACCTGGCTGCCACGCTCGCTTCGACACTCTGCTTGGGCACGACGAGCGACGTTGAATCGATCGAGCGCTACCCCAAGTTCGATGCCTGCTACGAGATCACCCTCGAATTGCCGGGCGGTGCCGCCACTGATGTTCTCGCCATCAGCCCCGAAGGCTGGACCGACGCGGATTTCGCAGGCGATGGTTCGGCGGTGTGGAATCGCGAGGAAGGCCGATATTTCCTGCTTACCCAGGTCCGCTGGGCCGAGCTCTACTGGAGGCAGTGACCCCGCGTCTACTTCGCAGCGTCAAGGGAAACGACCTCAGCGCGGGCGATAGGCGTTTCTTCAGATCGCGAGATGGAAACGACGCTGTCGGCATTCCGCTTCGACAGACTCCTAGACACCCAGCACCAGATCTTCGGCAACCACCTGATCGATGCGAATCTGGTTGGCGAACAGGGAAAACGCCAGAAATCCCGCCAGTCCGTTGGCACGCTGTGCCCAGGGCGGCAGATACAAGGGTTCGGCGATGGTGCCGTCCTCGAACAAGGGCTCGAGCGTGAACACGTCATGCAAGGCCATCTTGCCCGCAAACAGCAGATGGGTCAGCCGCGGGCGACGGTGTTTCAAGGCCCAGCGAAAGAAAGTGTGCACGCTCAACATGCCATGCAGGTAGACCGCATCCTTGGTGAACGCGGCACCGCCACTGGTGGGACAACCGCGAAACACGCGCTGCGCGGATGAAAAGCTCTCGGCTTCGCTCTGCCCCTGTTCGAGGAAGTAACGAAACACGTCGATGAAGTCCGCGCCGTTCAGCGCCATGTCGATGGCGAGGATGCGCAAGGACAAACGCTTCAGTCGCGGCAGGTCGATGGCGCCGGTGATCAGCTCGGCGAAGGTCGCCAGCCCTTCCTGCGTGGCGATCACTCGCGGCGCGGTGCGCGACAGACTGCGCACATGCGGCTGCTCGCGACCATTCAGTCCGGTCAGCGAGTGCACGAAGGCTTCGTGCTCCAGCAACTGGCGCAGATCGTATTCGGTGAATGCGGTATCGGCGCGCAGACGAATGCGGGTTGGCCCGGCCGCCGCCTTCGCAATCAGGTCGGGATCGATCTCGACAGTCACCCGATGGCCGACAAAGAACCGGTCCAGTGCGGTCTGTAACTCATCGCGCATGACCTCGGCGGACAGCACGTAGTCCGGTTCACTGATCGATGCCTCACCGTCCACCCCATCGGCAATCGCAATGAAGTGTCGGGCCGCATCGACATTGGTCAGCGTCGATCCCGGCAAGCGGTCGCCGGGTCGCCCGAACAGACGCTGCGAATGCAGACTCACTTCGGCATCGCCAACGCTCTGGATCAGCTCGGCGGCCACCAGCCAACTGTCGGCGGTTCGACAGAGGTACTCGCCCATCGGGCATGCGGGATCGGACTGCGCATGAATGGCCTGAAGAACCGAGATGGTGTCGCTCAGGTCACGTCGCAGGTAATCCGGCATCGGCAGACGCGGCTGTCCGGCACGCCAGTTCTGCAGAAACGTCGCCTGCGTCGCCATCGGCCAACTCACCGCCGACAGCAAGCGAATTCGCTGCACGGCGTCGAGCAAACGGGCATCCAGTGCCAAGTGGTGTTGCAACGACGGCGTCATCCTCCCTCCCGGGAAGCGGTGCAGAGGTCGATGGTAGCCGCGTTGGTCATTTTTCTGCTGCCCTCTTGAAACGCCCGACAGGCCGCCCCACATCGCGGAGACCCCGACGACCGCTGTTCACTGCGGTCTTTTCGTCGGCTAAACTTGGCACTCACCCAAGGCGAGTGCTAACAACCCTTGGACCTTTCAATCCAATCAGTGACTTAACGAGGATCCCATGAACCTGAAACCCCTGCATGATCGCGTCGTCATCAAGCGCATGGAAGAAGAGCGCCTGTCCGCTGGCGGCATCGTGATCCCCGACAGCGCCACCGAAAAACCCATCCGCGGTGAAGTGCTGGCCGTCGGCGCGGGCAAGCCGCTCGACAATGGCAGCGTGCGCGCACCCGCCGTGAAGGTCGGTGACAAGGTGCTGTTCGGCAAGTACAGCGGTACCGAAGTGAAGCTCGACGGCACCGAATATCTGGTGGTTCGCGAAGACGACATCTTTGCCGTGATCGGTTGATCCGCTGGATCACGCCGCGCCGCACGCAGCGATCACCGCTTGCGCGCAGCGCGCTGATCCCGCCCACCCGACGACACCACTCCCCCAATCAACTATTTCGAGGTAGTTCTCATGGCAGCTAAAGACGTACGTTTCGGTGAAGACGCCCGCACCAAGATCCTGCGCGGCGTGAATGTCCTGGCCAATGCGGTCAAGGTCACCCTGGGCCCGAAGGGCCGCAATGTCGTGCTCGACAAGAGCTTCGGCGCCCCCACCATCACCAAGGACGGCGTGTCCGTCGCCAAGGAAATCGAACTGGCTGACAAGTTCGAGAACATGGGCGCACAGATGGTGAAGGAAGTCGCCTCCAAGACCTCCGACAACGCCGGTGACGGCACCACCACCGCCACCGTGCTGGCTCAGGCCATGATCCGCGAAGGCATGAAGGCGGTCGCCGCCGGCATGAACCCGATGGACCTCAAGCGCGGCATCGACAAGGCCGTCACCGCCGCCGTCGCCGAGCTGAAGAAGCAGTCCAAGCCCACCGCTGACGACAAGGCCATCGCCCAGGTCGGCACCATCTCCGCCAACTCCGACGAATCCATCGGCAACATCATCGCCGACGCGATGAAGAAGGTCGGCAAGGAAGGCGTGATCACCGTTGAGGAAGGTTCGGGTCTGGACAACGAACTCGACGTCGTCGAAGGCATGCAGTTCGACCGCGGCTACCTCAGCCCCTACTTCATCAACAACCAGCAGAGCCAGCAGGTCGAGCTGGATGACCCGTTCATCCTGCTGCACGACAAGAAGATCTCCAACGTGCGCGAACTGCTGCCGGTGCTGGAAGGCGTCGCCAAGGCAGGCAAGCCGCTGCTGATCGTCGCCGAAGAAGTCGAAGGCGAAGCGCTGGCCACTCTGGTCGTCAACACCATCCGCGGCATCGTCAAGGTCTGCGCCGTCAAGGCGCCGGGCTTCGGCGACCGTCGCAAGGCGATGCTGGAAGACATGGCCATCCTGACCGGCGGCACCGTGATCTCCGAAGAAGTCGGCCTGCAGCTTGAGAAGGCCACCATCAAGGATCTGGGCCGCGCCAAGAAGGTGCAGGTCACCAAGGAAAACAGCACCCTGATCGACGGCGCCGGCGACGGCGAAGCCATCCAGGCGCGCATCAAGCAGATCAAGGCACAGATCGAGGAAACCTCCTCCGACTACGACCGTGAGAAGCTGCAAGAGCGCGTCGCCAAGCTGGCGGGCGGCGTGGCCGTCATCAAGGTCGGTGCAGCCACCGAAGTGGAAATGAAAGAGAAGAAGGCCCGCGTCGAAGACGCCCTGCACGCCACCCGCGCAGCAGTGGAAGAAGGCGTGGTCCCCGGCGGCGGCGTGGCGCTGATTCGTGCCCTGAGCGCGATTGCCGATCTGAAAGGCAACAACGAAGAGCAGAACCACGGCATCGTGATCGCCAAGCGCGCCATGGAAGCCCCGCTGCGCGAAATCGTCACCAACTGCGGCGAAGAACCCAGCGTCATCCTCAACAAGGTCGCTGAAGGTTCCGGCAACTTTGGTTACAACGCCGCCACCGGCGTGTTCGGCGACATGATCGAAATGGGCATCCTGGACCCAACCAAGGTCACCCGCACCGCCCTGCAGAACGCCGCCTCCATCGCCGGTCTGCTGATCACCACCGAAGCCATGGTGGCCGAACTGCCGAAGAAGGAAGAACCCGCCCCGGCCGGTCACGGCGGCGGCATGGGTGGCATGGATTTCTAAGTCCGGCCACACCAAGCGTCATGCGTTGAACAGAAGCCCCGCCTTGTGCGGGGCTTCTACTTTGGTCCCTGTCGCAGCACGAACCGTGTTGGATGACCCCGCACCTTGGCATACTCCTGCCTGATCCCAACGCACCCAGGCGTTTAGATGTCCTCACTGGCCGCCTCTCAGCACGGCAAGGCCGGCCCCAGCGCTTATTCTGGGGCGCCTCGCTATACCCACCACCAAGGCAAGTTCTTCGCGCACTGGCTCACATTGAAAAGCCGGGACGAAGAGGCGATGACTCGTGCCCTGTCGACGGCCCGCGTCGACATGAACCCGCATCAAGTCGACGCGGCCCTGTTCGCCCTGAAGTCACCGGTAGAGGCAGGCGTTCTGCTCGCCGATGAAGTGGGTCTTGGCAAGACGATCGAAGCAGGCCTCGTGCTCGCCCAATACTGGGCTCAGCGTCGGCGACGACTGCTGCTGGTGGTGCCTGCCACACTGCGCAAGCAGTGGCGGCAAGAACTGGAAGAGAAGTTCCAGCTCCCGGCCACGATTCTCGAAAGCAAGTCCTTCAACGATGCGCGCCGCACGGGTGGGCCCAACCCCTTCGAACCCGCGGACAGCATCGTCATCACCTCTTACGAGTTCGCTGCCTCCAAGCAGGCCGCGCTGCAGGCGGTGCCCTGGGACCTCGTGGTGCTCGACGAAGCCCACAAGCTGCGCAATCTCTACAAGGGCAAGGGCGCCAAACGTGCGGCAGCCCTCAATGAGGCGCTGCGTGGCCGTCGCAAGGTGTTGCTCACCGCCACACCCTTTCAGAACTCACTGATGGAGCTGTACGGGCTGGTGTCCTTCATCAGCGAGGAGTTCTTCGGCAGCCAGCAGGCATTCCAGATCCAGTACGCCGCTGGCCGCAGCTCGGAAGCGCGGCTCAACGAGCTGAGGCGTCGCCTGCAGCCGATCTGCCACCGCACCTTGCGCCGTCAGGTGCAGATGGAAGGCGGTATCAACTTCACCAAGCGCTTCTCGATCACCCAGGACTTCACGCCCTCGGATCAGGAATTCGAGCTGTACGAAAAGGTCTCGGCCTATCTACAGGATCCGTCGATCATGGCGATCAAGCCGACCGCCCGTCACCTGGTGACCCTGGTGGTGCGCAAGATCCTCGCCTCGTCCACCTTCGCGATCGCCGACACGCTCGACACCATTGTTCAGCGCCTCGAAAGTCGCCAAGCGCTGACGGCGCAGCTGATCGAAGACTACGACACCGTCGACGAACTCAGTGACGAGTTGGACTCCGACGACAGCGAAATCGAGCCACCGAGCAGCGAAGCTCTGCAGGCCGAGCTGCTGTGTCGAGCGCAGGAGATTGAGCGCCTCAGCGGCTATCGCGACCTCGCGCGCCAGATCCACACCAACCGCAAGGGCGAAGCCCTGCTGCAGGTGCTGGATCGCGCTTTTGTCATGACGGAGCGCCTGGGCGGCCAGCGCAAGGCCGTGATCTTTACCGAGTCGCGCCGCACTCAGGACTATCTGCGCGAGCTGCTGGAGTCCAACGGCTTCGCTGGCCGCACCGTGCTTCTGAACGGCAGCAATGACGATGCCGACTCCAAGACGCTGTACACCGACTGGTGCAAACGTCACGCGGGCACGGCGCTGGTCTCGGGCTCCAAGACCGCCGACATGAAGGCGGCTGTGGTCGAGGCCTTTCGCGACACGCGGGACATTTTGATCACCACAGAAGCAGGCGGCGAAGGCATCAACCTGCAGTTCTGCTCTGTGCTGATCAACTACGACCTGCCCTGGAACCCGCAGCGCGTCGAGCAGCGCATCGGCCGCGTGCATCGTTATGGCCAGAAGAACGATGTCGTCGTGGTCAACTTCGTCAACCGCCGCAACCGGGCGGATGAGCTGGTCTACGACCTGCTGGCAAAGAAGTTCAAGTTGTTCGATGGCGTGTTCGGCGCCAGCGACGAGATACTCGGCGCCATCGAATCGGGTGTGAGCATCGAACAGCGCATCCATGCGATCTACCAGGGCTGCCGCGACCGCGCTCAAATCGACGCCGAGTTCGAGGCGTTGCAAAAAGAACTCGACGAAGGCATCAGCCGCCGTGAGGAAGACGCCCGCCGCGCCCTGCTGGAAAACGTCGACGAAGACGTGATCCGCAAGCTGCGCTCGCGCCGCACCGGCATGCTGCACAGGATCAACGACTACGAGCAGCAGTTCATCCGCTTGATCGAAGCCGAGCGGCCGCAGGCGGTGGTGGAAGACAAGCTAGTCTTGCTGGACGAAGGCCGCTACGCCGTCAGCTGGCCACCGGCTCGCGACGCCCACGCTGGCCTGTTGCGACCCGATCAAGGCCTCGGCGAAGCGCTCTGCGAAGCCGCCAAGCACCGACCCACGCCCGGCGGCACCCTGCACTTCAACTATGCGGCGCTAAGCACCCAGCTCACCGACGTGCGCGAGCACCTGGGCCAGCGTGGCCAGCTGCGCGTGGCGGTGGTGCGCATCGAAGCCGCTGGCGAAGTGATCGAGGAACTTGTCTGCAGTGCCGTGCGCGAAGATAGCCTCGCACTCTCGGACGAAACCGCAGCCAGGCTGCTGGCGGTGCCCGCGCGCTTCGTGCCGCAGCATCGCATTGCCGAAGAGGCTCGCCTGCCGGCGTTTGAAGCGGCGCTCGCGCGCGTGCTCGGTGCAGCCAACAAGCGCAACGAGCGTTGGTTCATGGAAGAGTCCGAGCGACTAGACCGCTGGGCCGAAGATCAGCGCCTGCTGCTGAAGCAACAGGTGGACGCGCTCGACCTCGTCATTCGCGACGCCAAGCGCGAGCTGCGCCAGCTGGAGACCCTGGAAGACAAGGCCAAGCTCAAACGCGAGATCAAGCGCGTCGAGCAGCAGCGCGACGATGCCATGCTCGGCTTCTACGAGAACAAGAAAAAGATCGACCAGCGCCAGGACGAGCTGCTAGACGCCATCGAAGCAGCCCTGCGCCTGCGGCACCACGTGGAAGTGCTGTTCGCTGTGGAATGGACGCTGGAGGACATCAACGAATGAGCGCGGGGCAGGAACTCAATGAGCTGCTCAGCCAGATCCGGCTGGGCGAGGATTCACGCGTCGAGTTCAAGCGGGTGATCGTCGAGCAGGGCAGGGTCAAGGCGCCGAACGCCGACAGCCTGTGTCAGGAGATCGCAGCACTCGCCAACTCGATGGGCGGGCGCCTGATCCTGGGCGTGGATGACAAGACCCGCGAGGTGCTGGGCATCGATCACGAAAGCCTGGATATCGTTGGCACCTGGGTAGAGCACAACGTGCATTCGCGCATCGAGCCCGAACCGGGCATCGAGCTTCGGCGCATGCAGGTGCCCGACAGCCGCGGCGAAGACCGGGCGGTTCTGGTGGTCGACGTGATGCGATCGATCTACGTGCATCGCGCGCCGGGCGGCTATTTCCGCCGTCAGGGCAGCTCCAAGTACGAGTTGTCGCCCAATGAGCTGTTCCGCCTGCTGCAGTCGCGGCAGCGCGCGGGCACCCTGGGCTTTGACGAAACCCCGGTATTCGGCTGCAGCCCCGCCAACCTGGAGCCCGAACTGTACGAGCGCTTCATTGGCCGCACCGATGAGCCGGCAGAATTGCGCCTGCGCAAGATGAAGCTGCGCGTCAGTGCCGAGGACGGCGAGGAATGGGCCAGCGTCGCCGGCGTACTGATGGCCACATCGCAGCCCAGCACCTGGCTGCGTAGTGCCTACATCCAGTGCGTGCACTATGCAGGCACCGAGAAGAACGCCCAGGACCAGCTGGACGCCCAGGACTACGTGGGCCCGCTGGATGCGCAGATTCTGGAGGCCACCGCCTTCGTGCTGCGCGGCATGCGCATCGCCGCGCGCAAGCAGCTGGGCCGTATCGATGTGCCGCAGTTCGACAGCGACGCGGTGTTCGAAGCCATCGCCAATGCCGGCGCCCACCGCGACTACTCGCAAGTCGGCGCGCCGGTGCAGGTGCATCTGTTTGCGGATCGGCTTGAGATCACCTCGCCCGGCGCCCTGCCGAACTCGCAGTCGGTCGACTCCATCGCCCTGCGCACCGCCACCCGCAACGAACTGCTGACCAACCTGCTGGCGCGCTGCCCGGTGAAGCTCGACGGCGTGGCGCGCGCGCGCGTCATGGAACAACGCGGCGAAGGCGTGCCGCAGATCCTGAGCCGCAGCGAGCGCCTGTCTGGTCGCCGACCCAAGTTCGAACTGCTGGGCGAGAACGCCCTGCGCGTCACCCTGTACGCCGCCGACCCGCAGACCAGCCCGATGGTGCGCGAAGCCGAATCCATCCGCTATGGCCTGCCGCGCGGCGGCCCCGACCAAGATTGAGACCCGATGAGCCGTAAACCCAAGCTGGAGCTGACCTGGGTCGGCAAGGACGAACGCCCGCGGCTGGAGCCGCGCATCCTGCTGGAGCAGTCGGAGCTGAGCTACCACGCGAAGCACCGCGTCAGCGAAGCCGACCGCTTCGACAATCTGCTGATCCACGGCGACAACCTGCTGGCACTCAAAGCCCTGGAGCAGGAGTTCCGCGGCCAGGTGAAGTGCATTTTCATCGACCCGCCCTACAACACCGGCAGCGCGTTTACCCACTACGACGACGGCCTGGAGCACTCGCTGTGGCTGTCGATGATGCGCGACCGCCTGGAGCTGCTGCGCGAGCTGCTGAGCAAGGACGGCTCGATCTGGATCACGATCGATGACAACGAGGCGCACTATCTGAAGGTGCTGTGTGATGAGGTGTTTGGACGGCGGAACTTCATATCCAATGTTGTTTGGCAGAAGACGCTTACGCGGCGTAACGACGCTCGGGCCATTTCCACTGCCCACGACCATGTTCTCGTGTACGCGAAATGCTTCGAAGAGCATGTGATCAACAAGCTGGATGCCAGCGGGAAGCAGCGGGCTACCTACCAAAACCGAGACGATGACCCTCGTGGCGACTGGCTAGCAGTGCCGTTTCACGCCCCGAACATCAGGCCGAACTTGACCTACGAAATCGTGACTCCCGGGGGGAGATCGCTTTGGCCGCCGAAAGGACGGTGCTGGAGTACAACCCGCGAGAAGTACGAGGAGCTCGTTGCCGACAACCGGATCTACTTCGGGAAAGACGGGAACGGAATGGCCCAACGCAAGAAGTTCTGGAACGAGTCCGAGAACAAGATCGTCCCTTGGACTTGGTGGGGATACGAAGAGGCCGGAGACAACCGCGAAGCAAACCGAGAGGCGAAAGCCATATCTGAGCTTGGCGGTGTGACAAGCGTGTTCGACACACCCAAACCAGAGAAGCTCTTGAACCTTGCGCTGGAGATCGCCACCAACCCCGGCGACCTAGTCCTCGACTCCTTCGCCGGCTCCGGCACCACTGGCGCGGTCGCCCACAAGATGGGCCGACGCTGGATCATGGTTGAGCTGGGTGAGCACTGCCATACCCATATCGTGCCGCGCCTGCGCAAGGTGATCGACGGCGAAGACCCCGGCGGCGTCACTGCATCCACTGACTGGAAAGGCGGCGGCGGCTTCCGCTATTGCCGGCTCGCCCCCTCGCTGCTGCGCGAGGATGCCTTCGGCAACCTCATCATCAACCCCGAGTACCGGCCCGAGATGCTGGCCGAGGCCGTGTGCAAGTTGATGGGCTACACCTACGCGCCGAGCGAGCAGCACTACTGGCAGCACGGCCAGGCCTCCGAGCGCGATTTCCTCTACGTCACCACCGCGTCGCTCACCCACGAGCAGCTGCGCGCGCTGAGCGAGGACGTCGGGCCCGAGCGCACGCTGCTGGTTTGCTGCAAGGCCTTCCGCGCCAAGGCTGAAGCCTTCGAAAACCTCACCCTGCAGAAGATCCCGCAGACCGTGCTGGACCGCTGCGAATGGGACCGCGACGACTACTCCCTGCGCATCGCCAATCTGCCGCTGGCACCGGACGCCGAAGACACCGCGCAAGCCAGCGCCACCCAGCCCGCCCGCGGCCGCAAGCGCAGCACGGAGTCGCCCACCAGCGATCTGTTCGGCGGGGACGAGGCATGAACCCCGAAGTCCGCCAGCTCTGTGCCCGCATGAGCCTGCGCCAGCCGCAGGCGCGCGCGCTGGAGATCCTGTCCGAGGTGTTGGCGCGGATCGAGTTGGGCAAGCAGGCCGACCCGGCCGCGCAGCTTGCCGCGATCCAATCAGTGTTTCCGCAGGTGGAGGACTTCGAGCGCGAGTTCGCCTCGCTGTGCTTCGCGCTCGCCACCGGCGTGGGCAAGACGCGGCTGATGGGCGCCTTCATCGCCTATCTCTACCTCACCGGGCGCAGCCGGCATTTCTTCGTGCTGGCGCCGAACCTGACGATCTACGAAAAGCTGAAGTCGGACTTCGACCCTGCCAGCCCGAAGTACGTGTTCAAGGGCGTACCGCAGCTGGCGCAGAACCCGCCGGTGCTGATCACCGGTGAGAACTACGAGACCGGCATCGGCGTGCGCACGGACCGGCTGGCGCCGATGACCGCGACGCCGCAGCTGTTTGGTGCGGCGACTGCGGTGCAAATCAATATCTTCAACATCTCCAAGATCAACAGCGAAGTGCGCGGCGGCAGCGCGCCGCGGATGAAGCGGCTGCAGGAGTACATCGGCGAGAGCTATTTCGAGTACCTAGCTGAGCTCGACGACCTGGTGATGCTGATGGACGAGGCGCACCGCTACCGCGCCAGTGCCGGCGCGCGCGCCATCGGCGAGCTGCGCCCGCTGCTGGGTCTTGAGCTGACCGCCACGCCCAAGACCATCGGCGCCAAGCCGCAGCCCTTCCGCAATGTGATCTACAGCTATGCCCTGGGCGAGGCGCTGGCCGATGGCCTGGTGAAAGAGCCCGCAGTGGCTACGCGCAAGGACTTCGACCCTGCTTCCGTGCCGACCGATGAGCTGGAGCGGATCAAGCTGGAGGACGGCATCCGCTACCACGAGTTCGTCAAGGTGGAGCTGGAAACCTACGCACGCCAGTACGGCCAGCCGCGGGTCAAGCCCTTCATGCTGGTGGTGGCGCAGGACACCGCGCATGCCTCGCGGGTGAAGGCGATGATCGAGACCGAGCTGTTCGAGGGCCGCTATCAGGGCCGCGTGATCGAGGTGCACTCGGCCTTGAAGGGCGAGGAGTCCGACGAGGCCACCCAACGCCTGCTGGCGGTGGAGCGCGATGAACACACCGAGATCGTTATCCACGTCAACAAGCTCAAGGAAGGCTGGGACGTCAGCAACCTCTACACCATCGTGCCGCTACGGGCCTCGGCCTCGGAGATCCTCACCGAGCAGACCCTGGGCCGTGGTTTGCGCCTGCCCTATGGCAAGCGTACCGGCGTGCTGGCCATCGACCGTCTAACCATCGTGGCCCACGATCGCTTCCGCGAGATCATCGATCGCGCGGGCGCGGCGGATTCAGTGATTCGCGAGCACGTCTACATCGGCAGCGGCGGCGATGTGCCGGAGCGCGCGCCGCAGTCCTCGCAGGCGCAGCCCTTGAGCTACAGCGTGCTGACCGGCGAGGCCTCGCAGCTCGGCGCCCATGTGTTCGTGCCCGACATGGCCGAGCGCACGGCCGAGTACCGCATCACCTCGCCGGTGGATCAGGACATCGCGCGCGAGGCCCTGCGCGTGGTGCAGCGCTATGAGCGCCTGCCGTCCCTGGCGCAGCTCGATACCCCGGAAGTGCGCTCCAAGGTGGCCGCCGAAGTCGCGGCGGTGCTGCAGCCGAAGCAGGTGGATCTGCCGCTGGATGCCACAGCGGAAACCTTTGATTCGCAGGTGGAGCGGGTGGTCGCAAAGGTCACGCGAGCGGTGGTCAATCTGACCATCGAGATTCCCAATGTGGTGCTGATCCCCACGCGCGAGGTCTCGTTCGGCTTCTGCGACTTCGATCTGCAGGGGCTGGAGCGCATCGCTTATCCGGCGGTGTCGGAGGAACTCATCGTCCAGCAGCTTCGCGACCATGTGCGCGACGAAATCGGCTGGGCGCGGCGCGAGGGCCGTGAGCCGCGGCTTGAGAACTACCTGGTGCGTCAGCTGATCGAGCGCGACGAGATCGACTACGACGCGCATGCGGAGCTTCTGCACAAGCTGGCAGGCCAATTGGTAGGGCGGTTGCGGAGCTATCTGCCGGACGAGTCTGCCGTCGAGAACGTGCTGATCTACTACCGGCGGCAGCTCGCGGACTTCGTCTGGGCGCAGATGCAGCAGCACCTGTGGGAAACCCCGACCGACTACGTGCCCAGGATCACTCGCGGTTTCAGTCTGCTTCGACCGTTGGCCTTCAGCCTGCCAGCAGGGCAAGTACCGAGGCAGTTTCGCCAGCCCCTGGAGCGCGGCGAGAACATCCGCTCGCTGGTCTTCAGCGGCTTCAGCAAGTGTTGCTACGACCTGCAGCGCTTCCAGTCGGCCGAGGGCGAGCAGCGGCTAGCGATCGTTCTGGAAGACGACACCGATGTGCTGCGCTGGATGAAGCCCGGCCCCAACCAATTCCAGATCGAATGGAAGAGCGGCCGCGCCTACGAGCCCGATTTCGTGGTCGAGACGCGCAGCGAGAAGCTCATTCTTGAGCCCAAGGCGCGCGGCGAGCTGGTCGACCCGGAGGTGCAGACCAAGGCGCAGGCGGCAGCGCGCTGGTGTCGCTACGCCAGCGAACATGCCTCGACCAACGGCGGAAAGCCCTGGCGATACGCCTTGATCCCGCATGACGCGATGGCGGGCGGGGCGTCGGCAGCGGGGTTGGCAAACAAATACGCGGTGTTCCCCACCGGCTTGACCTGAACACCGACGTGGAGAACTGTCCGGGCCGAAGTCGAAGCTCAGTGGGCGGAGAGCTCGGGAGGTCTGGTTGCCCAAGCCCACTGCAGCGCCGTGTGTCGTCAAGCGCTCGAAGATGCGCGAGCAGCGGGGCATTACGGCGACAGCGAGCGTGAAGCGTCGTCACTCTCGGCTCTAGGATCCTTTTGTGGTGCCAATCGAGGGACCCGGTCATCGTCAATCGCGTACCGACGATGCGAACTGCACCGTTTCCCTGCGCAGATATCAAAAGGAAAAGCTTGAAAGTTCCGATACTTATGGGTGGAGACCCCAAGGCTGCCTTTGATACATGACCGCTTTCGCCCGCGGTGCAACAAACAGCCGCACGAGAGCCACTCGCACCGGCGAAGAGCCTTCCGTCGTCCTCAACAACGTCACGGAAAGCCAGGGCAACTTCGGCTGCAACGCCGCCACCGGCGCGGTCGGTTGCTTCGCAACAACGCCGGTCTGCTGATCACCACCGAAGCCATGGTGGCCGAACTGCCGAAGAAGGAAGAACCCGCCCCGGCCGGTCACGGCGGCGGCATGGGTGGCATGGATTTCTGATCCCGCGCCAACCGATATGTGTCACTGGAAACCCCGCTTCGGCGGGGTTTCTTTTTGCGCAATCCATATTCCCGACAAGCGCATTCTCCCGCAACGCAGCAACCAGCCCTGCCGACAA
>JAWLAY010000024.1:0-30998 GCA_041395245.1 Lysobacteraceae bacterium
GAGCCGCACATCTTAGCGGATCGAACCACCTTGTCAAGAAGGAATTTCAACATCCTTCCGCGGAACCGGTTGCGGCTAAAGTGGGTCCGCCGATTCACATAGAACCATAGGAACTCCATATGCGCCGCCATCTCACCGTCCTCGCCCTGACGCTGCTTCCGACGCTCGCTGGTTGCGGCGAAAACCCCGAACATTGGGTAGAGGTCGAAGGACAGAAATTTGCCGTCGAGCTGGCGGTCGATGAACCCGCACGCCAGCGAGGCCTGATGCACCGGGACTCGCTTCCCGAACAACAAGGCATGTTGTTCGTCTTTGCGGACGAGCAACCGCGCGCGTTCTGGATGAAGAACACACTCATCGCGCTCGACATCATCTATGCCGACAAGGACGGAAATGTTGTCCAAGTTCTGCGTGATGTCCCTCCGTGCAGAAGCGCCTCGTGCCCAAGCTATCCCAGCCGCTCCCCGGCAAAGTTCACACTGGAATTGAACGCGGGGGAGTCCGAACGGAGCGGGATCAAAACCGGAAGCACGATCGTGCTGTCGCCCGGCATTCCGCGCACAGGCGCCCAGTGACCCGGGCAGGCCAACGTGTACCGGTCAGATCTCGACCATCTCGAAGTCCGCTTTGCCGACTCCACAGTCGGGACACAGCCAATCCGCCGGCACATCTTCCCAGGCTGTTCCTGCAGGGATTCCCTCTTCAGGCAATCCTGTTGCTTCTTGATACAGAAATCCGCAAACCACGCACATCCAGGTTCGCGTTCCTCCAGCCATTCCATTCAAGCTCATCGAACTTCCATCCTGATCCGAGCACACCGATACTCTAGGATTCCGCATTTCAAGGATAGAGCGCTTCATGCAAGCTCCCGGCGCCTTGGCAAGGGGCATCTATGCGATTACCCCCGATGGGCATGATTTTGGTCACGTTCTGGCTGTTTGCGAAGACCTGTTGGCGGAGGGGTTGTCTGCCCTGCAGTACCGGAACAAGAGTTCTCAACCTGTGGAAACGCGACGGAAACACCTTCGGTCGCTCAAGCGTGTTTGTGAGCGATTCGGTACGCCCCTTGTCGTGAACGACGACCTCGCGCTGGCAATAGAGTTTGACTGCGGACTCCACCTGGGCGCGCACGACGGCGACGTCGCAGTCGCGCGACAACGACTGGGCGATGCCGCTGTGCTCGGCGCGTCCTGTTACGACCAGTCGTCTTTCGCCGTGCGTGCCGCCGCAAACGGCGCAAGCTATGTTGCGCATGGTGCCTTCTTCCCGTCCCGAACCAAACCGAACGCCGCTGTCGCGCGGCTCGATCTACTAAGTGCTGAGCCACCCAGCAACATCGTGAAGGTCGCCATCGGCGGCATTCAACCCTGCCACGTGCCAACGCTTGTTTCCGCCGGCGCTGATCTTGTCGCAGTGATTGACGGCCTGTTCGGCGCACCTGACCCCGTCACTGCCTTGCGCAGCTATCGCACTGCATTTTTTTCCTCCAAAGGACCGCACTTCTGATGAACAACCACGATCTTTTCGCCCGTGCGCAGCAGGTCATGCCTGGCGGCGTCAATTCACCGGTTCGCGCATTCCGCTCTGTTGGCGGCGAACCCTTTTTCGCAACACGCGCGCAGGGTCCCTACCTGTGGGATGTCGAAGGTAAGCGCTACATCGATTACATCGGTTCATGGGGGCCGATGATTGCGGGGCACGCTCACCCTGAAGTGATCCGGGCCGTGACGGAAGCCGCAGCACATGGATTGAGCTTCGGTGTCCCAAATCCACTCGAAGTCACCATGGCCGAGACGCTTCGGACATTGGTGCCTTCGCTTCAGATGAGCCGCATGGTGAACTCGGGAACCGAAGCCACCATGTCGGCAATCCGACTGGCTCGGGGCTTTACCGGACGCACACGGATCGTCAAATTCGAAGGCTGCTACCACGGCCACGGCGACGCGTTCCTCGTCAAAGCTGGCTCCGGCATGTTGACCCTGGGTGTACCCAACTCACCCGGCGTACCGAAGGCATTGGCAGATTTGACGCTGACCCTTCCCTACAACGACTTTGACGCTGCAAGCGACCTGTTTTCGAAGTTTGGCGAAGAGATTGCCGGGCTGATCGTCGAGCCCATCGCCGGCAACATGAACTGCATACTGCCTCGCGCAGGATATCTGCAGCATTTGCGCGACCTCTGCACGCAGTCCGGCACCGTGTTGATCTTTGATGAAGTCATGACTGGCTTTCGCGTCGCAGCGGGCGGCGCTCAAGCGCTGTACAACGTTCAGCCGGATCTTTCGACCTTCGGCAAGATCATTGGCGGCGGCATGCCGGTTGGTGCCTACGGCGGACGTGCGGACATCATGCAGCACGTGGCTCCAAGTGGCCCGGTGTATCAGGCGGGAACACTGTCGGGAAACCCGGTTGCCATGGCGGCAGGTCTGGCAACTCTGAAGATCATCAGTACGCCTGGATTCCACACTCGACTGGAGGCCAGCACCCATCGCCTGTGCGACGGACTTGAGCGCGCTGCACGCGCGGCTGGCGTATCGGTCACCACCAACCGCGTAGCGGGAATGTTCGGTTTGTTTTTCAGCAATGAAACGGTCGAAACCTACGCTCAGGCGACCGCCTGCAATGTGGCGCAGTTCAATCGCTTCTTCCACGCCATGCTGGCCAGGGGTGTCTATCTCGCGCCATCGGCCTTCGAAGCCGGGTTCATCTCGTCCGCCCACAGCGACGACGATATCGATGCAACGATCAAGGCCGCGGAGGGCGCATTTGCCGAGGTTGCGGCGGGCGGATGACGCTGATCGAGCCCGAAAAACAATGGTCTCATTGCCAGCGCTGAGCGGCCCGCTGCAACCGGTGCAATCCTTCCTCAACTTCTCGTTCGGTAATGTTTAGCGCGGGGACAAAGCGCAGTACGTCGGGCCCCGCCTGCAGTAGCAGGAGACCTTCGTCCGCTGCCAAGTCGAGGAGTTCTGCGGCACGCCCGCAGCGCTCCGCGACTAACTGCGCGCCGAGCATCAAGCCGCGCCCGCGCACTTCCGAGAACAGTGGAATCACGGCATTTATCTCGCGCAGTCCGGCGCGCAGTTGCCGTTCGCGCTTGGCGACGTTTTCAAGCAATGGCGCACTGGTGATTTCCTGCAGTGCTGCGAAGGCCACCGCGGCGGCCAGCGGGTTGCCGCCAAACGTGGTGCCATGGCTTCCATACCCCAGCACCTCGGCCCCCTGATCGCCGACCAGCATCGCCCCGATGGGAAATCCGCCACCCAGCGCCTTGGCAAGCGTCACCACATCCGGACGAATGTCCTCCCATTCGTGCGCGAACAGCCGGCCAGTACGACCGATGCCGCACTGGATCTCGTCCAGCATCAGCAGCGCACCCAGTGCATCGCATCGCTGCCGCAGTGCGGCGAGGAAACCCGGCTTGCACGGCAAAACCCCGCCTTCACCTTGAATGGGTTCGACCAGCACCGCACACACATCGGCTGTCAGAAGCTCGTCCAGCTGGCCGGCATCATTCAGATCGGCATAACGAAATCCGCCCGGCAAGGGCTCGTAGCCTTCCTGGTACTTCGGCTGTGCGGTCGCTGTGACCGTCGCCAAGGTGCGACCGTGAAAACTGCCGCGAAAGCTGAGAATCACACGTTGATCGGCAGGACGCCCCTGCAGGCTGGCGCGCCGACGGGCCAACTTGATCGCCGCCTCGTTGGCTTCCGCGCCCGAATTGCATAGGAACACCTTCTGCGCAAACGGAGCACTTGCCAGCAGCGCCTCGGCCAGCCGGATCGGCGGCTCACTCAGAAACACATTGCTGGTATGCCACAGTTTGGTCGCCTGCTCGCCCAAGGCCTTCTGCAAAATCGGGTTTGCGTGCCCCAACGCGTTCACGGCGATTCCGCCAGCGAAATCGATGTAATCGCGCCCTTCGGTGTCCCAAACGCGGGATCCTTCGCCGCGTTCCAGTATCACAGCGCACGGACGGTAAGTGGGCACAAACACCTGTTGGGCACGCGCGACGCGCTTGGCCGAGGGTTCACTCATAGGACGACATCCGGTCAACAATCCGGCGCGAAGTATCGCCGATCCCGCGAAACCCTCGCCGAAGCAAACGTGTCGATTTAATTCGTCATGGCTCTCGACGCCCGCAAACCCGCAAAATGCGCGCTCCACGGAGGACATTCCATGCGCTTTGAAACGCTCGCCGTACATGCTGGAGGCGAACCCGATCCGGAAACCGGTGCAATCGCACCACCACTGCATCTCTCAACCACGTTCGAACATGCTGCAGACGGCACGCTCGATCACGGCTGGATCTATCAGCGCTACGACAACCCGACCCAGGCCCGCTTGGAGACCGCGCTCGCCGCACTCGATGGCGCCACGCGTTCGCTGTTCTTCAGTACGGGCTTGGCTGCGGCGAGCGCGCTCTTGCAAGCACTGCCAAGTGGTGGAAACGTTGTTTTCCAGGACGGGCTATATCACGGCGTTCGCGTACTGGCGCAGGAATGGCTGCCGCGTTGGGGCTTGCAGGCGCGCTTCGTCGACGCAACCCGGTTGGACGCGCTGCGCGGCGCCATCGACTGCAATACGCGCCTGGTCTGGCTGGAGACACCATCCAACCCCTTGATGACCATTGCTGACATCACGGCAACGAGCGCATTGAGCAAAGCCTTCAACGCCCTGCTGGTTGTCGACAACACCTTCGCGTCTCCGGTATTGCAGACACCGCTGGCGCTCGGTGCCGACGTGGTATTGCACTCGGCAACCAAATACATGGGCGGGCATAGCGACGTCATGGGCGGTGTCCTGAGCTTCTCCACCGCATCGCCCGTCGCTGACCAATGCGTTGAGATCCGCAAGTTGCATGGGGCGACCGCTAGTCCGTTTGCGGCATGGCTGGTGATGCGCGGACTGCGCTCCTTACCTGCACGAATGCGCATGCACTGCGAAAACGCCCGCCGGATCGCCGAGTGGCTGACGGCGCAGCCGAATGTCTCCGTTGTGCACTATCCCGGTCTGAGCCGCCACCCACAGCATGCACTCGCGAGCCAGCAAATGCGCGACTTCGGTGGCATGCTCAGTTTCGAACTCAGCGGTGGCTGCGCTGCCGCACTGCGCGTTGCCGATGCCACCAGACTCTTTCGTTGCGCCACTTCGCTTGGCGGCTGTGAGTCACTGATCGAGCATCGCGCCTCCGTGGAGGGGCCAAACCCAACGTCGCCCGCGGGTTTGCTTCGTCTTTCGGTGGGCCTGGAACACCCGGATGACTTGATCCAGGACCTGGCCCAGGCGCTGCAGGCCGCCGAGACATGAGACCGGGAATTTGCGCCAACTCGGTGTTGGGTCACATTCCCTACCTATACTCTGCGGCCTCGCTGCCGTCCGGGTGACCCCTAGTGCTGAATGTTGATGCCCTGTTGCAATGGTCCAGCGCGCATCCGATTGCCGCCGGCGCTCTGGCCTTTGCCATCGCCTTCTTCGATGCGATCGTCATCCTTGGCTTTCTGGTGCCCGCCGTGCCCTTGCTGTTCGGGGTCGGAACCCTTGTGGGATTGGGACTCATCGACGGCACCTACGCGATCATCGCGGCGGGACTCGGCGCATTCGCTGGCGACGGCGTGAGCTTCCTGCTGGGGCGTCATTACGGTGATGCACTGCGTCGCACTTGGCCATTCTCTCGTTATCCCGAATGGCTGCCCGCAGGCGAAGCCTTCTTCACCCAGCATGGATTGAAGGGCATTTTCATCGCGCGCTACGTCGGCGCGGTTCGGCCTCTGGTGCCCGCCGTGGCCGGAATGCTGAAGATGTCACCCGCTCGATACGTTCCCGCCAGCCTGACCGCAAGCCTCACCTGGGGCGCAACCTTCGTGCTTCCAGGATGGCTGTTCGGTGCCTCGCTCGACCTGCTTGCCGCGGTCGCGGGTCGCCTCGCGATTGTCGCCGGTGTCGTACTCGCTGCCATTGCCCTCGCGGTGTTCAGCGTTCGCACCTTGTGGAGCGCGATTGCACCGCACGCGGGTGAGTGGCTCGACCGTGCCCTGGCCTGGTCACACCGGCATCCCCTGCTGGGACGCTGGTCGTCTGCCTTGATCGATCCACGACAACCCGAATCGGCATCGCTGCTGGTCTTCGCCAGCGCGCTGCTGGCCGCCGGTGTCGGGCTGTTCTGGACCCTGTCCAGCGTGGTCAGTCATGGCGAACCCTTGAGCCTCGACCTGCAGTTGCATCAGTGGATGTTCAGTCTGCGCCACCCGCTGGCTGACCCGATCATGGCGACGCTTTCGGCGTTCGGACGCTGGCAGGTGTGGGGCCCGAGCGCTGCCGTGGTGCTCAGTTTTCTGGTCTGGCGGAAGCGCTATCTGGCGGCAGTTCACTGGATCGCATCGATTGCCTTCGGACTGATTCTGGTGAGCTTGCTGGGTGCCTTGATCGACGCGCCTCGCCCTCCGGAAGCCTCCCTGGTGGCGGGGTTCGGGTTTCCGTCGATGGATGTCAGCATGAGCACCGTGGTCTACGGTTTCTTTGCGGTCCTGCTGGCTCGCGAAGTACGCGGTCGACGCGCGGTCTGGCCCTATGTCGCCGCCACCCTGATGGCGACCGGTATCGCCCTGGCACAACTCTATTTCGGCGCGCATTGGCCTAGCGACATCCTGGCTGGACTGATGCTCGGTATGACCTGGGTCGCGATCATCGGCCTCGCCTACCGGCGGCGGGCCACCAAGGCCTTCCGTGCAAAGCATCTGACCCTGCTGTTTTCGATCACCCTGGCGCTCGGCTTCGGCTACTTCCTGCACGACGGCCTGAGCAACACGCTGGCGAGATTCGCGCCTCCCGAGGTCACCCAGCCCACCACGCGCCAGGACTGGCTTGCGAACGCATGGCAGCAACTTCCGCCACGCCGAAACGACCTGCGTGGACCGCAGGACTGGCTGCTGAACCTGCAATACGCCGGCCAGCTGGATCAGCTCGCCGCCACGCTGCAGGATGCGGGCTGGCAGCGCAGCGACGCAAAAGGCTGGCACGCGTTGGTGAAGACACTGGACAGCGCATCCACTGCGGACAACCTGCCGCCACTGCCTGCCGCGCACGAGGGACGATCCGATGCCTTGATCCTGACACGTCCCGCAGACGACCCCGACACACGCTGGGTTGTGCGACTTTGGCCGTCACCCTTGCGACTTGAGGATGGCCAAGCGGTCTGGCAGGGCATCGTTTCGCGGATGCGCCTGCAGCACGCCTGGTACGTCTTCACGATCTGGCGAACCGATCCACCGTCCGAGGAAGCCACGCAAATCCTGATACGTGCCTTGGACGGGCAAATGAAGGTCGAACCAAGGCAGCGTGAATCCGGCTCCGAAATTCTTCTGCTGCAGCCCTGAATCTCGGCCACAGAAACCGATCAGCCGGTGTTCTGCATGCCGGCCGCAATTCCGTTGACGGTGGTGGCAAGCGCGTGGAACAGACCATCGTCCGGGCGGCCGGCGGCTCTCCAACGGCGCAACAGGTCGATCTGCAACAGACTGATCGGATCGACGTAGGGATTGCGCAAGCGGATGGAGATTCGTAGCCGACGATCCGTCGCCAGCATGTCGTCGCTCCGCTTGATGGCGAGAATTGCCCTGCGAGTGCGTTGGAACTCGGCATCCAACAACGGGAAGAAATGTGCGTGAGCATCGCCCGCCAGCGCCGAATAGCGCTCGAATATGCCCATCTCAGTCTTCGCCAGCACCATTTCGACATCATCCACGAAGGTCGCGAAGAACGGCCAGTCGCGAGCCATTTCGATCAGGTTGTCGAGCCCGTGCTCGTCGATGGCCTGCTCCAACGCGCTGCCGATGCCGTACCACGCGGTCATTCCACAACGGTTCTGCGACCACGCGAACACCCAGGGGATGGCGCGCAGGGATTCCACACCCGCCTGACCGCCGGCCGCCCGCTTGGCCGGACGCGAACCCAACTTTAGGCGCTCGATGACATCGATCGGCGTGGCCGCCCGGAAGTAGCCGACAAATCCGGCATCCTCGTGAACGAGGGCGCGATACACGCGGCGTGAGGTCTCCGCGATACGGCCCATGATCGTTCGCCAACCGGCCTCGCGCGGTTCCGGAGGACGCGGGCGCGCCGTCGCACGCAGGACAGCGCCGGTCGCCTGTTCCAGATTGCGCAGCGCCAGGGCACGAATGCCATAGCGTCGATGAATAACCTCGCCCTGCTCGGTCAGTCGCAAATACCCGTCCACCGAGCCACGCGGCGCGGCAATGATGGCGCGTTCGGTCTTGCTGCCGCCGCGACTGGCGGAACCGCCACGTCCATGGAAGAACGCGATTCGTATGCCATGCTCGGAGGCGAGCGCGGTCAACGCGATCTGTGCTCGCTGTATGGCCCAGCGGGACGCCGCCAAACCGGCGTCCTTGGCGCTGTCGGAATAGCCCAGCATCACCATTTGCCGGTCGCCGCGGCTCTTGAGATGCGCGCGATAGGCGGCGTCCTGCAGCAATGCATCAACCACCGTTGCCGCAGAGTCCAGGTCATCCACCGTCTCGAACAGGGGCACGACATCCATCGGGATGCCGCCCGCGCGATCCACATGCCCCGCCATTCTTGCCAGCACCAGAACCGCGAGCGCGTCGGCTGCGCTGCGGCTCATGCTGACGATGTAGGGACCGAGCGCGGCGGCGGAGTACTGACGCGACAAGGACGCCAGTGCCTCGAAGGTCTGCAGACACTGCGCCGTCGATGCATCCAGATGCTCACGCGGAAGCAATTGCGGCAGATTCTTCATGCACGCAGTCAGTGTGGCCGCGCGCTCCTCGCTGGAGCGCGATGCCCAGTCCGGCACCTGCAGCAACGCACTCAGCGCCGCATCGTGAACACGCGAGTCCTGCCGTTGATCGAGTGTGGCGAGATGGAATCCAAAGGTCTCCACCCTTCGCATGACCCGTCGCAAGGCAAACAGGCCCGCATGCTCACCACGCTGGGTTTTCAGACTATGGGCGATCAACTGGAGGTCATCGAGCAACTCGTGCGCGTCGCGATAGGCATGCGTGGTCCCTTGCAACGTCGCGTCCAGGCGCAATTGCATCAACCCGATCAGGACGCGATAGGGCATGTCTTCGTGGCGCGGCTTGACCAGGCCGTTCGCCTCATCGCCCAACCTGCCACGATAGTCATCGATCCGCATCAACACGCGCGGATCCACCCCGATACGCCCGACTGACTGACTCAACAGCGATTGCAGATGGCTCAGATCGCTGCGGTAAGCAGCCAGCACCTGGGCCTGTTGAGCCTGCAGGGTGGCGCGCAAGGTGTCGGCACCGACATTCGGATTGCCATCCATGTCGCCACCGACCCAGGTACCAAACCGAAGCAAGCCCGGCAGCGCGGGTAATGTCCTGCCGTACACCTCGCGAACCGCATCCGCCAACAGCTCGTGAAACACCGGAGTTACCCGGTACAGCAAGCCAAAGTAGTAGCTGACGTGTTCCAGCTCGTCGGCGACCGTCGGCTTCTCGGTGACGTTTTCGGCGGTCTGCCAGCCTGCGGTCAAGGCCATGCGCATGCGCGCCACGTCCACGCGCTGCTCCTGAGGCGTGCGGGTGCGGTCGATATCGTCGATCAGACAGCGGACAATTTCCGCCTCCTTTTCCAGCAGTGCGCGTCGTACGGCTTCGGTCGGGTGAGCTGTAAAGACCGGCTCGATATGCATGCGTCGCAACAGACTCAACAGTTGCTCATAGCCCAGCCCATCGCGGGCCAGTTCGTGGATCACTGAAAGCAGACCACCTGGCTGCGGCGTTTGCGCATCAGCGCGTTGGTAGTCACGACGACGCCGGATCCGATGCACCCGCTCAGCCAGATTGACCGCACCAAACCAGGTAGCAAAGGCCCGTACCAAGGCCTCCGCGCGATCCAACGGCTGCTGCTCCAATGCGCGCATCAACTCGTCAAGGCTGCACTTTCCTTCCCGCACCTGGATCGAAAGGCGACGAATGTCCTCGACCTGATCGAAAAAGCTATCGCCCTCCTGATCGGCGATGACTTCGCCCACCAAGCCGCCCAGGCGCTTGACATCCTCACGCAATGCTTGATCCGCTGGCGGAAGATCGACCGCGCGCAGCGCATCGGCTTCGCCAGTTTCTGCATCGGCACGCGTGTTCGGGGCCGGGATCTCGGTCATGGTCAGGACTCCTCGCAATGAGGTGTCACGCTAGCGCAGCGTAGCCACGACTGTCATGAACTGACGCGTGGCAGTCGCAATCGGAATGCCCGGATGCCTATTCAAGCAGCGCACAGGTGGCCAACAACGATTGCGGCGTCGCCAACAGGAAGCCTTGTCCGTAGTGACAGCCGAAGTCGCGCACCTGCTCCCATTGCGCTCTCGTTTCAATGCCTTCTGCAACGACTTCCATGCCCAGCGAGCGTCCCAACACGCAGATCGCGTTGAGCACCGCCAGCGCATTGGCCGAACTCGGCTGTCCAATCGCCTCAACGAACGAGCGATCGATTTTCAGTACCTGCAGGGGGAACTGGTGCAGGTAGCTCAGTGACGAGTAACCGGTGCCGAAGTCATCCAAGGCGACGCGCACACCAAGCGCGCACAGCGAGGACAGCAAGTCACTGGCGAATTCCGGCTGCTCGAACAGGCTGCGCTCGGTAACTTCAATCTGCACCTGCTGCGCACGCACATTGTGCTGTCGCAACAACTCCATCAAGCGCGCCACGAAGTTGGCAGAGCGCAAATGCCGGGCACCAACATTGATGCTCACGTACTGATCGACCGCCAGAAAACGATGAATCTGGTCGAACACACGCCCGTACAACAGCCAGTCGATCGATTCCAGCAAGCCGGACTCTTCGGCCTGAAGCAGGAACTCCGACGGCGGCAGCATGCCCAGCGCAGGATGTTTCCAGCGTAACAACGCCTCGAAACCCGCAACTCGCCCACTGGCCAGTTCAATGATCGGCTGGTAGAACGGCTCAAACTCGCCACGCTGCAGCGCCCGACGCAGTTCGTTTTCCAGCTCAAGCTGCTGCAAGGCCTGCTGCCGCAGGGCGTCGTCGAACAAGGCAAAACAGCGGCGTCCCTTCGCTTTCGCGCGATAGAGCGCCACGTCCGCATCGCGCAACACTTCGGTGGGCGTCCGGTAGCCAGGATCGCAAAGCACGACCCCGATGCTGGTCGAGCTGTAAAGCTCCTTTCCCATCACCCGGAACGGTTCCTCCATGGCCGCGATCACCCGCTCTGCCACGTCCATCACGTCGGATTCGGCACGCACGTTTTCGACCAGGACAGCAAATTCGTCGCCCCCCAGACGGGCGATAGTTCCGCGTCGTCCGACGTTTGCCGCGATGCGCGCACCCGCTTCCTTCAGGAGCTCATCGCCAACCAGGTGGCCCACCGAATCGTTGACAACCTTGAAGCGATCAAGATCGAGGAACAACACCGCGTAACAGTCTTCCTTGTTGATCGAATACCGCTGGATCGACTCGCTCAAACGCGCCATCAGATAGGTTCGGTTAGGCAAGCCCGTCAGGGGATCGTGCAGCGCTGCGTGCCGAAGCTGCCACTCCGCCCGTTCGCGCTCGGCGATCTGCTCCCGTAGGTCACGATTGGCGGCGTACAGCGCCTCGGTGCGCTGCTCCACTCTGGCTTCCAACTCGGTATACGCGGCATGCAGGGACGTGGCCGCCCGCTTTCGCTCCAGCGCATTGGCGATATGCCAGGACACGAAAGTCAGCAGTTCCTGATCGCGCGCGGTATACCGGTGCGCGTCATCGTAGGATTGCACCGCAAGTACACCCACGACGGCATCGGTGCAGATCAGCGGGACACCAAGCCAGCTTTTGGCCTGCGTGCCATGACTCTGAACCTCGCCCTTCGCATTGAGCTGGTCGATCAACTGGCGGTCGGCCAATACCGCGTGGCCCTTGCGCAGCACGTATTCGGTCATTCCGCGGCCGAGCGATCGCGTTGCCCGCTGACGATCATGCTCATCGATGCTGTAAGGAAAACTCAAGGTGCCCGACTCGACGTCATGCAGCGCAATGTAGAAATTGGCCGCCTGAAGCAGATCGGACACAACACGATGCAGGCTGGCAAAAAACTCTGCCAAGCCCGCGGTGCCAGAGCCCAGCTCCGCAATCCGGAACAGTGCAGCCTGCAACCGCTCGGCACGATGTCTTTCCTCGACCTCATCGCGCAGAGCCAGATTGGCAATGCGCAGTTCGTCCGTGCGCTCGGCGACGCGCCGCTCGAGGCGATCCCGTGCAAAGCGCCGCTCCAACGCGGTGGAAATGTGCTGCGCGACGAATGACAGCAGGGCGCGCTCGTCTTCTCCGAATCGATAGGCGGCGTCGTAGCTCTGCACCACCACAGCGCCAAAAATATCGTTGCCGCGACGCAACGGCACGCCCAGCCAGTCAATCGATTGCGGTCCGTAGATGGTGTCGTTCTCGATCAGCCCATTGCGGCGCTGCAATTCACGCGATGGCCCCATCAATATCTCACCATGGCGGATAACCCATTCCGTTAACGAACCACGCAGTCCCGCAAGATCCAGCACGCGCTCCGCGCCCTGCGTCGGCCAGCCATCCTCGGAATCGCGAAAATACGGAAAACGTAACAGCTGTCGGTCAGCGTCCAGCAATGCGATGAAGAAGTTCTCCGCATACATCAGCTCGCCGACAATGCGATGGAGTTCGGCCAGCATCGCGGGCAACTCGACCTCCGAGCCCGCCAATTCGGCAATCGCATAGAGCGCACGCTGCAATCGCTCGGCGCGCGCCAACTGATCCACCGCGGTGGTCAACTGTTCAAGCTCCAGCGCTGCCCCCAAGCGCAAGGCCATCGATTCAGCAAGCAAGCAAATCGATTCGCCAAACGCATCGGTATGGACGCCATGCCCGCTCACCGCGAGCATGAACTCCTGGTCATGAGGACCTTGCAAGCGATGCGTGCGAAGGTGGTCAGCTTCGTGGTCGGCATCAACCGAACCGAGGATCGAAGGCGTCACATCAGAGGAGCCGGCCTTGAACACCCAGCCAACTCCATCCTTCAGCCATATCGCAAGGCGTACCGCACCGCATTTCGACGACAGCCAAGACTGAGCGGAGGCCAGCAAATCAGGCAGGCGCGTCCCGGCCAGAGCAAGCACCATGGGCGCCGGCGATCCCAAAATCGGCGCCTCGGCGGCGTTCTGCAACTGCCCTGTCACTGCGAGAATGTCCGCCGCTGCCATACCCGTGCGCCACCTCAAGACTGACGACCCGCCACGCCCGCAAGATTGCGCGTTCAGCTGGACTTCAAACTCGCAACAATAGTTGACGAAGCCCACGGTGTCGACCCGGACGAGCCGCCCAGGCAGACCTCTGGCGCGGACCTATCCGTGGCGGAACGCCGCACTGCGAGTTAATCTATTCAAGTTGGTACGCTGGTTGCAGGTTGATTTGTTGAACTTCCGGCCCAACCACTGATCGGTAGCGATCATCGTGGATTCCGATATCTGGACCTTGTCATGAGCAGGCTGCGCTTTTTTTCGCTTTGTTGCGGTGTGTTGGGAATCGTTGCCGGCCCGGTATCGATGCCACTGTCTGCGCAACAAGCATCGCCTGACCCGTCCTGGCTGCTGGCGGGCGCTCCGTCGGCAAGTGTGAGCACCGAGGGCAATGCGAACCACAGCGTCATTCAGCGCTTGCTGGGCGCCCCATTGCTTGATTCCCGCGTCGTTCGTCATCCGGCGACGGCCAGCATGCAAGCGGATGCGGTCCTGCAGATCGATCCCCAAAGCAACCTTGCCCTGCTTTGCGCTCAGGGATTCGGCATCGCTGGATCGCTGGGGCGTGTGGGACAGCGCTGTCTTCTCGGACAACTTGACACCGGCGACGAGTTGCCAGGCTATGGTCAAGGTGTTGGCATCTCCGGAGCATGGATGTCGGACAGTCGCGCCATCGACTTGCGTTTCGGCCTGAGCTGGCTGGATGACATGGCTCAGAGCCCTGCCCCCTCGCTCACGGCGGCACATCAGTTGTTCAACGCAACAGTGCAGGAGCAGAGCACCCCGTTGTCGTGGGACACCCTCCGTATTGCAGGAACAACCCTGCAGATTGGCAGCGTGATCGAATTCGGCGAATCCGGTTGGTTCAGCGTTACCGGTGCCCAGTCCTGGCTGGAAACGCGCAACGATGCGCTTCTGCAATTCCCACAACGAATGAACGTTGAAATCCTGCAGTTGGATGTCGGCTTGGGTCGCTTGAGCGCCGGGATTCGCGGGTCGCAGGCGCAACTCGGGCTCGAACGCCTCAAGAGTGTGGATGTCGGTGTGACCTGGCGCACACCGTGGCAGGGTGAACTGAGCGTCGGCGCGACGCAATACTGGTCTCGTGGCGACGCAGGACAGTGGCCACTGCGCGAACTACCCGTCGCCGAGGAAACTAACGGTCGGGTTCCTTACGTCCGCTATCACCAGGATCTTTGAGCTCACGGGCGCGGCACTGGGCGCGAACTGACGCCATCGACACCCGCGTCAGCATGCACCGCATTCAGGGAATGCGCTGCACACGCTTTGCTCCGTCCGCACGTTCATGGATTTCGACCACTTCGAAATCGCCTTCGATGACCGCGTCCGCCGCCGCCGTCGAATCACTCGAGGCAGCCGAATGGCGAGGTGCCGAGAAGCGCTCTGCGCCAGATGGCACGCCGCGCCACCGCAGCCACGCCATACGCGCACTCCATGCAAACACCGCGACGGCAAACAGCACCAATCCAACCACCGAAAAAACCACCAGCAGTGCGACGCCCAGCAAGGCAAGCGCCCATCGCAACAGCGGGTGACGCGGAAAGCGGACGAGAAAGAAGGGCGGCATGCATGTTCCTTGAGTCACGTGGCGCAGATGTCAGCCGTGGACAGGGACGTTCGGACCACCGCAGACGTTAAATGTCTGGGCATGTGACCGAAGAATCAAGAGATCGCGGCACAAGTCAGCAACCGACTGATATCAACGGCCGGGGTCTGGCAGACTGCAATCCCTTCACCTTGACGATGCCGATCACCCCGTATGCCGAACGAGCCAATGGTCCTTTGCCCGCTAGACCAGTGTCCGGAGGGACAACCCGTCGGCATCGAGACGTGGATTGACGGGCAAATGGAATCGCTCATCGTCTGGCGCGAAGCGCACCAATTGCGTGTTTTCCTCAACGTTTGCCCGCACGCCGGTCGACGCCTCGACTATGCACCCGGCAAGTTCCTCGTGCAGAGCGACCGCCTGATCTGCGCCGCGCATGGCGCCGCATTTACCCTGCAGGATGGCCACTGCGTCAGCGGACCCTGCCGAGGTCAAGCGCTGCAGACACTCGCCGCACGTGTGATCGACGGCATGATCTGTCTGCCCGCCACGGATTGATCATACATACGGCGGCAAGTCGGAACGAACGCATCGCATGTCTACATGCGGAATACCATCTTCCAGATATCTCGCCGAGCACGCGAGAAACCCGTGCGCCGCGTAGAAGTCCTGCAGGTGGGCTTGCGCGCTCAACATGATGTCCGACTCAGGCCACACGGTGGAGCAGGCATCGATAGCTCGCTGCATCAACGCATGCGCCAGACCCCGACCACGCGCTGAAGGGGCGACCACCACACGGCCAATCGTCGCCGCTTCAAACGTCACGCCCGGCGGCAACAGGCGCGCACCGGCAAGCAGATCGGCGTCGTGCCAGGCCAGCAGATGAAGAACGCCAGGCGCCAGATCACGCCCGTCGACATCGGCATACGCGCACTGCTGCTCGACCACGAACACCTCAGCACGCAGACGCAGCGCCGCGTAGACACCCGTCAAACCGATCATCGCTGCCGATCCGCACTGCCAGCGAATGGCCGTTCCTTCACCATGCATAACCCATCCCCCAGAACCACAGCATCGCGAGCGCCGTCGAGCTTAAGGTGATCGGCATCCCGACGCGTGCGAAGTCGATGAAACCGAGCCGAATCTGCAGTTCGGCGGCGCGTTCCGCCACAATGAGATTGGCCAGACTGCCGATCAGCAACAAATTGCCCGCAAGGGTCGAGAACACGGCCAGCATGCTCAGGGTTTGATCACTCATGCCAGACCACATTTCCACCAGCAAGACCACCAATGGCACGTTACCAATGGTGTTGCTGCCTAACAGGGAAAGTGGAACCAATTGACTGATTCGGTCCGGGGACCAGCCGCCCGCAGCAAGATGTGTCATGCCCTCACGGGCCAGCGGCTGGGCGCTGAATGCGGCAGTCACCACGAACAAGCTGCCGATCAACAACAGCAAGGCCCAGTCGATACGTCGCGTCATGTCCTCAAGACGCAACTGCCGTCCCCACAGCAGCAGGCAAGCAATCGCCAGGGCCGCCAGATCACGCTGACTGGTGAAGGCCAGCATGGCAATCGAGACGGCCAGCAAGGCAAGTACGCTTTTCCAGACCAGCCATCGATGCACCCTTGGCGCGGCAATACCGGGCACTCCATCATGCCAATCCACCACCCGTTTCAAGGTGGACGCCCACTGCCAACGGATCACCAGGAACGTAATGATCAGTGCAAGCATCGAAGGCACGGCAGTGAGTCGCAGATAGGCCAGAAAGTCCAACCCGCCCAGTTCACCGATCAACAGATTTTGCGGATTGCCGATCAGACTCGCCGCAGACCCCGCATTGCTCGCCATGGCGGTGGCAAGAAGATAGGGACGCGAATCCAGGCCACGCGACTGCACGCCAACCACAAGCAATGGCACCAGGGCATAGACGACGATGTCGTTCACCAACCATGCCGATAGCAGGCCCGAGACGATGACGACCAGACCAAGCAAGACCGTGGGGCTGACTTGAACCCGTGAGATCCACATCGAAATGGCGGCGAAGGCGCCGGATTCCGCGAAATGCGCGCCGACCAGCATCAGCGCGAACAACAGGGTCAAGGTCGGCCAGTCGATACCGGCCGCCAGTCCCTCGGGCAAGGCCCCGATCAACAGCAGAAAGGCGGCACCGGACAGCGCCATCGCCGTGCGTCCTACCCGCAAGCCGGGAACCCGTCCTACCGCCATGCCCAGGTAGACCAACACGAACACGACTGTGACCACCGTTCCCTTGGATGTCCCTGGCGATTCAGAACCCGCACCGATGAAGAACCGGCGCGCGACGATTGTATGCGTGCGCTGTCTGTCGAAGGTGGGATAATCCCGCGAATGAACGCCTCCCATGACGACACCTCCAACAACGCCGAAGGCACCACGCATTTCGGTTTTCGCGATGTCCCGGTCACCCAGAAGCAGAAACTGGTCGGCCAGGTTTTCAGCTCGGTCGCGCGCAACTACGACCTGATGAATGACCTGATGAGTTTTGGCATCCACCGACTCTGGAAACGCTATTTCGTCGGAACCAGCGGCGTGAAACGCGGCGACCGCGTGCTGGATCTGGCGGGTGGCACGGGCGATATCGCCGCCCTGCTGCAGGACCGCGTTGGCGACAGCGGTTCGGTGGTGCTGGGTGACATCAACGGCGAAATGCTGCGGGTTGGCCGCGACCGTTTGACGGATCGCGGACTGGTGCGCCGTCTGCAATACACTCAGGTCAACGCGGAAGCACTGCCGTATCCCGACCAGAGCTTCGACCTGGTGACCATCGCCTTCGGTTTGCGCAACGTCACCGACAAGCAAAAAGCACTGGAAGAAATGTGCCGCGTCCTGAAAATTGGCGGTCGCGGCCTGGTGCTTGAGTTCTCCGAAGTGCGCAACGAGGCTTTCCGCAAACTCTACGACCTGCACAGCTTCCAGATCCTGCCGCGACTCGGCCAGTTGTTCGCGGGGGATGCGGACAGTTACCAATACCTCGCCGAGTCCATTCGCAAGCATCCGCCGCAGGAAACGCTGCGCAGCATGATGCAGGAGGCAGGTTTCGCTCGCTGCGACTTCCGAAATCTGACCGGCGGGATCGTCGCGATCCACTCCGGTTATCGGGTCTGAGCTGCCCACGTCCGCGCGGACCACGTATTCAAGCCCACGGCGACGAGCTAAACTGTGCGCCTCCATCGGGGAGTAGTTCGCGGGCTGAAGGCCCGTCCTGCGTCAACATGCTTGGTCGGCAGACCATGGCGCAGGAGACCCACGGTCAGCACTGACCGACGTCGAACAAGACCGCTGGTTGATGCAGTCCACCCGTGGCCGGGTCTTGGACGGCGTCAGCCTTGCGCGACCCGGCCCCGTACTTTGGAACCCCGATGGAAGCCCTGTTGATTTCCACCGCTCTGGTGGCCGTTGCCGAAATTGGCGACAAGACGCAATTGCTCTCACTGATCCTGGCGGCGCGATATCGGCAATTCTGGCCGATCGCCTGGGGAATTCTGCTCGCCACCTTGCTCAATCATGCGCTGGCAGGCTGGATCGGGAATTGGCTCGCGAGCCTGTTCGATCCAACCACCCTGCGCTGGGCACTGGTGGTGTCGCTGTTGCTGATGGCCGCGTGGACGCTGATCCCCGACAAGCTCGACGAGGCCGATGCGCCGAAACCGCGTTTTGGCGCTTTCCTGACGACCTGCATCGCGTTCTTTCTCGCCGAGATGGGTGACAAGACCCAGATTGCCACCGTGTTGCTCGCTGCCGAATACCACCCGTTGAGCATGGTGGTGACGGGCACCACACTGGGCATGCTGATTGCCAATCTGCCCGTTGTCGCCCTGGGTGCCAAGTTTGCCGACCGCCTGCCACTGCGCTATGCGCGTTGGTCTGCGGCCGCGTTGTTCCTGCTGCTCGCGCTTGCCGCCGCGTGGCCGGGAACGGCCTGATCGCCTGTGGCTTGCGGCGCATGGGCGGGTAACCTACCCTCGCATGCTGGTCTGTCCCCGGCGCAGAAGCGCGCGTGGGGAAGCCCATGCCTTGAGGCAGACACCAGGTCGTGGGTCGGGAATGACCCACATGGATTTTTCGGGGAAGTGAACTGACCGCTCAGGTCATTCGGGGGATTGGCATGTTGGACGTTCTGTTTGGCCTGTTTGGACTCGCCTCGTTGTTGGGTATCGCGTGGGCGTTCTCCGACAACAAACGCAAGGTGGACTGGAAACTGGTAGGCACCGGCGTGCTGTTGCAGTTGGGCTTTGCCTCGGTCGTCCTGCTCACGCCCTGGGGTGCCAAGGTGTTTGACGCCTTGGCGCACGGCTTCGTCAAACTGTCTTCCTTCACCGCCGAAGGCTCCAAGCTGATCTTTGGCGACCTGGTGGACATGAGCAAATTCGGTTTCATCTTTGCCTTCCAGGTGTTGCCCACGATCATCTTCTTTGCGGCCTTCATGGCGGTGCTGTACCACGTTGGCGTGATGCAATACATCGTGCGCGGCATGACCTGGGCGATCACCAAGGTGATGCGCGTTTCCGGCGCGGAAACCACCTCGGTGTGCGCCAGCGTGTTCATCGGCCAGACCGAAGCACCGCTGACGGTGCGTCCCTACATTGATCGCATGACCAACTCCGAACTGCTGACCATGATGATCGGCGGCATGGCACATATCGCCGGTGGTGTGATGGCGACCTATATCCTGATGTTGGGCGGCAGCGACCCGGAAGCGCAGGCGATGTTTGCCAAGCACTTCCTCGCCGCATCGATCATGGCCGCACCGGCGACCCTGATCATCGCCAAGATCCTGATTCCCGAAGTCGGCGAGCCGCTGACCCGCGGTTCGGTGAAGGTGCATGTGGAAAAAACCACCGCCAACGTCATCGATGCCGCCGCCAGTGGCGCCGCAGACGGCTTGAAGCTGGCATTGAATATCGCCGCGATGTTGCTGGCCTTCACAGCGTTGATCGCGCTGCTGAATGCCGTCATCGCCTGGGGCGGCGATGTCACCGGCCTGACGGCATGGATCAATGCAGGCCGCGAGACACCGTTTGCGTTCAACTTGGGCAGTCTGTTGGGCGTGGTGTTGTCGCCCATCGCGTGGTTGATCGGCGTGCCCTGGGAGGACGCCATCATCGCCGGTGGCTTGATCGGTCAGAAGATCGTCCTCAACGAATTCATCGCATACGGCCAGCTGGCGGATGTACCGGTCGGGGAAGGCGCGGGCGCGATCAGCATGCAGACCAAACTGATCCTCACCTATGCCCTGTGCGGCTTCGCCAACTTCAGCTCGATCGCGATCCAGATCGGTGGCATCGGTGGACTGGCGCCCGGTCGTCGTCCTGATCTGGCTCGCTTCGGATTGCGTGCCGTGCTGGGTGGCAGCATCGCCACCTTCATGACCGCGACCATCGCGGGCGTGTTGACCAAGTTTGTCTGAGGGCTCGCTTCGCATGACGGTGGTCGTGGTCGGCTCCTACAATCAGGACATGGTCTGGCGCACCGCGCAGTTTCCGGTGCCCGGAGAAACTCGCTTGGGGGAGTTCGCCAGCGGCCCTGGCGGCAAGGGCTTCAATCAGGCGATTGCCGCTTGCCGCCAAGGCGTCGAGACCCACTTCATCGGTGCCTTGGGTGAGGACGCGCTGGGCCGGGAGATGCTGGCACTGGCCGCACGCGAGGGTCTGCACACGCATTGCGAGCGGCATGCCTTGCTGGCAACCGGAACCGCCGCGATTCTCGTCGATGCCCAAGCGCAGAATCTGATCGTCGTAGGACCGGGAGCGAATGCCGCGCTCTCGGTCGCCCACGTCGACGCCCAGCGCGATTGCCTGCAGCGTGCCGCGCGCGTACTGGTGACCCAGCATGAAGTCGCCTTTGCCGCGTCCGCTGCGGCCCAAGCGCTGGCGAAGGCCGCCGATGTCCTGTGCCTGCACAATCCGGCACCGCCCGTCGTTGACGACATCGCACAACAACTTTGTCGGCAGGCCGACATCCTCACGCCCAATGAAACCGAATTCGCGCACCTGCTGCGTGTGGCTCACGGGCTGGACATCGACGCCTCGACGCTGAGTTCGCAATCCGATGCGACATTGCATGCCTGGTGTCGGGCCATCAGTGACGCCACGGTTGTCATCACACTCGGCGCGCGTGGGGCGTTCGTTTCTCACGCCGACAACAACCGACGCGGTGATGCGGTCGCGTATTACCGCGTCAAACCCTGCATCGTGCAGGCTGTCGACACCACCGGCGCGGGCGATGCCTTCAGCGGCGCATTGGCTGCCGCCCTGGCCAAGGCACCGACAGACCCATTTGCACTCGCCGTGATGCAGGCCAGCAAGGTCGCCGCCCTGTCCACCGAGCGAATCGGCGCCGCGCTGGCCATTCCTCGGGCTGGCGAAGTCGGCGAACGTTTCGGCTGAGCGCATGCAGATCGGCCCCTACCGGATCGATCCGCCCCTGGCGCTGGCGCCGATGGCGGGCGTCACCGACAAACCGTTTCGCATGCTCTGCAAGCAACTCGGGGCCGGCCTTGCGGTGTCGGAGATGACCCATTCCGACCCCCGACTCTGGAAAACCCGCAAATCGAAGCAGCGCATGGACCATGCCGGTGAGCCCGCGCCGATTGCCGTTCAGATCGCCGGAACCGAACCGTGGCAACTCGCCGAAGCGGCACGCTTCAATGTCGATCACGGCGCGCAGATCATCGACATCAACATGGGTTGCCCGGCGAAGAAGGTCTGCCATGCCTGGGCAGGTTCCGCCCTGATGCGCGATGAAGTACTGGTCGGAAAGATTCTTGAAACGGTGGTCAACGCCGTCAATGTGCCGGTGACCCTGAAAGCCCGCACCGGCTGGGCGCGCGCGCATCGCAATGGCGTGACCATTGCACGTATCGCCCAAGCCAGTGGAATCGCCGCGCTGGCGGTACATGGACGTACCCGCGAGGATCTGTATCAGGGCGAAGCGGAGTACGACACCATTGCCGAGATTCGAGCAGCCGTGTCATTGCCGCTGTGGGCCAATGGCGACATCGACAGCCCCGAGAAGGCGGCCTGGGTGCTGCGCCACACCGGCGCCGATGGCGTGATGATTGGCCGCGCGGCACAGGGGCGGCCTTGGTTGTTTCGCGAGATCGCTCACTACCTGGAAACCGGGCAACGGCTGCCCGATCCCGCACCCGCCGTTACGGCCATGTGGCTATTGGGACATCTGCGCGCCTTGTACGCGTTCTACGGCCCGGAACAAGGGCTGCGCATCGCCCGCAAGCATCTGGGCTGGTACGCACAGCGACACCCTGCGGCGAGCGAGTTTCGTGCCCGCATCAACAGCGCGACGGATATCGACGCGCAATACCGGATGGCCGAGCACTATTTCCTTGAGGATGGCGTCGCGGTACGGGAACAGCTACCGCCTGCGGCGTGACGACGCCGCGACATCCCCACACTTAACAGGCTGTGGAGAGGGCTTCCTGCCCGTTTTCAACTCGCCTCGTCGCGGTACATGCCCGCAACAGGCTCCAAAGATCAAGCACTTAGCGTGCTTGATCTTCGGACAAGCCATTCATGGATCACCACAGCAGCAGTTCTGCACCCGGCGGGTCGGAAATCAGTAACAACCCATGGAGCGCAGAGACCCGTGGGGTGGCGCGGCGTCAGTACGTTATGCAGATAACGCCTTCTCTCGAGTAAGTACATGCGCGAATCGGGGAGGATCCCGCCGACGAACTGACGCAACGAACCATTGAACACATGTGATTCAACCAGTCTTGCAATGCGCCCTCACTGTGGTCGCGCGAGAAAGAATATTCCGTTCCAACCGCAGGTGTTTGCCCTGGCTGAAGAACAGGGTTATTGTTTTCATCGACCGCAGAGTTTTCCTTGTATTCCGGATATCCCTCTGTGGTGTTATTTGGACTAAATTCAAATGTCACCCGACTTCCATTGGTAAACGTAATAACAACTTGAATTGTCAACAACTCGCCCTGAGTGAATACCTTGTCCATCCCCTGGAGCAACCCCAGAAGATTCCCAGAAATACTAGAAGTCAATCCCGCTCGCTCAAGAATGTTGCCGGTGTAGGACCGCAACCAATCCGCAACATCATTTCTGACGCTACCGTTTCGCGCCACATCATACGCTGTGTGAGCAGCGATCGGATCATTCGGACCAACGGATACTTCCACCAAAATTTTGCTCAGATCACCGAGACTTTGGCGAACTTCGACCATGTCCGAAAACTTCCCCTGAAGCTCTACGGGAACAGGCAATTCTTCGGCAATAAATACAATTGCGCCAGGCATGAGATCCGCCTCACGCGTCACCTCATATTTACGCAAGCTCGCATGGTAGAAGTCGTAAATGTAATGGATTCCGATACCACGATTTGCAGCCGCGCCCTGTGATTGTACCTCTGTGCATCCGTTGCACGGCCATGCATTGACCTCCATGGCATTTGCACCCAGCGACGCCGCCATACCAAGAATAGACACCCCAAGCAATCGAATCAACATTCACTGTCTCCATATAAACGGGACGCAAATCTACCCCCCCCCTCAATCACGAAGGCAAGGGCTCACATTTCAATGCTTGACGTAACTCACAAAAAACCCTTCCAGGTCACCATTCTCGGTGTAGGTTTCGACGCTCAACAGTCGGTAACCGCGCATTTGGAAGGCTTTGTGCGCACGGGTGATTTCGCGCGCCGCGCCATCCTCGCGGCCTCCCCAGTCCGCATCGATGAAAACGGTCACCGCATCCAACTGCGCACCCGCCGCTTCGGCGGCTTGCTTGTCGTAGTCGCGGGCGATTGCAGCGCCGGCGACCAGCATGGCCAGCGCGGCGAATGTGATCTTCTGTATGCCTCGACGCATTGCGTACATGAAAGTGCTCCTGTAACGGGGTGTGGAATTACGCCTGAGCTTAGCCTGACTTGGCATCGAAGGCAGCCATCTACTCCCTCGGTTCGATATCGACGAAACCACGAATCGCGGCGATGCCCTGTGCACCGTGCTGCCGCGCGATGGCGAGATCATCGCTGCACAAGCCACCCAGTGCGTAGATCGGCAATTCACTCCGCTCGCGCAAGGCCACAAAGCCTTTCCATCCGATGGCCGTTGCATCGGGATGTGTCTGCGTGGCGTTGACCGGGCCGAGCACGACCGCGTCGAGCCGCAGAAGCTCGGCGCAACGCAGGGACGCCGCGTCATGCACCGAACCGATGACACGATCAATTCCGGTCGGTCGGTCGGTCAACGACTGCAGCAAGGACTGCGACAGGTGCAATCCCACACCCGCCTGCGCTGCCAATTCGATATCGGCCGCGTCACGCGCATTGAAAAGCAGCTCGCCACGGAATGACTGCTTGGCCGCTGCCAGCACGTGGGCGCGGCGCTCCAGGTTGAATTGGGGCATGCGCAATTGCACCCGCTGGATTCCACTGTCCTGGAACCGTTCGATGCAGGCCAGGACGCGCGTCATCGCCGCATCGTCGTCTGGATAGTCGGGCGTTATGGCGTACATCGCAGGCTGTTGCAGAGCAGCGAGGGCGGGCCGATCCGCTACCGGCAAGGTGGAAGGGTCGATCAGCGCGGGGGACTGCCAGGCCAGTTGTTGTCCAAGCAGCGCTTGGGCTTGCAAGCCTTCCGCGTCAGTAAGCCACACGTCCAGCAGCAGGTGCCGGTGTGGCTGTTGCTGGGGCACGCGAATCAGTGGTCGCAATGCGCTCACATCGACGCCGAGTTCCTCGCGCAGTTCGCGTCGCAGTGCCGCCTGCGTGCTTTCACCAGGCTCTCGCTTGCCACCCGGAAACTCCCAACAACCCTCGTCTTCAGTGCCATCAGGACGGCGCGCCAGCAACACGTCTCCGTTCCGTCTGCGCAGCACGGCGGCCACCACGTGCAGCGAATCGTCGAAGCTCATCGTTGTCGCGGAATGTTCTGCCATTGCTCGCCCTGAACGGAAAACACAAAGGCCACGCAGTGCGTGGCCTTTATTGATCTTACCGAGCCCACCGCGTGATCAGGCGAGACGCCCGTGGCAGTGTTTGTATTTCTTGCCCGAGCCACACGGGCAAGGATCATTGCGACCGACTTTGGGGTCGGCATTGACGATGGGCTGCTGCGCAGCCTGTGCCTGCAGAACCTGTGCAGCCTCCTCGTCCGCACCGAGCCCACCCGCACTTTCGTGCTGGAACTGCATGCGCGCCGCTTCGGCTTCGGCCCGGCGACGTTCCTCTGCCTCCAGTCGCTGCACTTCGTCCTCGCTGCGAATGCGCACTCGCGCCAACAGCGTCACGACATCGTTCTTGATCTTGTCGAGCAATTCCGAGAACAACTCGAAGGCTTCGCGCTTGTATTCCTGCTTGGGCTGCTTCTGCGCGTAACCGCGCAAATGGATGCCCTGGCGCAAGTAGTCCATGCGCGCCAGATGCTCTTTCCAACTGGTGTCCAGTACGGTGAGCATCACGTGCTTTTCCAGCGCGCGCATCATTTCGCTGCCGATCATCGCTTCCTTCTCGCGGAACAGGCGTTCCACCGCATCCTGAACGTGCTTGGCAATGTCCTCCGCACCGAACTCTTCGTGTTGCTTCACGAGTTCCTGCAGGTCAAGCGGCAGGCCGAACTCGGACTGCAGCGCGGCCTCCAGACCCGGCAGATTCCACTGCTCGTCAATCGAGTTGACGGCGACGAAACGCTGGGTGATCGCATCGACCACATCGGCGCGGATGCTGGCGACCGCGTCCTGCACGCTGTCGGTTTCCAGCAGTTCGTTGCGCTGCTCGTAGATGACCTTGCGCTGATCGTTGTTGACGTCGTCGAAATCCAGCAGGTTCTTGCGGATGTCGAAGTTATGCGCTTCCACCTTGCGCTGCGCCTTCTCGATCTGACGGCTGACCATGCGATCTTCGATGGCGTCGTCGTCCTTCATGCCGAGGAACTTCATCGCTCGCTGCACCCAATCGGCCGCGAAGATGCGCATCAGATTGTCTTCCAGCGACAGATAGAAACGCGACGACCCGGCATCACCCTGGCGCCCGGAGCGACCACGCAGCTGATTGTCGATTCGGCGTGATTCATGACGCTCGGTACCAATGATGTGCAATCCACCATTGGTCAATACCTGATCGTGACGTTGTTTCCAGTCGGCCTTGACGCGCTCGACGTCGGCGGCGTCCGGCGTTTCGCCCAATGCGTGCAGGTCCGCTTCCAGCGAGCCACCAAGCACGATATCGGTACCACGACCCGCCATGTTGGTCGCAATGGTCACGGCACCCGCACGCCCGGCCTGCGCCACAATGTGCGCCTCGCGTTCGTGCTGCTTGGCGTTCAACACTTCGTGCGGAATGCCCTGCGTCTTGAGGATGCCGGCGATCAATTCCGAGGTCTCGATTGAGGTCGTGCCTACCAGCACCGGTTGACCCCGCTCGTGGCAACCCTTGATGTCCTCGACGATGGCCTTGAACTTGGCCTCACGCTTGAGGAAGACCAGGTCTGGTGCGTCCTTGCGAATCATTGGGCGGTGGGTCGGGATGACTGTTGTCTCGAGGCCGTAAATGCTCTGGAACTCGTAAGCCTCGGTGTCCGCAGTGCCGGTCATGCCGGACAGCTTCTTGTACATGCGGAAGTAGTTCTGGAAGGTAATGCTGGCGAGAGTCTGGTTCTCCCGCTGAATCGGCACGCCCTCTTTCGCCTCGACGGCCTGATGCAGGCCGTCGGACCAACGGCGTCCCTGCAAGGTACGTCCGGTGAACTCATCGACGATGATCACTTCGCCATCGCGGACGATGTAATCGACGTCGCGCTGATAAAGCGCATGGGCACGTAGTGCGGCATTGAGGTGATGAACCACGCCGAGATTGTGGGCGGCATACAGCGCCTCGTCACCCTGCAGGATGCCTGCAGCACGAAGCAACGCTTCGGCGTGCTCCATGCCCTGCTCGGACATGTGAACCTGCTTGCCCTTTTCGTCAACCCAATAGTCGCCCTCACCCTCCTCCGATGCCTGTCGCTGCATTTTCGGCACGATCTTGTTGACCCGGATATACAGCTCCGGACTCTCGTCGGCGGGGCCGGAGATGATCAGGGGGGTTCGCGCTTCGTCGATCAGGATCGAGTCGACCTCGTCGACAATCGCGTAATGCTGGCCGCGCTGGAACCGGTCATCTTTCGCCAGCGCCATGTTGTCGCGCAGATAGTCGAAGCCGTATTCGTTGTTCGTTCCGTAGGTGATGTCCGCGGCATACGCGGCCTTCTTGTCACCGTGGGGCATGCCCGGATACACGACGCCAACCGACAGTCCCAGCCAGTTGTAGACCTTGCCCATCCAGGCGGCATCGCGCTTGGCGAGGTAGTCATTGACGGTCACGACGTGCACGCCCTTGCCTTCGAGGGCATTCAGGTAGACCGGCAAGGTCGCCACCAGCGTCTTGCCTTCACCGGTACGCATTTCCGCAATACGACCGGAGTTGAGCACCATGCCGCCAATCAACTGCACGTCGTAGTGCCGCATACCCAGCACTCGCCTGGCTGCCTCGCGCATGGTGGCAAAGGCTTCAGGAAGCAGTTGATCAAGCTTCTCACCGTTTTGGATGCGTTGCCGGTATTCCCCGGTCTTGGCTTGCAGCGCCTCGTCACTCAACGCCTGCATTGGTGCTTCGAGGGCATTGATTCGAACGACGGTCTTGGAGAACTGCTTGATCAGTCGCTCGTTGCGGCTGCCGAAGATGCTGGTGAGTAACGCGTTGAACATGGGTGAGTCCAAAGAAGTGAGTCAGGGCTTCGGCGACACTCCGCGGAAGCGTCGATGCCGTGCAAAAAACAGAAGGGCCGCTTGGCGGCCCCTCGGGTTGGCGAACCGAACTGAGCCGGTCCGCCGAGCTCGGCGGAAAACCGCCGCGCATTTTAACGTGTGGGTGAAGACTTCGCGAATCAAGAGGCGATGACGAGTCCCGTTACCCTTGGCGCGCCTTGCGCAAAAACGGTACCGGGTTGATCGCACGCCCGTTTTGCAACACCTCGATGTGAACGTGCGAACCGGTCGATCGACCGGTGCTGCCCATCTTGGCGATCACGTCACCGGCATGCACGCGCGCGCCTTCTTTGGCGATGTTCTCCTGATTGTGCGCGTAGCGGGTCACATAGCCGTTGCCATGATCGATTTCCACGGTATTGCCGTAACCCGCCGAGCGACCGGCGAAACGCACCACGCCATCTGCCACGGCGAGGATGTCCGTGCCACGGGGACCGTTGTAATCCACACCGGCATGAAAATGACTACGGCCAGTGAAGGGATCGATGCGCATACCGTAGGTCGAGGAGGCGTATCCCGCGCGAACCGGACTGCCGGTCGGCATCAGTGCGGCTTCCAGATCACGGTCACGCAGAACCTGCTCCAGCACATCGAGTTGCTGGGCCTGGGCAGCAAACTGTGCCGCCAGCGCTTCCAGCGAATCGGTCAGATCGTGTTGCTGGGCATTGCTGACCGTATCGAGTGCCTCGGGCCCACCCAGAGCGGGCGAGGACGAGAAGTCGAATTCGCCGTCATCCAATTTGCCGATCTCGGTCAGGCGCTCACCGAGTGCGTTCAGCCGATTTGCATGCGCCTGCAGCTGACCCAGCTTCGCTGCCATGGCGTTGAGGTCTTGCTCGGCCTTGGCGCGCATGTCCACCAGCTCACGCTGCTGCAGCGCGATCGCCTGCTTCGCCTGATCCACTTGCTGCAACATCAAGGTGTCGCTGGCACGCAGCACCCACCCAAGGGCAGCGCCGAGGGACAGTACAAGAGCCATCCCCAAGGACGCCGACAACAAGAACCGCGGATCTCGCAACTGCAGTTTCAACGGTGCCTTGAGAAATCCCGCTACGATGATGACGTTCATTCCGCCCCCAATCTCACTTGGTGCCTGTGCAGATGCCCGATGATTCGTCCCCCCGGTCCATTCAACAGCTGAACCGGACGTCCGCTCTCGGACCTGTGGTTGACCGCGCGATCGCTCTTCGCGCACTCGACCTCAATCTGCGCCGATGTTTACCTCCCGAACTTTCCCAGCAATGCGTACTGGCCAACGTTCGAGAGGGACAACTGGTGTTTCTGGTGTCGTCCTCCATCTGGCACACGCGTTTGCGCATGGAGAGCGATACCTTGCTCCGTCATGCGCGCTCACTCGGCGTGACTGCCAATCGAGTGACGGCAAAAGTGGCTCAGAACGCCGCGCCTCCCCTGACGCAAACACCCCACAAACCACTCTCTCCAGCTGCCGCGGGCAGTCTGCGCGATGCCGCTGAACGGCTGACCGACACAGAACTGCGCCAGCAGTTGCTGGCTTTGGCCTCCCTGGCCAGGGACTGAGTCCCGTCTCCCTGCGCGATCATCGGATCGCAAAAAAAACGCGCCTCTCAATGAGCGGCGCGCTATCTGTCACATCGAGGCGTGCGCCGGCTGCGCAAACGAAATGGGTGCCGGACGACCGTCCTCATAACTGACCAACTCCCATGCCTGCGCGTCGGCAAGCAGGGTTCTGACCAGCTGATTATTCAAGTGATGACCCGATTTGTAGCCATAGAACGCGCCAACCAGACTATGCCCGGCCAGATACAGATCGCCGATGGCATCCAGAATCTTGTGTCGAACGAACTCATCCTCATAGCGCAGGCCGTCTTCGTTCAGCACCCGATAGTCATCGAGCACAATGGCATTGTCCATGCTGCCGCCGAGCACCAGATTGCGTTCGCGCAGCGCCTCGATGTCCTTCATGAAGCCGAAGGTGCGCGCTCGGCTGATCTCTTTGACAAACGAGGTTGACGAAAAATCGATTTCCGCCGAGGAGGTCGCCTTCGAGAAGGCAGGGTGCTTGAATTCGATCGAAAAGCCGACCTTGAACCCTTCGTAGGGCTCGAACCGCGCCCATTTGTCGCCGTCCTTGACGGTGACCGTTTTCTTGATCCGGATGAAACGCTTGGCCGCGCCTTGTTCTTCAATCCCGGCGGATTGGATAAGGAATACGAAGGGACCCGCCGAGCCGTCCATGATCGGAACTTCCGGTGCCGACAGGTCGATGTAACAGTTGTCGATCCCCAGTCCGGCCAAGGCCGACAACAAATGTTCCACGGTTGAAACCTTGACCTCACCGTTGTGCAACGCGGTGTTCATCATGGTTTCGCCAACGCGATGGGCATCGGCCTGGATCTCGACCGGCTGCGGGAGATCGACACGACGAAACACGATGCCTGTGTTCACGGCTGCGGGCCGCATGGTCATGAAGACCTTTCGCCCCGAATGAATGCCTACGCCCGTGGCGCGGATGGCATTGCGTAGCGTGCGTTGTTTGATCATCAGGCCCAAACCCCAGACAGGCGGCGACAAAAAGTGCCCGGAGGATAGCACAGGGACCGCTGGCAACAAGCACAAAAAAGCAACAAAACCACAATCCTGTGGTAATAACGCAACATTAACGAAGACCACGCGCCAGCCGGGGAACGGACCGGCTGGCGCGCGGAAAGTCAGTCAGCCTGACGCCGCAGAAACGCGGGAATGTCCAGGTAGTCCATCGGCAGATCCGCCGCGATCTTCGGCTCACTCTCGGCGCGACGCCCCGTGGCTCCTACCGCTTCGACCCGCTCATCCAGAGACAAGCCGGTGGTCGCATCACGCAGGCCAACGACCTGACGCAGCTTCGGCTGCTCAACGCGTGGCGGTGCGGAACGCATGCTCACACCGCGATTCAGCCCGGTCGCGACGACTGTAACCCGCACTTCGTCCTGGATTTCATGGTCGAGCACGGTCCCGATCACCACCGTCGCGTCTTCCGAAGCGAACTCCTCGATGGTGCGACCGATTTCGTCGAATTCGGCCATCGTGAAGTCCGGTCCGGCGGTGATGTTGACCAGAATCCCGCAGGCACCCGACAGGTTGATGTCTTCGAGCAACGGGTTGCTGATCGCCTTTTCCGCGGCTTCCATGGCGCGCTCTTCGCCACGCGCACTGCCCGAACCCATCATCGCCATGCCCATTTCGCTCATCACGGTGCGCACGTCCGCAAAGTCGACATTGATCAGACCCGGACGAACGATCAGGTCTGCGATGCCTTGCACAGCGCCTTGCAACACATCGTTGGCGGCACGGAACGCCTGCGGTAGCGTCGCTGAACGCCCAAG
>JAWLAY010000025.1:0-28864 GCA_041395245.1 Lysobacteraceae bacterium
GTCCAGTTGCTGAATTTCGGACGCATCAGCGGCTTCGCGCGCGGCACGTTGCAACAGTGTGCGCGAGTTCTTCAGCTTGCCCAGCACCAGCGTGCGTGCGATTTCCAGCGTTCGGGTTGGATCGTCGATCAGCCGATGCTGGGCACGACGCAGCAGGACATTGCCCGATACCGGTCCTTCGAGCCGCGCCTTGAAGCGACCACTGTCGTCCAGCATCACCAACGATTTGCCTTCGTCGGCCAACCGATGCATCAATGCGGGCGAGACCATGACGTTGCCAAAGCACACCAAGCCGCCGATGTGATGCATGGGCACTTGCAACCTTTTTTCGCGCCCGACATCGATGCGCAGCGTGGCGTTGTCGATGTGCGCGTAGGCATGCGGGGTCATGACGTAGAGGATGTTCTGCACGGTGTGCATGGGCTCAGTCATCCAGGCTGAAGAGTTGTTGGCGCAGTGCGGCCTGTCGAGCGCGACTGCCGGTAGCCGCAGGCTGGCAGATTTCCTGCAACGAACATTCCTTGCATCGGGCGTCGTTGACCGGCGGCGGCAAGCGTCCCGAAGCCAACATCTGGCGAATGGCGTTGGCGGTCTGCATCACCTGCTCGCGCAGTGCGGGTGTGATGTTGACCTCGCGTCGCCGATGGCTGCTGGCATGGAAAATCGCACCCTGACTGACGGGGCGTCCGAGCATGTCTTCAAGGCACATGGCTTGGGCGGTGAGTTGCAGGTCGTCGTTCAGCCATTTGCGCTTGGGACCGTGCTTGGTTTCGACCGGGTAAATCGAACCATCGGACCAGAATTCGACTGCGTCGCACTTTCCGATCAGCCCGACGGCATCCGACCACACCGGCAACGCGTATTCCACCCGCGCACCACGCTTCGAGGTCTCGTAAGAAGTCCTGTCTACCCTCTCGTGCTCAGCGTTGCCGCGCGCGGTGTGGACGTTGTCGGAAAATTCGCCCTCCATATGGATGAGCCCACAACGACGCGGGCAATACGCCCAGTGGTTGAGCGCTGAAAGCGGGATGGGTTGAATGGCGAGATCAGTCACGTCAACGCATTAGCCGATCAAGCACGTAGTCGCGTGTCTCGCCAAGGTGGCGCGCTACGCTGTCGAGAATCGCTGCGAGCGTCCCGACGCATAGCGGGTCATGATTGGGAATCGTGACGTGGTGTTTGCCTGTCTCGGTCCGTGTAAGGCGCAGGTGGCTGCCCGTCTGCAGGGTGACCGTATAGCCGAGCTTACCGAGCCCCTTGACGAGCTCGGAGCCAGACAAATCGCGGGGGATTCTCATGCCGCGAGTACTTCCTCGCGAGTGATGTGCAGCCGGATGAGACTGGGACGCTCGGCGTCGTCGAAATGGCAATGCACCGCATCACGCAACTGCGCGTGCAAGGACGGCAAGTCGTCCGCCTCAGTGAAAATATCCACCCCGACGGCGCGAGCAAGATAGCCGCCTTCGGGGGCCTCTTCGACGATGAAATGAATGTCTGTCATGAACGGCTCCTCCTGCGTTTTCGACAGTTTATGCCGAGGTGGGATTGGTTGACTTGGGTATTGGGCGGGGCGGCGGCGTGCTTAAGCACGATGCTCGCACCCGCCCAATAACCGATCACCCTTCGCAGCGAACGATCAGCTCGACCCCGGCAGGCAGGCGTTCCGGGTGCGCGCTGATGCGGTAGTCCGCGAAGCTGCGCGGTGAGGCGGTCAATCCGTCGCGGTGGGCGATTTCGACGATGGCGTTTTCGCGTTTGATCTTGGGCGTCGAAAAATCCAGCAGCCGTTGTGCAGGCGCGCAGCCCAGCATGGCCTGGCGCACGCGCTGCGCGGCGTCGCTGTCGGTGCCGACGTGCTTGAAGACGTAGAGGCCGCGGCAGGCCATGACTCCCTTCGAGGCGGAGCGGTCGTGATCCCACATATTTGTCAGTGCCTCCCAGAGCAGATCAAGATCGGCGTCGCAAAAGCCGGTGCCTGCCGCCAGGTGCGCAGACACGAATCCCTTCATCGCATAGAGCCCGTAGGGAATGAGGGCTTTTCGGCCCATCGTACGGAGCTTGTCTTCCGGAGCCTGATTTTCCAGCGCGAGCAGTTCTTCACTGCCCATGCCGTCTTTTTCTTCGACACCGTGGTTTTTCTTGGTCAGCCCCGCTATGGCTTCACGCGTGATGCTCAGATCCATCGGTAAGACCGGGTCAATGGAGCGCGAAAAAGAGAACTGCACCGGACCTCGAACTTGGCCTGCATTCGCGCCAGTACTCATCACCGCGCCGAAGGTGCGAACGTCGTAGAAGTTGCCGCACATCCAGTCGCGCGCGTTTTTGACTTTCGGTTTGGTCGCCTTGTCGGGGATGCCGCCGTTGGTCTTCTCGTGCGCCAGCGCAATCGGGCGGTTGAGATTGGTCGCATGTTCGACAAAGATTGCATTGGGGGCGGCGTTACCGCCAGCGGCTTGGACGAAGTTCCTGACGCGACGCTTGGGCGCAACGTCCGATACCAAGCCATGCATGTCCTCCGGGTCGATGCGCGGGCTGTTGCCTGCGTCGGGGTCGCCGTTCGGGTTGCCGTTCTCGCAGTCGAAGAGGTAAAGGAATTCGTAGCGGTTCTGGATGGCGCTCATTGCTGGTCTCCGGAATTGTCGGTGTCGGGGGTATCGGGAAGGTCTTTGCCGTCAGCCTTCGCGGATTGCCTAAGAGCCGCGAGTTGCTGGTAGTAGCCGAGCGCGAACAGGCCCTGGCCTTCGAGGTCGAGGATGCGCGGTGCGCGGTCACCGAGGCGGCTCATGACGTCGGCGATCCTGCCTTCGAACCAGAACGCCAGACCGCCTTCGAGCTTGCCCAGATGGTTGCGCGCATTGGCGGCAAGCCGCCCCAGAATCAGGCCAGGGGTCTGGCTCGCGGCGGCGTAGTAGCGCTGCACAACGCCTGCGCCCACATCGCCGAGCGCAGCGCGTTGCAGGTTGGCGAAGACGGCGAGCAGCCGCCCGCAGTGGTACGCGGGGTCCGGATGGTCAGGGTTGAGGTAGGCGGTCACGACGGTGTCTCCTTTCGGTTGAAGTCGAACGAAATACGCTTTGAGGAGGCCCATGCGGGCGTGGTTGAAGGTTTCCCGGTTTTGCTCATCTGGGGTGAATCTATCGGAGCGAAATTGAGCGAGCGCCATTGCCAATACAGACTGCGGAATCGGCAAATGCTGAATGGCGGATTTCCAAAGCGTTGCGCTGACAGCGGCGGGCAATTTCTTCAAGTTGTCGTTGATGGATTTGCTCCGGTCGTTGCGTATCAGAGCTAGGCATAACTCGAAAAACTTAGGGCCGCGGGCTGATGTCATTCCATGCGCGGCGACGATTTCCAGATCGACGAACCATGCGCGCACGTTGCGCACCAGTTCTTCGAACGCGCCCTCCATCCAGTCGCGCACCATCACGCGACCGGACGCGCCGGAGAGCGTCATCGCGTAGTAGCGGTTCTGGCCGAGATCGGGTCGGGCACCGCTGCGGATGGCATCGAGCAGGTCCCGCGCGCGGGATTGTGCGGACGCCTCGACTTGCGCGTCCGTCTGCGTACCTTCCAGCCAGTCGAGAGGATCGTCGGCTTCCGGCACGCTGTCCTTGAACCAGTGCACGACCAGCGCGTTGGCGAGCTTGCGGGAGTGGTTGCGGATGAGGTCGTTGAGGCCGTCAACGTACCTTTGTGCGGCCACAACCTCAATGGCCGCATTCGCGGACGCTTTCAACCCGTAAGAACAGAAAGCCGCTTTGTCGAAACTGACGACCGGGTCGCCAAAGGAATTGATCTTCCCGTTTGCTCCAGGGAGGCCGGTTATCGGTCGATGGCGGGATAACGGTGTTCCCAGTGAGCCTGTCAGAAAGCAACGCATTGATACGCCATCCTTGCTCTCCTTGGATGGTTTCTTGGCTTGTAGCGACTTGGTAGCTTTCGACTTGCTGTTCTTGTCGTTTTCCCTCCACGTGCGCCACCACGCTTGCACGTCGCTATCGGTTCTCGGGCGAGTTTCCCCTATCTGCCATTCGATATAGTCAGCAGGCTTTGCTTTCTTCTCGGCAAGCGCTTCTCGGATGGCCAAGACTTTCTGGTCGTCCTGCATGGCATCGGCCAAGCCCTTAAGCAGAGGAGCTTCGGCGGAAGCTTTTCGAAGCATGTCAGCGAAGTACTCGTGTCGTGTCTTGCTGTCGCTGACCGTTTTGGGTTTCTCGTCTTTCTTGAAAAGAAACGCGGTGTATTGCGCCGATTCGATCAGAAAATGCGCCCGCCTGCCCGCGTTCATGTTGTGCATGTCCGGGCAGCGCGGAAGCATCTGCCCGCGTTTACCGTCGCCGAGCGGCAGCACGCCTTGCAGTTGGCCCTGCTTGTCCAGCTTAACCAGCCAGCGCACTTCGCGGGTCTTGAAGCCTGGTTCGGAGTCAAGCCTTGCGCCGTATTCCATGAGTGCTTGCAGCATGTCAGGCACTCCACGCTTTTTTCACCGTCGCACTGGTGTACGCGGGCACCTCGATCACGCCCCTCACCATGTGCGCTTCAAACAGGCTGATTGCTGGCGGGTGTTTGTCACCGACGAGTTCGCAACCGAGATCGAACACGTCGTAAAGCATGAGCCCGAAGTTCTGGTCGAGTGCGAGCGGGGCCGGGGTGGCCTCGGCCTGTGCGGGATCGAGATATTCGAAGAACGCCGGAAACTCGCGGCAGCCGAAATAGGGCTGCTGAAAGCATTTGCCTTGCCTGGCGCGGCGCACGAAACAGGCGTTGAGCTTGGCAGAGTCATTGCCCGATTTGGGCACGATGCGGGCGTGAAGCCGGTAGCGCACGTTCTTCAACGCCATGGTCTGGCGTTGAGTGCGGCCTTTCTGGTCGGTGCCGAGCTCGTCCTTGCCTCCATCGGCCCACAGCGGCTCGGGCGACGACTCGCCAGACATCCATTTGTTAAGGACAGACGTGCCGGGCACGATGTCCTTGACTTCATTGCGCCGCAAGGCGATGTAGCGTGGCGCTTCGAGCACTTCGATGCGGGTGATCTGCCAGTAGAAGTAGGGTCGGATGCCGTCCTTCTCACGCTTGCCGTCCCAGTAGATCGCGTCGAAGATGCCGCGCGCGGCGGACGGCGTGATGACCGGATAGGAGAAGCGCTCAACCTTCATTTCCGGCCTCGTGAAGCAGGCGAAATCGCCCCAGACTTCCAGCGTGTGTGTCGTCATGTCCTTGTCCTCATGCAATGAAGAGTTGCGGGCCTTCGGGCGGCATCAGGCCCAGTGTGTCGTCGTAGTAGTCACCTTCGAGAATGAACCATTCCTCCGACACCCCGGCGTTGCCAGCGCGGTAGCGTTTGAGCCTGGCGGGAATGGCCCACGCGGGCGGGCCGTCGGCTTTGCGATAGACACTGACGGAGAGCGTCTGCGCGCGGCGCATCCAGTCGCCGTTGATGCCGGTGCGGTCAGCTTCGTCGCACAGGGCTTTGAATTCGTCGTAGCGATCTGCCCAGGGGACTAGTAGCTGAAAGGTGTTCTGCTCGATCAGGCGGTATTCGCGGGCGGTGCGCGCGAGGTCAATGGCGTTCAACGCTTCGGTCAGTTTGAGTGCCTGAGCATCGGGTTTGGAAACGTCATAAAGGCTCCGGTAGTAGCGTCTGAATACTTCTGGATCGTTCAGATCGAGCGCGTCACCCTCGATCAGCAACGTGCGCACGACCTCGGCGGCCTGGTAGTAGGCGAAGGTCGGATAGCGTCGTCTCCAGTCGCCTTTTTCGTCGGGCTCGAAGACGACGACGTGGCCCGGCGTGGGGAGGCGACCTTCACGATTGCAGCGCCCAGCGGTCTGCGCGATGGCTTCGAGCGGCGCGAAGGCGCGATACACCAGCGGGAAGTCGATATCGACCCCGGCTTCGACGCACTGCGTGGAAATCAGGCGGCACGGCTGCCCCGTGGCGAGACGCTCGCGCACCCGGTCGAGCACGACACGGCGGTGCGCCGCGCAAAGGTTGGTCGAGAGATGGAACACGCCTTCGACGCCCGCGAGCGCGTCGAGCAAGGCCAGTGCGTGACGCTTGAGATTACACACGACGAGCACCTGACGACAGGCATCGTCGCGTAATTCCCCAGCGAGGTCTGTCCAGGCGGTTTTGCCGGTGCGCATCCGCCATTCGTATTCGACGCGTCGGGGCATGAGCGCGAACAACGCCGAGGTATCCGGGACGATTTCGCGAGGCTGCCAACCGCAGAGTGCGTGCGACTTCACTGCTTCGTGCAGGGTGTCGAACGCGGGCTGGGTAGCGGTGGCGAAAACGATGCTCGCACCGTGGCTCTCGGACAGACGCGAGAGCGCGGCGAGCGTCGGCACAGCGAGGTGGGCGGGCAAGCTTTGCGCTTCGTCGAACAGGATCACCGATTCGCGCAGCCGGTGTAACTTGCGACATGCGGAAGGTCGGTTGGAGAACAGCGATTCGAGCAACTGCACGTTGGTGGTGAGGATGATCGGCGCATCCCAGTTCTCGGCGATCAAACGCCGCTGCCGCGCCTCGTCGCCTTCGGCATCTTGCCGGGACGATTCCTCGCCCTGTCCGGCGAGACTGTGATGCTCCAACACGTAGTGAGAGTGGAAGTCCGAGAACACAGTGCGATAAATGCGCGCCGTCTGCTCGATGACGGTAAGGAAAGGTACCGCCAGCACGATGCGCCGCAAGCCATGGCGTCGCGCATGTTCGAGCGCGAAGCGCAGCATGGCGAGCGTCTTGCCCGAACCGGTTGGCGCGGTCAGGGTGAACGCGCCAACCGGGTGCTGAGCGGCGTCGGTGACGGCATCCCAGAGGTGCTCTCGCGCTTCGCGCACACCCGTCGCGGCGGTCGAGACAGTGCGGACGGTCTTGGACAGAAAGCGATTGAGCGCGGCTTCGGCAGCCTCAGCGTTTAACGGCGGACTGGCTTGGCGGAAGCGTTTACCTTCGGCATCACCGTTGAAATGCGCTTCGGTGTCGAGAAAATCGGCATCGACCAGACAAGAAAACAGCATCCGCACATCGAGCATTGCGGCAATCACCAGATGCCAGTTCGTGAAAAGCGGGACTTCCGGACGAGTGAACACCAGACCATCTTGCGCCGCGCGCAACTTCAGTCGTTCAAGATCGCTGTCGGAAAGCGAAAGACCGCGCACCGCGCTATTCGCAAGATTGGCGGGGACGAGGTAGCGAAGGCTTTCCATGTCGCCGCGCTGCAATCCAAGATGGTGGCCCAAGATCGCCAACGCAGCCGCAACGGACTTGAATTCCGTCAAGGCGAGCGACGCGCCTTGCGACCAGTGATCAAGGCCCGACTCCTCCCCGCGAAGGCGGGACTGAAAACGATCCGCAAACTTGCCCAAGTCGTGAAGCAAACCTGCGAGTGCGGCCTCGTGTCGCCATGACGTTAAACCCGCGAAATCGCTCGCAAGTCTTCCCACCGAAGTAAGGTGGGTGGCGAGCGGATGCCAATCGCCGACCTCATTTTGACTATGCGCGAAATACATCAACGATCCTCGCTGTGAAGCCCAATAACTGCGACACTCAATTCCGGAAGTGCGCCGTTTCAAATCACTGAATATCAAGCACTTCACAGACGTCGTCACTATGCCATAACTCTCCTTCGAGCATCAGCGCTTCGCGGAGCCACTGCAAAACCCTTGCGCATTGCAGCGATCAGTCATCTTGAAGAGCCTGTTACGAACGTATTTCCCCTGTACTTTCGCAAAAGACCAATCAGACATCCCTACCGCACGCCTCGGCAGGGCTCATATCGCACAAATACAGCCGCAAGAATTCCTATTACGCACGTCGACACTGATGACATCGGAGCGTACGACGTTGCCACACACCCGTCTCAATACGTGAGACACATTGCAGGCGCATGAGATCGGTTGGCTTGCGTATGCCATGGGCCCCACGAAACCGCTGCTCGCGTCGACGGATGGAGTGCTGGCGAAAGATGGCAGTGTGGATCGGCGCCAATCCGGCAAACCGGACCCACAAAAAAGCCCCATATCACTGGGGCTTTTTGCTTACCTGGCGGAGAGAGTGTCTGCGTTATCCAGTACCAGCGAATCCCAAGCCATCCCAAGAACACTTCGCAATCAACACTTTGCCAATATCTCTGTTTCTGACTGTTGCATTGCATTGCTCGCAATTCCATAATCGTTGGCGGGTTTTATGGCGGGTAGACCATGCCAAAGCAAGCAAAGGAGCTTTCGCCGCTGGCAGTCGGCAGGCACAGGACACCGGGCAACAAAGCCGTTGGTGGCGTTGCCGGTTTGATGATGCAGGTATCGGATTCTGGCGCTAGGAGCTGGATACTTCGTGTCTCGATCAACGGCAAGCGCCGCGAGATCGGCTTGGGGTCATGTGCAGATGTGTCGCTGGCCGATGCCCGCGTCCGCGCCCGAGAAATCAGATCGCAGATCGCCGCCGGAAATGATCCGCTTGCGGAGCGCCGCGCCAAGCGCGAGAAAAGGGGAATGACCTTTGCTGAGTGCGCTAAGGCATTGGTGGAAAGCCGATCACATGGATGGAAAAATCCGAAGCACCACGCGCAGTGGCTTTCTACACTCGAAACCTACGCCCTCCCAACTATTGGCGCGCTGGACGTTGCCAAGATCGAGCTTCCGCACATCGTGGGCATTTTGCAGCCGATTTGGGCGACCAAGACGGAAACCGCCAGTAGAGTCAGATCACGAATCGAAGCCGTGTTGAGTTGGGCAACGGTGAGCAAGCACCGATCCGGCGACAACCCTGCGCGCTGGCGTGGAAACTTGGATGTTCTGTTTGCCAGACCGTCGAAAGTTTCCAAAGTTGTCAACCAACCGGCATTGGGCATCGAGGACGTGCAGCGATTCATGGCCTTGCTTGCGCAGCGCGACGGAGCGTCGCTGGCGCTGCAATTCGCGATACTCACTGCGACCCGATCCGCCGAAACGCGGCTGATGCGCTGGGGTGAGGTAGACCTTCATAACGCAATCTGGACAGTGCCACCCGAGCGAATGAAATCAGCGCGGGAGCACGTCGTTCCTCTTTCACCGCAAGCGCTTAGCTTGCTCAACGCGCAAGCCGAGAATCGAACCTGTAACGCCAGCGACCTGGTTTTTCCTGCACCGCTTGGTGGAAGTTTCAGCGACGGCACGCTGGCCCGCGTCATTCGGTTGATGGACGATGCAGATATTGCCGCCGGTGGCGCGGGATTCCGCGACAAGCGGCAAGGCCGCGTAGCAGTCCCGCATGGCTTCCGGTCTACGTTTAGGGATTGGGCCGCCGAACGTACCAACTTTCCCAACCATGTCGCTGAGGCAGCGCTTGCGCATGTAATTGGTGACAAGACGGAGGCGGCATATAGGCGCGGAGATTTGCTCGCAAAACGGCGCGAACTGATGCATGCATGGGCGATGTTCGCTTGCCCTTCCATGGACGGCACCAACGTAGTCCATATTGCCAAGCGGGCGAAACCATGACGACGAGAAAGCCACGCAAGGACCGGAGGATAGATCAGATTCCGTTAGCCTTCACAAACGAAATCCCGACGGACGAGGAGCGCGATATTGCGCAGCGACAAGCAGATTACGCTGACGTGCTTGCGCGGAAGATTGAAAATGGTGACTCACTGACAAAAATGGATGTGATGGTTGCGTCGGCTGTGCTGCGAAATGCCGCGACCCGCCTGCGGAACCTGAAACCGAAAGGAAAAAGGGGAGCAGCACGTAAGTTCGATCCCGGCACGGCAGCGCTCGACATGGCTTGCCGCCTGACCGATGGCCGAGCGCAAAACAAGACGGACGCATGGGAGCAGGTCGCTGAAGCATTTGGTGTAACGGTCGAAGCGATGAAGCGCGCCAAGCATATGGAGGACTCGGCAATAGCCTTAGTGAAAGAGGGGAAGCAATTCCGCTGATTTGCTTCCTATATAGGCGGGTATCTGGGCACTACTTTGCAAATGCCGCAACACGCTGGCATGCCGAGAATCACCCAGATGCGAACCGAAACACGCCACGTCACACCGTCAGCACTGACTGTAAAGCAGGCCATCGCCGACACCACGCTGAGTAGAAACACGCTGTACCGCATGATTGCTCGGGGCGAACTCAAGACGGTCAAAGTTGGAGGCCGCCGTCTGATCCCGGCAAATGAGGTACAGCGACTCTTGACGGTGGCACCATGACACCAGCCGTCAGCGCACTGGCCGCGCTATACAAAGGCCAGACACGACGAAGCCCGGCGGCAACCGGGCTTCAGAGACACAACACAACAGCTACCTCAAGCGGCTGGAACTCTACCGCAAAGGCACCGTTGCCACCATATGGCAACGCGGTTGCCAAGTCCCGCAATCCGAATGCATTCCTGTATACCGGGCCGCGCGCTTGGGAAATGGCAAAAGCACGTCGTGCGCTCTGCGGGGATGACGCCGCAATGGTGCTGCCGGAAGGACACGGAGCCGACAAATACACTTGGCCAGCCCTAACGTGCCTGCTGGTGGTCGCCGTCGATCTGGACCGCAAGCAAGCCGTCCAGATAGGCGCGGAGATAGCACGGCAAGGCACTGAGCTTGTCGTTGTTGCGTGCTATCGCCATGAGTTGGTCTTCATCCGCCGAGGCAAGCCGAAGGTGACCGCATGAGCGCCGTCACAGCCGCACTTGAACAAGAGCGCAGGCGGGCAGCGCCACCCTGTCCTGTAGATATTGTGATCCCGGAACCCGAGCGTTCAACGCCAGAACCGCTGCGACGAAAGACCGACGCCGCCATGCCCTATCCGCAAAGGGAACTAGGGCCGATCCTCGGCGCTGCCGCGATGCGTTTGCAGAACGTCATTCAAGCGCCGGATGCCGTGTGCTGTGCATCGGTGCTGGCAGTGGCGTCGCTGTCCACTCAAGGCTTGGCAAATGTCTCGATGGATGGCCGGACCATCCCGCTATCGCTCTGGTTGCTGACCTGTGCGGAGAGCGGCGAGCGGAAGTCTGCTGTGGACGTGCAGGCGATGGCATCGGTGCGCGAATGGGAACGCAACGCTAGAGAGCACTATGACGCCGAAATGCTCGCATTCAGCGCCCAGATGGAAGAACGCAAGGCTGCACGCGATCAGGCCAAGAAAAAAGCCAAGGGCGCAGGACTAGCCGAGGCTCTGATGATGTTCGGACCTGATCCGCTGCCGCCGCTTCGACCGCTCACGACCATGGCGGACTTCACTGCCGAAGGACTTGCGAAACTTCTGCCATGCAATCGTCCCAGCGTGGGCATATTCAGCCACGAGGCTGCCGTTGTGTTTGGCGGTCACGGCATGAGCCGCGAAGCCGTCACAAGGACCGCTGGCACGCTTTGCAAGCTATGGGACTCCGGCTCAATGGATCGAGTCCGCGCGGGTGATGGCGCGTCGCGTCTCTACGGTAAGCGTCTGGCCATGCATCTGTTGGCGCAGCCCGTCATTGTTGAGCGGGTCTTGTCAGACGAGCTTCTGAGCGGTCAAGGCTTCCTTGCGCGATGTTTGCTTGCATGGCCGCAGTCGACGGCGGGCACTCGCATGTATATCGCCGAATCGTTGGCGACCGACCCGGCCATGGTGTGCATGCATGCCCGCGTCAATGAACTGATGAATCTACCCCTGCCGATGGCTGATTCTGCGGATGCGGAGCTTGCACCGCGTGATCTGACCCTGACGGCAGACGCCAAGGCCAAGTGGATCAAGTTTCATGACGCGGTAGAGCAGCAAGTCGCGAGCGGTGGCATGTTCGCTAACGTCAAGCCATGGGCGTCAAAGGCCGCTGAGCAGGCGTTGCGCATCGCTGGCGTACTGGCGATCTTCGATGATCCGACGACACAGACAATCGACCTTCAGACATTGGATCGAGGCGCATCACTGGCGACCTGGCACCTGCGCGAAGCCGCAAGACTCGCATCGGTCGCCGCCGTGCCGGTCGATGTGCGAAATGCCGAGCTGCTTCTGGACTGGTGCGCTGCCACTTCGCGCCGCTTGCTGTGTTCATCTGATGCATTGCAGCGTGGACCGGCGCGCATCCGTGACTGCGAAACGTTCGACCGTGCCGTTGGCGAGTTGGAGCGCGCAGGCTGGGCAGAGCGTGTGCCAGACGGCGCAGTGATCGAAGGGAAACACCGTAGGCGCGTCTGGAACATGGCTCTGGATCACATCGAGGGCCGCCATGAGCCTGCTTGACGATCTGCTACGAGAATGTGAACCCGCCGCTAATTCCGCTAATTCCGCTATTCCGTCGCAAGGATTAGCGAGATTAGCCAGATTAGCGGGCCACCGATGGCAGGAAATTGCCAACGAAGACCATGGTGACGATGCGTTTGCTCGCTGAACTACCGGACGAAACGCTTAGGGTTTACGCCGCCGTCTGCGCGGATCGGCTACTTCGAGAGCAAGGAATAGTTCCGGCATCCCATACGCAAGAGGCTTGTTGTCCGAAGTGCGGACCAGTCATGGCGGTACCGGGTTCAAATACGAGCGCAGGATGCGTGTGGTGCGCATGCAGACGGAAATAGTCCCAATCTCATCGGGTCGCAGGGAGGGTCGGGAAAAGTCGGAGCGTCTTGCCCCCGTCACGCGCGCCCCCTCTATTTTCAGTAATCGCAACAAATCTACCCCACGCGCGCGCGCGCGACGGACTAGGCATCTGGCAATCCCGACGTCGTTGGAGGGTTCTATGGCGGGTCAAAAAAGAAAATGCAGAAAAAAGCCCCTGTTTTCAGGGGCTTATGTATTCTTTGGCGGAGAGAGTGGGATTCGAACCCACGGAAGGTTTGACCCTTCGCCGGTTTTCAAGACCGGTGCCTTAAACCGCTCGGCCATCTCTCCTGATTGGGCTGCGCAGGGGCTTTGTTGGCCTGCGAGGGCGCGTAGTCTAGCAGCTTGTCAGCGTTTCTCGGACAGGGTCGTCGCTTCGTTGCTGCAGTGCCTGCCGGATGTCTTCGGGCTCGAGGTTGCTGCTGATGTCGACGTGTCCGGCTTCGACCATCTGCCACAGACTGGGTAGCGGTTTGTCCATGGTTGACGGCATGGTCGCGTTGGGCGTCAGCCGATCCAGGCGTCGCGTTGCAGGTGTTTGGCGAGGTAGAGGCCGGTGTCGGCGAAGTCGACCACCTGCTCCCATCCGATCCGCTCCGGCGCTTGGCGGCACCAGGGTAGTGGCGCGAAGCCGATACTGCAGGTGCGGGACAGATTGAGTCCTTGGTCGATCACGAAGGGCTGCTCCGCGAAGGATCGCCGCGCGCTCTGCCAGGTCGGTGGCTTGCTGCTGGTCCACTTCGCGCGCCACCACAGAAACTCCTCACCACCCAGCGCACCAGATGGTCGGAGCTTCGGAAAACGGCGCGCAGGCGCTCGGCGATCTGGCGCAGCACGATGTCTCCGATGGCGTGTCCATGCGCGTCGTTAATTGATTTGAAATGATCGATGTCGATCAGGAACAGCACCATGTCCCAGTTGGCTCCAGCGTCTGGCTTGAGACGGCTTTCGCTGCGGCGGGTCTGCAGTGCGACTTCGCGGGGCATTTCCTGCATGAGGAAGCGGCGATTGTGCAGACCGGTTAGTGGATCGGTGAGGAGGCCTGTTCGAACTGGCGGGTGCGTTCTGCCAGGCGTCGGACAGTGAACGCAATTGCGCGGTGCGGGCTTGCACCTGGGATTCCAGGTCCAGCCGTGCGCGCTCCAGCAAACGTGTACGCAGGGAAATCAGTCCCCACACCGCCAGTGCGAGTGCAACGATGCCAAGAACGGCGGTCAGCGGGTGTTGCCACCACTGCGGTTTGACGGTGACCGGGATATCGAGTGTCTGAGGCGACCATTTGCCATCGCGATTGCTGCCCTCCACCAGCAACCGGTACTCATCGGGAGGCAAATTGGTATAGGTGGCGGTGCGCTGCGAGGCGCCCACATTCACCCAGTCATCGTCGTAGCCGTCGAGTCGATAGCGATAGGAAAGTCCTTCGGGCGCCGACAAATCGAGTGCGGCAAACTCCAGGGCGAAACCGCGTTGACCCGGCTGCAGTGTGATATCGGCCACTTGATTGAACGACGAAACCACTTCGCCATCGATGCGCAGTTCGGTGCTCACCACGGACGGGGTAAATTGCCAGGGTTCAAAACGGTTGGGGCGAATCAGCAACAGTCCTTCGCTGCCGCCAAACACCATGCTGTTCGCACCCAGACGGGCGTAGGCTCGAAACCAACCTGTGCCCAACTGGGCACCATCGGCCTTGTGCAAACGGTGCAAGCGGTCCTGCAGCGGGTCGTAGACATAGCGGTGGGTCCAGATCCGTCCAGTGCTGTCGTCCAGCAGGTTGGCGCCGGCGGTCTCACCGGCCACGCCATGTTGGGCAGAAATGGCGTCAAACCACGCCTCGTTTCCCTGCAGGTTCGAGAGACGGTATAGCCCGGAACTATCCATCCAAAGGTTGCCGCGCTGATCCACCAGCAGTCCCGAGATGTTGTTGTGGATGGCGCCGCCGTTGCTATGCATGGCGACCAGCGTCAATGCCTCACCGACCGAATCGGCCAGATACAGCCCGAATGCGCTGCCCACCCACCAGCGACCATCCGGTGCCTGCACGAAGGCATTGAACGACCCACGCGCCGGGCTGCCATCGGTTTGTGCCAGGCGACGAATCTGATCCGTGCCCACGGACCACCGGAAGGCACCATCACCCGTACCGATCCACAATCCTCCATCGGGATGGGCGACCAGGCGTCGAACCGCAGCGCCTTCCAGAAAGCCGCTGGTCGGCAACGATTCGATCCGATTCTGTCCAGCCGGACGCCGGAAAAAGCCGCGGTCCGTGGCCAGCCACAGGGTGCCATCGTTGCTTTCGACCACCGCAGAGGGTTGCTCACCCGGCACGCTGGGTTGACCCGGCTGGGTCGCATGTTCAGGGCTGGGCAGGCGCTCGACGATGCGCAGGTGCTCGTCCATTCGAACGAAGCCGTACTGCGCCACACCAAGCCACACGCCGCCTGCCCGTGCCGATGCCACGGCCAGCACGTTGAGCTGTGGCAAGCCGGTATCGATCTCGGGCACCAGGCGACGCGACAGCAGGGCGTCATTCTGCGGGTTGACTCGTTGCAGGCCGCCACCGAACGTACCGACCCACACCCAACCGGACGAATCCAACCATAGCGCGCGCACGTCGGCATTGACCAGACTGAGTCGATCCGTCGGCAAGTGACGGTGCGTGGCAATCTGCTGGAATGGTTGCGTCGACCAGACATCGATGCCGCGCGCATGGGCAATCCAGATTTCGCCGCGCGGCGTTTCTACCGCACTGTTCATGCCGTTGCCGCGCCACCGCCGCAGGCCCTTCGCATCAGCGGCGATGGTCTCTTCCGACGCGCGCAGATCCGAGGGCAACATCGCCATGACGCCTTGTTGCGAGCCGACCCACAGATCGCCATTGCGCGCTTCAAAAATGTGCCGGATCGTGGTGTTGGCAAAGCCCAGCGGATCGCCCGGATCCGACAACACGAGCTCAAAACGGGAAGCGCCCGCTCGGCGTCGGCTGAGGCCATGCCAACTGCCAATCCATAGGTTGCCGTCTTGATCCACCCTCAGTGCGGAGATCCGATTGTCAGGCAGACTGCCCTCAACGGCGTTGTCGGCGATGAATCGCTCTACCTTGCCGGCGCTGTCGATGCGGGCAAGCCCGCTACCGGTCGTCCCCAACCAGAGACTGCCGTCCTTTGCCTCGGCCAGCGCCCGCACCGCCCCCTGCGGAATACTGCCGGGATCGTTCGGATCATGCTGCCATTGCCGGACCCGGCCGGACCGGGTGTCGAGGACCGAGACGCCATTGGCTTGCGTGCCCACCCACAGCCGACCATCCGAGGCAAGCAGCAGGCTTGACACCTGTGTGGCCGACTCGGCTTCCGCCGTCATGTCGACGCGCGTGGCGACCTGCATGAATCGATAGCCATCGTAACGAACCAGGCCGGAAGCGGTACCAATCCACAAAAAGCCCTTCGAATCCTGTGCCAATGCCGTGACCACGCCATCGGGAATCTTCTCGTTGTCGCCAACGGTTTCAAAGACCGGCGAGAACGTCAGCGCGGGCGAGTCGTTACCCAGTGCCGGGCCGCCGAACCCCAGCAAAAGGCAAAGCAGCCAGGCACGGACATCCCGTCAACGCGAGACCGAACCTGAGTCATGTCACACCCGACGTTTGGCGGCACAAAAGCGCATCGGAATCCACGGCGTCAATCCTTTGCCAGTTCGACAGGCAGTCGCTCAGCCAAGAAAATCCAGCAGACCCGTACCGCGGGCAACACGCCTCGCCGAGTCGGAAATACGGCATGGCAAAGCCCCTGCGGCAGTCGCCATTCCGGCAGTACGCGTTCCAGTTCACCGCTGTGAAGCAGGCTTCCACAGACCAACTCGGGCAACAGGGCAATGCCGTGGCCTTGCACCGCAAGCGCCCGCAGCAAGGGGAAGTCATGCGCCATCACGCGCGGCTCAAAGCTCACCGCGACCTGTTGTGCCTCGGGTCCGTGCAATACCCAACGCTGCGCACCGGGCTCTTCGCTCATCGATAGACAGACATGCGCGGCCAGATCGGCCGGGGTTCGCGGTCGCCCTGAATGCGCAGGTAGCGCGGGCTGGCCACCAGATATTCGTCGAGCGGTCCGAAGCTGCGCATGGCCAGACTGCCGTCGTCGATCAGGCGGGTACGCACCCGCAAGGCCACATCGAAGCCTTCGTGGATCACGTCGATGCGCCGATTGCTGACATGCACCTGCAGGCGAATTTCGGGGTATCGCGAGAGAAACTCCGGCAGCAGTCGCGCGAGTTGCTGCTGCGCCAAGGCCACCGGCGCACTCAACCTGACCAGACCGCGCGGCGTACCGCTCAGCCGCTGCACGGCTTCGCGCGCGGCATCGGCGGCGTCGAGCATGCTGCGCGCATGGCGATAGACATCGTTCCCGACCTCGGTGACGGAAAAACGTCGAGTGGAACGCTGCAGCAGGCGCGCACCGAGGCGTTTCTCCAAGGCACTGACGCGTCGACTCAACTGCGACTTGGTGATCCCGGTCGCGCGTTCGGCGGCAGAAAATCCGCCCGCCTCGACCACCTGGGCGAAGTAGTACAGATCATTCAGATCATCCACCCCGCCCTCCCGGAAGTCCGTGTCCGCGCTGCACAGCACAGCCTACTGCGCAATACTCACTCTTTGCCATCTCGCCGCGCCGATGCCGAACGCCATGCGTGACCTGCTGATTACCCGTGCAACTGTACTGCTTCCGAACGAGGTTGCGGAAAACCACGCCGTGGCGATTCAGGGCGGACGAATCGTCGCCCTTGGCAAGGCAGCGGAAGCCTTCGATCTACTGCCGACGCTCGATCTTCAAGGCGACTGGCTGGTGCCGGGGTTCATCGATCTGCAGGTCAATGGCGGTGGCGGGGTGTTGTTCAACGACGCACCTAACCCGGAAACGCTGCGATGCATGCTCGACGCGCACCGGCGCTTCGGAACCACACGTCTGCTGCCCACGCTGATCAGCAGCGAACCGGCGCGCATGCAGGCCGCCGTCCATGCCGTGCGCGAGGCCCGCTCAGCGGGGCTGCAAGGGGTACTGGGCTTGCATCTGGAAGGCCCATTTCTCAACCCACTGCGACGTGGCGTGCACGATGCCGCGCAGTTCCGATCCTTGACCCTGGACGATGTCGCGTGGCTGTGTGCGGCGAACTGCGGGCATCTGATGCTGACCCTTGCGCCCGAGTTGCAGGCGCCCGAACTGATCGCCCGGCTTGCCGCCGCGCAGGTGCGGGTGATGATCGGCCATTCGGCGGCGGACATCGACACAGCCCGCGCGGCCCTGCGAGCCGGAGCGCGCGGCTTCACCCATCTGTTCAATGCGATGCCGCCCTGGCAGGGACGCGCGCCGGGCGTCCTCGGCGCTGCCTTGCTGGACGACGACAGCTACGTGGGTCTGATCGTGGATGGTCATCATCTGCATCCGGCCAGCATCGACTTGGCCCTGCGCTGCAAACCACGCGGGCGCTGCGTGCTGGTCACCGATGCCATGTCGACGGTCGGCAGCACGCTGCAGCAATTCCAGTTCGGGACGCAGACGGTGACGCTGCGCAACGGCTGTCTGCAGACCGAGGACGGCACGCTGGCCGGATCGGCGCTGGACATGATCAGCGCGGTCAAGCGCTGCATCCAGCAGCACGGCCTTGCCCCCGACGAAGCATTCCGCATGGCCTCGACCTGGCCTGCCGACCTGCTGGGTCGGCCCGATCTGGGACGCATTGCGCCGGGTGCCAGTGCCGATCTGCTACGCATCTCGCCCGACCTGCAGGTCAAGGCGAGCTGGTTGGCTGGCGCGATGCAGACCCACGCCTGATCAGGCGATCAGGGTCTGCCCACCCATGTAGGGCTGCAGCACGTCGGGCACGTTGATCGAGCCATCGGCATTCTGATAGTTCTCCATCACCGCAATCAGGCATCGACCGACCGCCACGCCCGATCCGTTCAGGGTGTGCACCGGCTCCGGCTTGCCGGTCTCGGGATTGCGCCAACGCGCCTGCATTCGACGCGCCTGGAAATCGCCGCAGTTCGAGCAGGATGAGATCTCGCGATAGCTGTTCTGCGAGGGCAACCAGACTTCCAGATCGAAGGTCTTGATCGCCGAAAAGCCCATATCGCCCGAGCACAGCAGCATGCGGCGATAAGGCAAACCCAGCTTTTCCAGCACCACTTCGGCGCAACGCGTCATGCGCTGGTGTTCGGCGTCGCTTTCCTGCGGTCGCGCAATCGACACCAGTTCGACCTTTTCGAACTGATGCTGACGGATCATGCCGCGCACGTCACGGCCATAGCTGCCCGCCTCGGCACGGAAACACATCGAATGCGCCGTCATGCGCAAGGGCAGTTCGGCATCCTCGACGATGCTGTCGCGAACGATATTCGTCAGCGGCACTTCGGAGGTGGGAATCAGGTAGCGCGGGCTGTCGCCAATCGGCGCCTTGAACAGGTCTTCCTCGAACTTCGGCAACTGGCCGGTGCCGCGCATGCTGTCGGCGTTCACCAGCAGGGGCACATTGCATTCCAGATAACCGTGCTCGACGGTGTGCAGATCGAGCATGAACTGCGCCAGCGCGCGATGCAGACGCGCCAGTTCGCCACGCAGCACGGTGAAACGCGCACCCGACAACTTGGCGGCGGTATCGCCATCCAGCCAGCCTTTGCGCGCCCCAAGGTCGACATGGTCCTTGACGGCAAAATCGACGTGGCGCGGACTGCCCCAGCGATGCTGCTCGACGTTGCCGTGTTCGTCCTTGCCGAGTGGCACATCGCCATTCGGCAGGTTGGGAATGCCCAAGGCCAGCATTTCCAGATCCAGCTTCAACACATCGAGCCGCGCTTCGCCAGCTTTCAGCTCATCGGCGATGGCCGCGACCTCGGCCATCAAGGCGGTCGTGTCCTCGCCCTTGGCCTTGGCCATGCCGATGGCTTTGGAACGCGTATTGCGCAGGTTCTGCAATTCCTGGGTGCGGGTCTGAATCTGCTTGCGCTCGGCCTCCAATGCCTCCAGTGCCGCCACGTCCAGAGAATAGCCACGAGTCGCCTGCAGGCGTTGCGCGGTGTCGGCCAACTGGCCACGAAGCAGGGCGGGATCAAGCATGAGGGCATTCCAGACAAACGAAACGGCGATTATCGCCGTCGCGTCGCTGCGGTCGCAACGCAGCAGACGCGGTTCGCGCCTGCTGCCTGGGTCAGACGGGCGTCAGCGCCGCATCCACCAGCCGATGACGAGCGCCGCCAACACCCAGCCAATCCACTGCTCGGCCAGATTGGCCAGCGCAAAGTCCAGCGGAAAGCGGTACCAATTGACGAAGGGCCCAAGGCTGCCCAGCCAGCCGAACACGCTGACCACTGAGGCAACCGTGACTGCGCGTGCCATGCCCGCGCCAACCGCTGCGATCAGCCACGCCAGGAGGATGGCGGCGAGCGTGTCACCCGCCCACTGCACGCCAAGTTGCGCGCCCATGTCGGTCGCATCACGGCCAATGGGTTGGTAGATCACCAGTGCATAGGGGCTGGCCTTGGTGCGTGCGGCGTACTCGGCCATGGCGGCCTCGTCGGACATCGTGGCGGCATCCATCCACGGCAGAAAATAGACGCCTTCCTGCGCCGGCAGGCCGGACTGCAGGGCGTCGAGAACCTGTTTTTCGTCCATGGGTTGGCCCATGCCCACCTCGCCCAAAGGCAATACCGTGTGGGCCAGAAACCCCCAGAAAAACATCACCAGTCCGCCCAGCAGACCGCCCAGCACATAGCGCTTCATGTTCAGCCCCCCAAAGACGTGCCCCACCCGGCACTTCGCGAGCATACGCCGGACCAAACGTCGCTCAACGCTGCGCCGCGTCACCCAGCGCGCAGCGAGCGTCGAAGCACACGCAGTCGCGCCCGGCCTGCTTGGCGCGGTACAGCTGCTGATCGGCGCGCTCCAGCCATCCCACGGCGTCCTCATCCGGCGGCGAACACATCCGCGACACGCCAATGCTCAAGGTCACGCGCGCCTCCTCCGCCACACCGTGATGAGGCAGATCCAGTCGAGCCAGTGCGGCACGCAGGCGCAAGACCGTGTCACGCAAGGCATCGCCCTCCAGCTCCAGCAGCACGGCGAACTCTTCGCCACCGATGCGCGCCAGAATCTGCTCCGTCTCCAGTTGACGCGCCAGCACGCGGGCCACCGCCGCCAGCGCACCATCGCCCGCAGGATGCCCATAGAAATCGTTGTACCGCTTGAAATGGTCGATATCGATCAGCAGCAGCGCACAGGACAACATCTGACCCTGCTCCAGGCGCTGCCAATGCGCGGCCAGTGCTTCCTCGAAGCCGCGTCGATTCAGCACGCCTGTCAATGCATCGGTCCGTGCGAGTCGGGCTAGATCCTGATTGGCCTTGGCCAGGGCCAGCGTACGTGTGGCGACTTCGCGCTTCAGTTCATCCGAGCGCCGCTGCAGATGCGCAACGCGCCAGCCGATGATGCGCAAGGCCAACCACAGCAGTATCGCGAACAGCACACCGAGAATCAGCGCCAACCCCCACCAGGATTCCCACCAGTGGGCAGGAATGATCAGGTTCAGGCTGGTCGTCGGCGGTTCGGTGCTGCCATCCAGCGCCTGCACTTCGATGCGATAGTTCTGCGGTGGCAGGCGTGGCAGAGCCAGCTCGCGTGACGCACTGGGCGCCGACCAGTCGCGTTGGATCGGCAATATCCGATGACGGAAGCGCAAGCCACCCTGACTGACGGCGGGCGGCACACTGAATTCCAGGCTCACATCGCGGACACCGGCAGGCAAGCGAACCGTGTCCTGCAACGGCTGCTCTCGCCCGCCCGCGCGCAGTCGATCCCAGTAAAGGCGCAGCGGCGAGACATCTTCTTGCGCACCCTCCAGCGTCATCCGTGCCACACCCGCCGATGTCGCCAGCCACAGCACGCCGTCATCGATCAGCAGGCTGGGTTGACCCGGATTCACGCTCTTTGCCGAGCGTAGCCCGTCACGCCGGTCGAAACGCCGTACCGATGGCAGCCAAGCCCCCGTCGCGGCGTGCTCAAGCACATCGCGGCGCAAGCGGAACAGTCCGACATAGCTGCTGATCCAGATGTTGCCCTGCGAATCCTCTGCCCACTCGCTGAGGTTCTCGTCGGTCAGGCCCTCATGCAAACCGAAATGCGCACTGTCGTCACCGCGCCAGCGGTACAGCCCCCGACTCAGTACCCACAAGGTGCCGTCGGCGTCCTCATGCACGTGTCGGACATCCTCCGGTGTCACCTGGCGCTGCCAAACGACAGCGACCTGTCCGCCCTGCCGTACGACATGCAGCAACTGGCCGTTGTCCATGCCCACCCAGACGCCCCCGGCACGCGCTGCCACCACACTGCGTACGCGCCGATCCGGCATGTCGACAAAGGGCGTTTCGACACGCTGCGCCAGCCCCTGCGCATCCACCCAGGCCAGCCCAAAATCGCCGCCCATCCAAAGACGACCTGCGGCATCCAGCGCCAGACTGGAAATATTGCTTTCCAGCTCGACCGGCATGCGCTCGATGCGCTCCGCAACCCGCCGGAACAGGCCACGATCGGTGGCGAGCCAGAGCGTGTCACCGTCTGGCTGCAGCACGATCACCCGTCCCAGCAACTCCGCATCGGCCACAGGTCTCGCCTGCTGGTCCGCCCCAATCCGGTTGAGGCCACCCAGTCCACCGACCCAGACGCCCTGCTCGGCAACGGCAAGCGCATGCACGAACTCATTCGGCAGGCCCTGCTCCTGCCCGATGACCGACAGCGCAGGTGTCGCCACCCGGCACAAACCGGCGCCTTCAGTGGCCAGCCACAGCTCACCATGGGGCGACTCGTCGATCCGGTAGACCGTACTGGTGGACAGACCTTCCGCACTGCCAAAGCGACGCCAGCGCCCATCCGCTTCCCGGCGCTGCAACCCAAGGCCTGCGGTTGCCGCCCACCAGCGACCGCGCGCATCGCGATGCAGGTCGCGGACGTTCCAGCCCTCGGTGCCCTCGATGCGCTCGGCACGACCGCTGTACGCACGCAATCGCCAGATGCCATCGTGACTGCCAATCCACCAGACCTGGTCGGACTCTTCCTGCAGACTGGCAAGATGTTGCGAAGGTAGCCCATGACGTGCATCCCAGACCCGCGCGGACAGCATCGCATCGACCTGATGCGGATCGCGACGCAACTCGATCAGGCCCTGATCGCGCAGCCAAAGCACGCGCTCGGCATTCACCATCAGACGCTGATCCGTGCCGAGCGGATAGCCCGCATGCACGTGTGCGCCCCAGTCCGCCTCACGTCGGGTATTGCTGCGTCGATACAGACCCGAGCTACCCGCCAACCAAAGGGCATCCGACTCCAGCGCCAGGACTGGCACATCGTCCAGCGCGGCGGGTGGCGCCAAACGGTCGACACGGTGATCCTGCCAGCGCAGCACCCCGCCCGAACTGGCAAACCAGCGACTGCCTTCGGCAGTGGACAGCGGTGCGCGACTGCCCTTCAGCGCAGCAAATGCCTCGCCCAACGGTTCCGGCACATCGAACTGCTCGCCATCGAAACGCCCCAGCACCCGGTATCCACCAATCCAGGGATAGCCCGCCGTATCGATCTGTACGTCAAACACCGAATCCAGCGCCAGGCCATTCTCCAGCCCAAAGCAATCGATGCGTTCCGGCTCGACAGCCGTCGCCGATTGCAGCACCCCGGCCAGCAGAACGGTGAGCCCGAGCAACCTCATCCTCTGCCGGACGATCATCTCAGCCGCCACCAAACCAGTGCTGTCCAAGCCGCCAGCCCAGCCAGACGGCCAGCAATCCACCAAGCAGACTGCTGCCCAGATAGGCCGCGAGCACCGGTAGGCGGGCCTGCTCATGCCACAACAGGAGCACGTCCACCATCAGCGCCGAAAAGGTCGTTAGCCCGCCAAGCAGTCCGACCATCAACAAGGCGCGCAGCCAGAGGGTTTCATCCGGGCGTACCAGCAACCAGACGATCAACAGACCCGCGCTGAACGCACCCAGCAGATTCACGCCCAGGGTGCCCCACGGAAAACCGGTTCCCAGTTGTCGCAGCAACCAGCCGCCCAGCAGAAAGCGCAGACCCGAGCCGACCGCACCCCCAAGCATCACCAGCCCGAGCTGGCCCCAGAACCCCATCATTCGCCCCTCGCTTTCGCGCGTGCGGCGCGCAAGGCGTCGAGCTTTTCCTTGATCTGCAGTTCCATGCCACGCGACACAGGCTGGTAGTAGACACGCTCACCCAAGGCTTCCGGGAAGCCACGCTGATCCAGCGCCACGCCGCCTTCAACGTCGTGGTCGTATTGGTAGTCGGCACCGTAGCCAAGCGATTTCATCAGACGCGTCGGCGCGTTGCGCAAATGCAAGGGCACCTCATCGGTTCCAGCCTGCCGGACATCCGCCAGCGCCGCCTTGTAAGCGACGTAGCCCGCATTGCTCTTGGCCGCACTGGCCATGAACAAGGTCAGCTGCGCCATCGCCAGCTCGCCTTCAGGACTGCCAAGTCGTTCGTAGGTGTCCCAGGCAGCGAGTGCCATTTGTTGCGCTCGCGGGTCGGCCAGGCCGATGTCCTCGATGCTCATGCGCAACAAGCGCCGCAGCAGATAACTCGGGTCACAGCCGCCGTCGAGCATGCGGCACAGCCAGTACAGCGCGGCGTCCGGATTGGAACTGCGCACACATTTATGCAACGCCGAAATCTGATCGTAGAACTGCTCGCCACCCTTGTCGAAACGCCGGGTACGATCTGCCAACACCTGCAACAGCGTGGCTTCCGTGATGTGGCCCCCATCGGACTGGGCCAGTTCCGCCGCGATTTCCAGCAGGGTCAGGGCGCGGCGCACATCACCGTCCGCGGCCTGCGCAACTTGCTGCAGCAAAGCGGGTTCAATCTGAATATCCAGCGCGCCCAGGCCGCGCTCGCCATCACCCAAGGCACGCTGCAGGGCCGCCACAATCGCCTCCACCGGCACCGCTTCCAGAACGTGCACGCGGCAGCGCGACAGCAGTGCCGAGTTGAGCTCGAAACTGGGGTTCTCGGTGGTTGCGCCAACAAACACGATGTTTCCGCGCTCGATATGCGGCAGAAACGCATCCTGCTGCGCTTTGTTGAAGCGATGCACCTCGTCCACGAACAACACCGTGCGCTCACCGGCTTCGAATCGATGCTGGGCTTCAGCCAGTACGCGCCGGACTTCGGGCAACCCGGATAACACCGCAGAAATCGCCTCGAAACGAGCACTGGCATAACTCGCCAGCAGCAGCGCGAGCGTGGTCTTGCCGCAGCCGGGCGGGCCCCAAAGAATCATCGAATGCACCCGCCCCGACTCCACCGCGCGACGAAACGCACTGTCGGCCGCGAGCAGGCGGCTCTGTCCCACCACCTCGTCCAGACGACGCGGACGCATGCGCTCCGCCAAGGGGCGCAGTTCCACTGCATTGGCGGAGAACAAACTGGGCGTGCGCATCCGATCAGCTCCGTGCGTGATCGCCGACAGCGTCGAGCGGGGTGTCAGGCGCCACCGCTCGCTGGTAGGCCTCGACGTCCAGCAAGCCGGTCTCACGCGCCACCAGAACCGGCACCAGCATCTGGCCGGTGACATTGGTCATGGTCCGCATCATGTCGATGACGCGATCAATCGCGACGATGTAGCCGATGCCTTCCAGCGGCAGACCCGCCGCGCTCAGCACCAGGGTGACCATGACGATCGCCGTGCCGGGCACGCCTGCCGTCCCGAAGCTGCCCAGCACCGAGGCCAGCAGGATCACGAAATACTGCGACACCGACAGGTCGATCTGGAAATACTGCGCCACGAACAACGAGGTCACGGCGGGATAGATCGCCCCGCAACCATCCATCTTGATGCTTGCCCCAAGCGGCACGGCGAACGCAGCGTAGTCCCGATTGACGCCCAGGTTGTCGCTGATCGCGCGCATCGCGGCCGGCATCGAGGCAAAGCTCGACGAGGTCGCAAACGCCACCTGCATCGCCCCGGCTGCACCTTTGAAGAAGCGCAACGGATTCAGCCCATGCGCTGCCAGCAGGCCGCCGTAAACGACCACGATGTGCAGGGCGCAAGCAACGAAAATACTCAACACGAACCAGCCCAGCGGCAGCAAGCGCTCGAAGCCGTAACTGCCCACGAGCGCGGCAATCAGTCCGAACGTGCCGAGCGGTGTCATTTCCAACACAAAACGGGTGACCTGGATCATTGCGTCGCTCGCCTCTGCAGCGAGTTCGCGCAAGCGGGTCGCCTTGTCACCGAGTTTGACCAAGGCAAAACCGAGCAGACCGGCGAAAAAGATCACCTGCAGGATTCGACCTTCGGAGAGTGCCGCAAACGGATTGCTCGGCACCACGTCGAGCAGGACCTGCACCGGACTGGGCACCACCTTCACCACGTAGTCGCTGGCAACCGTCAGCTCACCCAAGCCAACACCGGGCCGCATCAGCATCGCGGTTCCGAGACCCACCATCACCGCCAAGGATGCGGTCACGGCAAACCACAGAAACGTTCGCCCGGACAAGGCCATCACACTGCCCTGCCCATGCAGACGCGAAATAGCCGACAGCACCGCGAAGAACACCAGTGGCGTGGCGATCATCTTGATCATGGTGACGTACAGCGTACCCAGCGGTGCGAACCAAGTCTGCGCCATGGGACCCAGCAGCCAGCCCACCAGAGCACCGAGGACAAATCCACCCGCCACGCGTTTCCAGAACGCGATCCGCAACCAGCCTTGAACCGTGGCAGTGATCACGCGCGGCTTAGAACGGTTTGCCGATCACGAGATAGATCGCCCCAAGCGCCAGGAAGATTGGCAACTCGTTGAACCAGCGCAACGCGGTGGAGCCCGGCAGCGCAGCCCCAGCCGCCGCGCGTTTCATCCAGCGTGCGGTAAACACGTAGTAGGCAAACAAACCCGCCACCAGGGTCAACTTGGCGTGCAGCCATCCACCCGACACCACCAACGGCCACGCCTCTGGACTGATCCGGTAGCCCAGCCACAGCAACAGACCGAAGACCAGCAACAGGCCAAACATCACATGGCCGAACTTGTAGAGGCGCTGCCCCATCAACAGCAAACGCGCTCGCACGGCGGGCTGCTCACCGGCCTCGGCGATGTTCACCAGAATGCGCGGCAGATAGAACACCGCGGCCATCCAGGCAATCACGAACAGCAAATGCAGACTCTTGGTCCAGACGTAAATCACGATCTTCCCCTGTAGGTCGTCGCGCAATGCGACGCATGCCGAGCCGTTGCAATGCCCAGTTATTTTTTCTTGCGGACGTAGAGCACCAGACTGTGCTCGACGATGTCGTAGCCGTGCTTATCGGCGATGCTGCGCTGCAGGTGCTCGATCTCGTCGCTGGTGAACTCGATCACCTTGCCGCTATCCACATCGACCATGTGGTCGTGATGCTTGCCGCGATCCAGTTCGAAAACGGCCTGTCCGCCCTCGAAGTTGTGTTTGATAACCAGACCGGCCGCCTCGAACTGGGTCAGCACCCGATAGACCGTTGCCAGGCCGATATCGTCGTTGTTGTCCAACAACTGGCGATAGATGTCTTCCGCCGTCATGTGGCGCGGACTGGCGTTTTCCAGCAATTCCAGAATGCGCATGCGCGGCTGCGTAACCTTCAATCCCGCCTTGCGCAGATCCTTCGATTCCATAGGCACGGACAACTCCTCAACTAGCTGCCGACCGCCGCCAACCCCGGCTGAACGCGGTCTCCCACATGGCAGATGAAATGGGTCGGTAGTGTATCATCGGCCGGTCCCTCTCCCGGATCGACCCCATGCGTCTGACTGCTCTCGGCCTGTTCTCTGCGCTTCTTCTCAGTGGTTGCGGCATCATCTATAAGGTGGATGTTTATCAGGGGAACCTGCTCGACGAGCGCAACGTGGCGCAGTTGAAAACCGGCATGAACAAGCGCCAGGTCATCTCCTTGCTCGGCACACCGGCCTTATCCGATCCCTTCCACAGCGAACGTTGGGATTACGTCGCCACCCAGTCACAACGCGGCTCGGACACCGAAGTCAAGAATCTCACCCTCATCTTTGATGGCGACAGCTTGGCAAGCATCGAGGGCGATTACTTTCCGAAGCAGGACGACGAACTTCGCAAGCGCCTGGCGCGCTACGGCAACCTGCCCAAGGAAGAGCGCAACAAGCGCGGACGCGGCGGCTGATTTCGTCGCAATCAACGCTTGGCGCGCTGGCGTCTGATCTCCTTGGGATCACAAAGCAAGGGTCGATAGAGCTCGACCCGATCACCGTCCTCCAGCATCCGATCCGGCGAGCACGGGTGACTGAAAATACCGTGGTCCAACGGATTTGATGCGAGTTCCGGCAACCGCTCGCGCAAACCCGAGGCAAGCACCGCGTCTCTCACGGTGCTACCCAAGGGCAAACACAATGGCACCCGCCAGGCGCGCTCAGGCAGTGCATAGACCACCTCGACCCGGAGATGGGTTTCAACCTTCACGCATCGCCTCACGCACGAAGTCATCCACCAATCGATCGGTCAAGGACTGAAATCCGAGCGCCAGCGCTGATCCCATCAGCAGACCTGCGGTCTCGAAATTCATGCGCAAGGCAACCTTGCAGACATCGTCGGCAAGCGGAAGAAAATCCCAACTGCCCTCCAGCGACTTGAACGGCCCCTCGGCCAGACGCAACTCGATGCGCCGCCCCGGCTGCATCCGATTGCGCGTCGAAAACGTGGTCCGTAGTCCGCCCATCTTGAGATTCAGGCGCGCCAGCATCATCTCCTCGGAGCGCTCCAGAACTTCCGCCCCCTCACACCAACTGAAGCACTTGGGATAGGCTTCCACCTCGTTGACGAGATCAAACATGTGCGCCGCCGAGCGGCGCACCAGCGCGCTTCTGGAAATTTGCGTCATCGGTGACCTGCAAGAGTCCCAGCCGCAACCCGCAGGCCGCGCAAGGACAGGACATGAACAAGAAGAAGAGCAAGGATAGCGGAACCGGCACCATCGCCCTCAACAAAAAGGCCCGATTCGACTACAGCCTGGAGGATCGCTATGAAGCCGGTGTCGCCCTGCAGGGTTGGGAAGTCAAAGCCCTACGAGGCGGACGACTGTCGTTCAACGAAAGCTACGCCATCATCAAAGGTGGCGAGATCTTTCTGTTTGGCACGCTCATCACCCCGCTGTCATCGGCCTCCACCCACGTGCTGACCGACGACCGCCGCACCCGCAAACTGTTGTTACACAAGCGCGAAATCAACAAGCTGGTTGGCGCCGTTGAACGCGAGGGCTACACCCTGGT
>JAWLAY010000026.1:0-28816 GCA_041395245.1 Lysobacteraceae bacterium
CCCGCGGATCGCCGACCTTGATGTGCAGATTTCACTCAACCACGCCCTGATGGGGGACATTGACGCGCATCTGCGTTCGCCAGCAGGCAATGACAATGGGCTGTTCACGGACATTGGTGCGGCGGCAACCGGCGGCCAGACCCAGATGGATCTCGTGCTGGATGACGAAGCTGGCAGTACGCCTGCCTTCACGGCCTTGCGTGGCATACAGGTGCGGCCCGAAAACAACAGCACGGCGGGTACGGCGAGTACCTCGGGTGCCTATCGTCTGGCCGCGTTTGACGGCGAAGACGCGGGCGGCACCTGGACGCTGGATCTTCGCGACGATACGGCGGGCGCCAATGGCGGCCAATTGACCTCATGGAGCCTGCGGATCTGCGAGTTGCCGCCGCCGCCGAGCTGTCCGCCCGGCACCGCGGTGCAGACCGTATACAGCACGGACTTCGAGAGTGGTGCTGCAGGCTTCACACATAGCGGAGCACAGGATGAGTGGGAGCTCGGCTTGCCAGCGACGGTGGCAACCACAACAGCGAATCCGATTGCCCCCTTCAATACCTGCAACAGCGGTGTGAACTGCTGGAAGACGGACCTGGACAACACCTACAACGCCTCAAGCAACCAGGATCTGCTGTCTCCGGCAATTGATCTGACCGGGTTGAGTCCCCCCGTCGTCGTCACGTGGGCGCAGCGGCATCAGGTCGAGACCGCCAATTTCGACCACATGTTTGTGGATGCGCGCGAAGTGGGCGGTGCCAATCCGGTTCGGCTGTACGAGTGGCTGGATCCCACGCCAATCAGTGCCTCTTCGGGTACGGGCAATCCACAAAACAACATTGGCGGCAGTTACGGTTGGGGTGTGCATCATCGTCGCGTCGACAGTCTCGCCGGTACCAATGCAGAGCTGCTGTTCCATTTGGACTCCGACACCACCGTGCAATTTGCTGGCCTGGCGATCGACGACGTGAGTGTCACGGCTTGCCGTGCGCTGAGTGCGGATCTGGCGATCACCAAGACCAATGGCACGACGACGTCGGTGCCGGGTGCGAACACGACCTACACGATCACCGCCAGCAATGCCGGTGCCGACGACGTGACAGGTGCCACGGTGGCCGATACCTTCCCTGCCTCGCTGAGCTGCAGCTGGACCTGCGTGGGTGCGGGTGGTGGTACCTGTACGGCGGCAGGCTCGGGCAATCTCAATGATCTGGTGAACCTCCCCGCGGGCGGTTCGGTGACCTACACCGCCAGCTGCGCGATTGCGCCGGGCGCGACCGGCACGCTGAGCAATACCGCGACGGTAACGAGCAGCATCACAGATCCGGTTCCTGGGAATAATTCGGCGACCGATACCGATACGTTGACCCCGCAAGCGGATTTGTCGATCACCAAGACAGATGGCGTGACAACGGTAGTCGCGGGCAGCACGACGACCTATACCCTCGTGGCGAGCAATGCCGGTCCCAGCAATGCGCCCGGAAGTACGGTGGCAGACACCGCGCCAGCGGCCTGCACCAGCTTCACCTGGACCTGCGTCGGAGCCGGTGGAGGCACCTGCACGGCGAACGGTTCGGGCAGTATCAACGACAGCGTCAACCTGCCGGTGGGCGGCTCGGTGAGCTACACCGCAAGTTGCGCGATTTCGGCGGGTGCGGCGGGTAGCTTGATCAATACCGCCACGGTGAGCGCCGCCGCCAGCGTGACCGAGGTGAATGCAGCCAACAACAGCGCCACCGATACCGATACCCTCATGGCAGCCGGTGTCGTGGGCGTGCTCAGCGCCGATCTGAACTTTGGCAGCCTGACGATCGGTGGCAATGGGCAGCAGATCCTGACGATCACCAATACGGGCGGTAGCCCGATCACGATCAACGGACTGACCGCTGCCACCGCCCCGTTTGCCACCGTCGCGGGTGGCAGCTGTGGGGTGACCCCGTTTGTGTTGAATGCAGGCGCGAGCTGCACGGTGTTCTACCGGTTCGCGCCGACCAACCCTGGCTCATTCACCCAGCTCGTCACGGTGAGTTCCGACGTGGGCTCGGTGGATGTCACCCTGCGTGGCACCGGTATCGCGCTGGTTCGTGTGCCGCTGGATGGCACCTCCGGCGTGATCCTGCTGGCAATGCTGGCGCTTGGCTCGATGCTGGTCCTGAGGCGTCGCGGCTAAGTGGCGATGCGGCATCGCTGACGCGGCGTTGTCTTGAATCGAAAGCCCCCGGAATCCGGGGGCTTTCGTGTTTTCGGGGCCAGCGTCTGACATGCCGTCCTCGCCCTGTACCACGAACCCGCGTCCATCCCTCACGCGCTTGATGTAGTGTCATTCGCTGATCGACCATTCGGTCGCTTGCGCCAGTGCGGTTCGCGCTGCCGTTGAACTTGTCGCCGATACACGTGGAGTCTGTCATGCCGCAGTACCGTTCCCGCACATCCACCGCTGGCCGCAACATGGCAGGCGCGCGCGCGCTGTGGCGCGCCACAGGCATGCGGGAGGGCGACTTCGAAAAACCGATCATTGCGATTGCCAACAGTTTCACTCAGTTCGTGCCCGGCCATGTGCATCTGAAGGATCTGGGTCAGCTCGTTGCGCGCGAAATCGAGGCCGCAGGCGGGGTGGCTAAGGAGTTCAACACGATTGCCGTGGACGACGGGATCGCGATGGGTCACGGCGGCATGCTGTATTCGCTGCCATCGCGCGATCTGATCGCCGACAGCGTCGAGTACATGGTCAATGCGCACACCGCCGATGCACTGGTGTGCATCTCCAATTGCGACAAGATCACGCCCGGCATGCTGATGGCCGCGTTGCGCCTGAACATTCCGGTGATCTTCGTTTCCGGCGGACCGATGGAGGCGGGCAAGGTCAAGCTGGACGGCAAGACCATCGCGCTGGACTTGGTCGATGCCATGGTGAAGGCAGCCGACAAGAGTTGTTCGGACGAAGAGGTCGCCGCCGTGGAACGCTCTGCGTGTCCGACCTGTGGGTCGTGCTCGGGCATGTTCACCGCCAACTCGATGAACTGCCTGACCGAGGCCCTGGGACTGTCGTTGCCGGGCAACGGGACGGTGCTGGCGACGCATGCCGATCGCGAGGGCCTGTTCCGTGAAGCCGGACGGTGCATTGTCGACTTGGCCAAGCGTTGGTACGAGCACGACGATGCGAGCGTTCTGCCGCGCAGCATCGCCACCTTCGAGGCGTTTGAAAACGCGGTCGCGCTCGACGTGGCGATGGGTGGTTCAACCAATACCGTGCTGCATCTGCTGGCGGCGGCACGCGAGGCGGAAGTGGCCTTCAGCATGGCCGATATCGATCGCATGTCTCGCAAGGTGCCCTGTCTTTGCAAGGTTGCTCCGGCCTTGCCGGATGTGCATATCGAGGACGTCCACCGTGCAGGCGGGATCATGAGCATTCTCGGTGCGCTGGCGCGCGGCGGCCTGCTTCATACCGAGGTGCCGACCGTGCATAGCCGCAGCATGGCTGAGGCTATCGCGCTCTGGGATGTGGCCCGCAACGACGATCCGGCGATCCACGAGTTCTTCAAGGCCGCCCCGGGTGGCGTGCCCACCCAAGTGGCGTTTTCGCAAAATCAACGCTGGCGCAGCCTGGATCTGGATCGTGAAAAGGGCGTGATCCGCGATGTCGCGCATGCGTTCACCAAAGATGGCGGATTGGCAGTGCTGTACGGCAATTTGGCCGAGAAGGGCTGCATCGTGAAAACCGCTGGCGTGGATGAGTCGATCTGGGTATTCAGCGGCACCGCCCGTGTGTACGAAAGTCAGGACGACGCGGTGGCGGGCATTCTGGGCGACGAGGTTCAGGCCGGTGACGTGGTGGTGATCCGCTATGAAGGTCCCAAGGGTGGCCCAGGCATGCAGGAAATGCTCTACCCGACCTCGTATCTGAAAAGTCGCGGTTTGGGCAAACAGTGTGCGTTGCTGACGGATGGGCGGTTTTCCGGCGGGACCTCCGGACTTTCCATCGGACACGCCTCACCCGAAGCAGCGATGGGCGGTGCCATTGCGCTGGTGGAGAACGGCGATCGCATCGAGATCGACATTCCGCAGCGGCGCATTCATCTCGCGGTGAGCGAGACGACGCTGGCCGCACGGCGTGCGGCCATGCAGGCGCGTGGTGCGCTCGCATGGACACCGAAGGATCGGGTTCGCCCTGTATCGGCGGCGCTGCAGGCCTATGCACTGCTGACCACGTCGGCCGATACCGGCGCGGTGCGGGACCTGTCCCAGATCCAGCGCTGACGCCATTTCCCGCTCAGCGGCGGGTAAACAGCATCTTCCGCCCGTTGTTGCCCGTCAGCAGCAGGCGGCCGTTCTCCACGAAGTAGCGGCCGAGATCCACCTGCTGTCCGGTCGCGTCCTCGCTGAACCACAGGTGCTGGTCGCGCGTGCTCCAGCTGGCACCCGCAACGACATCGCCACCCGCGTCGCTGCTGTAGCCGGAGTAGTTGCTGCCGCCCATGTGGACGGCACTGCCACCGTTGGCGATCCGACCGTCGGCCAGCAGAACCATGCTCTGGGTGCTGCTGGTACCCATGAAATCGGCGCCACTGCCACTGTTGTAGAGCTCTTCATGTACCCAATGGCCGATCATGGCCGGGTCGCGTTGACCACTGGGCGCTGCGCTAGGTGCGTCCGCCGCCGGTTCACGGTCGCTTCCGCGCGCGGTGCCGCGGCGTGAGAACCACACTCGCTCGGTCGCCGTCTGCCCCAACAGGGTCAGGCTGATGTTCAAGTCGAGACCGTCGGGGCGGATCGGACCCTCGAGTGTCACGATCAGTCCCAGTTCGGGCTGGATGGCGCGTCCGCTCAGGCGTTGTCCATCGACCGTGGCCTCGAGTTCATAGCTGTAGGTCGTGTCACTCAGCGTGCCGCTGATCCGGTGGCCGTCCTGCTGCAATTGCAGCGCGACCGGCTCGCCACTGAGCATGCCTTGGTAGCTTCCCGCGAGACTGCTCGCGAGCACCGGAGTCGTGGCAGCCAGCAACAGAAACCATCCGAAAATCGTCGGAAGAATCGAAAGGACAGCGTTCATCGTCAGGCCTCGAAGCGAGTGTGTGTTCGGGATAAACACCGAATCGTTCGGCGACCCGCCACGCGAGGGCATCTTCGAAAGGCGCGTGTGGTATCGCATGGCATTGCGGCCGGATGCATTGCGCTGTCGCTTGGCGCGCTGGTTCCGCTGTGGCACAGTCCACCCCATTAAGACTTTGGAGTCCGTCCCGTGATTGATCCGGACGGTTATCGCCCGAATGTCGGCATCATCCTGATGCATCCCGAAGGCCGTGTGTTCTGGGCCCGACGGATTCATCGGGACGGCTGGCAGTTTCCACAGGGTGGGATGAATACCGACGAGACGCCGCGTGAAGCGATGTTTCGTGAGTTGCACGAAGAGACCGGGTTGGCACCCGAACATGTCGAAGTGTTGGGCATGACGCCGGGCTGGCTGCGTTACCGCTTACCCAGGCGCTGCGTCCGACCGGGCCAGCGTCCAGTTTGTCTTGGCCAAAAGCAGGTCTGGTTTTTGTTGAGGCTGGTGGCCGGTGAAGATGCTGTGCGCCTGGACGCCACCGAAACGCCTGAATTCGACTCCTGGCGCTGGGTGGATTTCTGGTACCCGTTGGATCATGTCGTGCCTTTCAAGCGACGGGTCTATGCGCAGGCGCTAAACCACCTCGCTCCCGCAGCGGAACGGGCCAGTGGATCGCTGATCCTGCCGTTTGCGCCGGAGGACCTGCAGGCGTTGACGGCGGTCCCTCGACGCGAGCGTCGAGCCGCAATGCGTGACGCGGGACCGAATCGCGGGTGAGCCATCGCCCGCGGGCACGGAAAAGGGTGATGCGGCGGGATCAGCAGAGCTTCGCATTTGACATCCGTTCGCATTTGCGATGGAATCGCGCCTGCAGGCGGAGTGCGTCTGCCCAGCACGATGAGGCTCCGCGCGTCCATGTACATCTGCGTTTGCCACGGCGTCACCGATCGCGCCATCGTACAAGCGGCATCCGATGGCGTGAGTGATCTGGCCGAACTCACTGCCCGCACCGGCTGTGGTGCCAGCTGCGGATGCTGTCGGGACGCGGCGGAAGAAACGCTGGCGCAGGCCATTCATCAACAACAGCCTGTTGCAGCCTGATCACGCCTTGGCGGTTGCTAGGAGTCTGTCGGACTTGAAAGGGAATCGCCTGCAAATCCGTCTGGACGATCCATTTTTCGCCGCTTCCTTGGGCAATAGTTCAACGATCGCCCTGCGAAACCGGCAAGAACTGCCTTCGCTCAGGCGTATTTTCGCTTCGATTCTTTAAGTCCGACAGGCTCCCAGGCCGCGAAACTCAGGCCAATAGTTCTCGCAGCGCCTGATCCACGCGGGCAAACTCATCCACCAGGCGCTGGGTCAGCCCAGCCGGGTCGGTCAGTTCATTGCGCCGACCGCCATGCTCGAGTTGCCGGGCAAGTTCCGACAGGTCCATGGCACCGAGGTTGGCACTGGTCGACTTGAGGGAGTGGGCGGCGGCAACCAAGGCGGGCAGGTCGTTCTCGGCCGCGGCGTCCTGCAGACGCAGGATCGCTCGCGGCGCGTCCTCTAGGAACACGCGTACCAGTGACAGGAACTCCGGGCCCATGATGTCGCGCAGGTCTTCAATCACCTCCGACTTCAACGCGGGCGTGCTGGGCTGTGCTCGCGGCACGGGACTCGCAGCGGGCGCAGAACGTGGCACCGCCAAAGGCGTCACGGGTGTTGGCGCCACAACGGGGGCGGAACTAGCGACGGGCTTGGCCTGCGCACGCAACCACCGCGCGAGGATGTCGAGCAAGGTCTGCCGGTGGATGGGCTTGCTCAAATAATCATCCATTCCCGCGTCGAGGCACTTCTCGCGATCGCCGACCATCGCATTGGCAGTCATCGCGATGATCGGTATCCGGTTGCGACCCTGCGCCTGTTCGATGCGCCGCCATTCGTGCGTGGCGGTGTAGCCATCCATCACCGGCATCTGGCAATCCATAAAGACCGCGGCGTACGCGGTGCTGCGCAACTTGTCGAGTGCTTCGCGCCCGTGTTCGGCGGTATCAACCTGTAAGCCCGACAGGCTCAACAAGCGCTGCGCCACCTGACGATTGACCGGGTTGTCCTCGACCAGCAACACCTTGCCTTGCAGTGGCCCGGTCGGGTCGATCGGGGGTGCGGCCACGCCAAACGCGGGTGCGGCGAGGGCATCGAATGGCGGTGCTCCAACGTCGGTGCGGGACGCGATGCTGGACGACCGCGCGCTGTCAGTGTCGACCCGCATGCTGGGGGCGGATGGCGTCGGGGCACCAATCAGCTCGCCGGAAACCAGACGCGCTAGGGCGCGACGCAATTCGCCTTCGGGCAGGCTGCGCGAAAGGGGTACGGAGCGACCGCCTTCGGCCAGTTCTGCGGGTGCGGGGTCGTCGCCTTTCAGATAGACGATTTGCAGATCCTGCAGGGCGGGCTCCTTGAGGATGCTGCGATGCAGCCCGACGGCCGTGGTGCGCGCGGTCTGCAGGTCGGCAAGCAGGACATGAAATGCCCACGCGCCACCACGGCCCGATGCCGCGCGCAACTTGCTGAGTGCCTCCTGGGTGCCGCTGGCCTGGACCAGGGTGACGCCCCAATTGGGCGCAGCGAGATTCATCCGCCGCAACATGCCGTGATCGGCGGTCAACAGCAAAATACGCGAGCCTGTCAGCTCCCGGCGTTGCTCGCCCATGTCGCCGACGGCTTTCAGCATCGGAATCTGGAACCAGAAGGTCGATCCTTTGCCGGGTGCGGAATCCACCCCTATCTGACCACCCATCAGATCAACAATGCGCTTGCAGATCACCAGCCCGAGGCCTGTGCCACCAAACGTGCGGGTGGTGGAGGCGTCTGCTTGCGAGAACGGTTTGAACAGACGTGCAGCCGCCTCGGGGGTAATGCCGACGCCGGTATCCTCGATCTCGAAACGTAACTCGTGATGGGTACGGGTTTCTGACTTGCGCGTCACGCTGACGCGGACGCCGCCACGCTCGGTGAACTTCACCGCGTTGCTGACCAGATTGGTCAGCACCTGGCGCAGCCTAACCGGATCGCCCCGCACAGCCAGTCGAACAGTGGGGTCCATCTGCAGCGCCAGCTTGAGCTTCTTGGCTTCGGCAGGTGTGTCCATCAGCCGCATCACGCTGTCGAGGACATCGCGCAAATTGAGACCGACGCTTTCCAGTTCCAGCTTGTTGGCCTCAAGCTTGGAGTAGTCGAGGATGTCATCGACGATACGCAGTAGTTGGTGCGCAGACTGCAGAGCCGTATTCAGGTACTCGCGCTGATCGTCGCCAAGTCGCGTCGACAGCATGATGTCGAGCAGCGGAATGATGCCGTTCAATGGCGTACGAATTTCGTGGCTCATGGTGGCCAGGAATTCGCCCTTGGCCATGGTTGCCGCCTCGGCGATCTGCTTGGCTTCACTCAATTCGCGCTCAAGGCGTCGGCTTTGTTCGAGGTCCGCCCGAAGCTGGGTGAGTTCGGCTGGCGAGACACCGATCTGCGGGTCCGTACGGTGTGAAGCGGTTCGCATCGGCGCGCTGACTTCCACTTCGCGTGGGCGCAGCATCACGCTGCCAATGACGGCCCCGATCCCACCGCCTGCACCAAGCCAGCCGAGCAGTGCAGCATCCACTGGAAGGGCTATGCCCAACTGCGGCAACAACGCTACGGCGGCAGCGAGCAGACCACCGACGACACCAAGGAGACGAAACACGATTTGCGCCATGGGCTAGAGCACCGCAGCATGGAAGTCGAATTCCAGCTCGCGTGCCGCCTGCTGGACCAGATTGCCCTGAATGTAATCGATGCCGCTCATCCACAGCGTGGCCGCTGCCTGGGCATCTTCGACACGCTGACCGATCACCTGCAGGCCAGCGCGATGCCCGCGATCCACCAGTGCGCGAAGTTCGTCACGCAAGGCGGGTGTCTGCGCGGCAGCCAGGTATTTCGGGGCGATTTTCAGAAAGCTGAGCGGCAGCACGCCGAGCAGCTTTTCGGCCGCGCGGTCGCCATCAAACCGGCTGAGGCAGAACTGCACGCGCGCTCGCACCAGCGCATGACAGAACGCGGCGATCACATCCAAGCGCGGCTCCACATCTTCAAGGGTCAGCTCGATCACCAACTGGTCACCGCTGAGTTGCCGCGAGGCCAACTGCTGGGCGATCCACTCGGCCTGTCCGGGGCTGGTCAAACTGGCGGCCGACTGGCTGACAAACAAACGGACGGGCCGCTGCGCGTTACGGCGCTGCTGGATCACGCGCATTGCTTGGGTCAGCACCCAGCGATCCACGTCGACGATGAGATCCGCGCCTTCGGCGAGCGGAATGATCTCGGCCGCGGAATACAGCCGGCCATGGTCATCGCGCATGCGCAGCAAGGTCTGGTACTGGGCTTCATCGCCGCCTTGAACGGCGACGATCGGCTGATAGAGCAGTTCGAAGGCATCGCGCTCCAGCGCGTTGCGGATCAGTCCCAGCAAAACGCTGAAGTGCATGTCGGCATCACGCGGTGCGGGCGCGTAGCGAACCACGCCCTTCTCCAGCGCACGCGCATCGCGCGCCGCACGCTCGGCCGCGTTCAGCATGGCACCCGCGTCGGCGAAGCCATGGCGGAACCCGCACACGCCAGCGCTGACGCGCAGGCGCAGTGGCTTGCCCTCGGCCCGGAAGGGATGCGCGACCAGGGCTGCACGCAGTCGAGTGGCGAGCTTCTCCAGTTCTGTTTCGTCCTGCTCTGGACAGAACACCGCATAGCAGCCATCGCCGTAGCGGGTCGCGAACGCGTGCTCGGGCAATTCGGCGACGAGTAGTTTGCCGGTATCGGTCAGTATCTGTTCGAGCGCCGTCAAACCAATCCGGTCACGCAGGCTCGAGGTGCCTTCGATTTCGACAAACACCAGTCCGCCAGCGCGATCTCGCGCCGCGTCGGTTGCCAGCGCTTCATTCAGCCGGTCGAGCAAAAAGCTGCGTCGATGCAGTCCGGTCAACGGATCACGCGGGTCGCGAAGTTGTTGTCGCTCTTGCACGGCACGCGCACGCCGCACGCGGTTGTTGACGGCCGCGATCAGATGTTTGGGGCGGATCGGCTTGGAAAGGAAATCGTCGCCACCGGCAGAGAGCGCCTCGAAGTGTTTGTCCTGGTCGCTCTCGCCGGAAAGAAACACGATCGGTGTATGCAGAAACTCCTCGCGCTCGCGAATCAAGGCGGTGAGTTCGGTGCCATCGCAGTGCGGCATGTAGAGATCCATCAACACCAGATCAGGGTTGAAGCTCTCCATCGTTTTGATCACGTCAAAGGCTTCGTAAACCGAACGCACGTCCATGCCGGCATTGCGCAGGATCGATTCCGCGAACAGCGCCTGTGAACGGTCGTCTTCGACGATCAGCACCCGATAGGTTGCCTCGCCGGCGGCGATCAGCAGTTCCTCCAGCTTGGCGAGCACGGGATCCACCGAATCCTGCACCACCAGCATGGCATCGGCGCCGGCTCGGCGCGCCGTCAAACGCGCTGGGATGGTGTCGTCTTGTGATAGCACGAGCAGCGGCAGACGGGTTCCTGCACGCTCACGGGTCGCTCGCAGAACCGCGCCGATTCCCTCAAGCTCGTCCATGAAGGCGGGGTCGACGATCACCAGATCCGGCGCCAGGGCGTTGAGGATTTCCTTCAGCTCTTCGCCGGAATCGAGTAGCTCCAGTTCGTAGCCGGACTGTTCCAGTTTCTGATCGAGTGCAAGCGCCAGCGCGCTGCCATCGGTAAGGTGATAGATGCGTCGCGAAGGGCGCGACGATGACGGGTCGATGGTCGAAGCGGGGCGTGGCGGTGGTGGTGGCGACGCGGATTTCGTTGCGGCTCCGGAACGCGCGATGCTGGAAGCGTCGGGCGCCACGAATGCGGGCATCGCCATGCTCATCTGTTGCGGCACGGGTTGGGCTGCCGCGCTGCGAGGATCCTCGGCGGGCGGCGCGTCGGCACACCAGCGTCGCCAATAGGTCTCCGGTGGCCGCTCGACGCGGGTGCCTTGTTGAAACACGGGGGCTTCGGAGAACAAACCTGGCAGCACGCCGGGCGGTTCCGCGGTGCTGCGCTCCAGTGCGTCGAATTGCTCCAGTAAATGGCTGTTGGCGAGTTCATCTGGCAAGGCTTCGCTGGCGATAACCTCATCCAGCAATATCTCGAGCGCCAGAAGGGACTCGCTGGCCTCCAGCGCACCATAGCGCCCCGCTGCGCCAGCGAGGCGCTGCACATCTTCGTGCAGAAGGCTCAGACCGTTGACATCCCATCCGTCAAAACAGAAGCGTCGGCCACGCCGTGTAATCGCTTCCATTCGCTTGGGCAAATGTTTGAGAAAGGCGAGACGAAGTTCAGTACGTTGTTCGGATTCGTCTTGGGCGTACATTGCGCCACCGTTGGGATCATTCAATTGCACTATACCCATTGCGGGAACAGGTAGAAATACGCGCGCGATACGCGAGTGAACCCTAGGCACTGCCGATGCATGGGCGACCAACCTGCCTTGCAGGGCGGCTCACCCCAGCTTGACGGGTCGCGCCGGGCTCGGCCTAATGGCTCGACTGCTCTGTCGTGTTTTCGAATGTCCGCTTCGACACCCTTTGAAATCGTGCCTCGCCGCCCACCCAGTGCAAGGCGACGTGTGCTGTTCGTTGTGGCAGCCATGCTGGCGCTGTCGGCCGCCTATGCGCTGGGCGCGGGTTGGCTGTGGCCGGATGCGCTGGGCGGTCCGGGTGTGGCCGAGCTGCAGCAGCAGATTACGACCTTGAACGATGAACTGGAGCGTGCACGCCAGCGCAATACGATGCTGAAGCGCTCCGACGATGTCAGTCATGCGGCCAACCAACAACTGCAAAGGGATATCGAGTCCCGTGACGAGCGCATCGCGGCGCTTGAGGCGGATGTCAGTTTCTATGAGCGGCTGGTCGGTGGCAGCGCGCAGCGCCAGGGACTTTCCGTGCACAGCTTGCAGGTCGACGACCTGGGTGATGGCACCTATCGATTCCAGGTCACCCTGACGCAAAACCTCAAGAAGACGCAGCTCAGTCGTGGAGAACTAAGCCTGAGCATTGAAGGTACCCAGGCCGGCAAGCTCACCGTGCTGGACTGGGACGCCCTGCTAGACAAGGCGGCGGCGCCCGCAGCGAAGTTCGAGTTCAAGTATTTCCAGCAGGTTGAAGGCAATTTCACCTTGCCTGCCGGATTCGTTCCCCTGCGTGTGCTGGTGCATACCCGTGGCGAAGCCGGTTCGCTGGAGCGTTCCATCAACTGGGAGGAGGCCAAGGGCGGCGCAGCCCAGCCTGGCCCCGGCAGTGCCCCGACTCAACCCTGATACGGAGTTTCCATGTTCGGCAGCAATGACAAGTCCAAAGGCAATCGCAATCAAGGCAATGTCGAAACCCTGATTGGTCCGCGTGTGGTCGTCCGCGGCGATCTTCACTTCAGTGGCGGCCTGTATGTCGAGGGGACGATCCATGGTGCGGTCATCGCGGACGAGTCCGATGCCGAGGCTGTCATCACATTGTCTGAACGCGGTGTCATTGAAGGTGAAGTGCGCGCGCCCCATGTCGTGATCAACGGGCAGTTGCGTGGCGACGTGTACGCCAGTCAGAAGGTGCACATGGCCGCTGCCGCGCGTGTTTCCGGCAACGTCTACTACAACGTCGTGGAGATGCAGGCCGGGGCGATGCTGACGGGTCGCCTGATTCACAGCGATGCGCCGATGAAGCAATTGACCGGTCCGAAGGACAGTACGGACTGATCCTCCATCCACTCCACAGGCTTGTCATGGATACCGCCCCCAGCTATCAACAACTCGACCAGCCGTTGATCTTCACCGAGAGTGCGGCGCACAAGGTGCGTACGCTGATTGATGAAGAGGGCAATCCCGAACTCAAACTACGTGTCTACATCACGGGTGGCGGGTGCTCCGGATTTCAGTACGGCTTCGAATTCGATGAAGTGCAGGGCGAGGACGACCTGAGCATTCAACGCGATGGGGTCACCCTGTTGGTTGACCCGCTGAGCCTGCAATACCTGCTCGGCGCCGAAGTGGATTACACGGAGAGCCTGACCGGCGCGCAGTTCGTGATCCGCAACCCGAACGCCAAGACCACCTGCGGCTGCGGCTCCTCGTTTGCGGTCTGACCGTGTGAGCGTCGCGCCGAATCGTTTTGCGAGCCTGGCGCTGGATCGCTGCAGCGAACGCCGCGACGACATGGATTGGCTGCGCTCGGCATGGCCGGACGCTCGGATCATCTGCGTCAACTTTGAAGGCCAGGTCGCGGTCTGTGGCGATCAGGTGCTCAGTATCCCGGCGCAGCGGCTGTGCAAGAGCTTGCCGCAAGAGGCGAGCTTTCTCGGTGTTGATGGGCACGCATCAGTGTGGTTTGCGGTGCCGGCGGACTGTGCTGCGTCGGTGTCGTCCGACGCCGAATGGATCGATCTGCGTACCGCCGCGATGCGCCTGACCGATTTCGACAGCGGGCTGGCAGCGTATGCCAAGGCACTGCTGCTGTGGCAAACGCGGGTTCGCTTCTGTGGTGCCTGTGGGCATCCGACGGAACGCCAGCAAGCGGGTCATTCTGCCCGTTGCACGCAGTCGGACTGCGGTCTGGTGCAGTACCCGAAGATCGATTCGGCGATCATCACCCTGGTCGAGCACGAGGATTATTGCTTGCTTGGTCGGCAGACCAGTTGGCCGAAAGGGCGCTATTCCACCTTGGCAGGATTTGTCGAAGTCGGTGAGTCGCTGGAAGACGCCTTGCGCCGGGAGGTGCGCGAAGAAGCCGGTGTCGAGGTGATCGATTGCGACTATCACTCCACCCAGCCTTGGCCGTTTCCGGCGTCGTTGATGTTCGGCTTTCGCGCCTTTGCCTCGGATCGGCGACTGCAGGTGGGCAGTGAACTGGATGACGCGCGCTGGCTAAAGGCCAGTGAGCTGATCGCCGGGCTGGATGCCGGAGAACTCAGTTTGCCCGCACCGATCTCGATTTCGCATCGCCTGATCCGTGAGTGGCTGGTGCGTCAGTGTGGCGAGGCGGCGACAGCCGCTGCACTTGCACGCCGCGGCTGATTCCACCACGCTGGGCACTTCCTGCTGACTGGTTCGCGCGTATGTCCGCTGCTCTGTTCGCTGTCGTGTTCTCCCTGTTGCTCGATCATCTGCTGCCGACCGCGCAGGGCCTGCGTCAACATGCTGCCCTTGGGCAATGGCTGGGTGATCGCGGTGCCAGCCTTGGCGCACGCGAAGCAGCGTCGCGCTGGAGTTTCCTGCTGCCGCTGGCATTTCCACTGCTGGGAATCGGTGTGCTGCAGTGGTTTGCGAGCGAGTGGCTGTTCGGTCTACCGGCGTTTGTGCTGGCGCTCGCGGTGCTGTTCTTCTGCTGGGGACCGCGCGATCTGGATCTGGATGTCGAGGCAGTGGCCAGTGCGAGCGATGAGGACACGCGTGCGATGGCGCTGAAACATCTCTGTGCCGACGTCGACCTGCGTTGCGAGGGCACCAGCCTGGTCCATGCCGTGTTCCGCCAGGCGCTCAGCCGCTGGTTCGGCGTGTTGTTCTGGTTCCTGCTGCTCGGCCCCTTCGGTGCGTTGGCCTATCGCCTGATCGTGATCTATCACCAGCATCGTCAGGGATTGGGCGAGGCGCAGCAGAACCTGCTCGACCAATGGCGTGCCGTGCTCGACTGGCCTGCGGCGCAGTTGATAGTGCTGGCGCTGGCATTGGTGGGCCATTTCGATGCGGTGATCAGTGCGTGGCGCGACTGGCATGTCGCCCGCGGTGAAGGCTGGTGGGTACTGGACCTGGGATTTCTCGATGCATCCGCGCGAGCCAGCGTGCGCGAGGATATGGTTGAAGCGGCGGAAGAAGGCGAACTGCAGGACATCGCGCCCGCCCTGCGCGAATTGCGCGACGCCATGAGTCTGGTGTGGCGCGTGCTGTTGGCCTGGCTCTGTGTGCTCGCGCTGTTCGTGCTTGCTGGCTTCGTGAACTGAGGCTCAGGCGCGGTCACCGCGCAATGCGCGTACCCGCTGCTCAAGCTGCACGGCGCTGGCCTGTGGCGCTTCCACCACCTCGCCGATCGCCAGCTCGACATGCGCGCGAAAACGTCGCGGTAGACGCATTCTGCGCAAGGCTGAATCGGCACGACTGAACAAGCTGCCCCACATGCCACGCAAGGCCATTGGAACAACCGGCACGGGTCGCCGAGCGAGGATCTTCTCGACGCCCGGACGAAACACGTTGAACTCACCGTCACGGGTGATCTGGCCTTCCGGAAAGATGCCCACCAGTTCGCCCGCCGCCAGCGCGGCGTCAATCTGCTCGAACGCCTGCGCCATCAGCGCGGGATCTTCCTTGGCACCCGCAATCGGAATCGCCTTGGCATGCCGGAAGATGAAGTTGAGCAACGGGATCTTGAAGATCTTGTAGTACATGACGAAGCGGATCGGACGCCGCACCGAGCCCATTACCAGTAGCGCGTCCATGAAGCTGACATGGTTGCAGACGATCAAGGCCGGGCCTTCTTCGGGAACCCGCTCCACCCCGCTGACACGCAGTCGGTACAGCAGGCTGATGATCAGCCAACTGACAAAGCGCATCAGGAATTCCGGCACCAGACGGAAAATGTGCGCGGCGACCAGCGCATTCAGAATCGCGGTGACCAGCAGCACCTGCGGCACGTTCAGACCAAGCTTGAACAGCGCCAGCGCCAGACCGGCGGCGACCACCATGAACAGGGCGTTGAGCAGATTATTGGCGGCGATCACCCGCGATATGTCCTCGCGCGGTGCACGCGACTGGATGAGCGCGAACAGCGGCACGATGTAGAAGCCACCGAACACGCCGATCAAGGCCAGGTCCAGCAGAACACGCCAGGCGCCTTCGCTCGCCACAAAGGCCATGACGCTAAGGTCGTGCAAGCCAATGGCATCGGGGCGGGCGAAATACAGATCGACACCGAACACCGTGAGGCCGATGGCACCCAGCGGCACCAGGCCAATCTCGATCTTGTGCCCCGACAAACGTTCGCAAAGCAGTGAGCCCATGCCGATACCGAGCGAAAACACGGCCAGCACCAGCGGCGCAACCTGTTCGCCGCCGCCCAGATAGTCGCGGGCGTACACCGGCAACTGGGCCAGCACCATGGCACCGAAGAACCAGAACCAGCTGACCCCGAGCACCGAGTTCAACACGGCGGTGCGGCCCTTCAGACTGCGCAACGTGTGGGCGATTTCGCTGAACGGGTTGGGGTTCAGGCGCAGATCCGGTGCGGTCGGCGGCGCCAGTGGGATGAAACGCGCGCTCAGGTAACCGAGCAGGGCCAGGCCCACGATGCTGATCGCCACCCACAGATCGCCGTGTGGCAAGCCCACCAGAACACCACCGGCCAAGGTGCCCAGCAGAATGGCCAGAAAGGTGCCGGTCTCCACCCACGCATTGCCACCGACCAGTTCCCATGGTTTCAGATGCTGCGGCATCAGGGCGTACTTGAGTGGGCCGAAAATCGCCGACTGCGTGCCCATCAGGAACAGCACGCCGAGCAGAAAGGGCACCGACTGCAGATGAAAGCCAAGCACGCCGAGCAGCATGATCGGAATCTCGCCCAGCTTGATCCAGCGAATCAGGCGGGCCTTTTCGTATTTCTCCGCCCATTGCCCGGCCATCGCCGAAAACAAAAAGAAGGGCAGGATGAACAGGGCGGCAGCAAGGTTGGCGTAGAACACCGCCTGTTCCGAGTCGATGCCCGCCAGACGATAGGTCAGCATCACCAGCAGGGCATTGCGGAACAGATTGTCGTTGAACGCACCCAATGCCTGGGTCAGAAAAAACGGCAGAAATCGACGTTGGGTCAGCAGCGCGAACTGCGAGGAGGGCGGGGTGTTGGCGTCCACGGATTGGTCCTCGCTGGGCGTTTCAGAACGTGCTGCGTCCGGGCAACAGGGCGCGCAATTCAACATCGGTGAGATTGCGCCATTGTCCGGGCTTCAGCGCGCCGAGCCGGATGTTGTCGATGCGGACCCGGCGCAACTGATTGACCCGGTATCCGAATGCTGCCGCCATCAAACGAATCTGCCGGTTGAGTCCCTGCGTCAACACGATGGCAAAACCGAACTTGGCGATCTTGCGGGTCCGGCAGGGCAGCGTGACTTGACCATGGATGCGTACACCGCGCGCCATGCCGGTAAGGAACTCGGGCGTGATCGCGTGATTCACGCCCACCAGGTACTCCTTTTCGTGCCGATTCTCGGCGCGCAGGATCTCGTTGACGATATCGCCATTGCTGGTCAGCAGGATCAGACCTTCGCTGTCCTTGTCGAGCCGACCGATCGGAAAGATGCGTTGTTCATGACCGACGAAGTCGACGATGTTGCCCTTGATCGAGGTGTCGGTCGTGCAGGTGATGCCGACCGGCTTGTTGAGCGCGATGTAGATGTGCTGGCGCGCGTTCGGCTTGCTGGACCGTGCGCGTTCACGCAGCGGCTCGCCATCGATCTCCACCTGGTCGTCCAGGCTCAGCGTCGCACCGACGGTCGCGCGCTTTCCATTCACGCTGACGCGCCCTTCGGCGATCAACGCATCGGCTTCGCGCCGCGAGCACAGACCGGTGTCACTGATGCGCTTGTTCAATCGCAGCGTAGTGTTGTCGGCGCTCTGCGTCATGGCTGACTCGCCTCCGTCCACAGCGCATCCCAGCCTGATCGCCCCAGTTTGCGCAGGGTGTCCATGTTGCGTTGGTAAATGAGGTCGGGATCGTCGATGGCATCCACCACGCGCTCGATGCTGCTCTCACGCAATAGATGCAGGATCGGATAGGGCGCGCGATTGCTGTAGTTCTCGATGTCATCTGGCGCGCTGTCGGCAAACTGGTAGTGCGGATGAAAGCTGGCAATCTGCAGTTCGCCGTCAAGGTCGAGTGCATCCAGGGTGGCGTCTGCCACCTCCAGGAAATCATTGAAATCGAGAAAGTCCTGCAGCACATCCGGGTGGACCAGCAGGGTCGTTTCAACCTCGTCCTCTGAGGTCGCCTTCAGGCGCATCAACTCGTGGCTGAGGTCGCCGAGCAGGCCATCCACATCGGTGGCGTGGCTGACCGCGATGCGGATGCGCCCCGCGACATGTGGCGCACGCGCGAACGGACACAGATTGAGCCCGATCACCGCGCGCTCCAGCCAGCGCAGGACCGCCGCTTCCACCACCCCATTGTCGGCCGACATAAACCATTCCAGAACGAGAAGTCGTGCATTGTGACCGTGGATTGTGCGTTTGCGCAGGAAAACCCTGTGCGCGCCATCGCAAAGCCAACGCGAAATGGCACAAAATCAAGTGACGCTGGACAAAATTTCGCGGAAAAACAAAAATTTGCAACTCTTGTTCACGGTTTCCGCCTGCGCGTCGCGCGGACCATGGCGAAAACGCCAAGGCGTTTCGGCGCTGATTTTGCACAGGCACTGCGTATGACCCGACCCGACCTCCTCACCCGCAGGATTTTTGACGACGCGAGCAACGCGTCGGCGGGCTGGTGGGCGCGTCTGGCGGCCGCGTCAAGGCGCGTTGTGCTGGTCGTCTGCAGCCTCATGATGGTCAGCAGTGTGGAGGCCGACTGCGGCCTCACGCCCTACCCCGGCCTGATTTTTCGCGACAGCCTCGAATCCTGCGACGCGCCCGGTCTGCAGCCCGGCAGCAGCATCCACATGCTGTGGGTCGGCAATTCGCTGACCAACACACCGCCGGACTACAACAACTATGCGCTGGGGCCCTTGCCGGAACGCCTGAAGCCGATGCTGGCCGAGCGTGGCGTGACCCTGACCTATGCCAGCGCGATCCAGGGCGGTGCGGAATTTTCCACCCATGCGGCCAATCCGGCGACCATCGAAGCACTGGGCAATGCCGCCTTCGACATCGTCAACCTGCAGGGCTACTACGAGGGATTTTCCAGCACGCAGGCCTATCTCAACGCCACACAACTGCTCTACGACGTGGCACACGGTGCGGGCACGGACGTGCTGTTCGAGGGCATGTGGCCGTACCTCGGTGATCCCGGTTCGCCGCAGCATCCGACCGCCGCTCTGGCGGTCGAAGGTGCCGCCGCCGCACGGGATCGAGCCTTTCCCGTGCAAGTGGGCCGGGCTTGGGACCGCGTCCGTGAGCTGTATCCCAGCATTCACAGCAAGCTGCGCGCCGACAGCACGCACCAGAGTGCGGCAGGCGAATACCTCAATCTGCTGGTCTACACCCGCTTCCTGACCGCCACCAGCGTCGCCGATATCCAGAGTGTTTCGACGCTCGCCGCGTCGCAGTTGACGAGCACCGAACGCGCGCAGATGAAGGCGGTCGTCGACGAGGTCGTGACGACCTTCTACGTGCCCGAATCCAGCGTGCCGTCGAGCATTGCGATCCAGACGCCCGAGCACAACAGCAGTGTGACGCTGGGACAACCGGTCACCTTCCGTGCGGTCGCCTTCGATGTGGATCGTGGCGACGTCAGCGACGAGATTCTCTGGACCGATATCAATGGCAGCCCGCTGCATACGGGTGCCGAGTTCAGTTGGCAGCCACCGCTCGGCTACTTCGAGTTCATTGCGCGTTTTATCAGTCAGTCGGGTGATCTGTACGTCGCCAAGCGCGGAATCTGGGTGCAGGGCGCGACCAATACCGCACCGGTGGCGAGCAACAAGAGCCAGTCGATTCCGCCCCTGTCCAACTTTGCCCAGGTCAACCTGTTTGCGTCGGTGGAAGACGCCGAGGGTGGGCTCAACTGGTCGACGCTGGAGCTGGATCGGTCCTTGTTCCATGGCACGTCGGCAGCACAGAACAACATGGACCCGTGGACGGTCGATCTCGATTACACCAACGGCTACCGTGGCCCGGATCTGTTGCGCTATCGCGTTGCCGATGAGGACGGTGCCTTTTCCAATTGGGCCAACATCATTCTGGACGTGCAGTAGGCCGCAGGTCAGGCGAGCAGGCGCGGCAGCACGACGCTCAACCCGAGCAAGCCGATCGCCAGACCCAGTGCCAGACCCAGCCAATGCCACCGATTCAGTGGAAGCGCCACTGGCTTGGCCTTGTAGGCACGACGGATCGCATCCATCGCGGGCAGTTCGACAAGCCGGTGTACGCCGCCCGCCAGCAGCAAAGCGACCAGCAGCGCGAGGACGCCAGCCATCAACGCATCGGCGCCCCATTGCTGACTGAAATGGATCACCGTGTAACCGATGTTCTGATGCAGCAGGTAGAGCGGATAGGACACTGCGCCGAGCCAGATCACGGGTCGAGCCAGTCGTTCTGCGCGGGCATTGATGCGCAATGCCAGTTGCAGGAGGACCAGAAAGCTGACCGCCCAGGCCAGCAATTCGCTGCCTTGGCTCAGGCCGATGACCGCCAAGGCCGCGATGCCAAGCGCGAAGGGCCCGAATCGCTCGGCGGCACCGCGACTGTGTTGCAGGTAGACCGCCATGCCGAGCACGAAGAACGGGATTTGCGGCAACAGCCAGAGTTGCGCCAGGCGATACGGGATCGGCAAGGACCAACCCGCCACACCGCCCTGGGCAAGCGACAACAGCAACCAGAGACCGAGCCAGAGATAGGGACGCTGCAGGCCGCCGATCAACCACAGCGCGAACATCCAGAGATAGAAGAACAGCTCGACCTGCAGCGTCCAGTACACGCCGTCGACCGATGGGAAGCCCAGGAACTCGTGCACCATGAGCAGGTTGGCGGCGATATGAGGCAGTGACAGTCCGCTGCCCAGCGCCTGTGACAGTGCCTCGACGCAGGCGGTCAACAGCACGGCGGCCCAGAAGGTCGGAAACAGTCGCGAGAAACGCGACACCACGAAATCCTCCGGTCGCCGGATGCGCTCCAGCGTCATGAAGATCACGAATCCGCTGATCACGAAAAACAGATTGACGCCCAGATGCCCGAACGGGAACTCGATGTCCGGCGGCTCGGCAAAGCCGAACTTCTGTTGGTATCGCGTGGTGTAGTGATAGAACACCACACTGATCGCCGCGAGGCCACGCAAGGCATCAATGCCAGTCAGTCGGGTGGAGGGCGAAGGCGTCGACATGCGTGGGACTCGCTGGGCTGGCCGAATGGAAATCGCAGGAAGCGGTGACTGGCTGTCGTGACTCAATCGCAGTCCAGCCCGGGGCTGCGGCCCAGCCGTTCCAGCAGCAGAACCTGCTGACCATCCGCGCCGATCAATTCCGCCGTTGCCTGGCTGCAATGGTGCAGGGTCAGATGCAGCTCGCCCCAGTGGCTGCGCACCACCGCGTCTGGATCGAAAAAGTTGAATCGTCCGCCGGACGCCGCCTCCAACGGGATGGTCAGCGGCTCGTTGAAGTTGAGTCGGCCGACGTGTGTGCCAAGCAGAAACAGGTTGGCACCGCTGTCCCGGTAGCCGAAGAAAAACACCGCGAGCAGATCGCCCTCCAGCCAGTGCATTTCCATGCCTTGGCCGCTCTTGGCGGGATCGTACCAGGCACCGATCAGTCCGCGCGGATCGTTGACCGGCGTGATCGCCGCTAGCGTGTCGACCCGGAAGGTGTGGCGCTGGGTCTGCCCCTCAAAATCGGCCTCGAAGGTCCACACGCCGCTGGGTACGTTGGCGGGCAGGGTCAGGGTCCAGTACCAGTAGGACGCGTTGTAGGCCTCCGGTGCATTCGACTGGCTGGCGAGATCATGCGTCCACTGGTTCAGGATGCTCTGGTCTGGCCGCCGAATGCGGAACTGGGTGAGTTGCCCCTTGCGCTGGTCGCGGTAGGCCGCCAGAAAGACGGCCCGGTCGCCGGGTCGGAACTGGTCCTGGAAGTTCGGCGTATCGGTCGTGTTCGGGCAACTGGCCGTCTGTGGCGGCGCGCTGTGCGTACTGAGTCGATTGAGCTGCGAATCGCGGTACGGGCGCTGGTTTGCCCAGGCGCTCGCCACCGCGTTGCAGTCGCCCTGGAAGGGATCGATGACGGCCGCCGAGGCATTGCTGTTGGCGCGCAGCTCGAAATGCAGATGCGGCCCGGTGGAAACCCCGGAACTGCCCACCCGCCCCAGCACCTCGCCGACACTGATCGTCGCGCCGATGGCCTTGCTGGTGACCGATCCGGTCTGCAGATGAAGGTAGCGCGCCACCGTGCCGTCGGCTTGGCGGACCAGCACGTAGTTCGGCGTGTCCGGCGCATCGAACGAACAGCTGCGGTCCGGATTGCCATCCTGTTTTGCCAGCAACACGCCATCGGCCGCCGCACGCACATCGATACTGCCGTGATCCATCACATGCCAGCCGAACGGCCACAGAAAGATGTCCACACCCGCATGGTTGTAGCCGCTGCTGGTGTCGTAGGTGCGGGTGCCACAGGTGTAATCGAGGACGCGGTTCGGCCAGGCCGCGTCGTGGTCGACGAAGTTGGAGATGCCGGTCCACTGCGCACCAATGCCGGGGATCGGTCCGGTAGGCCAGTTCATGCCGCCGAGCTTGGCCGCCTTGCCGAGGTCAGCTTCCTGCCACTCGCCGCGGGCGCGAAGCAAGGCTTCGCCTTCGGCCGCCGCGCGAACCAGCGTGGTCTCCAGCCGCACGGACACATGATCGTGCGGTGGCGTGAGCAGACCCTGTCCGCCGTCGGCGGCGGGCGGAATCGCTTGCGTAACGCTGCACACGACGGACAGCAATCCCAATGCGATGGTGCGCAGCGCGAGGGTCATCGTCATCCGCCCAGCTCCTGTGCGCTGCGCGTGGGTAGATCATTCTGGCAATGAACCCAATCCACACGGGTGTCGAAAAAGGCGTGCATCTGTGGGGCGCGATCCAACGGGCCGTCGAACAGTGACCGGGCGATGTGCAACTCACCCGGCCAACGTTCGGAGCGAAACAGCATCGGCGTTCCACAGCGGCCACAGAAGGCCCGTTCTCCGGCCCGCTTCAGGCCGGCAACGGGTGCGGCGCGGTACCAACGCAACTGCGCTTCCGGGTCATGAATCGTGGCGGCGGCCTGTTTCACCCCCACCCAGGTGACGAACGCCGCGCCATGCGCAAGCTGGCAGCGGCGGCAATGGCAATGCGCGATCCACTCGGTCGGCAAGGTGATCTCGATCCGAACCGCACCACACAGACAATGTGCCTCGTTCATCCGTCCGTTCCGTCCTGTCGGGTTTGAGTCGTGCCGCGACGTTTGCCCAGGGCTGCGATCAGGGCGCGCAAGGCGGCAGGTTTGACCGGTTTCTGCAGCACCGGGTAGCCCTGCTCACGGGCACGGCGCTGCAATTCATCGCCGCCTTCGGCGGTGATCAGCGCGCCGGGCGGCGGATTGGGACCACATTCGCGACGCAGGATATCGAGTACCGCCATGCCGTCCAGTGACTCACCCAGATGCAGGTCGACCAGCAGCAGATCCGGTCGGCTCTCGCGCACTGCCAACAATCCAGATTCCAGGCCCGTCGCGAGCCGGACTTGCAGGCCCCAGCGTGTCAGCAAGGCACGCATCCCTTCCAAAATGCCGGGGTCGTTGTCGACACAGAGTGCATGCAATCCGCTGACATCGCGCGTGGGTGGGGCAGGCTCGGTGGGCAGCGGTGGTGAGGCCTTGTCGCAAGGCGCCTGCACACTGAACACGCTGCCGCGTCCCAGTTCCGAACGCAGCGTGATCGGATGCCCGAGCATGCGTCCAATGCGGTCACAGATCGACAACCCCAGCCCCAGTCCCTTTTCGCCCCAGGGCGAAGGCTGATCGAGGCGCTGGAACTCCTCGAAGATCACCGCGCAGTGTTCGGAGGGAATGCCCGGTCCGGTATCCCAGACCTGCATGTCGACCACGCTGCCGCGCCGCCGCGCCGCCAGCAGCACGCCACCGTGCTGGGTATAGCGCAGCGCATTGGCGATGAAGTTCTGCAGGATGCGCCGCAACAGCGCACGGTCACTGCGCACGCGCAGGTCGCCTGCGTGCAGCCGCAGATGCAGGTGACGCTGTTCCGCCATCGGTGCGAACTGCTCTTGCAGTGAACGCAACAGCGATGCCACATCCACCGTGGCCATCTCGGGCTGCATCGATCCCGCATCCAGTCGCGAGATGTCCAGCAAGCCATCGAGCAGGTCTTCCGCGGCACGCAGGCTGCTGTCGACGCGCTCGGTCAGCAGGCGGTCTTCCGAACCGATTTCTTCACGCGCATGCAGTGCCGCAGTAAACAGGCGCGCTGCATTCAAGGGTTGCAACAGATCATGGCTGGCCGCCGCCAGGAATCGCGTTTTCGACTGGTTGGCCGACTCGGCCTCCTGCTTCGCCAGCCGTTGCGCTTCGAGGGCGCGTGACAGTTCGGCGGTGCGCTGCACGACGCGACTTTCCAGCATCTCGTTGGCATCGATCAGCGCGTGCTCGACGCGTTTGTAAGCCGTGACATCGGTGAAGGTGGTGGCGAACCCTCCGCCTGGCATCGGTCGACCCCGCATCTCGATGACGGTGCCGTCGTGACGCACGCGCTCGAACACATGCGGCGAGCCCCGCTGCATGTATTTGATGCGTTTGGCGACGTGATCATCGACATCGCCCGGACCGCACTCGCCACGCTCGGCATTGAAGCGAATCAGATCGGCCACGGGCCGCCCGACGTACACCAAACCATCGGGGTAGTCGAAGATCTCCAGATAGCGCCGATTCCAGGCCACCAAGCGCATCTCGGCGTCGACCACGCTGATCCCCTGGGTGATGTTCTCCAGGGTGGCGGCCAGCAGCTCACGATTGAAGCGCAGCTCCTGCGAAGCCTCGTCCAGCAGCGAGACGACTTCGCCCAGATCGAGGCCGGTACCACGCAGTGCCGTCGTCAACACACGCCGCGCCGACGCGCCGCCGATCGCGCCCGCCAGCAGACGCTCGGTGAACTGCAGCAGGGCGCGGTCGGCCGATTCGCTGTCGAGCAACAGGCGCTGGTTCTCCCGCGCGTATTCCTCGAATGCACGCAGGGTCGGCTTCTGGCCCAGGATGCGCTCGCACAGCGCGCGCAGGTCGCCGATGCTGAGCCGCCCACGCCACTCCGACATGACGCTCTGCTGGCGGCGATACCACGGGTCGATGAAGGGTAGGGCGCGCAATCGTTCGTCGATGCTGGGACGCCAGCGCAGCGACAGAAACAGCAGACCCGCGATGTTGGCCAGCAAGGACCAGAAGGTGCCGTGCGTGATCGGGTCCCAGCCACTGAGTCCGAACAGCGCGTGCGGACGCAGCCAGACCAGATCCATAGGGCCGTTGTCCATCCAGCCGCGATCCAGCCAACCAGCACTCACCAATGTCGGCAGCATCAAGGTGTAGGCCCAGACCACAAAGCCCGCGATCAGGCCACCGATGGCACCGATGCGACTGGCGCCGCGCCAGTACAGTCCGGCAATGATGGCGGGCGCAAACTGTGCCACGGCGACAAACGACAGCAGGCCGATCGAGGCCAGATTCTGATTGGATTCGCTGGCACGGTGATAGCCGTAGGCCGCCAGCGCCAGCAACACGATGGTGATGCGTCGAACGCGCAGCACGAGCCGGGAAAGATCAGGCACTTCGCTGTCGGCGAAGCCGCGCAGACGCAACATCGCAGGTACCACCAGATCGTTGCTGACCATGGTCGCCAGGGCCACCGCCGCCACGATCACCATACCGGTGGCGGCCGAAAATCCACCCAGATAGGCCAACAGGGCAAGGCCGGTATTGCCCGTCTGCAGCGGGAGTTCCAGCACGAAGGTATCCGGATGCACCTCGGTGCCATTGAAGATCGCTGTGCCCGCCATGCCGATGGGCACCACCAGCGCGCTGATCAGGATCAGGTAGAGCGGAAACATCCAGCGCGCGGTGCGCACATCGCTGGGGTTCTCGCACTCCACCACCCCCACCTGGAACTGCCTCGGCAGGCAGAACATCGCCAACAGGGCGAGCAGTGTCTGCGCCACAAAGCCACTGGGCAGCGGCCCGGTGCGCGTGCTGGCGGCGGCCATCGACTCCACCCAATTCGCCGGCATCAGCGGCAGCGCGAACAGTCCAATGGCGACGAATGCCACCAGCTTGACCACCGACTCAAGTGCGACGGCCAGCATCAATCCATGGTGATGCTCGGTCGCATCGATCTGCCGGGTACCGAACAGGATCGCAAATACCGCCAGCAGTCCGGCCAGCCAGAAGGCCGAATCGGCCAGTACCGGCACACTGCTCAGACGCGGACCATGGCCACTCAGCACGTCGATGCTCATCGAGCCTGCCTTGAACTGCAGTGCGATGTAGGGCACCGCTGCGATCAGCGCGATCAAGGTCACCAGCGCCGCCAGGCCCTGCGATTTTCCGTAGCGGCTGCCGAGGAAGTCGGCAATCGAGGTGATCGACTGCTCGTGCGCAATCTGTACCAACCGCTTGGGGATGCCCTGAAACAGCACAAACAGCAGGACCGGTCCCAGATAGATCGGCAGATAGCCCCAGCCGGAATGCGCCGCCGACCCGACCGCGCCATAGAAGGTCCACGAGGAGCAGTACACCGCCAGCGCCAGACTGTAGACAATCGGTCGCAACCAGGCGCGCTCGGGATACAGCGGTTTGCGGTCGCCATAGTGCGCGACCCAGAACAGCACGCCGACATACAGCGCCGAAACCAGCAGCAAGACCCAACCGGATATCATCGCGTCCCTCCCCGGATCACGAGCGGGCGATGGTAACAGTGCCGCGCGTGTCCGCCGCCGCCGCGGACGCATTGCGTGTCCATGCAGGGCAAAGCTGCGAAGATGCGGCATGCACAGCTTTGATGACTTCGGCCTCGATGCCGCACTTCGCACCGGGCTTTCCGCCCTCAACTACACCCAGCCGACCGCGATCCAGTCCGCCGCCTTGCCCTTTGCCCTGGCAGGTCGCGACCTGATTGCCCAGGCACCAACCGGCAGCGGCAAGACGGTGGCCTTTGGACTGGCCTTGCTGGCACGTATCGACCCCGGCCTGATCCGTGCCCAGGCGCTGGTCCTGTGCCCGACTCGCGAACTGGCCGAGCAGGTCAGTCGCGAACTGCGCAAACTCGCGCTGGGCATTCCCAATCTCAAACTCTCGACGCTGTGCGGCGGCACGGCACTGGCACCGCAACTCGCGTCACTGCAGGCGCACGACCCGCAGATCGTGGTCGGCACACCGGGACGGATACAGGAGTTGATGCGCAAGAAGGTGCTGCATCTGGGCGGCGTCAAAACGCTGGTGCTGGACGAAGCGGACCGCATGCTCGACATGGGCTTCGAACCGGCCATTCGCGAGATCAGCGCGCGTACCGCCGGTGACCGCCAGAGTCTGCTGTTCTCGGCGACCTTTCCCGACCCCATCGTCACGCTGGCGCAGAGTCTGTTGCGCGATCCCGAGCGCGTCGAAGTCCAGGCCGAAGCGGCGCAGCAAACCGCCATCACCCAGCACTTCATCGAAACCGCACACAGCCAGCGCGGTGAGACCCTGCTGCGTGCCCTCGCGCAGACCAAGCCTGCCTCGTGCGTGGTGTTCTGCAACACCCGACGCGATACCGACGACATCGCCAGCCTGCTGGTCGAACGCGGCTACAGCGCGCTGGCCCTGCATGGCGACATGGAACAGCGCGACCGCGAAGAAGTGCTGCTGCGGTTTGCCAACCGCAGCGCCCGCGTGCTGGTCGCCAGCGACGTGGCGGCGCGCGGACTCGACATCGACGACCTTGCCGCTGTCATCAATCTGGAGCTGCCGCACGACGTCGAGGTCTACACCCATCGCATCGGTCGCACCGGCCGCGCGGGCAAGACCGGTTTGGCCCTGAGCCTCGTCACGCCCGCCGAAATGCCCCGCGCACTGGCGCTGGAAGATGCCCTCGGCAGCCCGCTGCGCTGGCTGCGCGATCTGCCTGCAGCGCGTACCGTCGCCCCACCGCCGCCGCCCAGCATGCTCACCCTGCGCATCGACGCTGGCAAAACCGACAAGCTGCGGCCGGGCGACATCGTTGGCGCCTTGACCGGCGATGCCGGATTGAACGCCGACGCCATCGGCAAGATCGACATCTTTCCCACCCGATCCTTCGTCGCCATCCAGCGCAAGTTTGCTGACCTCGCCCTGCAACGCCTGCGCGCAGGCAAGATCAAAGGCCGCAGCTTCCGCGTTCGACGAGTGGACTGAACCCACCGCGGTCCCAGCGCGAACCCGCAGGCACAGCCCGCGCCCGCAAGTCGAAACACGCCCATGCCCGTCCACGCTCAAGTCTCGCTGGAAGAGGCCATGTCTTGACCCTCGCCACCACAACGCGGAGAATACGCGGCCCGCTCCCACGAGCGGCGATGGCTATGTAGCTCAGCCGGTTAGAGCACAGCACTCATAATGCTGGGGTCGGTGGTTCGAGTCCACCCATAGCCACCATCACTAAACCCGCGAAAACGCGGGTTTTTTTGTGCCCGACGAAGCGCGCACGGCTCGTTCAAATCGGCCGCCGTGCCCAATCCGTGCCCAAAATGTGGGCACGGAATGTGGGCACGGATTGGGCACGGGGTCGAGCATGCCTACGATGCCCGTTCCGCTGCCAGTAGCCCGCTGCGTGGCGCTCAGAAACCGTCCTGCCCACGCCGCGGCAATGTCTGACACGAATAGAAAACGCCGATAGGAACGGGTGATGGCGGGCGCAACCCTGAGCAGCCGTCCTTGCACCGGAGCACTGCGTGCCGCGCCTCGCCGCATCCTGGCGGCAGGCCGAAGGTTGCTCGCCACCGCTGGCTGTCCACGCCGCTCCGCGTTACGCCCGCCACGCACCCGAGC
>JAWLAY010000027.1:0-25896 GCA_041395245.1 Lysobacteraceae bacterium
GCATCGATATCGTAGTCACGCCGTCCTGCGGGGACGGGGTCTTGCCAGATCAGGTCTTCCTGCGGCACGTCGGGTCCGAGGTAGCGCGATTTCGGTCCCATGTCGCGATGGGTGAGTTTGAACCAGGCGCGGGCAAACACCTCGCTGAAGTAGGCCGGGTCCTGGTGGAAGCGCTCTGAGATCTTGCGGTATTCCGGGTCCATCTTCATCGCCATATCGGCGTCCGTCATGATGGGGTTGTGACGGATCGACGGGTCTTCGACATCGACCGGTTTGTCGGCCTCGCGGACGTTCACCGGTTCCCATTGCCAGGCACCGGCGGGGCTCTTCTTGAGTTCCCAGTCGTAGCCCAGCAGCAGGTCGAAGTAGCCGTTGTCCCATCGCGTTGGGTGCGTGGTCCAGGCGCCCTCGATACCCGAGGTGACCGTGTCGCGACCGATGCCGCGTATGTGGTGGTTGTTCCAGCCGAGGCCCTGTTCTTCCACGTTGGCGGATTCGGGGTCGGGGCCCAGATTTTCAGCGCGACCATTGCCGTGGCATTTGCCGACGGTATGGCCGCCCGCCGTGAGGGCGACGGTCTCCTCGTCGTTCATGGCCATGCGGGCAAAGGTCACGCGAACATCGTGCGCGGTGCGCAGCGGGTCGGGTTTGCCGTCCACGCCTTCGGGATTGACGTAGATCAGCCCCATCATCACGGCGGCCAGCGGGTTTTCCAGATCGCGCTCGCCGGAATAGCGGCTGCCTTCGCTGCCGCTGGGAGCCAGCCATTGCTTCTCGGAGCCCCAGTAGGTGTCTTTTTCGGGGTGCCAGATGTCCTCGCGTCCGAAGGCGAAGCCAAAGGTCTTCAAGCCCATCGATTCATAGGCGACGTTGCCCGCAAGGATGATCAGATCGGCCCAACTGATGCGGTTGCCATACTTCTTCTTGATCGGCCACAACAGGCGCCGCGCCTTGTCGAGGTTGGTGTTGTCCGGCCAGGAGTTCAGCGGTGCAAAGCGTTGATTGCCGGTGCCCGCGCCGCCGCGTCCATCGGCCACGCGATACGAGCCTGCGGCATGCCAGGCCATGCGGATCATCAAGCCGCCGTAGTGCCCCCAATCGGCTGGCCACCAGTCCTGACTGTCGGTCATCAGCGCATGAAGGTCGGCTTTGAGTGCAGTGACGTCGAGCGACTTCACTGCCTCGCGATAGTTGAATGCGGGACCGTTGGGGTTCGTCTTGTGATCGTGCTGATGCAGGATGTCGAGGTTGAGCGCATTGGGCCACCACGCCATCACCGAACTGCCGCTGGCGGTGTTCGCACCGTGCATGACGGGACAGGTGCCTGAGTTCGCGGTCATGGAAGATCTCCGTTGTCGTTGGGGTGTCGACAGGGTGGTCGCCGTGGCGTAGCAGGTCCAATCTCTTGTCACTATGTGATCGATAGGCAAACTCGACGGGTCGTGTGCTGGCATGCCTTGGCGATGGGCGTGCTCGTGTGCAAGGCTTGCGTGACTTGTTGCGGGGAGAAGGTCATGGCGTTGCGAAAGGTGGCGAAGTGGGTATTGATCGGCATCGCGGGTTCGGCGCTGCTGCCGGTCGCGCGTGCCGAGGTGCTGGATCAGAGTGCGAGTGGCTTTACGCTGCAGCAGAAGATCGAGGTGCCGGTCAGTCGTGATCGCGCCTGGGCGGCGCTGGTCAACGATGTGGGCCTGTGGTGGCCTGCGGATCACACCTGGTGGGGCGATGCGCGCAAGCTGAGTATCGAGCCGGTCGCCAATGGCTGTTTCTGCGAACGCGATGGCGAGCGACAGGCCGCGCACATGCGCGTGGTATTCGTCGATCCGCCACAGACATTGCGACTGCTTGGCGGTCTGGGGCCCTTGCAGGGCCTGGGTCTGGATGGCGTGCTGGAGTTCAGTCTGCAGGCACAGGGCGAGCGTTCGACCACGGTGACGATGCGCTATCGCGCGGGCGGCTATGTCAGCGAGGATTTGAGCCAATTGGTGCCGGTGGTCGATCAGGTGCAAGGGCTGCAGCTTGGTGGCCTGCGCGATTACCTGACGCCAGCGGAAACCACGCCATGAGCGGGGAGTCGGATTCCGCGCTGCCCGCGCGGCGGCACTGCCTGAATCTCTCCAATGCAGACCGTGCCCTGCCCAGCGATCCGGGTCCGGTGCTGCATACCGAGCGGCTGATTCTGCGTCCGCCGTGCTGGGACGATTTCGAGCCGTGGGCAAATTTCATGGCCGACCCGGAAGCGGCACGGTTTCTGGGTGGTGCACAGGAGCGCGCGGCGGTCTGGCGTGGGCTGATGTGCATGGCCGGGGCGTGGCAATTGCGTGGCTTTGCGATGTTTTCGGTGATCGAGCGCAGCACCGGACGCTGGATCGGGCGATTGGGTCCGTGGCAGCCCGAAGGCTGGCCGGGCACCGAAGTGGGTTGGGGACTGGCGCGCGAGGCCTGGGGCAAGGGTTATGCCTTTGAAGGGGCGTGCGCGAGCATCGACTGGGCATTCGAGAATCTGGGCTGGAGCGAAGTCATCCACACCATCGATCCGGAGAACCACAATTCGATTCGCCTCGCCGAGCGACTGGGCTCGACAGATCGCGGGCCGGGACAATTGCCCGCGCCGTTTGCGCATATCGCGGTGCGCATCTGGGGGCAGAGCAGGGCGCAGTGGTTTGCCCGGCGCGGTGGTTCCGATACACAGGAATCCGCCTGACATGAATCTGCCGGAGAAGTCCGGTCGTCAGATCGGCGCGGAACACTATCGTTGGGCGGAGGTGTGCGACGGCTGGCATTTGCTCAAGCGGGCCGACTTGAGCGTCATCGAGGAACGGGTTCCGCCAGGCGGTGCCGAAATCCGCCATCGGCACGCGCAGGCCAGACAGTATTTCTACATTCTGGTCGGCGAGGCGGTGTTGGCATTCGATGGTCGTGAGGTCGCGTTGAGTGCAGGCGAGGGCATCGAAGTGCCGCCTGGGTTGCCGCATCGTTTCATCAATGCGTCGGATCAGGACGTGCGATTTCTGGTCATCTCGGCACCCAGTACGGCGGGTGACCGCGAGAATCTCGCTTAGCGGATCTCAGCGCGCGGTCCAGCCGCCGTCCAGGGTAATCGTGGTGCCGGTGATGTTGTCGGCGGCGGGGCTGCACAGGAACAGTGCGGCACCGGCGATGTCATCCGGTCGGGTGAAGCGCAGCGAAGGTTGCTTTTCGGCGAGCAGGGCGCGTTCGGCGTCGGCATTGCTGAGCCCTTCGCGTTCGGCGCGGGCGTCGATCTGCTTCTGCACGAGTGGCGTCAGCACCCAGCCGGGGCAGATGGCATTGCAGGTGATGCCGCTTTCGGCGTTTTCCAGCGCGGTGACTTTGGTTAGCCCCAGAATGCCGTGCTTGGCGGCGACGTAGGCGGACTTTTCCACCGAGGCCACCAGGCCATGCACCGAGGCGATGTTGATGATGCGACCCTGGCCGCGTGCCTGCATGCCAGGCAGGACCAGACGCTGCGCATGAAAGGCGGCGGTCAGGTTGATGGCGATGACCGCATTCCACTTGTCGACCGGGAAGGCTTCCACCCGCGCGGTGTGCTGGATTCCGGCGTTGTTGACGAGTACGTCGATCTGTCCGAAGCGCGCTTGCGAGGCCTGGACCATGGCGTCGATCTGTTCGGGCTGGCTGAGGTCCGCCGGGTGGTAGTCAACCTCGCCGCCGTGCGCGGCGACCTGTGACTTGGCGTCGTCAATCTGCGCCGGACTGCCAAGTCCGTTGAGCATCACGGCGTAACCGGCTTTGGCGAAGCCATGCGCCACCGCAAGGCCGATGCCGCTGGTGGAGCCGGTGATCAGGGCGACGGGAGGATTCGACATGGCGGGGTCTCGCGCAAAGTGGGGAATGGCCTATTGTCGCGCGTCGCGTGCCGTCGCCCTATCGGTCATTGGTGCGGTGCGTCGGTGTGTGCGGTTTGCTCGACCGCCCAGCTCAGCACTTGCGGCAGCAGCACATCGGTGGCGCGCTGGAAACCGTTGATGATGTCGGCATGATTCCGTGCCACCGGTTCGCTATGGCTGAACAGGTGGGTCGTCATGACACGTTGTTGCCGCTCGTCGATCCACTCGGCCTGAAAGGTGATGTGCACAGCAGCCAGCTCGCTGTCTTGATCGACGCGGTAGTCGAAATCGCGCAGCACGCCGGTCAGCCGAACATCGCTGCGCACGCTGCTGCTCGACAACACCACCGCCTGCCAGCCCTGGCTGTCGGACAGATGTTGCTGCAGCAGGCGTTGCCACAGCGCCGGTGCGGGCTGATTCCAGCGCACATCGGACAGCAGGCCGAGCGCGCCATTCGCCTGTCGGCGCACCAGTCGCGCGCTGTCCAGCGGCGGTGCGGCCAGCGGCAGATCGATTCGCAGGGTGAGCGGTGAACGCGCCGCGACGGCTTCTGCGCTGGCTGAGTTCAGCGTATGCACCGCGAGTCGGTCATCGCGATCCGGCAGGCTGACACAGGCAGTCAGCAGCGCGGTCATGGCGATCACCGGTAACCACAGGCGAAAACGGGACAGGCTCATGGTTCGACCTCGGGGGCTTGATCGGCACCGATCAGATAACGCGCGGGATCCTGATCCAGTGCGCGCAAGGTGGATTGCAGTTGGGCCAGCGTGGCGCGCAGTTCAATCAGCGCGGGCGCGACCTGCGGCAAGCCCTGCTGTCCGAGCTGGGCCAGTGACCCGGAATTGGCATCCAGCAGCGCATTGGCGTTGTCCGCCAGCGCACGCGCCGCTTCCAGCGAGGCGCGTGCCGACGCGATCAGGTCGCGCGCTTCGTGGCTCATCAGCGTGTCGGTGTGACCGGCGATGCTTTCCAGTTGTGCCATCAAGGGTTCCGCGCGCTGCAGGGTGTTGCGCAGCAGGCGACTGGCCTCGCTGAGATCGGCAATCGCCTGACCCAGCTCGTCGCCGTGCGGTGCGGCGCTGGCGGTCAGATGCTCGATATGCGCCAGCGTGGCGGTGATGCGGTTCAGATTTTCCTCGCTGAACAGGCCAGATAGACGCAGCATCAGACTGTTGACGTTGGTGACGATATCCTCGCCCGACGCCAGCAGTTTAGTCAGTGCGGACGGTTGGCTCTGGATCACCGCGAGGTCGCCGTCGGTGGCGGTGAGCAGGGCCGCATCGGCGCTGCCGCCGGTCAGCTCGATGATGACCACGCCGGTAAGCCCGGTGAAGGTCAATCGGGCGCGGGTATCGGTCTTGATCGGCGTGTCGGCGGTGACGCGAACAAACGCCTGCACGACGCTCGGATCTTCGGGCGCCAGTCGCAAGCGGCGTACTTCGCCGATCTGGATACCGTTGTATTGCACGGCACCGCCAATCGACAGCCCGGTCACCGATTCGCGGAAGTCGATGCGGTACTCGTCCCATTCGCGGTCCAGCGACAACTTGCCCAGCCACAGCACGAAGCCCATGGCGAGGACCACCACGGCCAGCACGAAGCTGCCGATCAGGACATGACTGGCGCGGGTTTCCATGCTCAATGCTCCCTTGCCTGCGACGCTTGAAAACTGCCGCCGACGCCGCGCCCGCGCGGACCTCGAAAGCAGGACTGAATCCAGGGATGCGGATGCTGTTCGACCACGTCGACCCGATCCGTCACGATCACCCGCGCATCGGCCAGAACCGCTACACGGTCGCAGATCGAATACAGGCTGTCGAGGTCATGGGTGACCAGAAACACGCTGAACTGCAGGGCGGCGCTCAAGGTGCGGATCAACTCGTCGAAGGCTGCCGCGCTGACCGGATCGAGGCCCGAAGTGGGTTCGTCCAGAAACAGGATTTCCGGGTCCAGCGCGAGCGCACGCGCCAGCCCCGCGCGCTTGCGCATACCGCCCGACAGTTGCGCCGGATATTTGTGCGCGGCCTCCGCAGGCAGACCGGCCAAACGGATCTTCAGCAGGGCCAGTTCGTCCAGCAGGTCGGGCGGCAGTGTGAAGTATTCGAGCAGCGGCACCTTGACGTTTTCCAGCACGGTCAGCGAGGAGAACAGCGCGCCATCCTGGAACAACACGCCGTAGCGACGCTCGAACGGTCGCCGCGCTTCGTCATCCAGTCCGGTGACCTCGGCCCCGAACAGCCGCACCTGACCGCCTTCCGGGCGCTTCAGCCCGACGATGGAGCGCAACAGGACCGATTTGCCCGCCCCGGAACCACCGATCACGCCCAGCACTTCACCGCGTTGCATGTCGAGATCGAGCTGGTCATGCACGACCTGCCGACCGAACACCGAGCGCAGTCCGCGCACCTGCAGGACCGCGTCGGGTGCCTCGCTGTTCATACGCCCAGCTCCATGAAGAAGATGGCGAAGATGGCGTCGGCCAGAATCACCAGGAAGATCGATTGCACCACCGCTGCGGTGGTGTGGCGTCCCACCGATTCGGCGCTGCCTTCGACCTTCATGCCTTCCATGCAGCCGACCACGGCGATCAGGAAGGCGAATACCGGCGCTTTCAGCAGACCGACCCAGAAGTGACGGATCTCGGTCATTTCGTACAGGCGGGTGATGAACATGCTCGGCGTGATGTCGAGTGCCAGCGAGCCGACCAGCGCGCCGCCGACCAGCCCGCTGAGCATGGCGAGGAAGGCGAGCAAGGGCAACATCACCAGCAACGCGATCAGGCGTGGCAGCACCAGCAGTTCGACTGCATCGAGGCCGAGCACCTGGATTGCATCCAGCTCCTCGCGGCTCTTCATCGAGCCGATCTGGGCGGTGAAGGCACTACCGGATCGTCCGGCCAGCAGAATCGCGGTCAGCAGCACGCCGAACTCGCGCAGAAACGAATAGGCGACGAGTTCGACCGTGAATATTTCAGCGCCGAAATCGCGCAGCACAGTGGCACCGAGAAATGCCACCACGGCGCCGACCAGAAAGGTCAGCAAGGTCACGATGGGCACCGCATCCAGGCCGGTCTGCTCCATGTGAAAGACCACCGACGTCAGGCGCAGCTTGCGCTTGCCGATCAGCACCAGGGCCAGGGTTTGTACCGTCAGCCCGACGAAGCCGAGCAACTGGCGGGTTTGCCACCAGAACTTCTCGGTGGCCTTGCCCATGCGGATCAACACTTCGCGACCGCTGAAATGGTGATCGCGCGCAGGCAACGGCACGTCGCGTCGGTTCAGGATCAGCGCAAGCAAATCGCGGTGCGCGGCTTGCAGGCCTTCAAGGCGCTGCAGGTCGGCGATGGTGGGCGATGGCCCCAAAAGACGCAGCAGCAGAACCGCGCCGGCCGTATCCAGTTGCTGCAGTGCCCGCACGTCGATGGTTTGCAATTGTGCAGGCTGCAGCCGCGCGGGCCAGTGAGTCGTGATGTGTTGCACCTGCGGCAGCGTCCAATGCCCCTCAACCCGCGCTTGCGCCGGTAGAGGCGTTTCCCACACCACGCGAGCGGGTAGATCGGGCATGTCTTCAGGTCGTCCGGCGCTGACGCGGGCGCTTGGTCGTTGCCGCTGGATCGGCCGCATTGGATTCATCCAGATCCAAGTGCAGCGCAGGCTTGGCCAACGTGCTGATCAGCTCGGCGAAACGCTTCAGGAAGGTCACGTTGGCCGCCGATTTGCGCCACACCAGGGCGATCTGGCGACTCGGCTGCGAGTCGGTGAACTGGCGCAACTGCACGGTCGGCGAACGCGGCACGGGCGCCTGAACAGCCAACGCAGGCAGTAGCGTCACGCCGACACCGGCGGCGACCATCTGGCGCAGTGTTTCCAGACTGGTGGCGCGGAATCCATCCTTTTCACTCGCACCGGCCAGATGGCAAACATCCAGCGCCTGATCACGCAGGCAGTGACCGTCATCGAGCAGCAATAGGCGCTCTTCGCCGATGTCACGCAGACGCAGGGGCGTCTTGTCGGCCAGCGGGTGGTTTCGTGGCACCGCCAGCACGAAGGGTTCTTCAAACAGGAACTCGGTGTGCAACTGCTCTTCGTGGTTCAGCGGCAAGGCGAGCAGGGCGCAATCGACGCGGCCGTCATGCAGTTGCTGCAGAAGGATTTCGGTCTTCTCCTCGATCAACAGAAGTTCGAGGCGCGGAAAGCGCTCACGGATGCCGCTGACGACATGCGGAAGCAGATATGGGCCGAGGGTCGGAAAGATGCCCAGGCGCAGGGTGCCCGCTTCGGGGTCCTTGGTCATGCGCGCCAAGGTCTTGATCTGCTCGACTTCGGCCAGAATGCCGCGTGCCCGTTGCGCGACCTGGAATCCCACCTCGGTGAGCAGCACGTTGCGCGGCGCGCGCTCGACCAGTGTGACGCCCAGTTCGTCCTCGATCTTCTTGATCTGGGTGGAAAGCGTTGGCTGGCTGACATGGCAGGCGTCAGCCGCACGCCCGAAATGCCGCAGGTCAGCCAGTGCGACGAGATAGCGAAGGTCGCGCAGGTTCATGGCGGCTCCGATTGCCGTTGTCTATCGCGAGCATAGGAATAATTTACTTCCGCCCGCAACTGGGCTCCGCCACCATTCGCCCTGCCGCCCCCGGTGGCCAGGTTCCCCAGCCAGAATCGCCATGCACTTTGTGTTGTCGGCCAGGGCGACAGCGCGCATGACCGATTGCCAGGCAGCCTGCCAAAGCCGCGCATGCGCAGACGTCCGCATGCGCGGCTTTGACCTTTGGGTGTCCCGTCGGCTTCCTGCGTGGCCCAGCGCCTGAAACTTGGCGCGACGGGCGCGAATCTCTGCAGTTCTGCAACGTGGCTCACAGCTCACACGTGCGCTGATGCGCGCACTCCACGCGGCATGTTCATTGCTTCCTCATGGCATCCCGCGCGCAAGCGAATCGATTTCGCGAGCGCGCCTTCGCAAGGAGTGCTCATGAACCTGTCCCCCGTCAAATCGCTCTGCTTCGGCGTCAGTCTTGCGCTGTCCAATCTGTCGCCGGTCTTCGCCCTCGATGGTTCGGACGACCCCATTCCGAATCAGCTTGCCGGGCAGGTCAAACTGACCGCCAGCGACGGTACTCGCGACGACTATTTCGGCGCGGCGGTGGCCGCTGATCTGAGCACGGTACTGGTGGGCGTGCCCTACGACTCGACCGGTTTCGATCTGGAGCCCGGCGCGGTGTATGCCTACCTGCGCGCCAGCAACGGCGCGTGGAACGAGCAGGCGAAGTTGCTGTCGAGTGATGGACAGGCCTTTGATGCGTTCGGGTATGCCATCGATGTGCAGGGCGATGTCGCGGTCATTGGTGCGCCGTTTGCTGATAACTATCGCGGAAGCGTCTATGTGTTCCAGCGAACGGGTGGGGCGTGGTCGCAGGTCGCTAAACTGCTGGCCAGCGATGGTTCGGCCAATGATAACTTCGGTGCGGCGGTGGCGATCTCCGGTGGCAGCATCGCCGTTGGCGCGTATGGCGACAACACCAATCGCGGCTCGATCTACGTGTTCACCGGCGCGGGTGCCAGTTGGGCGCAGCAACAACGCTTGGCCGCTTCGGATGCGGCCAGCGGCGACAACCTGGGTATTTCCGTCGATCTCGATGGCGACACGTTGATCGCCGGGGCCAACCTGGACGACCTGCTCGTCAACAACGACAGTCGCGGCTCGGCCTACGTGTTCCAGCGGACGGGAAGCAGTTGGGCGCAACAAAGCAAACTGACGCTCAGCGCCGCCAGCAACAGCGACCAGTTCGGCAGTTCGGTCAGCCTGCGCGGTGATACCGCACTGGTGGGCGCGCCATTTGCCAATCCGGGTGGGCTCGACAATGCCGGTGTGGTGGCGGTTTTCAACCGGGTTTCGGGAGCGTGGTTGCAGCATCAGCAGATCACGGCGCCCACACCGACGGCGGGCGCCAGTTTCGGCGTGATGGTGTCGATGCGGGCCGGGCAGGCGGTGGTCGGCGCGCAGAGCGAGGCGGTCGGTGGCCTGGCGTCGCGTGGCGCGGCCTACGAGCTGCGCTGGCAGAACGGTTCTTGGGCGGTGATTCAGCAGTTGGTCGCCGACGATGGCGCGGAAGCGGACATTTTTGGTTCAGCGGTGGCCTTGTCGGATGAGTTCGCCGTGGTCGGCGCGCAATTCGCCGATGTCGGCGCCAATCCCGATCAGGGCGCGGCCTATGCCTTCGTCAATCTCGCCACCCAAACCGTGATTGGCGCGGTGTCACCCTCGCCGAGTGTGGTCGGACAGAGCTATCTGGTTCCGGTTTCGGTCAGTTCGGCAGAGCAGGTTCCGGGCGGCAGCGTTCAGGTTAGCGATGGCGCCGGTGCGAGCTGCACCGTCACCTTGAGCAACGGCGCTGGCAGTTGCAGTCTCACCAGCACGGCGGTTGGCGAGAAAACCCTGACCGCGCTGTACGGTGGTGCGGCGGGACTGGCATCCAGCAGCGATACCGCCGTGCATCGGGTGAATGCCGACCTGCAGTTGGCGCCGAGCAGTCTGCCTTCGGCACAACAGGGTGAGGCCTACAGCGCGAGCTTTTCGGTGTCGGGCAGTGGTTACAGCCTACCAGTGAGTTATGCGCTGGAAACAGGAAGCCTGCCGCAGGGCATCAACCTGAGCGCGACGGGTTTGTTGAGTGGCACGCCCTCGGTGGCAGGCGACTTTCCGATCACGGTGCGGGTGACCGACAGCAGCAGTGTCGCGGTCGGTGGGCCGTTCAGCAGTCAACGCAGCTACGTTTTCGTGGTCGAGCCGGTATTCACCAGCACGCTGAGCCTGCAGCAGGACAACACCGTGATTGATCGCGGCAGCTCGCAAACCTTCACGGCGCTGCTGGATGTGGTGGAGGCGGGCGGTCCCACACCTTCGGGCAACTTCAATGTGGTGGCCACGCAGGCGGCCAGCAGCCTCAATTGCTCGGCGGTTGTCAGTGCAGAAGGAACGCAGTCGTGCAGCATTCTGTTTCCGCTCAATCAACCGGCGGGCGATTGGCAGATCAGCGCCAGCTTCGTCTCCAACAACGCCGATCTCGGTGGCAGCAGCGACAGTGCCAGTCACCGTGTGCAACGTCCGGTGGACGTGGCGGTCTCGCTGTCGGTGGATCGCCCGCTCTATCTCGCCGGACAGGTGCTGACCTACACGCTGCAGGTCAGCAACGGCGGCCCTGATGAGGCGCAGGACGTCGCGGTCAGCACGGTGCTTGGCACGGGCACCAATGGACTGAGCTGGACCTGCAGTGGCAGCGCGTGTGCCGTCGGCAGTGGCAGTGGCGACCTCAATGTCTCGCTTGATCTGCCGGTCGGAAGTTCGGCGGTGTACACCCTGCAGGCCACCGTGGCGGCGCCAGCGGTCGATGCGATCCCGTTCAGTGCCAGCGCAAGTCTGTCCAATCTGGGCATTGATCGCGAACTGGATATGGCAAACAACACCGCGACCGTGAGCAGTCAACATCGTCGCCTGTTTGGCAATGGTTTCGAGGATTGATCGCGGCGATCACTCCTCGCTGCGCGGCGCACGCCGGTCGGGCAGGGGTGTGGGATCAGGGCGTTGCAGGCGCAGTTCAGCTTGCACGCCTTCGAGCTCACGCAGCCGGCGGGCCAGTTCGAGCGAACTGCGCAGGCCTTGCTCGCCGGTGCACAGCAGGCGGCCCTGACAATCGGGCAACAGCAGGTCGATCTGCATCGGCAGCGTGCCAGGGCGGAAGGTGTCGAGCAGCGTTTCCACCTTGGCCATGACGTCGCTCTGGCGATTGTCGACGCGCAGCAACAGATGTTTCGCGTGCTGCTCGCAGAGTTGTGCCAGGGTGTAGACCTTGCGGGCGCGCAGGCTGTAGCCCTCACCCAGGCGGTCTTCCTGCAGGCTGCCGTCGACCAGGATGATTTCGCGCGCTTTCAGCAACGGAGCCGACTGCGCCCAGATTTCGGAGAAGAACGCGACCTCCACTTGCCCGCGTCCGTCGCCGAGTTGCACAAAGCCGCGACTGTCTCCGCCGCGTCGAACCTCACCCACGATCCCGGCGAGGAACACTGCCGCGTCCGTGCCACGGGCAAACTTGCGTTCGGCGTAGGCGCTGTCGAGTTGATCCATGGTGCAGGTGATAACGTTTTGTAGCAGACCGCGCCACGGATCCATCGGGTGCCCGCTGACGTAGTGGCCGAGCACGCGGAACTCGTCTTCCAGGCGGGTCTGCAAGTCTTTCTCGGGCAGTTCCGGCAGGCTTGGCGGGGTAATCGGTGACGACGTGCCGCCACCAAACAGCGAATGCTGTCCCATTGCCAGTTCACGCGCATGTTGCTCGACCGCGCGCAGCACCTCGGGCAGTTGCGCTTCGAGGGTCGCGCGCGAATTGGCCAGACCATCGAGCGCGCCCGCGGCGATCAGGGTTTCCAGACTGCGCTTGTTTCGCCGCAGCAATTCGACGCGCTGACACAGGTCCAGCAGCGTTGTGAACGGTCCGCCGCGCTGGCGTTCGGTTTCAATCGCCAGGCAGGCGTCGTGGCCCATGCCCTTGATGGCGCCCAGGCCGTAGAGGATTGATGACGGCGAATCGGCACGAAAGTGGTAACCGCTGCGATTGACGTGCGGCAGGCTGACCTGCAGGTTCATCAGTTTCGCTTCGGTCAGGAAGGTCACCACCTTTTCGGTCTTGTCCATGTCGGAGGACATCACCGCGGCCATGAATTCGGCAGGGTAGTGCGCCTTCAACCACGCGGTCTGGTAGGCGACCAGGGCATAGGCGGCAGAGTGCGACTTGTTGAAGCCGTACTCGGCGAACTTCTCCATCAGGTCGAAAATGCCGGTCGCAACCTGCGGATCGACGCCGCGCTCGGCCGCGCCCGCTTCGAACTTGGCGCGTTCCTTGGCCATCTCCTCGGGCTTCTTCTTGCCCATGGCACGTCGCAACAGATCCGCGCCGCCCAGCGAATAGCCAGCCAGGACCTGGGCAATCTGCATCACCTGTTCCTGGTACACGATCACGCCGTAGGTGGGTGCCAGCACCGCTTCCAGCGAGGGATGCGGATAGCTGACGGCGGCCACACCGTGTTTGCGATCCACCCAGTCGTTGTGCATTCCCGAGCCGAGTGGTCCGGGGCGATACAGGGCAGCCAGCGCGATGATGTCTTCGAAGCGGTCGGGCTTGGCGCGTTTCAGCAGTTCGCGCATGCCGCGCGATTCGAACTGGAACACCGCCACCGTGTCGCCACGCGACAGCAATTCGTAGGAGGCACGGTCATCCAGCGGCAAGGCGATGATGTCGAGCGGCTCACTGCCTTCGGTGGCGTGACGCGCGTTGATGGCCTTGACCGCCCAATCGATGATGGTCAGCGTGCGCAAGCCGAGGAAGTCGAACTTCACCAGCCCCACCGCTTCGACATCGTCCTTGTCGAATTGGGTGACGACACTGCGTGCGCTGCCGTCCTTGGGTGGCGGTTCGGCAAACAGCGGCGAGAACTCGGTCAGCGGCTGCGGTGCGATGACCACACCGCCCGCGTGCTTGCCCGCATTGCGGGTCAGGTCTTCCAGTTTCAGCGCGAGATCGATGACTTCGCGGACTTCGTCTTCGGTTTCGTAGCGTTGCAGCAGTTCGGCCGAGGACAGCGAATTGTCTTTCCGGGCGGCGTCCGAGCGCCCCAACGCATCGTCCAGCGAAATGCCCAGCGTATTCGGAATCAGCTTGGCGATGCTGTCGACCGCAGGGAAAGGCAGGCCGAGCACGCGACCGCAGTCACGCACCGCCGCCTTCGCCGCCATGGTGCCGTAGGTGATGATCTGACTGACCCGGTCATGCCCGTACTTGCGGCCGACGTAGGCGATCACTTCGTCGCGGCGATCCATGCAGAAGTCGATGTCGAAGTCCGGCATCGACACGCGCTCCGGATTGAGGAAGCGTTCGAACAGCAGGTCGTAGGGAATCGGATCGAGGTCGGTGATGCCCAGCGCCCAGGCGACCAGCGAACCGGCACCGGAGCCGCGTCCCGGCCCGACCGGAATATCGTTCTGTTTGGCCCAGTTGATGAAGTCGGCGACGATCAGGAAATAGCCCGGAAACCCCATCCGGCAGATCACGTCGAGTTCGATATCAAGGCGTGCGAAGTAATCCTCACGCTGATGTCCTTCCGCCAGCGGGTGACGCGCGAGGCGCTGCTGCAGGCCGCGATGCGATTCGGCGCGGATCCAGCTGTCCAGCGTGTGGTCGTCCGGCACCGGGAAAGCGGGCAGGAAATAGGTACCGAGGCGCAGTTCCAGATTGCAGCGCCGCGCCAGATCCAGCGTGTTGTCGAGCGCTTCCGGCAGGTCGGCAAACAGGTCGTGCATTTCCTGCGCGCTGCGCAGGTATTGCTGTTCGCGATAGTCGTGGGGGCGTCGCGGGTCGCTCAGTTGTCGGCCACTGGCGATGCACACCCGCGCTTCGTGGGCGTCGAAGCCGTCCTGATCCAGAAAGCGCACGTTGTTGCTGACGATCGCCGCGCAACTCTGCCGGGCCGCGAGCCATTGCGCGGCCTGATTGAACAGCGCTTCGTCGTCGAAGCCGGTGCGGCTCAATTCCAGACAGCAACGGTCGCCGAAGTGCGTCTGCCAGCGCTGCAAGGCGGCTTCGGCATGCTCGAACTTCTGCTCGCTGACGTGACGTCCGATGTCGCTGCGCCGCCCGGCCAACAGGAACAGTCCTTCGGCATGGGTCTCGATCCAATCGGACTTGACCCGCACATGGTCGCCCTGATGACCGTCCAGCCATCCGGCGGTGAGCAATTGCGAAAGACTCAGATAGCCCTGCCGGTCACGGCAAAGCAGGGTGAAGTGTGCCTGGCTGCCGTCTTCCATCTCGGCCAGCACATCGGCACCGGCAATCGGCTTGATGCCTGCCGACTGCGCGGCCTTGTAGAACTTGACCAGCGCGAACAGATTGCTCTGGTCGGTGACCGCTACTGCAGGCAGGCCACGGCTCGCACAGGCTTTCACCAGTTCCGGCAGGCGGATGGTGGAGTCGGTCAGCGAATACTCGCTATGCAGGTGGAGGTGCGCGAAGCGTGCAGACATGGCGGAGCCCGTGGTGGAACGGCAGGCTAATCGTCGTCCGCGGTGGCGACAAGAGTTGACAGCGGCGAGGAGCCCACTGCGTCGGATCGGAATGTCGCTGCGGCGGCGCGGTATCCAATGAACGTCGCGACACGCGCAGCGCGGTGCCAGAACCATTTGCCACATCCACCCGGAAGCGACTCAGCTACGATTTGCGGGTCTCGGGAAAGGTGCGAACTCATGTCGGCGCAGTGCATTGTGGTCAAGTTCGGTACGTCCACGGTTACCGCGGGCGGTAGCGGGCCCGACGAGACGAGGTTGTCGGCGCTGTGTCACCAGATCGCTCACCTGCGGGCGCAGGGACATCAGATTGTTCTGGTCAGCTCGGGTGCGGTGGCGACCGGACGCAGCGCGCTGGGTGCCGAGCCCGCCCGCGACATGCCGATGAAGCAGATGCACGCGGCGGTGGGGCAGCCGCGGCTGCATGCGTTGTATCAGCGGTTGTTCGGTGCGCTCGATATCCAGGTCGCGCAAGTCTTGTTGACGCGCTCGGATGTCGAAAATCGGCGCCGTTACCTCAACGCGCGCGAAGCGCTGACCACCATGCTGGAACACGGCGTGCTACCCATCGTCAATGAAAACGACACCGTGGCCACGGAAGAGATCCGGCTCGGCGACAATGACATGCTGTCCGCGCTGGTGGCCGGTCTGGTGGATGCGGATCGCCTGGTCCTGCTGACCGATCAGGCCGGTTTGTATGATCGCGATCCGCGAACCGACCCGCAGGCGCGACTGATCACGCGCGTCGCCGCAGGCGAACTGGGCGAGCCTTTGCGTGCGGCGGCAGGCGGCAGCGGGCGACTCGGCACCGGCGGCATGGCGACCAAACTGGCGGCGGCGGATCTGGCCCGACGCTCCGGCTGCATCGCGCATATCGCGGCCGGTGCGGAACCACGGGTGCTAGTTCGGCTGCTGGAGGATGAGCCGCTCGGTACGCGCTTTGACCTGGTTGAAGAACGTGTTCAGGCGCGAAAGCGCTACATCCTCGGTGGGCCTGCTCGCGGTGAGCTGCAGATCGACGAGGGCGCTGCACGCGCCCTGATTCGTGGTGGCAGTCTGTTGCCGATTGGAATGGTCCAATGCACGGGACGATTTGATCGCGGCGACGCGGTGCGTGTCATCGACGCGGATGGAACCGAGCTGGCGCGTGGCATCGCGGCCTACAACAGCGAGGACATGCAGCGCCTGTGTCGGCGGCGTTCGGAAGAGATCGAGCGCATTCTCGGTTATCGTTACGCCGATGAAGTGATTCACCGCAGCGATCTGGTGCTCACCGCTTCGTGAGCAAGGGCGCCGTCGGAGTTTGCTGTCTTTGGCAGGGAAGGGGAGGTGGCGATGGACTCGATGGGTGACCAACGCAGGCAACGTATCGCTGCACAGGCCAGTCAGGCGCGACTCGCTCAACCGGCCTGGTCCGCGAGTGATGGCGTGACACGTGACGCGGTGCTGCGCCGTCTGGCAGGCGTCCTGCGCGAGTCGATTGACGCGGTGCTCGACGCCAATGCGCTGGATGTGGCACAGGCACAGGCAAGCGGTTACAACGCCGCCTTCGTGGATCGACTGACGCTTTCGGTCGACACGCTGTTGGGTATGGCGGATGACATCGAAACCGTCGCAGGCCTGCCGGATCCGCTGGCTTGGCGATCCGAACCGCTGCAGTTGCCCAACGGCCTGCGTCTGTATCGCCAGGCGGTCGCACTGGGCGTGCTGGGCGTCATCTACGAGTCGCGTCCGAACGTCACCATCGATATTGCCGCGGCGGCGTTGAAATCGGGCAACGCGGTGGTCCTGCGCGGTGGGCGTGAAGCGCGACAAAGCAATCTCGCCCTGCTGCGGATCATTCATGCGGTGCTGCGCGAGGCGGCGGTTGATCCCGCGCTGGTCAGTTATGTCGATGAGCCCGAGCGCGAAGCAGTGATGGACTTGTTGCAGTTGCATGGCCTGATCGACGTGTTGATTCCGCGTGGTGGCCAGAGTCTGGTGGACCTGTGCCGTCAACACGCGCGCATGCCCCTCATCGCTGGCGGTGCCGGTGTCGTACATCTGTTCGTAGACCGGCGGGTCGACATCGAGCGTGCGGTGACCGTCATCATCAATGCCAAACAACAACGCCCCTCCGCCTGCAACGCATTGGACACCTTGCTGGTGCACGAGGCGGTGGCGGATCGCTTACTTGCTGCCTTGGCGCCCCAGTTGCTGCAGGCCGGGATCGAGGTGCATGCGGATGCGTTGGCGAGTCCGGTGCTCCGTCTGGCGGGCGTTAACGTTGTTGCCTTGCAGACGACGGATCTGGACCGGGAATGGCTTGCTCCCAGCCTGAACATTGTCGTGGTGGACGATGTGGACCACGCCATCGCACATATCGCTCGACATGGCAGCGGCCATTCCGAGGCCATCCTGAGTGACGATGCGGACGTGGCGGCGCGATTCCTGCAGCGGGTGGATGCGGCGGCGGTTTACCACAATGCCAGCACCCGTTTCAGCGACGGTGGACAGTTCGGCATGGGCGTGGAGGTGGCGGTTTCCACCTCGCGCCTGCATCCGCGTGGCCCGGTAGGGCCGGCCGAGCTGACCAGCGTGAAGTGGGTTGGCAGTGGAGACTATCTTGCGCGAGCATGAGGTCCATCAGTGCCTGCCGGTGGTGTCGTCGCCGCGCCTGCCGTGTGTGTAGCGTGTCTTGCGTCACGCGACACCGTGGCAGGAATCTGGTGGTATGGGCAATCCAACTAAGAGGCTTTCCGACGCGTGACGTGCTCTGCTGGTCTGGTATTCCCGCGCTATAGAAGTCTGGCCCTTGGCAGTGTTCTGCTGCTGGTGTGCTGGGCTTCGATTGTGCGCGCGTTGCCGTCGGCGCCGCCCGAATCCTTGAGCGTCGAACAGATTTCGGCATTGGAGACACTCCGACGCAAGGATCCGCAAGGTGCGTTGCAGGGCCTGGAGGCGATCGTTGCCCACCCCGATTCACCTGACGACGTGCGTCGTGAGGCGACATTCGTGGCCGCGCAGATTGCGCGCAGCGAGGGGCAAGCGGAGCAGGAGGCACGCTTGCGCGCGCAGCTGGTGGAAAGCGCCGCAGCCGGTCAGCAAGGCGCCGCGCACCTGGTCAAGGTGCTGGACGCCTATGCCCAGGCCGAAAAGGGTGATACCGCCGAGGCTTGGCGCGGGTTGCAGCCCGTGGTGCAGGAAATGGCGGGCTTCCTCGGCATTCGTGAGCAGGCCCGCGTCGCGCTGGTTTACGGTTTTCTTCTGGACAGCGCGGGCGAACTTGGCTCGGCCATCACCGCCTATCAGCAGGCAGTGGATCTGGCCGAGTCCAGTCGAATGGCCTCGCTCGCGACACGCGCACGACTGCAACTGGCCTGGGCGGTCACCCAGTATGGCCAGAATGCGCGCGGTGAGGCGTTGGTCAGACAGGCTTTGCAAGACGCGGAAGCGCAGCAGGATCACACGGCGATCATCGTCGGCTATACGTCGCTCGGCATGGTGATGGAGCAGCGAGGCGATCTGGAAGGATTTCTCGCCATGATGACGGTCGCCATCGATCATGCGAAGCAATTCAACATCCTGGATGACCTGCCCGTCTTGTTGGGCAATGTCGCGCACTACCATCTGTCGACCCATGATTTTCGCGCCGCCGAAACGGCGGCCCGCGAGGCCTTGCGATACTCGACGGAGCGTCAGGATGAGGACGGCATCGCACTCGGCAAGGTCAATCTTGGATTGGCCATGATCGGACTTGGGCAACTGAGCGACGGACGTACGCTGGTCCGGGAAGGCATTGCCATGGACGCGCGGCGCGGATTGGTCAACGACGTGGCGGCAGGCCTTGAGGATCTGGGGCGCGCCCTGGAGGCCGCCGGTGATCTGGCCGGTGCGGTGGAGGCATTGCATGAAGCGCGTCGTCTCAGCGATCAGATCTATCGCGATGACCAGCGTCGAGCGGTGCTTGAGCTGCAGGAGAAAAACGCCGCCGAGCGTCGCGAGCGCGAGTTGCTGCTGCTGAACTCCGAGAGCGCACTGAAGTCGGCCGAGTTGAAGCGACAAACCGTACAACGCCGTCTGTGGTGGCTGTTGAGTGGGGTTTTCGCATTGGTGCTCGGTCTTGCCTGGCTTGGCTTCCGTCGCTTGCGACGTGACAACTCCTCACTGCTCGGACGTAACCAGCAACTGCGCCTGCAGAGCGAGCGCGATCCGCTGACCGGTCTGGCCAATCGGCGCCAGATCGAGCCCTATCTGCAAATGATGGCCAGTGAAGAGGGTTTCGATGGTGCGGTGCTGATGGTCGATCTTGACCACTTCAAACGCATCAACGATGTCCATGGTCATGCCGTCGGTGACCGGGCGCTGCAGGAAATCGCCCGAAGGCTTCGCGCCTTCTGTCGCGAGGGCGATCTTGCCGTGCGCATGGGTGGAGAGGAGTTCCTGCTGTTGATCGACCGGATCGGTGAGCAAGCCCTGCCAAAATTGGTCGCCCGCTTGCTTGCAAATCTGGCAGAGCCTTATGAGCTTGATGGCAGGCAGCTAACGCTTTCGGCGTCGATCGGGTTCGCCCGTAACCCGGTTCGGCATGCCGTGCGGGTTGATATTGAGCCGGTCATTGGGCTGGCCGACGCGGCGCTGTATCTTGCCAAGAGTGAAGGACGGCAACGCGCGGTGGGTGTGCGCTGCCAGCGCGATGCCGGTGATCTGAATCTGGACCAGGTTGCCCACGATCTGGGCGCTGCAGTTGCGCGTGGCGATGTGGTGCTGACGCGAGTGGATGCGCACGGAACCGAGGTGTCCACATGAGTCGCGGTTTGCGCCTGCGCCTTTTTTTCGTCTGTGCGTCGACGCTTTTGGGTATCGATGTGGCTTTCGCCACCGTTTCCCTGCGCGAGCGGCTGGATCAGATTGATCGGCAGGCATTCGAAAATTGGGAAGGCGCGCTGAACGCGCTCGACTCGCTGTCCTTCCTGGCTCGTGACAGCGCGATGACCCAGCCGGATGATGAGCGCCTATTGTGGGAAATGCGTGGTTTGCTGTTCGCGCAGAAGCGCGATGAGGCCGAAATTCAACGAATCGCCGAGCGCTTGCGCGAGCGTGGTAGCGGACTCGCGATCCCCGAGGCGCAGCGCTTCGAGCGCAGTGCGCAGGTCATCGAGGCGGCCTTCTACGAGGCCAACAATGACACTGACAAGGCCCTTGGTCTGGTCAATCAATGGATGCCAGCGCTTGCCGCAGAGTGTGAGACCGTAACGGCGGCGACCTGCGACTATCGGCTGTTCTGGCGTTCACTGCGCTGGCTGGAACGCGCTGCAACGCGGCGCGGCATGCTTGCCGAAGCCCAGCAGCATGCCGAAAAGGCACTGAGCGTTGTCGAGCAGGTTCAGGACGATTATCGATTGAGCCAAACAGCCGCTTCTCTGGCGTGGCTTCATACCCGTAGCGGGGACGCAGAGTTGTCACAGCGCTATCTGGCCGAATCCAGGCATGCAGGCGCAAGTGCCGATGATCTGCAACTGCGCGCGCGCAATCTGATGCTGGAGGCCGCCATTGCTGTGGAGTCTGGTGAGCCGTCTCGTGGCAGGGATCTGACCCTGCAAGCCCTTGCTGTGGCCAGTCGGGCGGGGGCAAACCGGTTGCGCGTGCACATCCTCAACAATATCGCCGACGCCGAGTTGCGGCTCGGACGCATTGACGCCGCACTCAAGGCCATCGACGAAGCCTTGCCGATTGCGCGTCAGTTCGGGGACACGTCGTCGGAGCGCACCTTGCTGACCAATCGAGGCGTGGCGCATATCCGCGCCGGCAATATCGCTGCCGGCGTCGAGGACTTGAGTGCGGTAGAAGCGATGCTGGCGCGAATCGGCAGTCGTAGCGAACAAGTGTCCGTCTTGCGTGAGTATGGGGAAGCGTTTGCCCAGGCGGGCGATGCCAAACGCGCATTGGAGCTGTATCACCGCGAACGCGCCATCAGCGCGGTGATCAGTGAGGAAAATCGGCAATCATCACTTCGCGACATCCAGACCGCGTTTGCGGCAGAACAACGTCAGCGAGCCATCGACCTGCTGTCCAGCGAGAATGCCCTGAAGGACGCGGAGCTCGCCACCAACGATCTGACGCAGAGGCTCTGGCTGGTGTTGATGACCGCGCTGGGCCTGGCTGCACTCGGAATGGTCTTCATGGTGCGCAAGTTGAGTCGGGTAAGGCGACACCTGCATCATCACAAGCTCGCGCTTACCGAGGAGTCGGAGCGTGATCCGCTGACAGGACTTGGCAATCGACGCGCCTGGGAGCGTTTCGTCAACACGCTTGGCTCGGATCACCTGCAGGACTCGGCCTTGTTCCTGATCGATGTCGACCACTTCAAAGCCATCAACGACGAACATGGACACGTTGTCGGCGACGAGGTTCTTCGCGGAGTGAGCAGGCAACTGCAGACAAGTCTGCGCGCCTCCGACTTGCTCATTCGCTGGGGAGGCGAAGAGTTTCTGGTCCTTGCCAAGGCACTCGATGAAGACCAGTTCTCACCCATGCTGCAACGGTTGTTGAACGCGGTGGCGGCAAACACGGCCCGCGGCGAACCGGAGCGGCCAGCCATTACGGTTTCCATCGGCGGCTGTCGCATGCGGGGCTCGGTCGTTGAGCTGGTATTGCCCTGGCAGCGTGCCTTGGTAATGGCCGATCTCGCGCTTTACGAGGCGAAGGGATCGGGGCGCAATGCGGCGGTCGGCATCGTCGAATGGTCTGCGCGCATTCTTGATGCGCCGCTGTCCGTGTCGGACGGATTGGACCAGGCCGAAAAGCGTGGCTGGCTGAAGCGAGTGCGGGCACGTGGCCCGAGTCCAATCGTTACGGATGAACTCTGATGGAAGCCCGCCGTGCAGGCCGCAGCATCAGGCAAGCCATTCCATCGTCGAATTGATCAGTCTTGGTCTTGCCCGTGGCCGCAACATCCATCGTGAGTAGGTGCCTGGTGCGTCGACGGCATCTCGCATGGCCGCGTGGACGAACCATCCTGTGCGCGACGCATGATGCCCTGCAATGCCGCCTGGTAGCTGGTGTTCATTTCCTCCAGTGCGTTGATTTCCATGCCTAATTCGCGCACGCATCCATCGGTCAACGCGTAGATCCATCCATGCACACACACGGGCTGAGCCCGATCCCAGGCATCGCGGACGATGGTCGTCTGGCAGACATTGACCACTTGTTCGATCACATTCAGCTCGCACAGGACATCCAGACGGCGCGATTCGGCGGTGGTGGTCAGCAACGCTTCGTGCTTGGCCATGACATCGCCGACATGGCGTAGCCAGTTGTCAGCAAGGCCCACGCGAGTTCCGTTCAGGGTCGCTTGTACGCCGCCACAGCCGTAGTGCCCAACCACGATGATGTGTTCCACCTTGAGTACGTCGACGGCGTACTGGATGGCCGCGAGACAGTTCAAGTCCGCGTGGACCACGACATTGGCGACGTTACGATGGACGAAGATCTCGCCCGGCGGCAGATCAACGATCTGGGTGGAGGGTACCCGGCTGTCTGAACAGCCGATCCACAGGTATCGCGGTGCCTGCTGTGCCACCAGCGACGAAAAGAACGCGGGTTCTTCGTGCTGCATGCGTTGCGCCCAACGGCGGTTGCTCTCCAGCAGATGTTTCAGGCGGCCCATGGTTTGACTCGTGCAAAGGGACGCGAAGTGTAGCCGCAGACTCAGTTAGCGGCGCGTGTACGGACTAGGCGGTAAAGCTGATCGATCAACTGGTCACTGACATGTGCCAGCCTCAGCAGGCCGGTGGCGACCTCTGCGGGGGGCGACTGTTGAGCGTGCTGGATGATCCGCTCGCCGACCTCATGCAGTTCGTCGTGCAGGCCATGGATGATCCGCAGAAGGGGCGCGTTACCGAGATGCTCCAGCTCGTGCTTGAGGAAACTCTGCTGGAATCCGCAGCGAGTTGCGTCGAGCTGCGGCAGGAAGTGTGTCTCCGGCGCGCTGCAATAGAGCCGGATATCACGCATCCAGGCGCGATGCCTGGTCTGCGCCATCAGTACCGGGAGATTGCGCAGACTGGGTTGGAAGTCCTGCCACTGGGTCCACTGCGCGGGTGGTTTCCATTGCTGCAGCCACTCTTTGACGCTGTCGGCGGGCATCGGCCGGGCGATGCCATAGCCCTGTGCCGACTCGCAGCCCAACGCCAGCAGAAGTTCTCCGTGGGCGACGCTTTCCACGCCTTCGGCGATCACGCCACGACCGAAGGCCGTGGCAAGGCCAAGCACACCCTCGACGATGGTCAGGTCCTCCGGACCGTCAAGCATGTTGCGGATGAACCCCTGGTCGATCTTCAGTTGATCGGCGGGCAGGCGGCGCAGATAGGTCAACGACGAGTAGCCGGTGCCGAAATCGTCGAGTGAGAAGCGCAGTCCCAGATCGCGACAGGCACGCATGATCGCGGCGGTTCGTGGTATGTCCTCCAGCGCGCTGGTCTCGAGCACTTCGAGCTTGAGTAGCCTGCTCGGCACCTGCGGGTAGCGTTCAAGTCCTTCACGCAGGCGTTCCACCAGATCGTTGCTTTGCAGCGAGGTGGCGCTGATGTTGATGCACACCGGCACATCGATGCCTTGCCGATGCCATTCGCACAGTTGCCGCAAGGCGCGATCAATCACCCACAGATCGAGTTGCACGGCAATCGGGTGACCGTCGATGGTGGGCAGGAACTGACCGGGCAAGCGCATCGGTCCATTCGGGTCGGGCCAGCGGATCAGTGCCTCGAAGGCTTGGACATGGCCGCTGCGCATGTTGACGATGGGCTGCATGTGCAACGCGAATTCGTTGTCCTGCAGTGCCGCCAGCACGCGCTGCAACTGCTGCGAGTGCGACTTGGCGGCCTCATCGCGCTCCACATCGAACCACTGGAAGCGGTTCTTGCCAGATTGCTTGGCGATGTACATCGCGTGATCCGCATGCCGGATCAATTGCTCGGCGTCCGCCGAGTCGGCCGGGAAACAGGTAGCGCCGAGACTGGCGCTGACTTGAATCGACTGGTCATTGAGCGTAACCGGGGCCGACGCGGCGAGCAGTAGGCGATTGAAGGCGATTTCGCTGTTTTCGCGCGAGCCTGCCTGATTCAGGATCACCACGAACTCATCACCTCCGATGCGCGCCAGCGTATCGCCTTCGCGTAGGGCACCGCGCAGGCGTTGCGTCACGGCAATCAGCATTTCATCGCCGACGGTGTGACCATAGCGGTCGTTCACCGCCTTGAAACCGTCGAGATCAATGAACACCACGGCGACCGATTCACCCGCCAAATGGGCGGAGTGCATGGCGTGGCGCAGACGCTCGGAAAGCAGCACACGATTTGGAAGCCCGGTCAGGGCGTCGTAGTGGGCGATGTTTTCCAACTGCTGTTGTTGCAGCTTCAGCGGGGTGATGTCGTTGAACAAGCCAACGAAATGCAGGATGTCACCTTCGGCGTTACGGATCGCGCTGATGGTCAGCATCTCGGCGAAAAGTTCGCCATCGGCACGCCGATTCCACAGCTCACCTTGCCAATGGCCTTCGCGAAGCAGGTCCGTCCACATGTCGTGATAAAACTCGGGATCATGCCGACCAGAACGTAGCAGGCGAGGCGTCTGATTGATGACCTCGCTGCGCTGATAGCCGGTGATGGCGGTGAAGGCCTCGTTGACTTCGAGGATGCGCGCGTTGGCATCGGTGATCAGAATGCCTTCGCGAGCATGGGTGAAGACGCTGGCCGAAAGCTGCAGTCGCGCCTCGTCCTGTTTGCGCTGCGAGATGTCCTGATGGGTGCCCATCATCCACAGCGGTCGACCTTGCGGGTCGCGCTCGGTGATGTTGCCGCGGTCAAGAATCCACACCCAATGGCCGTCCTTGTGTCGTACACGAACTTCGCACTCGTAGCGCTCAGCCTGTCCGTCAAACAGGGCGCGCAGCGCCTGCTCGCTACGCGCCCGATCATCGGGATGAACCAGTCGCGCCCAGGTGTCGATAGTCGATGGTTCCAGCTCCTCCAGTGTGTAGCCGATGATGTCGGCCCAACGTTCGTTGAACACGGTCTCGTCGGTGGTCAGGTTCCATTCCCAGGTGCCGACGTCGGTGCCTTCGATGATGCCGGCCAGTCGGCGGCTTTCGGCCTCCAGCGCCTGCTGCACCTGGATGAGTGGTGTCTGGTCGAGCAGATAGCCTTGCACCGTGCGCGCGTGGCTCTGCTCGTCGTATTGCGGCTTGGACAGGTCGAAGAACCAACGATAGTCGCCATTGCGGTGGCGAAGACGGTAGGTCTGCTCGAAGCTGCTGGTGCGCGCCGCCAGGTGCAAGGCGACCTCCGAGGCGACACGCTCGACATCATCGGGATGCAGCAGCGACCCGAAGCGGAAATCTGCTGCCATGAGCTCGGCCGCGCTGTAGCCCAGCACATCGACGATGTTGCGGGAGATGTAGTTGACCGGCCAACCGGCAGACATCTCCCAAAGCACGATGAATACCGGCCCGGTGGAAAACAGTTCGCGCTCGACCTGCAGCATGCGTTCTGTCTGGCTTTGGTGGCTGAGGTCGCGCGCAATGCAGACCAGACCCTGGTTCGCACCGCTGGCGTCATGCAGGCGATTGAAGCGCATCCGCAGCCGGGTCCAGGCGTCGGAATGCTGTGCGTGGCAGTACAACTCGAGCGTTTCGGTTTGTCCGGCACTCAGCGAGGTGGTCAAGTGATGGATCGTCGCGGTGGCATCCTCGCGCGTTTGATCCGGCGACAACCGACAGCTCTGCCCGAGGAGTTCCGCCAGGCTCAAGGATTCGTCCTGTTGTTGCTCCAGACCCAGCATGCGCTCTGCAACGCGGTTCGCCGTTCGGACGCGCCCAACCGGGTCGGTGGCCAGAATGACCAGATCCGGCGCGGCATCCATGATCAGAGCACATTCCAAA
>JAWLAY010000028.1:0-11204 GCA_041395245.1 Lysobacteraceae bacterium
TTCCGGACTTCACCCGCCCCGCCCGCCATCGCTGGGAGTCGATCCTGGCCGAAATCCACCAGCGCCTGCTTGCCAACGTCTGGTGCGGGCAATGCCGCCGCGAGGTGACGACCACCAATTTCAGCGGAGCCATCAAGGGCGGTGACTCGCATCACGAACGGAGCGATCTCCGCAGTTGCATTCCAACTCAATGCTAGGACTGCCGCACGCAAACGCATCGCCGCCGCCGAAAACCCGGACAATGGCGCCCTTCTTGTTCTGGACGCGGTTGGCGCTCGCATGGAAATCAAGGTCAAATTTCTCGACAGGCTGCGTCTCGAAGCGCGTTTCGATGATTTCACGGTCATTGCCGACCAGCCGATTCGCTACAAGGGCGATGGCTCAGCGCCGGGGCCGTTCGACTACTTCCTGGCCTCGTCGGCCTTGTGCGCGGCCTACTTCGTGAAGGTGTACTGCGATGCGCGGGCGATTCCGACCGAGCACATCCGGCTGGCACAGAACAACATCGTCGACCCGGATAACCGCTACCTGCAGACGATCAAGATCCAGGTCGAGCTGCCCGCCGACATTTCCGACAAAGACCGTGAAGGCATCCTGCGTTCGATCGATCGCTGCACGGTGAAGAAGGCGATCCAGACTGGACCGGTGTTTGTGGTCGAGGCGGTGGACAGTCTGGATGCCGATGCGCAGGCCTTGCTGCTGCCGGGTCTGGCCTCGGGGCCGGGCACGCGCATCGCGGGCAAGGATCTTCCGCTGGAGCAGACCATCGCCAACCTGTCCGGTGTGCTGGCCGCGTTGGGCATGAAGATCGAGATCGCTTCGTGGCGCAACATCGTGCCGAATGTGTGGTCGCTGAACATCCGCGACGCGCATTCGCCGATGTGTTTCAGCAATGGCAAGGGTTCCAGCAAGGAAAGCGCGCTGGCCTCGGCCTTGGGCGAGTTCATCGAGCGCATCAATTGCAATCACTTCTACAACGATCAGTTCTGGGGCGACGAGTTCGCCAAGGCCGAGTTCGTGCACTACCCGGACGAGCGCTGGTTCAAGCCGGGACGCAAGGATGCCTTGCCGAAGGACTTGCTCGACGCGCATTGCCTGCAGATCTACAACGCAGATGGCGAGTTGCGGGGTTCGCATCTGTACGACACCAACTCCGGTAATACCGAGCGCGGCATCTGCGCGCTGCCCTTCGTGCGGCAGTCGGATGGCGCGGTGGTGTATTTCCCGACCAACCTGATCGACAACCTGTTTCTCAGCAATGGCATGAGCGCGGGCAATACCTTGGCCGAGGCGCAGGTGCAGTGCCTGTCGGAGATTTTCGAGCGCGCGGTGAAGCGCGAGATCCTCGAAGGCGAAATCGCCCTGCCCGACGTGCCACCATCGGTGCTGGCGAAGTTCCCCGGCGTGGTGGAAGGCATCCAGGCGCTTGAAGCACAAGGTTTCCCGGTGCTGGTGAAGGATGCCTCGCTGGGTGGCCGTTTTCCGGTGATGTGCGTCACCTTGATGAACCCGCGCACCGGTGGCGTGTTCGCCTCGTTCGGTGCGCATCCGCGTTTCGATGTCGCGCTGGAGCGCAGTCTGACCGAGTTGTTGCAGGGGCGCAGTTTCGAAGGCCTGAACGATCTGCCTGCGCCCACGTTTGAAAGCGCAGCGGTGACCGAGCCGAACAACTTCGTCGAGCATTTCATCGATTCGAGCGGTCTGGTGTCGTGGCGCTTTTTCAGCGCCAAGGCGGATCACGCCTTCGTCGTGGATTTCTCCAATCAGGCATAAGCACTCGAACAGCGAGGAAGCAGCCACCTGTTCGGCTGCTCGCTGCGATGGGCAAGGGTGTACCAGGCGGTATACGACCAGCTCAGCGCCACCGCTTGCCGGATTCTGGTTCCAGGGTACTCGGAAGTCTATCCGGTCGAAGATCTGATCCTGGGACAACCTCAACAAGGCGCTGGCCTTCCGTACCGACATCCTGAATCTGCCATCGCTTGGACGATGCCGCGCTGACCGCGCTGCTCGAACGCCTGGAGGACAGCGAACTCGACGATTACACCGACATCATCACGCTGATCGGCATCGGTTCGACGAAAACACCGCCTGGGGACAGCTGACGATTCTGGAGCTGAAGCTGCTGATCAATCTCGCCTTGTCGCAGTGGGACGACGGCTGGCGTCAGAACCTATCCTGCAATACAACGAGAACACCGTCGAACGCCAGGCTGTTCTACCAGGCCGTCCAGGCGGTGCTGGAAGTGCAGTTGGACCGAACTGGCGCTGGCTGACTACGAAGCGAACTTCCGCCGCCTGTTTGGCGATGCACGCATGGATGCCGCCATCGGCTCGGTGGATGGTCCGCCTGCGATTCTTCGGCCTGAGCCCGACCAACCTGCAGTTCGACGGTCTGGACCGCCACCAGCGTACTCGACAGCTACCGGAAATTGCACACCGCGCGGGCGAAGTCCCAGCACGATGAAGCCGTTCCGACTACCGCCGACCTGATCGAGCAATGATCGTCTGACCATCTCGACAGCGCCTTGCCGGAACGCATCCCCGCAAGGCGGTGACAGCGTTGGCCTCCAGGCTGGTTCTCTTTTCGCCTTGCCGACGGGCTTTGCGATCTGTGCGCGGATAAAATCGCCGCACTTCCGGGGTAAACCACTTCGCGCCAGCGCGCTGAAGATGCCGTAGTGATGACCGGCGCCGGGCACTTCCAGATGCTGTTTGCGCCCGGTCTCGATGCCACTGCACAGATCATGCGCGGCCAGGTTTGACCGATGCCGGAGATGTCGTCGAGTTCGCCCTCGATGGTCAACAAGGCGGTGCGTTGGATGTCGGCAGGCTTGACGCGCTGTCCGTGAACGTCCCAACGACCACGCGGCAGCGATGCTGCTTTGGAACACGACTTCGATGGTATCGAATACTCGGCAGGCATGTCCAGCACGGCGTTGTATTCGTCGTAGAACTTGCGATGCGGAGTCGGCATCTTCCAGATCGCCACGCAACAGGTCTTCGTAGAAGTCCCAGTGCGAGGTCATGTGGCGTCCGGGTTCTGGCGATGAAACCGGCATGCTGCAAAGCCCGGATACACGCGTCGACCCGCGCCCGGATAGTTGGGCGGCGCATCGTGGATGACGGTCTGCTTGAACCACGACAAGGGTTTGGTGGTTGCCACGTCATTGACCTGGGTGGGCGACTGCCGGGTATCGATGGGGCCACCCATCATGGTCATGCAGCGGCGTGGTTTCGCCTGCCGAAGCCATCAGCGAGATCGCCGCCAGCACCGGCACGGTGGGCTGACATGCGGAGATCACATGGGTTTTCCGCGCCGATGTGGCGAATGAACTCCTGCACGTAGGCGATGTAGTCGTGCAGATGAAACGCACCCTCGCGCGCTGGCACCATGCGCGCATCCACCCAGTCGGTGATGTAGACCTTGTGATCCTGCAACAGGGTTCGCACGGTGTCGCGCAGCAGCGTGGAGTGATGCCCCGACAAGGGCGCGACGTACCCACCACCGGATCATCCTTCAGATCGGCGACCACCCGGCCTGATCGCTGAAGCGTTTGAAACGGATCAGGCGGCAGAAGGGTTTTCCAGCGCGGTGTATTCCACCACCGGGATGTCGTGACCGTGGGCATTGACGCTGCGGATGCCGAACTCCGGCACGTAATCCTTGCCGATGCGGTAGAACAGCTCGAATCCGGCGGCGATCCTGGACGCGCCGGGCATGCCCGTGACAGCCAACTGCCCTGTTGCGTGTAGAGCTTCGAAGGTGGCTTCGGCATACGCCAGCACCAGACTGAGCAAGGAGCGTTGGAACTCGTGCAGGTGATAAAGCATGGGCAACCTCCGGCATAGCGAACGCAGGCCGTAGCCTGCTGCGTTGCACAATATGCCAGAAACAACCCCGCCTGCGACTAGCGCCTTGGTCGCATTGCACAAAGTTGACAGGAATACGCCTACGCGTCGCCGTCGCTATCCCCGGCGCGGTGGCGGAGGCCGTCCTCCCACGCCTGCAACTGAAGGGCGTCGATCTGCGCCAGCAAGCCGGTCAACGCGGGCTCGTTATCCCCATGGCGGAAGCGCTATTGGCGCTTTTTCAGCCGGAACGACGGAGCAGGTCGCCAGATGGATCAGCACCGCGCTCGGCCAGGGTCCGTCACGATGCGCGCCGATGCAGTGCTGGCCCGGCTGGTCCCACATAGGCGACCGCCTGCACACCAAGCGGAACGGCAGTCCCCACAAGGACAGCAGATACGCGCCAGAAGCGCGTCCGGGAATGCCTACTGGAATGCTCGCCGCCAGCATCCGACGCAGCAGCTTGCCGACGTTGCAAAGCCGGAGACCGGCAACTCACGCTGATCGGCGAGCTTCCCGGCAATAAACAGGCAATCTCACAAATCTGCACGGCGGTGTCGTTGTCATGCTGGACTTCCGCATGCAAAGCAGGATCCAGCTGGCAGCAGGGCACACAGTTCATGGTCAAAGCAAGACTGCGGATCAGCTCGAATCCAAAGTCGGCTGATGGCCGTCTGTACATCCAGCACATCCGACCCGCGCCGAAAATAGGACGAGTTCGCAATCTGCAGCACACGCGTGACGATGGCCGGGTCCGAGACACCAGCTCGCCACTTCCTGCACCGTGGTGTAGTCGTCGCGCAGGCGCTCATCCAGCTACATTGACCCGTGGAAGACTGGGCAACGCTCCCGTGCACCACATCCACTAGCGCGGGCGATTGCAATCCCGGTTTTTGCAGTGCCGCGGTTTCCTCAATGACACGGCGAAGCACTTCCACATCACAAGGCTTGCCCAACACCTGATGGGCCGCCGCCGTCGCGCGCATGAAGCCACGCGCGCCGTCCTCTGCGGACAGAATCAGACGAACCGCCGATGGATACTGCTGGCGCACGCGATCCAGCAAGCTCCCGCCATCCATGCCGGGCATGCGATAGTCGGACACCACGACATCGGCCGCGCGCTGCTGCAGGAGCGCCAACGCTTCACGTCCGCTCGCCGCGACGCGGATCACCCATTCCGGCTGCCCCTTGGCCAGTGCCGCCAGCAATCCCTGCAGTTCGTCAGGATGATCATCCACGAACAGTACGTCGACATGCGTGGTGGCACCTGTTGAAAACACGGCGAAATCCGTCAGCGGCAACGCGAACATTCAGCTCTGCAAGTTCTGCACCTTGGGCCGTCGGTGGATCGTCACCGCAGCCTGTCCCTGCCCTACCTCATCAGCGAAACGCGCGCTTTGCGCCGGAATACGGCATGCTGTGCGCCCTGACACAACGCCGTCGGACGCGTTCTCCTGCGCCAGACGGTGCTCTTACCGCCAATACGCCATGTCACTGAGTCACCTGCAATCGCTTGAGGCGGAAAGCCTGCACATCTTCCGCGAAGTTGTCGCGCAAACCGAACGCCCGGTGCTGCTGTATTCCATCGGCAAGGACAGCTCGGTCCTGCTGCACCTCGCGCGCAAGGCGTTCGCGCCCGCGCCGCTGCCCTTTCCGCTGTTGCACATCGATACCGGCTGGAAATTCCGCGAGATGATCGCCTTCCGTGATGCCACGGTGGCCCGCCACGGACTCGATCTGCGCGTGCATACCAATCCGCGTGGTCTGGCCGAAGGGATTTCGCCGATCACCCATGGCAGTTCGATTCACACCGATGTGATGAAAACCGAAGCGCTGCGTCAGGCCATCGACGCCGGACGCTTCGATGCCGCCTTCGGCGGTGCCCGCCGCGACGAAGAAGCCTCGCGGGCCAAGGAGCGCATCATCTCGCACCGCACGTCGCAGCACCGCTGGGACCCGCGCCTGCAACGTCCCGAGCTTTGGCAGCAATACAACCTGCGCCACGCCAGCGGCGAGTGTCTGCGCGTGTTTCCGTTGTCGAACTGGACCGAAATGGATGTCTGGGAATACATCGCGCAGGAAGGCATCGATGTTGTGCCGCTGTATTTCGCTGCCGAGCGACCGGTGGTTGAGCGTGGCGGGACATGGATCCTGCGTGACGACGAACGTCTGCCGCTTGCTCCGGGCGAAACGCCGCAAATGCGCCGGGTGCGGTTTCGCACGTTGGGCTGTTATCCCTTGACCGGCGCCATCGATAGTGCGGCGGACAGCCTCGAATCGATCCTTACCGAAATGCGCCAGTCGCGCCGCTCGGAACGGCAGGGCCGACTGATCGATCAGGATGGCGCCGGGGCGATGGAGCGCAAGAAGCAGGAGGGCTATTTCTGATGCTGCCGCCAAGCCCAACTCGCTCGCACCTTCGTTTTCTGACCTGCGGTAGTGTCGACGACGGCAAAAGCACCCTGATCGGGCGTCTGTTGTACGACAGCGGAAGCCTCACCGACGATCAATTGGCGCAACTGCAATCGCAGTCCGCCCAATTCGGCACCTGCGGTGACGCGCTCGACTACGCCCTGCTGCTGGACGGGTTGATGGCCGAGCGCGAACAGGGCATCACCATCGACGTCGCCTGGCGCTACTTCAGCACACCGCAACGCGCCTTCATCGTGGCCGATACACCGGGTCATGCGCAGTACACGCGCAACATGGTGACCGGCGCATCGCACTGCGACCTCGCCGTACTGCTGGTCGATGCCAGTGCCGGGCTGCAGACACAAACCTGGCGTCATGCCTGCCTGGTGGCGTTGATGGGCATACGGCACTGCGTGCTGGTGGTCAACAAGATGGATTGCATCGATTTCTCGGCAACCCGCTTTGCCGACATCGAAACACGATTCAGTGAGTTTGCCGCGCAGGTCGGCATCCGCGCACTGCAGACCATCCCGGTCTGCGCCCGCGATGGCGACAACGTGGTGCAGCGTTCGGCGCGCATGCCTTGGTACACGGGGCCCAGCCTGCTCGATCATCTGCAACAGGTCGATGTCGAAACCGTTGCCAAGCACACCGATGCGGCCTGGCGTCTGCCGGTCAGTTGGGTGTGTCGGCCTGACGCGCGTTTCCGCGGCTATGCCGGACGCCTGAGCCAAGGCGAGGTGCGTGTCGGCGACCGGGTCTGCGCCCTGCCCTCCGGCGCGCTGTCGAGCATTCGCGCGATTCATTTGGGAGAGTCCTCGCTGGGAAGCGCGTGCGCCGGGCAGTCGGTGCTGCTGCAACTCGCCGATGACATCGATATCGCGCGCGGCGACGTGCTGGTGGCCGCCGACCAGCGTCCCGGCGTGTCTGACCAGTTCGAGGCGGATATCGTCTGGCTGGATACGACGCCAATGCTGCCGGGTCGGCCCTATCGCCTGCAACTGGGAACCGCCCACGCTACCGCGCGCTTGAATGCACCGAAATACCGTTTGAACGTCGAAACCCTGGAGCACCTGGCCGCGCGAACCTTGAACGTGAACGACATCGGACGGATCAGTCTTTCGCTGGACCGCCCAGTGGTGTTCGAACCCTTCGAGGACCATCCGGCCCTGGGTGGCGGCATCCTGATCGATCCCCTGACCCATCAGACCGTGGCGGCGGTGCTGTTGCGCTTTGCGCTGCGCCGTGCCGCCAACATTCACTGGCAGGCGCTCGATCTGGACCGCAAGACGCGCGCCGCCGCCAAAGGGCAGAAGCCGGCCGTGCTGTGGTTCACCGGACTGTCCGGTGCCGGCAAATCGACCCTCGCCAACGCGCTTGAACAACGCCTGCACCGCAACGGACACCACACCTATCTGCTCGATGGCGACAACATCCGGCATGGGCTGAATCGCGATCTCGGCTTCACCGATGCGGATCGTGTCGAGAACATTCGGCGCGTCGCGGAAGTCGCTCGCCTGATGGCGGACGCGGGACTGATCTGTCTGGTCGCCTTCATTTCGCCGTTCCGCGCCGAGCGCGAGTTCGCGCGTCAGCTTCTTGCGGCGGGCGAGTTCGTCGAGATTCATGTCGATGTCAGTCTGCAGGAAGCCGAACGCCGCGATCCCAAGGGGTTGTACCGCAAGGCGCGTCAGGGACAACTGCAGAACTTCACCGGCATCGACTCGGATTACGAAGCGCCGACCTCGCCTGAACTCAAAATCGACACCGCGCGCCTTAGTGTGGAGGCCGCCGTCGAACAGATTCACGCATGGTTGCTTGAGCACGGCTATCTGGAACCGATTTGATGCCTTCATCTCTGGAACTGCGCCGCGCGTTGGGCAACTTCGCGACCGGCGTGACCGTCGTGACCACACAGTCGCCTGCCACGCCACACCTGGCCGCGCGCGACGCGGGACTGACGGTCAACAGCTTCAATTCGGTGTCGCTGTCGCCGCCACTGGTGCTGTGGAGCCTGTCGCGCCACTCGAAACTGCTGCCTGCCTTCAGTGCCGCCAGTCACTACGCCGTGCACGTGCTGCACGCGGGCCAGCAAGACCTGGCGACGCGGTTTGCCAGCCCGGTGGAAGATCGATTCGCAGGCTTGGAACTGACGCGCGGAGTGCATGATCTGCCCTTGCTGCCGGACTTTCTCAGTCGCTTTATCTGTCGTATCGAACAGCGCCTGGACGGCGGCGATCATGTCATCCTGCTAGGTCGCGTGGAGCAATTCGACAGCCGCGACGGCACTGCACTGACCTACTGGCGTGGCAAGTACGCGTCGATGGCACCGGTGTGATGCGAGACAGACGCTCGACTTTGGCTTGACGCCTCCACAAGCGACTTCTAATCTTTTCTATCTTTGAATCAAGATAGAAAGATAAATCATGGATCTGAATGCCTGGTCCGCCTGTTTGCGCGTGCTTTCCGATCCCACCCGTGTGCGCTTGCTCGCCCTGCTGGAACGCGAAGAGTTGACGGTGGCCGAGCTGGCTTCGATCACCAATCTCGCCCAGCCGCGCGTGTCGACACATCTCGCCAAGCTGAAGGAAGCCGAGCTGGCCCTGGATCGACGCTCGGGCGTGTCCGCCTACTACCGCTTCAATGACGCCCTTGCACCCGCCGAACGCGCACTGTGGGATGCCTTGAAGCGCGGCACGGATGATCCGCTGCTGCGCCAGGATGCCGAACGGTTGCCCGAGGTGCTCGCCTCGCGCGCCACCGACGAAAACTGGGCGGACACCGTGGCGGGCGACATGGAACGTCATTACTCGCCGGGGCGAACCTGGGAAGCGCTGGCGCGCGCCGCATTGCCATTGATGCTGCCCGGTGAAGTGCTGGATATCGCCTCCGGCGATGGCGTGCTGGCCGAACTGGTCGCGCCGCACGCCAAGCGCTACATCTGCCTCGATGCCAGCGCCCGCGTGGTCAGCGCGGCCACCGAACGACTGCGGCGGCATGGCAATGTCGAAGTCGTCGAGGGCGACATGCACGCCCTGCCCTACGACGCAGGCAGTTTCGATCTGGTCGTGCTGATGCATGCGCTGACCTACGCCGACAAACCCGCCAAGGCCGTCGCCGAAGCTGCCCGTGTGTTGCGCACCGGCGGTCGTCTGCTGCTGTCGAGTCTGGCCCGCCACGAACACCAGGCCGCCGTCGCGCCCTATGGGCACGTCAATCTTGGCTTTACCGAGCGCGAACTGCGCAAGTTTGCCGACAAGGCCGGACTGGTGATCCAGACCTGCGATGTCGTCACCCGCGAACGTCGCCCCCCGCACTTCGAAGTGCTCTCGCTGATTGCGCACAAACCATGACCCTGCCGAACACCCTTCCGTGGCACCGACCGGCGCGTGTCGCCCAGCTTGAGGCGGCGCTGCGTGATCGCATCCTGATCATCGATGGCGCGATGGGCACGATGATCCAGCGTCATCGCCTGTCCGAAGCCGACTATCGCGGGCAACGCTTCGCGCACGGTCTCGATGCGCTGCAGGCCCAGCCCGCCTGTGCGCAGAATGCCGAGGCCGGACACGTACACGGTGTGGGCTGCGGTTGCGACCTGAAAGGCAACAACGACCTGCTCACCTTGACGCAACCGCAGATCATTGCCGACATCCATCGTGCCTATCTGCAGGCCGGTGCGGACTTTGTCGAAACCAACACCTTCAACAGCACCACGCTGTCGCAAGCCGACTACCAGCTCGAACATCTTGCCTATGAACTCAACCTCGAAGGCGCGCGGCTGGCGCGATCAGTCTGCGACGAGATCGAGGCCACCACGCCCGAACAGCCGCGTTTCGTGATCGGCGTGCTCGGCCCCACCAGCCGCACCGCATCGATCAGCCCGGACGTCAACAATCCCGGCTTTCGCGCGGTGACCTTCGGTGAACTGGCCATCGCCTACGAAGAAGCCGCACTCGGCCTGGTCCATGGCGGCGCCGATGTGCTGATGGTGGAAACGGTATTCGACACACTCAATGCAAAGGCCGCGCTGTTTGCCATCGACGACGCCTTCGCAAAAGTCGGCGCGCGCCTGCCGATCATGGTGTCGGGCACGATCACCGACAAATCCGGGCGCACCCTTTCCGGCCAGACCGCCGAGGCGTTCTGGTACTCGGTGGCGCATGCGCGCCCGATGGCCATCGGACTGAACTGTGCGCTGGGTGCCAAAGACCTGCGCGCGCACATCGACATCCTCTCGCAAGTCGCCACCACGCATGTCTCCACGCATCCGAATGCCGGTCTGCCCAATGCCTTCGGTGAGTACGACGAAACACCCGCGCAGATGGCGACGACCTTGCGTGAGTTCGCCGACGCGGGATTGTTGAACCTGGTCGGTGGCTGCTGCGGCACCACGCCCGAGCACATCGCCGCGATTGCGGCCGCGATGCGTGGTCTGCCACCCCGTGCAGTGCCGGTCCCGCTGGACAGCGAGGACGCCGCATGAGTCTGGTTCGCCACACTCGTCTCTCTGGCCTGGAGCCGCTGGTCATCACCCGCGCCAGCAATTTCGTCAACGTCGGCGAACGCACCAACGTCACCGGCTCGGCCCAGTTCCGCAAGCTGATCATGGAAGCGCGCTACGCCGAAGCGGTCGAGGTGGCGCGCCAGCAAGTCGAGAACGGCGCGCAGGTACTCGACGTCAACATGGACGAAGGCATGCTCGATGCCGAGCAGGCGATGGTGACCTTCCTCAACCTGATCGCCGCCGAACCCGATATCGCGCGCATTCCTGTGATGGTGGACAGCTCGAAATGGAGCGTCATTGAGGCCGGCCTGCGCTGTCTGCAGGGCAAGGGCATCGTCAACTCCATCTCGCTGAAGGAAGGCGAAGCGGCCTTCCTGCAGCAGGCCCGTCTGGTGCAGCGCTATGGCGCGGCAGCCGTGGTGATGGCCTTCGACGAA
>JAWLAY010000029.1:0-10060 GCA_041395245.1 Lysobacteraceae bacterium
TGGCCTTCGACGAGCAAGGCCAGGCTGACACCTGCGAACGCAAGGTCGCGATCTGCACGCGTGCCTACCACCTGCTTCGCGATCAGCTTGACTTTGCCCCCGAAGACATCATCTTCGACCCGAACATCTTCGCGATTGCCACCGGCATCGACGAACACAATCGCTACGCGCTCGACTTCATCGAAGCCACCCGCATCATCAAACAGACCTTGCCGCACTGCCACGTCTCCGGTGGCGTCAGCAATGTCAGCTTCTCGTTCCGCGGCAACACGCCGGTGCGCGAAGCCATCCACGCGGTCTTTCTGTACCACGCCATCCAGGCGGGCATGGACATGGGCATCGTCAACGCCGGTGCCATGCCGATCTACGACGATCTGGATGCCGAACTGCGCGAGCGTGTTGAAGACGTGGTGCTGAACCGGCGCGCCGATGCGACTGAACGTCTGCTGGACATCGCACCGCGCTTCAAGGGTGGCAAAGGTGAAAAGGCCGACAGCGGCGAGCGCTTGCGCTGGCGCGAGCTGCCCGTGGAGCAACGCCTGCAGCACGCGCTGGTGCATGGGATCGACGAGTTCATCGACATCGATACCGAGGAAGCCCGCCTGCTCAGCACGCGCCCGCTGGATGTTATCGAAGGCCCGCTGATGGCGGGCATGAACGTGGTCGGCGACTTGTTTGGTGCAGGCAAGATGTTCCTGCCGCAAGTGGTGAAATCGGCCCGTGTGATGAAGAAGGCCGTGGCTTGGCTGCTGCCCTACATCGAAGCCGAAAAAGCCGCCAGCGGCGACACCGCACGCAGCAACGGGCGCATCGTGATGGCCACGGTGAAGGGCGACGTGCACGACATCGGCAAGAACATCGTCGGTGTGGTGCTGGCCTGCAATAACTTCGAGGTGATCGACCTCGGCGTAATGGTGCCTGCGCAGACAATTCTGGATCGCGCCCGGGAGTCCGGTGCCGACCTGATCGGACTGTCCGGACTGATCACGCCCTCGCTGGAGGAAATGAACCACGTTGCCAAGGAAATGCAGCGCCAGGGATTCACTCTGCCCTTGATGATCGGCGGTGCGACGACCTCACGCGCACACACGGCGCTGAAAATCGCACCACATCTCAAGGCACCGACCGTCTGGGTCAAGGACGCCTCGCGCGCCGTCGGCGTGGCGCAAAGCCTGATCAGCGCCGACCTGCGCGCGCCCTTCGTCGCGAGTATCGAAGCCGACTACGCCGACATCCGTACCCGGCATGCCAACCGCGACAAGACGTCGCGACTGGTCAGCCTGGCGCATGCGCGCGGCCAACGCTTCGACGGCGATTGGGCCAACTACACGCCGCCCGCACCGTTGCGACCCGGCATCACTCACATCGACCGCTTGCCCCTGGCCGAGCTGCTGCCCTACATCGACTGGACGCCGTTCTTTCAGAGCTGGGAACTGGCCGGTCGTTATCCGGCCATCCTCGACGACGCCGTGGTCGGCGCGCAGGCGCGCGAGTTGTTTGCCGACGCGCAAACCATGCTGCAACAGATCATCGACGAAGACTGGCTGCAAGCGCGCGGTGTGGTCGGCCTTTGGCCAGCCCACAGCATCGGCGACGACATCATCGTGCTGGACGAACAAGCCAAGCCCCGCGCCACCCTGCACTGCCTGCGTCAGCAGGTGGACAAGCCCGCAGAGCGCCCGGACTTCTGTCTGGCCGACTTCATCGCGCCGCAGAACAGCGGCAACCCCGACTGGATCGGCGCTTTCGCCGTCACCACCGGACACGGTTGTGAGCAACGCGCCAAAGCCTTCGAAGCCGCGCACGACGACTATCGCGCGATCCTGCTCAAAGCCTTGGCGGATCGCCTGGCCGAAGCCTTCGCCGAATATCTGCATGCCAAGTTGCGCCGCGAACTCTGGGGCTATGCCCGCGACGAGGCGCTCGACAACGAAGCCATGATTCGCGAGCAATACCAAGGCATCCGCCCCGCTCCGGGTTACCCGGCCTGTCCCGACCACAGCACCAAGCGCGTCATTTTCGACCTGTTGGATGCACCGGGCCGTTGCGGCATGCAGCTCACCGAAAGCCTCGCCATGACCCCTGCGGCGTCGGTCAGCGGCCTCTACTTCAGCCACCCGCGCAGCCAGTATTTCGTGCTCGGCCGAATCAGCGAGGAGCAAGTCGAGGACTACGCCAAACGCCGTGGCATCTCGCGTCAGGAAGCCGAACGCTGGCTGGCCACGGTGCTGGACTACGACCCGGAGTGAAGCACTAAACGGCGCGACCAGCGAACCGTAGCTGCTCGACGAACCGCCCCGAGCCCAGCAAGGCCGCCCACTGCTCGGCCGCCGTGGGCTGCAGGTCGGGATGATCTTGGTCGAGGTACTCGATCATCGCCTGCGCCGACCACGGACCCAGTGTGGTCAACACGCTGGGAAAGCGCGCCTGATCGGCAACCATTACCAGCGGATCGCCGACACACAGCCACGTTCGATCCCGCTCAAAGATCAGGCCGGCCTCCGGCATGGCTTAGGCCCGGTGACGGATGTCGAAGACGCGATGGATTTTGGCGTCGCGCTCGAAATCGGGCGGTATCGAGGCTTGGGTCGGCCACTCGCGCACTTCGAAATCTTCTTCGAGGTCGGCGTCGAGTTTGAAACGGCGGAAATTGTTGGAGAACACCAGCAGGCCGTCGGGCGTGAGCCGCCGCATGCAGGCGCGGATCAATTCGCCGTGATGCCGTTGGACATCGAAGTCTTCCGCCTTGGCCGAATTGGAGAAGGTCGGCGGGTCGCAGAAAATCAACTCGAAGCGCTGGGTTTCGGCGGCCAGATAGCGCAGCGTGTCGGCCTGGATCAGTCGGTGTGATTGCCCGCTGAATCCATTGGCGGCGAGGTTATTGGCCGCCCAGTCGAGATAGGTCGCCGACAGATCGACGGTCGTCGTTTGCCGCGCCCCACCGGCTGCCATGTGCAAGGTCGCCACGCCGGTATAGGCGAACAGATTCAGAACGCGCGCGCCATTGGCCTGCTGGCGCAGCGCGCGGCGGATCGGCCGGTGATCCAGAAACAGGCCGGTGTCGAGGTAGTCGAACAGGTTGAGGCGTACCCGCAGGCCATCTTCCACCACCCATAACCAATGGCCGCGCGAGTCCTGCTTCTGATAGCGCTGTTGCCGCGACTGCGGTGCGCGCGTCTTCAGCGCGACGCGATCTCGCGGCAGTTCGAAAACCTGCATCGCGGCTTGCACCAGTTCGCCCAGACGACGACGGGTTTCCTCTTCGGGAATGGTCTTGGGTGCCTGATATTCCTGCACATGCAGCCACAGACCACGATCTTCCGGGCGTTCGCCATCGACCACGTCGTAGACATCGATGGCGGCGGCGTATTCCGGCAGGTCAGCATCGTAGGCGCGGAAGCAGCTCACCTGTTCGCGCGTGCGCCAGTTCTTGAGTTTGCGCAGATTCTTGCGCAGTCGATTGGCGACCATCTCCGCGCCGGGCGAGAGCGCGAGGACACGCGGCTCGGCGGCCTTCTCCGGCACCGGCAGAAAACGCATCAACTGGCACTGGATGGCGCCGTTGTAGAGCGTGTAGCGTTTTTCCAATCGCAGGCCGGTGGAAAATCCCATCGCATCTTCCACCGTGATTAAGGCCACGCGCCAACCGGTGAAACGTGCACGCAGACTGGCGCCCAGTTCGCGGTACAGGCGCGTGTCGGCGGCGAGGCGCTCGTCGTAGGGTGGATTGCTGACCACCAGACCCGTGGTCACGCCTTTGGGCACCTGCAAGTCGCGAATGTCGGCCACCTGCCAATCGATACTGGCCGAAACGCCCGCCGCCATCGCGTTGTCGCTCGCCAGCGTGATCGCGACACGATCCACATCGCGTCCGAAAAACACCGGCTGCAAGGCCGCGCGTCCGCGCGCGGCGCGTTCACGGGCTTCGTCCATCAAGCCTTGCCACAACGCGGCGTCGAACTGCTTCCAGCCAAACAGGCCGAAATACTCGCGATCCAATCCGGGCGCCACGTCGGCTGCCATGCGCGCGGCTTCGATCAACAGCGTTCCCGAGCCGCACATCGGATCGATCAATGCACCACCCTGCGCGTGCACCTCGGGCCAGCCCGCACGCAGCAACACCGCGCAAGCCAGGTTTTCCTTCATCGGTGCCGCACCTTGTGCGATGCGCCAGCCGCGTCGATGTAGCGCTTCGCCGGACAGATCCAGCGACAGCACCGCCTTGTCGCGCCGCAGATACAGGTTGAGGCGGATGTCGGGACGCTCGGTATCCACGCCGGGACGCAATCCGTCTGCATCACGCAGCGCATCCACCACGGCATCCTTCACGCGCTGTTCGACATAGCGCGAATGGGTCAGCTTGGACTGATTCAAGGCCGCATCGACGGCCAAGGTGCCCGTTACCGCGAGATGCGCCGACCAATCCACCGCAAGCGCCCCGGCGTACAGCGCATCGCCATCGGCGGCATCGAACTCTGCCAGCGGCATCAGGATGCGACTGGCCAATCGCGACCACAGACACGCGCGATACGCGATCGCCATGTCGCCGGAAAAATGCACGCCGGCCAGCGCCTCGTGAACGTCCTGCGCGCCCAGCGCAGTGAGTTCGTCCACCAGCAAATATTCCAGTCCTTTCGGGCAGGTGGCGAAGAAAGCCTGCGACAGCGTGCTCATGTCAGATCCTGCAGAAAACGCGCAAACAGCGCCGCGCCATAGTCGACGTGGGCCGCCAAGCGATGCGTATCGTTGACCAGCACAAGCGTGTCACGGCGCGTCTGCGCCCAGCTCACGACCTCATTGGCGGGAATCAATTCATCGTCCCAGCCGTGCAGGACCGTGGTCGGCACCGGCGCGGCGTCCAACTCGGCATCGAAGCCGCCAATCCGCAAGGGCGGTGCCATCAGAAACAAGCCGCGCACCGGCACCTGCAGCGAGGCCAGACCGGAAATGAACGCCCCCATGCTCGATCCGCCCAGCACCAAGGGCGCGGAACAGGCGCGACAACGCGCAAGCAGGCGAGCCAGACGATCCGCGATGCGTGCGGGATTTCGCTCGCGATCCAGATCCAGATAGTCGGGACGCTCGGTCGTCCAACCCAGCGATTCCGCCGCCGCTGCCAGAGCCGTGACCTTGGTCGCCTGCGGACCACTTTCCAGGCCATGCGACAGAATGACGTGACCGCGCAAATGCATGGGCTGCAAGGCTCTCGAAAAGGGCGCGAATGGTAGCATGCAGGCCCGTTCAGCCCGGTTTTCCGCGATGGATCTGCCCTACGTCGAATGGCCTCTACCCTATGTCGAACATCTGGAGCAGCGCCGTCTGCAGCAGGTCGATCTGGTGGTGATTCACTGCACCGAGCTGCCTGACCTCGCCGCCGCTCGCCGCACCGGCGAGCAAGTCCTGTACGACTCCGGCACCGGCAACAGCGGGCATATCTACATCGACCGTGACGGTGAAGTCAGCGTCTTCGTTCCACTGGATCGCATCGCGCATCACACGCGTGGCTACAACCCGCGCTCGGTCGGCATCGAACTGGTCAACACGGGGCGCTGGCCGGACTGGCTGCACAGCGAGCGACAGACGATGACCGAGCCCTACCCCGCGCCACAGATCGATGCACTGATCGACGTGCTGGACCACCTGCAGCGCCACTTGCCCACGCTGCAGCAGATCGCCGGTCACGAAGATCTCGACACCACCCAGGTGCCCGCATCCGATCGCCCGGAACGACAGGTCTATCGCAAGCGCGACCCCGGCCCGTTGTTTCCCTGGCTGCGGGTCCTCGAACGCAGTCACTTGCAACGCCTGCCCACCGACGCATCCACTCCGACGGAAACCACACCATGAGCCTGCGCTTTGGCCTTGCTGCCAATCGGCGACATCACGAAGGCCACGAGGCCGCCCTGTTCCGGTGGCTGCGGGCCTCCGAGCACGGCATCCGCGAACTCGGACTCGGCCTTCACGCGGTGGGTCGAACCTTCGATGCAATCCAGCGGCACGGACTGTTGAAAGACCATGCCGCGCTGCAGCGCTACCCGATGGGTCGCGACGGCGGCTTGATGAAGCTGGTGTCCGGCGTACTGCGGTACCGAATGTGCCCGCCGCTGGACGGCGCGATCTACCTGATGACCCGGTCGATCCGTCGTCGACCTATCCCGAAGCCGCTGGCAGACTGAAACGTCAGTGCGTCACCCACGACAAGCCCTTCGTCTCACCGTCGCTGCGCCATACTCGAATGGATCGAAGTGGAGCGTCGTCTGGCCGGACTGTCGCTGATCCGCAGTCGCGCGCTGGTTTCAACTCGAACAGCAATGCGTGGCTTTGATCGCCCACGACGCGCGCAAGGATCAGATGCTCGACTTCGCCGCCTGCCACTTCGGCCTGCTATCGCGCTTGCGCGGCGGATCGGCACCGGCACCACCGGCGGACGGGCTCAACGAACTGGCCTGGAGCCGGAGGCCGGGCCGCAGATCGTCCATGGGTGGACCGCTACCTCTCCGGCCGCTGGGGCAAGATGCGCAGATCGCGAACTCGTGCTGGAGGATCGCTGCCAACGCGATCTTCTTCGAAGACCCGCAGTCGCCTCGCCAACACGAAGCCGACATCCAACTCCTCAACGCCGTCCGCGTCGCCACCGACCGCGCTATTCGTGACCTCACCAGCGGTGGCAGAGCGCTGGTGTCAGGCGGTGGAGAGGCGCGGCAGACTGGATGACGCGCCTTTTCTTTCACAGCGTCTTGGCAGCGAGACGCCCTGCTATGGCGTTTCGAAGCCGTTGGCGAACAGATCCAAGTCAATCAGCACGGGTGCGGGGAAGGGGCGGATGATGGCAGTCCCGTCGCCAAGTTGCTCCACTGAGGTTTTCGCCCCAGCACCGCAACGTGCCACCCACAACCAAGGCGCAGGCGTGTGGGCGTCACCTGCAACGATGGCCAGCCCCGGATAGACCGCTGACCGGCTCGGCGTGAGTCGACTGTGCGGTAGTGCTGTCACCAAGTTGGCCGTAGTCGTTCCCGCCCCAGCAGTAGACTTCGCCGCCCGCGACCAAGGCGCAGGTGTGATCTCCCGCCCGCCGCGATTGCCGTCACGGCGCTCAGTCCACTGACCGCCACTGCGGTATAGCTAACCGTGAAGCTGTTATCGCCGAGCTGGCTGTAGGCGTTATAACCCCAGCAGCACCGCTCCCCGCGACCACAGCGCAGGTGGCCTCGCCCGCCGCGCATGTCTGTTGCGCCGATTAGCCCGCTGACCTCACCGGTCTGAGGCGGGTCGCGCTGTTGTCGCCAAGCTGGCCGAAGGCGTTAGAACCCCAGCAGCACCACTCCCCCCGCGACCACAGCGCAGGTGTGATTCTCGCCCGCCGCGATGGCCTGGAGCCCCGGTAAGGCCGAGGACCGCCACCGCGTAGGGCGCTGCGGTGCTGTTGTCGAGCTGCCCCCACCTGTTCCAACCCCAGCATTGCACCGCACCGCCTGCGACCACGGCGCAAGTGTGAGACTTGCCCGCCGCGAAGGCCAGCCCCACTAATCTGCCGCCAACGGCTACCGGCGTGAGCCACATATTGGCGCCGCCGTCGCCGAGCTCGCCGGCTTGCACCGCACGGACCGCCCCGCCAGCAACCAAGGCGCAGGTGATACAGGCCCGCCGCGATAGCAGTCGCTCCGCTTAGCCGTTGATGTCCACAGGCCTGGAGGCGCGTGGTACTGCTGTCGCCTAGCATGCCGTAGTTGGCTCCTGCAGCTCGCCGCACCACCGGTAACCACGGCGCAGGTATGACTCCAGCTCCGTTATGCGCGATGGCCGTGGCCCCGACCAAGCCACTAACGGCCACCGGCGTAAGCCTCCCATGTGCGGTTGTCACCGAGCTGACCGAAGGAATTTGCACCCCAGCAATAGACCACCCTGCCAGCGACCAAGGCGCAGGTGTGTTCCGCTCCCGCAGCAATAGCAGTCGTCTCGCTTAGGCCGTTGACGGCCACCGGCGTGCGCGCCAAAGCCGTCGTTTCCCGAGCTGGCCTGACTGGTTCCGACCCCCAGCAGTACACAGCGCCGCCCGCGGCTACAGTGCTGCCGTGACGCGTACCTGTCCCAACGGCGCTTGTTCCCGGATAGGCCGCTAACCGCCACCGGCGTAGCGATCCGTGGTGCTGCCGTCGCCGAGCTCGCCGGAGCCGTTGCGGCCCCAGCAATGCACTGCACCACCCGCGACCACAGCGCAGGTGTGTTGCTCTCCTCCCGCAATAGTCGCAACCCCGACTAAGCCGCTGACCGCCATCGGCTCGAGTCGCTGTATGGTGGTGTCGTCGCCGAGCTGACCGCGGTTGTCACCCCAGCACTGCACCGCGCCGCCCGCGACCACAGCGCAGGTATGATCGTTGCCCGCCTCAACGGGCGCTTCTGCCCCGGAGAGGCCGCTAACCGCCACCGGCACGAGACGCCAAGTGGTAGTACCGTCGCCGAGCTGGCCGTGCGAGCGGCTCCAGCAGCGCACCGCACCGCCAGCGACCAGAGCACAGGTGTGACACAAGCCCGGCCGCGATGGCCGTTACCCTGACCAGCCCGCTGACGTCCACCGGCGTGCGGCGATCCATGGTGCTGCCGTCGCCGAGCTGGCCGTTGCCGGAGTTGTTGCCCCAGCAGCGTACCGCGCCGCCAGCGACCAGAGCACAGGTGTGTTTGACACCCGCCGCGATGGCCGTTACCCCGACCAGCCCGCTGACGGCCACCGGCGGAGGCGATCCGTGGTGCTGCCATCGCCGAGTTGGCCGCTGGCATTTAGGCCCCAGCAGAACACCTCGCTGCTATTCATCAGAGCACAGGTGTGGTATCCACCCGCCGCCACCTGCTGCACATCATTCAGCGGCTCCAGCGTCTGAGCCCTCGCGCCTGCGCTGCACGCACCGGCAACGAGAAGCAGTGCGACCATTCGCCAAGCGCGAGTCAATAGGCGCTGCACGCGCGGCTTCACTGTCAATGCCATCGGTGATTCAGCGTGGTTATCCGACCTGCCCATCATTTCGCCATCCTTGTTCGGGTATTCCAATGCCAACACCGGCAAGACGCTTGATTGGCGGCCAGTATCCGCTATCGATTGTGCCGATGGCCAGAAAGCAGATCGCTTCCACCACACACGTGTTGCTGACGCCGTGAGCGATTCGGTCTGGATTTGCGGGTCCGCTCCCGGCGGGTGGGCGCGCGCCATTCGCGCACAGCATCAGTTATTTCCACCATTCCCTCAATGGTTGGGGCGCTGACATGGTGCAATCAACGATCTGCCGTGGGGCGATGTCGCTCACCAGGCGATGTAGGCGTAGCCCTGTTTCTGCAGATTCATCAGCGCTGCCACGCCGACATCCTCGATCTTCGCGAAGTCGAGCATATCGGCCTGGGTCCAGCCGAGTGTGCCCATGGTGTTGCCGCAGGCGATGTAGCGGACACCGTAATCCTTGGCTTGGGCGGCGATGCGCTGGCGTAGTTCTTCCGGCACCTCGCGCTTCGGTGACTTGGCCAATACGTGGATACCCGGACCAAATGCCACTACGGCAATGGCGACATTATCGGCGTACTTGCCGAGCATGGCTGCAATCGAATTGAGGATGTGTTCGATGTAGTCCGGGTCGGCACGATTGAGTTGATAGACGACGTGATTCTCGGGCGGGTCGCCGGGAAAACGCTCGCTCGCTGGGATAGCGGGTGTTTCGTTGCTGGCCTTGGCAGTGGACAGCCCCAATGAAGCGCCCATCGCGGACAGAACGGAGAGAAAACGACGGCGCGTCGCAAGCAGGTCGAATGCGGAACGGTCTTCTTTCAAAGCAACCTCATCGAAGGGCATTGAGTCCGGCGTTAGCCCGTTGACTGTCGATCACGCAACGCCAACATGGCGACGAACGACGACGTTTGCGACAGTGGAACCCTGCCCCGCTTGGCGAGGCATGACTACGAGGCCGAACGGCAAGCCGGGACCGCAGTGCACAGCAAGCTAGTGCTTACGCGGCGCTGCTTGCGCCTTCCTCGGCCAGCACGTTCAGGATTCGCTGCTCGATATCGAACAGATCGGGAA
>JAWLAY010000030.1:0-3228 GCA_041395245.1 Lysobacteraceae bacterium
CGGCTATGCGCAGAACGGTGCGCCTCAGTGGTACCTGAGCACCGGAAACTACAATCCGACAACGCGATCATTCTCCGCAGCGCTGATTGGGTTTCAGAACGGGCAGTGCATGGGCTGCACCTACCGCGAACCCACTGAAACCGCCAGTCCTGGAACACTGCGCATAACCTTCAGTGGCGATGACCGCGCCACGCTGACGCAGGCGGGCGAGACGGTTCAGATCGAGAAGTTCATGTTCGGCTACCCGCAAACGAATGACAGGTTGTGGGGCGAGTGGGCGTTTTCTGCCGTTTCCAGATCCATTGGCGATGCCGAGCACCTTACCTTTGACGGTCTCTACGTGTCGAACACTGGTGCTCAGTACATCCAAGCGCGCCGGACCTACTCAACAATTGGCCTCGCGCTTGGCCGCTACGAGTCGTCGCTCGGCAAATACATGGTGCTGCTGGACTCGTCGACCAGTTTCTACAAGCTGTTTGTGTTCCAACCGGGAGCCAATCGCGCACTCAATGGCAACTACTGGCTCTACGAGAAGACCGCGTCGCCAACCGGTGATGGCTACAAGCTCGCCGCCGTGCGGGTGCGGGATCGGGCTGATCTGACAGGCACGCAAATTGTCCAAGACGACGAAGAAAAATCGCTCAGCATGGACCTGCGTGAACTGATCGATTCGGAGCTGGCCAGCGCAGTGCCGTCGAAAGGCGATGTGCCGGTTGAAGTTCAGGCACTGGCTGAAGAGCTTGCATTCGAGATGGAAAACGCCAAGCGAGCGCAAGCGGACTGAGGCCCTGTCCAGAGGCATCCCGGCGATCGTGGTAAGCGGCGCCGGGTGCTTCGCGAAGGCGGGAGAGGAAAGTAGAACGAGTGAACCAAACATAAAATTGCCACTTTCGACCAAGTTGCGGCGAGAATTGCCCTATAGCATTTTTGGTGGCGGAGATATTTTGGTGACTGGATCTGCCGGCCTGGCGAACGTTGAATCGTTCATTCAACGCTGGAATGCCTCTGGCGGCAGCGAGCGCGCCAACTACCAGTTGTTCATGCAGGAACTTTGCGACCTGCTGGAGGTGCCAAAGCCGCAGCCGCAGGGCCAGGACGCACGCGATCACGATTACGTGTTCGAGCGGCGGGTGACGTTTCGGCATGGCGATGGCAGCGAGACGCCGGGTTTCATCGATCTATACCGCCGTGGCGCGTTTGTCTGCGAGGCCAAGAAACTCAAGCAGGCGGGCCACACGAAAGGCTTTGCCGATGCGTTGTTGCGCGCCCGCAGCCAAGCCGAGAGTTACGCACGCGCGCTGCCGGTGGAGGAAGGTCGCCCGCCGTTTCTGCTGGTAGTCGACGTCGGCAATTGCATCGAGTTGTATGCCGAATTCAGCCGCTCTGGCGCGACCTACACCCCGTTCCCCGATCCAAGTAGCCATCGCATTCCGCTTTCCGACCTGTTGCGTGGCGAGGTCCGCGAACGCTTACGACAGGTCTGGCTGGCGCCACTCAGTCTCGACCCGTCGCGCGAGTCGGCGCGCGTTACGCGCGAAATTGCCGACCGCTTGGCACAACTGGCAAAAAGCCTGGAAGCCAGCGGGCACGCTGCCGAGTCCGTGGCGCAGTTCCTCATGCGCTGCCTGTTCACCATGTTTGCCGAAGACGTTCGCCTGCTGCCCGCCGACGCCTTCCGCAACCTGCTGACCACCCATCGCGAGCGACCAGACACCGCAATGCGCATGCTGGCGCAACTGTGGCGCGACATGGATGGCGGTGGCTTTTCGCCGGTACTGGCCGAGGAAGTGCTGCGCTTTAACGGCAAGCTGTTCAAGCAACCCGATGTGCTGCCACTGGACCGCGACCAGATCGGACTGCTGATCGACGCCGCCAAAGCCGATTGGAAGCATGTTGAACCGGCCATCTTCGGCACCCTGCTGGAGCGCGCCCTCAGCCCGCAGGATCGCCACAAACTTGGCGCGCACTACACCCCGCGTGCCTACGTTGAACGCCTGGTGCTGCCAACCGTCATCGAACCACTGCGACAGCAATGGCGCGATGTACAGGCCGCCGCGTTGACACTGGCCAGCGAAGACAAAACCGACGACGCGGTGCAAGCGCTGCGGCAGTTCCATCATCAGCTTTGCAACCTGCGCGTGCTCGACCCGGCCTGCGGCAGCGGCAATTTTCTCTATGTCACGCTGGAGCACCTGAAGCGCCTTGAAGGCGAAGTGCTGAACACCCTTGACGACTTCGGCTATCGACAAACGGGCCTGGCAATCGATGGCGAACGCGCCGACGCCAGCGCAGGCGAAACGGTTGACCCGCACAACCTGCTGGGCATCGAACTGAATCCGCGTGCCGCCGCGATTGCCGAAGTGGTGTTGTGGATCGGCTACCTGCAATGGCATTTCCGCACACGCGGCAATGTGCGCCCGCCGGTGCCGGTGATCCGCGACTTCCGCAACATCGAAAATCGCGACGCCGTGCTGGCCTACGACCGAATCGACATCGCCCGCGATGCCAACGGCGAGGTGCGGACGCGCTGGGATGGGCGCACCATGAAAGTCTCGCCGATCACCGGCGAAGCGATCCCGGACGACCGCGCCCGCGTGCCCATCGAGGTCTACGTGAACCCGCGCAAGGCGGCGTGGCCGACGGCCGACTTTGTGGTGGGAAATCCGCCGTTCATTGGCGCGGCCAGCATGCGGCAGTCCTTGGGCGACGGGTACACCGAAGCCCTGCGCGCGGCGTGGCCGGCGTTGCCCGACTCGGCGGATTTCGTCATGGTTTGGTGGCACCACGCGGCTGACCTGACCCGCCAACATGCGCTGAAACGGTTTGGTTTCATCACCACCAACAGCCTGAAGCAGACCTTCAATCGCCGCGTACTCGAAGCCCATCTCAATCCGCCCGCCGGGGCCAAGTCCGCTGATTCCAAGCGCTCCGTGCCTATCGCCGCTGTCACTCCCGCGAACGCGGGAGTCCACTCCGTCGCGACACAGCGCGCCTGTGCCCAAGCCGTCACTCCCGCGAATGCGGGAGTCCACGCCAGCCTTTTGGATTCCCGCGTACGCGGGAATGACGAGGAGGTTCGTGTGGCGCGCGACAGCGGTGATATCGATGCCAGCCCGTGCGGGAATGACGCGCCGCTTTGCATCGTCTGGGCCATTCCCGACCATCCGTGGGTGGATGCCAGCAACGGGGCGGCGGTGCGCATCGCCATGACCGTAGGCAGCCTCGATG
>JAWLAY010000031.1:0-2520 GCA_041395245.1 Lysobacteraceae bacterium
GACCCCAGCATCACTTTCCTGCTATCCGCCAAGTCCGGTGGCCGTCCCGTACGGTTGCTGGAGCGGGTGAAGGGAACCTTATCGTGTTCCCAACTCGTTGATTGATAACGAGTTTTCCGCACTCGGCGAACCGAGATGGACATAATTATGGACTGAAAAACCACGCTTGGTCAACGCGCGCTCCGAGCAAGTCCAGTGCGAGCCATGGACAGCCAGCAATAGCCAATGTACCCCAGCGCTCAACGTCACGAGGCCGGCTCATCTCCTTTTAGCAGGAACTCCTCGTGTGCGCGCTGCAGGAACCGCCTCATGGGTTCAGAGGGTTCGGCGCCGCGGCGCAGCAGGTAGGTGGACAGCATGGGTGGCGTACCGGCCAAGGGGCGGACGGTTATGTCGGGGCGGTTCAGGGTCTGCACCTGCGAAGCAATGGCGAAACCGATGCCGTAACCGGCACCGACCAGAGTCAGCATCACGCCTAAGCTCGTCACCTGATCTACCAGCTTGAGCGGCTTGGACGCACCTTGAAGCACTGCCTGGATCTGATGGTGGCAGCCCGATCCCGCGTCGGGATGGCACAGCACCAGCGGAAACTTCAAGGCTTCCTCCAGCGGCACTTCCGCATGCACAAGCAAGGGGTGGCGCACGGGCACGATTACTGATAGCGGATCGGTCCAAACAGGCACGGCGACGAGGCCATCATTCACCGCATCCGAGAGCGCAAAGCCGATGTCCAGCAGATCGTTGTGCAGGCCCTTGAGCTGCTGCGCGAAAGGCAGCTCGAAGACGCGAATCTCCAGTTCCGGTTCTTCCTCGCGGCTGCGCGCCAGCAAGGTGGCAATGTGGGGCTGCGCCAAGCTGTCGCAGATGGCGATGCGCAGATAACCCTGATAGCCTTGCGCCGCCGCCTTTGCGGCACTCACCGCCTGCTCCACGGTGGCCAGCACGCGCCGGCTCTCGCCGAGGAACACTTGGCCGGCCCAGGTTAGCCGTGTCTGGTTCGCGCTGCGGTCGAACAGCTGCACGCCGAGAGTGGCTTCGAGATTGCGCATTGCGCGCGACACGGGCGATTGCTCGACGCCAAGGCGCTCGGCCGCTCGTGCGAAATGCAGTTCTTCCGCGACCGCAACGAAATAGCGCAGTAGTCTGAATTCCAAAGCGGCCTCCTGTTTGCCCGTTCTTGGCCGGCGCCCACCTCATGTGGACTCCGTCTCGCTCTCTCCTACGATGATTGGAAAGAGGTTCTGGCTCTACAGAGGGAACAGATTCGCCACAGTCCTCCTTACTTCATCAACACCTCAGACTCACCTGTTTCGACTCACGCATCAGTTTTGAATGCCTGGTTTCTGCCCAAAGGCCTGCACTCCACCAGGCGAATATCCCAAGCCCCGAGCGACAAAGCCGCGTTATGGCGTCAGCAACTCCCGTAGCATCGCTACGTGAAGGCGTTCCCATGCGCTCATCGCATCAGGGGCCGCCGCGCCGCGGACCACGCAGTCGAGCATGGCATGTATGCCGGGCGACAGGATCAGACGCGGCTCACGCGTGATGGCACTGTTGCGCAGCGTGCCCTGTTGGACGCCACGCTGGAGCAGGCACGCCACATCGGCGATGTGCGGCTCAAACATGGTCTGGTGCCATTGACCGAAGGCCTGCGGCGCGCGCGAACCGTCAGCCAGCAGCAAGCGCACGGCCTGCAGCACCGAGGGATCGCCGAAGGATTGGTACATCGGCTCCACAACGCGACTCACCAGAAGGTCCACGGTCACGGGTTCGTCGTCCGCCAAAGGCTCGGGGGCGGCCGGCACAGGCTGGATTAGGCGCTTGAGCAGTGCGCCGAAGATATCCTCCTTGCTGGAGAAATGCGTGTAGACGCCGCCTTTGGACAGACCCGCGGCCGCGGCGATGTCGTCCAGGCGTGCGGATGCGAAGCCCTTGTCGGAGAACACATGCAGCGCTGCGTCGAGGATCTGCGTGACGCGAGTGACTGCAGGCAGGCGCCGGCGCGGCGGGCATGGCTCGCTGACGCCGGGCGATGCTGCCGAGATATCGTTTTTGATCATGGTGGTGTGTGCTAGGCAAGAAGAAGCCGACGCCTTACCCCGGCGACTGTTCGCGTTGTCATCGTGGACATGCAACAGTATACTACTGACCGGCCAGTCGGTATTTAAAAGATGATCGATTGATATATGTCAAATTCATCCTCCGGGAAAGCCCCAAGATCCTACTCATGACCTCTACAACCACATCCTCATTGCCAGGCGCGACGCTGGCGGATCGTCTCGACACGCAGGCCCACGCCCAGCTGGCTCGGGCCTCCAGCGGACTCTCGCCGGCCTCTGCGTTGTTGGCTTGGCAGGATTGGGCCGTGCACCTGGCCACTGCACCCGGCAAGCAGATAGCGCTGGCGCAACTGGCCGCCACGCAAGCCCAGGCGCTGGGCCAGTACATGCGCGAGCGCTTGCAGGCCGTACCTGGTCATGAGCAAACTCTGGTGGAGCCGCCAGCACAAGACCGCCGTTT
>JAWLAY010000032.1:0-1556 GCA_041395245.1 Lysobacteraceae bacterium
GAAGCCGAAATCGACGTCATCGTCGACCTCGCCCGCGGCCAGGCCGAAGCCACGGTGTGGACCTGCGACTTCTCGTATGACTACGTGAAGATCAACGCAGATTATCGGAGTTGATGCCAAGTGCGTAGATTCTATGTTGCGTGGCAATTGCCGCTGAGCGCCTCGACGCTGTATGCCTGACGTTTTTTATTGATAGCAAAGGCGATGCGCAGCAGTTTTCTGGCGATGATGCAATGAGCCGCGGTGCTGGGCAAACCGCGAGCGATCAATTGTTCGAATCGTTCGCGCCACAGCGCACATCGACAGGCACTGACGGCTGCCATGTAGATCAGTCGTCGCTCTTCACCGTTGCCCTGCTTGGACAAGTGTCGCGGTGCGTCCGATACCCCCGACTGGTGCGGCCGCGGATCCATGCCCAAGGCTGCAACCAGCGCGTCGCTGTTGCGGTACGGATGGCGACTCAAGCGTAGCGCCAATGCCGTGCTGATCAACGGGCCCACGCCGGGAATGGAGCGCAGGCGGGTGGCCAACGCATGCAGTTTCCCGTCGGCGCGCACCAGTTGGCGCAGCTGCGTGTCAATTTTTCGTAGACACTGATCGAAAGCCGCCAGCAACGGATCGAACGGGGCGCGTGTCAGCTCGTCCAGGGACTGACAGCTCATGCGCAGCGCGGCGCGCTGTTTGAGCACCTGATGACGGCGATGCAGCAGGGTCTGGACGGATCGCTCGGTTGCGCTCGACGGCGTATAGAGCGGGTGCTCGTCCGCTTCGTTCTGTACGTATCGAACAATGCCCCGGGCGTCCAGAATGTCGGTCTTGCCGCGCGAGCGCAGAGACTTCAGATAGACGGCCACGGTGCGCGGGTTGAAGACATAGACCTGGTGGCCAGCTGCATGGGCCAGATCGGCCAATTGCAGGTGATAGACCCCAGTCGCTTCCATGCCGATGCGACAGTCGGGCGGCAAGCGCTTGAGCCAACCCCCAATCGCTTCGGGCTGGTTGGCGATCTTGATGATGTGCTGATCGGCTCTTGAGGCGATGACCAACTCGTGCTTGCCGACGTCAACGCCGAAGTTCAATTGTGATGAACGGTCCATGAGGCGTCCCTCCTGAGCATATCGGTACAGCGCGTACAATGCTCTGTAGCCGAGGGGGCGTCTGCCTGGACGTTGGCTTGCTCACTATCGGCGGTCGTTTGGTCTGGCATGCCGGGCCAAACGCCTGCTGCATTCTTCATCGACGCTGGGCAGACGAAGTGGGGACAGCACTACAGTGGTCTGTCCGTGCGCTCACACGGCAGATAGCCCGGATCGTCCCTCCACCTCGGCTCCCCCGCACGCTGAGAACAAGGGAGCACCGATAACATACAAGCCCGGATGCAGGCCGAAGGCCGGAATCCGGGATGGCGGCCGACCCACCACTGCTCCCGGATTCCGCTACGCTGCATCCGGGCTACGCGTGCGCTCATTCAGGCTAACTCAATCGGCAACGCCGTTTTGTACTTCACCTGCTTGAGCGTCATGCTCGAGCGGATGTTCGACACGTGCGGGATTCGC